>NZ_JBEAAK010000002.1:0-731723 GCF_040446535.1 Pseudoxanthomonas sp. Soil82
GACCGACATCATGGCCGAGATCTCCGCCGCCTCGCAGGAACAGGCCGCCGGCATCGAGCAGGTCAACCAGACCATCGTGCAGATGGACGAGACCACCCAGCAGAACGCGGCCCTGGTCGAGGAAGCCACCGCCGCCGCACGGGCCATGGAGGAACAGTCCGCCAGCCTGGCCCAGGCCATCGCCGTGTTCCGCATCGAGGGCGGCGGCAGCGCGGCGCCGGTGGCACGCACGGACAACTCCGCGACTGCCTCCCGGCCAGCGCCCGCACCCGCGCGCAAGCCGGCACGCACCTCCCCGGCCTCGCGGATCGTCGGCAACACCGCCCTGGCCGACAGCGACTGGTCCGAGTTCTAGCACCCGGTGCATCGCGGCACTTCCCGCCCCGGCTCCGGCCGGGGCGATTCCTGCGGCCACGAGGCTTTCAACTATTGGCGGGCCCGGCCGATAGCACGGTAACGGAAGCCATCTCCCTGCCTTGCCAATGCCGGAAGCGCACGACTCCCTTGCCACGCCACAGGACCTGGAGGATGCAGAGCGGTACATGCTGCACGACCCGCGGGAGATCGCGCGCGTCCTGCAATCGCTGGCCGACGCCGGCGCGCTGATCAGCGCCAGCATCGTGCCCGGCGGCCTGCCCTGCCCCACGGCCCTGCTGGACGTGGACCGGGACGGCAATGTGCTTATCGACGGCAACCACCAGGAAACGGTCAACCAGCGGATCGCCTCGGCACACTACCTGGCCTGCGTTTCGCAGCTGGACCGGGTACGCATCCAGTTCCGCCTGCAAGGCCTGGTCCGGGTCGACAACGACGGGCGCGTGGCATTCGCGGCGGCTGCGCCGGAGTCGCTGCTCAAGCTGCAGCGGCGCGAGCTCTACCGCCTGCAACTCGTACCCGGCCCGGTGGTGACGGTGGAGTTGCCTGCCACCGGCGAGCTGGACGCACCGCTGCAGGTGCGGGTGCTGGACCTGAGCGGCGGCGGCTTGGCGCTGTCGGTGCGGGACGACGACCAGTCCCGCTTCGCCTCGCGCCGCCGCCTGGAGGGCTGCCAACTGCGCTTGCCGGACACCGGGCCGCTGGCGGTCGACCTGGAGGTCTGCCATCTGTCGCAGCACGAACCGCTGGCCGGTGGCACGCTGCGCGCCGGCTGCCGCTTCCTGGCGCTGTCGCCGCATGCCGAGAAACAGATCCTGCAGTACATCTTCCGGGTCGAGCGCCAGCGCAACGCCCGCGAGCGCCGGGCGGTGTGAGCCGGCCCTAAAGTTGCCGCCGTCGCGGCCGATCCCTCCTAGGAACCGGTCCGCGCGCCCGCGCGGCACGCCCTGCAGGAGCGTATCCATGAGCACCACCCCCGACACCGCCGCCGGCGAATTCCTGACCTTCACCCTGGGCGACGAGCATTACGGCGTCGACATCCTCAAGGTCCAGGAGATCCGCGGCTACGACGCGGTCACCCGCGTCCCCGACGCGCCCGAGTACATCAAGGGCGTGATCAACCTCCGCGGCACGATCGTGCCGGTGATCGACCTGCGCCTGAAGCTGCGCCTGCGCGAGGCGCGCTACGACAGCCTGACGGTGATGATCGTCCTGAACGTGCTCGACCGGGTGGTCGGGATCGTGGTCGACGGCGTCTCCGACGTGGTCCCGCTCGCGCAGGAGCAGGTCCGGCCCAAGCCCGAGTTCGGCGCCGCGGTCGACACCCGCTTCATCAGCGGCATCGGCACCCTGGACGACCGGATGCTGATCCTGCTCGACATCCCCACCCTGCTCGACAGCGCCGACCTGGGCCCCGAGGCGGCGTTCGAAGACGCCGCCTGATCGCGCCTAAAGTCCTGCGGCCGGAGGCCGATAGCCACCTCAACAGGGTTCGTTCCTGGCCCGATCCCACCGTCCACTGGAGCCATTCCATGAAGTCCACCCCCGTGCTGTCCCTCGCCGCCGTGCTGTTCCTCGCGCCGCTGGCCGCCACCGCCGCCGACGCCATTCCCGCCGAAGACGCCGTCCGCTTCGTCGGCAAGGAAGGCATGGTCTGCGGCAAGGTCGAGAAGACCCGCTACGCCCAGAACTCCGAGGGCGAGCCGACCTTCCTGTACATGGGCGGCGCCTTCCCGCGCCACACGTTCTCCGCCCGCATCCCCGGCGACCAGCGCGACAAGTTCAAGCCCACCCCCGAGGAGCTCGAGGGCCGCGACGTCTGCGTGATCGGCACCATCAAGCGCGACGCCAGCCGCGCCGAGATCGCCATCAGCTCGCCGTCCAGCATCAAGCTGGCGACCATCAAGTAAGCAACACCACGGCCCGGGCGCGAGCGCGTCCGGGCCGTTCTGCATCCGCGAAGACCAGGGGGAAACGCATGCACTGGCTCAAGAACCTCAAGCTCACGCCGAAGCTGATGCTGGCATTCGGCGTAGTGCTCGCACTGATGTTGGTCCAGGGCGTCGGCGCCTACCTGGGCCTGTCCTCGCTCAACCGCGCGACCACGCACCTGGCCGGCAACACCATGGACACGGTGTCCACCGCCGCCGAATTGCGCTCGCTGTTGGGCGAGTACCGGATCTCGTCCTACCGCGGCCTGACCCGTGCCAGCGAGGCGGTCAAGCAGGATGCGCGCAAGCAGAGCGCCGACCTGGCCGCCAGGATCGAAGCGACCTCGGCCGATTTCGCCAAGCTGGCGACGACGCCAGAGGAGCGCAAGCTGCAGGAGCAGTTCGCCGCGGCCTGGACGACGGCCAAGGCGTCCTACGACTCGGTCAACGAAATGGTCGACCTGGAGCTCCCGGACGACGCCGTGGACACCTTCCTGGGCGAGACCGCGCAGCTGCATGAGGGCGCTTACGCCCTGGTCGGCGAGATGATCAAGCGCGCCGACGAACAGGCCAATGCGGCCGGCGCGAAGGCCGGTTCGGCCTACGCCGCCTCCGGGTCGCTGATCGTGATCATGCTGCTGGCGGGCATCGGCGGCGGCCTGGCGATTGCCTGGCTGCTGGCCCGCGGCCTGACCGGCTCGATGCGCGAAGCGGTGGCGGTGGCCAACGACGTGGCCGGCGGCAAGCTGGACAGCCGGATCGACACTTCCCGCCAGGACGAGATCGGCGACCTGCTGCGCGCCATGCAGCGCATGCAGCACGACCTGCGCGAGCGCACCGAACGCGACCAGAAGGTGGCCAGCGAGAACCTGCGCATCCGCACCGCGCTGGAGAGCTCCACCACCGGCCTGATCATCACCGACCGCGACCTGGACGTGGTCTACACCAACCCCGCGCTGCGGCACATGCTCGACGGCTACGCGGCGCAGATCGCCGAAGCCCTGCCGGGCATCGATCCGGAGCGGCCGCTGGTGGGCCAGCCGATCTCCGTGCTCGAGCACGGCGGCAAGGTCGACCCGGCGTTCCTCCAGCAGCTCGAGAAGGAAGGCCGCGGCCAGCGCGAGGTGCGCTACGGAGAAGTGGTATTCGCCCAGAGCATCTCGGTGATCCGCGACGCCGACGGCGAGAACGTGGGTACGGTCTGCGAGTGGCGCGACCGCACCAGCGAGATGCACGTGGAGCAGGAGGTGGCCCGCATCGTCGAGGCCGCCGCCGCCGGCGACCTGTCCGGCCGCGTGGGTACCGAAGGCAAGCACGGCTTCCTGCTGCAGCTGGCCGAACAGCTGAACACGCTGCTGGACGCCAATGCTGTCAGCCTGTCCGAGGTCTCGCGCCTGCTGACCGCGCTGTCGCAGGGCGACCTGACCACGCGCATGGACGGTGACTTCCACGGCGTGTTCGCCCGCATGCGCGACGACGCCAACGCCACCGTCGCCCAGCTCACCTCCATCGTCTCGCGCATCCAGGGCGCCTCCTCGGCCATCTCCACCGCCTCCACCGAGATCGCCTCCGGCAACAACGACCTGTCCCGCCGCACCGAACAGCAGGCCGCCAACCTGGAAGAGACCGCCGCCTCGATGGAGGAACTCACCTCCACCGTCAAGCAGAACGCCGACCACGCCCGCCAGGCCAACCAGCTGGCCATCGGCGCGGCCTCCGTCGCCTCCCAGGGCGGCCAGGTCGTCGGCCAGGTCGTCACCACCATGGCCGACATCCAGGCCTCCTCGCGCAAGATCGCCGACATCATCTCGGTCATCGACGGCATCGCCTTCCAGACCAACATCCTGGCGCTCAACGCCGCGGTGGAAGCAGCGCGTGCCGGCGAACAGGGCCGCGGCTTCGCCGTGGTCGCCACCGAGGTGCGCTCGCTGGCCCAGCGCAGCGCCACCGCGGCCAAGGAGATCAAGTCGCTGATCGAGGACTCCACCGGCCGGGTTGCCGATGGCGCCGCGCTGGCCGAGCAGGCCGGCAAGACCATGGGCGAGATCGTGGCCTCGGTGCAGCGGGTGACCGACATCATGGCCGAGATCTCCGCCGCCTCGCAGGAGCAGGCCGCCGGCATCGAGCAGGTCAACCAGACCATCGTGCAGATGGACGAGACCACCCAGCAGAACGCGGCCCTGGTCGAGGAGGCCACCGCCGCCGCCCGCGCCATGGAGGAGCAGTCCGCCAGCCTGGCCCAGGCCATCGCCGTGTTCCGCATCGAGGGCGGCCGCAGCGCGGCGCCGGTGCAGGCGACGCCGGCACCGGTACCGTTCCCCGCGCGCAAGGCCGCCGCACGCGCGCCGCGCGCGACCGGCAATGCCGCCACCGTGATCAACGAGGCCGACTGGGCCGAGTTCTGATCGGCAACGCCTGTGACCCCGAAAAGCCCCGGCACCCGCCGGGGCTTTTTTCTTCACCACGTGCAATCGCCGGTCGGGTGCTTGTTTCGGAGTAGCTGGCTGAAGCGCTGGCACCTTCCGGGGCCGCCGCACCCAAGGGTGATGGCCCACCCTTCGGGACGACATCCTGCCTTTACGAAGGGCCGTGGCACATCCATGTGCCACTTGAGCCATCACCCTTGGGTACGGCGTCCCTGGCAATCGTCGGGGTTGTGGCTTCGATCGGGGAAAGCGGCAAGCGCCACGCCCCGTTTCCTGCCGCGCGCGGATCGGGGGCACCGCACCGGGCGCCCATCAACTTCGGTCGTGCCGCGCCGATATCCCTGGTGGGACAGAACCCTACCTCCGCCCATGCCGGAACCCAGATGAGCGCCACCCACCTGCCGCACCCGCCGACGGACCAGAGGGAGTTCCCCTTCTCCGACCGCGATTTCCGCCGCGTCTGCCAGATGATCCACGCACGCGCCGGCATCGCCCTGGCGCCGGGCAAGCGGGACATGGTTTACGGCCGCCTCTCGCGGCGCCTGCGCGCGCTGGACCTGCACGATTTCGGCGAGTACCTCGACCAGCTCGACGCCGACCCCGACGGCGCGGAGTGGCAGGCCTTCACCAACGCGCTGACCACCAACCTGACGGCGTTCTTCCGCGAACCGCACCACTTCGAGCGGCTCGACGCCCAGCTGCAGGAGCTCGGGCGCGGCCAGGGCACCATCCGCCTCTGGTCGTGCGCCGCATCCACCGGCGAGGAGCCGTACTCGATGGCGATCACCGCCTGCGAGGCGTTCGGCACGCTGGCGCCGCCCGTGCGCATCCTCGCCACCGACATCGACACCCAGGTCCTGGCCACCGCCCAGCGGGGCGTCTACGCCATCGATCGCATCTCCGGCCTGGACGAGGACCTGCGCAAGCGCTACTTCCAGCGCGGCACCGGCCCCAACGAAGGGCGCTGCCGGGTCAACCCGGCCCTGCAGGCGCTGGTCGAGTTCCGGCCGTTGAACCTGCTTCAGCCGCGCTACGACGTGGGCGGCCCGTTCGCGGCGATCTTCTGCCGCAACGTGATGATCTACTTCGACAAGCCCACCCAGCGCGCCATCCTCTCGCGGCTGCTGCCGCAGATGGACGCGGCCAGCCTGCTCTACACCGGGCACTCGGAGAACTACCTGCATGCGGCCGACCTGATCCAGCCCTGCGGGCGCACGCTGTACCGCCGCAACCCGGCGGCGCGCGCATGAACGTCGCACTGCAGGCCGACGAGGTGATGCGCTACCGCGACCCGCAGTTCAAGGTCCCGGCGGCCAAGCTTCTTCCCACCCAGTACCTGGTGGTCGACGACGGCACCGCCCTGGTCACCGTGCTCGGCTCCTGCGTGGCCGCGTGCATCCGCGACCCGATGCTGCAGCTCGGCGGCATGAACCACTTCCTGCTGCCCGACGGCAACACCGGCGACGGCGCGCCGGCGCGCTACGGCAGCTATGCGATGGAGGTGCTGATCAACGAGCTGCTCAAGCGCGGCGCCAGCCGCAAGCGGCTGGAGGCCAAGGTCTTCGGTGGCGCCAACGTGCTCAAGGGCTTCACCAGCAACCCGGTGGGCACGCGCAACGCCGACTTCGTGCTGGCCTACCTGGCCGCCGAGCGCATCCCGGTGGTGGCCGAGGACCTTCGCGGAATCCACCCGCGCAAGGTGTTCTTCTTCCCGCAGACCGGCAAGGTCATGGTCAACCGCATGCCGCATGCGCACGACGCCGAGGTCGCCGCCACCGAGTCGGCGATCCGCTCGCGGCTGTCGCGCACCCCGGTCAGCGGCGGCGTGGAGCTGTTCTGATGGACAGGATCAAGGTACTGGTGGTCGACGACTCGGCGGTGGTCCGGCAGATCCTGACCGAGCTGCTCGGCAGCGATCCGCAGATCGAGGTGGTTGGTGCGGCCGCCGATCCGCTGCTGGCGCGCGAGAAGATCAAGCGGCTCAATCCCGA
Source organism: Pseudoxanthomonas sp. Soil82 (assembly GCF_040446535.1). Classification (NCBI taxonomy): domain Bacteria; kingdom Pseudomonadati; phylum Pseudomonadota; class Gammaproteobacteria; order Lysobacterales; family Lysobacteraceae; genus Pseudoxanthomonas; species Pseudoxanthomonas sp. Soil82. Next base: position 6,724 of record NZ_JBEAAK010000002.1, read on the forward strand.
CGTGCTGACCCTGGACGTGGAGATGCCGCGCATGGACGGCCTGGCGTTCCTGGAGCACATCATGCGGCTGCGGCCGATGCCGGTGCTGATGGTGTCCTCGCTGACCGAGCGCGGCGCCGACATCACCCTGCAGGCGCTGGCGCTGGGCGCAGTGGACTTCGTCACCAAGCCCAAGCTCGACGTGGCCCGCGGGCTGGGCGATTACGCGTCGGAGATCGTCGCCAAGGTCAAGGCGGCCGCGCGCGCCCGGGTGCAGCCGCTGGCCCGTCCGGCACAGCGGCTGGAAGCGGCGGCCGCGCCGCGCCCCGCCGTGGCCACCGCCGCCCGTTTCCGCACCACCGACCGGCTCATCGCCATCGGCGCGTCGGCCGGCGGCACCGAAGCCATCCGCGTGGTGCTCGAACAGATGCCGCCCGACGCGCCGGCCATCGTCCTGACCCAGCACATCCCCGGCGGCTTCAGCCGCGCCTTCGTCGACCGGCTGGACCGGCACTCGCAGATGCTCGTGCGCGAGGCGTCGGATGGCGAGGCGATCCTGCCCGGCCACGCCTACCTGCCGCCGGGCGACCGCCACCTGCGGGTGATCCGCGACGGCGCCCGCTGGCGTTGCCGGATCGACGATGGCGCGCCGGTGAACCGGCACCGGCCGGCGGTCGACGTGCTGTTCCGGTCGGTGGCGCAGAACGCCGGCGCCAACGCGGTGGCCGCGATCCTCACCGGCATGGGCGACGACGGCGCGCGCGGCCTGCTGGAGCTGCGCCAGGCCGGCGCGGCGACCCTGGTCCAGGACGAGGCGACCAGCGTGGTCTGGGGCATGCCGGGCGCGGCCTACCGTCTGGGCGCGGCGCAGGAAGTACTGCCGTTGGATCGCATCGCCGGTCGCCTGCTGGAACTGGCCGGCGCGCGCCCGCTCGCAGCGACCGGCTGAATCAGGCAGGCCTGGCCGAGCGAAGCCGTGCCGCAGCGCCGGCTCGGGCCGTCGAACGCTCAGTCGGGGTTGGCCACGCCGTGCGGCACGTGGCCGGCCGCCACGTGCAGGCGCGCGCTGTCGATGTTGTGCGCCGAATCGTCGGCGAGCTGGCCGCGTCGAACGCCGGCTCGGGCCGTCAAACGCTCAGTCGGGATTGGCCACGCCGTGCGGCACGTGGCCGGCCGCCACGTGCAGGCGCGCGCTGTCGATGTTGTGCGCCGAATCGTCGAAGAAGATGTCCGCGCCGAACGCCGCCAGGAACGGCCCCTTGGCGCGCCCGCCCAGGAACAGCGCCTCGTCCAGGCGCACGCCCCACTCGCGCAGAGTGCGGATCACCCGCTCGTGCGCCGGCGCCGAGCGCGCGGTCACCAGCGCGGTCCGCACCGGCGCGTCTTCGCCCGGCGGGAACAGCGCCTGCATCTCGTGCAGGGCCGACAGGAAGCTGCGGAACGGGCCGCCGGACAGCGGTTCGCGCGCGCGCTGGTGTTCGTGCAGGCCGAACGCCTCCACGCCCTGTTCGCGCGAGATCCGTTCGCTCTCGTCGCCGAAGATCACCGCGTCGCCGTCGAAGGCGATGCGCAGCTGGTCGCGCGGCGCATTGACCGCGCGCGCCGGCAGGATCGTCGCCGCCGCCACGCCGTGCTGCAGCGAACGCCGCACCGATTCCGGATTGGCCGACAGGAACAGGTCGGTGCCGAACGGGGCCACGTACGGCCAGGTCGGCTCACCGGCGGTGAACACCGCGCGCACGATGCCAAGCCCGTGGTGCTGGATCGAGTTGAAGATGCGCAGGCCGGTGTCGGCCGAGTTCCGCGACAGCAGGATGACCTCGACCTGCGGGGCCCCGGGCGGAAGCCTGCGGTTGAGAGCCAGCAGCTTGCGCACCACCGGGAACGCCACGCCGGGCTCGAGCACCTCGTCCTCGAGCTGGCGCTGGTAGTCGGCGTAGGCATCCACGCCCTCGCGCTCGTACAACGCGTGGCTTTCCTCCAGGTCGAACAACGCCCGCGAGGTCACTGCGATGGTGAGCAGCCGGGGGCTGTTGTCGTCGGGTCGGGCCATGAGGGCATTATCCCGCAACCGGCCGCCGCCGGGCGCCGGCGACGTCAGCTGCCGGGGGCGTGCACCGTGACCCGCGCCGGTGCGCCCCGCTGCCGGTCACGGGTGACCGCCCGCACCTCCAGCTGCAGGTACAAGGGCTTCTGTTCGCCGGCCGGCACGTCCTGCCAGGTGAACTGGTGTTCGACCCTGCGCCCGGAGACGGGCGCAACGACGACCGCTTCGGGCAGCATGCCGGCGGGCGCGTCGCCGCCGACCACGCGGTACTCGAAGCCGATCTCGTCCAGGTCGTAGTCGCTTCCGCGCGGCCACTTGAGCTGGATCGACATGAAGCCCAGCGAATCGCAGGTCGCGCCGCCGCCGATGCCGCGGGTCAGGCTGGACGCCTCGACCTCCGGAGCCGGTATGCCGGCGTTGTCGACCAGCGACGATGTATCCGCCGCGAACGGCGTCACGTTGCTCGTGAACATGCATGCAGCAGCCGCCTGCGCCGGCATGGCGCAGAGCAGCATCAGATACGCCAACTTCACGGGACCCCTCCCCTTCCGTTGAAGCTCGATGACTTGGTTCTGTTGTCGCGCCGGGAAGGCACGTCCACTTCGCCCGGCGGGCCGGCACTGGGGCCGGCGCGTTACGTCATACCACGAATTGTTCGCTCAGGATACGTTCTTCCAGGTTGTGTTCCGGATCGAAAAGCAGCGTCACCATGCGATCGGTGGACTCGCGGATCACCACTTCCACCACGTCGCGCGTCTCGTGCGAGTCGGCGGTGGCACTGACTGGGCGCTTGTACGGGTCGAGCACCTCGAAGCGAACCTCGGTGTCGGCCTTGAGGATCGCACCGCGCCAGCGGCGCGGGCGGAACGCGGCGATCGGCGTCAGCGCGATCGTGTGCGAGCCCAGCGGCAGGATCGGGCCGTGCGCGGAGAAGTTGTAGGCGGTGCTGCCGGCCGGCGTCGCCACCATCACCCCGTCGCAGATGAGCTCGTCCAGCCGCGGCTGGCCATTGAGGTGGATGCGCACATGCGCGGCCTGCCGCGTCTGGCGCAGCAGCGAGACCTCGTTGTAGGCCAGCGAGCCGGTGCTGGCGCCGGATTCGGTCTGCGCCACCATCTCCAGCGGGCGCAGCTTGGCCGGCTCGGCGGCGGCGATCCGCCCGAGCAGGCCATCGGCGTTGAAATGGTTCATGAGGAAACCAACGGTGCCCAGCTTCATGCCGTAGACCGGCTTGCCCAGGCCTCCGTGGCGGTGAAGCGTCTGCAGCATGAAACCGTCGCCGCCCAGCGCGCAGATCACATCCGCCTCCTCGGGCGGGTGCTGGCCGTGGCGCGCGACCATCGCCTCCAGCGCCTGCTGGGCATTGGGCGCGCCGCTGGCGAGGAAGGCGATGCGGGGGCTGGCGCTCATCACGATCTCCGTCGGGAGCCGGCAGGATAACCGGTCGCGGCGAATGGATGTCCAGCAGGGACGCCGGCCCGGTGCCGGCGTCCCTTCCCGCTGTCATCCGCGTGCGGCGAGCTGGCCCAGCTTCTGCACGGCCACCGACAGGGTCGGATAGTCGAGCGACTTCTGGTCCGACAGCTCGGCCAGCATGCCAAGGGTGAACCGCAGGGTCGGATCGTCGCGGTCCAGCCAGGCGCGCACCTTCGCGTCGGCGTCGTGGCCAGGCAGCGACATGGCCTGGCCTGCGAGCACGCGATGGTGCGCGGCCAGCTCGTCGCGCATCACCCCACGGGCCACCGCATGCCAGCGGCCGTCCACCGCCAGCCCGTCGATCTGCTCGAACAGCCACGGCAGGCCGAGCGCGTCGCCCAGGCGGAAGTGCACGCGCGAGACGTCCACCGGCTTGAGCTTGCGCGAGCGGGCGAGCTCGATGATGTCGAACGCCGGCTCCAGGTACGGCAGCTCGGACAGCTGCTGGGCCAGCTTCGGCGGCATGCCCTTGTCGCGCCATTCGCGCAGCGCGGCCTCGTAGGCCGGGCGCTGGGAATCCGGCAGCACGCCCGACGCTTCGCGGATGTCGTTGAACGGGTCGCGGTAGCGTTCCACCGCGTCGCTGATGCTGGGCATCTGGCCGGGACGGTTGAGCAGCCAGCGCACGAACGAACGCTGCAGGCTCCAGATCACCTGCAGGGCATCGACCTGCGCGGCCTCGGGCAGCTTGCCGTCGAGCGCGTCGATCTGCGCCCACAGCATCCGCGCGTCCAGCGTCTCGCGGCTGATCGTGTAGGCCTTGGCCACCTCGGCCGGGCTGCGTCCGGTGTCCTCCTGCATGCGCAGCAGGAAGGTCGCGCCCATCCGGTTGATGGTGGCGTTGGTCACCGCCGTGGCGATGATCTCTCGCTTGAGCCGGTGCCGCTCCATCAGGTCGGCGTACTTCTTCTGCAACGGCACCGGGAAGTAGCGCTGCAGTTCCTTGGACAGGTACGGGTCCTCGGGGATGTCGGAATCCAGCAGCTGCTGGAACGCCACCAGCTTGGAGTACGACAGCAGCACCGCCAGTTCCGGCCGGGTCATGCCCTGCCCGCGCGCCTTGCGCGCCGACAGCTCGGCGTCCGAAGGCAGGAACTCGATCTGGCGGTCGAGCAGGCCCTGCTTCTCGAGGGTGCGGATGAAGTGCTGCTTGGAGCCCAGCCGCTTGACGCTCATCCGTTCCATCAGGCTGATGGCCTGGTTCTGGCGGTAGTTGTCCAGCAGCACCAGCCGGGCGACCTCGTCGGTCATCGACGCCAGCAGCTTGTTGCGCGCCGGCATGGTCAGCTTCTTCGAGCGGACCACGTCGTTGAGCAGGATCTTGATGTTGACCTCGTGGTCGGAGGTGTCCACGCCGGCGGAGTTGTCGATGAAGTCGGTGTTGAGCAGGACCCCGGCCTGCGCGGCCTCGATCCGGCCCAGCTGGGTCATGCCCAGGTTGCCGCCTTCGCCCACCACCCGGCAGCGCAGTTGCCCGCCGTTGACGCGCAGCGCGTTGTTGGCGCGGTCGCCCACGTCCGAGTTCTGCTCGCTGGCGGCCTTGACGTAGGTGCCGATGCCGCCGTTCCAGAGCAGGTCCACCGGTGCGCAAAGGATCGCCGACATCAGCTCGTTCGGGGTCAGCGACTTCACGCCGTCGTCCAGGCCCAGGACTGCGCGGACCTGGGGGGTGATCTCGATCGACTTGGCGCTGCGCGGGTGGATTCCGCCGCCCTTGCTGATCAGGCGTGCGTCGTAGTCGGCCCAGCTGGAACGCGGCAACGCGAACATCCGCTCACGCTCGGCGAACGAACGCGCCGCGTCCGGATCCGGGTCCAGGAAGATGTGGCGGTGGTCGAAGGCGGCGACCAGGCGGATGTGCCGGGACAGCAGCATGCCATTGCCGAACACGTCGCCGGACATGTCGCCGATGCCGACGCAGGTGAAGTCCTCGCTCTGGCAGTCCCGTCCCAGGGCACGGAAATGGCGCTTGACCGACTCCCACGCGCCGCGGGCGGTGATGCCCATGCCCTTGTGGTCGTAGCCGACAGAGCCGCCGGAGGCGAACGCGTCGCCCATCCAGAAGCCATGCGCGATCGCCAGCCCGTTGGCGATGTCGGAGAAGGTCGCAGTGCCCTTGTCGGCGGCGACCACCAGGTACGGGTCGTCCTGGTCGTGGCGGACCACGTCGCGCGGCGGGACGATCCTGCCGTTGACGATGTTATCGGTGATGTCCAGCAGTCCCTGGATGAACAGCTTGTAGCAGGCCACGCCTTCGGCCAGCACCGCGTCGCGGTCGCCGGAGGCCGGCGGCTGCTTGACGAAGAAGCCGCCCTTGGCGCCGACCGGCACGATGACCGTGTTCTTGACCATCTGCGCCTTGACCAGGCCCAGCACCTCGGTGCGGAAGTCCTCGCGGCGGTCCGACCAGCGCAGGCCGCCGCGCGCGACCGGGCCGAAACGCAGGTGCACGCCTTCCACGCGCGGCCCGTACACGAAGATCTCGCGGTACGGACGCGGCTTGGGCAGGTCCGGCACCAGCGCCGAGTCGAACTTGAAGCTGATGCAATGGCCCGGCTGGCCGTCGCTGCCCAGCTGGAAGTAGCTGGTGCGCAGGGTCGCGTCGATCGCGCCGATGAAGCCGCGCAGGATGCGGTCGTCGTCGAGGCTGGCGACGCGGTCCAGCAGCTTCAGCAAGGTGGCGCGGGTGGTGCGTTCCTGCGCGTCGCGGTCCCCGCTGCGGGCGTCCACCACCTCCTGCAGGGCCTTGACCGTCGATTCGTCACCGGCCGCCAGCGCACGCAGTTGCTCGACCAGCCGCAGCTGGCCGGCGCGGATCTCCGCGGCCGTCTCCTTGCCGGTCGCCGGATGGAAGCGGGCTTCGAACAGCTCGACCAGCAGGCGCGCCAGCAACGGGTAGCGGCCCAGGGTCTCCTCGACGTAGTTCTGCGAGAACGGCACGCCGGTCTGCAGGAGGTACTTCCAGTAGCCCCGCAGCAGGGCGACCTGGCGCCATGCCAGGCCGGCAGACAGCACCAGGCGGTTGAGGCCGTCGTTCTCGGCCCGGCCGGACCAGATCGCGGCGAAGGCCTGCTCGAACTCGTGCGCGAGCTGGGCGATATCGCCACCGCCGCCGACCCGCTCGACCTCGAAGTCCTGGATGTAGATCGGCTGGCTGCCGCCCTCCGGCAGGCTGGCCTGCAGCCGGTACGGGTGCTCGGAGATGACCTTCAGGCCCATGTTCTCCATCAGCGGCAGCACGTCCGACAGCGGGATGTCGTCGTGCTGGCGGTAGAGCTTCAGGCGCAGGCCGGTGGTGCCCTCGCGTGCGACCGTGTGCAGGCTCAGCCGCAGGTCGTCCGGCCCGGTCAGCGCGGCCAGCTGCTCGACGTCGTTGGCGGCCAACTCCGGCGAGATGTCCTCGATGTAGCCGGCCGGCAAGGCGCGACCGTAGCCGTTGGCCAGGCGCAGGCCTTCGGCCTCGCCGTGGCGGGCGATCAGCAGTTCGCGCAGGTCGTCCTGCCAGTTGCGCAGCAGGTGCGCCAGGCGGCGCTCGAGCTCGGTGGTGTCGAGCTCGGCGGCCGCGCCCGCGCGCGGGCGCACGATCAGGTGCAGCTGCGCCAGCGGCGACTCGCCCAGCACCACGCTCGAGTCGACCTGCTCGCCCTGCAGGGCATCCTTGAGCAGGGCTTCGATGCGCAGGCGCACATCGGTGTTGAAGCGCTCGCGCGGGATGTAGACCAGCGCCGAGAAGAAGCGGCCGTAGCGGTCGCGGCGCAGGAACAGCCGGCTGCGCACGCGCTCCTGCAGGCCCAGCACGCCGGTGGCGGTGCGGTACAGCTCGTCCTCGCCGGACTGGAACAGCTCCTCGCGCGGCAACGTCTCGAGGATGTGGCGCAGCGCCTTGCCGCTGTGGCTGCTCGGCGACAGGCCGCTGCGGCGCATCACGTGCTCGTAGCGCTCGCGCACCAGCGGGATCTCCCAGGGCCGGCGGTTGTAGGCGCTGGAGGTGTACAGCCCGAGGAAGCGCTGCTCGCCGGTGATCGCGCCCTTGGCGTCGAACTCGAGCACGCCGATGTAGTCCATGTAGCCCTTGCGGTGGATCCGCGAGCGGGCATTGGTCTTGGTCAGGATCAGGGCCTCACTGGCCCCGGACTGGTTCAGGCCATGCGCGGCCAGCGACTTAACCGGGCGCGGGGGCGCCTTGTCCTTGCCACGCATCAGGCCCAGGCCCGAGCCGTCCACCGGCGCGAGCACGGCCTCGCCGTCCTGCTTGACCACCTTGTACTCGCGGTAGCCGTAGAGGATGAAGTGGTCGGCCGCGGCCCAGCGCAGGAATTCCTGCGCCTCGCGCCGCCCCGAATCGTCCACCGGCATGCGCCGGGTGGCCAGGTCGTCGGCCAGCACCTGCATGCGCTCGCGCATCAGGCCCCAGTCGGCGACCACGCCCCGGACTTCGGCCAGCACCTCGCCGATGCGCTGCTCGATCTGGCGCATCGCCGCCGGTGCCTGGCGGTCGATCTCCAGCAGCATGAGCGATTCCGGCCGGCCGTCGCCGACCGACTGCAGCCTGCCCTCGCCGTCGCGCGCGATGCGCACCAGCGGATGGCCGAGCACGTGCACGCCCACGCCCATCTCGGCCAGCGCCATGCTCACCGAGTCGACCAGGAACGGCATGTCGTCGTTGACGATCTGCAGCACGGTGTACGCCGACTCCCAGCCGTTGGCCTTCAGGGTCGGGTTGAACACGCGCACGTTGGCGGTGCCCGGCTGGCGCCGGCGCACGAACTGGAGCATGTCGGCGCCGATCGCGGCCCAGGCCTCGGGCGCGTGTTGCGGATACTCGTCCTCCTCCAGGCGCCGGTAGAACTCGCCGAGGAATTCCTGCAGCTCGGCCTGGCGCGCAGCCGGCACCAGGCGCCGCGCCGCGGCGTACACCGGCTCGAGCGAGAAGCGGCCCACGGCCGCGGCGGCCGGTGCGACCGCCTTCTTCGCCCGGGCGCCGGCCGCTGCCGGCTTCGCCATCCGTTTGCCACCGGAGGAACTGGATTTCATGGGAACGAAACTCCGCAGGAAGTGTGTGCGCGCATTGTAGCCGCGCGCACCATCGCAGCCTTGCTGCAGGACGGAAGAAATCGCCTCTTCCACATTAGTAAACTGGACGGTATAGTCCAGTCCCGATGGAAACCCCAGCCCCCGCCACACCCCGACCGGTCGACGACACCCGCCACCAGCAGGTGCACGACGCCGTGCGCGCGCTGGTCCGCGAGCAGGGCGCGCAGGTCAGCATGGACGCGGTGGCCGCGCGCGCAGGCTGCTCCAAGCAGACCCTGTATGCGCGCTACGGCTCCAAGCAGGCCTTGCTGATGCAGGTGCTCAGCGAGGAAAGCCGCAGGGCCGTCGTCCTGGCCGGCGTCCCCGACGCGGCCAGCCTGCGCCCGGGGCTGGTCGCGTTCGCGCGCGACCACCTGGCCCGACTGTCGGAACCGGGCACCATCGGCACCGCGCGGCTGCTCACCGGCCAGGCCGCCCAGTTCCCGGACGAGGTCCGGGCGCTCTACCACATATGGATAGACGGCCTGCAGGAGCGCCTCGCCACGTGGCTGCGGCAGGCCATGCGCCGCGGGCTGCTGCGGCATGACGATCCGCACTCGGCGGCCGAGTTGCTGCTGGGCATGATCGTCGGCCTGGACTTCGACCGGCAGCGCTTCCTGGTCCCTCACCGCGACACAACCGACCTGCAGACACAGTGGGCCGAATTCGCCGTCGACAGCTTCCTGCGCGCCTTCGCACCGCCTGTTTCGCGTACCTGAATCCCCCTCCAGCCCCCACCTTCCCCGGAGTTCCCATGCGCCTCCACTCCCCCTTCCTCCTTGCCTGCGGGCTGCTCGCGCTGACCGCCTGCGGCGGCAAGGACGAGGCCGCCGCCCCGCCCCCGCCGGAAGTCGGCGTGATCGAGGTCAAGCCGCAGACCGTGCCGCTGACCCGCGACCTCGTCGGCCGGCTGTCGCCCTACCGCAGCGCCGACGTGCGCGCGCGCGTGCCCGGCGTGTTGCTGCGGCGCGTGTACGAGGAAGGCAGCGACGTGCGCGAAGGCCAGGTGCTGTTCGAGATCGACCCGGCGCCGCTCCAGGCCTCGCTCGGGGTGGCCCAGGGCCAGCTGGCCCAGGCCGAGGCGACCTACGCCAACGCCCGTGCGGTGGCCGAGCGCGCGCGCAAGCTGGTGCCGCAGAAGTTCGTCTCGCAGAACGACCTGGACAACGCCGTGGCGGCCGAGCGCAGCGCCGGCGCGGCGGTCGAGGCGGCCCGGGCCAGCGTGCGCAACGCGCAGATCGACCTGGGCTACGCCAAGGTCACCTCGCCCATCGCCGGCCGCGCCGGCAAGCAGCGGGTGACCGAAGGCGCGCTGGTCGGCCAGGGCGAGGCGACCCTGCTGACCACGGTGGACCAGCTCGATCCGCTCTATGCCAACTTCTCGATCGGTTCCAACGAACTGGCCCAGCTGCGCGCGGCGGCCAACGTGTCGCTGGTGGGCGCCGGCAAGGCTTCCGTGCAGGTCGTGCTGCCGGGCGACCGCGTCCACGAGCAGCCGGGCACGCTCGACTTCTCGGACACGACGGTCGATCCGCAGACGGGTGCGGTCGCGATGCGCGCGCAGGTTCCCAATCCCGGCTACGTGCTGTTCCCGGGCAGCTTCGTCACCTTGAAGGTGAACATGGGCGAGCTGCACGACGTGTTCCTCGTGCCGCAGGAGGCGGTGCTGCGCGACGCCAACGGCGCGTTCGCCCGCGTCGTCGGCGCCGACGGCAACGTCGAGCGCAGGAACCTGACCACCGGCGGCACCCGCGACAACCAGTGGATCGTCACCGCCGGCCTGGAGGCGGGCGACCAGGTCATCGTGTCCGGCGTGCAGAAGGTCAAGGAAGGCGCACCGGCGACCGCCAAGCCCTGGCAGCCGCAGGCGGCCGAGGCGGGCGCCGCCGCGCAGGCACCGGCCAAGGCTCCTGCTGGTGGCGCGCCCGCGCCCGATCCGGCGTCCGAGGCCGCCAAGTCCGCTCCGGCCGAGTAAGGACGCCCACCCATGCCCAAGTTCTTCATCAACCACCCGGTCTTCGCCTGGGTCGTGGCGATCCTGATCTCGCTCTCGGGCGTGATCGCGATCCTCGGCCTGGGCGTGGAGTCCTATCCCAACATCGCCCCGCCGCAGGTCACCGTCAGCGCCAGCTATCCCGGCGCCAGCGCGTCGACGGTCGAGCGCGCGGTCACCCAGGTCATCGAGCAGCAGCTGACCGGCATCGACCACCTGCTCTACTTCAGCTCCTCGTCCAGCGCCACCGGCCGTGCCAGCATCACCCTGACCTTCGAGACCGGCACCGATCCCGACATCGCCCAGGTGCAGGTGCAGAACAAGGTCGCCCTCGCCACCCCGCGTCTGCCCACCGAAGTCACCCAGCAGGGCGTGGTGGTGGCCAAGGCCAACGCCGGCTTCCTGATGGTGGTCGGCCTGATCTCCGACAACCCGGCGGTCGACCGCAACCAGCTCAACGACATCAACGGCTCGCGCGTGATCGACCAGATCTCGCGCATCCCCGGCGTGGGCAGCATCCAGCAGTTCGGCGCCGAGTACGCCATGAACATCTGGCTCAACCCGGAGAAGCTGCAGGGCTTCGGCCTGTCGGCGAGCCAGGTGCTGGCCGCCATCCGCGCGCAGAACGTGCAGTTCGCCGCCGGTTCGGTGGGCTCTGACCCGGCGCCGGAGGGCCAGGCGTTCACCGCCACGGTCTCGGCCGAGGGCCGCTTCAGCTCGCCGGAGCAGTTCGAGGACATCATCCTGCGCGCCGACAGCGACGGCTCGACCGTGCGCCTGCGCGACGTGGCCAGGGTCAGCTTCGGCCCGGGCTCCTACGGCTTCGACACCAAGTTCGACGGCAAGCCGATCGGCGCTTTCGCAGTGCAGCTGCTGCCCGGTGCCAATGCGCTGAACGTGGCCGAGGCCGTTCGCGCGAAGATGGACGAGTTGCAGGCCACCTTCCCGCAGGGCGTGACCTGGATGTCGCCGTACGACTCCACGACCTTCGTGAAGATCTCGATCGAGGAGGTCGTCAAGACCCTGGTCGAGGCCGTGGTGCTGGTGTTCCTGGTGATGCTGATCTTCCTGCAGAACATCCGCGCCACCATCATCCCCACCCTGGTGATCCCGGTCGCCCTGCTCGGCACGTTCCTGGGCATGTCGATAATTGGTTTTACGATCAACCAGCTGACCCTCTTCGCGATGGTGCTGTCGATCGGCATCGTGGTCGACGACGCGATCGTGGTGATCGAGAACGTCGAGCGCATCATGACCGAGGAGGGCCTGTCGCCCTACGACGCCACGGTCAAGGCGATGGACCAGATCACCGGCGCGGTGGTGGCGATCACGGTCGTGCTGGCCGCGGTGTTCATCCCCTCGGCGCTGCAGGGCGGCGCGGCCGGCGAGATCTACAAGCAGTTCGCGCTGACGATCGCCATCGCGATGGCGTTCTCGGCGTTCCTGGCGCTGGGCTTCACCCCGGCGCTGTGCGCGACGTTCCTCAAGCCCAGCCACCACGCCAACTCGAACTGGGTGTTCCGCACCTTCAACAAGTACTATGACAAGGTCAGCCACACCTACGTCGGGCACATCGGCAGCGCGGTCAAGCACGCCCCGCGCTGGATGGTCCTGTTCGCGGTCCTGGCGATCCTGTGCGGATTCCTGTTCACCCGCATGCCCGGCAGCTTCCTGCCCGAGGAGGACCAGGGCTACGCCATGGCGATCGTGCAGCTGCCGCCCGGCGCCTCGCTGCAGCGCACCCAGCGCGTGTTCGACGACATGCGCGAGCGCCTCCAGGGCATCGATGGCTACCAGAGCATGATGCAGGTCGCCGGCTTCAGCTTCGTCGGCCAGGGCGAGAACGTGGGCATGGCCTTCATCCGGCTCAAGCCATGGGAGGACCGCGACCTGACGGCGCCGGAGTTCATCCAGCAGGCCAACGGCGCGCTGTTCGGGATCAAGGAAGCCACCATCTTCGTGGTCAACCTGCCGACCGTGCAGGGCCTGGGCCAATTCGGCGGCTTCGACATGTGGCTGCAGGACCGGACCGGCCAGGGCCAGGCGGCGCTGACCCAGGCGCGCAACATGCTGCTGGGCCAGGCCGCGCAGAACACGGCGCTGGTGGGCGTCCGTCCCAACAGCCTGGAGGATGCGCCGCAGCTGCAGTTGCACGTGGACCGCGTGCAGGCGCAGTCGATGGGCCTGCAGGTCAGCGACATCTACAACGCCATCAGCCTGATGCTGGCCCCGGTCTACGCCAACGACTTCTTCTATGAAGGCCGGATCAAGCGCGTCAACCTGCGCGCCGACGCCCCGTTCCGCACCGGCGCCGAATCGCTGGCCAGCTTCTACACGCCCAGCACCGGCGGCGGCATGATCCCGCTGAGCACGGTGGTGGATTCGGAGTGGATCACCGGTCCGCCGTCGCTGAGCCGCTACCAGGGCTACGCGGCGGTGAACATCGTCGGCTCGCCGGCCCCGGGCCACAGCTCCGGCGAGGCGATGCAGATGATGGAGGACATCGTCCAGAACGACCTGCCGGCCGGCTTCGGCTACGACTGGAGCGGCATGTCCTACCAGGAGATCCTGGCCGGCAACGCCGCCACGTTGCTGCTGGTGCTGTCGATCGTGGTGGTGTTCCTGTGCCTGGCCGCGCTCTACGAGAGCTGGTCGATTCCGGTGGCGGTGCTGCTGGTGGTGCCGCTGGGCATGCTCGGCGCGGTGATGTTCAGCCTGATGCGCGGCCTGCCGAACGACATCTTCTTCAAGATCGGCCTGATCACGATCATTGGCCTCGCCGCCAAGAACGCGATCCTGATCGTGGAGTTCGCGGTGGAGCAGCGGCTGGCCGGCAAGACCCTGCGCGAGGCGACGATCGAGGCCGCGCGCCTGCGCTTCCGCCCCATCCTCATGACCTCCTTCGCGTTCATCATGGGCGTGGTGCCGATGGCGCTGTCCACCGGCGCCGGTGCCAACGCCCGCCACGCGATCGGCACCGGCGTGATCGGCGGCATGATCTTCGCGACGTTCCTGGGCCTGCTGCTGATCCCGGTGTTCTTCATCGTGGTCCGGCGCATGCTCGGCGACAAGCTGGACGAACCGTCGAAGGAATGGCTGGAGAAGCAGGGCAAGGGCGAACCGGCGACGCATTGACCGCCGGATCGTGCAGGCCTGACCTGGAAGGCCCCGGCAGCGATGCCGGGGCCTTCGTTTTGGATCTCCTCCCGCCCGAAGGGAAGGCGCGCGGACCGCGGGAGCAGGAGCACGGCGCCTGTTGGACGACTCCGGAAGGAGCCGCGGCAGGACGGGGGTATGGTGCAGGCAGCACAAACGAAAACGCCCCCGCATGCGTCGCACGCGGAGGCGTTGGCCAGCGTGGGCCGCCCCCGTGCAGGGGTCGGCCGGAAGCCGGGAGCGGCCGGTTACTTGATCGCGGCCTGGTAGCGGCGCTCGACTTCGTCCCAGTCGACCACGTTGTAGAACGCACCGATGTAGTCGGGGCGACGGTTCTGGTACTTCAGGTAGTAGGCGTGCTCCCACACGTCCAGGCCCAGGATCGGCGTGTTGCCTTCGCTGAGCGGGGTGTCCTGGTTGGCGCTGCTCTCGACCACGACCTTCTTGTCCGGGGTCACGCTCAGCCACGCCCAGCCGCTGCCGAAGCGGGTTAGCGCGGCCTTGGTGAAGGCTTCCTTGAACTTCTCGAAGCCGCCCAGGTCCTTGTCGATCGCCTTGGCCACGTCGCCCTTGGGTTCGCCGCCGCCCTTGGGCGACATGACCGTCCAGAACAGGGAATGGTTGGCATGGCCGCCGCCGTTGTTGCGTACCGGTCCCTGCAGGTTCTCCGGCAGCGTCTTGAGCTTCTTCACCAGCTCCTCGACCGGCAGGTCGGCGTACTCGGTGCCTTCCAGCGCGGCGTTGACGTTGTTGATGTACGTCTGGTGGTGCTTGGTGTGGTGGATCTTCATCGTCTCCGTATCGATGTGCGGTTCCAGCGCATCGTAGGCATACGGCAACTCGGGGAGGGTATAGGCCACGGTGGTCTCCTTGGATTTCGTGCCCGGCGGTCGCGGGGCGCGGCAGGCCACAGTGTAGGGATGCCGGCGCGCCCAACCAAGATGCGGGGAAGAATGCTGCATCCCGGCGCCGGGGCGATGCGGGCCTGCAGGATGCGACAGGCGCGGTTCTGCCGGCGTGAAGCGCCGCCAACGCGTGCGCCGGCGTTCAAACAGCACGGCAGCGTCGCGCGCATACTGCGGTCCGATTCCTGCTGCCCGTCCATGCACCATGCGCCAGCGAAGCCGCCTGCTGCTGCCCCTGCTCGCCGCCCTCTTCCTGCTGGCGGCGCTGGCCGGCTTCCTGGGGCCGGGCCAGGATCGCGGGCCCTCGCCATCCGCCCCGGCGCAGGCAGGCGCGACCACCGCCCTGCCCGCTTTCCTGCCCCCGGAGGCGGCGCCGGTCATCGCGCGGATCCAGCGCGGCGGGCGCTTCGTCCACCGCCAGGACGGCAGCACGTTCGGCAACCGCGAACGCCGTCTGCCGCTGAAGGAACACGGCTACTACCGCGAATACACGGTCCCCACGCCCGGCCTGTCGCACCGCGGCGCGCGCCGGATCGTGACCGGCGGCCAACCGCCGCGCGAGTGGTACTACACCGCCGACCACTACGAAAGCTTCCGGCGCTTCCAGCCGCCGGCGGCGGGAACGACGCAATGAGCGAATCCGGATTCGACATCGGCCTGGGCGATCCGTCGCAGGCCGGCGTCTTCGAGGTGGAGTCGGCCGACCTGCCCGCGCTGGCCGCCGCCGCCCGCGATGCCGGGCTGCTGGCGCTGCGCATCGACCTGGCCGGTTGCGACGGCAAGCGCGCCCTGCTGCTGCGCCTGGCCACCGTGCTGGACCTGCCGGCCGGCCGCGGCGGCAACTGGGACGCGCTGATGGATGCGCTGCGCGACCTGTCCTGGCTGCCGGCCCCCGGCTATGCGCTGCTGTTCGACGGCACAGCGCAGCTGCATGCGGCGCTGCCCCACGAAACCGACGTCCTGCTCGGCATCCTCCAGGAAGCCTCGCAGTGGTGGGCCGAAGCGGACGTGCCGTTCTGGGCGTTCCTGGCCGGCCCGTAGCCGCCTGGCGCCTCAGCCGTCCAGCTCGGCCCAGCGCGCGTAGGCCGCGTCCAGCTCGGCCTGGGCCACGGCCATGCGCTGGGCGTGGGCGGCCACGGCGCCCGGGTCCTGCTGGTAGAAGCCGGCGCTGGACATCGCCGCGGCCAGCGTGGCCAGCTCCGCCTCCAGCGCGTCGATCCGGGCCGGCAACTGCTCCAGCTCGCGCGCGTCCTTGTAGCTGAGCTTGCGCCGGGTGGCCTGGCCGGCCGATGGCTGCAGGGCGGATGCGGCGACCTCACCGGGAACGGCGGGCTTGCCTCCGGGCCTGGGCGCCGCGGCCTCCGCTGGCGCCGGACGCTGGCGCAGCCAGTCGGTATAGCCGCCCACGTACTCGCCGACGCGGCCGTCGCCTTCCATCACCAGGGTCGAGGTCACCACGTTGTCGAGGAAGTCGCGATCGTGGCTGACCAGGAGGAGCGTGCCGGCGTAGTCGGCCAGCAGCTCTTCCAGCAGCTCAAGCGTCTCCACGTCCAGGTCGTTGGTCGGTTCGTCCATCACCAGCAGGTTGGACGGCTGGGCGAACAGGCGCGCCAGCAGCAGCCGGTTGCGCTCGCCGCCGGACAGGCGGGTGATCGGCGCGCGGGCGCGCTCCGGGGTGAACAGGAAGTCCTGCAGGTAGGCGAGCACGTGCTTGCGGCTGCCGCCGAGTTCGACGAAGTCCTGGCCACCGGCCACGTTCTCCATCGCGCTCCAGTCCTCGCGCAGGGTCGCGCGGTACTGGTCGAAGTACGCCACCTGCAGGTTGGTGCCCGCCCGCACCTCGCCGCCCTGCGCTTGCAGCTCGCCCAGCAGCAGCTTGAGCAGGGTGGTCTTGCCGCTGCCGTTGGGCCCGATCAGGCCGATCCGGTCGCCGCGCAGGATCACGGTGGAGAAATCGCGGACCATCGGCCGGTCGCCGTACGCGAACGAGACGCCGCGCGCCTCGACCACCTTCTTGCCGGAAGACTCGCCCTGCGCCGCTTCCATGCGCACGTTGCCGGCCAGCTCGCGCCGCTGCGAACGTTCCGCGCGCATCGCCTTGAGCCGGCGCACGCGGCCTTCGTCGCGGGTGCGGCGGGCCTTGATGCCCTGCCGGATCCACACCTCCTCCTGTGCCAGCAGCTTGTCGAAGCGCGCGTTCTCCTGCGCTTCGGCGTGCAGGCGCTCCTCGCGCCGGCGCTCGTAGTTGGCCCAGTCGCCCGGCCAGCTGCTGACCTGGCCACGTTCGATCTCGACGATCCGGGTGGCCAGCGCCCGCAGGAAGCGGCGGTCGTGGGTGACGAACACGACGCTGCCGCTCCACTCCTTCAGGAACGATTCCAGCCAGTCGATCGCCTCGATGTCCAGGTGGTTGGTCGGCTCGTCCAGCAGCAGCACGTCCGGCGCCGAGACCAGCGATCGCGCCAGCAGCACCCGGCGCTTCATGCCGCCGGACAGGCGCGCGAACACCGCTTCGCCGTCCAGTTCGAGGCGGCTGAGCACCTCGCCCACCCGCCGGTCGAGCGCCCAGCCATCGGCCGCGTCGATCTTCGCCTGCACCCGCGACAGGGCGGCGGCATCGAACTCCACCGCATGGCTGAGATGGTGGAACTCGGCCAGCCACGCGCCCAGGTCACCCAGTCCGCTGGCGACCACGTCGAAGATGCTGCCTTCGGTACCGCCGGGCACTTCCTGCTCCAGGCGCGCGACGCGCACGCCGGCCTGCACGCGGACCTGGCCGTCGTCGGGTTGCAGCTCGCCGGCCAGCAGCTTGAGCAGGGTCGACTTGCCGGCGCCGTTGCGGCCGATCAGGGCGATGCGCTCGCCGGGCTCGATCGACAGGTCGGCGTGTTCCAGCAGCAAGGGGCCGCCGACGCTGTAGTCGACGTTCTGGAGGGTGATCAGGGGCATGAGCGCATTGTACCGGCGTGCACCCATCGGCCGGACCGGCAGCTTTCACCGCTGGCCGGCGCGACCTGCGAAAATGGCGCATGACCGACTTCGCCTCGCTGCCCCTTTCCCCTGCCCTGCGCCCCGGCCTCGACGCGCTGGGCTACATGACCGCCACCCCGATCCAGGCCGCCTCGCTGCCGCCGATCCTGGACGGCCGCGACCTCATCGCGCAGGCCCCCACCGGCAGCGGCAAGACGGCCGCCTTCGGCCTGGGCCTGCTGCAGCGGCTGGACCCTTCCGTGTCGCGCGCGCAGGCGCTGGTGCTGTGCCCGACCCGCGAACTTGCCGACCAGGTCGGCAAGCAGCTGCGCAAGCTGGCCACCGGCATCCCCAACCTCAAGCTGAGCATCCTCACCGGCGGCATGGCGCTGGAACCGCAGGTCGCCTCGCTGCAGGCGCACGACCCGCAGGTGGTGGTCGGCACGCCGGGGCGGATCCAGGAACTTGCCCGTAAACGGGTACTCCACCTGGGCGGCGTGCGCACGCTGGTGCTGGACGAGGCCGACCGCATGCTCGACATGGGCTTCGAAGAACCCGTTCGCGAGATCGCCGGCCGCTGCGACAGGCACCGCCAGACCCTGCTGTTCTCGGCGACCTTCCCGGACCCGATCCGCGAGCTTGCCCGGCAGCTGCTGCGCGAGCCGGTGGAAGTGGCGCACGAAGGCGCCGAAAGCGCGCCGGCGATCGAGCAGCGCTTCTTCGACGTCGAACCGGCCTACCGGCAGAAGGCGGTGGCCGGCCTGCTGCTGCGCTACCGGCCCGAATCGGCGGTGGTGTTCTGCAATACCCGCAAGGACGTCGACGAAGTGGCCGGCTCGCTGCGCCAGTTCGGTTTCTCCGCGCTGGCCCTGCACGGCGACATGGAACAGCGCGACCGCGACGAGGTGCTGCTGCAGCTGGCCAACCGCAGCTGCAATGTCCTGGTCGCCAGCGACGTGGCCGCGCGTGGCATCGACGTGGAAGACCTGGCCGCGGTGGTGAACTACGAGCTGCCCACCGACGTCGACGCCTATCGACACCGCATCGGACGCACCGGCCGCGCCGGCCGCAAGGGGCTGGCCCTGAGCCTGGTGGCCCCGCGCGAGAACGCGCGCGCGGAGATGGTCACCGCCGCGCAGGACGCGCCGCCGCCGCGCGAGGCCTCTCCCCTGGCCACCGGTCGCCCGGCGCAACCGGTGCAGGCGCCGATGACGACGCTGCGCATCGACGGCGGCAAGACCGACAAGCTGCGCGCCGGCGACATCCTCGGCGCGCTCACCGGCGAGGCGGGACTGCCGGCCAAGGCGATCGGGAAGATCGCCATCCACGCCACCCGTTCCTACGTGGCCATCGCCCGCGAACAGGCGCCGCGGGCGCTGAAGCAGCTGGAAGCGGGCAAGATCAAGGGTCGCCGCTTCCGCGTACGCCCGCTCTGAACCCTTGCCGGCCTGGCATCTCGCCAGGCCGATGCGGTGGCCGGAGACCGGCCCGAGCCCGAGCCGGCGCCGATGGGGTTCGAGATCGAGATCGAGATCGAGATCGGTGCAGCACACCGACCTCGACCTCGCCAATGCCAGCGCCGGTCAGAACCCGGCGCTGAACTCCACGCCCCACACCCGCGGCGGCGTCAGCCGCGCGCCGACCGTGCCCAGCACGGTCTTGCCGTAGGTGCCCAGCCCGCTCACGTACTGGTTGTCGAGCAGGTTCTCGCCGTACACGGCCACGCCGTAGCGTCCGCTGGCCGAGGTCCAGCCTACCCGCAGGTTGGCCAGCTCCTGCGATTCGCCCAGGCGCAGCGCCGTGCTCACGCCGCACGTCCCCTGGCTCTGCGACTCGTCGCTGCAGCGGGTCTTGCCGCGATAGCCGTAGCGCACCGCCGCGCGCACGCTGCCGTGCTCGTCCAGCTCCCAGGTGTAGGCCGCGCCGGCGGCGAACGACCACTTCGGGATGCCGGTGGGCTGGCCGCTGACGTCGATGCCTTCGGGCGTGACGTAGTCCTTGTAGGTGGAATCGATGTAGGCCGCGTTGAAATCCAGCGCCAGCGCCGCGGTGGCCTGCCACATCGCATTGAAGTCCACGCCCCAGGCTTCCAGGTCCGAGGTATCCACCACGTAGCGCGGGATCGCCGTGGTGGTATCCAGGCGGATCGCCTGTCGGTTGTCGTAGGCGTAGTAGTAGGTGGACAGGTCGTACTGCAGGCGGTGCTCGGGCAGCACGTGCTTGATGCCCGTCTCGAAGTTCCACACGTCCTCGTTGTCGAACTCGCTGCCGATCTGCAGCGCATTGAAGCCACCGGCCTTGTAGCCCTTTGCGACCGAGGCGAAGGCCATCAGGTCCTCGGTGAAATGGTAGTCGGCCACCAGGCGCGGGCTGAGGTCGCTCCAGGACTTCTTGTCGCGGGTGGTCTGGCCCTTGTTCATCATCGCCGGCGGGTCGATGAAGGCGATATCGAAGATGTACGCCTCCTTCGGGATGCCGAGCATGTCGAAGATGCCCAGCGCCTCCATCTGGTCCAGCGTCGCATCCAGTCCCGGCGCGTAGCGATGGTCGTTGAACCAGCTGAAGTCCTTCTCGTCGCGCGTGTAGCGCAGGCCGAAGGTCAGGTTGAAGCGGTCGTTGACCTTCCAGATTACGTCGCCGTACAGCGCGTAGGCGGTGGTATCGAGCGTGTTGACGAACTGTTCGTTCCACGGCTCGCCCATCAGCGACAGCGGGATGCCGTACATCTGCATGACCTGGGTGGTGAAGCCGTACAGCGTGCCGTCCGGGGTCGGTGCCACACCCATGTTGCGCACGATGGTGTCGACCGAGTCGGTGTAGGCGTTGACCTGGCTGGTCTGGTCGGCCTTTTCGTGGAAGTAGCTCGCGCCGGCCACCCAGTCCAGGCGATCGCTGCTGCCGGAGAACTTGAACTCCTGGTAGACGTTGGTGTTGCTCTCGGTATTGACCGAATCCACGTACAGGTCGATGCGGGCGGTGCCGTCTTCCTCGACCCGGTTGACCGAGTCGTAGTCGTGCCAGGCCGTGGTCGAGGTCAGGTTGCCCCACTCGAATGCATGGTCGACGATCAGGGTCAGGCCATCGAAGCGCCGCGATTCTTCATTGCCGTCCACATCGACCGCCGCCGGCGTGCGGCGCGGATCCAGGTAGGCGGTTTCGTCCAGCGGCAGCGATGGCGTGCCCGGCGCCGCCGGCAGCGGCACCACGCCGATCGTGGCCTGGCCCAGCTGGTCCAGCTTCTCGTGGTCCCAGGTGATCCAGGCAGTGGTGTTGTCGCCGAAGCGGGTACTGAAGCCGGCGCGGGTCGCCCAGTTGTCCTGCGGCGCCAAGTCTTCGCCGGTGTTGGCATCCTGGATCCAGCCGTCGGCCTGGTTGAAGACGCCATTGAGGCGGAACGCGGACACCTCGCCGACCGGAATATTGGCCATCGCATCGACGTACTGCTGGCCGTATTCGGCAAAGCGCACGCGTGCCCTGCCCTCGGCCTCGGATCCGGGCCGGTGGGTGATGATCGAGATCGCGCCGGCGGCGGTGTTGCGGCCGAACAGGGTGCCCTGCGGGCCCTTGAGTACCTCGATGCGCTCCACGTCGGTGAACGGAAGCAGCACGCCGCCGCCACGCCCGGCATACACGCCGTCGACATAGACGCCCACGGCCGGATCGGTGCCGATGCCGAAGTCGTCAGTGCTGATGCCGCGCAGCTGGAAGCTGGGCTGGGTCGGCTGCTGGCCATTGACCACCAGGCCCGGTACGAACATGTCGATCCCGGACAGGTCGCGGGCGACGACGTCGTCCAGCATCTGCGCATTGACCACCTGCAGGGCGATCGGCACGTCCTGCAGTTCCTGCTCGCGGCTCTGCGCGGTGACGGTGATCCGGTCGAGCATGACCGCGTCCGGCGCGGGCTGCGTTTCCTGCGGTGCAGCCAACGCCATCGATGCGGCGCCGGCCGCGATACCGCCGAACAAGGCCTGGCGGACGCGCAGGCCCAGAAGATGCTTGCGAACCATCATGAGTTCTCCCCTACTCGCTATGTCGCTGGTTGGTTTCTTTTCGTGGATCCGCGATGGCCGCCCCCTCCGCGGCCAGCTGCGGTGGATCATCCGGATTCACTGCCCTGTCCGCACTCGCCGTGCTGCGAAGCGATCCAGTCGCGGATCAGTGCCACGCCTTCGGCATGGGTCACGCTGCGGCCCAGTTCGGGCATCATCACCCCCGGATCGTTGCTGACCATGCGGTAGGTCAGGATCGACTCGTCCGGCTTGCCCGGAACGATGTCGAAGCGCCGGTTGCCCGTGCCATGGCCGGCGGCTATGGGCAGCTTGCACCGGCCCAGGCGCAACGGCTCGTTGATGTCGCTCGCCAGCCAGAGGCCGGAGGTATTTCCCGGGCCGACGGCGCTGTGGCAGTGCGCGCAGTTGATGTCCAGGTAGGCGCGTGCGCGCGCATCGACGGTTTCCGACGCGTCCTGCCAGTTGGCCACGCGCGGCACGGCGGCCATGTCCGGAAGCCCGTCGAGCATGCCCAGCTTCTGCCAGTGTGTGAGCTGGTTGGCGGTGAGTTCGGTACCGTGGTCATCGAGATAGGCGAACTCGCGATTCAGGTGACGCGCCTTGAGTCCGATCGGATGGAACTGCTTCGTCTGCAGGTTGCTGACGTGGCAGCCGGCGCACTGGTTCTGGTCGGGCACCTGGTAGGCGGCCTCCTCGCGCGCATCGCCCGCGTCCACCAGGGTCAGCGGCACCAGGTCGCCGGCACGCATCAGCCGCGCGTCGGTCTGCTCGGCGTTCCAGACATAGGGCAAGGCGACCCAGCCGGCTTCGCGCCGGACCAGCAGGCGGGTTTCGACCAGGCGCACCTTGTCAAGGTCCAGCCTCCCGCCCGCAAGCTCGCCCTCGTGTCCCTGGCTGCGCAGCACCGCCTGGCTGTCGCGCGGCTCGCCGTCCAGGCGCGGGTAGTAGAAGGTCTTGCTGATGATGGTGCCGACCGGGAAGTCGAAGGCCTCGCTGCCGTCGTAGTGCGCGACCGTGCCTTCGGGCATCCAGACCGTGCGCAGCTTGTGCGCGTAGTCGGTGAACAGCGGGCTGTTGAGGTCGTACGGCATCACCCGCGCATTGGGCGACAGCCGCGCCGAGGACAGCTCGAAAAGGTGCCACTGGGACAGCGATTCGGGCTGGCCGTCGGCATGGAACACGACCGGCTCGACGGCTGCTGGCCGGCAGCCGGCCAGCAGCGCCGCCGCCAGCACGGCAGCGCCAGCCAGCGCCAGTACATTCTTCAAGGACAACGGACTGCTCCTGCGGGACGAACGATCAACCACGTTTCAGGTCCACCTGCGGAAGCGGTGCCAGCTGGCAGGCGAACGGTGCCGCGTCGGTGTTGGGGTTCTTGAAGCCGTTCGGACCATCGGCGTTCACCACGCCGGACACGTCTTGCAGGCAGATCTGCGGGCCTTCGGGCAGCTTGGCGTTGGCGTAGCCGTCCCACAGCACGTCGGGCAGGCGGCCGTTGAGGCCGAACAGCGCGACCTTCAACGCCTTCAGGTCGAAGCCGTCCGGCGCGTCGCCGCCGCCGGACAGGCGGTTGCCATGCACCGAGATCCGCTCCGGATACGGATCGAAGGTCTCCGAGCGGCTGTCCTCGCTGTAGCCGGTGGAATAGACGCTGGACACGATGATGTTGGCGGTCTTGTTGTCCTTGATGTCGTTGTCGAAGATCTCGACGTCGTCATTGGAATTGACCACCACGCCGGTGCCGGCCGGCACGCTGGCCACCGGCGTGCCCTTCGCGCCGAAATTGCCGGTGTTGTTGGCGAACACCTGGTTCTTGAACACGCGGATGTTGCCGCCGGGCTGCTTGAGCGCGGGCATGTTGAATACCAGGATGCCGCCGGTATTGTTGGTGGCCACGTTGCCGTAGACGTCGGCGTTGATCGTGTTCTCGATCTCGATGCCGGCCACGTTGTACTCCGCGCGGCTGTTGCGCACGATCACGTCCTGCGACTGGCCGACGTAGATGCCCGCATCCGAGGCACCGATGGCGACGGTGTCCTCGATCAGCACGTTGCGGGTGCGCACCGGATACACGCCGTAGCCGCCGTTGGAGGTCTTCGGGCCGCCGGTCCACTCCACCCGGACGCCGCGGATGGTGACGAACTCGGCCTCGTTGATCTTCAGGCCGTCGCCCTTGGCATCCTCGATGGCGATGTTCTCGATCGTGAAGTAGTTGGCGTTGACCAGCAGTCCCTCGGCGCCGGCCTTCTGCCCCTTGAAGCTGAGCACCGACTTGTCCTGCCCGGCCCCGCGCAGGGTGACGTTGTCCACCCGCAGGCTGAGGCTGCGGTCGAAGCTGTAGCGGCCGGCCGGCACCTCGATGACATCGCCCGGCCTGGCGTCGAGCAGCTTCTGGCGCAGCACGTCGGCGAAGGCCGCATCGCCCTCGGCCACCGCCGCGGTCGGGACATGCCCGGGACCGCGGTCGCCGCAGCCGGCCAGCGCGCTGGCCAGCGCAGCCACCAGCAGCCCCGCGGCGCCCTGTTTCCATGCCCTCTCGCCCACCGCGCCGCAGACCCCGCCCTGCTTCCCCATGCTCCCTCCCGGTCGATGCCACGGTCATGTGGCCTGCACCCAGTGTCCGCTGCATCCGGGCGCGTACGGGAGGGCAAAGTCGGCATAATCAGGGGGGCAAAGCGGACAGGATGTGATCGATGACGCCCAAAGTCCCGGCCCCCGCCCCGTCCCTGGCCGGCATCAACATCAAGTGCGGAATCGTGGCCGGCCTGGTCGCGCGGGCGGACCGGCTGGGCGTGCCGTGCGATGACTGGTTCCAGGGCACGCGGCTGCGGCGCGAGCAGTTCCTCGCCGTGCCGCCGGTGTACCTGTCCTACCGCCAGGCCTGCGAGATCGTCGCGCGGGCCCTGCGCACGCTTCCGGGCGAAGGCCATGGCCTGGCCGTGGGCACGATCCAGGACCTGGGGCACTTCGGCCTGCTCGGCTTGGCCATGATGACCGCCGCCAACTTCGGCGAGGCGCTGAGGATCGGCGTGCAGTTCGCACCGATCACCGGCGCGATGATGGAGCTGCAGCTGCAACCGGACGCGCCCGCGGCCGACGGGAACGTGGCCGCGATGGCGGTGGTCGCACGCATGGGCACGCACGAGCCGGAGATAGAAGCGTTCCTGTGCGAGGAGCTGTTCGCCAGCTGCCTCATGCTCTGCCGCGGACTGCTGGGACCGC
Organism: Pseudoxanthomonas sp. Soil82; assembly: GCF_040446535.1. NCBI lineage: Bacteria > Pseudomonadati > Pseudomonadota > Gammaproteobacteria > Lysobacterales > Lysobacteraceae > Pseudoxanthomonas > Pseudoxanthomonas sp. Soil82. The sequence continues at coordinate 31,558 of NZ_JBEAAK010000002.1, forward strand.
AGTTCGCCCCGGACCGGGTGGAGCTCGCCTATCCGGCGCCTGCCTACGCGGACGAGTACCGGCGCCTGTTCGGGTGCGAGGTGCGCTTCGACGCGCCCGCGAACCGGGTGGTCGTCGACGGGCGCTGGCTCGGCATGCCGATGCCCGCGGCCAATCCGGCCACCGCCCAGCAGGTGCTGGAGCTGTGCCACCAGCAGATGCCGCGGCTGAGCGCTTCCAGCGAGCTGGTGGTCGCCGTCGAGAAGCTGGTGCGCCTGCAGCTGGCCGAGGCGCCCCGCCTGCTCGATATCGCCGCCGAGCTGCACCTCAACGAGCGCACCCTGCGGCGCTACCTGCGCGAGGCCGGGACCAGCTACCAGGCCATCCACGACCGCGTCCGGCGCGATGCCGCCGAGGCGCTGCTCGCCGGATCGGCCGCGAACATCGCCGCGGTCGGCGCCGCCATCGGTTTCCACGATCCCCGCGAGTTCCGCCGCGCCTTCAAGCGCTGGACCGGCATGGCGCCGCGCGCGGCACGGCCACGGCACTGAGCCTCGCGCGCCGCTGTACGGGTCGTCCGGCTCAGCGCAACAGCAACGCGTGCAGCGGGATGGCGCCGGGCCAGCACTCGCGACCGCGCAATGCAGCCAGCTCGATCAGCACCGCCGCGCCGACCAGCTGCGCACCCTGCCGTTGCAGCAACCGGGCAGCGGCGGCCAGGGTGCCGCCGGTTGCCAGCACGTCATCGACCAGCAGCACGCGCGTTCCGGCCGGCAGGCACCCGGCCTGCAGCTGCAGGCGGTCGCTCCCGTATTCCAGAGCGTAGGCTTCCTCGAGCAGGCGGCCGGGCAGCTTGCCGGGCTTGCGCAACGGAACGAAGCCGGCGCCCAGTTCGCGTGCCAGCGCCGCGCCGAGGATGAAGCCGCGCGACTCGGCGCCGGCGACCGCCTCGATGCCGGCCTCGCGCCACGGTGCAGCCAGCGCGGCCAGCATGGCGGCGAAGGCATGCGCATCGGCCAGCAGCGGCATGATGTCCCTGAACAGCACGCCCGGGGTCGGGAAGTCGGGCACGTCGACTATCCGCGATGCCCAGTCGGACGCCAGGGTGGGATCGTCCATCGGTCCGGTCCGTGTCTGCGTGGGCGCCAATGCTAGCGCAGCGACCGCCGAGCCGGCGGAAGCGAAGCCTCCGGAGCGGTCCGCGGCCGGCCCTGCCACCGCGCGCTCAGGAACTGCACGAGAGCATCGAGCAGCCGGCGCGGTCGCGCGCCCACTCCGGACGCCGGCGGGCATGGGACTCGCGACCGGGCTGCTCCTCGTACGGGCGGCGCATCACCTCGAGCAGCTCGCTCACGCCGTCCGGATCACCCTGGGTGGCGCGGTCGATCGCCTCCTGCACCAGCCAGTTGCGCGGCACGTAACAGGGGTTGGCCAGGCGCATGCGCTCGCGGCGCGCAACGGCATCCAGCGGATCGTCCGCCAGCCGCGCCAGCCGCCTGGCCAGCCAGTCGCGCAGCGGCGTTTCCACCGCCGCGCGCGCGGCGGGCTCGTAGAAGGCCTCGCCGAAGCGCGACGGATCCACGGCCGTGGCGTCCGCGGCGGTGTCGGCATCGGCCAGCCGGCGGAAGAACAGGGTCATGTCCAGCTGGCCCTCGTGCAGCAAAGCCTGCAGCTCGGCGAACAGGCGCAGGTCCTGGTCCGTGCACTGCGCCAGGCCGAGCTTGCGCGCGACCATGTCGCGCTGCGCCCGATCCCAGGCCTGGCCGAAACGCGCCAGCCCCGCCTCCAGCGGCGCGACATCGGCGAACAAGGGCGCCAGCGCCTGCGCCAGCCGGGTGAGGTTCCAGTAGGCCACCTGCGGCTGGGTGCCGAAGCGGTAGCGACGACCCTGTGCGTCGGTCGTGTTCGGCGTCCAGTCGGGATCGTAGTCCTCGACCCAGCCGTACGGTCCGTAGTCGATCGTCAGGCCGAGGATCGACATGTTGTCGGTGTTCATCACCCCGTGGACGAAGCCGACCCGTATCCATCCGGCGACCATCCAGGCGGTGCGCTCGCACACCTGGGCGAACCACTCCGCGTCGCCGGCGGCGCCCTGCCCGGCCAGCTCCGGGAAATGGTGGCGCAGGGTGTAGTCGGCGAGCCCGCGCAGCAACGCAGTATCGCCGCGCGAGGCCGGCAACTGCCAGCTGCCGAAGCGCAGGAAGGTCGGCGCCATCCGGCACACCACCGCGCCCGGCTCGGCCTGCGGATGGCCGTCGTAGAACATATCGCGCACCACCGGCTCGCCGGTACCCACCAGCGACAGCGCACGCGTGGTCGGTACGCCGAGGTGGTGCATCGCCTCGCTGCAGAGAAACTCGCGGATCGAGGAACGCAGCACGGCGCGCCCGTCGGCGAAGCGCGAGTACGGCGTCTTCCCGGCGCCCTTGAGTTGCAGTTCCCAGCGCCCGCCGCCCGGGCCCAGCGCCTCGCCGAGCGAGATCGCACGACCGTCGCCCAGCTGGCCGGCCCAGGTGCCGAACTGGTGTCCGCCGTAGTTGGCCGCCCACGGCTGCATGCCCGGCAGCAAGGCATTGCCGGCGAACACCCGGGCGAACTCCGGCGCATCGAACGCCGCCGCATCCAGCCCCACCAGCGCGGCCGCCTCGACCGAACCGGCCAGCAGCCGGGGCGCCGCCACTGGGGTCGGCGCGACCGCCGACCAGGCGGCCCCTTCCACCTGGCGCACACGCGGGCCGGCCTCCGGGTCGCCCGGCAGCTCGCGCAGGAACGCATTGTCAAATTCGATGTGCATGCAATCGAGATGGGGACGGATTCCGCTTTCTTGTAGGAGCCGATTCATCGGCGACCCGACCCCGTCGGCACGGGCGACTTCCTCATGTCCGCGATGCCCGTGTCGCCGATGAATCGGCTCCTACATTGCGTCAACCGCCCGCCAGCGCGAACCGCCCGCCCTGCGCCAGGGCCCGCTGGTAGGCCGGCCGGGCATGGATCCGTTGCAGGAAGCCGGCCAGTTGCGGATGCGCCGCCAGCCCGTGGCGCGCCGCCGCCGCCTCCACCGGAAAGCTCATCTGGATGTCGGCCGCGGTGAAGCGCTCGCCGCCGAACCAGCCGCCCGACCGCGCCAGCGAGGATTCCATCCAGTCCAGGTGGAGTTTCACCTGCGGGCCGACGAAGCCGGCCATGGCCTTGCCGATGATGCTGCGGGCGACGGGACGCGCGAAGAACGGCATGCGCGCGTCGCGGATGCGGGCCAGGACCAGGGTCAGCAGCAGCGGCGGCATCGCCGAGCCCTCGGCGTAGTGCATCCAGTAGCGGTACTGCAGCCGCTCGGGCGAATCCACCGGCAGCGGCGTCGGCGAAAGCGCGTGGCCGGTGTCGTAGCGCTCCACTAGGTACTCGAGGATCGCGCCGGACTCGGCCAGCGTATGTCCGTCGTCGACCAGCACCGGCGACTTGCCCAGCGGATGGATCGCGCGCAGCGACGGCGGCGCCAGCAGGGTCTTGGGGTCGCGCGCGTAGCGGACCAGCTGGTACGGCAGCGCCAGCTCCTCGAGCAGCCAAAGTACGCGCTGCGAGCGCGAGCTCTCCAGGTGGTGGACGGTGATCATTGCGATGGGCGGTCCGTGGGGCGGGACCGTCATCCTCGCATTTCGCCGGCGCCATGACGAAAAACGCCGGAGGCTCGCGCCCCCGGCGTTTCGTGGTGACCTGCCTTGCGGCGGGTCGGCGCTATTACAGCGCCTGCACCTGGTCGGCCTGCAGGCCCTTCTGGCCCTGCACGACGATGAAGGAGACCTTCTGGCCTTCCTGCAGCGACTTGAAGCCATTGCCCTGGATCGAGCGGAAGTGCACGAACAGGTCGGCGCCGCTCTCCGGGGTGATGAAGCCGAAGCCCTTGGCGTCGTTGAACCACTTCACGGTACCGGTCTGACGATCGGACATTTTGCTAACTCCTCAACTTGGATATGGAAAACCGGCCACGGAACCCCCGGGTCGGTACTGGGTTGCAGGTGTTAGGCAAAGCGGAACGATGTAGCGATCGTCAGATCGGTCCATCAGGCCACGAACCACGGTGACCAAAGCAAACACAGTGCGCGCACGATACCCTGATTTTTCCTGAATAGCGAGTCCGGCGGAGGTCCCTATTCAGGCGGGCGCCTGCAGGCCCCAGGCCTGCCCCGCGATGCGGTAGGACTCCTGGCGCGCCTGCGGGTCATGGATGTTGGCCACTACCATCAGCTCATCCGGCCGGTGGCGCGCGGCGAAGGCCGCCAGCCCCTTGGCCACCGTCTCCGGCCCGCCGACCACGCTGCACGCCAGCGCGCGCTCCACCCCTGCCTTCTCCTCGGGCGTCCAGTAGGCCTCGATGTCGTCGATCGGCGCCGGAATCAGCCCGGCGCGGCCGCGGCGCAGGTTGACGAAGGCCTGCTGGGCGGTGGTGAACAGCCGGCGGGCCTCGGCGTCGGTCGCGGCGGCAACCACGTTCACGGCCAGCATGGCGTAGGGCTGGCGCTGGCGTGCGGATGGACGGAAGTCGCGGTGGTAGAGCATGAGCGCCTGGTCCATGGCGTCGGGCGCGAAGTGCGAGGCGAAGGCGAACGGCAGGCCCATCGCGGCGGCCAACTGCGCGCCGAACAGGCTCGAGCCCAGGATCCACACCGGTACGTCGAGGCCCGCCCCGGGCACCGCGCGCACCGCCTGCCCCGGCTCGACCGGCTCGAAGTAGCCGAGCAGCTCCCGCACGTCCTGCGGGAAAGCGTCGGCGCCCTCGAAATAGCGGCGCAACGCCCGCGCGGTGGCTTGGTCGGTGCCGGGCGCCCGCCCCACCCCCAGGTCGATCCGCCCCGGATGCAGTGCGGCCAGGGTGCCGAACTGCTCGGCGACCTGCAGCGGCGAGTGGTTGGGCAGCATGATCCCGCCGGCGCCGACCCGGATCGTGCGCGTGCCGGCGGCGACGTGGGCGATCAGCACCGCGGTGGCGGCGCTGGCGATGCCCGGCATGTTGTGGTGCTCGGCCAGCCAGAAGCGCCGGTAACCCAGCGCCTCCACGTGCCGGGCCAGGGCCAGGCTGTCGCGCAGCGCGGCGGCCACGTCGCTGCCCTCGCACACCGGCGCCAGGTCCAGGACCGACAGGGGAATGGAGGACGCCACGATTCGGCCGGCGCTACTGCGGGGCCGCCTCGCGCACCTGCAGCGCCGGCAGGTCACCGCGCGGCGGCGCCGGTGCCAGCGTGGCCACGCCGTGGCCGCGCTCGGCCAGGTATTCGAGCCACTTGCCGAGGAAGGTGTTCATGCGCAACCGGTGGCCGACCAGCTCGGCCGGCGGCGGGTACAGGCCGATCACGTCCTGCCAGCGGCGCCCGACATAGCAATGCGTGGTCTCCACCTGCCGCGCGTCGGCGTACAGGCGCAGGTAGGCCGACGGATCGGGCTCGCCGGTGAGCGGGTCGCGCAGGTCGTAGGTCAGGCGCAGTTCCAGGGTGTACGGGTGGCGCTCCAGTACATCCAGGCGCACGTCCAGGCCATCGCCGACCCGCGACAGGTAGCTGCCCTCGCCCAGCCGCGCCGGCGCGAACAGCCGTTGCAGGCGCGCGTGGTTTTCCGCGTACAGGCCCATCAGCCAGCCGAACCGGCTCAATCGTGGGATGCGCGCGCCAATGGGGGTGACCTGCTGCATGCGACCGATGCTACACGCTGCGATGCGAACGCGGCAGCATTGACCGCGGCCCGTGCCGGGCCTACCTTGGGGAGGCCAGCGCGCGCGACCCTTCAGTACATCTCCCGCTGCAACCCCAGTGTCGACAGGACCTTGCTCGAGATCTCCTCGATCGAGGTATGGGTCGTGCTCAGCGTGGGTATGCGCTCGAGGCTGAACATCGCCTCGGCGGCCTGCACCTCGCGCCGGCAGGTTTCCAGCTTCGCGTAGCGCGAATCCGGCCGCCGCTCCTGGCGGATCTGCTGCAGCCGTTCCGGATCGATGGTCAGGCCGAACAGCTTGCGCCGCCACTGCTTCAGCCGCGGCGGCAGGCGGTCGCTTTCCAGGTCGCCGTCGGTCAGGGGATAGTTCGCCGCCTTCACCCCGTAGTGCAGCGCCAGGTAGACGCAGGTCGGCGTCTTGCCTGCGCGGGACACGCCGACCAGGATCACGTCCGCTTCCTCGTAGTCGAAGGCCATGCCGTCGTCGTGGGTCAGCGAATAGTTCATCGCGTTGATGCGGCGATGGTAGGTCTCGAAGTCGACCATGCCGTGCGCCTGGCCCACGCGCGCCTGCCGCGGCTGCTCGAGCTCGCGCTCCAGCGGCTCGATGAAGGGCGCGAACACGTCCAGCATCAACGCACCGCTCTCGGCCAGGATCATGCTCAGCTGCACGTCGACGCAGGAGTTGACCACGATGGGCCGCACGCCGTGCTTGACGCCGGCGGCATGGATGCGGTCGCGCGCCTCGCGCGCCTTGTCAGGATCGTCGACGAAGGACAGGCGGTCGGTCAGGAACTGCATGCCGCTGAACTGGGTGAGCAGGCTGTGGCCGATGGTCTCGGCGGTGATACCGGTGCCATCGGACACGTAGAACACCGGGCGGATGCTGGTCATGGAATCGTTTTCTCCGTCTCACACCAAAACGGCCGCATTTACAAGATTGATATGCCCCGATGCTGGGGCGCATCATAACGGTTCCACATATCTCGGGACGGCGGCCACTGCCCGGCCGGGCGGTGGCTCCATGGAGCCTCGCACTTGAACCAGAACATCCTGTGGTTGCACGAGCTGCGCCTGGCCGACCTGGCCCGCGTCGGCGGCAAGAATTCCTCCCTAGGCGAAATGATCGGCCACCTGGCCAACCTGGGCGTGTCGGTCCCCGGCGGCTTTGCCACCACCTCGGAGGCGTTCAAGGCCTTCATCGCCCACAACGACCTGCACCAGCGCATCTACGACCGGCTGGCGACGCTGGACGTGGAAGACGTGCCGGCGCTGACCGCCGCGGGCAAGGAAATCCGCGGCTGGGTGATCGACGCCCCGCTGCAACCGGAGCTGGACCGCGACATCCGCAGCGCCTACGCGAAGCTGTCGGCCGACAACGGCGGCAGCGACGTCGCGGTCGCGGTGCGCTCCTCGGCCACGGCCGAGGACCTGCCCGACGCGTCGTTCGCCGGCCAGCAGGAGACTTTCCTCAACGTGACCGGCGCCGACGACGTCGTGCACAAGGTCAAGGAAGTGTTCGCCTCGCTGTACAACGACCGCGCCATCGCCTATCGCGTGCACCACGGCTTCAAGCACGAGGACGTGTTCCTCTCGGCCGGCGTGCAGCTGATGGTGCGTTCGGACGTCGGCGCCTCCGGCGTGCTGTTCACCCTCGACACCGAGTCCGGCTTCCGCGACGTGGTGTTCGTCACCGCCAGCTACGGCCTGGGCGAAATGGTCGTGCAGGGCGCGGTCAATCCCGACGAGTTCTACGTCTACAAGCCCACCCTGCGGCAGGGCAAGCCGGCGATCCTGCGGCGCGCGCTCGGCAGCAAGGCGATCCGCATGGTCTATTCGGACGCCCCCGGCGAGCGCGTGCGCACCGAGGAGACCCCGGCGGAGCTGCGTTCGAAGTTCTCGCTGTCCGACGAGGACGTGCAGGAGCTTTCGAAGCAGGCGCTGGTCATCGAGCAGCATTACGGCCGGCCGATGGACGTGGAATGGGCCAAGGACGGGGTCAGCGGCAAGCTGTTCATCGTGCAGGCGCGCCCGGAGACGGTGAAGTCGCGCGCCAAGGCCACCCAGATCGAGCGCTACACGCTCTCGCAGCGCGGCGAAGTGGTTGCCGAGGGCCGCGCCATCGGCCAGAAGATCGGCAGCGGCGTGGCCCGCGTGGTCCGATCGCTTGACGACATGAACCGCGTGCAGCCCGGCGACGTGCTGGTCGCCGACATGACCGACCCGGACTGGGAACCGGTGATGAAGCGCGCCAGCGCGATCGTCACCAACCGCGGCGGGCGCACCTGCCACGCGGCGATCATCGCGCGCGAGCTCGGCGTGCCCGCCGTGGTCGGCACCGGCAATGCGCTGGAGAAGATCGCCGACGGCCAGGAGGTTACGGTCAGCTGCGCCGAAGGCGACACCGGCTTCATCTACGCCGGCGCCCTGCCCTTCGAGCGCACCACCACCGACCTGGGCAACATGCCGCCGGCGCCGCTGAAGATCATGATGAACGTGGCCAACCCGGAGCGCGCGTTCGACTTCGGCCAGCTGCCCAACGCCGGCATCGGCCTGGCGCGGCTGGAGATGATCATCGCCAGCCACATCGGCGTGCACCCCAAGGCGCTGCTCGAGTACGGCAAGCAGGATGCCGAGACGAAGAAGAAGATCGACGCCAGGATCGCCGGCTACTCCGACCCGGTCGGCTTCTACGTCGATCGCCTGGCCGAAGGCATCGCCACGCTGACGGCCTCGGTCGCGCCGCATCCGGTGATCGTGCGCCTGTCGGACTTCAAGTCCAACGAGTACGCCAACCTGATCGGCGGCCACCGCTACGAGCCGGAGGAAGAGAACCCGATGATCGGCTTCCGCGGCGCCAGCCGCTACGTCGATCCGTCGTTCGCCGACGCCTTCGCGCTGGAATGCAAGGCCGTGCTCAAGGTCCGCAACGACATGGGCCTGGACAACCTGTGGGTGATGATCCCGTTCGTGCGCACCCTGGAGGAAGGCCGCAAGGTCATCGAGGTGCTCGCCGCCAACGGCCTGCGCCAGGGTGAGCGCGGCCTGAAGATCATCATGATGTGCGAAGTCCCGTCCAACGCCCTGCTGGCCGACGAGTTCCTGGAGATATTCGACGGCTTCTCGATCGGCTCCAACGACCTCACCCAGCTGACCCTGGGCCTGGACCGCGACTCGGCGATCGTGGCTCACCTGTTCGACGAGCGGAACCCGGCGGTGAAGAAGCTGCTGTCGATGGCGATCAAGGCCGCGCGCGCCAAAGGCAAGTACGTGGGCATCTGCGGCCAGGGCCCGTCCGACCACCCCGACCTGGCCGAATGGCTGATGGCCGAAGGGATCGAATCGATGTCGCTCAACCCGGACACGGTGGTCGACACCTGGCTGCGCCTGGCCAGGGCCAAGGCCGGCTGACGCGATCCGCACCGCCGGATGCAGGAAGGCCCACCGATCGGTGGGCCTTCTTCTTTTGGGGAGCTTTCCTACCGCCCAATCCCTTCCTGGTCTTCCGGTGCCTGGCCCGGATCGCCGCAGGGCGCGGTCAGTCCGTCGCCAGCTTCGCCAGGTGCCGGCGGTAGTGGCGCAGCTCCTCGATCGAGTCGTGGACGTCGCTCAGCGCGGTATGTGCGGCCTGCTTGCGCACGCCGGCCAGCACGTCGGGGGCCCAGCGCCGGGCCAGTTCCTTGAGCGTGCTCACGTCCAGGTTGCGGTAGTGGAAATACTGTTCCAGCCGCGGCATCAGCCGGTGGAGGAAGCGGCGGTCCTGGCAGATCGAGTTGCCGCACATCGGCGAGGCCTTGGCCGGTACCCACTCGTTGAGGAAGGCGACGGTACGCGCCTCGGCCTGGGCCAGGCTCACCTCGCTGTCGAGCACGCGCTGCCACAGGCCGGACTTGCGGTGCTGGTTGCGGTTCCACTCGTCCATCGCCTCCAGCGCCCCCAGCGGATGGGCGATCGCCAGCTCCGGGCCTTCGGCCAGCACGCGCAGTTGCGAGTCGGTGACGACCGTGGCGATCTCCAGGATCGAATCGTTGCCGGTATCCAGCCCGGTCATCTCCAGGTCGATCCAGATCAGGCGATCCTGTGCTGCTGCAATGGCCATGCGTCCTCGCTTCGCGGTACTGCGCGCTTGCCAGCCGCGCGCGGACTGGCATGATAACGCAGCCCCCCGGAACCGCCCGCCCATGGACTCCTCCAACACCCATGCCGTGCTGGCCGCGATGCTGGCGCCGGCTTTCTTCCTCACCGCTACCGCCTCGCTGCTGCTGTCGGCCAACAACCGCCTGGCGCGCATCATCGACCGGGCCCGCACCCTGCTGCGCGAGCTGGCCGACGTCGACGACGCCGGCGAGCGCGCGCTGTACGAACGGCGCATTGCCCTGCAGCGCCGACGCAGCCTGAACATCCTGCGTGCGGGGCAGCTGCTGTACGTGGCGATCAGTTGCTTCGTCGGCACCAGCCTGGCGGTCTCGGTCGACACCTTCACCGGGCACCGGCTGGGATCGCTGCCGATCCTGCTCGCCTCGGCCGGCGTGCTGTCGATGTTCGCCGCCAGCCTGCTCCTGGCGCGCGAATCGACCCTGGCGGTGACCGCGATCAACGAAGAGATGGACCACCGCCCCGGCAAGCGCAAGCCCGACTGAGGCCGCACGTTGTTGCGCATGCGCGCGTAGAGCGGGGCTTGCCCCGCTGCCCACGTGCCAGGACCGCCTCGCAACGGGCAGCGGGGCAAGCCCCGCTCTACCAGCCACGCCCGGCGATGGCAGATCCGGTCCCGATGACGCCGGCGCGCTTGCGACGACGGCGCGACTCAGAGCAATGGCCGGCCGCGCTTGGCCCGGAAATAGTTGCTCAGCCGGCGTCCGGCCTCCTCTCCGAGCACGCCACCCGACACCTGCACGCGATGGTTGTGCCGCGCATCGGCCAGCAGGTCGAACACGCTGCCGCAGGCTCCGGTCTTGGGATCGGCCGCGCCGTACACCACGCGGGCCACGCGCGCATGGACCAGGGCCATCGCGCACATCGCGCAGGGTTCCAGGGTCACGTACAGGGTGCTGCCGACCAGGCGGTGGTTGCCCAGCGCCCGCCCTGCCTCGCGCATGGCCACGATCTCTGCGTGCGCGCTGGGATCGTGGTCGAGGATATTGCGGTTCCAGCCTTCCCCGAGCAGCCGTCCATCGGCACCGACCAGCACCGCGCCGACCGGGATCTCGTTGTACTCGCCCTGGGCGCGCTCGGCCAGGGCGAAGGCGTGGCGCATCCAGCGCTCGTCGAGCGTGGCCTGGTCGTCCTGGCTCATGCCCCCCATCCGCGCCCTCTCACCAGCGCTGGTGCACGTGGGGGCGTATGTCCTGGTCGTAGACCTGCGCCACGGCGTCCAGGGTCGCCTGCGGCAGCGCGGGAAGCGTGGCCGCGGCGATATTCCCCAACGCCTGGGCGGCCGTGCGCGCGCCGGGAATGACCACGGTCACTGCCTCGTCCATCAGGATCCAGCGCAGGGCCAGCTGGGCCATCGTCGCGCCTTCCGGCACCAGTGGACGCAGCTTCTCCACCGCGGCCAGGCCGACCTCGTAGGGCACGCCGGAGAACGTTTCACCGACGTCGAACGCTTCGCCGTGCCGGTTGAACTGGCGATGGTCGCTGTCCTCGAAACGGGTATCACGGCCGAACTTGCCGCTGAGCATGCCGCTGGCCAGCGGCACGCGGGCGATCACCGCCACGTTGCGGCGCTGCGCCTGGCGGAAGAACAGCTCGGCCGGACGCAGGCGGAACATGTTGTAGATGATCTGGACGCTGGCCACGCCGGGGTACTCGATGGCCTTCAGGCCTTCCTCGACGCGCTCGACGCTGACGCCGTAGTGGCGCAGCTTGCCGCGCTCGACCAGGCGCTCCATCCGCTCGAACACCTCGGGGTGGTAGTAGGCGTCGGTCGGCGGGCAATGCAGCTGGACCAGGTCCAGCACATCGACGTCCAGGTTGCGCAGGCTGCGGTCGATCCAGGCTTCGAGATTCTGCGCGCTGTAGCCGGCCACGGTCTGTTCCGGCAGCCGGCGACCGGCCTTGGTCGCCACGAACGGGCGCGCGCCGCCCCGCTCCTTGAGCACGCGCGCGATCAGCTGCTCGGAGTGTCCGTCGCCGTAAACGTCCGCGGTGTCGATGAAGTCCAGGCCGGCGTCGAGCGCGGCATGCAGCGCGGCCACCGATTCGGAATCGTCGACCCTGCCCCACGCCGCGCCGATCGCCCAGGCGCCGAAGCCGATCGGGGCCACGCTGCGGCCGGTGCGGCCGAAAGGTCTGTTGCGCATGTCAGGCTCCTGTCGCTTCTTCTACCGGCCGTGGTCCCGGACCGGGCTCGCCGCCGCGGTCACTCCCACTCGATCGTGGCCGGCGGCTTGCCGCTGATGTCGTAGACCACGCGCGACACCCCGCGCAGCTCGTTGATGATGCGGTTGGACACCCGGCCGAGGAACTCGTACGGCAGATGCGCCCAGTGCGCGGTCATGAAATCGATGGTTTCCACCGCCCGCAGCGCGATCACCCACTCGTAGGCGCGCGCGTCGCCGACCACGCCCACCGACTTGACCGGCAGGAACACGGCGAAGGCCTGGCTGGTCTTGTCGTACAGGTCCCAGGCGCGCAGCTCCTCGATGAAGATCGCATCGGCCCGGGCCAGCAGCTCGGCGTACTCGGGCTTGACCTCGCCCAGGATGCGCACGCCCAGGCCGGGGCCCGGGAACGGATGGCGGTAGACCATCTCGCGCGGCAGGCCGAGCTCCACGCCCAGGCGGCGCACCTCGTCCTTGAACAGTTCGCGCAGCGGCTCGACCAGGCCCAGCTTCATGTGTTCGGGAAGGCCGCCGACGTTGTGGTGGCTCTTGATGACGTGGGCCTTGCCGGTCTTGCTGCCAGCCGACTCGATCACGTCGGGGTAGATGGTGCCCTGGGCCAGCCAGCGGGCGTTCTTCAGCTTGCCCGATTCTTCCTCGAAGATCTCCACGAACAGGTTGCCGATGATCTTGCGCTTGGCCTCCGGGTCGGCGATGCCTTCCAGCGCCTTGAAGTAACGCTCGTGCGCGTCGACGCGCACGACTTTCACGCCCATATGCTCGGCGAACATCGCCATCACCTGGTCGCCTTCCTTCCAGCGCAGCAGGCCGGTGTCGACGAACACGCAGGTCAGCTGGTCGCCGATGGCCTTGTGCAGCAGCGCGGCCACCACCGAAGAATCCACGCCGCCGGACAGGCCCAGGACCACCTCGTCGGTACCCACCTGCTCGCGCACGCGGGCGACCTGGTCCTCGATGATGTGGGCCGCCGTCCACAGGGTCTGGCAGCCGCAGATATCGACCACGAAGCGGCGCAGCAGCGCCTGGCCCTGCTTGGTATGGGTCACTTCGGGATGGAACTGCACGCCGTACCAGCGGCGCGCGTCGTCGGCGAAGGCCGCGACCGGGATCCGGTCGGTCTTCGCGGTGACGGTGAAGCCCGGCGGTGCGACCGAGACGTGGTCGCCATGGCTCATCCACACATCCAGGCGCGGCGGCGAGCCGGGATGGTCCTTGAGCCCCTCGAACAGGCGGTCGGCGGCCACCAGCGAGACCTCGGCGTGGCCGAATTCGCGCTGGTCGGCGGCCTCGGTGTCGCCGCCGAGCTGCTTGGCCATGGTCTGCATGCCATAGCAGATGCCCAGGATCGGCAGGCCGCTGTCGAACACCTGCTGCGGCGCGCGCGGCGAGCCGTCGACGGTGGTCGACTCCGGGCCACCCGACAGGATGATGCCCCTGGGCGCGAATGCGGCGATCTCGGCCGGGTCATGGTCCCAGGCCCAGATTTCGCAGTAGACGCCGAGCTCGCGGATGCGACGGGCGATCAGCTGGGTGTACTGCGCGCCGAAGTCGAGGATGAGGATCTTGTCGCTGTGGATGTCGGTCATCGGCGGGCGGCGCGGCTCTTGGTTGATGTGGGTTGTCGCCGCCATCCGTGGCGGACCGGTCGGGGGTGGCTGCCCTGCCCGGCCCTTGCGGGCCGGGCGTTCGCGGACGCGCGAGGCAGTGCCTCGCAAGCGCGTCCGCTCACCCCATGCGGTAGTTCGGCGGTTCCTTGGTGATCTGCACGTCGTGGACGTGGCTCTCGCGCTGGCCGGCGCCGGTGATCACCACGAACTTGGGCTTGCTGCGCATCTCCTCGATGGTCGCGCAACCGACGTAGCCCATGGTGGCGCGCAGGCCGCCGATCAGCTGGTGGATCACGCCCGACAGCGGGCCGCGGACCGGGACCCGGCCCTCGATGCCTTCGGGCACCAGCTTATCGGCGTCGGAGGCGTCCTGGAAGTAGCGGTCCTTGGAACCCTTCTCCATCGCGCCCAGCGAGCCCATGCCGCGGTAGCTCTTGTAGCTGCGGCCCTGGAACAGTTCGATCTCGCCCGGCGACTCCTCGGTGCCGGCGAACAGGCCGCCGATCATCACGGTCGAGGCACCGGCGGCGATCGCCTTGCCGATGTCGCCCGAATAGCGGATGCCGCCGTCGGCGATCAGCGGGATGCGGTCCTGCAGCGCCTCGGCCACCAGGTCGACCGCGGTGATCTGCGGCACGCCCACGCCGGCGACCACGCGCGTGGTGCAGATCGAACCCGGGCCGACGCCGACCTTCACCGCGTCGGCGCCGGCGTCGTAGAGGGCCAGCGCGGCTTCGCCGGTGACGATGTTGCCGCCGATCACCTGCACCTGCGGGAAGTTCTTCTTGACCCAGGCCACGCGGTCGACCACCGCCTGCGAATGGCCGTGCGCGGTGTCGACCACGATCACGTCCACGCCGGCGGCCACCAGCGCCTCAACGCGCTGCTCGGTGTCGCCGCCCACGCCCACCGCGGCGCCGACCAGCAGGCGCGAGGACGAGTCCTTGGCGGCGTTCGGGTTGTCGGTCTTCTTCTGGATGTCCTTGACCGTGATCAGGCCGCGCAGGGCGTAGTCGTCGTTGACGACCAGCACCTTCTCGATCCGGTGCTTGTGCAGGAGCTTGAGCACTTCGCCGTCTTCGGCGCCCTCCTTCACTGTGACCAGGCGGTCCTTCTTGGTCATGATGTGGCGGACCGGGTCGTCCAGCTCGGTCTCGAAGCGCATGTCGCGGCGGGTCACGATGCCGGTCAGCTGGCCCGATTCGTCGACCACCGGCACGCCGGAGATGTTGCGCGCGCGGGTCAGCGCCAGCACTTCGCGGATCGTGGTGTCGGGCCTGACCGTGATCGGGTCGCGGATCACGCCGGATTCGAACTTCTTGACCTTCGCCACCTCGGCGGCCTGCTGCTCGGCGGTCATGTTCTTGTGCAGGATGCCGATGCCGCCCAGCTGGGCCATGGCCACGGCCAGGCGGGCTTCGGTCACCGTGTCCATCGCCGCCGAGACGATCGGCAGGTTGATGCGCAGGTCCCGGGTGAAACGCGTCGTGAGCGACACGTCCTTGGGCAGCACGGTGGAATGGGCGGGGACGAGGGAGACGTCGTCGTAGGTGAGCGCTTCGGCCTGGATGCGTAGCATCGGCATACCCGGATGTGGGGAAGCGCGCCATTATACGCCCCAAGCACCCCCGCCCGGCGAGCCTTGCAAGCGGCACGCTGCATCCCGGGATCGCGCCGCCCGCGGCATGGGGCGATCACCGCCCGGGTCGGCCCACCTTGCCGGGGGAACGCCTTCAGGCCGGCCCATGGCGGATCCTGGGCCTGCCGCCCCGCGGCCCCGCGGCCCATGACTTAGGGCCGCGGGCGTTCGATCAGCCGTGCCGTTCCAGGGCTTCGACCGCCTCGATCGTGTTCTGCATCAGGGTGGCCACGGTCATCGGGCCGACCCCGCCGGGCACCGGCGTGATCCAGCTGGCGCGCTGCGCGGCGGCCTCGTAGCCGACGTCGCCGACCAGGCGGCCGTCGTCGAGGCGGTTGATGCCCACGTCGATCACCACCGCACCGGGCTTGATCCACTCGCCGGGGACGATGCCCGGCCGGCCCACCGCCACCACCAGGACATCGGCATCGCGGACGCGCGCTTCGAGCACCTCGTGCGGGGTGAACTTGTGGCAGCTGGTCACCGTGCAGCCGGCGATCAGCAGTTCCAGCGCCATCGGCCGGCCGACGTGGTTGCTCACGCCGACGATCGTGGCGTTGCGCCCGCGGACGGGGCGGTCGGTGTGGGCCAGCAGGGTCATGATCCCGCGCGGCGTGCACGGGCGCAGGCCGAACTGGCGCAGGGCCAGGTGGCCTACGTTCTGCGGATGGAAGCCGTCCACGTCCTTGCGCGGGTCGATCCGGCCGATCAGGCCGGACGCATCGGCGATCCCGGGCAGGGGCAGCTGGACCAGGATGCCGTGGATCTTCGGGTCAGCGTTGAGCTGGTCGATCAGGGCCAGGACCTGCGCCTCGGAGGTGCCGGCCGGCAGGTCGTAGTCGAACGCCTCGATGCCTACCTTTTCCGCCGCCTTGCGCTTGTTGCGCACGTACACGGCCGAAGCCGGGTCGGCGCCGACCAGGACCACCGCCAGGCCCGGTCGCGAGCGCCCGGCGGCGAGGCGGGCATCGACCCGGACCTTGAGTTCGTCGAGCAGGGCGTCGGCGACGCGGCGGCCATCGAGGATGCGAGCGGTCATCGGGGAACTTGCGGGAGGGAGCACGGAGTGGGCACATTGTCCCTGATTCGGCTGTGGCGAGGTAGGGAAAGCAGATGGTCGACACCGTGCAACTGGAGGCGGCCGCATTCCGCCGGCTGCTGCGGCACCTCAACCAGGAACGCGCCGATGTGCAGAACATCGACCTGATGATCCTGGCCGGGTTCTGCCGCAACTGCCTGGCCGACTGGTACCGCGAGGCGGCGCAGGAGGCTGGCGTGCCCATGGACAAGGAACAGGCGCGGCAGGCGGTCTACGGCATGCCGTTCGCCGAGTGGAAGTCGCGCCACCAGGCCGAAGCCACCCCGGAGCAGCTGGCAGCGTTCGAGGCATCCCGCGGCCGCCATGGCTGAGCGGCCACGGCGGTGGCCAGTCGCGGCGGGCCTGGGCCTGCTGCTCCTGCTCGGCTATGCCGCCATTGCCGCCCTGCTCTACGCCCGCCAGGACGCGCTGGTCTACTACCCGACCCACACCCGGGTGGCTACGACCCAGACGGATTTCGAAGTGCCGATGGGCGACATCCGGCTGCGCGGCTGGCGGGTGAACCCCGGGCGGCGCGACGCCCTGCTCTACTTCGGCGGCAACGCGGAGCGCGTCGAGTCATGGCGGGAGCCGTTTGCCGCCTGGTTCGCCGACCGCACCGTCTACCTGGTCGCCTACCGCGGTTACGGCGCCAGCGACGGCGAGCCATCGGAGGCGGCGATCCTGGCCGACGCGCTGGCGATCTACGACCGGGTGCGCCGCGACCATCCCGACGGCGACATCGGCGTGGTCGGCCGCAGCCTGGGCAGCGGCGTGGCCGCGCACGTCGCCGCGCACCGTCCGGTCGCACGGCTGGCCCTGGTCACGCCGTTCGACGGCCTGGCCGAGGTCGGCCAGGCCCACTATCCGTGGCTGCCGGTACGCTGGCTGATGCACGAGCGCTACCCTTCGGCGGAACTGTTGCGGGACTTCGGCGGCGAGGTGCTGGTCCTACGCGCCGCCCGCGACGCCGTCGTTCCGCCGGCCAATACCGACCGCCTGCTGCAAGCGCTGCCGCGCCCGGCCCAGGTGGTGGGCTTCGCCGGGGCCGGCCACAACGACATCTCCGACGATGCCAGCTACGGCGCCGCGCTCGCGCGGTTCATGCGCATGGCCGAGGGGCCGCCACCCGGCGCTATGCGTCGGTAGCCTCGGCGCGCCCATCCGCCCGGTCCAGCCGCTGCGACTCGCGGCGCGGCGTGGTGAATGGCGTCGGCGTGGCCGGCGCGGTATTGCCGATGATCAGCGGGCGACCGGCACGCACGTCTCCGGCCGCTACTTCCAGGGTGAAGCGCTCCGCATCCAGGCGCCGGACTTCCTCGGACACGCTCTGGGCCTCGTCGGCATCCACCCCGAGCTCCTCCAGCGCGGCGCGGCCGAACAGCACCGCGGACTCGAAGGTCTCCCGGATGTGGTAATCCACCCCCAGTGCGACCAGCTCCAGGGCATGTTCCCGGTCGAAGGCGCGCACCAGCAGGCGGGCCCGGGAAAATTCGCCGCGGCACAACTCGACGATGCGGTTGGCCGCCGCGCGGTCGTCGATGCACACCGCGATCGCGCGCGCCTTGTCGGCGCCGCAGGCATGCAGCACGTCCAGGCGGGTGCCGTCGCCGTAGTACACCTTGAAGCCGAACTCGCCGGCGCTGCGGATCATCTCGATGTCGGTATCGATGATGGTCACGTCCACGTCTCGCGCCAGAAGCGACTGGCTCATCACCTGGCCGAAGCGGCCGAAACCGATGATCAGCACGCTGCCGCTCAGGCCCTGCGCTTCGTCGATGCCTTCCATGGATGGCCCGCTGCGGTCCGGCAGCAGCCGGCGCACGGCCAGCACCACCAGCGGGGTGAAGGCCATCGACAGCACCACCACCGCGGTCAGGTTGGCATTGGTGCGCGCATCGATCACGCCGGTGGCCGCGGCGGCGGCGAACAGCACGAAGGCGAACTCGCCGCCCTGCGCCATCAGCACCGCGCGGTCGAGCGCTTCGCCGTGCGGACTGCGCATGACCCGGGCCACCGCATAGATGCACAGTCCCTTGGCCAGCATCAGTGCGGCCACCAGCGACAGGATCAGCCCGGCATTGGAGGCGACCACCCGCAAGTCCAGGGCCATGCCCACGGCCAGGAAGAACAGGCCCAGCAGGATCCCGCGGAAGGGCTCGATGTCGGCCTCCAACTGGTGCCGGAACGTGGATTCGGACAGCAGCACGCCGGCCAGGAAGGCGCCCATCGCCATCGACAGCCCGCCCACGTCCATCAGCAGCGCCGAGCCCAGCACCACCAGCAGCGCCGCGGCGGTCATCACCTCGCGCGCCTTGGCCGCCGCCAGCAGGCGGAACAGCGGATTGAGCAGCCAGATGCCCGCGGCGACCAGTCCCGCCAGCGCCGCGATCGCGGTCAGCACGCCCAGCCAGCGGCCGTCGCCGGCGGTGTCCGGCAGCGGCGACATGAAGGCCACCAGGGCCAGCAACGGCACGATCAGCAGGTCCTCGAACAGCAGGATCGAGACGATCTTCTGCCCGCGCGGCAAGGCGATGTCGCCGCGCTCGCTCAGCAGCTGCATGACGATCGCCGTGGAGGTCAGCACGAAGCCGGCCGCGCCGATGAAGGCCGCCTTTCCCGGCAGGCCGAACAGCAGCGCCACCGCGGTCAGCACCGCGATGCACGTGCCGATCTGCAGCGAACCCAGGCCGAAGATCTCCCCGCGCAGGCTCCACAGGTGCGACGGGCGCATCTCCAGGCCGATCACGAACAGGAACATCACCACGCCCAGCTCGGCCACGTGCAGGATCGCCTGCGGGTCGCTGAACCAGCCCAGCCCGAACGGCCCGATCAGCAGGCCCGCGGCCAGGTAGCCGAGCACCGAGCCCAGGCCCAGCCGCCGGAACAGCGGCACCATGACCACCGCAGCACCCAGCAGGGCGACCACCCGGACCAGCTGGTCCCCCATTGCGCTTTCCACCGCCATCTCAGTCATCCCTTGGTGTGCCGGCGCAAGCGCGGGCGCGTGGGCCACCGGCCCGTCGAACGGAGGACGGCACTCAGCCGCCCGTCGCGCAGAACCGAGCGTAGTCGATGTAGCCCGGGAACGGCCGCCCCGGCGCGCAGACCGGGCATTGCGGGTCGGGCGCCAGCCGGACCTCGCGGAACCGCATCGCCAGCGCATCGAACTGCAGCAGGCGCCCGGCCAGGCCCTGGCCGATGCCCAGCAGCAGCTTGATCGCCTCGTTGGCCTGCAGCAGGCCGACGATACCCGGCAGCACGCCCAGCACGCCGGCGTCGGCGCAACTGGGCGCGAACTGCGGCGGCGGCGGTTCCGGGAACAGGCAGCGGTAGCACGGGCAACGCCCGCGGTGGCGGCCGGCGTCGAACACGCTGGCCTGGCCTTCGAAGCGCTGCACGGCGCCGTACACCAGCGGCTTGCCCAGCTTCACGCAGGCGTCGTTGAGCAGGTACCGCAGCGGGAAGTTGTCCGAGCCGTCCACGACCACGTCCATGCCCTCAAGCAAGGCCTCCACGTTTGCCGATGTCGCCCGCTCGCGCATGCCCTCCACGACCACGCGCGGATTGAGTGCGGCCAGGCGCTCGCGCGCCGATTCGACCTTGGCCTGGCCGATGGCCGCTTCCACGTGCAGGATCTGCCGCTGCAGGTTGCTGCGGTCCACCACGTCGTCGTCGACGAGGCGCAGGTGGCCGACGCCGGCGGCGGCCAGGTAGAACGCGGCCGGCGAACCGAGCCCGCCGGCACCGACCAGCAGCACGCGCGATCGCTCGAGCCGGCGCTGGCCTTCCACGCCCACCTCGTCCAGGCGCAGGTGGCGCGAGTAGCGCTCCAGGAAATCTGCCTCGTCCGCATCCAGCTGCGGACGCACCAGCGGCAGCTCGTCCGCGATCCAGGCGGTGGTGCCGCCGGCGACCGAATGCACGTCCGTGTAGCCGGCCGCCCGCAACAGCTGCACGGTGGCAGCCGAACGCTGCCCGGACTGGCAGATCAGCATCACCGCCGCGTCCGGCGCCTGCAGGTGCCGGGCGTGCTCGGCTTCCAGCTCGTCCTTGGGGATGCCCAGCGCGCCCTCGGCCTGGCCGCTGGCGCGCTCGTGCGCCTGGCGGATATCGACCAGCAGTGCGCCCTGGTGCTGGCGTTCGCGCGCCTGGCGGGGCGTGATCTCGAAATGGGCCATTGGTCGATTATCCGGCGCGCATCGCGACGGCGAAAGCACCCGGTTGCGGGTTGCATGTTTCCGCGGGCGCGGGCAATCGGGCGCGGGCGTGCCGCCGTCGCAGGCCGCGTTAGAGTGGCACAACCTCGACCAGGTCCCCGGCCGCATAGTCGCGCACGCCCTCGTCCAGCACGATCAGCACGTCGCTGCCGGACGCCGCGCGCAGGCGATGGGAGCCATCGGCCGGATTGGGGAGCACCTGCAATCCGGCGCCATCGCCTTGGCCGAGCTGGCCGCGCAGCAGCTCCAGGCGCTCGTGGCGTTTGCGCCAGGGGGCGCTCAGGCACGCGCGCCAGCGCGTGCGCGGTTCGCTGCGCCCCTGCAGGCCGTCGAGCACCGCCCGGCCCAGCAGCGTGAAGGTCGCCAGCACCGACACCGGGTTCCCCGGCAGGCCCAGCACCAGCGCGCGCCCGGCCTGCCCGAACAGCACCGGCATGCCCGGCCGCATCCGCACCTTCCAGAAATGGATGCGGCCGCGCGCACGCAGCCACGGCGGCAGGTGGTCCTTTTCGCCGGCCGACACGCCGCCGCAGGTCACGACCACGTCGAAGCTGTCGACCGCGTCGTCCAGTACGGCCGCGATCCGTGTGGGGTCGTCGGGCAGGGTCGGCCACGCCACCGGCTCCAGGCCGAGCCCGCGCAACTGCGCCATCAGCTGGTCGCGGTTGCTGTTGTAGACCTGGCCGGGCTGCAACGGCAGGCCCGGCTCGACCAGTTCGTCGCCGCTGGCGAACACGGCCACCGTCGGTCGCGGCGACACCGCGAGGCGATCGATGCCCAGCGATGCGGCCAGGCCGATCCGCGCGGGGGTCAGCACCTGGCCTGCGTGCAGCACCACGTCGCCGACCTGCACGTCCTCGGCGTGGCGGCGCACGTTGGCCCCGTGGGCCAGCCCGGCGGGCACCAGCACCGTGTCGCCGTCGAGCACCGCGCTTTCCTTGATCAGCACCGTATCGGTGCCCTCGGGCATCGGCGCCCCGGTGGTGACGCGGACGCACTGGCCCGTGGCCGGCGCCAGGCCCAGGTCGCGGCCGGCGAACTGCTCGCCCGCCAGGCGCAGCGCGGTGGGCGCGTCGGGATGCAAGTCGGCATGGCGCAGGGCGAAGCCGTCCATCGCGCTGTTGTCGAAGCCGGGCAAGGCCACCGGCGCGACCACGTCGGCCGCCAACACCCGGCCATCAGCACGCGAGGTCGGTACGCGCTCCGCCGCCGGCCGCCGTGCCGCACTCACCTGTCCGATGATGGCGAGCGCTTCGTCCAGCGAGATGCGGGTGGGGAAATCGGCGTGGTCCATCGGTCGGCTCGCGTCCGGCCCGCGCGGAGTCAGGGCAGCGCGATGCGCGCCGCGGCCAGGTCCTGGGGCGTGTTGAGGTTGCCGAAGCGTACCCCGCGCAGCCGCACCCGGCCCAGCCCGAGCCGCTGTTCCAGCTGGCGCGGTGCGAGCTGGCCCTCGGCGACCATCGCCGACAGCGCGCGCCGCAGCGGTTCGCATCGATAAAGCGCCACCAGGGGCTGCGGACCGTCGTCGTCCTCGGCGACTGCTCCGTTGGGCGCGGCGCCGCTGGCGAGGCTCCGGACGAGGCAGTCGTTGACGTCGAACAGGTCCACCGGCAAGGTCAGCAGCCACTCGGTCGTGCACGCGGCCGCCAGCGCGTCGAGCCCGGCCAGCGGGCCGCTGCCGGAGTCGAGCCGGTCGACCACCGTGGCCAGGCCGGCGTCGGCGTAACGGGCCAAGTCGGTGTTGGCGCTGACCAGCACCGGACCGGTCTCCCCCGGGAACCGGCGCGCGAAGCGCAGGACCTGGGGCACGCCATCGCGCTCGAGCCAGGCCTTGTCGACGCCACCCAGCCGCGATCCGCGGCCGCCCGCCAGCAGACCCAGGGTCAGGGTGCCGGCGGCCAAGGCCGCCATCTCACTTGCCGCGCTTGACGTGGCGGATCAGCCGGCGCTTGCGTGCGACCTGGCGCTCGGTCAGTTCGTTCTTCTTGCCTTCGTACGGATTGGCGCCCTCGCGGAACAGCATCCGCACCGGCGTTCCGACCAGCTTGAAGCGCTTGCGGAAGAAGTTCTCCAGGTAGCGCTTGTACGAATCGGGCAGGTCCTTCAGGCGGGTGCCGTGGACCACGAACGTCGGTGGATTCTCGCCACCGGGATGCGCGTAGCGCAGCTTGGAGACGTGGCCGCGGATGCTCGGCGGCGGATTGGTCTCATAGGCGATCTCGAGCGCCTTGTTCACTTCGCTGGTGCTGAAGGTGCGGATCGCCGAGGCATGCGCGCGATGGACGGCGCGGAACAGCTCGCGCAAACCGGAGCCGTGCTTGGCCGAGATGCGCACCGCCTCGGCCCACGGCACGAAGGACAGCTTGCGCGACAGCAGCGCCTCGGCCTGCTCGCGCTGGTAGGTGGTCAGCCCGTCCCACTTGTTGACCGCGATCACCAGCGCGCGGCCGGCATCGAGCACCGCACCCAGCACGGTGGCGTCCTGGTCGGTGACGCCTTCGGTGGCGTCCAGCATCAGCACCGCCACCTGGCAGCGCTCGATCGCCTGCAGCGTCTTGACCACGCTGAACTTCTCGACCGCCTCCTCGACCTTGCCCTTGCGGCGGATGCCGGCGGTGTCGATCAGCCGGTACAGCTTCCCGTCGCGCTCCAGGTCGGCGGCGATCGAATCGCGCGTGGTACCGGGCACCTCCGAGGCGATCATCCGCTCCTCGCCCAGCAGCCGGTTGACCAGGGTGGACTTGCCCACGTTCGGCCGGCCGACGAAGGCCACGCGCAGGCGCGACGGATCGTTGTCCAGTTCCTCGGTGCTGCCCTCTTCGGGAATGCGCTCGAGGATTTCCAGGTGCAGGTCGTCCAGGCCCTGCCGGTGCGCCGCCGATACCGCCAGCACATCGGCGAAACCGTAACGCGCGAACTCGGCGCGCACCGCGTCCTCGTTGGTGCCGTCGATCTTGTTGATCACCAGAAGGGTCGGACGCGCCAGCTTGCGCAGCCAGGACAGGATCTCGTCGTCCAGCGCCGAAGCGCCCTCGCGGCCGTCGACCACGAACAGGACCAGGTCGGCCTCGCCGGCGGCGCCACGCGCCTGGCGGGCGGTGGCTCCGGCCAGGCCTTCCTCTTCGCCGGCGATGCCACCGGTATCGACCAGCAGGAACGGCCGGTCCGGCTCGAGCCTGCACACGCCATAGTTGCGGTCGCGGGTGACGCCCGGCTCGTCGTGGACGAGCGCGTCGCGGCTGCGCGTCAGCGCATTGAACAGGGTCGACTTGCCGACATTGGGCCGTCCAACCAGAGCAACCAGCGGCAACATGGCGTGATCCCTGCCTGCATCCGTCCGATCAGTCCAGACGGAAGGCGGTGAGGCCGCCTTCGACGTTCTGCACCAGCAGGATGCCGTCGACCACCAGCGGCTGGCCCTTGATGGCCTTGCCGCCCACGCGCTCGCGCGCGGCCAGCTCGCCGTTGTCCAGGCGCAGCCAGTGCAGGTAGCCGTCGTAGTCGCCGACCACCGCGTAGTCGCCCTGCACCACCGGGCCGGTCAGCGAACGCCGCGCCAGCGCCGGCTGCGACCACAACGCCGCGCCATTGTTCTTGTCCAGCAGGTAGACCGTGCCGGCCGGGCTCGACACCAGCAGGCCGGAAGCGGCGACGCCCAGGCCGCCGATGCCGCCGTACTCGCTCTGCCACATCGGCCGCCCGCTGGGGCCGTCGATCGCGACGGTGCGGTTCTTGAAGCTGCTCACGAACAGCATGGTGCCGTCGATCAGCGGCGCGCTGTCGACGTCGGCCATGCGCTCGAGCTCGGTGCGGCCGTCGGGCGTGCCGATCGACTGCTGCCACAGCACGCGGCCATCCTGCAGCGACAGCGCGCTGAGCGTGCCGTCGTCGTTGCCGGAAAAGAGCACGCCCGGTGCGTAGGTGAGCGGTGCGTTGCCGCGCACGGTCAGCGGCGGGAGCTCGTGCTCGCTGAACCAGCGGCGCTCGCCGCTGGCCGCGTCCAGGGCGGTGATGCGCCCGTCGTTGCTGCGCACGTACACCGTGCCCTGGGCGACAAGCGGTGCGACGATCACCTCACTGGTGACCTTCGCGCGCCAGCGCTCGGCGCCGTCGGCCGCGTCCAGGGCGATGACGTCCCCGCCCAGGCTGCCGACCACGACCAGTCCCTCGCCAGCGCCGGGGCCGCCGGACAGGCGCAATGCCTGGTCCTTCGGCGCCTTGAATTCCCAGACCTGCTTGCCGGTCTGGAGGTCCAGCGCGACCACCCGGTTCTCGGAAGCGGCCGCGAAGACGCGTCCGTCGAGCACTGCCGGCGTCTGCCGCGTGCCGATCCGGCGCTCACCGTCGCCGATGCCGGTCGACCAGACCTTGGCGGGTTGCGCGGTCGGCTGGAAATCGACCAGCTCGGCAGGCTCGGCCGCCTTCTTGGCTTCCGCGTCCTTGCCGGCGAACCAGCCCTTGACGGTGCTGCACCCGGTCAGCGCCAGCGCGAGCAGGCCGGCCGCCAGGACCGGACGGAGCATGTGCTTGTGGGCCATGTCAGATCGCCTCCACCGGCTCGGGCACCTGGCCACCGGCCTCCTGCAGTTTCAGCTCGACGCGGCGGCGCGACGGCGACGCCACGTCGGTGCCGGTCAGCGCCTGTGCGTAGGCATCGCGGGCTTCGTCGCGCTTGCCCGACGCGAACAGCGCGTCGCCGCGAAGCTCCTGCGCCGCGCTGCCGGTGTCGCCCTCGAGCACCTTCAATGCTTCGTCCGGCTTGCCGGATGCGTTGTACAGCTGCGCCAGGCGCTGATGCACCACCGGCGCCAGGGCCGGTTCGGCCTGGATGCCGCGCAGGGTGGCGATCGCTTCCTCGATCTTGCCGGCCTCGACCTGGGCCTTGGCCACGCGCAGCGCGGCCAGGGCCGCATAGGTGCCTTCCTGGCCGGCCAGCAGCGCGCCGGCCTTGTCGGTGGCGCCGTCCTCCAGCTGCTTGACCGCTGCGGCATAGGTCGAATGCGCCTGGTACTGCTGCTGCGCCTGGTGCTTGCCCCACCACTGCCAGCCATAGATGGCCGCGATGCCCAGGGCCAAGCCCCCGAGGATGCCAAGTGCGTTGTTGCGCAGCCACGAACGGACGCGTTCGCCCTGCTCGTGCTCGTCAAGAAGGTCGTCGATTGCCATGCAGTTCCCTGCCCCGCGCGGGCCGCGCCGGGACTTCTATGTCCAGTGGAGTACCGGCCCGCGCCGGCTACTCGGCAGGGGTCACGGAACCGTCAGAGGATACCGTAAAGCGGGCCACGTTCGCCCGCTGGTACGGCGCCGTGTCCACGATACTGCCCGCTTGCTGAACGCGTACCGCGGTCGCGTTGCCGAGCACCACGCGCAATCCCGCGCCGAGGTCGAAGGTGCGGTTGTCGCCGGCACGCATCAGGCCCTGCTCGACCGTCGTGCCGTCGGGCGCGACCACCTGCATCCAGCTCTCGCCGCCGAAATCGAGCACGAGCTTGCCGGCGGCCGGGCTGCGGTTGACCGGCGGCGCGAGCGAGGCGACGTAGGGACCGGCATCCGCGGCCGGAGCGGCCAACGGTGCTGCTGGCGGCGGCAACGGGCTGCCCTGCGCGGGCATGGCCGCCTCGGGTGGCACCGCATCCAGCGAGGCGGTGGTGGGTGCCACGTCGCTGAAATGCGAACGGGTGGCCAGCCATACGGGGACGACGATGGCCGCGGTGATCACGACGTAGACCGCGCGCCGCCCCATGTTCTCCATCAGGCGCTGGTAACGGGGGGCATGCGAATGGCTCACCAGGTCCACCGGCGCCGTGGGCGCGATCTCCGCGTCCAGGAAGGGCTCGACATCGACCCCCAGCAGGCGCGCGTAGCTGCGCAGCTGGCCACGGACGAAGACGCTGGCGCCGATCACCTGCCAGCGCCCTTCCTCCAGCGCCTGGACGACGTGCACCGGCATGCGCAGGCGGGTAGCCACTTCCTGCACGCTCAGCCCCGCCGCGGTCCGCGCGTCGCGCAGCCGGCCGCCACACCCTCGCGCATCACCGTGGATGTTCGCGCTGGATTCGTGGATCACTTTGGATCTTCCCCGGTTCTGGCTGTCGCGGCCTGCGGGAACTCCGCCCGCAACCGCTGCTCATATCGATTGGCGGCCGCCCTGTCGCCAAGCCTCTCTTCGATCCTGGCCGCGAGTTGTAACACGGATGCATCGGCCGGCGCAGCCGCCAGCCTGCGTTCCGCGAACGCCCGCGCCTCGAAGTATTGCCCCTGGCCATATTGATACTCGGCCATGCTGGCAAGTGCATAGGCATTTTTGGGTTCGATTTCCAGAGCGCGACGCAAATCACGCTCCGCCCGTTCGCCCTGCCCGCTTTTGAGGGCGCAACCGCCGGCATTGGCCAGCGCCGAGCCTGGGGTGCGGTAGCCGGGCGCGGCCAGAGCACGATCGAACCAGACCAGCGCCTCGGCCGGATAGCCGTTGGCGCACAGCCACGCGCCGTAGTTGTTGAGGACCTCGCCCCGCTGGGGGGACAGCTCGGCGGCGCGCCGGTAGTGCTCGCCCGCCTGGGCGGTCTGGCCGCGCCGGGCGGCGATGGCGCCCAGGAGGGTGTAGGCGTCCGCCGCGGCAGGGTCCAGCTTCAGCGCCTTGTTGGCCTGCTTCTCGGCCTCGGCAAGGTCCCCGGTGGCGAAGCGCTGGCCGGCCAGGCCCAGGGTCTCGCGGACCCGCACCCGCTTCTTGGTGGCCTCGCTGTCCGAATAGCTGTACTCGGGCGCGATCTGCTCGCTGCCCTTGATCTTCGGTGGCTTGACCGTGGCCGACTTGGAACACGCCGCCACCAGCACCAGCACACACGCCAGGAGGATCGCGCCGCGATCAGGCCGCATGTCCGCCGACCTGCCCGTTCGTTTCCAAGTCAGGGGCCAGGCTGCGGCGGAACTGCGCCTGGCGGCGGGTGCGATCCATCACCTGTCCCTTGAGCTGGCCGCAGGCCGCGTCGATGTCGTCGCCACGGGTGCGTCGCACCATGGTCAGCACCTGCGAGTCGAGCAGGATCTTCTGGAAGGCGCGGATCTGCGCCTCGTCCGAGCGCTCGTAGCGGGTGCCGGGGAAGGGGTTGAACGGAATCAGGTTGACCTTGCCCGAATCGCGCGCCTGCACCGAGTTGTCGAACTGGCGCATCAGCTTCGCCAGCTGCCGCGCATGCTCGGGCTGGTCGTTCACGCCCTTCATCAGGGTGTACTCGAACGTCACCGAGTCACGCTTCCTGTTCGCGCGCAGGTAGCGCGCGCACGACGCCATCAGCTCGGCGATCGGGTACTTCCGGTTGAGCGGGACCAGCGTCTCGCGCAGTTCGTCGGTGGGCGCATGCAGCGACACGGCCAGCGAGACGTCGCTCTCGACCGAGAGGCGATCGATCATCGGCACCAGGCCGGACGTCGACAGGGTCACCCGCTTGTTGGCCAGGCCGTAGCCCAGGTCGTCGCGCATCACGCTCATCGCGCGGACGACGTTGTCGAAGTTCATGAGCGGCTCGCCCATGCCCATCATCACCACGTTGGTGAGTCGGCGCTGCTGGTGCGGCACGTTGCCCAGGTGGCGCGCGGCCACCCAGACCTGGCCGATGATCTCGGCCGTGGTCAGGTTGCGGTTGAAGCCCTGGGTGGCGGTCGAGCAGAACGTGCAGTTCAGCCCGCAGCCGACCTGCGAGGACACGCACAGCGTGCCGCGCCCCTTGTCCGGGATGTAGACCGTTTCGATCGCGTTCTTGCCATCGGTGCCCATCGCCAGCAGCCACTTGTGGGTGCCGTCGGCGGAAGGCTTGTCGAACACGACGTTGGGGACGACGACCTCGGCATGGGCGTGCAGCTTGGCCCGCAGCGCCTTGCCCAGGTCGGTCATCTGGTCGAAGTCGGTGACGTAGCGGTGGTGGATCCACTTCATCACCTGGTGCGCGCGGTAGCGCTGCTCGCCGAGGGTCTCGGCGAAGAAGCGCTCCAGGCCCTCGCGGTCGAGGTCGAGCAGGTTCTGGCGCGCCGGCGCCTTGCCAGCCCCGACCGGGTGCGCGGGCGCACCACCGGCGATCGGGTCGCCGGTGGTGGTGACGCTGGGAATCGGCTGCAGGCCGGCCACGTCGCTATCCCTCGCTCAGCGCGAGACGACTTCGGTCGCGGCGAAGAAGTACGCCACTTCGATCGCGGCATTCTCGACCGAGTCGGAACCGTGCGCGGCATTGGCGTCGATCGACTCGGCGAAGTCGGCGCGGATGGTGCCCGGCGCGGCTTCCTTCGGATTGGTCGCGCCCAGCAGCTCGCGGTGCTTGAGCACGGCATTCTCGCCTTCCAGGACCTGGATCATCACCGGGCCGGAAATCATGAACTCGACCAGCGCGTTGAAGAACGGACGCTCGCGGTGCACGGCGTAGAAGCCCTCGGCCTCGCGGCGCGACAGCTGCTTGTACTTGGCGGCCACGACCTTCAGGCCGGCTTTCTCGAAGCGGGAGTAGATTTCGCCGATGACGTTCTTGGCGACGGCATCGGGCTTGACGATCGAAAGGGTGCGCTCAAGCGCCATGGACTTCTTCTCTAGTGACGGACGGACGTTCCGGACCAGGACGGCCGGAGGTTAGCACGAAAAACCCGCGCTGGGACGCGGGGTTAGCTTCAAATGCGTAGCGCGATTCTAGCATCGGCGGCCCCCGCTTTGCTCAAGACCGTGCCAGCGACCGTATTGCTGCACCGCAAAATGACCCGGCCGTCGCGCGGGCCTAGGATAAAACAATCGTTTGATTTACCCGGATACGGCATCACAGGCATGGGCAAGCCCGCACACTTCTCCACCAAGGACCGGATCCTGGGCGCGGCCGAGGAGCTGTTCGCCCAGCACGGGTTCGCCGGTACCTCGCTGCGCCAGGTGACCAGCCTGGCCGCGGTCAACATCGCGGCCGTGAACTACCACTTCGGCTCCAAGGAGAACCTGGTCAACGAGGTCTTCCGCCGGCGCATGGACGGGATGACCGCCAGCCGCCTGCAGCAGCTGGAAGTGGCGCTGCGCGACCACCCCGGCCAGCTCGAGCCGGTGCTGGCGGCCTTCATCGAGCCCGCGCTGGCCCTTGCCCAGGACCGCAACGGCGGCGCCTCCTTCGTGCGGGTCATCGCCCGCGCCTACGCCGAGCACAACGAGAGCCTGCGCAAGTTCCTCTCGGACCACTACGGCCACGTGCTGCGCGAGTTCGGCAAGGCCCTGGCCGGCTGCCTGCCCGGCCTGGACAAGGAAACCCTGTACTGGCGCCTGGACTTCCTGGCCGGCTCGCTCACCTACGCGATGTCCGACTTCGGCCTGATCAAGCGGCCGGCCGGCGCCAGCGAGGCCACGCACCGGGCCCGTGCGGCCCGCGAACTGATCCGATTCGCCGCCGCCGGCCTCCAGGCCCCGGCAAAGTAATCACGTTAAAACAACAGGTTGAAAGACATGTCTGAGAAACTTCTTGTACGTCGCGTCGCCGTTCTCGGCGCCGGCGTGATGGGCGCGCAGATCGCCGCCCACCTGACCAACGCGGGCGTGGATACCGTCCTGTTCGACCTGCCCGCCAAGGAAGGTCCGGCCGACGGCATCGTGCTCAAGGCCATCGCCAACCTGGGCAAGCTCAGCCCCGCCCCATTCGCCAGCCGGTCGCTGGCCGAGGCGATCACCCCGGCCAACTACGACACCGGGCTGGAGCAGCTGAAGGATTGCGACCTGATCATCGAGGCTATCGCCGAACGGATGGACTGGAAGCAGGACCTGTACCGGAAGATTGCCCCGTTCGTGGCCGACCACGCGGTGCTGGCTTCCAACACCTCGGGCCTGGGCATCAACAAGCTCGCCGAGGTGCTGCCCGAGCAATTGCGCCACCGCTTCTGCGGCGTGCATTTCTTCAACCCGCCGCGCTACATGCACCTGGCCGAACTGATCCCGGCCAGCACCACCGACCGGGCCGTTCTGGAGGGCCTGGAAACCTTCCTGGTCACGAACCTGGGCAAGGGCGTGGTCTACGCCAAGGACACCCCGAACTTCATCGGCAACCGCATCGGCGTGTTCTCGATCCTGTCGGTGATCCACCACACCCGCCAGTTCGGCCTGGGCTTCGACGAAGTCGACGCGCTGACCGGCCCGCTGGTCGGCCGGCCGAAGTCGGCCACCTACCGCACCTCCGACGTGGTCGGCCTGGACACCATGGCCCACGTCATCAAGACCATGGCCGACACCCTGCCGGGCGACCCGTGGCACAAGTACTTCCAGTCGCCGGACTGGCTGGCCGCACTGATCGCCAAGGGCGCGCTGGGCCAGAAGACCGGCGCGGGCATCTTCCGCAAGGTCGGCAAGGACATCGTCGTCCTGGACCTGGAAAAGCAGGACTACCGCGCATCGGACCGCAAGGCCGCCGACGAGGTGGTCGAGATCCTCAAGATCAAGAACCCGGCCGAGAAATTCGCCAGGCTGCGCGAGAGCTCGCATCCGCAGGCGCGGTTCCTGTGGGCCGCGTTCCGCGACCTGTTCCACTACAGCGCCTACCACCTGGCCGACATCGCCCACACCGCGCGCGACGTCGACCTGGCCATCCGCTGGGGCTACGGCTGGTCGCTGGGACCGTTCGAGACCTGGCAGGCCGCCGGCTGGAAGCAGGTCGCGCAGTGGATCGCCGACGACATCGCCGCCGGCAAGGCCATGAGCGACGCCCCGCTGCCGGCCTGGGTGCTGGACGGCCGTGATGGCGTGCACGCGGCCGCCGGCAGCTACAGCCCGGCCGACAATGCACTGGTGCCCCGCTCCGCCCTGCCGGTCTACCAGCGCCAGCGCTTCCCCGATCCGCTGCTGGGCGAGAAGTTCGACGCCGGCCAGACCGTGTTCGAGAACGACGGCGTGCGCATGTGGCATGACGGCGACGGCATCGCCGTGGTCGGCTTCAAGACCAAGATGAACACCGTCTCCGACCAGGTGCTCGACGGCCTGCAGGAGGCGATCACCATTGCCGAACGCGATTTCCAGGGCCTGGTCATCTGGCAGCAGAAGGAGCCCTTCTCCGCCGGCGCCGACCTGGCCGGTGCGCTGGGCGCGCTGCAGGCCGGCAGGATCGAGCAGTTCGAGGCGATGGTCGCCAACTTCCAGCGCACCAGCCAGCGGATCAAGTACGCGCTGGTCCCGGTGGTGGCGGCCGTGCGCGGCCTGGCCCTGGGCGGCGGCTGCGAATTCCAGATGCACAGCGCCCGTACCGTGGCCCACCTGGAGAGCTACATCGGCCTGGTCGAGGCCGGCGTGGGCCTGCTGCCGGCCGGCGGCGGCCTGAAGGAGCTGGCGGTGCGCGCCTCGCGCGCGGCCGGCGCCGGCGGCGACGTGTTCGCCGAGCTGAAGAAGACGTTCGAAACGGTGGCGATGGCCAAGGTGTCGACGTCGGCAGTCGAAGCGAAGGAGCTGGGCCTGCTGCGCCAGGACGACGTGGTCGTGTTCAATGCCTTCGAGCTGCTGCACGTGGCCAAGGCGCAGGCACGCGCGCTGGCCGAGGCCGGTTACCGTCCGCCGCTGCCGGCTCGCCGCATCCAGGCCGCCGGCGACGTCGGCATCGCCACCTTCCGCATGCTGCTGGTCAACATGCTCGAAGGCCGCTTCATCAGCCCGTATGACGACGAGATCGCGACCCGCATCGCTACCGTCCTCAGCGGCGGGGAGATCGACCGCGGCTCGCTGGTCGACGAGGAGTGGCTGCTCAAGCTCGAGCGCAAGCACTTCGTCGAACTGGCCCAGCAGGAAAAGACCCAGGCCCGCATCGGCCACATGCTCAAGACGGGCAAGCCGCTGAGGAACTGAGGCCAGCGCGGCGCCGTCGCAGCGATGGCGCCGCGGCCTCGTTCGCAGCAGCCCCCAAGGTCTTCCCGAATTCCGGAGTAAACCAATGACCAAGCAGATCCAGGACGCCTACATCGTCGCCGCCACCCGCACCCCGGTCGGCAAGGCGCCCAAGGGCATGTTCCGCAACACCCGCCCCGACGACATGCTCGCCCACGTGCTCAAGTCCGTGGTCGCGCAGGCGCCGGGCATCGACACCTCGCGCATCGACGACGCGATCATCGGCTGCGCCATGCCCGAAGGCGAGCAAGGCATGAACGTGGCGCGCATAGGCGTGCTGCTGGCCGGCCTGCCCGACACCGTGGCCGCGCAGACCATCAACCGCTTCTGTTCCTCCGGCCTGCAGGCCGTGGCCCTGGCCGCCGACCAGATCCGCCTGGGCAACGCCGACCTGATGCTGGCCGGCGGCACCGAGTCGATGTCGATGGTGCCGATGATGGGCAACAAGGTCGCCCTATCTCCGTCGGTGTTCAAGGACGACCACGTCGCCATCGCCTATGGCATGGGCATCACCGCCGAGAAGGTCGCCGAAGAGTGGAAGGTCTCGCGCGAGGAGCAGGACGCTTTCGCGGTGGCTTCGCACCAGAAGGCGCTGGCTGCGATTGCCGCCGGCGAGTTCCGCGACGAGATCAGCCCCTACGAAATCCTTTCCCATGTGCCGGACCTGGCCGGCAACACGATCCAGCTGCGCAAGAAGCTGGCCGATACCGACGAAGGCCCGCGCGCGGACACCTCGATGGAAGGCCTGGCCAGGCTGCGCCCGGTGTTCCGCAACGGCCAGTTCGGTGGCACCGTCACCGCCGGCAACTCCTCGCAGATGAGCGATGGTGCCGGTGCGGTCCTGCTGGCCTCCGAGCAGGCGATCAAGGATTACGGCCTGACCCCGCTGGCCCGCTTCGTCAGCTTCTCGGTGGCCGGGGTGCGCCCGGAGGTGATGGGCATCGGCCCGATCGCCGCGATCCCCAAGGCGCTCAAGCAGGCCGGCCTGACCCGCGACCAGCTGGACTGGATCGAGCTCAACGAAGCCTTCGCCGCACAGGCGCTGGCGGTGATCCGCGACAGTGGCCTGGACCCGTCCAAGGTCAACCCGCTGGGTGGCGCGATCGCGCTGGGCCACCCGCTGGGCGCGACCGGCGCAGTGCGCACGGCCACGATCGTCCACGGCATGCGTCGTCGCCAGCAGAAGTACGGCATGGTGACCATGTGCATCGGTACGGGCATGGGCGCGGCGGGAATCTTCGAGGCGCTCTGACCCGCGCCTAGGCCTCAAGGGCCGGGACCCACTAATGCAGACGGCGCCCTCGGGCGCCGTCTTTTTTCTTGCTTGCCCCTGCGGTCGCACTTCAAGCAGCCGGCATACTCCGCCCGCTGGCCGCTCAGTCGATGTCGCGCACGCCCAGCTCGCTGAGCGCCTTCTGCATCATGTCGCGGGCCGGATCGCTGAGCTTTTCGTGGTCAAGCGCGTAGCGGATGGTGGCCTCGATCAGGCCGATGTGGGTGCCGCAGTCGAAGCGCGTGCCCTGGAAGCGAAAGGCATGGAACGGATCGTCGGCCAGCAGCGAGGCGATCGCGTCGGTCAACTGGATCTCGCCACCGGCGCCGGGCGTGGTCGCCTCCAGCAGCCCGAAGATGCGCGGACTCAAAACGTAGCGGCCGACCACGGCCAGGTTGCTGGGCGCATCTTCCGGCCTGGGCTTCTCGACGATGCGGCGGATCCGCCCCTGTCGGCCATCGAACGCATCGGTCGCCACGATGCCGTAGCTGCCGGTGCTTTCCGCGGGCACGTCCTGCACCGCGATCATGCTGGCACCGGACGCCTGGGCCGCATCCGCCATCTGCTTCAGCGCCCCGGGGCCGCGGTTCCAGATCAGGTCGTCGGGCAGCAGCACCGCGAACGGCTCGTCGCCGATCACTTCCTTCGCGCACAACACCGCATGGCCCAGCCCCAGCGCCTCGGCCTGGGTGACGAAGATGGCGCGCACGCCCTCGGGCAGGACGTGCCTGACCAGCTCGAGCTGTTCGGTCTTGCCGGCACGCTCGAGCTTCTGCTCGAGCTCGTAGGCCTTGTCGAAGTAGTCGGCGACCGCATGCTTGTACCGGTTGGTGATGAACACCAGCGTGTCGCACCCCGCTTCGATCGCTTCGTCCACGGCGTACTGGATCAGCGGCCGGTCGATGATCGGCAGCATCTCCTTGGGAACGGTCTTGGTGGCGGGAAGGAAGCGGGTACCCAGTCCTGCGACCGGGAAAACTGCCTTGCGGATCCTCTTGGACGTCATCGTGTCGATCGGGCCTCGCGTGCGGGGAACGGAACCACGACCGCGCCCGCATCGGGCACCGCCGCCAGCTCCGCCGGAATGAATTCGGGGATTACTTCGCGCAGCACCTGGCGCAGGCTGTCCTCGTCGTAGTGGGCCACCGCCTCACGCATCCGCTCCACTCCCAGGCGCACCTGCTCGGCGGACGACTCGCGCGCGCCGGCCTCCAGGATCTTGGAATGCGAGGTCGGGCGATAGTGCTCGTCCGCGTAGAACAGGGTTTCGTGCAGCTTCTCGCCCGGACGCAAGCCGGTGTACACCACTGCGATGTCGCGGCCGGGCTGCTTGCCGGCCAGGCGGATCATCTGCTCGGCGAGCAGCCGGATCGGCACCGGCTCGCCCATGTCGAGCGTATAGATGGCGGCGTGCGAACCGGCGGCAGCGGCCTGCACGATCAGCTGGCAGGCCTCCGGGATGGTCATGAAGTAGCGCGTGACCTCCGGGTCGGTGACCGTCACCGGCCCGCCCTTGCGGATCTGTTCGCGGAACAGCGGCACGACGCTGCCGGCCGAGTCGAGCACGTTGCCGAAGCGCACCGTGACGAAGCGGGTGCCGCTGCTCTTGGCGTCCAGCGACTGGGCGATCATCTCGGCGAAGCGCTTGGTCGCGCCCAGTACGTTGGCCGGATCGACCGCCTTGTCGGTGGAGATGAAGACGAAGGTGCCCACCCCCCTCTCGCGGCACAGCCGGGCAACTGTATCCGTGGCCAGCACGTTGTTGCGCACCGCCTCGCGCAATTGCGCCTCCAGGAGAGGCACCTGCTTGTAGGCGGCGGCGTGGAAGACCGCATCGGGCTGGCCCAGGCGCAACGCGTGGGCGGTCACGGCCGGGTCCCCGCAGTCGCCCAGGACCGCTTCGATCTCCAGGTCCGGGAAGGCGCGCTTCAGGTCGCCATGGATGGTGATCAGCGCCAGCTCGTCGATCTCCAGCA
Source organism: Pseudoxanthomonas sp. Soil82 (assembly GCF_040446535.1). Classification (NCBI taxonomy): domain Bacteria; kingdom Pseudomonadati; phylum Pseudomonadota; class Gammaproteobacteria; order Lysobacterales; family Lysobacteraceae; genus Pseudoxanthomonas; species Pseudoxanthomonas sp. Soil82. Next base: position 67,246 of record NZ_JBEAAK010000002.1, read on the forward strand.
GCACGATCTTGCGCGCGCCATGGCGCGCGCACTGCCGGCACAGCTCCGAGCCGATCGACCCGCCCGCCCCTGTCACCATCACGGTGCGCCCGCCCAGCCAGCCACGGATGAGCTTCCAGTCCGGCATGACCGGCTTGCGCCCGAGCAGGTCCTCGATGGCCACTTCCTTGAGCTCGCCCGGAAGCGCCTGGCCTTCCAGGACATCGGTCAGCCGCGGCACGGTACGGAACGGCAGGCCCGTGCGCTCGCAGATCGCCATCACCCGCTGCATGCCGGCCGCGTCCAGCGATGGCATGGCGATGACCAGCATGCCGGCGGCCGTCTCCTTGGCGACCGAGACCGCATCCTCCAGGCCCCCGAGCACGGCGAGCCCGTGCAGGCGCGAACCGCGCAGCCTGGGCGCATCGTCGAGGAAGCCGACCGGTTCGTATGCGCCGGATCGCCGCAGGTCCCGCACCAGCGCCTCGCCGGCACGGCCTGCCCCGAGGACAAGGACTCGCCGGACAGCCAAGCCGCGCTGCCCCAGATGGTCTTTCCAGACCCGGTAGAGCAGCCGGGGCATCCCCAGTAGCACGGTGAGTGCGAATGGGTAGACCACCAAGACCGTGCGCGGAACCGACTCCAGCCGGTTGTAAACGGCCAGCCCCAGAACGATCGCCAGCAGGCCGAAGATACCGGCCTTCAGGATGTTCCAGAGATCGGGAACGCTGGCGAAACGCCATAGTCCGCGATAGAGACCGACCCGCCAGAAGACCAGCCCCTGGGCCACCAGCACCAGGGCCACCGTGGGCGAGAACTCCGTCCACGTATAGCCTTCCTGACGGCTGGCATAGCGCAAAACATGGATGAGCTGCCAGCACACATAAACCATGACCAGGTCGTGGATCACGACCGCTATGCGGGTCAGCGCCACACTCGAGTTCGCTCGGGGGTTCATGCTTGCCTTTCAGTTCCCTTCCCTGGAATGAGGCGCCGTCGTAACCGGACCCAGCCCAGGAGCGCAATGGACAGCCAAAGCGCCACGCCCCCCCCGGCGAGCCATGGCGCAACCCCGCTCAGATAAGACGCAAGGATAACAGCGACAAAGCTGAATGCAGCGTAGACGAGGGTCACGAATGTGTGACTGCGCCCCGCTTTTACCCAGCACTGATAGAGATGAGAAGTGTGCGGTCGCCACCACGCCTCGCCGGCCAGCATGCGCGCACCCAGCGTCAAGGACGCGTCAATCAGAAAGGCCGAGAGTGGTAGCACCAGCACGAAAGCGTACGGAATAACCTCCTTGGGTGCCCTCCAGGCAGCGAGCCCGACCAGCGCCGCCAGCGCGTATCCCAGCGTGCCGCTGCCCACGTCGCCCAGGAAGATCCGGGCCCTGGGAAAGTTGAACGGCACGAAAGCCGCCGTTGTCGCTGCCAAGGCCAACGCCGGGCACGCGGCGGCCGGAACCAGCCAGGCGAATGCAGCCGCCACCAGGACCGCCTGGCTTGAGGCCAGTCCATTGATGCCATCCATGAAGTTCCAGACGTTGACCAGTACCGGCACCGAAAGGGTGGTAAACACCGCCCATCCCCAGCGCTCCTCGGTGCCATGCAGGCCCCAGGCCAGCACCACGCCGGCCAGGCCTTGCACGCACAGGCGCAGAAGCGGCGACAGGGAATGGTGGTCGTCGACCCAGCCGATGCCGGCCACCAGCAGCAGGCCGATGGCGAAGCCCAGCAGGGGCGCAGGATCAGCCATCCCCGTCGTGCCGGCCACGAGGCACCCGAACAGCAACGCAACAGCGATCCCGATGCCCCCGCCGCGCGGCGTCGGCACCGAATGGCTTCGACGCTCTCCCGGCTGATCGATCAGCTTGCGCCAGCGCGCATAGGCCAGGGCCAACCAGGTCCCCGCCGCCGACACTCCTGCGAGGAGCATCAGCCAGGCCGCCATGCCCATCAGACGACCGCGTAGTTGAGCAGCGGCTTCACCGTGCCCCACTCCTTGCAACTGGGACACTGCCAGTGGTGGGTCCGCGCACCGAAGCCGCAACGCGTACAGCGGTAGCTCGGGTTGCGCACGAGCAACTGGTCGGTGATGTGCTTGAGGTCGTGCAGGGTCGCGGTGCTGTCCGCGCCCACGGCCAGGGTCAGGTCGATCAGCGCGGCCTCGCCCCGCACCGACGGCCGATCCTTGAGCTGCCTGCCCAGGTAGTCGCGCGCAGCTTTGGCCCCCTCTTGCCCCTCGATCAGGCGGGTCAGCGCCAGCACCGGCGCGATGCCTCGATAGTGCTCGCTCATCTCGGCGAGGAACGCGCGCGCACCCGCGTTGTCACCGACTTCGCCATAACAGGCCAGCAGGCTGGGCAGGAACTCCGGCAGGTAATCGGGATCGTGTCGTGCGGCGCGCTCGAAGGCACGGATCGCACCCTCCGGATTGTGCGAATCCACCTCGATGCGGCCCTCGAGGATGCCTGCGCGGACGCTGCTGGCATCGGCCTGGTAGGCCCTGGCGATCGCGCTGCGCGCGCCATCGAGGTCGCCGTTGGCGCGATGGCGATCGGCCAGTTCGCATTCGAACTGCGCCACCAGCTTGCCCATCGGTTCGCCGGTGACTTCCTCGTAACGCACCGCATTGTCGATCGCCCGCTCCCAGTCGCGCTCGGCCTGGTAGATGCCGATCAGGTGCCTGAGCGCCTGCGGCGCGCGCTGGTCGATCCGCGCCAGGTCGGTGAAGACCGTTTCGGCGCGATCGAGCAGGCCGGATTTCATGTAGTCCTCGCCGAGCGCGAGCAGGGCCTGGACGCGCTGCTGGTCGCTGAGGTCGTTGCGCTGGACCAGGCCCTGGTGCAGGCGGATCGCGCGGTCGACCTCGCCGCGACGGCGGAACAGGTGCCCGAGCGCGACCTGGGTCTCGAAGGTTTCCTTGTCCAATTCGGCGATGTGCAGGAAAAGTTCGATCGCCTTGTCCGGCTGTTCGTTGAGCAGGTAGTTCAGGCCTCGGAAGTAGGTGCTGGACAGGCGGCTGACCTGGGTGTCGCCGTGCCGCTGCCCTCCCCGCCTTCCCACCACCCAGCCGGTAAGCGCGGCCAGCGGCAGCAGCAGGAAGAACCAGAACCATTCGTTGAGGAATTCCATGGATCAGGTTCCCTGATAGGGGGGGCGCGGGCCGTGCTCCGCGACCGCAGCGGGCGGCGCAGGACGGGACGCGCGCCGCAGGCGCGCCTGCAAGGGCAGCACCGTGGTGGCCATGACGATGCCACCCCCGAGCAGCACGCCGGCCAGCAGCGACACCATGATGGCGACGCCCGATGTCGTGACGACCTCGGCGATGCCGAAGTCCAGCACGACCTTTTGCGGATTGAGTGAACCGACCACCAAGCCGGCGGCCAGGAAGGCGACCAGCACCAGTAGACGAAGAATGCTCATGTCCCGACTCCTGCGGCAGTCGGGGGAAGCTTAGCGGACCTGAACGACGGCGACGAGCCGGTCAGGGGCCATCATCGGACGAGGCCGGGGCCGGCAGCACGTCGCTGACCTTCTCGCGCAGCTCCTTGCCTGGCTTGAAATGCGGTACGTGCTTGCCCGGCAGGGCGACCGAATCGCCGGTCTTGGGATTGCGGCCCAACCGAGGCGGGCGGTAATGCAGGGAAAAGCTGCCGAAACCCCGGATCTCGATCCGCTCGCCGGACGCGAGCGCGCCCCCCATCATCTCCAGCAGCGACTTGACGGCGAGGTCGACGTCCTCGGCCTTCAGGTGCGACTGGCGGCGGGCCAGGATTTCGATCAGTTCGGACTTGGTCATCTCAGGCAGGCTGGATGGGTGTGGACAGGCCGCGGCGGCCCGGGAGTCCCGGACCGCCGCGGTTCTGCTTCTGCTATGGACTTACTCGGACTTGCCGCCCAGCTGCGCGCGCAGCAGCGCACCCAGGCTGGTGGTGCCGGCGGCGGCCTCGGCGGCCGTCTTGTTGTACTCGGCCAGCGCCTCGGCGGTCTCCGCCTCGTCCTTGGCCTTGATCGACAGCTGCAGGCTGCGGCCCTTGCGGTCCATGCCCACGAACTTGGCCTCGACCTTGTCGCCGACCTTCAGGTGCTGGGTCGCATCGTCGACGCGGTCGTGGCTGATGTCGCGCGCGGCCACGTAGCCCTCGATGCCGTCGGCCAGCTCGATGGTGGCGCCCTTGGCGTCCACTTCCTTGACCGTGCCCTCGACCTTGGAGCCCTTCGGGTTGGCGGCCATGTACTGGCCGAACGGATCCTGCTCCATCTGCTTCAGGCCCAGGCTGATGCGCTCGCGCTCCGGATCGACCGCGAGCACGACCGCGTCAAGCGTGTCGCCCTTCTTGTAGTTGCGCAGGATGTCCTCGCCGGTGGTGTTCCAGCTGATGTCGGACAGGTGGACCAGGCCGTCGATGCCGCCGTCCAGGCCGATGAAGATGCCGAAGTCGGTGATCGACTTGATCTGGCCGGACACCTTGTCGTTCTTCTTGTGGATCGCGGCGAAGGTCTCCCACGGATTGGCGGCGACCTGCTTCATGCCCAGCGAGATGCGGCGACGCTCCTCGTCCACGTCCAGGACCATGACCTCGACCTCGTCGCCGACCTGCACGACCTTGGACGGGTTGACGTTCTTGTTGGTCCAGTCCATCTCGGACACGTGCACCAGGCCTTCCACGCCCGGCTCGATCTCGACGAACGCGCCGTAATCGGTGACGTTGGAGACCTTGCCGAACACGCGGCTGTTGGCCGGGTAACGGCGGGCGATGTTGTCCCACGGATCCTCGCCCAGCTGCTTCAGGCCCAGCGAGACGCGGTTGCGCTCGCGGTCGAACTTCAGCACGCGCACGTCGAGCTCGTCGCCGACGTTGACGACTTCGGACGGGTGACGGACGCGCTTCCACGCCATGTCGGTGATGTGCAGCAGGCCATCGATGCCGCCGAGGTCGACGAACGCGCCGTAATCGGTCAGGTTCTTGACGACGCCCTTCAGCACCGCGCCTTCCTGCAGCTTCTCCATCAGCTGCTCGCGCTCCTCGGAGTGCTCGCTCTCGACCACCGCGCGGCGGGAGACGACCACGTTGTTGCGCTTGCGGTCCAGCTTGATGAGCTTGAACTCAAGCTCCTTGCCTTCCAGGTAGGCCGGGTCGCGCACGGGGCGCACATCGACCAGCGAACCGGGCAGGAACGCGCGGACGTCCTTGATGTCGACGGTGAAGCCGCCCTTCACCTTGCCGCTGATGCGGCCGGTGATGGTCTCGTTCTTCTCCAGGGCTTCTTCCAGCTCGTCCCACACCATCGCGCGCTTGGCCTTCTCGCGCGAAAGCACGGTCTCGCCGAAGCCGTTCTCGATGGAGTCGAGCGCGACCTTGACCTGGTCGCCCACGCCCACGTCGATCTCGCCGGCGTCATTCCGGAACTGCTCGATCGGCACGATGCCTTCGGACTTCAGGCCGGCGTTGATCACCACGACGTCGCCGCGGACTTCCACGACGGTGCCGATGACGATCGCACCCGGCTTCAGCTTGGCCAGGTTGGCCTGGCTCTGTTCGAACAGTTCGGCAAAAGATTCGGTCATTGTTGATTACTCGGTTGAACACACGGACGGGATGCCATCGGCAAGCATGAGTGCCGCGCTCCCGCCCCCCTGATCGGCCCGCAAGGAGCCTTGTGTGGTGGGTTGGAAAAAACCGCCGTGGACATCCACGACGGCGCCTTTGGCGCTTGCGCGCCTTCTGCTGCGTGCGATCTTGCAGGTCGGCCGGTCAGTCGGCGCGAGCAGGCACCAGGGCCAGCACGCGATCGACGACCTCGTCGATGGACAGGCCGGTGGTGTCGAGGAGGACGGCGTCGTCGGCCGGCTTCAACGGTGCCACCGCGCGCTGCGCATCGCGGGCGTCGCGGGACAGGATCTCCCGCAGCAGACCGTCAAATGTAACCGAAACCCCTTTTTCCTTCAACTGGTTATGGCGCCTGCGGGCGCGCTCTTCGGCACTCGCGGTCAGGAACACCTTGGTCGTGGCGTCCGGGAAGATGACCGTGCCCATGTCCCGGCCGTCGGCGACCAGGCCCGGCTCGCGGCGGAACGCCCGCTGCCGCTCCTTGAGCGCGGCCCGGACCTCCGGGATCGCCGCGATGGCCGAGGCCAGGGTGCCGGTAGTCTCGAGCCGGAGCTCGTCTGTGGCATCGGTTCCGTTGACAATGACCCTCAAACTCCCGCCATCATCCTGGAAACGGATGTCGGTATCGAAAGTGCAGCGGACCAGCGCGGCCGGATCCGACAGGTCCAGGTCGGCCCAGCTGGCCGCCACCCCCACCGCCCGGTAGAGCGCACCCGAGTCCAGGTAATGCCACCCCAGGCGACCGGCGACGAGCCGGCTCACCGTACCCTTGCCCGCACCGGAGGGGCCATCGATGGTCAGGACCGGGACGGGGGGCATGGCGGCTCCGCAGGCTGCAGGGGGCCGGATTGTAGCCCGCACCCGGCCCGGCTCCGCGCGGCGGACGCAAACGCTTGAACCGGCACGGGAAACCCGGCTAGAATGGCGGGCTTGTTTGCACGCCCGGGCCAGAGCGGCCCTGGCTTCCCATCCGTCGTCCTCCGAGGTGTGTCATGAAAGTCCTGTCCTCCCTGAAGTCGGCGAAGGCCCGTCACCGCGACTGCAAGGTGGTCCGCCGCCGCGGAAAGGTCTTCGTGATCTGCAAGTCCAACCCGCGCTTCAAGGCCCGCCAGCGCTGAAGCCGGCAGGCGCCCGGCCACGGCCGGTAGCGCGGATCGACGCGAAGGCCGCAGCGATGCGGCCTTCTGCGTTTCGGGCACCCCTGCGGCCGCCGGATGTTGACGCCGAGCCCACCTTGGCCCGTGCGCTTCTGCTTACAATCGGCGCGACGCCGGGGATCCAGGCGCGCAATCCACGCCGCCACCGGCGGCCATCCAACGGGGAGAGCACCGCGATGAAGCACCGCCCGAACACCCTGATCCTGCTGGCCCTGCTCGCCCTGTGCGGCGGCGCCCAGGCCGACACGCTGCTGGTCGAACGCGCCCAGCAGAAGCCGGCCGTGGCCCAGCCCGCGCGCGGCCTGAGCATGGGCGAAGTCGAAGCCCGCTTCGGCACGCCGCAGGAAAAGCTCGATCCACGCGGCGGCCAGAAGCGCCAGTGGCCGACGATCAACCGCTGGGTCTATCCCGACTTCATCGTGTAATTCGAGAAGAACAAGGTGATCGACGTGGTGGCCCACCAGGCCAGCCCCGGCGAAGTCGGCCCGAAGCCACCGATCAGGTAACGCCCTTCGCGGCAGTTGCCAGATGGCGTGTGGCGGGAGGCGTTTCGCCATCCGGCCCCTGCCGGAAGCGACTGCCCGCAGCCCGCGCCGCAAAGCCCGGGCCCCGAACCGGCGCGGTCCCCGCGCAAGTCCGCACTCTCCGTGCGGTGTTTTCGATTCCAGCAAGCCCGTGCCTCCAGCGCGGGCGTCGAGTAGCCCCAGGAAATGACCGATACGCTGCGCTTTCCCGCCGAATGGGAGCCCCAGGAGGCGATCCTGGTCGCCTGGCCCCACGCGGGCACCGACTGGGCCGAGCGCCTGGCCGAAGTGGAGGAAACCTACATCGCCCTGGTCCAGGCGGTCACCCGCTACCAGCCGGCCTGGATCTGCGTGGCCGACGACGACCTGCAGACCTATGCCGAGGCACGCCTGCGCTCGGCCCGGGTGGACATGACGAAAGTCCGGTTCGTGCCGTTCGACTACGACGACACCTGGCTGCGCGACTCGGGCCCGATCACCCTGCGCGAGGGCGACGGCTTCCGCGTGCTCGATTTCCGCTTCACCGCCTGGGGCGGCAAGTTCGAGGCCGGACGCGACGACCGTCTGGTCGAGGCGCTCGACCAGCAAGGGTTGTTCGGCGGCGCGCCGCGCCAGCGCATCGATTTCGCCCTGGAGGGCGGCGGCATCGAGACCGACGGCGACGGCACCCTGCTGACCACCTGGCACTGCCTGCATGAGCGGCACCCGCAGGCGAGTCGCGAGGATCTGGACGCCCGGCTGCGCCAGTGGCTGGCCCAGGACCGCGTGCTCTGGCTCGACCACGGCTACCTGGAAGGCGACGACACCGACGCCCACATCGACACGCTGGCGCGCTTCGCGCCCGGCGATGCGATCGTGTTCCAGGCCTGCGACGACCCCGCCGACAGTCATCACGCCGAACTCCAGGCGATGGCCGCCGACATCGCCGCGCTGCGCACCGCCGATGGCCGTCCCTACCGCCTGTTCCCGCTGCCGTGGGCGCGGCCGATCGTCGACAACGGCCGTCGCCTGGCCGCGTCCTATGCGAACTACCTGATCATCAATGGCGCGGTGCTGATCCCCGCCTACGGCGATCGCGCCGACGATGCCGCGGCCGCGGTGCTCGCCCTGGCCTACCCGGGCCGGGACATCGTCCAGGTCCCATGCCGTCCGCTGATCTGGCAGAACGGCAGCCTGCACTGCATCACCATGCAGCTGCCCGCCGGGCTGGGGCGCTGAGTCGCCGGCGTTCCCGATACGCGCCGCGCCTTCGTTCGTCCACGCTGCCTTCAGGCCCGGTGCGCGGCGCCGGGTTACCATCCACGTTTCCGCTTATGCACTGCACGCCCATGACCCGCAAGACCCTCACCGTCGCGCTGATCCAGGAGCGCAACCACGGCGATGCGCAGGCCAATCTTGCCGCGATCGAATCGCGCGTGGCCGAGGCCGCCGCGCAGGGCGCACGACTGGTCCTGCTGCAGGAGCTGCACAACGGGGCCTACTTCTGCCAGCACGAATCGGTCGCAGAGTTCGACCTGGCCGAGCCGATTCCCGGTCCGAGCACGGAGCGCCTGGGCGCGCTGGCGAAGAAGCACGGCGTGGTGATCGTCGGCTCCCTGTTCGAGCGCCGCGCCGCAGGGCTCTACCACAACACCGCCGTGGTGCTGGAGAAGGACGGCACCCTGCTGGGCAAGTACCGCAAGATGCACATCCCCGACGACCCGGGCTTCTACGAGAAGTTCTACTTCACCCCGGGCGACCTCGGCTTCTCCCCCGTCGACACATCGGTCGGGCGGCTGGGCGTGCTGGTGTGCTGGGACCAGTGGTACCCGGAAGCGGCGCGGCTGATGGCGCTGGCCGGCGCCGAACTGCTGCTCTACCCCACCGCCATCGGCTGGGACCCGGACGACGCGCAGGACGAGAAGGACCGCCAGCGCGACGCCTGGGTGCTCAGCCATCGCGGCCATGCCGTGGCCAACGGACTGCCGGTGCTGTCCTGCAACCGGGTCGGCCACGAGGCTTCGCCGCTCGGCGCTTCCGGCATCCAGTTCTGGGGCAACAGCCACGTGCTCGGCCCGCAGGGCGAGTTCGTCGCCGAAGCCGGTGCCGAACCGACCGTGCTGGTGTGCGACGTGGACCTGCAGCGCAGCGAGCACGTGCGCCGGATCTGGCCGTTCCTGCGCGACCGGCGGATCGACGCTTACGGCGACCTGCTCAAGCGTTACATCGACTGAGGCGCGCGCGTGCCCGCCCTGCTCCGCGACGCCACCGCGGCCGACGTGGCCGCGATCACCGCGATCTACGCCATCGAGGTGCGCGCGCACGTCAACACCTACGAGTACGACGTCCCTGACGAGGCGGAAATGGCGCGGCGCATGGACGCCATCGTCGGCGCCGGCTACCCGTACATCGTCGCGCAGGAGCCGGACGGCACGATCGCCGGCTACGCCTACGCCAGCAGCTACCGCGCGCGCCTGGGCTACCGCATGACCGTGGAGAACTCGGTCTACGTGGCCGCCGGGCGCCAGGGCCAGGGCATCGGCGCGGCCCTGCTCGGGCGCCTGATAGCGATGTGCGAGGAGCGCGGCTTCCGGCAGATGATCGCGGTCATCGGCGAGCCCACCAACACCGCCTCCATCCGCCTGCACGAGAAGTTCGGCTTCCAGCTCGTCGGCATCTTCCGCGGCATCGCCTGGAAGCATGGCCGCTGGCTGGATACCGTGCAGATGCAGCGTCCGCTGGGCGCAGGCAACAACGAGCCCCCACATGAACGCTGATCCGACGACTTCGCAAGACACCGTCCCGCCCGCGGTCGATCCGCTGCACGGCCAGCCGCACCAGATCGTCGAGCGCGACGGCGTGCGCTACACCCTGCTCGGTACCGCGCATATTTCCCAGGCCAGCATCGACGCGGTGCGGGCCGCCATCGACAGCGGCGCCTACGACACCGTGGCCGTGGAGCTGGACGCCGGCCGCCTGCAGTCGCTCTCCGACCCCGATGCGCTGGCGCGGATGGACATCGTCAAGGTGCTGCGCGACGGCAAGACCCACCTGTTCGCCGCGAACCTGGCCCTGGCGGCGTACCAGCGGCGGTTGGCCGAGCAGCTGGGCGTGGAGCCGGGCGCCGAACTCAAGGCGGCCGTGAGCGAGGCGCGCGCTCGCGACCTGCCGGTGCACCTGATCGACCGCGAGGTCGGGCTGACCTTCCGCCGCGCCATGCAGCAGCTGGGCTGGTGGGGGCGGGCCAAGACCGGTGCCGGGATCCTGCTGGCGATGGTCGGCGACGAGGAGATCGGCGAGGACGACATCGAGAAGCTCAAGGGCGGCGATGTGCTCGAATCGAGCTTCGGCGAGTTCGCCGCGCACAGCCCGGCGCTGTACGAAAGCGTGATCGCCGAGCGCGACCGCTACATGGCCGCCAACCTGCGCGACGCCGGACAGGGAGCCCGCCACGTGCTGGCGGTGGTCGGCGCCGGCCACCTGCCCGGCCTGGCGCGGCACCTGCGCGAGGACGGCACGCCGCCGCAGGCGGTACGCAGCGAACTCGAGGCGGTGCAGGAACGCAAGCGCTTTCCCTGGTTCACCCTGGCGCTGTCGGTATTCGTGGTCGGCGGCTTCGCCTGGGGGTTCTGGCAGGGCGGACTGGACGTCGGATCGGACCTGGTGGTGCAGTGGGTGCTGGCCACTGGCCTGCTCGGCGCGCTGGGCTGCGCGATCGCCGGCGGACATCCGCTCAGCATCCTGGCCGCTTTCATCGCCTCCCCGCTCACGCCGCTGCATCCGGCGCTGGCCTCGGGCACGATCAGCGCCCTGGTCGAAGCGACGCTGCGCAAGCCTACCTATGCCGATTTCATGGCACTGCGCGACGACGTGCAGACCGTGAAAGGCTGGTGGCGCAACGGCGTGGCCCGCGTGTTGCTCAACTTCTTCCTGACCAGCCTCGGCACCGCCATCGGCGTGTGGACCGGCGGCCTGCGCATGCTGGGCCGGCTGGTCGGCTGAGCCTGACGGGGCGGTTCAGCAGAGCGGGATGTCGCCGCCCCGCGCCATCCCCACGCCCAGATTCGCCTGGCGCGCGCCGCGTGGCAGACCCATGGCGGGTCGAGCCCCGCTCGCGGCGGGCTTGCGGATTCCCACCGGCGGACCTGAGCCTTACGGCTATCGCCGCGCGCGCGTCGGCGGGCAGGAGCCCGCCACGCACGTACCCGGCCACGACGGGCCGGGCTGGCCTCATTCCACGTGCATCGCCGCCACCGAGGCGGCGCTTGGCCCCGCCGCCTCGACGCCGCGCGCGCGGCGCACCAGCCGCTTAACCCCGCTGCTCAAGTCGTCGAGGATCGCGTAGATGGTGGGCAGGAACAGCAGGCTGACCACGGTGGAGAACGCAAGGCCACCGGCGATCGCCCGCGCCATCGGCGCATAGGCCGGGCCGTCGCCGGCCATCTTGGTCTCCGCCAGCGCGATCGGGATCATCGCCAGGATCGCGGTGCCCATGGTCATCAGGATCGGGCGCAGGCGCTCGCGGCTGCCCTCGACCAGCGCATCGGTGCGCGACATGCCGCGCCGGCGCAGGTTGTTGATGTGCTCGACCATGACGATGCCGTTGTTCACCACCACGCCCATCAGCACGAGGATGCCGATGAAGGACATGATCCCGAACGTCGTGCCGGTCAGCGCGAACAGCCAGAACACGCCGAACACCGAGAACAGCACGCCACTCATGATCGCCGCCGGGAACAGCAGCGACTCGAACACCGCCGCCATCACGATGTAGATCATGACCAGTGCGATCAGCAGGTTGAACATCATCTGCGCGCTGGCCTCGTCCTCCTCCTGGAACGCGCCGCCATCGAAGGAATAGCTATAGCCGACCGGGAAGACCATGCCCTTCAGGGTGTCCTCCATCGCCTTGCGCGCCTCCGGCACGGTGACCTTGTCGGCCAGGTTGGCCTGGACCGACAGCGTCGTCTGGCGGTTGGTGCGCTGGATCTGGGTCGCCGACGGCGTGACCTCCACGTCCACCAGGCTCAGCAGCGGCACCGTGCGCCCGTCCGGGGAACGGACCATGAAGCCCTCGAGGTCCTCGGTGCCATAGTCCTCGGCACCGGCGAAGCGGACCCATACCGGCACCTCGGTCTCGCCGCGGCGGAACTCGCGCAGCGGCGCGCCGCGCAGGGCCAGGCCGACGAAGCTGGCCACCTGCTCTGCGCTGAACCCGAACGCCGCCGCCCGGTCGCGGTCGACCCGGACGTTGAGCTCGCTGTTCTGGTCGCCGATGTCCACGCGCACGTCGCGCAGCTCCGGGCGCCGCGACAGGATCGGCACCAGCTCGGCGGCGATCTCGCCCAGGGTCTGGGTGGAATCGCCCACCAGCTGGAAGGACACGTTCTGGCCGGGCTGCCCACCGCCGCCCTGCCCGCCCTGGTTGCCGATGCCGATGTTGGCGCGCGCCGACTTCGGCAGTTCCTTGCGCAGCGTCTCGACCAGGGTCTTGGTCTCGCCTGGCTTGTCGGTGTCGAACTTGACCATCGTGCCGCCCCAGCCCTGCTCGCTGAAGAACGAGTAGATCTGGGTGATGCGGTACTTGGCGCGGTTGGCCTCGAGGAACTGCTCGATCCGCAGCACCTCGCTGGACATCTGCTCCTTGGTGTACGAGCCCTTCCACTGGTAGTAGACCTGGGCCTCGCCGCCCTCGTCGCCGCCGAACATGTCGAACTTGGTGAACTTGATCGGCACCAGGCTGACCAGCACGACCAGCAGGATGCCAAGCACGCTCCAGCCACGGTGGTCCAGGGTCCAGCGCAGCAGGCCGGCGTAGCGGCGCTGCATCCGCGGGATGAAGCCGTTGGTGTCGTGCACCAGCGGCGGGGTCTTCAACCGCGCCGACAGCATCGGGATCAGGCTGACCGCCACCAGCCACGAGGCCAGCAGCGAGACCGAGATCGTGATCGCGATCTGGCCCAGGTAGATGCTCAGGAAGTTGCGCTCGCCGAACAGGTTGGGCACGAACACGATGCAGTGGCACAGGGTGCCGGCGGACAAGGCGATGGCGACGTGGCGGGTGCCGACGATCGAGGCGGCGACCGGGTTGTCGGGGAACTTCTCCCGCTCCTGGTAGATGCTCTCCACCACCACCACGGCGTTGTCGACCAGCATGCCGATGGCCAGCAGCAGCCCCATCATGGTCAGGATGTTGAGGGTGACGCCGGCGAAGTACATGAAGCCCAGCGTCATCACGAAGCAGATCGGGATGGCCAGGGTGACCATCGCCACCGACGGCCAGTGGCGCAGGAAGAACCACAGCACCACGATCGACAGCACCAGGCCGATCAGGCCGGCCTCGGCCAGCTCCAGCAGCGAGGAGGTGACGTTGTCGCCCTGGTTGTCGATGATCTTGATCTGCACGTCGCGCAGCGAGGGCTGCGCGCGGATCGCCTCCACCTCCGCCAGTGCGCGGCGCGAGACCTCCACCAGGTTGGCGTTGCGCTCCTTGAAGATGTCCAGGCCCACCGCCGGCTTGCCGTCCAGGCGCCGGCCGTAGTCCATGCGCGCCGGCTTGAGGCGGACGTCGGCGATGTCGCCCAGGCGCACGTTGTTGGGTCCGACCACCAGGTCCCGCAGCTGCTGCAGGTCGGTCAGCTCGCCGACGGGCTGCACCCGCAGGCGTTGCGGGCCGTCGCTGATGACGCCGGCGGAAATCGAGAAGTTGACCGCCTGCAGGCGGGTGGTCAGGTCGTTGAGGCTCAGGTCGTGCGCGGTCAGCCGGTCCTGGTTGATCGCGATCTCGACCTCGTTGGGCGGCGCGCCCGACACCTCGACCCGGGCCACGCCGGGGATCCGCTCGATCCGGCGCTTGAACTCGCGCTCGATCATGTCGTACGCGCCGGTCAGGTCGGTCGCGCTGGCCAGGCGCACGCGCAGAACGGGTTCGTCGGTCGTGGAGAACTTGAAGACGAAGTAACGCTGCATGTCGTCGGGCAGGTCGTCGCGGATCGCGTCGAGCCGCTCGCGCGCCTCCGACGCGGCGATCGCCACGTCGCGGTCCCAGTCGGAGAACTGGATGAAGATGCGTGCGCCCTCGGCGTTGGCCTGGGACTCCATCCGCTTGATGCCCGGCATCGTCGACAGCGCTTCCTCGGCCGGCCGCAGGACCGTGCGCTCGACCTCTTCCGGCGTGGAGCCGGTGTACGGCAGCTGGACGAAGATGAACGGCGGCGACACCTCCGGGAACGCCTCGAGCGGCAGGCGGAAGGCCGCGATCAGGCCGATCACGAACAGCGACACGAAGAACATCACCGTGGTGACCGGGCGCCGGATGCTGAACTCCGCGACGCTCATGCGGGCGAGCCCTCGCCTTCGACCGCCGCCGTGCCGGCCAGCCGGCGCGCGCGGCGGCCGCGCTCCCGGTAGTACTCGTCGGCGCGGCGGTCGAGCAGGTCGTACACGACCGGGATCACCACCAGGGTCAGCAGCGTGGACACGATCAGGCCGCCGATCACGGTCACCGCCATCGGCGAGCGCACCTCCGCGCCCGGGCTGCCGAACAGCGGCGCGATCGCCAGCGGCAGGAAGCCGAAGACCGTGCACAGCGTGGTCATGGCGATCGGCCGCAGGCGCGAACGGGCGCCCTCGACCAGCGCGGTGCGCTTGTCCACGCCGGCCTCGCGCAGCTGGTTGACCTTGTCGATCAGGATGATCGCGTTCTTGGTCACCAGGCCGACCAGCAGGATCAGGCCGATGAACACCACCACCGACACCGGGGAGCCGGTGAGGAACAGCGCGCCCACCGCGCCGACCAGCGCCAGCGGGATGGTGAACAGGATCACGAACGGATGCAGCAGGGACTCGAACTGCGACGCCATCACCAGGTAGACAAGGAACACGGCCAGGCCGAACGCGAACAGCAGCGAGTTGAGCGATTCGGACAGTTCCTCGCCCTGGCCGCCGATGTGCATGCCCACGCCCGCGCCCAGCGGGTTCTCGGCCACCATGCGTTCGACCTCTTCCACCGCCGTGCCCAGGTCGATGTCGCGCAGGTTGGCCGAGACGATCGCCACGCGCACCTGGTCGGCGCGGTGGATCTCGCTCGGACCGGTGGTGGAGACCACGTCGGCCACCGCGGCCAGGGTTACCGGGCGGCTGCTCCCCGGGTTGACGATCAGGCGGCGGATGCTCTCCACCGACGTGCGATCGTCCTCCTGGGCGCGCACCAGCACGTCGATCTTGCGGTCGCGGAAGCTGTAGCGCGTAGCCACTTCGCCGCGCACCTTCTTGACCACCACGTCGGCGACCTGGCGCGTGGTCAGGCCCAGCGAGGCGGCGCGCTCCTGGTCGAAGCGGATCTGGATCTCGGGGAAGCCCTGCTCCACGGTCGAGGTCACGTCGGCGTAATGCGGGTTGGCGCGCAGCAGCGCCGCCAGCTTCTGGCCCGCGTGCTCGATGCCGGCCAGGTCCTGGCCACGCAGTTCCACCTCCAGCGGCGTGGACGAACTCAGCAGCTGCGGCCGGCTGAAGTCGACCTGCACCGCGGGCTGGTCCTTCAGCGTCGCGCGCAGCGCCTCGGTGGTGCGCGCCTCGACTTCGGCGTTGCCGCCGTTGGCCATGACCACGGTCAGCTTGCCGATGTTCTCGCCGCTTTCGGTCGGGTTGGCGTCCAGCCGGGTACCGCTGCCGCTGACGCCATACAGGCTCTGTACCCCCTCGGCGCCGGCGTGCTTCTGCTGCAGGCTCCGCACCAGCGCGTCGGTCTGCGCCAACGGCGTTCCCGGCGGGAGCTTGACCGTCATTTCGAAGCGGTCCTGGGCCAGCTGCGGGATCAGGTCCGCGCCCAGTTGCGGGACGACCAGCAGCGCGGCGACGAACACCGCCGCGGCCAGCCCGAGCACCCGGCCGGGGCGGTCCAGTGCCCGCGGTAGCAGTTTCATGTAGCCCGATTCAGCACGGTGGTACGGCGACATGGCCAGGTCACTGGCCTTGCGCATGACCGGGCCGACCACCGCCACCAGCCCGCGCCAGGCGCGGACCAGCAGCCAGGCCACGCCGAGGAAGGCGCCACGGATGCCGGCTCCGAGCCCGCGGCCGGTGGCTGCCATCGGCTTCTGCCAGCGCGACGCGGGGCGCCACTGCGGATGCGGGGCCTCCTCGGGGAACGCCAGCGGCGGCCGCCCCTTGAGCGAGCTGAGCATCGGGATCAGGGTCATCGACACGACCAGCGAGATGGCGATGGCGATCGCCACCGTCAGCGCCTGGTCGCGGAACAGCTGTCCGGCGATGCCCTGCACGAATACCAGCGGCAGGAATACCGCGATCGTGGTCAGGGTCGAGGCGACCACCGCCATGCTCACCTCGCGGGTACCGGCGATGGCCGCCTCCAGCACGCCCAGGCCGCGTTCGCGCGCCTTGGCGATGCTTTCCAGGACCACGATCGAGTCGTCCACCACCAGGCCGGTGGCCAGCGCCAGGCCGCCGAGCGACATCACGTTCAGGCTCAGGTCCAGCTGGTCCATGAAGAAGAACGTGGTGATGATCGAGACCGGCAGCGACAGGCTGATCACGAACGTGCTCCAGCCATCGCGCAGGAACAGGAAGATGATCAGGATCGCCAGCATGCCGCCGATCACCGCGTCCTTCTTGACGTCGGCGATGGCGTGCTCGATGAACAGCGACTGGTCGTCGATGATGGTCAGCTCGACGTCCGGCGGCACCTGCTTCTTCAGCTGCTCCAGGCGCGCCTTCAGCGCCTTGGCGGTGGCGACGGTATTGGCGTCGCCCTCCTTGTAGATGGCCAGTTCGACCGCTTCCTTGCCGGCCAGGCGGATAACCGCCTCGCGCTCCTTGAAGCCCTGGCGCACGTCGGCGACGTCCTTCAGCCGCACCGGCATGCCGCCGGCGACCGCGCTGCTGCCGCCGCCGGACGAGGCGCTCTGCACCGAAGCCGCCGCCGCCAGCACGCTGGCGTCGCCGGAGGCGGCGGCGATCGCCGCCATCTGCTGCGCCGCCGAGCTGGCCGCGTTGTCGCCGCCGCTCTGGGTGGTGACCAGCATCTCGCGGATCTCGTCGACCGAGGCGAACTGGTTGACCGTGCGCACCAGGTAGCGCTGCGAGCCTTCCTCCAGGCGGCCGCCGGAGATGTTGATGTTCTCCTGCTGCAGGCGCTGGATGACGGTGTCGATCGGCAGGTTCAGCTGCGCCAGCTTCTGCTGGTCGATGTCGACCTGGATCTCGTCCTCCAGGCCGCCGCCGACCTTGACCGCGGCCACGCCGGCGACCGGCTCGAGCTTCTTCTTCAGGTCCTCGTCGGCATAACGGCGCAGCTCGGTGAGCACGCGCACGCTTTCGCCTTCGCTGGTCGAATCGGCGTTGCCGGACAGCGCGACGCGCAGGATCGGCTCGGTCGACGGATTGAAGCGCAGCAGCACCGGCGCCTTGGCTTCCAGCGGCAGGAACTGCGCCAGCAGCTCCATCTTGTCGCGGACCTCCAGGCTGGCCTGGTCCATGTCCGTGCCCCAGGCGAACTCCAGCACCACGTCGCTCTGGCCGGTGCGCGAGACCGACTTGAGCTTGCGCAGGTTCTTGACCACGCCGACGGTCTCTTCGACCGGCTCGGTGATCAGGGTTTCGATCTCCAGCGGCGCCGCCCCGGTGTACTCGGTGCGCACGGTGAGGGTCGGATAGCTCAGGTCGGGCAGGAGGTTGACCTTGAGGCTGTTCAGCGAGATCAGGCCGAACAGCACCATGGTCACGGTGATCATCGCGATGGTCACGCGACGCCGGGTGGAGAACTCGACCAGCCCCCCGCCCAGCCTGCCATCCCCTGCCGCGTCGTGCGGCGCGTGGTCGGTAGCGCTCACTGCTTGCTACCGGCGGTCTTGGCGGCGTCGGCGTCGGCCACGGCCTTGGCCGGCGCCTCGGCGCCGATGACCTGCACCGCGCTGCCCTCGCGCAGGGCGACCTTGCCGGCGGTCACGACCTGGTCGCCGGGCTTGAGGCCCTCGCGAACTTCGATCCACTCACCGTCCACGTAGCCGACCTTGACCGGCACGCGCGCGGCCTTGCCTTCGCGGATCACGAACAGGGCCGGCTCGCCGTCGTCGAGCAGGGCCACGCGCGGCACCACCAGCGCCTTGGGGCGCTGGTCGTAGTCGATGCGGATGCGACCGAACATGCCCGGCTGCAGTGCGTCGCCGCCATTGAACGCGCTGATCACGCGGAACGTGCCGCTGCCGGCGTCCACCACCGGCGCGACCCGGTCGACCACGCCCTCGAAGGTGCGGCCCGGCAGCGCGTCGACCTGCATATGCACCGGCTGGCCGGCCTTCATCGTCGCCAGCTCGCGCTCGGGCACGTTGAGCGTGGCCTCCAGGCGGGAATCGTCGACGATGCGGAAGATCGGGGTGTTGATCTGGACGAAGTTGCCGGGCTTGATCGAACGCGAGGCGACCACGCCGGCGATCGGCGCGGTCACGGTGGTGTAGGAAAGCTCGAGTGTGGCCATGTTGTACTGGGCGCGCGCGTTCTCCAGGTCGTAGCGCATCTGGTCGACCTCGCCCGCGCTGATCAGCTGCTGGGCGACCAGCTGCTGCGCGCGGCGGTAGTTGTTCTCCAGCTTGCCCATCTGAGCCTGCGCCTGGGCCACGGCCAGCCGCGCCCGGTCGGGGTCGAGCCTGACCAGCGGCTGGCCCGCCTTGACCTGCTGCCCCTCCTGCACCAGCACCGCCAGGGCGACGCCGGAGGTCTTGGCCACGACCTGCGATTCGGCCAGCGGCTCGAGCGCGGCGGTGCCGGTGTAGCTGGCCGCGATCGGCCGATTGGCCGCCTTCACCACCTCCACTGGGATCGCCTCGACTTCCGGCTCCTTGGCCTGGGCCTCGCCCGGGCCACCCTCCCCCTTCTTGCAGGCGGTCAGCGTGGTGGCGAGGACGAAGGCAACCGCAGCAGCGCGCATTCCGTGGCGCCGGCGGGGGGTATGGCGAGTGGCCATGGCGATATCCATATGAGTCGGTGGCAGGGGGTGTGATCAGGTGTTGTATACAAGTAGATCACCTGAACAGTCGCGCGCCATGCGCCGAAGGTCATGGGTACCGGCGGCGCGCCTCCGTTCGACCGGACGCACGGACGCAGGTTCCGGTCGCGTGAATGCTGAGGCTATACTGCGGCGGCTTCGTGACCGGCCCCGGCCGGCACGACCGCCCTACTTCCGCGACCGACCCCGGACCACCGAATGATGCGCCCGCTGCCGCTAGCCGCCTGCCTTGCCCTGGTCACCGCCCTGCCCTTCGCCGCCGTCGCCCAGGATGCCGCCCAGCCGGCCGCCGCACCGGCCACCACCGAAGCCGCTCCCGCCGCCCCTGCTGCACCCGCCGCGGCGGGCGCCCTGGTCGGCGACCCGAAGACCGGCCACCAGCTGACCTACACCTGCCAGGGTTGCCACGGCATCACCGGCTACAAGAACGCGTATCCGAGCTTCAAGGTGCCGCTGATCGGGGGCCAGTCGGCCGAGTACCTGGCCCAGGCGCTGCACGAATACCGCGACGGCACCCGCAAGCACCCGACCATGCAGGCCCAGGCCCAGAGTTTCTCGGACCAGGACATCGCCGACATCGCCGCCTTCCTGTCCACCCTCAAGTAAGCAGCCGCCTCCAATGACGACAGCCGTGACCGCCCAGCGTCTCGCCATCGCCCTGCTCGCCGCCCTCGCCCTGGCGGCCTGTTCCGGACAGGAAAGTTCCCACGCCCCCGCCGAAGGCGAGGCGCAAGCCACCAAGAGCTCGTCCGCCGGCCTGCCCGACGGCCGCGTCGCCATCGGCGAGCAGCTGGCCAATGCGAAGGGCAAGGCCACCGGCCAGAGCTGCATCGACTGCCATGGTCCGGACGGCAATGCGCCGATCGACTCGACCTATCCCAAGCTCGGCGGCCAGTACGCCGACTACCTGGCGCATGCGCTGCAGCAGTACCGCAAGGAAGAGCGCCAGCACGCGCTGATGACCCCGCAGGCCGCCGGCCTGAGCGACCAGGACATCGCAGACCTGGCCGCGTTCTTCGCCTCGCGACCGGGCCAGCTGCGCGACCTGCACGGCGTGCACTGACCCAACCGCAGCGTCATCCGGTTCAAGCGAAGGCCCGCGCGAGCGGGCCTTCGCGTTCCCGGGATAAATCGACCAGGAGCGCTGACTCCGGGTGGGCCGTGCCGTGCGGGTATGGCTTACCCCTCGGGACGGCATCCTGCCTTTACGAGGGGCCGTGGCACATCCATGTGCCACTTGCGCCATACCCGCACGGCACGACGTCCCCGGGGCGCTGCAACGCCGCAGCTTCGATCAGACAGCCGAAGCAACCAGCGATTCCGGCAAACGGCGATGGGGCCTTGCCCCAGGCGGCCAACTTGCTGGCGACTGCGGCAGCCGATGACCCGGCTCGCTTCCGCGCCCACCCATTGACAGTCTTTTAGACCGTCCGCTCACCGCGGCACGGCACAATGCAGGCATGGCCGCCTCCCCCGCCCCTTCGCCCAAGCCGCGCCGTGAACGCGGCAACCCCAGCCTGCGCGAACGCTTCGACGCGATGCGCAACCTGCCACCGTTCCTGCGCCAGATCTGGCACACCAGCCCCGGCCTGACCCTGACCAGCCTCGGCCTGCGCCTGCTTCGCGCATTGATGCCGGTGGTGATGCTCTACATCGGCAAGCTGATCATCGACGAAGCGATCCGCGTGGTCGGCCTGGGCCTGCAGGTCGAAGGCCTCGGCCAGGCCATCCAGGGCGGCGAGCTCGACCACCTGCTCTGGCTGCTTGGGCTGGAGTTCGTGCTGGCCGTGGCATCTGACCTGCTCGGCCGGCTGGTGAGCTACGCCGACGGGCTGCTCTCGGAACTGTTCACCAACGCCAGCAGCGTGCGCCTGATGGAACATGCGGCGACCCTGGACCTGGAGGACTTCGAGGACCCGGACCTGCAGGACAAGCTCGACCGCGCCCGGCGCCTGACGATGAGCCGGATGAACCTGATGAGCCAGCTGTTCGGCCAGGCGCAGGACGCGGTCACCGTGGTCGCCTTCGCCGCCGGCCTGCTGGTCTATGCCCCCTGGCTGATCCTGCTGCTGGCCGTCGCCCTGGTACCGGCGTTCATCGGCGAGGCGCACTTCAATGCGCTGGGCTACTCGCTCAACTACCAGTGGACGCCCGAACGCCGCCAGCTCGAGTACCTGCGCCAGACCGGCGCCAGCGTGGAAACGGCCAAGGAGGTGAAGATCTTCAACCTCCACCGCTTCCTGGTCGGGCGCTACCGCGCGCTGGCGGAGAAGTTCTACCTCGCCAACCGCGCCCTGGCCCGGCGTCGCGCCTTCTGGGGCGCGCTGCTGGCGGCCCTGGGCACGCTCGGCTACTACGTCGCCTACGCCTACATCGCTTGGCGCACGGTCACCGGCGACTTCAGCATCGGCGACCTCACCTTCCTCGCCGGCAGCTTCCGCCGCCTGCGTCAGCTGCTGGAGGGCCTGCTGGTCGGATTCTCGCAGGTCGCCGGCCAGGCCCTGTACCTGGACGACCTCTACTCGTTCTTCGAGATCGAGCCGGAGATCGCCTCGCGCCCGGATGCGATCCCGGTGCCGCGGCCGATCGAGCGCGGCTTCGTGTTCGACAACGTCGGCTTCCGTTATCCCGGTGCGGACGGGTGGGCGCTGCGGGGCGTCGGCTTCGAGCTGCATGCCGGCGAAGTGCTGGCCCTGGTCGGGGAGAACGGCGCCGGCAAGACCACCCTGGTCAAGCTGCTGGCGCGGCTGTACGAGCCGGACGAAGGCCGCATCCTGCTCGACGGCCGCGACCTGCGCGACTACGACCTGGACGACCTGCGCGCCAACATCGGGGTGATCTTCCAGGACTTCGTCCGCTACCACCTCACCGCCGGCGAGAACATCGGCGTGGGCCGGATCGAGGCGCTGGACGATAGCGCGCGCATCCGCGACGCCGCGCGGCAGGCGATGGCCGATGCGACGATCCAGGCGTTGCCGCTGGGCTACGACCAGGTGATCGGCCGCCGCTTCAAGAACGGCATCGACCTGTCCGGTGGCCAGTGGCAGAAGATCGCCATCGCCCGCGCCTACATGCGCGACGCGCAGGTGATGATCCTGGACGAACCGACCGCCGCGCTGGATGCGCGCAGCGAGTTCGAGGTGTTCCAGCGCTTCAAGGAGCTCTCGCAGCGGCGTACCGCGGTGCTGATCTCGCACCGCTTCTCGAGCGTACGCATGGCCGACCGCATCCTGGTGCTGGCCGGGGGCCGGGTCGAGGCCAGCGGCACCCACGACCAGCTGATGGCCCAGGGCGGGCGCTATGCGGAGTTGTTCGAACTGCAGGCCGCCGGCTATCGTTAACGGCCTCACGCCCCGCCCGGAAAACGACGCATGCGCCCGCCACACGCCTCCGCCGCCCTCGCCCTCGCCGCCTGCTTCGGCCTGGCCGCCTGCAAGCCCGCCCAGGATGCTGCCGCACCGGCATCCACGCCCGCCGCCGCCAGCGAACCGGCGCAGACCATCGCCACCGAGAAGGGCGAAGCCCGGTTGAGCGTGATCGCCCGCGGATTGGCGCACCCCTGGGCGCTGGCGCCGCTGCCCGATGGCGGATTCCTGGTGACCGAGCGCGGCGGCGCGCTGCGCCGCGTGTCGGCCGACGGCGACGTCTCGGCGCCGCTGGCCGGCGTGCCCGACGTCTCCGCGCGCGGCCAGGGCGGCCTGCTGGACGTGGCATTGGCACCGGATTTCGCGCAGAGCCGCCGCATCTACCTCAGCTACGCCGAGCCGGGCGAGGACGGACTGGCCGGCACCAGTGCCGCCTACGCCACCCTGGGCGAGGCCGGCCTGGAGGGCGTGACCGTGTTCTACCGGCAGGAGCCGAAGGTCAATGCGGAGAACCATTACGGCTCCCGCTTCGCCTTCGACGACGCCGGCCACGTGTTCATCAGCCAGGGCGACCGCACCCTGCGCCCGGCGGCCCAGGAGCTGGACAAGCTGCAGGGCAAGCTGGTGCGCCTGAACCTGGACGGCAGCGTGCCGGAGGACAATCCCTTCGTCGGCCAGGACGGCGCGCGGCCGGAAATCTGGAGCTACGGCCACCGCAACTCGCAGGGGCTGGCCATCGACCCGCGCACCGGCACGCTGTGGGAGGTCGAGCACGGACCGCGCGGCGGCGACGAGGTCAACCTGCCCCAACCCGGCAAGAACTACGGCTGGCCGATCGTCACCCACGGCATCAACTACTCCGGCCAGCCGATCCCCGAGGCGGTGGGCAAGGAGAAGGAAGGCATGGAGCCGCCTCACTTCGTGTTCGAGGTTTCCCCCGGGCTGTCGGGGATGGCGTTCTACACCGGCCAGGCGGGCAAGCCCTGGAACGACAGCCTGTTCCTGGGAGCGCTGGCGCAACGCAACCTGATCCGGCTGCAGCTCGAGGGCGACCGCGTCGTGGCCGAGGAGCGACTGCTCCAGGACCTGGGCGAGCGCATCCGCGACGTGCGCGTGGCCGCCGACGGCAACCTGTACCTGGTCACCGACGAAGAGGACGGCAAGCTGTTGAAGCTGGAGCCACCGCAGGCCTGAGCCGCTCCCCTGGCGCTCCGTGGCCGGCAGCCGCCGGCACGGAGCGGCCGGCACGCACCGCACCCGCCGGCCTTGCGCCCTGACCCTGCGCAAGGCCGGCCCCGGCCGGTCGGCTACAATACGCGGCGAACATCCCCACGCCGCATACCCGATGTCCTCCGCCTACGGCACCGAAACGGTGCTCGACGTCCGTCACTGGACCGACGACTACTTCAGCTTCACCACCACCCGCGACGACGGTTTCCGCTTCGAGAACGGCCAGTTCGTGATGATCGGGCTGGCCACCGAGGGCGGCAAGCCGCTGCTGCGCGCCTATTCGATCGCCAGCGCCAACTGGGAAGAGCAGCTGGAGTTCTTCAGCATCAAGGTCCCCAACGGCCCGCTGACCTCGCGCCTGCAGCACATCCAGCCCGGCGACACCGTGCTGGTCGGGCGCAAGCCCACCGGCACCCTGCTGATCAGCGACCTGCATCCGGGCCGCAACCTGTACCTGCTGGGCACCGGCACCGGCCTGGCGCCGTGGCTGTCGGTGATCAAGGATCCGGAAACCTACGAGCGCTTCGAGCGCGTGGTCCTGTGCCACGGCGTGCGCAGCGCCGGCGACCTGGCCTACCGCGATTATTTCGAGAAGGAGCTGCCCAACCATGAGCTGCTGGGCGAGATCATCCGCGAGAAGCTGCTGTATTACCCGGCCGTCAGCCGCGAAGATTTCCCCAACCACGGCCGCCTGACCGACCTGATGGCCAGCGGCCAGATGATGCGCACGCTGGGCCTGGACCCGCTGGAGGCCGAGCACGACCGCGCCATGATCTGCGGCAGCCCGCAGATGCTGGCCGACTTCCGCGCCCTGCTCGATGGACGCGGCTTCACCGCCTCGCCGCGGATCGGCACCCTGGGCCAGTACGTGTTCGAGCGCGCCTTCGTCGAGAAGTGAGGCGCCGGCCTTGTCAGCGCGGCGGCCGGGCCAGTGCCCGGTCGATCGCGCCCAGCAGCGCCTCCGGGCGCGTGCGCGGTGCGTAGCGCGCCAGCACCCGGCCGTCGCGGCCGACCAGGAACTTGGTGAAGTTCCACTTGATCGCGCCGGTGCCCAGCAGGCCGCGCTTCTCGCGCCGAAGCCAGGCCCACAACGGATGGGCGCCGGGGCCGTTGACCTCGACCTTGGCGAACATCGGGAAGGTCACCCCGAAGTTGAGCGCGCAGAAATCGCGGATCGCCGCTTCGTCGCCCGGCTCCTGGTGGCCGAACTGGTCGCAGGGAAAGCCCAGCACCGCCAGGCCCTGCCCGCTGCGCTCCCGCCACAGCTGCTCCAGCCCCGCGTACTGGGGGGTGAAGCCGCAGCGCGAGGCGACGTTCACCACCAGCAGTACCTGTCCGGCGAATTCGGACAACGGCCGCTGGTGGCCGTCGATGTCGGTGGCGGTGAAATCGTAGGCGACGGTCATGGGCGGTTCGCGGAGGATTCGCGGCCAGCATAGCCCGCCGCCATCCGAAGGTGTCCGGCCTTGGCCCTGGCGCCAGCCCCGGAAACAGCACGGCCAGCGAAACGCCTGGCCTCCGGCTTCGTGGATCGCACCGCGCTTCGAGACGCCCGTGACCGGGACCCGGCCCCGGGCCGGGCCGGCGCCCGTGTCTTTCGTCACGGGCGGCCGCCCCGGCGGGCGGGTTAGATTCAACGGAATCTTTCCCGCAGGATCCGTTGTAATGAAGAAGACCGGCCTTTACCTGGCGCTCGCCGCCGCCCTTGGATTTGGCATGACCGCCTGCAACCGCACCGAAAGTCCCGCCGCCGGCGCCACCGCCGAACAGGCCGCCCCGGCCACCCAGGACAACCCGTTCTTCGTGCAGAGCGAACTGCCGCTGCAGTACCCGCACTTCGACCGGATCAAGGACAGCGATTTCGGCCCGGCCTTCGACGCCGGCATGGCCGAGCAGCTGAAGGAAGTGGAGGCGATCGCCAACAATGCCGAGGCGCCGACCTTCGACAACACCATCATCGCGATGGAGAACAGCGGCCAGGTCCTCGATCGCGCCGCCACCGTCTTCTTCAACCTGTCCAGCACCGACACCAACGACGCGCGCAAGAAGCTCGACGCCGACTACTCGCCAAAGTTCGCCGCCCACCGCGATGCGATCTACCTGAACGGCAAGCTGTTCGAGCGCGTGCAGGCGCTGTACGACCAGCGCGACACCCTCGGCCTGGACGCCGAAGGCGTGCGCCTGGTCGAGCGCTACTACACCGACTTCGTCCGCGCCGGCGCCAAGCTGTCCGACGCCGACAAGGCCAAGCTCAAGGACATGAACGCGCAGCTGGCGACGCTGGGCACCCAGTTCGACCAGAACGTGCTCAACGAAGTCAACGCCTCGGCGGTAACCTTCGACAGCGCCGACGCGCTGGCCGGCTCGTCCGAAGCGCAGATCGCCGCGGCCGCCGCCGAGGCCAAGAAGCGCGGGCTGGACGGCAAGTACGTGGTCACCCTGCTCAACACCACCGGCCAGCCGCCGCTGACCTACCTGAGCAACCGCGATGCGCGGCAGAAGATCTTCGAGGCGTCGATCGCCCGTGGCAGCCGCGGCAACGAATACGACAACACCGGCGTTGTCGCCCAGGTGATCAAGCTGCGCGCCGACCGCGCCGCCTTGCTCGGCTACCCGAACCACGCCGCCTACGCGCTGGAAGACGCCACCGCCAAGACCCCGCAGGCGGTCAACGACATGCTCGGCAAGCTGGCCCCGGCCGCGGTGGCCAACGCCACCCGCGAGGCGGCCGAGCTGCAGAAGATGATCGACCAGGAGCAGGCCGCCAAGGGCGAGCCGACCTTCCAGCTGGAGCCGTGGGACTGGGCGTACTACAGCGAGAAGGTGCGCCAGGCCAAGTACGACTTCGACGAGTCGCAGCTCAAGCCGTACTTCGAGATGAAGAACGTGCTGGAGAACGGCGTGTTCTTCGCAGCGACCCAGCTGTACGGGATCACGTTCAAGGAACGCACCGACCTGCCCAAGTACCGCGAGGACACCTGGACCTACGACGTGTTCGACGCCGACGGCAAGCAGCTGGCGATCTTCATCTTCGACCCGTACGCGCGCGAGTCCAAGCGCGGCGGCGCCTGGATGAACTCCTACGTCTCGCAGTCGAAGCTGCGCGGCACCCAGCCGGTGGTGGCCAACCACCAGAACATCACCAAGCCCGCCGACGGCCAGCCGACGCTGCTCACCTGGGACGAGGTCACCACGATGTTCCACGAGTTCGGGCATGCGCTGCACGGCATGTTCTCCGACGTCAGCTACCCGTACTTCAGCGGCACCAGCGTGCCGCGCGACTTCGTCGAGTTCCCCTCGCAGGTCAACGAGATGTGGGCCGACTGGCCGTCGATCCTGGCCAACTACGCCAAGCACTACCAGACCGGCGAGGCGATGCCGCAGGCGCTGCTGGACAAGGTCCTGGCCGCGAGCAAGTTCAACCAGGGCTTCGCCACCACCGAGTACCTGGGCGCGGCGATGCTCGACCAGCGCTGGCACCAGCTCAGTGCCGACAAGGCGCCCGACGCGGCCGGGGTGATGCCGTTCGAGGCGCAGGCGCTGAAGGACGACGGCATCTACTTCCGCCCGGTGCCGCCGCGTTACCGCACCCCGTACTTCAGCCACATCATGGGCGGCTACGCGGCCGGCTACTACGCCTACATCTGGTCCGAGGTGCTGGACGCCAACACCCAGGCCTGGATCCGCGCCAATGGCGGCCTCAAGCGCGAGAACGGCGACCGCTTCCGCGCCACCCTGCTCTCGCGCGGCGGCAGCAAGGATGCGATGCAGCTGTTCCGCGACTTCGCCGGCCACGACCCGAAGATCGAGCCGCTGCTGGAGAAGCGCGGGCTGGACGCGGCGCCGCCGCGCTGATCCCATCGCCCTGCCACAGCGACTGCGCCACCTCCGGGTGGCGCAGTCGTTTCCGGCGCCGGGTTCTCCACAGGCGGTGTGGATGACGCCTGCACAAAGCTGTGGATAATCGCCGGCGCGCCAGGCGTGGCGTGGCTGTCAAGATGACTGGCGTTTTTTTCGCCGCCGGTGTCGGTGGCCGCGCGCCCGGGCCTCAACGCGGCGCGAGGTAGCCGCCGGGCACGCCCCGCGGCGACAGCACCAGTTGCCAGAGCTGCGCGCGCCGGGTGCGGAAGCTGGCCATCGCACCGGCCAGGTAGAACCGCCACATGCGCCGGAAGCGCTCGTCGTAGCGTGCGTCCAGTCGCGGCCAGGCGGCCTCGATGTTGGTCCGCCAGGCCTGCAGGGTGCGGTCGTAGTCGGTGCCGAAGTTGTGCCAGTCCTCGATCACGAACAGCCCTTCGCTGGCGGAGGCCACCTGCGCGGCCGACGGCAGCATCGAGTTGGGGAAAATGTACCGGGCGATCCAGGGATCGGTGTGGTGGGTCGAGACGTTGCGGCCGATCGTGTGCAGGAGGAACAGTGCATGCGGCGGCAGGCAGCGCTGGACCACCTCGAAATAAGTGCGGTAGTTGCGGTCGCCGACGTGCTCGAACATCCCGATCGAGAACGCCGCATCGAACGGTTCATCGAGCTCGCGGTAGTCCTGCAGGCGGATCTCCACCGGCAGCCCGGCGCAGAGCTTGCGTGCGAAATCGGCCTGTTCGCCGGAGATGGTCACGCCCACCCCGGCAACGCCGTAGCGTTGCGCCGCGAACTTGAGCGCCTCGCCCCAGCCGCAGCCGATGTCGAGCACGCGCATGCCGGGCCGCAGCTCGAGCTTGCGGCAGACCAGGTCCAGCTTGGCCTCCTGCGCCGCGTCCAGGTCGCCGGCCTGGCGCCAGTAGCCGCAGCTGTAGACCAGCCGGGAGCCGAGCATGGTCGCGTACAGGTCGTTGCCCAGGTCGTAGTGGCGCTTGGCCACTTCGGCGCTGCGCGTGCGCGACTGGCGGTTGGACAGGCGCGCCAGCAGCGCGTCGCCGACCTCGGCCAGTGCATGGACGCGCTCGTCCAGGCGTGCGTCGATCAGGCGGGCAAGGAAACCGTCCAGCGAACGCGCATCCCACCAGCCGTCCATGTACGACTCGCCGAGCCCGAGCGACCCCTGCGCCAGGAGGCGCGCGTAAAGCCGGTCGTCGTGTACCTGCAGGTCCCAGTCGCGTCCACCGTCCACGCGCACGCCCGCTTCGTCGAGCAGGGCCTCGATCCGGCGGCGCGAGCGCGATGCGGCGGACATGGGGCGGTCGGCCTAGGGTACGAACAGCGGACTCACATCGGGCGCCAGGAGCGGCTTGAGCACCGCCGCCGGCACCTCCACGCGTTGCACGCCGTCGGCGTACGGTCCGACCTGGTAGGGCGGGAACACGAAGCGCAGCGCGGCGATGCGGCCGTCGGCCGCCGGCACCGGTTCGAACTGGGCGAAGTTCTCGGGTACCGGGCGGGTGCCCTCATCGATCATGCGGAGGGCCACGGCCAGCAGCCGCTCGCGATCGCCGGATTCGAGCGCCTCGTCGGCGGCGCGCGTGTGCGCCGCTGCACCCAACTGCTCGCCGACGTAATCGGCCACCGACCGCCAGCCTTCGGGCGAGGCCAGCAGGTCCTGCGCGGTCAGCATGCGCTGCTGGCGCGGCAGCCAGACGAACCTGGCCAGCAGGGGCTGGCCGTGGGCGCCGCCGGTGTACAGGCTGCCGTCGGCCGCCACCGCCACCACCTCGCTGCTGCGCATCACCTCGCGGAAACCCAGCGACAGCTCGTAAGGCGCGGTCGGCTTTTCCCGCAGGCCGGACACGGCCTGCATCAGTTCGCCGCGGGCCGCCTCGGCGTAACCGTGGAGGGCGCGGGCCAGGCCCGGGTCGGCGGCCACGCCCGGCGGGTAGCTGATCCCGACCACGTAACGCGGGTCGGTCTCGATCACATCGTCCAGGGAGACCGGCGCTTCGGCCGCCGCCGCGGGAGCCGAAGGTTCCGGCGCGGCCGCGGCGGCGGGCCCCGGATCGGTGGTCGCCGGGACCGGGTCGTTCCCGCGCTGGCAGGCTACCGCCGCCGGCAGGAGCAGCAGGGCGAGGACGATCCGGATGGGGCGGTTCAGGGTCATGCGGCACCTCCTTTGTGCAATACGGAAAGCCTGCCGACCGCAGGCCCGGGGAGCGGTCAGCCGGCCACCAATCCGGCATACGCCGGATGGCGGGCGACCCAGGCACGGGCGTAGGCGCAGGCGGGAACAACCCGCCAGCCCTGCTCCCGTGCATGTTCGAACGCCGCCCGCACCAAATGTCCGGCGATGCCGCGGCCGCCAATGGCGGCCGGGACCCCGGTGTGGTCGATCACCAGCCTGCCGTCCTGGACGCGGTAGACGAGCTCGGCCTGGTGGCCTTCCACCTCCACGTGGAAGCGCTGGCGGCCGGAGTCATGCTCCACGGAGGGAAGGTCGGTCATGGCGGCTCCAGGGAGGGTGGCGGCAGAAGGCGACGTCCTGCGTCACATTCTGGCCTGAACGCCGCCAAAGCGGGGTGACGACATTGCTGAACAGGTGGCTGCGGCGGGCCTCCGGGTTGGCACGGGTTGTGCGTTGATTCAGGCAAGCGATACCGAGCCAGAGTCTGCAGGGAACCTCACCATGAATGCACTGGAACACAACAGCCCGACCGATTTCGCCAGCGATTCCTCGCTGCTTGAAGGCCTCTACCAGCTCGTCGTCAACGGCCACACCGATGGCTGGGAGTTCGAGCAGCTCGACAGCGTGGTCTACGAGCGGCTCAAGCACGCCTACGCCGTGACCAACTGACGGGGGAAGGACGAAGCAGCGCGGAAACGCGCGCTTGCGTCCGGGGGCAGCTCCGTCGGCGGCGGGGCTGCCCTTTTTGTTGATGGCTACCGGTGATCGCGCTTGCGCTGGTTGCGCCGGTCATGGGTGCTGACGCTGCCCTGGATGGCCCGCATCCGGCTTTCCCCGGCGTGCAGTTCGCGAAGCCTGGCCTCGGCCTCGGCCGATGCGTGGTCGGCAGCGCCGACGGCTTGCGGCGCGGCGTGCGGATCCTCCAGTTGCCTCCATGCGGGCGTTTCCCGGGCGTGCTCCTGGTGCGCCTGCAACAGTTCGCGGGTACGTGCCAGCGCCTGTTCCGGGGTCAACGGCGGCGCCTTGCGGCGGCCTCCCGCGGCGGGGCGCACCGCCTTGCGCGACTTGGCTCCGTTGGCGGTGCGGCGTGACGGCATCACGGCCTTCGACGCCGCCTTCTTCGCGATCGCAGCCTTCTTCGGCCCCCCCGCCTCGACCACCTTCCTCGTGCCGGTGGATACCTTCCCGGTCGATGCGTTCCTGGTGGCGACTTTCTTGGTCGCGGTCTTCTTGGTCGCGGTCTTCTTCGTGGCGGTCTTCTTCGTCGCGCTCTTCTTCGGGACAGTCTTCTGGGCGGCAGACTTCTTGGTCGCAGACTTCTCGGCGGCAGGCTTCTTTGTCGCGGCCCTCTTGGCTGCAGCCTTCTTGGTCGCGGACTTCCTGGCGACACCCGACTTCTTCGCCACCACGCCCTTGGCCGCAGCTTTCCTGGCCGGAGCCTTCCTGGCTGTAGCCTTGAGCGGCTTCTTCGCGGCGAGCTTGCGCGTGGCCGCGCCCGCCACCGATTTTGCGGCGGTCTTCTTCGCCGGCGCCCTGCGCGCCGGCCTGGCCGCTCTACTGGATGTCGCCGACTTGCCGCCGGCAGGGGTCCGCTTGCTCCGGGTTGCCATCTCCGCCTCCTCTGGCCTGGACGCGGATCACCGTGGCATGCCCCGCATTCACGCCAGGTGAGCGCGACTCAGAGGTTGAAGCTCGGGTTCAGCAACTGCTCCATGAACACCTGCACCAGGCGCGGCTCCATGGCCAGCATGAACATGACGCCGAACGCCGCGCCGGCCAGGTGCGCGCTGTGGTTGATCCGGTCGCCACCCTTGCGGTCCATCC
Organism: Pseudoxanthomonas sp. Soil82; assembly: GCF_040446535.1. NCBI lineage: Bacteria > Pseudomonadati > Pseudomonadota > Gammaproteobacteria > Lysobacterales > Lysobacteraceae > Pseudoxanthomonas > Pseudoxanthomonas sp. Soil82. The sequence continues at coordinate 98,989 of NZ_JBEAAK010000002.1, forward strand.
AGATGCTGTAACCGACGTAGAACACCGCATAGAGGATCGCCGGCGCCGGGATGAAGAACACGAAGATCAGCGACCACGGCGAAATCAGGATGAAGGCGAACAGCACCGCAGACACCGCGCCGGAGGCACCGAGGCTGAAGTAGTTGGGATTGGCGTGGTTCTTCAGGTAGCTGGGCAGGATCGAAACCACCAGCGCCGCCAGGTAGAACAGCGGATAGGTCAGGGCGCTGCCGGTCAGCTCCCGCATCACCTGCTCGATCAGCCGACCGAAGAAGAACAGCGTGATCATGTTGAACAGCAGGTGCGGGAAGTCCGCATGCAGGAAGCCGTAGCTCACCAGGCGCCAGTACTCGTGCCGCCTCGAGACGGCCGGCGGCCACAGGATCAGCCGGTCGACCAGGCGCCGGTCCTTGAACGCCAGCCATGAGACCAGTGCGGTGACGGCGATCAGGATGAGGGTGACGGGAGACGACATCGAACGACCTCAGGCGACGCGGTAGTTGTCCTGCATCGGGTAGCGGCGCGCGTAGGCGGCGAACGCCAGCGCGGCCAGGAACGCGAAGCCGGCGAAGAAGAACATCAGGAAGGCGTTCTCGCTCAACCCGGTGCCGGCGATGCGGCCGAGCACGGCTTCGTTGCGGATGCCGAAATTGGTCAGCAGTACCCACAGGCTGCCGAAGGTGCTGGTGAGGTACCAGAACGCCATGATCACGCCCTTCATGGCGTGCGGCGCCTGGCTGTAGGCGAACTCCAGCGCGGTCGCCGAGACCAGCACCTCGCCGAAGGTCAGCAGCAGGTAGGGCAGCGCCTGCCAGGTCAAGGAGACCTGCTGCCCCCCGTCGAGCCACAACTGCAGGGCGCCGGCCACGATCCAGGACAGGCCGGAGATGGCGATGCCCCAGCCCATCCGGCGCAGCGCTGTCGGCTCCCAGCCCAGCCGGCGCAGGGCCGGATACAGGACCAGGTTGTTGAACGGGATCAGCAGCATGACCAGCAGCGGGTTGAGCGCCTGCATCTGCGCGGCGTCCTTGATCAGCCAGCTCGGCCACCAGGCGGCGTGGTGCGGAATCACCATCTCGCGCCCCTGGATGATCCAGGTCGACGCCTTCTGGTCGAATAGCGACCAGAACGGGGTCACCAGCGCGAATACGATCAGGATGCGCAGCACCGCGCGCACGCCGTCGACCGCCGCGTCCGGATGCAGGCCGCGCGCACGCTCGAGCTGCATCGACGCGCCCCAGCCGCCGAACGCGATCACCACGCCCAGCGCCAGGCACGCGGAGATGACGAACCCGAAGTCCGGCCACCATGCGGGGGCGGCACCGGCCAGCGAAAGCGCCCACAGGCCCAGCAGCGCGACCGCCAGCGCCAGGCCTGCCATCGCCGCGAAATAGCCGGGTCGTCCTTCGCCTTGGCGCTGCGTGCGCAACGCGGTCTTGACCACCTCGAAGAACCCGTGCGGATCGTTGCCCGACGGCGGCACGTTGACGTAATAGCGGCGCCCCAGCCAGAACACGAAGGTGGCGATGAACATCAGCACGCCCGGAATACCGAACGCCACCGCAGGCCCCCAGTGCCGCAGGAACAGCGGCGCCAGCAGCGAGGCGAAGAACGAGCCGAAATTGATGATCCAGTAGAAGGCGTCGAAGACCAGCTTGGCCTTGGACTTGTTGCTCTGGTCGAACTGGTCGCCGCAGAAGGACACCACCAGCGGCTTGATCCCGCCCGAGCCCAGGGCGATCAGGAACAGGCCGGTGTAGAAGCCGGTGGCGTTGTTCTCGAACAGCGCCAGGCAGGCGTGGCCGGCGCAGTAGACCAGCGAGAACCAGAGGATGGTGTGGTACTTGCCGAAGTAGCGGTCGGCCAGCCAGCCGCCGAGCAGCGGGAAGAAGTAAACGCCGATCACGAACATATGGAATATGTCCTTGGCGGCGGTGTCGCGCTCGGGTCCCTCGGGCAGGTAGGCCAGCAGGATGGAACTGATCAGGAACGGCACCAGGATGTTGCGCATCCCGTAGAAGCTGAACCGTTCGCAGGCCTCGTTGCCGATGATGTAGGAAATCTGGCGCGGCATGCGCCCGGTGTCTGCGGTGGCTGTGCTCATCGGCGGTACGGCTGCAAAAGAAGCCGAGGGTACCCGAAGAGCGGGCGGCTCCGGAACCGCCGGGGATCCCGGCACGCGCCACGGCGCGAGCGCGTGGCTGCCTGGGGCGCGCGGCGCTGGCATCATGGGCCATCCCCCGCCGGAATTCCCGATGTCCCGTCGCTACCGCCCGTCCAGCCCCTCCCCGATCCATGCGCTGGCCTGCTCGGCCGCCCTGCTCGCCGCAGTGGCCTCCATGGCCGCGATCCCCGCCCCGGCGCTTGCGGCCGCGCCTGCCGAGCCGCTGACGACCGTGGCCGAGCGCAGCGGCTTCCAGCGCACCGGACGCTACGAGGAGGTCGCGACGCTGGCCGCCGCGTTCCAGGCGCGTTATCCGGACCGTGTCGCCGCGCGCAGCTTCGGTACCACCCCCGAGGGCCGGCCGATGCAACTGCTGGTGGTGACCGCGACCGGTGCGTTCGACGCGGCCGAGGCCCGCCGCCGCGGGCTGCCGGTGGTACTGGTCCAGGGTGGCATCCACGCCGGCGAGATCGACGGCAAGGACGCCGGCTTCCTGGCCCTGCGCCAGGTGCTGGAAGGCCGGGCCGCGCCCGGCGCGCTGGACAAGGTGGTGTGGCTGTTCGTGCCGGTGTTCAACGTCGACGGCCACGAGCGCTTCGGTGCCTGGAACCGCCCCAACCAGCGCGGCCCGGTGGAAATGGGCTGGCGCACCACCGCGCAGAACCTGAACCTCAACCGCGACTACCTCAAGGCCGATGCGCCGGAGATGCGCGCGATGCTGCGCCTGGTGCAGGAGTGGGATCCGCTGGCGATGGTCGACCTGCACGCCACCAACGGCGCGCAGTTCGAGCACGACATCTCGTTCCAGGTCGAACCGCTGCACGCGGGCGACCCGGCGCTTCGCGCCATCGGCCGGCAGTGGCGCGACGCGGTGATCGACGACGCCCGACGCCACGGCTCCCTGCCCCTGCCGTTCTATCCCTCGTTCGTTGTCCAGGACGATCCGGCCTCGGGCTTCGAGGACGGCGTGGCGCCGCCACGCTTCTCGCATGGCTATTTCCTGCTGCGCAACCGGCTCGGCATGCTGGTCGAGACGCACTCGTGGAAGCCGTACCCCGAGCGCGTGCGGACCACCCGCAACGCGGTCGTCTCGGTGCTCGAGCAGGTGGCGCGGCACGGCACGCAGTGGCGGCTCGCGGCGCTCGAGGCCGATGCACGCGCGGCGCGGCTGGGCGGTCGGCAGGAACCGCTGGCCTGGAAGGCGACCGGACAGGCGCGCACCGTGGACTTCCGCGGCTACGCCTACACGCGCGCGCCATCGTCCGTATCCGGCGCGCTGATGACCCGCTACGACGAATCCTCGCCGCAGGTCTGGCGGGTGCCGCTGCGCGACGAGGTAGTGCCGGCGCTGACCGCCACCGCACCCGCGGCCGGCTACCTGGTGCCGCCGGCCTGGGCGGAGTTCGTACAGCCGGCACTGGAGGCGCACGGCGTCGCCTTCCATCGGCTGGCCTCGGCCTGGCCGCAGGCGCCCGTCCAGGCGTTCCGCGCCGCCGGCGCGAAGGCCGAGGCGACCTCCACGGAGGGCCACCAGCGCCTGGCCATCGAGGGCGCGTGGAAGAGCGAACCGCGCGACGTCGCCGCCGGCGCGCTGTTCGTGCCGGTCGCGCAACCGCTGTCGCGCCTGGTGCTGGCACTGCTCGAGCCGCAGGCACCGGATTCGCTGGTGGCCTGGGGCCGCTTCAACAACGCTTTCGAGCGCAAGGAATACATGGAGGACTATGTCGCCGAGGATGTCGCGCGTCAGATGCTGGCCGCCGACCCGGCGCTGCGCGCGGACTTCGATCGCCGCCTGGCCACCGATCCGGCGTTCGCCGCCGATCCGGCCGCGCGCCTCGACTTTTTCTATCGCCGCCACCCGTCCTGGGACGAGCGATACGACCTCTATCCGGTGCTGCGCCTGGACCAGCCGCCGCCGGGCACCTGATTCCGAGCGACCCGCGAGCACGACATGAGCCTCCTGCCCCGCCTCGCCTCACGCCTGCTGCTCTGCGCCGCGCTGCTGCCGGCGCCGGCACCGGCGGGCGCCGCCGGGCCTCCGGCGGCGGACGAGGCGCCCGACTCCGCGCCGGAATTCACCCTGGTCACGCTCAACCTGTACCACGACCGCGACGACTGGCCGAAGCGCCGCGTGCAGATCGTGGACACCCTGCGTGCGCTGGAACCGGACGCGATCGTGCTGCAGGAGGTGCTGCAGCACGAGGGCCTGCCCAACCAGGCCACCTGGCTGGCGCGGGAACTGGGTTACCACTGGCACTTCGTCACCACCGATCCCCCCAGCCACGCCCGTCGCTATGGCAATGCGCTGCTGAGCCGCCAGCCGCTGATCGAGCAGGGCGAGACCCTGCTGCATCCGCTCGACGACCACCGCACCGCCGGCATGGCCCGGGTGCTGGTCGACGGCCGGCCGCTGAACCTCTACTTCACCCATCTCCACTCGGCACCCGACGGCGGCGCCATCCGCGCCGGGCAGCTCGCCGACCTGATGGCGTATGTCGAGGCCACGTCCGATGGCATCGCTTCGGCGATCGCCGGCGACTTCAACGCCGAGCCAGGCGCCCCCGAACTGGCCGCGCTTCGCGAAGGCTGGGACGACGCCTGGGCCGCGCTGCATGCCGACGTCGACGAGGAAGCGGCGAGCACGCTCAACCCGGCCTACTTCGCCAGCCCGGCCCGGATCGACCACGTCTTCCTGCAGCGCGGGCGCCTGCACCCGCTGGAGGCCGAACTGCTGTTCACCACGCCCGATGCCGCAGGCACGTGGGCGTCGGACCACCGCGGCCTGCGGGTCCGCTTCTGCATCGACGATCCGGCCACGCCCTGATCCGGCCAGGCGCGTGCGCCCGTCGTCGGTTTAATGCTTTGCATACATCGCCTTCGCGCCCGGCAGGAGCGGGCGGGGCCATGCTGGCGTGGCCAACCCAACATGGAGGTATCCGATGAGTCACCTGACCGGCAAGCGCGTCGCCATCCTCGCCAGCAACGGCTTCGAGGAATCCGAACTGCTCGAACCGATGCGTGCATTGCGCGACCATGGCGCGGAAGTGGAAGTCGTCTCGCCCGAAAGCGGCAGCATCCAGGGCTTCCGCCACTTCGACCGCGGCCAGAGCGTGCCGGTCGACCGCGATGTCGCCGAGGCGAGCGCGGCCGACTACGACGCGCTGGTGATCCCCGGCGGCCTGTTCAATCCCGATGCGCTGCGCCACGACGCCGATTCGATCCGCTTCACCCGCGCCTTCTTCGAGGCCGGCAAGCCGGTCGGCGCGATCTGCCATGGGCCGTGGGTGCTGGTGGATGCGGACGTCATCGACTCGCGCGAGCTGACCTCCGTGCCCAACATCCATCGCGACCTGGAGAATGCGGGCGCCCGTTGGGTCGACCGCGAAGTGGTGGTCGACCAGGGCCTGGTCACCAGCCGCACGCCCAAGGACCTGCCGGCCTTCTGCGCCAAGCTGGTGGAGGAAATCGCCGAAGGGCGCCACGCCGGCCAGGCGGCCTCGGCATGAGGCCTGCGGCGCCGAGCGGCAGGGATGATCGTCGCGCGGTGCGCGCATGCGCACCGTGGCGCCTGGCGGCAGTGGCATGCCTGGCGTTGGCGGCGAGCGCCTGCGGCCGCGACGACCAGGCCGCATCCGGCCCCGCGACCGATCCGCCGCCAGCCGATACCGCGGTGATGCGGCCAGCGCCGGCCTCGCCGGCGACCGAAGCCGCCCTGCCTGCGTCTTCGCCGCCGCTGCTGCCGCCGGGCGGTCCGGCGACCCCGGCGCAGGCGCAATGGAAGTGCGCCGACCAGCGGATCGCGGTGCGCCTGGATGCCGCCTCGCAAAGCCTCAGCCTGGTCCACGAGCGCGGCCAGCTGGCGCTGCCACGGCGCGAAGCAGCGTCCGGCGCCCGCTATGCCGACGCCAATGGCAACGAGTTCTGGGAAAAGGGCGACACCGCCACGCTCACGCTCTCCGGCACGCCGCCCCGCGCCTGCACCCGGGTCGAGAACGGTCTCGCGGACTGAACGCCTCCGCCAAGCGCGCTGACGGCGCCCGCATGCGCAGACGCCCGCCCGGGAAGCGCGGGCGGGCGTCATGGCCCCGGCGCGCCGCCGGTGGAATCAGGCGGCGGTCGTGGCGCGCAGCGCGGCGATCCGCTCGGCCAGCGGCGGGTGGCTCATGAACAGCTTGCGCAGGCCCTGGCCCACGCCACCGGCGATGCCGAAGGCCTCCACCTGGGCCGGCAAGGTGCTCTGCCCATGGTTCTGCGACAGCCGCTCCAGTGCCGCGATCATCTTCTGGCGGCCGGCCAGGTGCGCGCCACCGGCGTCGGCGCGGAATTCGCGGCGACGCGAGAACCACATCGCGATCATGGTCGCGAACAGCCCGAACACCATCTCCAGCACCATCACGATGGCGAAGTAGGCCAGGCCGCGACCCTCGCCTTCCCGATTGCCCGACAGGAAACTGTCGACGATGCCGCCGACCACGCGCGCCAGCACGATCACGAAGGTATTGAGCACGCCCTGCAGCAGGGCCATGGTCACCATGTCGCCGTTGGCCACGTGCGCGACCTCGTGGCCCAGCACCGCCTCGGCCTCGTCGGCGTCCATCTGCCGCAGCAGCCCGGTGGAGACGGCCACCAGGGCGTTGTTGCGGTTGGCGCCGGTGGCGAACGCGTTGATCTCCGGCGCGTCATAGACGGCGACCTCGGGCATGCCGATGCCCGCGGCCTGCGCCTGCCGCTGCACGGTGGCCACCAGCCAGCGCTCGGTCTCGTTGCGCGGCTCGGTAATGACGTGCGCGCCTGTGGCGCGCTTGGCCAGCCACTTGGACATCAGCAGCGAGACCAGCGAGCCGCCGAAGCCGAACAGCGCGGCCATCACCAGCAGCCCGCCCATCTGGTTCGGGTTCACACCCAGGAAGGACATGATGATGCCGGCCAGGAACAGCACGGCCAGGTTGGTGGCGAGGAACAGGGCGATACGGCTGAACACGGCAAGTCTCCGGGGGGTTGGCTTGTCGCCGGAGTTATGGGAGCGGGCCGGCTTGAAATCAAGCCATCGCCGCCGCGACCATGGCCCGGATGCAGGACGCAACCACCCCACCCCGCCCGCCGCGCAGCGGTTCGACCGACACGCCCGCCAGCACGGGCTACCGAGGGCGATTCGCCCCTTCGCCCACCGGACCGTTGCATTTCGGCTCGCTGCTGGCGGCGTTCGGCAGCTGGCTGCTGGCCCGCCATGCCGGCGGTCAGTGGCTGGTGCGCATCGAGGACCTGGACCCGCCGCGCGAGGTCGCCGGTGCGGCGCAGGCGCAGCTGGACACCCTGGCCGCCTTCGGCCTGGAACCGGACCTGCCGGTGGTCTGGCAGAGCGAACGCCATGCGCTGTATCGCGCGGCGCTGGACCGCCTTCTCGCCGGGGGACAGGCGTTCGCCTGTTCCTGCAGCCGCAGCGAACTGGCCGCCCAGGGTGGCATCCATCGCCACTGCGTCGCCACCGCGGCGCGGCCGCGCCCCGCCTTCCGGCTGCGGGTGGCCGACGGCAGCGTGGTCGCCTTCGACGATGCCCTGCAGGGACCGGTGCGGCAGGACGTCGCCAGCGAGGTCGGCGACTTCGTGCTGCTGCGCGCCGACGGCTGCTGGGCCTATCAGTTGGCGGTGGTGGTCGACGACGCCGAGCAGGGCATCACCGACGTGGTCCGCGGCGCCGACCTGCTCGATTCCACGCCGCGCCAGATCCTGCTGCAGCGCGCGCTCGGCCTGCCGACCCCGCGCTACCTGCACCTGCCACTGGTGGTGGACGCGCATGGACACAAGCTGTCCAAGTCCAGCGCCGCGATGCCCGTGGACACCGGCGACCCGCTGCCGGCGCTGCGCCTGGCCTGGTCGCTGCTGGGCCAGGATCCGGCACCGTTGCGGGGCATTGCCGGCCGCGATGCACTGCTGCGGTGCGCGCGCCAGGCCTTCGATCCGATACACCTGACGCCGCGCTTGCACTTTCATCAGGCCACCACTACAACTGCGATGGAACAGCCTGAATAGCCATCAAGCGCCTCCGGGAGGGGTCCAATGAACAGTCGCGTCGCGTTCGTCACCGGCGGCACCGGTGGTATCGGTACGGCCATCTGCAAGAAGCTGGCCGACATGGGCCACCGCGTGGCCACCAACTACCGCAACGAAGAGAAGGCCAAGGCCTGGCAGGCGCAGATGAAGGCCGACGGCTACGACATCGCCCTGGTCAAGGGCGACGTGACCTCGCCGGACGAAGCCCAGGCGATGGTCGCCGAAGTGGAAAAGACGCTCGGACCGGTGGAGATCCTGGTCAACAACGCCGGCATCACCCGTGACGGCACCTTCCACAAGATGACGGCGCAGCAGTGGAACGACGTCATCAACACCAACCTCAATTCGGTGTTCAACGTCACCCGCCCGGTGATCGAGGGCATGCGCGAGCGCAAGTGGGGGCGGATCATCCAGATCAGCTCGATCAACGGCCTCAAGGGCCAGTACGGCCAGGCCAACTACGCCGCGGCCAAGGCCGGCATGCACGGCTTCACCATTTCGCTGGCGCGCGAGAACGCCAAGCTGGGCATCACCGTCAATACGGTCTCGCCCGGCTACGTGGCCACCGACATGGTCATGGCCGTCCCGGAAGAGGTGCGCGCCAAGATCGCCGCCGACATCCCGACCGGGCGCCTGGGCAAGCCCGAGGAGATCGCCTATGCGGTCGGGTTCCTGGTCGACGACCAGGCCGCGTGGATCACCGGCTCCAACCTCGACATCAACGGCGGCCACCACATGGGCTGGTGAGGGTCAAGCCGGACCTGCGGCAGTTGCATGCGCTGCTGCGGTGCGCCATGCTCGGCCCCTCTTGAAGTCCAGTCCGCGAGCGCCCGATGGCCGCCACCCGCATCATCAAGAAGTACCCGAACCGCCGGCTCTACGACACCGAGATTTCCAGCTACATCACCATCGAGGACGTGCGCCAGCTCATCCTCGACGGCGAATCGTTCGAGGTCCGCGACGCCAAGAGCGGCGAAGACCTGACCCGTTCAGTGCTGCTGCAGATCATCGCCGAGCAGGAGCAGGACGGCGAACCGATGCTGTCGACCCAGCTGCTGAGCCAGATCATCCGCTTCTATGGCGACTCGCTGCAGGGCTTCATGGGCAACTACCTCGAGCGCAGCATGACGCTGTTCCTCGAGCAGCAGCAGACCTTCCGCCAGCAGATGGGCAACCTGCTCGGGCAGACGCCGTGGACGGCGATGAACCAGCTGACCGAGCGCAACCTGGAGCTGTGGCAGGAATTCCAGCGCGGCCTGGCCGGCAACCTGGGCCGGCCCACCGGCACCGGCGCCGGAACGCGCGGCGAACCGGAGCGTGGCAGCGGCACCGGCGGCAAGCCCCGGCGCTGAATTCCGCCAGGCGCGGACTGCCCCACTTCCCTCGCGCGCCACGAGGGCCCGGATCGGACCCGGGCCGCGTAGAGCGGGGCTTGCCCGCAAGGACGAGCCCCGCCTTACCGGCAGAACTTCTGGCGGTATTCCATGGCCTTGGGCATCAGCGATTGCAGCGTCTGGATCCGCGTTCCCGGGTTCGGGTGGGTCGAGGCGAACTCCGGTGGCGCCTCCCCGCCCGACGACTGGCTCATGCGCTCCCACAGGCCGATGGACTGCTGCGGGTCGTAGCACGCCGCCGCCGCCAGCATCAGGCCGACCTCGTCGGCCTGGGTCTCGTGGGTGCGCGCGTAGGGCAGCAGGTAGCCGTAGCCCATCGCCGCCATCACCATCTGCTGCTGCTGCGGATCCATGCCGCTGGCCGCGCCGGCCATCTGCCCGATCTGCGCCAGCTTCTGCTGGCTCATCCGCTGCGCACCGTGGCGCAACAGCGCATGGGCGATCTCATGGCCCATCACCACCGCCATCGCGTCCTCGGTCTGCGCCACCGGGATCAGCCCGGTGTACACCGCCATCTTCCCGCCCGGCAGGCAGAACGCGTTGGCCTGGTCGGACGGGATCACGTTGACGTCCCATTCGAACTCGCGCCAGTGCTCCGGCGCGGCCATCCCGTGCTCGGCGGCCAGTTCGGCGGTCACCTCGGGCACCTTCGCGATCAGGCGCTGGGCGATCGCGGCGACCTGCTGCGATGTCGGGTCGTTCCTGGGCAGCGGCTGTTCCTGCGAGAGGATCTCCTCGTACGCCTGCAGGCCCATCGCCCGTTCCTCGTCCGGGCCGATCGAGCCGTCGATCAGCACGGTCTCGCCGGTGTAGGGATCCTCGGTGCGGTTGGAGAGGTAATAGCAGCCGCCGTAGACCAGGAAGCCGAGCAGGATCAACCAGCGCAGGCTGCCCAGGCCGACGCCACGGCGGCGCGGCGCCTGGCCTCCGGACTGGCCGAACGGATCGTTGCGCATCGCTCCACTCCTTCTGTCAGATGCCGCGCACCAAGCGGAAGCCGATGCGCGCGTTGGTCATGTCCGAGTCCATCGAGGCCCGCCAAGCCGATCGCGTCTGTTCCGGCGAACCGGACCAGACGCCGCCGCGGATCACCCGCGACCGGCAGCCGGGATTGAACCAGGCCGCGCCATCGGCCGGCGCCCGCCGGTAGCTGGCGTGCCAGCAGTCGGCGACCCATTCGCTGACATTGCCGGCCAGGTCGTGAAGGCCCCATGCATTGGCCTGGAAACGCCCGACCGGCGCCGGCCCCCAGTAGCCGTCACCGAAGCCGATGAAGGCGTTGTTCCAGGTCCGGCCGCTGGGTGAAACGTCGTTGCCGCCGGCGAAGTTGCCCGAGCCTGCCGGCGGCACGGCCGCGTCCCCCCAGGGGAAGCGGCCCTGGCTGCCGGCACGCAGCGCGTATTCGAACTCCGCCTCGCTGGGCAGGCGGTAGTGGCGGCCGGTCTGCTCCGACAGCCACGCCGCATAGGCCTCGGCGTCGCGCACGCTCACGTGCAGTACCGGATCGTCCGGGTCGGCCGGGCGGCCGTCGTAGCCCGATCGCCAGTCCGCGCCACTGCGCCGGGCGAAGTTGCCGCTGCGCTCGTCGTAGACGATCGAGTTGCCGCGGCGGGTGGCACGCGGCCGCGCGCCCGCCTGGGCGACGAAGCGACCGAACTCGGCCACGGTCACCTCGGTCAGCGACATCGAGAAGCCGCGGTCGAAGCGCACGTAATGCGCCGGCCGCTCGGCGTCGCTGGCGCCGGGCTCGGTGTCCAGCGCGCCCATCCGGAACGCACCGTGCGGCACCACCACCATCTGCGGCCCGCGACTGCCGTCGCGCAAGGCGTCGGTGAAGACCTGGCCTGGGCGGAAGGCGCCGTAATGCGTGGCCAGGTCGATCCGCTGGCGAAGCTGCGCGGCGACCGGATCGCCGTGTGCGGCAATCTGCAGGATCTCGGCCAGGCGCGCACGCGCGTCGCGCAGGCCGTCGCCGCGGACCAGGTCATGCAGCGCGGCGTCGCGCAGCGCCAGGATGCGCGCATTGCGCGCGGCCTCGAGCCGGGCACGGGCATCGGCCACCGCGCCGGCCTCGTCCTCGCGCACCGCCTGTGCGTGGCCGAGCCAGCGCTCGGCGCCGCCGAAGTCCAGGCTTGCCGTGGCCTGCTCGGCCCGGCCGATCGCCGCGCTCTCGACCGCGGCCCGTCCCTGCAGCGCCCGCGGATCGTTCGGCCGCAGCGCCAGCGCGTCGCGGAAATAGGCCAGCGCGCCGTTGCCCTGTTCGCCCAGGCGGCCGGCGCGCAGGTCTTCGTCGCCGGCGCGAACGAGCGCCGACAGGCGCCGGGCGGCATCGACGTCGCGTTGCAGTTGCTGCACCTGCGGATCCTCCGGTGCCAGCACGCGTGCCACCGCGGCCAGCTGTTCGCTGCGGACCAGCGCCTGGGGATCGGTCGCCGCCCCGGCCAGGGCATCACCGGCCTCGGCCAGCACCCGCGCGCGCGCGCGCTCCAGGCCACGGCGCGCCGCCCGGTCGTCCGCATCGGCCTGCAGCAGCGCCAAGTAGATCGGCACTGCCGCATCGGCGTCCTCGAACAGGCGCCCGTCCTCGAGCGCCTGCGCCGCCTGGTCGCGCCAGAGACGACGGTCGCGTTCGCCGAGGGCGACCGCCGGCGGCCTCCATACCCCGACCACCGCAAGGCTTTCGTCGCCACTGACCGTGACGCTCGGGCGCTCCACGCCCGCCTCCGCCGCCTGCTCGGCGGGCAGCGGAGCGGCCGCCTGGGGCGCGCGACTGCAGGCGCAGGCCGCCAGCAGCAGGCCCGTCCACAACAGCAGCTGCCCACTCGCGCGCAAAGCCCCTCCCTTCCGTTCCGGCCGCCGACGGCGGTTTGACGTTAGGCTATCGCAGCCCACGCAGGCAAACGAACGCCAACCGGAACCGACGTGTCAGAACCCCTCTGGATCGACCAGCCCGCCGAGCTCCTGCGCCGGCTGGAAAGCGCCCCGCCCCGCATCGGGCTGGATACCGAATTCATCCGCGAACGCACCTACTGGCCGCGACTGGCGCTGGTCCAGATGGCGGTGGGAGCGGAAATCCTGCTGGTCGATCCGCTGGTGCCGGACATGCCCGCCGCCATCGCCGCCTGGCTCGATGCGCCCGGCGTGCTCAAGGTCATGCACAGTGCCAGCGAGGACCTCATCGCGTTCAAGTGCGCCTGCGACACCCTGCCACGGCCGATGTACGACACCCAGGTCGCCGCCGCGCTGGCCGGCATCGGCAGCGGGCTCGGCTACCAGAAGTTGGTCGGCCAGGTGGCCGGCATCACGCTGCCCAAGGGCGAAACCCGCTCGGACTGGTTGCGCCGCCCGCTCAGCGCGGCCCAGCTGGAATACGCTGCCGACGACGTGCGCCACCTCGACGCGCTGTACGCGGCCACCATCGAGCGCCTGGACGCGCTCGGCCGCAGCCGATGGCTGGCCGAGGACATGGAGCGCACCCTGGCCAACGCGGCGCGCGAGGAAGGCGAAGCCTGGCCGCACCTGTCGCTGCGCGCCGCGCAGTTCCTGGACGGGGACGGGCAACGGCGCCTGCTGCGGCTGCTGCGCTGGCGCGACCGCTACGCGCGCGAGCAGGACCACCCGCGCAGCTGGGTGCTCGACAACGAACTGGCGGTCCTGCTGGCGCGCGACCCGCCCGCCGACGGAGACGCCCTGAAGCGCCAGCTGGACGCCACCCCGAAATCGCCCCGCCGCCTGGCCGACGCGATCTGGCAGGCGCTGGTCACCCCGCTGCCCGACGAGGCGGCGATGCCGGCGCCGGCGCCGGAGGCTGACCGCAACGCGATCAAGCGCCTGCAGGATGCCGTCGCCCGCCGCAGTTCGGAGCTGGGCCTGCCCGATGGCGTGCTCGCCTCCCGCCGCTACCTGGAGGCGCTGCTGGAAGGCGGACAGTGGCCACCGGCGCTGCAGGGCTGGCGGCGCCACGAGCTGGAAGCCGCGCTGGCCCCCCTGTTGGCACCCAAGGCCGGTGCAGGCTAGAATTCCCGCCTCGCACAGGTGTCCTGTCGCACCGTGGGGCCATAGCTCAGCTGGGAGAGCGCGTCGTTCGCAATGACGAGGTCGGGAGTTCGATCCTCCCTGGCTCCACCATATTTCCAAAGCCCCGCTCCGGCGGGGCTTTTTCATTCCTGCCGGCAATGGACCGCTGCCGCACGCCGGCTGGCTAAGATCGGGGTCCTCTTCCGCGAGCATGCAGATGCGACCGCACGCCTTCCTCCTGCTCCTGGCCGCCTCCGGCATCCTGCCGGCCGCGGCCGCGCCCGCCACGGTCGCGCGCCTGGCGGCGCTGCCCGATGGCGCCACGCCCACGCCTGCGGTACACAGCGGCCGCACCGTCGCCAGGGAAGGCGGCATGCTGGCCTACCAGTGGCCCGGGTTGTACTTCGAAACCCGCTTCGAAGGCCGGCGGCTCGATTTCGCCACCGGCCCGGGCGAGGTGATCCTGCACCTACGGGTCGATGGCGCGCCGGTGGCGACGCTGGAACGCCCGGAGCCGGGCGCTTACCGCATCGACGGACTCGACGATGGGCCGCACGAAGTGCGGATCGAGGTGGCGACCGAAAGCCAGGCCGGGCCCAACCGCTTCGACGGCTTCTTCCTGCCGCCCGGCAGCCACGCCCTGCCGGTGCCGGCGCGCGCGCGCCGGATCGAATTCATCGGCGACTCGCACACCGTGGGCTACGGCAACCTGTCGACCCAGCGCGAATGCAGCGAGGCACAGGTATGGGCCAGCACCGACAACACCCGCGCCTTCGGTCCCCGGGTCGCACGGCACTACGACGCCGACTACCGGGTGAGCGCGATCTCCGGCCGCGGCGTCGTGCGCAACTACGGCGGCGGGCCCGGCGACACCCTGCCGCAGGCCTGGCCTTGGCGGCTGTTCGACCATGGCGCGGCCGACACCGGCGGCGACGGCTGGCAGCCGCAGGTGGTGGCCATCGCCCTGGGCACCAACGATTTCTCCACGCCGTTGCGGCCCGGCGAGCGCTGGCCGGACCGGCCCGCGCTGCACGCCGACTACCAGCGCGCCTATGTCGCCTTCGTGCGTTCCCTGCGCTCGCGCTACCCCGGCGCGCACTTCGTGCTGTGGGCCACCGACCGGGCCGAAGGCGAGATCCGCGAACAGGTCGAGCGCGTGGTCGCCCGCCTGCACGAGGGCGGAGAGCGGGCGGTCAGCTTCCTGCCGGTGGCCGGACTGGACGTGGGCGGCTGCCACTGGCATCCCTCGCTGGCCGACCACGCGCGCATCGCCGATGCGCTGGTCCGGCACCTGGACGCGCTTGCGGTCGGCTGGCCGCGGTCGCCGCACCCCACAGCTCAGGACGACGGCAGCGTCCAGCGCGACGCATCGCCCCACGGCCGCCGCTGGCGGAACAGCACCAGGTACACGCCGGCGGTCCACGCCAGTCCCGCCGCCCAGCCGGCGAGCACGTCGGACGGGTAATGCACGCCCAGGTACGGCCGGGACAGGCCGACCAGGCCGGTGAACGCCAGCGCCACGGCCAGCACCGGCCAGCGCCAGCGCGTGCCCCAGGCCAGCAGGACGACGACCGCGGCCAGGGTCATCGAGCCCATCGCATGGCCGCTGGGGAAGCTGAAACTGCTCTCCGGCGCGATGGATTCCCACAGCGATGGCCGGTCGCGGCGGAAGAACGCCTTGGTGCCCAGGTTGAGCAGGCCGGAGCCGGCCAGTGCGACGATCGCGAAGCTGGCCTCGCGCCAGCGCCGCGCCACCAGCAGCGCCAGGCACAGCGCGATGTCGGCGGGGATCACGCCCCAGGCATAGCCGACGCGGCTGACGAAGACGAAGAAGGCATCCAGCCGGGGGCCGGCCCGTTGTTGTAGCCACAGCAGCAGCGCATCGTCGAGGACCATCGCCTCCAGCTCGTGGACCTCGTCGGCCAGTTCGGCGAACACCCACAGCGGCAACAGCAGGCCGACGAACAGCAGCCCCAGCAGGGCCAGGTTGCCGCGCAGCACCGCCGCCAGCGACGACAGGCGCGAGAGCGGCTCAGCCGGCTTTCCGGGCATACCGGCTTTCGACGTACTCGTCGATCAGGGCCACGAATTCGGTGGCGATGTTCTCGCCCTTGAGCGTGACCTTCTTCTCGCCGTCGATGAACACCGGCGCCGACGGCGCCTCGCCGGTGCCCGGCAGGGAGATGCCGATGTCGGCGTGGCGCGACTCGCCCGGGCCGTTGACCACGCAGCCCATCACCGCCAGCGACAGGTTCTCCGCGCCGGGGTGCGAGATGCGCCATTCCGGCATCTTCGCCCGCACGTGTTCCTGCACCGTCTTGGCCAGTTCCTGGAAGAACGTGCTGGTGGTACGGCCACAGCCCGGGCAGGCGGTGACCATCGGCGTGAACGCGCGCTGCCCGGTGGTCTGCAGCAGTTCCTGCGCCACCACCACCTCGGCGGTGCGCGACTGGCCGGGCTCGGGCGTGAGCGAGATGCGGATGGTGTCGCCGATGCCCTCCTGCAGCAGCACCGACAGCGCCGCCGCCGAGGCGACGATGCCCTTGCTGCCGATGCCGGCCTCGGTCAGCCCCAGGTGCAGCGCGTAATCGCTGCGCGCCGCCAGGTCGCGGTAGACCGCGATCAGTTCCTGCACGCCGCTGACCTTGCAGCTGAGCACGATGCGGTCGGCCGGCAGGCCCAGTTCCACGGCGCGGTCGGCCGACTCCAGCGCCGACAGGATCAGCGCCTCGCGCAGCACGCGGCCTGCATCCCACGGTTCGGCGCGGGCATGGTTCTCGTCCATCAGCCGCGCGGCCAGGGCCTGGTCCAGCGAGCCCCAGTTGGCGCCGATGCGGACCGGCTTGCCGTATTCGATCGCCTTCTCGATGATCGAGGCGAACTGGGTGTCCTTCTTCTTGCCGAAGCCGACGTTGCCGGGATTGATCCGGTACTTGGCCAGCGCCTCGGCACACGCCGGCTCGCCGGCCAGCAGCTGGTGGCCGTTGTAGTGGAAGTCGCCGATCAAGGGCACGTCCACGCCCATCATCAGCAGCTTCTCGCGGATGCGCGGGATCGCGGCGGCCGCCTCGGGCGTGTTCACCGTCAGCCGCACCATCTCCGAACCGGCCCGCCACAGCTCGGCGACCTGCCTGACCGACCCGGCCACGTCGGCCGTGTCGGTATTGGTCATCGACTGGACCACCACCGGCGCGCCGCCGCCGACGGCGACGCCGCCGATCATGACCTGGCGGGTGGGACGGCGCGGCCAGGGCGCGGCCGAGGCGGGAGGCGTGGGGCGGGTGATGGCGTCATGCTGCATGCACGCATTCTAGACGGGCCGCGGCAACGCCGCCCCAACCGGTGCGCGCGCCGGCGGTCGGTCGCCCCGCGCACGCGCGGACGTGGCGGCGGTCCGGCGCCTGCCGGTTCAGGACAGGCGCCGCGCCGCCGGACGCCCGAGCAGGAAGCCCTGCCCGCAATTGCACCCCAGTTCCAGCAAGGTGTCGCGCTGGGCGTCGGTCTCCACGCCCTCGCCCACCGTCTCGATGCCCAGGGTCCCGGCCAGGGCCAGGATCGCGCGGACCAGGGCCAGGCTTTCCTGGCGCCCGCCGTCCTCGTCCAGCCCGGCCACGAAACTGCGGTCGATCTTCAGTCCGGAGATCGGGAAGCGGTGCAGGTAGGACAGCGCCGAGAAGCCGGTGCCGAAGTCGTCCAGCTGCGCCTGCACGCCGTGTTCGCGCAGGGTGTTGAGGATGCGCAGCGTGCGCGGTGCGTCGTCCAGCAGCGCGACCTCGGTGATCTCCACCCGCAGCCGTGCCGGGTCGGCATCGGCCGATTCGAGCAGGCCCAGCAGGCGGTCGGCGAAATCCGGCGAGCGGAAATGGCGCGGCGAGACGTTCACCGAGACGTAGCCGTTGCCGCCGCGGGCCAGCTCGCCGATGACCTGCTCGTACAGCAGCCAGTCGACCTGCTCGATCAGCCCGCTCTCCTCGCCCAGGGCGATGAACGCGGCCGGCGCCAGCAGGCCGCGGCGCTCGTGCTGCCAGCGCAGCAGCGCCTCGTGGCCGATCACCTCGCCGTCCTCCAGGCGCACGATCGGCTGGTAGTACGGCAGGAAGTCGCGGCTGATGATCGCCCGGCGCAGGTCCGCTTCCAGGTCCAGGCTGCGCACCGCCTGCTCGCGCATGTCCTCGTCGAAGATCGCGTAGCGGTCGCGGCCTTCGTTCTTGGCCCGGTACATGGCCGCATCCGCGTCGCGCAGCAGCTCCTCGCCGCTGCTGTAGCGCGGGTGCCACAGGGCGATGCCCATGCTCGCCGACGGGAACAGCTCGCGCCCGGCCACCCACAGCGGCCGCCCGATCAGTGCCAGCAGCCGCGGCGCCAAGTCGCGTACGCTATCGCCGCCGTCCGGGCAGCTGACCAGGATCGCGAACTCGTCGCCGCCCAGGCGCGCGACCACGTCCTCGGCGCGCATCGCGGAAACAATGCGCTTGGCCACCTCGACCAGCAGTTCGTCGCCGGCAGCGTGGCCGATGCTGTCGTTGACCAGCTTGAAGCGGTCCAGGTCCAGGAACAGCACCGCGAACGGCATGCCGTCGCCGAACTGCGCCCGCTCGATCGCGCTGGCCATGCAGTCGAGCAGGTAGGCGCGGTTGGGCAGCCCGGTGAGGGTGTCGTGCAGGGCCTGGTGGGTCAGCCGCTCCTCGGCGCGCATGCGCTCGCCGATCTGCGCCACCAGCTGCTCGTTGGCCTCCTCCAGCTCGGTGGTGCGCTCGATGACGCGCCGCTCCAGCTCGGCGTGGGCCGCGCGCAGGCGCTCCTGCGAACGCTGCCGGGCCAGGCCGTTGCTGATGTTGTGGGCGACGAAGGTCAGCAGGCGCTGGTCGTCGGCGCTGAAGCGGATGTCGGCCGTGTAGCTCTGCACCGCCAGCACCCCAACCACCTCGCCGTCGCGGTGCAGCGGCACGCCCAGCCAGCTCCAGGCCTGGATCCCGTACTCGTGGATCTCGCCGGCGGCGGCGAGGCGGTCGATGTCGCTGCGGTCGGCGAGCAGGGCTTCGCGGATGCGCAGCACGTACTCGGTCAGGCCGTTGCTGAGCCTGCGCGCGGGCCGGTGGTCGCCCTTCTCGTCGACCGAGTAGACGAACTCGATCGACTGCTGGTCGTCGCTGAGCAGGGCGATGTAGAAATTGCGCGCATAGATGAGCTCGTCCACCGCCGCGTGCACCTTGGCGTAGTACTGCTCCAGCGACTCGGAGCTCATCGCCATCTCGGTGATGCGGAACAGCGCGTGCTGCAGGCGCTCGGCGCGCTGCCGCTCGACCACCTCCTCCTGCAGTTCGCGGTTGGCGTGCTGCAGCTCGACCGTGCGCTCGTGCACGCGGCGCTCGAGCTCGACCTGCGCCTGGCGGCGGTCCAGCGTGGTGAGCACGTGCTGGGCCACGTAGCCCAGCAGTGCGCGGTCCTCGTCGGTATAGCTGGCCGGGCGGTCGTAGCTCTGCACCACGATCGCGCCGCAGACCTGTTCGCCGCGCTTCATCGGCACGCCCAGCCAGTCCTGGCTGTCCGGCCCCTGGATCGCGCTGTACTCGACCTGCAGCTTGCGCCGGATCAGGTTGGACGGCCCGCGCAGCGCGCGCCCGTGGCGCAGCAGGGCGAAGGTCAGGCTGTGCGGCATGTCCGACTCGGTCCACTCGTGGTCCGGGTCGGGCTGATAGTCGTCGGCCTCGTCGGCGAAGTAGATGAAGCGCAGCGTCTCGCGCTCCTCGTCGTAGGTGACGATGTAGCAGTTGGGCGCGTACATCAGCGAGCCGATGATGGCGTGCAGCCGGTGCAGCATCTCGCCCATCTCGACCTCGGCGCTGGCCAGCTCGGCGATCTCGTACAGCGCCTGCTGCAACTGCCGCGACTTCTCCAGCGCTTCCATCCGCGCCTGCGCGCGGGTGGCCTCCAGCGCCGATTCCAGCAGCGTCCGCGCCGTCGCCAGCCAGGCCTCGCGCGCGGCCGGATCGAAGGGACCGCCGAGCCGCGCCACCAGCGACAGCCGCGCATCCTCGGCGTCGTGCCAGGCCAGCGAGAGCGTGTCCGGCTCGTTGCCCAGCGATCCCGCCTCGACCAGCGCCAGCTCGAGCCGCCGCGCCGGGCCGGCCTGCATCACCGGCTCCATCAGGAAATGGCTGCCCAGGGTGGCGTCGCGCCAGCCCACCGCCAGCTGCGCCGTCGCCGGCAGCAGCGCACGCAGCGCCACCACCGCGCGCTCCAGCGGCGTGCGCGGACCGGCCGCCGCGATTGGCACCTGCGGTGCGCTCTCAACTGTGCCTGCTGGACTCATGCATCCCCGACGGCCACCCCACGGCGCCAGCATAGCGCGGCGGCGCGACGGCCAGCGCCCAACCCCGACAGGCCCACCCGGACGTTGGTCGAAGGCATGACCCCGCCCCACGCCCGGGCCCACGCCCGCCCGACCCGGACCCGACGCCGCCCGCTTGCGTCGCCCGCCGCGGCCCGTAGTCTGTCGGCCATGGACCAGCCCGTGGCCGCCACCACCGATGACTCGCTGATGCTCGCCTGGGCAGCCGGCGAGGCCTCGGCGTTCGAGGTCCTCTACGGCCGCCACCGCGGCCCCCTGTTCCGCTTCCTGCTGGCCCAGCTTCGCGACCGGCCGCTGGCCGAGGAGCTCTACCAGGACGTGTGGCAACGGGTGATCGCCGCCCGCGCCACCTGGCGGCCGGAGGCCGCGTTCGCGACCTGGCTCTACCGGATCGCCCACAACCGGCTTAACGACCACTGGCGCGCGCAGCGCCACCGTCCGCCGGCACCGCTGGACGCCGAACTGCGCACCGCCGCCCTGGCCGACCCCGAGCATCCCGGTTCGGTGGCCGAGCAGGACGAGCAGCGACAGCGGTTGCAGCAGGCCCTGGACGAGCTGCCCGACGAGCAGCGCGAGGCCGTCCTCCTGCGCCTGCAACAGGAGCTGAGCCTGGAGGAGATCGGCCGGATCACGGGCGTCGGCCGGGAAACCGTCAAATCGCGGCTGCGCTACGCGCTGGACAAGCTGCGCGCGAGGCTGAATCCATGAACCCACGCCACGACCCCCTCGACCACGAAGAGCGCGCGCTGGCGCGCCTGCTGCCCGGCGACGATGCCGTCGCACCGGATGCGGCAGTCGACGCACGCATTCTCGCCGCCGCGCGCGAGTCGCTCGTGCCGCCGCCGGCCGCCGGCCGCGCGCCGCACCGGTCCGGCGCCGCGCGGCGGCCACGCCATGGCTGGCCGGTGGTGCTGGGACTGGCGGCCTCGGTGACGCTGGCGGTCGGAGTCGCCTGGCAGTTGCGCGAGCCGCCCCTGCCCGCCATCGCGCCGGCGACCGCCCCGTCGGCGAAGCCAGCCGGCGATACTGCGCAGGCGCCGGTCGCCCGGGCGCCTGCGCCTGCCGCCACCGCGCCTGCCACGGCGGCACCCGACGCCGAAGCCGGCCCTGCCCCTGCGGAACACGATGCAGCGGTCGCCGCTGCAGGCGCGCGGACGACGCAACGCCAGGAGAAGGCAGGCCGCCAGGCCGAGGCATCGGCCGCTGCCGCAGTGGCCGATGCCGGCGCCGACGCTCACTCCGAAGACACGCAGGCCGCCACGGCCGCCGCGATGCAACGCCCCGCGCAGCGCCAGGAAAAGGCCGGTCGCCAGGCCGAGGCGCTGGCCGCGGGCGAAGCCGAACAGGCACATGCGCACCAGGCGGCCACGGCTGCCGCCATGCAGCGTTCGACCCAGCGCACCGAGAAAGCCGCCCGCCAGGCGATGGCATCGCCGCCACCGCCGGCCGCGCCGCCCGCCCCGATGGCCGAGCCGCGTGCCACCGCCGTCTCCCAGGAACCCTCGCCGCCCGCCCCGCCGGCACCGGTCTCCGTCCGTGCCGCGCCGGCGCCCGCGGCGGCGGGCGCCCGTTCGGACGAACACGGCGGCGGATTCGCTCCCGATCCGCCGGTGGCCGTCGCGGCCGAGGCGAGCGACCTGTCGATCACCGCAGCGGCGAACGTGGTCGACGACGATGCACGCCTGCCGCCGTCGCAGTGGCTGCAGCGCATCCGCGAACGCAGCGGCCGCGGCGAGACCGCACTGGCGCGCGCGAGCCTGGCGCGTTTCCTCGAGGTCCATCCGCAGGAACCGGTGCCGGCGGACCTGCGGCCCCTGCTGCCCTGATCCGCTCCCGGGGCCGGCCGGGCGTGCCGGTACAATGCGCGCGGAATGACCGACACCCTCGCCGCCCCGGCCACCCACGCGCTCGAAGTCCGGCACAGCCGCTTCCTTGCCCATGCCGCCCCGGTCGACGCCCCCGCCGCGGCGATGGCGTTCATCGCACGCGCGTCCGAGCCGGAGGCGACCCATAACTGCTGGGCCTGGCGGATCGGCCAGGAGTACCGCTCCAGCGACGACGGCGAGCCGGCCGGCACCGGTGGCCGGCCGATCCTGGCCGCGATCGATGGCCAGGGCTGCGACCGCGTCGCCGTGGTGGTTACCCGCTGGTACGGCGGGATCAAGCTCGGCGCCGGCGGCCTGGTCCGCGCCTATGGTGGAACCGCTGCCGAATGCCTGCGCCTGGCCGAACGCCGCCCGCTGGTGGCGATGGCCGCGCTCGAGCTGGCCTGCGCGTTCGAGGACCTGGGCGCGGTCCATGTCGCCCTGGCGGCGCATGCGGCGGAAAAAACCGGCGAGCGGTTCGAGGCCGATGGCGCCCACCTGTCGCTGAGCCTGCCCGCCGCCAGGGTCGAGGCCCTGCAGGCGCGCCTGCGCGATGCGACCCGCGACCGGGTCCGCTTCACCACCCCTGTTTCCGTGGAGATCCATTGATGGACCAGCCCGCTGCCGAGGTCACCGGCGAACGCGAAGGACGCCTGCGCCGGCTGGGCAGCCTGCGCACGCTATGGCCGTTCGTGCGTCGCCACCGCGGCCTGTTCTTCGCCTGGCTGCTGGCGCTGGCGGTGTCCTCCTCGGCCACGCTCAGCCTGCCGGTGGCGGTGCGCTACATGATCGACCACGGCTTCGGCGGCGGCAGCCAAATCAACCTGGCCTTCGGCCTGCTGTTCGTGGTGGCGGTGGTCCTGGCGGCAGCCACGGCGGCGCGGTTCTTCTTCGTGTCACTGCTGGGCGAAAAGGTCGTCGCCGACCTGCGCGGCCAGCTCTACGCGCACCTGATCGGGCTCGACCCGGCCTTCCACGACCGCAGCCGCAGCGGCGAGCTGGTCTCGCGGCTGTCGGCCGACAGCGAACTGCTGCGCAGCGTGATCGGCACGACCATGTCGGTGGCCCTGCGCAGCAGCGTCACCGTGGTCGGCAGCCTGGTCATGCTGTTCGTGACCAGCCCGCACCTGGCGGCTTACTCGCTGGTCGGGATCCCGCTATCGGTGCTGCCGATCGTGCTGGGCGCGCGGCGCCTGGAGAAGGCATCGCGCGCCAGCCAGGACCGGGTGGCCGATGCCAACGCCCTGGCCGCCGAGACCCTGGGTGCCGTGCGCACGGTCCAGGCGTACGCACGCGAACCCTACGAACAGGCGCGCTTCGGCAAGGCGCTGGAGGTGGCCGTGGCGACCGCGCGTCGCCGCATCGGGGCGCAGGCGGCGGTCACCGCCGCGGCGATCGTGCTGGTGTTCGGTGCGATCGTGCTGGTGCTGTGGTCCGGTGCGCACCAGGTGATCGACGGCACGATGAGCGCCGGCACGCTGGGCCAGTTCGTGCTCTATGCCCTGATCGGCGGTGGCTCGGTCGGCGCGCTGGCCGAGGTCTGGAACGAGCTGCAGCGCGCCGCCGGCGGCATGGGTCGGATCTCCGAGCTGCTGCACGAGCAGCCGCAGGTGGCCGCACCGGCGCGGCCGGTCGCGCTGCCGGCGCCGCTGCGCGGCGAGATCCGCTTCGAAGAGGTGGTGTTCCACTATCCGGAACGTCCCGATGCCGCGGCATTGAACGGGTTCGACCTGCACGTGCGCCCCGGCGAGACGGTGGCCCTGGTCGGTCCCTCCGGGGCCGGCAAGAGCACCGTGCTGTCGCTGCTGCTGCGCTTCCACGACCCGCAGTCGGGCAGCGTGCGGCTCGATGGCATCGACCTGCGCGACACCGATCCGGCCTGCGTCCGCGCCCGCGTGGCGCTGGTGCCGCAGCAACCGGTGCTGTTCGCCGCCAGCGCGATGGACAACATCCGCTATGGCCGGCTCGAGGCCAGCGACGCGGAGGTGCGCGCCGCCGCACGCGCGGCCGAGGCCGACGGCTTCCTCGAGGCGCTGCCGCAGGGGTACGCCAGCGAGCTGGGCGAGCGCGGCTCGCGCCTGTCCGGCGGCCAGCAGCAGCGCGTGGCGATCGCCCGGGCGCTGCTGAAGGACGCGCCGGTGCTGCTGCTGGACGAGGCGACCAGCGCGCTGGACGCGCAGAGCGAACGCGCGGTCCAGCACGCGCTGGAGAACCTGATGCGCGGCCGCACCACCCTGGTGGTGGCCCATCGCCTGGCGACCGTGCTGCGGGCGGACCGGATCGTGGTGATGGACCAGGGCCGGATCATCGCCGAGGGCACCCACGAGCAACTGCTCGCGCAGGGCGGCCTGTACGCGGAGCTGGCGCGGCTGCAGTTCCTGGATTGAGGCGGGGGGTAGCCGGGCAAGCCCGGCTCTACCAGGAGCGGACGTAGAGCGGGGCTTGCCCCGCTGCTTCCGCGGCGAGCCGGAAGACGCCCGCCTACCGTGGCAGCGCGCGGGCGAGGATCGGGCCGAAGTCGATGTCCACCGGCAGCGTGCCCAGCGCCTGCCCGTGCTCGCCGCCGAGCCGGCTGCGCAGGAACGCTTCCGCCAGCGGGCTGCCTGCTTCCAGCAGCACCGCCCCCTGCAGGACCAACGCCAGCCGTTCGACCAGCGCCCTCGCCTGCGCCTCCATGCCCTCGCCGCCGCCCGCCAATCCTGCGCCCAGGCGCGCGGCTTCGTGCTCGAGCAACGGGTGGCGCGCCGCAGCGCGTGACAGCGTCGCCTGCAGGGCCTGCGCGCACGCGGGTTCCCGCGCCAGTGCGCGCAGCACGTCCAGGCACTGGATGTTGCCGCTGCCTTCCCAGATGGAGTTGAGCGGCGCCTGCCGGTACAGCCGCGGCAGGATCGATTCCTCGACGTAGCCGGCGCCACCCAGGCATTCCTGCGCCTCGTTGACCACGGCAGGCGCGCGCCGGCAGAGCCAGTACTTGCCGGCCGCGGTGGCAATGCGTGCCAGTGCAGCGGCCTCCGGATCCGAGGGCGCGGCGTCGACCAGGGCGGCGACGTGCAGGGCCAGCACGGTCGCCGCCTCCGACTCGATCGCCAGGTCGGCCAGCACGTTGGCCATCAGCGGATGCGCCGCCAGCGGCCGGCCGAACGCGACCCGGTGGCGGGCGTGGTGCAGCGCCTGCGCCAGGGCCATGCGCACCTGCGCGGCAGCGCCGAGCATGCAGTCCAGGCGGGTCAGCATCACCATCTCGATGATGGTGGCCACCCCACGCCCCTCCTCGCCCACGCGCCAGGCCAGCGCGCCGCAGAACTCGACCTCGGACGAGGCGTTGGCCCAGTCGCCGAGCTTGTCCTTCAGGCGCACCAGCCGGAATGCGTTCTTCGCCCCGTCCCGCAGGCGCCGCGGCATCAGCAGGCAGGTCAGGCCGGCGGGCGCCTGCGCCAGGACCAGGAAGCCGTCGGACATCGGCGCCGAGAAGAACCACTTGTGCCCGACCAGCGCATAACCATCGCCGGACGCCAGCGGCGTGGCGGTGGTGGCGTTGGCGCGCACGTCCGAGCCGCCCTGCTTCTCGGTCATGCCCATGCCCAGGGTGATCCCCGCCTTCTCGCTCGTGGCGACGTCCCGCGGGTCGTAATGCGGCGCGGCCGCCTTGTCGGCCCAGTCGCGCAGCGATGGTTCGCGGCGCAGCACCGGGACGGCGGCGTGGGTCATGGTCAGCGGGCAACTGGTGCCGGCTTCGACCTGGTGGTGCAGGTAGCTGAGCGCGGCGCGGGCCACGTGGGCGCCGGCGCCAGGCCGGTGCCAGGACAGGCCGGCCACGCCATGCGCCTTGGCCAGTTCCATCAGCCGGTGGTAGGCCGGGTGGAATTCCACCGTGTCGATGCGCTGGCCGTGGCGGTCATGCGTGCGCAGGCGCGGCCGATCGCGATTGGCGTCGAAGCCCAGCCGGTACAGCTCGTCGCCGGCCAGGCGCGCATAGCCCTGCAGGCCATCGCGGTACCCGTCGGCGCCGCCGCGTGCCACCCCCTCGCGCAGGGCGATGTCATCGGCCCACAGGTCGCGCGGCTCGAACGCCGGCGGGTCCGGGCCCACGCGATGGGTCTCGAACGGCGGCAGGTCCGGCGCGGATGGTTCGGACATGGCGTCCCTCCTCCCGGCGCGGCCGACGGCTTCGACGCCGCTGCCGCGGTCAGCTGAAGTCGAAGTTCATCGCCGCCCCCACCGGAGCGACGAATCCGCCGGCGACGTAGTCGACGCCCGCGCTGAACAGCTGGCTCATTGCCTGCGCGTCGTCGACGTCCTCGGCCAGGGTGGCGATGCCCTCGTCGCGCGCCCGGGCAGTGATGTCGCGGACCTTGTCCTGCGCTTCCCCGGGCCGGCCGATCTCGGCGGTCAGGCCTGGATCGATCTTGAGGAACGAAGGCTTGAAGTGGGCCAGCAACTGGAAGGAGTCCAGGCCGGAGCCGAACTGCTCCAGGCCGACCCGGCAGCCCAGCGGCGACACCGCGGCGAGGAACTGCTGCGCGTTGCGCAGGTGGGTGAACACCTTCGCTTCCGGCGCCTCCAGCCACAGGCGCTCGCCCGGCACGCCATGGGCAGCCAGCTCCTTCCGGATCAGGTCGACCATCGTGGCGCTGGCGAACGAGGCGGGGCTGATCCGCACCAGCATGCGGGTCTGGCGGCCGGCGCGCTCGCGCTCGCCCAGCGTGGCGATGGCGTGGCGCACCACCCAAAGGTCGATCTCGCCGAGCAGGCCATGTTCCTCGGCGATGCCGAGGAAGCCCGACGGGGTGACCAGCTCGCCGTTGGCGTCGACCCGCAGGTGGGCCTCGTAGAGTTCGCCGGGCTCGCCCTGCAGGCTCATCACCGGCTGGTAGTGCAGGACGAAGCCTTCGCCGACCAGGGCCTCGCGGATGCGGGTGACCCACAGCGCCACGCGCTCTTCCTCCGCGCGGTCGGCCGCGCCCGGGTCGAACACCTGCACCGTGTTGCCGCCGAGCTCGACCGCCGCACCCAGGCACTGGTTCGCCCGCGACAGGATTTGCGGCACGCTGGCGATCTTCTCGCCCACCTGCACGCCGCCGATGCTCGCGGTCACGGCCACCGAGCGCGCGCCCACGCTGAAGACATGGGTGGCGAATGCATCGCGCAACGCATCGGCCGCCGCGCGGGTCCGCGCGTGGTTGCCCTCGAGCAGCAGGGCGAAGCTGTGCTCGCCGAAGCGCGCGGCCTTGACGTTGGCATCGATCGTGCTGCGCACGCGCTCGCCCAGCGCCGCGACCAGCGCATCGGCCGAGTCCAGGCCGATGTCCGGCAGCAGGCGCGCGTAGTGGTCGGGCTCGACCAGCAGGAAGCCGTACTGGCCTCCGTCGCGACCGACCGCGGCCACCGCGTCCTCGAGCAGGTGCATGAACGTGGGCCGGTTGAGCAGGCCGGTGACCTGGTCGCGGCGGCGCAGTTCCTCGACCTCGCGCGCCAGCTCCGGGTCCAGTTCCTCGCGCCTGCGGAACACCACCTGCACGCACGGCTCGCCTTCGTAGGTGGCGGTGGCGAACTCGAGCTTGGCCGGGAAGGTGCTGCCGTCGACGTGGCGCGCCTCCATCAGGTACTCCGGAGGCGGCGGCTCGCCCTTGGACAGGGACTTGAGCAGCTGCTTGAAGCCGTCGATGTGCTGCGGACCGACCAGGTCCAGCAGCGACATGCCCTCGACCTCGTCGAACGCCTCGAACCCGAACATCTCCAGGTAGGCGTCGTTGGCGCGGATGTGCATGCCTTCGTGGATGTAGGCCACCGGGTCGCGCGAGGAGGCGATCAGCGAATCGCAGCGCCGCTCGGTCTCGCGCAGCTGCGCCTCCAGCCGGCGCAGGCCACGCCGCGCGTCGAGGTCGGCCCATTCGCGGCGGACCGTTTCCAGCAGGTGCTCGGGCCGGTGCTTGAGCACCAGCGCGCGCGCGCCGCCGCCGAGCGCGCCCAGCACCGCGGCCTCGTCGATCCGGTCGACCATCAGCAGCAGCGGCAGGTCCTTGCCGCTGGCGGCCACCTGGGCGCGGACCTGGTCCAGCGGCATCGCCGCCGAGTCGACCGCCACCACCAGGTCCACCGCCTGGCTGGTGACCATGTGCGCCAGTTCGGCGGCGTTCTGCGGCCGCAGGGGCCGCACCGCGATGCCGCCGTTGCGCAGGGTGCTGACGATCGCTTCGGCGTCTTCCACGCGGTCGTCGACGATGAGCAGGCGGATCGCGGTGTCTTTCTGCATGCGTAAGGGCCAGGGAACCTGTCGGGCGCCGGGGGCGCGGCAACCGGTTTAATACACGATGCCCGCCGGAGCGTCCATGCCGCGCCGCGTGAAAGCCGACGCCGTTGGCGGCTGCACCATGCGGCAGCGCGCACTACCATGGCCCGCCTGGCAGGCACGGGTCGCGGCAAGATGGGCATCGAGATCGAACGCAAGTTCCTGGTCACCGGCGATGGCTGGCGCGGCGGCGCCGAGCGCGTGCAGGCGATGGCGCAGGGGTACCTGAACGACCTGGGCGCGGTCGAGGGCGGCACGCAGAAGGCCTCGGTGCGGGTGCGGATCGAGGGCGACCGCGCCTTCCTCAACCTGAAGTCGCGCGAGCTGGGCCATACCCGGCAGGAATTCGACTACCCGCTTCCGGTGGAGGACGCACGCCAGTTGCTCGCGCTGTGCGTCGGCGGGCTGGTGGAGAAGCGGCGCCACTATGTGCGCCACGCCGGCCACCTGTGGGAGATCGACGAGTTCCTCGGCGCCAACGCCGGGCTGGTGGTGGCCGAGCTCGAACTGGATTCGGCCGACGAGGCCTTCGTCCGACCGGCCTGGCTCGGCGAAGAGGTCACCGACTCGCCGCGCTACTACAACCTGGCCCTGGCCGGACGCCCGTATTCGCAATGGTCCCCTGCCGAGCGCGACGGCTCCCGGTAGCCGCCCGGCGCGCCGGCGACAGCGGCGGTGGAACCACGACGGCGTCGCCCGCGCCGGCGCCATCGCCTCGCCGGCACCGCCGGCTCCGGCAGGACCGGTGCACCGGCTTGCCCGCGGCGCCTCGCGCCCCCATTGTCCCGTCCATGAGAATCGACATCTGGTCCGACGTGGTCTGTCCCTGGTGCTGGATCGGCAAGCACCGCTTCCAGCGCGGCCTGGACCTGCTGGGCCCGGGGGCGCCCGCGGTCGAGGTCCACTGGCACCCCTTCCAGCTCGACCCCGACGCCGGCACCGATCCGGTGCCGCTGCGCCAGGCCTACGCGGCCAAGTTCGGCGGTCCCGAGCGCACCGAGCAGATCCTGTCGCACACCCAGTCCACGGCACGCGCCGAGGGATTGGCGATGGACTTCAGCCGTGGCCAGGTGCGGGTCACCACCCTGCCCGCGCATCGACTGATGTGGCTGGCCGCGCGCGAGGGCGACGCAGGGGCAGTCGGCGAGGCCCTGTTCCGGGCCCACTTCGCCGAGGGCCGCAACCTGGCCGATCCGGCGACGCTGGTCGAGGCCGGCGCCGCCGGCGGCCTGGCGGCCGAACGCATCCGCGCCAGCCTCGACTCGGACGAAGGCTTGGCCGAGGTCCGCGCGGAGCTGGCCCAGGCCCAGGCGATGGGTATCCGCGCGGTGCCGACCTTCGTCATCGACGGCCGCCATGCGGTCCAGGGTGGGCAGGCGCCCGAGGTGTTCGCCCAGGCGCTGCGCCAGGCCATGGCCGGGTCGGCAGCGGCCGCCGCCGCCGCCGGCGAGTCCTGCGGCCCGGACGGCTGCTCCGTGTAGGAGCCGATTCATCGGCGACGCGACGCCGCAGGCACAGGCGACGCCGCCACTGTGGCGACGCCCGTGTCGCCGATGAATCGGCTCCTACAATGCCGAGGCGGCGATCATCCGGCGCCCGGGAGTCGTGCCGCCATGAATGCCCGCATCTGCGACAATGCCCCGGCGCGCGGTCCGCGCGTGATACGGAGTTCCAACGCATGCTCGTGATCGGCGTCGCCGGCACCGAACTGACCGCGCAGGAGCGCGACTGGCTGCAGCACGATGCCGTCGCCGGCGTGATCCTGTTCAAGCGCAATTTCGCTTCGCGCGACCAGGTGGCCGACCTGTCGGCTGCCATCCGCGCCGCCGCGCCGCGGCCGCAGCTGGTCTGCGTGGACCAGGAAGGCGGACGGGTGCAGCGCTTCCGCGACGGTTACAGCGACCTGCCGCCGCTGCAGCGCTTCGGCGAACTGTACGCCGGCGACCCGCAGGCCGCCCTCGCCCTGGCCGAGGAACACGCCTGGCTGATGGCCAGCGAAGTGCGCGCCAGCGGCGTGGACCTGAGCTTCGCGCCGGTGGTCGACCTGGCCCGCGGCAACCGCGCGATCGGCGATCGCGCCTTCAGCGACGATCCGCAGGTCGTCGCCGCATTCACCCGCGCCTACGTGCGCGGCATGCACAGCGTCGGCATGGCCGCCACGCTCAAGCATTTCCCGGGGCACGGCACCGTGCTGGAGGACACCCATTTCGACGACGCGGTCGATCCGCGCCCGCTGGGCACCTTGCGCGCCGAAGACCTGGTGCCGTTCGTCGCCGGCATCGAGGCCGGCGCCGACGCGGTGATGATGGCGCACGTGGCCTATCCGCAGGTGGCGCCGGAGCCGGCCGGCTATTCCCGGCGCTGGATCGAGGAGATCCTGCGCGCGGAGATGGGTTTCCGCGGCGTGGTCTTTTCCGACGACATCGGCATGGCCGCCGCGTTTTCCGCCGGCGGGGTCCGGTCGCGCATCGACGCGCACCTGGATGCCGGCTGCGACGTGGTCCTGGTCTGCCACCCCGAGCTGGTCGAGGAGTCGCTGCGCGCGGTCGAGGGCCGTGCCCTCAACACCGCCGCCCTCGCCGGCCTGCTCGGCCGCGGTGCGCTCGGCTGGGACGGCCTGCTCGCGGACGCACGCTACGGCGGTGCGCAGGCGCGGCTGCCGTCATCGGCGGCGTGACGCCCCTCCTTCCCTTCCCACTTTCCGGTAGCCCCCTACGATGTCCGAACTGCTGATCGCCGAAGTCCTGGAAAAATCCGACCTCCTGGTCGACCGACCCGCCATCGATGCGGCCATCTCGACCATGGCCGACGCCATCGCACGCGACTACATCGGCGACGTGCCGCCGCACCGCCTGGGCGACAGCTTCGTGCCGGTGTTCCTGACCGTGATGCACGGCGCCCTGCCGTTCGCCGGCCAGCTGGCGCTGGAACTGGGCGCGCGCGGCCTGGACCTGCAGTTCGACTACCTGCACGCGACCCGCTACCGCGGCACCAACCAGGGCGGCGAGCTGGTCTGGAAGCACCGGCCGGCCACGTCCCTGTACGGCCGCCGGGTGCTGATCGCCGACGACATCCTCGACGAGGGCCACACCCTGGCCGAGGTGCGCCGCTGGTGCATCGAGCAGGGCGCCACCGACGTGCGCATCGCCGCGCTGACGGTCAAGGACCACGACCGCTGCGTGGCCGGCCTGAAGGCCGACTACGTCGGCCTGCACCTGCCCGACCGTTACGTATTCGGCTTCGGCATGGACTACCACGAGCAGGGCCGCAACCTGCCCGGCATCTACGCGCTGAAGGACTGAGCCGGGGATGGACATCGCGCTGGCAGTGATCGGCGGCACCGGCGTCTACCGACTGGCGACGCTGGAGGACGAGGAAGCCCGCCACATCGACACGCCGTACGGCGCTCCCTCCGGCCCCCTGCGGATCGGTCGGCTGGGCGAGGTGCGCATCGCCTTCCTGGCCCGCCATGGTGAAGGCCACGCGCTGCCGCCGCACAAGGTGAACTACCGCGCCAACCTGTTCGCGCTGCGCCAGGCCGGCGCGCGCCGCGTGCTCGCGCTCAATACCGTCGGCGGCATCACCGACGCCTACGGCCCGCGCGTGCTGGCCTGCCCGGACCAGCTGATCGACTACACCTGGGGGCGCGAGTCCACCTTCTGGGATGGCGAAGGCGAAGCGCTGCACGTGGACTTCGGCCATCCGTACAGCCCGATGTTCCGGCACAAGCTGCTGGCGGCGGCGCGGGTCACCGGCGTGCGCGTGGTCGATGGCGGCTGCTACGGCGCCACCCAGGGGCCGCGACTGGAAACCAATGCCGAGATCGCGCGCATGCGCCGCGATGGCTGCGACCTGGTCGGCATGACCGGCATGCCCGAGGCGGCGCTGGCGCGCGAACTGGGGCTGGAATATGCCTGCCTGGCGATCGTGGCGAACTGGGCGGCCGGTTGCGGCGACGCGCAGGAGATCACCCTGGCCGAAGTGCTGGATAACGTGACTGCCGCCTCGGCGGGGCTGCCGGAACTGGTCGGCGAACTGGCGCGCGGCTGATCGGCCGCGGCCGCGTTAGCGGTAACGCCGGCAACCGTCCGGTGCACGGATTGTCAGCGGCGTTCCACATTTGCATACTCCGCCTCGCGGCAGCCGCCGCGCATCCGTCAATCAAGGACTTCGCAGCATCATGGCCAACGGTACCGTCAAGTGGTTCAACGACGCCAAGGGATTCGGCTTCATTTCGCCGGAAGATGGCAGCGCGGACGTGTTCGCACACTTCTCCGCGATCAACTCCAAGGGCTTCCGCTCCCTCAGGGAAGGACAGCGGGTGAGCTACGAGGTCACCCAGGGCCCGAAGGGTGCGCAGGCATCGAACATCACCCCGCTCGACTGACCGCGCACCGCGCAGTCGCACGCAGGGAACCCCGCCGCATGGCGGGGTTTTTCGTTTTGTTCGCCCTGGCCAGGGATATACCAGGCTTGGGCATGCGCCGGTGCCGGCGGAAAGCGCTGGCTCCGGAAGGCGCCGCCGCCACGCCGGGGGATGGCGCACCCCCTCTGCGCCCGCATCACGGAGAAGGCGCCGATTCCTCGTGCAGGAACGCGCCGTAACGCAGGAACTGCAGGGTCTGGCCGATGACCACGTCGTTGACCACCATGAAGGTGTGGTTCACCGGCAGCACCAGGAAGTCGTGCATGCCCTCGACCCTGGCCCGTTCCACCGCCACCTTGCCGTCGTTCTCGCCGGGGATCCGGCTCGCCAGCACGCTGTCGATCGCGGTCTGCTCGTTGCCGCTGATGACGCCGAGCGGGAAGGCCACCGGCCCCAGCCGCGCCGGCAGTCCCTCCGGCCCGGTCACCAGTTGCGTCCCCGCCGGGCCGTTCACCCGGTCGTAGAGCGCGGTGCCCGCCAGCGCGTCGGCCACTTCGCTGCCCTGGTTCGGCGGGCCGAGCATCACCACGCGCCCCAGTCCGTCGACCGCGCCGGATTGCAGGTAGTAGCGCAGCAGCAGCCCGCCCATCGAGTGGGTGACGAAATGGATCGTGTGCGCACCGGACTGGCGGCACGCCCGGACCCCGCGCGGGATCGCGTCGCGCGCCGACACCTCGATGGTCTGGCTCTGCGACGGATAGTCGATGTTGGCGGTGGCGTAGCCGGCCTGGCGCAGAACCGCCTCGATCCTGGCCATCGAGCGGTGGGTCCGGCCAAGGCCGTGCAGCAGGACCACGCACTGGCCCTCGACCGGCGCCAGCTCCGGATCCGCTGCAGCCGGCGGCGCGGCGTAGGCGGATGCCATCGCAAGCAGCGCCGCGCAGCCGAACGCGAAGCGACGTGCATGGCTCCGATCGCGCTTGCTGCGCATGCCGCGCTCCCTCGTCCCGCCTAGCTTGCCGGCACTATATATCCGCGGTGCCCCCGGACGCCGGGGGTTGGCGACGGTTTCGTCCGCAGCGGCGCTCTGCTACAACGGGCCGGACGGGACGGGCGTGGCTGTCGTGGCCTCGGCCGCGGGAAGAACGACGCCCTGCTCCAACCAGCCGCCGAGGTTCCGCGATGATCCGCTTCGCCTTATGCCTGGCCTGCCTGCTCCTGCTCAACGCGTGCCAGCCACCGGTGCGCCTGATGCCGGCGCCGGCGATCTTCCTCAACGGCGGACACAACCTGTTCGCGGCCAACGCGCACCTCGACAGGAGCAGCCAGATCGAGGTGTTCTACGCGACCAACCGGCTGGCATTCGGCCCGTCCGCCGCGCCGGCGTATACCGTTTTCCCCGGCGACGAGCTGCGCATGGGCGTGGCCACCCTGGACATCGGTGGCGGCGGCCGCAGCTGGGACTGGCTGTACGAGCAGTCCACCCAGGCCTCGGCCGAGCGGCGCCCGCAACTGCTGGTGAACTCGATGGACCCGCAGGCCACGGTGCCGCTGGGTGGCAGCGTCGACGCACCGGGCGAGGCGGCACTGGCGTACTTCCGCCGCATCGACGAAGCCCTCGCGCAGGCGGCCGATCCTGACCTGACCATCTACGTGCATGGCGCCAACACCAGCGTCGGCCGGGCCACCGCGCAGGCGGCGCAGTACCGCCACTTCACCGGGCGGAACTCGGTGGTGTTGTCGTTCCTGTGGCCGTCGGCGGAGAACTTCATGCGTTTCTCGCACGACGTGTCCAAGGCCGGCGAGACCGCCCCGGCCTTCGCGCAACTGGTGCGGATGCTGGCCAGGCACACGCGTGCGCGCCACATCGACGTGATCGCCTACAGCTCGGGGGCGATGGTCGCCTCGCCAGGCCTGGCCCTGCTGGGCACGCCGGCGCCCGGCTACGACCCGGCGTCGGTGCGACTGGGCGAGGTCTACTTTCCCGCACCGGACGCCGATTTCCGCCAGTTCGTCAGCGAACTGCAGGCCTACCATGGCTATCCGCGCCGGGTGACGGTCACGGTGAACATGCGCGACTCGGTGCTGGTGCTGTCGCGCCTTCACCAGCGCGGCTCGCGCGCCGGCCGGCCCGACCCGTCCGAACTCGGCCCGGAAGATGCGCAGTGGATGGTCGAGGCATCGCAGCGCCTCGATTTCGACCTGATCTCGGCGCGTGCCGGCGACCTGCCCGGCATGGACCGGCGCTCCCACGTGTTCTGGTACGACCACCCGTGGGTCAGCAGCGACGTGCTGCTGAAGATGCTGTTCCACTTCGAGCCCGGACAGCGTGGCCTGCAGCGCAACCGCAGCGAGGCCGGCCTGCAGTACTGGACGTTCCCGCAGGACTACGAGGCGCGGCTGGACGCGGTCATGGAGGGACTGGTCCGCACCGCTGCGGCGCAGGCGCAGCAGGACGAGAAGACCTCGACGCAGTAGGGCCCGTCGCCGTGGCTGCAGCGTAGAGCGGCGCTCGCCCCGCCGCCCACGCTGCAGGCGTCGTAGAGCGGGGCTTGCCCCGCTGCCCGCCCTGCAGGCGCCGTAGAGCGGGGCTTGCCCCGCTGCCCCTCCGCCCGGCCAGCCCATCAGCGGGGCAAGCCCCGCTCTACGCCTCCCACCCCACGACATGGCGGACCATCGGCGGGGCAATGCCCCGCCTCCTGGCCGGCGATGCCACCCGCCCTCAGGGAGGCGTCACCGTCACCTGCGCCGGGCGTGCCACGCCGGTGCCGCGCAGGGTGGGCCGGTACATGTCCTCGGCCTGCGGCGGCGGCACCGTGTAGGTGCCCGGAGTCACCGCGCGCACCAGGTAGTACAGTCGCGCGGTCGTACCCTGGCCCAGCGCCAGCGCCGCCACGTAGCGGTCGTCGCGGTACTCCTCGTGGCGCAGGTCGGCCTGGCCGGCGCGGTCGGCGAGCGCCACGCCCTCGATGCCCACGCCGTCCCACTGCGCGGCGTCGCCCAGGTTGAGGTTCTCGGCCTCCAGCCCCGCCGGCAGCAGGTCGGTGACCAGGGCATCGGGCATCGCTTCCTGGGCCTGCACGGTCAAGCGCGCCACCAGCACCTGGCCCTCCTTGAGCGCACCGCCTTTCCACGGCGTGCCGTCGGTCAGGAACCAGTCGCGGACCACGCCCACCTGGCGGCGGTCCTCGCCCGGCGGCTTCTGCGGGATGCCGGCGACTTCGATGCTGGCGTAGAACGGGCCGCCCTCGGGCTCGAACCGCAGGCCGCGCGCCAGCGCGGCATGGTCGAGCCGGCGGGTGAGGCTGGCCGCCGGCTGCAGCACCTGCGCGTCGCCACCGGCCAGCAGCCGCCCGCCGAGCTTGCGCCCGTCGCCGGCCTCCAGCGCGCGTCCCAGCCGGGCCAGGGCCATCTGCTCCTGGGTACTGAGCCACACCCGGCCCTGGTCGTCGCGGCGGGCCTGCAGCGCGCGGGCCAGGTCGACCGCGCGCGCGTCGTACTTCGCCTCGGCCCTGCCGCGCTCGTGCAGCAGCGCCACCATCAGCGCGTCGTCGCGGATGCGGCTGCCGTAGTCGCCCAGCCACGGCGGCCGCTGCGCCGGATCGCGGGCGAAGCCATCGGCGATCGCCGCCGCCCCGCGCTTGCCATCGCCCTGCAGGGCCAAGGCCAGGCCCAGCTGCACCAGCGGCAGGCCGGTGAGGCTGCTGCCCTTCTCCTGGTCGTACATCGCGCGCAGGGTGCCAAGCGGGGCGCGGTTGACCCGAGCCAGCACGTAGCCGGCGTAGGCGCGGTTGGCGAAGCGCAGGTGTTCGCGGTGGTCGCGGCCGTAGAACTGCGCGCCACCGGACAGCAGGTCTTCGGAGAGCCGGTCCAGCGCCTTCTGCAGCACGCCATCGGGCACGGCGAAGCCGGCCTCGCGCGCGTCGAGCAGGAAGTCGACGATGTACGGGGTCAGCGCCGGCTCCGCATCGCCCTCGCCTCCCCACAGCAAGAAGTGCCCGTTGCCCGCCTGCATCGCGGCCAGGCGGCCGAACGCACCTTCCATGCGTGCACGCCGTGCCGGTGCGTCCAACACCGGGCCGCCGAGCCGCTGCGCGGTCTGCGGATCCATCACCAGCGCCGCATAGCCCTTGCTGGTGGTCTGTTCGGCGCAGCCGTAGGGATAGTCGAGCAGGCCCTGCAGCGCCGAGGCGAACGGGATCGGTGGCGTGGCGGTCACCCGCAGGCGCACGTCGACGGTATCGGCGATCAGGCCATCGGCCAGCGCGGCATCGAGCACCAGCGGCGCGCCGTCCTCCAGCACCCGCGTCTGCGCGCGCAGGATGCCCGGCCAGGCCGCGCGCACCGGCAGGTCGTAGCGCCGGTCGACCGCGTAGCCGCCGCCGTCCACGCGTACGCGCACCTGCGCCACGGAATTGCCCGGCTGCGCGAGCAGCGGGAACTCGAGCGTGGCCTTGGCGCCGTCCTCCAGCCGCAGCCGGCGCTGGCCCTCGCCCACCACCAGCGGGCCCTCGCCTTCCACGCGCACCCGGAACTCGCCGGCGCTGCCGCTGAAGTTCTGCACGTCCAGGCTGACCGTGCCGCGATCGCCCGGGGCCAGCACCCGCGGCATGCCCGCTTCGGCCACCACCGGCGCGCGCACAAGCACCTCGCCGTCGCGCTTTCCGTAACGGTCGTCGGCATAGACCAGCGCAGACACCCGCAGGGTGCCGTTGAAGTCGGGCAGCGGCAGCTTCAGCCGGGCATTGCCCTGCGCGTCCAGCGCCACCGGCCCGGAGAACAGGTCCACGGTCTGCACACGCGCGGTCGGCCGCCGCGCCTGCGGCAGCGCGTCGAGCGCCAGGTCGCCACCGAACCGCATCCGCGCGCTGCCGCCGTCGAAGCTCTCGATCACGCGTCCGTAGACGTCATAGGCATCGGTGGCCAGCCGGCGCTGGGCGAAGAAATGCGCATTGGCGTCCGGGACCGGGAAACGGGTGATGTTGAGGATGCCCACGTCCACCGCCGACACGGTCACGTGCGCCTGCCGCCCGGCCAGCTGCGGCGCGCTGACGGTGACCGGCAGGTCCTGTTGCGGCCGCATCTGCGCCGGGACCTTGAGCCCCACGGCGACCCTGCGGTCGTCGCGCCGCATCGGCACGTGGGCCACGCCGACCGCGCGCGCCGGCGTCACCTGGCTGGTCGCCGAGCCGCCGCGGAACACCAGCGCGGTGACATAGACGTCGTGCCGCTCCCAGTCCTCGGTGACCGGGACCTCGAAGGTGCCCGACGCCTTGCCGTCCTTGCCGCGCACCTCGATCTCGTGCACGTAGAGCAGGCGGTCGCTCTCCACCATGAGGACGCCGCGACCGGCATGCGGCGGGGTCACGGTCACCTTGAGCGTATCGCCGGCACGATAGGCGGTGCGGTCCAGGGCCAGCTTGACCTTGTCCGGGCGCGCATCGGGGCCGCGGTTGTCGTCGCCCCAGCCCCAGCCGGCGCGGAACGGGTAGCGCATGGTCAGGCCGGTCGAGGGGTCGAGCACATCGACCCGGTACTCGCCCCACTCCACCGGGAAATCGAAGCGGGCCGCGGTCGCGCCAGCGTCGAGCGTGCGCGTTTCCACGTTCTCGAAGCGGCGGGTGAAGTCGTAGTCCCAGCCGCCGTCGTCCTGGTAGCGCCAGTGGTAGTCGCGCAGCTCGCGCACCAGCGTGACCTTCAGCCCGCCCGCCGGTTGCGGCCGGCCCTGCGCATCCACGCGCACCAGTTCGAAGCGGGCGCTGGCGTTGGCATCGGCGCCGTCGTCCGGGTCGAACAGCGGACGCACCCCGACCAGCGCCGGCGCAGGCCACAGCACGCGCTGCAGGTTCCGGTTCACCGGGCGGCCACCGCTCTCGTGCACGCTGCCGGCGAGGGTCACCCGCACCGGCGTGGCGGCGCGCGCCGCTTCCTCCGGCAACGGCAGCGAGGCCTCGATGCGTCCCCGCGGATCGAACGCCTGGTCGAGCACGTCGCGCGGCTCCTTCGGCAGTTCCACGGTCGGGTCGCCGAAGGAATAGCCCGGCAGTCCATCGAGCGGTTCGCGAGCCACGGCCAGCGCCATCTTCGCGGTGAAGCGGTTGCCCGCCGCCGGCGCGCCGTACAGGTAGGCCGCATCGGCCTGCAGCTTCAGCGGCTCGCCCGGGCGCAGGGTGGCCTGCTCCTTTGGCGTGGACAGTTCGAGCTTCAGGCGCTCGGGCAGGAATTCCTCGATCCGCAGGGTCATGCCCTGGACCACGTCCTTGCCGGCCGGGTCGGTGCGGAACTCGACCTGCCAACGCCCGGTCGGCGCGTCGGCCGGAATCGCCTGCTCGAAGGCGTAATAGCCCTGCGCACCCGGGTCGAGCCGCGTCTCGCGGAACACGCGGCCGTCCGGCTGCTTGAGCCGCAGGAACAACGGCTGGCCGCGGCCGCCCGCCGGCAGCGGCAGTGCCCGGCCGTCGTCGTCGCGCAGCAGCGCGCTGATCCGCACCGTCTCGCCGGGGCGGTAGAGGTCGCGCCCGGACCAGGCGAACACGTCGAACGCGGCCTGCGCGCGCCCGCCCACCGCGAACTCGGACAGGTCCAGTGCCGGCTGGTTGAACGGGAGCAGGGACACATCCTTGCCGCGGCGCGCGACCAGCACGTGGCCGGCGTCCAGGGTGTATTCGAGCAGCGCGTTGCCATGGCCGTCGGTGGCCGACTTCAGCAGCGCCTCGCCCCTGGCATCGAGCACGCGCAGCTCCACCCCGCTCAGCGGCGCTCCATCGTGCAGCGAGGCGGCATGCACGAACACGGTGTCGCGATAGGCGCGCGCATGCAGGCCGATGTCGCTGACGGTGAAGAACGCGGTGTCGTACTGGTCGCTGAACTGCCCGACCCGGCGCAGCACCGCGAAGTACAAGCCCGGCTGCTGCAACTCGGCAATCTCCTGCAGCGGCAGGTAATTGAGCACGCGTTCGTTGCGCTCGCCGCCCAGGACGAAGCGGTTGAGGTAGACCGGCTCGGCCAGGTCGCGCAGCGGCGCCTCGTCGCCGTAGTCGCGGTCGAGCTCCCAGCCACCACGACGGCCGCCGCGCTGGAACTGGGCGAAGAAGCGCGGCAGTTCGGACTCGCGCACGCGCAGGAACTCGACGTCCACCTCGGGCACGTTCACCGACACCACCGGCAGGCCACGGCTGTCGCGCGCCGGCAGCACGCTGCCCTGCGAAGCGAAGCCGGCCACCGGATCCAGCTCGCCGGTGTGTACGGTCTTCTTCAGCGGCGCGGCCAGGCGGCTGCCATCGGCAGCCAGCAGGCCCGCGGCCACGGTCACGGTGTAGTCGCGCGCCGGCTCCACGTAGGGGTAGCGCAGGGTCCTGCCGTCGTCCGACAACGACCAGCCGCTGTCCCCGGAACCGGCCGGCTCGACCGTCAGCAGCCGGTCGAACTCCTGGGTGCCGACCAGGGGCCGCGAAAATTCCAGCGCCAACGCCAGGCTGCCCTCGTGCTGGTCCGGCCAGGCACGGACCAGGCCGAAACCGCTGACTTGCTCGCGCTTGGCCTGCAGCTTCTCGCCACCGGCCTCGGGCAGTTGCCCGCCGGGATCACGGCTGCACCCGGCCAGGGCGAGCAGCAGCGCCAGGCATCCCGCCACCATCCCGCCGGAGAACCGGCCCCCGTTCCCCCTGCCCACACTCGCCGCCATG
The DNA here is from genome assembly GCF_040446535.1 of Pseudoxanthomonas sp. Soil82. NCBI lineage: Bacteria > Pseudomonadati > Pseudomonadota > Gammaproteobacteria > Lysobacterales > Lysobacteraceae > Pseudoxanthomonas > Pseudoxanthomonas sp. Soil82. The sequence continues at coordinate 139,172 of NZ_JBEAAK010000002.1, forward strand.
CGCCGCACTCCCTGCCCGCGTTGCAGGGAGTATAGGCGGCACCGGCCGAGACCCGGCGCGTCAGGTCATCCGCGCCCGCGCAAGGCCTCGGCGACCGCCTCGAACAGGCGGTGCATCCCCAGCGGCTGCGCCAGCCGCAGCAATGGCATCGTCGCCGGCACGAGCGAGGCGTCGAGCGGCGCATCCTCGTCCTCGATCACGATCGCCGGTCCCTCGTAGCCGGACTCGTGCATGGTCGAGAGCAGCCGTTCGGCCGGGAACAGCTCGATCCCGCTGTCGACCAGGACCACGTCGCACGAACCGGTCTCGGCCCAGCGCCGCAGCGCCGCGGCACCATCCGTGGCCAGTTCCGGCCGGTAGCCCTGGCTGACCAGGGCGTTGCCGATCAGGCTCATGCGCGAGCCCTCGCGGAACACCAGCAGGATCCGCTCGCCCTGGCCGAGGACCGTGACCGGCGCCTCCTCGACCTCGGGGCCGGACTCGTCCAGCGCGGCAGGCAGCCACAGCTCGAAACGCGTGCCCTGGCCCGGCGCGCTGTCCACCCCGATGCGGCCGCCCAGGCTCTCGATGATGCGCTTGCACGACACCAGCCCCAGGCCGGTACCGCCGGGCTTGGTGGTGAAGAACGGGGTGAACAGGTTCTCCCGGGTATGGGCGTCCATCCCGTTGCCGGTGTCGGCCACCACCACGCGCACGCCCCCGTCGGCCTCGGCCGCCGACAGTTCCAGGCGCCCGCCGGCGGGCATGGCCTGGATCGCGTTGAGGCACAGGTTGAGCAGGCATTGCTGCAGCTCGGTGTAGTTCGCGTCGAGGACCAGCTCGGGGTCGGCCAGCTCCACCTCCAGTTCGACCGTGCGCGGCAGGCTGCCCTTGAGCAGCAGCTGCACCGCATGGAACAGGTCGGCCAGCCGGAAGCGCTCGCTGGCGCGTCGCGAACCGCGCACGAAGGACAGCATCGACTCGGCCATCTCGTGCCCGCGCCGGCCGCACTCGGCCACGACCTTGGCCAGCTGGTGCAGGCGCGGGTCCTCGCTGCGCTGGGCGATCAGGTCCGGCACGATCAGCAGCGGCTGCAGGATGTTGCGCAGGTCGTGGCTGAGGCCGGCGGCCAGCAGCGACAGGCTTTCCAGCCGCTGGCTCCGCATCAGCTCGGCTTCGACGCGCGCGCGCTCGGCCTCGGTCCGGGCTTCGCGCAGCGCGCGTTCCACGGCGGCCGGCAGGCGCGCGCTGCTGTGCTTGAGGATGTAGTCGTTGGCGCCTTCGCGCAGCGCGGCGACCGCCACGTCCTCGCCGATCGTGCCCGAGACGAAGATGAAGGGCAGGCCGGGCGCCTGCCCGCGCACGATCCGCAGCGCCTCGTGCCCGGAGAAGCCGGGCATCGACAGGTCCGACAGGACGATGTCCGGATCGAAGTCCGCCAGCGCATGCAGCAGGCCCTTCTCGTCGTCCACCCGCAGGTAGTCCGCGACCAGGCCGGCCTCTTCCAGCTGCATCTGCAGCAACTCGGCGTCCTCCGGCGAATCCTCGACGAACAGGACCCGGAACCGCGCGTCGCTGCTGATCGCCCGCAATGGCGCCATGGTCAAGCGTCGCCCACCGGGGGTTCGTTGATCACCGCCCAGAACTTGCCCAGGGTCTTGACCGCGGCGAAGAACTGGTCGATGTCCACCGGCTTGACCACGTAGGCGTTGACCCCGAGGTTCCAGCTGCGGACCAGGTCGCTCTCCTCGCGCGAGGACGACAGGATCACCACAGGCATCCTGCGCAGGCGCTCGTCGGCGCGGATGCGCTGCAGAACTTCCAGCCCGTCCATGCGAGGCATCTTGATGTCCAGCAGCAGCACCGCCGGGTCCTCGTCGGAACGGTCGGCGAAGCGGCCCTTGCGGTGCAGGTACTCCATCGCCTCGACCCCGTCCTCGACATGGACGATGGGGTTGGCCAGGTTGGCCTCGCGCAGCGCATCGATCGCCATCTCGGCATCGGCGGCGCTGTCTTCGGCCAGTAGGATGGTGCGGATCGCGCTCATGCAAGGATCTCGTTCGTGGAAGTGGCGTCCTGCGCGGGCAGGACGAAATGGAACGTGGCGCCCTGGCCGGGGGCCGATTCGGCCCAGACCCGGCCGCCGTGGCGCGCGACCACCCGGCGCACGCTGGCCAGGCCGATGCCCGTGCCGGGGTAGTCGCTGGCCTTGTGCAGCCGCTGGAACACGCCGAACAGCTTGCCGGCGTATTCCATGTCGAAGCCGACGCCGTTGTCGCGGACGCTGAAGTGCAGCTCGCCGGCAGGCGTGGTCTCGCACGCCACCTCGACGATGGCCGGCTCGCTGCGCGCGGAGTACTTGACCGCGTTGCCGAGCAGGTTGAGCCAGACCTGGCGCATCATGTTCTCGTCCGCGATCACCACGGGCAACGGCGCGATGCGCCATTCGATCCGGTGCGAGGCCATGCCCTCCCCGGCATCCGCCTCGCGGTTGGCGTCGAGCACCGCGCGCGTTTCCTGGGCCAGCGACTGCATGTCCACCGCCTGCAACTTCATCGCGTGGCGGCCCAGACGCGAGTAGACCAGCAGGTCGTCGATCAGCGACGACATGCGCCGGGCCGAACCCCCGATCACCTCGAGGTAGTGGGCGCCCTTCTCGTCGAGTCCTTCCCCCAGGTGGCGCGAAAGCTTGTCCGCGAATCCTGCCACATGGCGCAACGGCGCACGCAGGTCGTGCGAAACCGAATAACTGAACGCTTCAAGTTCCCGGTTGACTTCGGTCACCTGCTCCACCTTGCCCTCGAGCTGGCGGTTGAGGTCGCCGATGCGCTGCTGCGCCGCCTTCTGCGCGCTGATGTCGCTGACCGTCATCAACACCACGTCGTCCTCGCGGTCGGGCAGCTGCATCCGGCGCGCGTTGAGCAGCATGGTGCGGTTCACGCCATCCGACGTGCGCTGCACGTGCTCGAAATCCCAAAGCTCGCGGCCGCGGCTGAGCACCTCGGTCAGGCGCTGGCGGATGACCGGGTCGCGCCAGGCGCCATGCCCGATCTCGTCCAGGTGCTCGTGCATTCCGCCCTCATCGCCGGCGTAGAGTTCGGCGAAGGCGGTGTTGTGCATGAGCACGCGCAGGTTGGCGTCCAGCAGCACGATGGGCTCGCGCACGGTTTGTACGACGGCCAGCGCGCGGCCGCTTGCGCGCACCAGCTCCTCTTCCGAGGCGGTGCGCCGCTGCTCCAGGCGGAACAGCAGGTAGATCACGCCGCCCATCAGTGCCAGCTGGGCCAGCAGCGCGGCCAGGCCGAGCTGGCGCACGCGCGTTCGCTGCAACTGCGCATGCGCGCTGCGCTCGGCCAGCAAGCCGCGCTCGTTACCCAGGAAATCGCTGAACAGCTGGCGCACGGCGTACTGGCCATAGAGCTCGTCGACGAACCGCTCGCGCTCGGCCGGAGCCACGCCCATCGCCAGCCGGCGGGCGACGTCCACCCGGCGCAGCATCATGCTCTGCAGCCGGCCGATCAGGACCTGCTGTTCGGGATTGTCGCGACTCATTGCGGTCAGCTGCTGCAGCTGCGGGTCGATCCGCGCGATCGTGTCCTCCAGCCGCTCGGCCAGCACGGGATTGCGGCCACCCACGCTCATCGCCAGGCCCAGCGAATCCATTTCGCGTATCAGCGCCTCCAGCCCGCGCGCCACGGCCTCCACCTCCTGGGTATGCCTGACCCAGCGGTCGGCCTCTTCGCTGCCGGCGTTCCATTGACGGATCAGCAGGAACGGCACGAGCAGGATCAGGACCACCGCCGATACGAGCAGGGGCAGCCGCCAGCGGACATAGGAGGTGGTTACGCGGTCCTGCAAGATCGGCCTCTACGGTTGGGGGGCCGCCGGGCGGCCAGGCAACGGAGGATCATGCCCTCTGGGGGCGCCACTTGTTAAGACCGGCCCCGTGAAGGAATGTGAAGGCCGCGCCTGGACTGCCGCATACAAGCAAAAAGCCGGCTGCAAGCCGGCTTTCTGACCTGGTGGGCGGTACAGGGATCGAACCTGTGACCCTTGCCGTGTGAAGGCAATGCTCTACCGCTGAGCTAACCGCCCGAAATCTTGGGTATCCGCATCGCTCGATGCGGGGTGCGCATGTTAAATGGACGCCGCAATCCGGTCAACGCCGGCGCGGCGGCGAACGCCCCGGCCGCCGCGCAGGCTGCGTCGGGGCCGGGAGCCGCACGCGGTCCGGGCATGGATGCCCCCTCCCCGAATGCTCAGGCCTTGCTCCGGCGCAGGGCGTCCACCCGGGCCGGCGGCTGGAACGCGTCGCTGCGCGCCTCGGCCCAGAAGTCGTGGAAGACCGCATGCCCGGGGATGTGCTGGAGCAGCTCGCCCGGGCGCAGGTAGCGGTACAGCGCCGCCAGCGACCTGATCTCCACCGGCGATACCCGGCGCAGGATGTGTTCCGGGCCCAGGTCGGAGGGGTGGTCCAGGCCGGCGGCGCACAGCAGGTCGCGCAGCGCGCGCAAGGTGTTGTCGTGGAAATTGTGCACGCGTGCGGCCTTGTCGGCCGGGTCCAGGTGCTTCCAGCGGTGCGGGTTCTGGGTGGCGATGCCGGTCGGGCAGCGGTCGGTGTGGCAGCTCATCGACTGGATGCAGCCGAGCGCGAACATGTAGCCTCGCGCCGCGTTGCACCAGTCCGCGCCCAGCGCCAGGGTGCGCGCGATGTCGAAGGCGCTGGTGATCTTGCCCGCGGCCGCCACCCGCACCCGGTCGCGCAGCCCCAGGCCGACCAGGGTGTTGTGCACGAGCAGCAGCGCCTCGTGCATCGGCACGCCGATGTGGTCGATGAACTCGGCCGGCGCCGCGCCGGTGCCGCCCTCGGCGCCGTCGACGACGATGAAGTCCGGCAGCAGGTCCGGCGCCAGCGACGCGCTCTCGTGCATGGCCTTGGCGATGCCGAACCATTCCCAGGGATGGCCGATCGCCAGCTTGAAGCCGACCGGCTTGCCGCCCGACAGCTCGCGCAGCCGGGCGACGAATTCCAGCAGGCCGATCGGCGTGGAGAAGGCCGAATGGCTGGCCGGCGACACGCACTCCACGCCCACCGGCACGCCGCGGGTGGCGGCGATCTCGGCGCTGACCTTGGCCGCGGGCAGGACCCCGCCGTGCCCGGGCTTGGCCCCCTGCGACAGCTTGACCTCGATCATCCGCACCTGCGGCCGCGCGGCCTGCCCGGCGAAGCGGACCGGATCGAAGCGGCCGCCGGCGTCGCGGCAGCCGAAGTAGCCCGAGCCGATTTCCCAGACCAGGTCGCCGCCGTTCTCCAGGTGGTACGGCGAGATCGAGCCCTCGCCGGTGTCATGGTAGAAGCCGCCGCGCCGGGCGCCCTCGTTGAGCGCGCGTATCGCGTTGGCCGACAGCGAACCGAAGCTCATGGCCGAGATGTTGAACACGCTGGCCGCGTAGGGCTGCCGGCGGCCGGCACCGACCACGATCCTGAAGTCGTGGTCGGCGATCCGGGTCGGCGCCAGCGAGTGGTTGATCCATTCGTAATCCACCGCGTACGGGTCCTGCAGCGAACCGAACGGAACCACGTCCATCACGTTCTTGGCGCGCCGGTACACCAGCGTGCGCTGCTGGCGCGAAAACGGCGCCTCGGCGGTGTCGCTTTCGATGAAGTACTGGCGCATCTCCGGGCCCACGGATTCGAGTCCATAGCGGAAATGGGCCAGGATCGGGTAGTTCCGGCGCAGCGTGGTCCGGGTCTGCAGCAGGTCCCAGCTGCCGAGCAGCACAAGCAGTCCGCCGGCCACCACGCCCCACCACCAGCCAGGCCAGCGCAGGGCCAGCGGTACCGACGCCAGCAGCAGCAGCCAGCTGGCGATATAGGCCGAATAGCGGCTCATCCCGTCTCCCGCGAATGGCGTGGCGGCCCCCAGTCTAGCGGTGTCGGGTGCCGGCGGCGCCTCCGTGAGCGGGAGGCATGCCGCACACCTCCCGCCGTGTCGATGCCGCGCGGCGTGCGCGATGCGCGAGAGCGGAGGCCGACGGGCGCGGATGCGCGCCGCTACAGCCGGTCGTCCACCGCGCTTCGCGGCCAGACCGACTTGACGTCGTACACCGCCGCGCCGGGCCGGCCCAGCGCGCGCACCTGGCCGGCGTCGTAGCCGCGGTACTGGTCATGCGCCACCGCCAGTACCACTGCATCGTAGGCGCCGGCTTCAGGCACCCGCCGCAATGGCACGCCCAGCCGTGCCGACTCTTCCGGGTCGGCCCAAGGATCGCAGGCATCCACGCGCGCACCGCCCGCGGCCAGCTGCAGCGCTAGGTCGAGCGCGCGGCTGTTGCGCAGGTCCGGGCAGTTCTCCTTGAAAGTCACGCCCAGCACCAGCACCCGCGCGCCCTGGGCCTCGACGCCCCGCTCGGCCAGCATCGCCCGCACCCGTCCGGCGACATGGGTCCCTACCCGTTCGTTGACCTGGCGCGCCGTGCGGATCAGCTCGGGGTGGTAGCCCAGGCTCTCGGACTTGTGCAGCAGGTAGTAGGGATCCACGCCGATGCAGTGCCCGCCGACCAGGCCGGGCCGGAACGGCAGGAAGTTCCACTTGGTGCCGGCCGCTTCCAGGACATCGCTGGTGTCGATGCCCAGGCGGTCGAAGACCAGCGCCAGCTCGTTGACCAGCGCGATGTTGACGTCGCGCTGGATGTTCTCCACCACCTTGGCTGCCTCGGCCACGCGGATGGAAGGCGCGCGGAAGGTGCCGGCGGCGATCACCTGTCGGTAGAGCGCGTCGACCGCGGCGACTGCCTCGGACGATGAGCCGGAGGTGATCTTGCGGATGTCGGCCAGCCGCCGCTGGCGATCGCCCGGGCTCACCCGCTCGGGGCTGTAACCGCAGCTGAAATCGATGCCGAAGCGCAGCCCGGAACCCTGCTCGAGGATCGGCACGCAGATTTCCTCGGTGGTGCCCGGGTAGACGGTGGACTCATAGATGACCAGCGCGCCGCGGCGCATTGCGCGAGCGACCAGAGCGCTGGCTTCGCGCAACGGCCCCAGGTCGGGGTTGTGCCCGGCATCGATCGGCGTGGGCACTGCGACGATGAAGATGTCGCACGCGGCCAGTTCGCGCGGATCGTTGCTGAAGCGCAAGTGCGCAGCCACTGCGATCTCTTCGGCGTCCAGCTCCCGGGTCCGGTCCATGCCGCTGTCCAGCTCGGCCACCCGGCGCGCGTCGACGTCGAAGCCGGTCACCGGCCTGACCGCCCCGAAGGCCACCGCCAGCGGCAAGCCTACATAGCCCAGGCCGATCACCGCGATGCGGGCATCTTCCGGGGGCAACGGCAGGATCGATGGGGCGGGCATGGAACTCCTGGCAGGTTCGGGAATGCCCGGGGCGGGGGTCGAACCCGCATACCCTTTCGGATGGGGGATTTTAAGTCCCCTGTGTCTACCGGTTTCACCACCCGGGCATGGCGCGTGCATTGTGCCATCGACTTGGGGACGTACCGCGACCTGCCTGCGTTGCTATGATGCCGGCGGCCCGCGACCAGCCGACGGGCCAAGGGAATGCGGACGCATGCGCGCCAGGATCGAGGACGTCGCCGCGGCGGCGGGCGTTTCCATGAAGACCGTCTCGCGGGTGTTCAACCGCGAGCCCAACGTGCGCGAAGACACCCGGCTCAGGGTCGAGGAAGCCGCGCGCCAGCTGCGCTACCGCCCCAATTCCTCCGCGCGCAGCCTGGCCGGCCGGCGCTCGTACCTGATCTCGCTGCTGTACGACAATCCGTCGTCGAACTACATCATGGAGATCATCGAAGGCGTGCTCGCCGCCTGCGAGCAGGCGCACTACGGCCTCACCCTGCGCCCGGTCGATTTCAGCCGCCGTGGCCACGTCGAATCGGTCGAAGGCCTGGTCAACCAGTACCGTCCGGACGGCCTGATACTGACCCCACCGCTGACCGATGACCTGCCCCTGCTGCGCCGCCTGCGCGAGCTGGACGTGCGTTACGCCGGCATCTCCGCCAAGCGCAACAACGCGCGCATCGGCGCCACCCTGGACGAGCGCGCGGCGGTGGCCGACATGATGGCCCACGTGGTCGCGCTCGGGCACCGGCGCATCGCCCACATCACCGGCCATCGCAGCCACGGCGCGCGCGCCTGGCGCCTGGCCGGCTACCTGGACGGCCTGAACCAGGCCGGGATCGAGCCGGATCCGGCGCTGGTGATCGAAGGCGAGTTCTCGTTCGAATCCGGCATCGCCGGCGCACGCCGGCTGCTGGACCTGGACGACCCGCCGACCGCGATCTTCGGCGCCAACGACGACACCGCCTGCGGCGTGATCTACGAAGCGGCCGCGCGCGGACTGGCCGTCCCCGACCAGCTGTCGGTGTTCGGCTTCGACGATACACCGATGTCGCGCCAGGTGTGGCCCAGCCTGAGCACCATCCGCCAGCCCAGCCGCGACATGGGCCGGATCGCCGCGCGCCAGCTGCTGGACGAGATCAGCGGGCACGGTGCGGGCGGCATCGTCCGCCTGCCCTACCAGCTGCAGATCCGCCACTCGACCGGGCCGGTGCCGCAACGGCGCTGAGCAGGCGCGGCATCCGGCCCCGGGTCGAACCGGGCCACGCGAACGCGGACCCGGCAGGACGGCGTTGTCGCTATCGGATCATTGCGGACGCGGGCGGATGTCCACCGCCACCGCTTCGCTGAAGGTCACCCGCAGCAGGTCCCCGGCCTTGATCCTTGCCAGGCCCGCACGCAGGTCTTCGCGCAGCACCTCCAGGGTGACCACGTTGCCGCGCGGCCCCTTGAGGGTCACGGTGCTGGCGGCCGCGTCGACGGCCAGGACCTCGGCCACCAGGGTGACGGTCTCGGAAGCCGATCCGCCCGGCCTGCTGCCGGCCCCCGCGCGGCTGCCGCCCTGCTCCACCGTCGTGCCGACCTGGGCGCTGCCCGCCGGTTCGATCGCCGCGGCGATGGCGCGGTGGTAGTCCAGCGACACGCGGTCGCCGACCTGGAGCCGGTCGAAATTGCGCACGTCGTCGCCGACGAACAGGTCGAGCTCGGCTCCCTCGCTGCCGCGGATCGTAACCATCCGGTTGGCGCGGTCGACCCGGGTGATCGAGCCTTCCAGGGTCACCTGCTCGGAGCTCAGGGTGACGGGCGCACGGGCCGCCGTGTCGGCCGGGGTGCTGCTGCAGGCGGACAGGGCAAGCACGGTGGCGATGGCGAGCGGTGACGAGAAGCGGGTCCAGCGCATGACGGGACTCCAGGCACGCCGCGGGAGTGCGGACGGGCCGAGGATCGGCAGTCGTGCGTTAAGCCGGCGTTGGGCACCTGGCATGCGGCGGTGAGCGGCCGGGCGATGGGCCGGAAAGCACCTGGCCCGCTTGCGCGGGCCAGATGGGAGTACCGGATGGAGGCCTGGGTCGGAATTGAACCGGCGTACGCGGATTTGCAGTCCGGTTTTCAGCCCCGCTTCGCCCCTTGCCGCTACGACGTATCCGGCGACGGAAAGCCGTAAAAACCCCATATTCCAGTTGTATTACACGGACAAAGGGGGTACAAGGTGGATCGTAGATAGTGCAATCCGAATCGGATACGCGCCGGATATGAAGCCGGCCAACCGGTACGCGGACAGGCACTGCGATCCCCCTGGAGGTGCCGTGGCCAAGTTCCGATTCGACGACAAGAGCGTCCGCACCGCGGAAGGCGCACCCTCGCGTCCGGTGATCCACTACGACATGCCCGCCACCACTGGCAAGGGCGAATACGTCCGCGGCTTCGCACTGCAGATCACCCCCGCCGGCACGCGCACGTTCCTGCTGGTCTACGTGGCCAAGGCCACCGGCCATGAACGCCGCCTTCCGATCGGCGCCTACCCCACCCTGTCCCTTTCGGCTGCGCGGAAGCGCGCCCAGGAGCTCCGCGCCCAGGTCGACACGGGCCGCGACCCATGGCAGGAGCAGCGCGATTCCCGTGCCGCTGCCCAAGCCGCCAAGGGCGCGCCCAATGACTCGCTGGGCGACCTGCTGGACGCCTACGTCGCCCTGCTCCGCCGAGCCAACGCCGCCGACACCAAGAACGTGGAGCGCGAGCTGCGCGCCACGATCAAGGAGCCTTTCAAGAGCCTGTGGAAGAAGCCCGCCGCGCAGGTGACGATCGATGACCTGATGAAGCCCCTGAACGCCCTGGTGCGCGACGGGCGGCTGCGCCAGGCGCAGAAGGTGCGCAGCTACCTGCGCGCGGCCTACAACCGGGCGGCCGGTGCGAGCGGAGACGCGGCCACGGCGGACTTGATGCGGCCATTCAAGAGCCTGCCGAACATCGCGCGCGACCTGGCCACGATCAAGCGCAAGGACCGCAAGGACGCCGAGGCGATGCATGCCGGCGGCGCCGAGGGCAGCGAGGAATCCAAGCGCCCCCTGTCGCAGCCTGAGCTGGCCGCGTACTGGCGGCGGATCCGCGACAAGCCCGGCGTCGACGGCGCCCTGCTGCGCTTCCACCTGCTGACCGGCGGCCAGCGCTGCAAGCAACTCAGCCGCCTGCGCTTGGCCAACCTGGACGCCAAGGCGCCGGCCGTCGTGATCTACGACCCGAAAGGGCGCCGCGACGAGGCGCGCCGGCACTTGGTGCCACTGATCCCCGAGGCCGTGGCCGCCCTGGAAGCCATGCGCGGCGATGCCGGGGAGTTCCTTTTCAGCATCGACGGCGGCCGCTCAGGCGCCGGATTCCACCAGGTGCGCCGCGCGCTGGCGCCTGTCGTGGCACAGATGCTGGAGGCCGGCGAAGTGGCCGAGGCCTTCACCCCGGGCGAAATCCGCATGACCGTCGAGACGCGCCTGCAGGCCGCTGGCGTACCGATGGAAACCCGCGCGCACCTGCAGTCGCATGGCCTGGGCGGCGTGCAGAACAAGCACTACGCCAAGCACGACTTCACGACGGAGAAGCGCGACGCGCTGGAGCTGCTGCGGCAGCTGTGCGAGCCGCAACCCGACAACGTCGTCACTTTCGCCCGGAAGGGCAAGAAAGCCGCACCAGCGGCATAAGGAACCGACCATGGAAACCGCCACCACCCTCCCCGCCGCCCTGGCCACCGCAATGGAGCTGTCGCCGTCTGACCGTGTCGAGCTCGAGCGCTGGCTGCGCGCGTGCAACCGCGGCGGTGTCGCGCTGGATCCGGCGTCCGTGCGCGAATCCTCGCCGGAGCAGCTGGGCGAGCTCTTGGGCAGCCGGGCCAATTGAAGGCGCCGGCGAGGCTGGGCGCCCCGCGCGGGCGCCCATGCGCGCTAACTCACTGATCCAAAAGGCGCTTTTCAAATACCCTGCACGACTGTTTGTTGTATCTTTTACCCATGCTGGCACGGCAAGTGCCAGCCACATCGATAGCCGGTGGCGAAGCGGAAGCGGATAGGCCTTGAGCCTGGCGGGGAAGGATCCCCGCGCAGCTAGCAGCAGACCACGCAGTAATTCACTCGGCGAAACCCTCGTGGTCGACCAAAGAATCGACCACGCCCCCGCGGGAAAGCCCGCCGGAATGGGGGCATAGGAATGGTGCCAGCCCGCAGCCATGGTCCCCGTGCTGCAACGCTGCCCGGTCCGCCCAATAAATCCAGTCGCACCGGTGCAGCGCATCCCATCGAGGATCGCCGTGACCGACAACACCCCCGCTGGCCGCTGGGCCAGCATCGCCGATGACAACCTGACCACCAAGCAGGCAGCCGACTGGCTGCGCCGATCGGACGCCACGCTCAAGCGCTGGCGTCGCATGCGCATCGGCCCGCCGTTCTTCACCGTCAACGGCCGCGTCCTGTACTCCAAGACCCAACTGCAGGCATGGGTCGAGACCTGCCGCCAGCAGTCGCAGGAGGCCGCATGAACTCCCTGACACTGCACGAGGCGGCGCAGCTGCTGCTGTCCCTGTCCGCCGCCGAGCGTGACCTGTTCGCAGCCCAGGCGGCCACCTTGGCCTTGCGCCACGGCAACCTGGAAGCGGGTCTGCGCGCCGCCCTCGAAGAGATCGCTCGCGATCGCCGCGAAGGGGGTGCGCATGGGTAAGGGATCCCGGAAACGACGACGCCCCCGCGGACCAGGCGGAGGCGTCGGTAAAGCACAGTCGGGCGGACTGCAGGCCGATCATACGCTGACCACGGTCATCTACAACATCCTGGCCCTGCCTGCCGGATCGATGCACCTGATCGACGACCGGTACATGGCCATGACGCCCGATGCCCTGCACCTGATCCGCCAGATGACGGCCAGGCTCACCGCCCTGGGCGGCAACGGCCAACGCCACATCGACAACGCGCTGCGCGTGCTGCAGCAAGGGGGGCGCGTATGACCACCCCGATCGACAAGTTCCTGGCCGCGCTGCCTGGCCGGTACAAGCCGGCCGGGACGCGCAAGTGGAAGGCTGCCTGCCCTGCCCATGGCAGCGACAACCCGACCACCCTGAGCATCGCAGAGGGCGAGAACGGCGCGGTACTGCTCAAGTGCCACGCGCACGACTGCTCTGTCGCTGAGATTGCCAGCGCGGTCGGCTTGCAGCTGTCCGACCTGTTCCCGCCCAGCGATCGGCACAGCCACAGCCGTGGCAGTAGCCCGCTCCAACGCAACTTTACCCGCGAGCCGGGGGCGAAGCTGGCCGCCCCCGAGCGGGCGCCGGAGTCGCTGCCCACGCCTTCCCTGTTCACCCTGACCCAGTACGGCAAGATCCAGCGCCATCCGGTGGACTGGCTGGTGCGGGGCTACCTAGTGCGCAACACGCTCGCCGGGCTGATCGCACCGCCCGGCACCTGCAAGTCGTTCCTGGCCGTCGACTGGGCCTGCCGCGTGGCCACCGGCACGCCGTGGAACGGCCGGGAGGTGAAGCGCGGCGCGGTGTTCTATCTCGCCGGCGAGGGGCAGTCGGGCCTGGCCAAGCGCATCGAGGGCTGGGAGATCGAGAACAAGGTCGACGCCAAGGAGGCACCGCTGTACGTCTCCAGCGGCCTGCCGTTCCTGTGCGACCCGGTCAACGTCACCGCCAGCATCGAGATCATCGAGGCGGTGGCGGAAGAGCTGTTCTTCGCGGCGGGCATCGAGCCGGCCCTGATCGTGATCGACACGGTCGCTCGCGCCATGAACGGGGCGAACGAGAACGCCAGCGACGACATGGGGCGATTCATCGCGGCCAAGGACGCGCTGCGCACGCGCTGGGGCTGCACGGTCCTGTCGGTCCACCACACCGGCCACGATGCCGCGGCGCAAAAGCGGGGGCGTGGATCCAGCAACTACGGCGCCAACCTGGACAGCGACTTCTACCTGACCAGCAAGGGCGACACGATCCAGCTGGCCGCCGGCACCAAGTCCAAGGACTGGACCACCCCGGCGCCCATCACGCTGGATCGCGTCGTGGTGACCACCTCGGTCATCGGCGAAGACGGCGAGCCGGAGACCACGCTTGTCCTGCGGGATGTTGCTGGCGCCCTGCTGGAGCAGAGGGCCAGGACACAGCGAGACCGGGCGCTGGAGCTGCGCCGGCGTGGACTGTCTGAGCGTGCGATCGCCGACGAGCTGCAGACGTCGAAAACCACCGTGCACCGGTGGCTGCAGGAGGCGGCGTAGGGCGGTCCAACCGGCTGGTCCGGCCGGGGTATTACATACCCCCGGACCGGTGGACCACCTCGCATGGTCCGTGGACCGGACCGGAGTGGACCAAGTGGTCCACTGGACCACTGGCAGGGCGGGAGGCCTGCCGGGGAGGCAGGGGGTAGTGGCAGGCGAAACGCCAGTAAAATCAAACACTTATGCGCCATACGGTCGACCAATCACCCCCGTATGGTCAATAAAATCAAGGACTTAGCCGCAAAGGCAGTCACGCATGTACGCGGATAGGTTGTCCCCTCGCCCATCGCCATTTCGCCCTGCTTTTATGCCTCTTTTCCACTCTTTGTGGACTGGTATCCGGCCCGTATCCGGCGCACGCTGGATTCCGCAACGCGCGCTTGCGCTAACGCCCACCGAGAAGGCACCCATGGCGATCGACCAAGACACCCTCAACCGCCTGCCGGCGGCCGCCCGCGCCAACCTGCGGCGCACGCAGGACCACACCACGCCCGTGGCGCTGCGGTCCAAGTTTGGTCCGCGCCTGCTCCTGGACGCCGAGGACGAGGAAAACCCTTACCCGCCCGCGCCCACGCGCGAGCTGGCCAAGCACCTGGTCGCGCACGCGGAGGCCTGCCAGCGCACCTGGCTCAACATCCACGATTCGCACTACCGCAGCCTGGCCGACCGCAGCGTCGACGCCAACACGGCCTTCCTGCGCAGCGCCAAGGCCGCCCGTCAGCAGCTCAGGGAGCGCGATGCAGAGGCGCACCGCCTGCTCGACAGCGTGGGCGAGAAGCTGGCCCACCTGGACACGGTCAAGGCCAACGCCCTGAAGCCGCCCACCAGCGTGGGCGAGGCCATGGTCGACGCCGAGATGCGGGCCATGATCCGCGCCGAGAAGAATCCGATCAGGGCGGCAGAGCTGGCCGCGACCCACCCGCGCGCCGTCGCCACCGCCCCCTCCGTGGCTTCCGGTCTGGCCGCCGACAGCGAGCTCTACACCAGCATGCGCGACGCCCACCTGCGCACCGCCGTGCCCGAGGCAATGGCCGAGCAGGACGAGCTGCGCGACGCCCTGGACCAGTTCACCCGCGCCGGCGACGGCCTGGAGAAGTTCTCGCGCGACCTGATCGACTTCGACCTGGCCGATGGCCTGGAGAAGGGCGCGAGCTGGGAGCCGGTGGCGGCGTGAGCCCTGCCCCACTCCACAGCGAAAGGTGACCCATGCCCCGGACCGTCTACCACTACACGAGCGCATTCGCGGCGGTCAGCATCGTCCGGTCGGGCCGACTGAAGGACCTGCGTAACTTCAAGAACCCCAAGATCTTCTTCACCGAGTCGAGGACTTGGGACGGGGGCGCCAACCGCGTCAGCTTCGCAAACGGCGTGCGGCGGGAGATCGGCTTCGACGAAATCCGGGAGGCGTTGGGCGCGGTGCGATTCGTAACCACGACAGCGGGCTTGCGACTGTTCTGGGAGTGCGTCGACGAGCGCCTGGTGCGGCCACGGAGCAACGTGAGCGAGAACGCCGACCCCCGCCAGTGGTGGCTATGGCTGGGAGGAGACTACCTCTTGAGCCGCTGCTCGGGATTCGAGATCCACGACGGTTACCGCTGGCAGCCAGGCACCCGCAGGGAGCTCTACGAAGCTGGCCCCCAGACGATGGGCCAGTACCTCGCCGCCATGCGCCAGCTGGGGCTGTAACGATGGCCCGCCCCTGCTCCACCTGCAACCACCCGGACCGCGCGGCCATCGAGATCGGCCTGGCCAACGGCGTGGCCTGCCGGGTGCTGGGCAAGCGCTACGGGCTGGACCCGTCGCAGCTGTCCCGGCACCGGACCAAGCACATGCCGGACGGGCTGGTCGCCAACCTGCGCGTGCGTGGCAGCCGCAGCGACGCCGAGCTGGCCCAGCTGCGCGAGCTCGAAGGCAAGAGCCTGCTGGACAACATCGTCTGGCAGCGCGGGCGCATGTACGCAAATGCTGACCGCGCCCGGGCCATCGGCGACGACGCCGGCGAGCGCGCTGCCATGGCCGAGGCAGGCAAGGCCACCGACCGCATTGGCAAGCTCCTGGACGAGTACGGCTCACACGTCACGATCAACAACACGATCAACCTAGTGGCCAGCCCCCAGTGGCACGCCATCCGAACCGCGCTGGTGCGCGAGCTGCGCCCGCTGGGGCATGAGGCGATGCAGGCTGCCGCCCGGGCGATCGCCTACGTCGAGACCCAGGAGCTGCCCTCACCGGTGCCCGCGCAGCGCGTGCTGGAGCACGCCGCTTGAGCGCTGCCGCTGACTTCCTGCGCGCCGGCGACCCGGTGCTGGTGTTCACGGAAGGAGCGCGCGACGAGGAAGGCAACCCCATCGTGCCCGCCCAGTGGCAGGCCGACGTCCTGGTGTCGACCGCGCGCCGCGAGCTGATCCTGGTGAACCGCCAGGGCGGCAAGTCGACCGTGGTAGGCGCCAAGTGCGCGCACGGCCTGATCTACGAGCCGGGCCTGTACTTGATCATCGCCCCGACCCTGCGCCAGTCCAAGCTGCTCTTCCGCAAGGCGCGGGCCATCCTGAAACGCCTGCGCGGAGCCCCGCGCATCGTCAAGGACAACGACACCGAGCTCGAGCTGGAGAACGGCGCGCAGCTGGTGGCCCTGCCGGGCGACAGCGACGCCAACATCCGCGGCTACAGCGCCCCGCGCGCGGTCTACATCGACGAGGCCGCCCGCGTGAGCGATGCGGTCTATGCCGCCCTGCGCCCGATGCTGGCCGCGTCCAGGTCCGGGCAGATGATCGCCCTGACCACGCCCTACGGCCGCCGCGGCTGGTTCTTCGAGGCCTGGGAGTACGGCGGCGGCGCCTGGACGCGCACGACGATCACCGCCAAGGACTGCCCGCACATCACCGCCGAGTTCCTGAAGGAGGAACAGGAGGGCATGAGCGATTGGCAGTTCCGGTCCGAGTACCTGTGCGAGTTCACCGATACCGACGAGGCCTTTTTCAGCAGCGAGCTGATCGAGGGCATGGTCGACGCAAGCTTGGAGCCGTGGTGATGCGATACGAACCGCTGGAAGAGCGCCACGTCGCCATTGGCGTCGACCTGGGCCAGTCCCGCGACCCCACCACGATCGCGGCCGTCGAGCGGGTGCGCCTGATCGTGCCCGGTTACGTGGTCGACGAGCTGCGCGATAGCGAGCATGGCCGCCGCCGGCTGGTCGACCTGCGCAAGGAGCTGCCCAAGCCCATCTTCAACCTGCGCATCCTGGAGCAGGCGCCGCTGGGCGAGGCCTACCCCGCCCAGGCGCTGCGCATCCATCGGGTGCAGGCCAATCCGAATCTCCAGGGGCAGCGCGTGCCCGTGTTCGTCGACTACACCGGCGTGGGCCGGGCGGTCTTCGAGATCTTCCGCGGCGCCAACATCCGCCACATGGCCGGCGTGACCCTGACGTTCAACGGACAGGAGGGGCCCAACGGCCAGGGCGGCCATTCGGTGCCCAAGCTGGCGCTGGTGAGCCGGATCAACGCGCTGATGCACTCCGGGCGATTGAAGATGCCCGCCGAGCTGCCGCTCAAGTCCACCCTGCACCGCGAGCTGCAGGACTTCCGCGTCTCCTACACCGCCGCGGGCAACGCCACGTTCAACGCACTGGAGGGGCGGCACGACGACACGCTCACTGCCGTGGGCCTGGCGCTGTACGGACTGAGCGGCGAGCGGGAGGCGAGCGTCGAGCCGTTGAGGATGTAGCGGCGGAGCCGGCACTTAGTCGGGCCTAGTTGCCGTGAAGCCCTTCGCTGACAGGGGCGGGTCCAGAGTTACCGTCTCATTAGTAGTGAGAATGGCCGGATCCGCACGTTTACGCGTCTTTAAGGGCGAAGGTGGACAATTTGGCGAAACCCCCTGCTACCATCACCGTCCATGAGATGCCGGGGAAGTCTCATATGAAGCCCAAAGAACTATTGATCGCCTGCTATTTTGAGCGCGCTGGGGACCAGTGGCTCGGATTCTGCCTCGACTATTCGCTGGTGGCGCAGGCTGACACCTTGGCCAATGCTAAGGACAAGCTCGAGGAGCAAATCCGAGAGTACGTCTATGACGCCACTGTAGGCCAAGATCGAGAACACGCGGGCTATCTGCTCCGCCGTCGTGCGCCGCTCAAGTATTGGCTGAAGTTCTACGTCACCTTGTATCGGCAGTACCGAAATCATGTAGCCCAAGTGAGTAAGCGGCGAAAGGCTGAGCACGCCTCCGTGCCGCTTGCCCCCATTGGTTGCCACGCCTAACACGTGGGTGGCCACTACCGTCCCGTCTCCGTAAAGGAGGTCGAGGCAGTACTGCGCCATCTGGGGTTCGAGGCACGCCCGCAAAAGGCGACTAGTCATGTGAACTGGGTCCGCGGCCAAGGACCAGACTTCAAGAAGGTCACGGTGGACGCGAACAACGCGCCATTCAAGGATCAGGCTTTGGCCTGGATGCTTAATCAAATGGGCATTACCAAGAAGAGCTTCTTCGAGACCCTTCAGTCACTCTGATGGCGTACTTGGATAGCCAGCTACCCGCCGCCCTTCCAGTGATTCGATGGCCTGGTCGCGATCTTGACCGCGACCTCGCGCCGCAGCCGTTCCTCGTGCCGGAGCGCCCACAGCTCGCACCCTAGCCGCCCCGCATCGAAGCTGCTGCAGTCGCGATGCGGACGCTTAGCCTCGGGTGGCCGCTGCATCTCCAGCACGGCGAACCAGCCCCCGTCGACCTTGTCGATCAGGTAGGCAACCGCCTCGCCGTCCAGATGCAGTCCATCGTCCACCGTGGACAGGTGGCAGCGGCGGGTCCAGATGAAGCCGGCGGGGAGCATGCCGGCATCGTATGCCCGGGGGTCGCGCCAGTTGCGACTAGGATGCAGACAATGACCGCACGGCGGGTATGGCCCGCCGAGCCAATCAAGGAGAACTGTTATGCCCAGCCGCCAGATCCTGATCGTGGACGATGAAGGCGACGAGTTCGAGGCAACTGAGTCCTGGCAGGAGATCAACACGACCAGCTTGGACTCAGCCACCCGCAGCGCCATCTCCGGCATCCCCGACTACCAGATGCGCGGCCAGAGGCTGAACCCTCAAAGGGACGGCTCCTTCGTCGGAGTGCTAGACGGCAAGCGCTACAGGCTCAAGGCGGCTTGATGCAGCCAGCGGCCCCGCACCAGGGAGGGTCACGGGGCGCGCGCGGGGGTGGTGCCTGGACTCCAAGGGTCGGCGCCGCGCGGTGCTGGCAAGCTCAGGATCGCCCCTGACTGCAGCGGCCGGTATCAGAAGCCGCCGCGCGCCGGGGTAGGAAAAACCTTACGCGACGCCCGCATCCGGATTCATGCGTACAAAGCGCCTTTCATAGGTGGATTTGCATACCGGGCACGTGCATTTGGCGTCAATCGTGTTGCCCGCATAGGCTATGTGGTACAGCGCATGATCCTTTTCGTAGCAGCGCTGGCAGTAGGCTTCACCAACAGCCTTGCCATCGCTGTCCACCTCGTAGTACCCGTTCGCGCGCCTCACCACCTTCGCACGATTGGCCAAGGCCTCATTGAGGCGGGCGATCTCGACGTCTCGAGCGTCGATAGCAGTCTGGGCGTCCATCACTGCTGCCCTGGCATCGAGAAGCGTTGCGGCGGCGTCGGCAAGGCGGAATTTGAGGTCCGCTTCACTTAGGGCTTTGTCAGCCGCCAATACCCCTCGAATCACTTCATTAGTGGCTTTTAGCGCAGCCATCGCCGCGGTCAATTCGCCGATCATGATCTTCCCCCTCCCCCGTTCGGCTCGAAGCTACCCGGAGCAGAGATCGCCATCAAGGGCGGCTCAATCGGATACGGGCCGGATACGCGGCTTCGTAATCGCAGAAATCAGGGGCGCGGGATAACAAAAACCCCTGATTTCTCAGGGGCTTATGTCTGGAGGCCTGGGTCGGAATTGAACCGGCGTACGCGGATTTGCAGTCCGCTGCATAACCACTCTGCCACCAGGCCGGATGGCGCAAGGCCGCCGCCGCAGTGTAAACGCTGGCGCCGGCCCGACAAAACAAAACCCCGTTGCCGGGGTCTGGTTTCGGCCCTGTCCGAAGCCGGCGGCTACGGCAGGATCGTGTGTCTGGAGCGGGAAACGAGACTCGAACTCGCGACCTCAACCTTGGCAAGGTTGCGCTCTACCAACTGAGCTATTCCCGCTTGGGAGACGCGCATTTTAGGGATTCGGGCGACGCTGTCAACCATGTTTCCGCTTTTCTTCGCGGGCCCGTTCCGTGGCCGCCTTTTCGTCGGCGCGCAGTGCCGGCCAGGCCGCATGCAGGTACTGGACGCCGGACCACAGGGTCAGCAATGCGGCCGCAGCCAGCAGCCAGTCGCCCAGGTGGAAAATCTGCTCGCCCAGCCAGATGTCGGTGCCCGGATGCAGGGGATGGCGCGGATTGATCGCGTACAGCAGGCAGGACAGCGCGACCATCTGCGCGACGGTCTTGATCTTGCCGATCGTGGCCACCTTCACCGTCGCCCGCTGGCCCAGTTCGGCCATCCACTCGCGCAGCGCCGACACCGCGATCTCGCGACCGACGATCACCGATGCCCAGAACGCCATCCACGGCGTGGGGTGTCCCTGCACGATCAGGAACAGGGCCACGGCCACCATCAGCTTGTCGGCGACCGGGTCGAGGAAGGCGCCGAACGCCGAATACTGGTGGTAGCGGCGCGCGATCCAGCCGTCCAGCCAGTCGGTGACCGCGGCCAGGATGAACACGGCCGCGGAGGCGAAGTTGGTCCACTTGTACGGCAGGTAGAAGACCATCACCAGCACCGGGATCAGCAGGATCCGCAGCAATGTCAGCCAGGTCGGGATGGTCAACTTCATCGAGAGGGGGTCTATCCGTTCGCGGCCGGGGGCGCCAGCCCGTGCAGGGTAGCGTAGATGCGCGCGGCGAGTGCGGCATTGATGCCTTCGACCCGTGCGATTTCCTCCTCGCCCGCCGCCTTCAGCCCGCCCAGCCCGCCGAAGTGGCGCAGCAGCGCGGCGCGACGGCGCGGGCCGATGCCCGGGATGTCTTCCAGCCGGCTGGTCGTGCGCGCCTTCTGCCGCCGGCCGCGGTGGCCGGTGATGGCGAAGCGGTGCGCCTCGTCGCGCACCTGCTGGATGAACTGCAGCGCCGGCGAGGCGGCGCCCGGGCGCAGTTCGCGTCCATCGGCGAGGACGAGGGTCTCGTCGCCGGCGCGCCGCTGCTCGCCCTTGGACACGCCGACCAGCAGCACGCCCTCCACGCCCAGGTCGGCGAGCGCCTCGCGCGCCTGCGCCAGTTGCCCGGCGCCGCCGTCGATCAGCAGCACGTCGGGGAGCACGGCGTTGGCGGCCGCCGGCCCCGGCCCGCCGGCAGCCTCGGCCTCCAGCGCGCGCCGGAAACGGCGCTCGATCGCCTGGCGCATCGCCGCGTAGTCATCGCCCGGTTCGATCCCGCTGATGTTGTAGCGGCGGTACTGGTTGCGCACCGGCCCGGCCGGGTCGAACACCACGCAAGAAGCCACCGTGGCCTCGCCCAGGGTGTGGCTGATGTCGAAGCATTCGATCCGCGCCGGCACCTCGGCCAGGCCGAGCAGGTCGCGCAGACCCTCGCTGCGGGCCTGCTGCGCTCCACGGCTCGCGAGCTCGGTGGCCAGGGCCAGCTGGGCGTTGCGCCGGGCCAGGTCCAGGTAGCCGGCACGTTCGCCGCGCACGCTGGATTTCAGCGCCACCTTGCGTCCCGCCGCCTCGGCCAGCGCCAGTTCGATCAGCTCCGCGTCGGGGATGGCGCGGTCGAGCACGATCTCGGCCGGGGGCGGCTGCTCGGCGTAGTACTGCGACACGAACGCGGCCAGCACTTCCTCGGCGCTGTCCTCGCCGTTGGTGCGCGGATAGAACGCGCGCGTACCCAGGTTGCGGCCGTCGCGGAACGCCAGCAGCAGCACGCAGGCGGCGCTGCCCTGCATCGCGCAGGCCAGCACGTCCAGGTTGGCCGCGTGGCCGTCCACGTACTGCCGGGCCTGCAGGCCGCGCAGCGTGGCCAGCAGGTCGCGCAGGCGCGCGGCCTGCTCGAACTCCAGCTGCGCGCTGGCCGCCTCCATCGCCGCGGCCAGTTCCTCGCCCAGCTCGTCGCTGCGGCCCTCCAGGAACAGCGAAGCGCGGTGCACCGACTCGGCATAGGCGTCGGCCTCCACCAGGGCCACGCAGGGCGCGCTGCAACGCCCGATCTGGTACTGCAGGCACGGCCGGCTGCGGTTGCGGAACACGCTGTCCTCGCAGCTGCGCAGGCGGAACAGCTTGTGCATCAGGTCCATGGTCTCGCGCACCGCGCCGGCGCTGGCGTAAGGACCGAAATAGCGCCCTGGCACCGCGCGCGGCCCGCGATGGAACGCCAGCCGCGGCCAGCGCTCCTGGGTGAGCAGCACGTACGGATAGCTCTTGTCGTCGCGCAGCGAGACGTTGTAACGCGGCGCCAGCGACTTGATCAGCTGGTTCTCCAGCAGCAGCGCCTCGGCCTCGGTGCGGGTGACCGTGACCTCCATCCGCGCCACCTGCGCCACCATGGCGTGGATCCGCGCGGTCTTGGGCGTGTTGCCGAAGTAGCTGGCGACGCGGCGCTTCAAGGCGCCGGCCTTGCCCACGTAGAGCAGGCTGCCGTCGGCGGCGTACATGCGGTACACGCCCGGGGCGGTACTCAGCTGCGCGACGAACGCCTTGCCGTCGAACCCGCCCGCCGTCGCATCGCCCACCGCCTCGCTCATTCGCTGATCGACACGTCTTCCAGGGTGCCGCCGGCGATGTCGTAGCGCAGGATGCCGTGCGCGTCGGTCTCGGCGATCCAGACCGCACCGCCGGCGATCGCCAGCCCGGTGGGCCCGTGCAGGCGCCGCGGCAGTTCGACCGTGCTCAACTCGCCACCACCCAGGCGCAGGGTCCGCAGCATCCCGTTGCCGCTGTCGGCGATCCACAGCAGCGGCGCATCGGCGCTGAGCGCGATTCCCAGCGGGTGCTGCAGGCGCGCGCTCGAGCGCGGGCCATCGGCGTCGCCGAACTCCCAGGGCCCCTGCCCGACCAGGGTCTGCACCAGGTCGTTGCGCAACTGCAGCGAGCGCACCGCCGAGCCCAGTGCATCGCACACGTACAGCGCCTGCTGCACCGCGGCCAGGCCCGCCGGCTGGGCGAACGCGGCCATCATCGCGTTGCCGTCGCGCACCTCCAGGCGCCCGGAACCGGCGCGCAGGTGCAGCTCGGTGCGGCCGAGGTCGCAGCTCCAGATGCGGTTGTCGCCGGCGCTGGCGATGTGCACCTGGTTGCCGGCCACGGCCAGCGCGAGCGGGTGGTTGAGCGGCCCGCGCGCGGCCGGATTGACCGGACCCTCGATCGGATCGCCCGGGCGGCCGTTGCCGCACAACGTGTCGACCTGCCCGGTGCGCAACTGGATCCGGCGCAACGCATGGTTGCCGGTGTCGGCGACGAACAGCTGCTCCCGCTCCAGGGCCAGGCCCTGCGGGCGGTGGAACGCGGCCTGGTCGCCGGGGCCGTCCATGAAGTCGGCGGTCCCCAGGCCGAACTGGCGCAGGATGCGACCGCCGTGGCTGCATTCGAGGATGCGGTGGTGGCCGCTGTCGGCGATGTACAGCCGGTCGGCACTGGCGGCGATGCCCGCCGGGAAGCGCAGGGTCAGGCGCGGCTCGGGCGCGGTCTCGGACGTGGTCAGGTCCTCCTCGAGTGGAGGGGGCAGGCCCTCCACTAAGGCGAAGAGCGCCCGCTCCATGTCCCCGCCCAGCCCGACGATGCGTTCGCGCTCGCGCCCGTCGGCATCGACCAGCAGCAGCGTCGGCCAGGCCTCGATGCCGTAGCGCTGCCAGGCGGCCCAGTCGGCGTCGAGCAGGACCGGCGATGCCACCCCCAGCCGGCGCAGCAGCTTGAGCGAGCGTTGCGGCACCCGTTCGCTGTCGAAGCGCGGCACCTGCACCACCAGCACCTGCAGGCGCCCGGGATTGCGCGCCTGCCACTGCGCCAGCTCGGCCAGGCGTTGCGCGCACCAGGCCGAGGCGGCGTTGACGAAGGCCAGCACGACCGGCCGGCCGCGCAACTCGTGGAGCGAGGCCGCCGGGGCGTTGAGCCAGGGCAGTTCGCGGGGCAGTTCCTGGAGGATGGCCGCGTTCATGGCCTGATTATGCCGGACGCCGGCCGCGCGGACAGGCGGTCCACGACCGCCCGTGCCGCCGTATCGACCAGTTGCCAGACCCCTTCGAAGTGGCTGCCGTCGCCGTAGTACGGGTCGGGCACCTCGCCATGCGGCACCGTACCGGCCCAGTCCAGCAGCAGCGCGGTGCGCTCGCGTGCTCCTGGTGGCGCCAGGGCGCGCAGGTCGCGCAGGTTGTCGGCATCGGCGCAGAGCAGCCAGTGGAAGTCCTCGAAGTCGCGCGCGCGCAACTGGCGCGCGCGCAGGCCGGCGATGTCCACGCCATGCCCGCGCGCGCAGGCGATCGCGCGGCGGTCCGGCGGCTCGCCGGCGTGCCAGCCGCCGGTGCCGGCCGAATCGACCATCACCCGCCCGGCCAGCGGCGACGCTTCGATGCGGGCACGCAACGCGCCTTCGGCGAGCGGGGAACGGCAGATGTTGCCCAGGCATACCACCAGCAGGCGCGTCGGCCCGGCACTCATGCGGCGGCGCCGCGCAGGCGCGCCTCGGCGCGCTCGAGGTCCTCGGGCGTGTCGACCCCTGGCGGGAACGGTGCCGGCGCCAGCGCGACCGCGATGCGGTGCCCGGCTTCCAGCACCCGCAACTGCTCCAGCGACTCGACCTGTTCCAGTCGGCCCGGCGGCATCCGCGCGAACACCTGCAGGAACCCCGCGCGGTACGCGTAGATCCCGATGTGGCGCAGCCAGTGGCCGCCGGCCGGCAACACGCTGCGGTCGCGGGCGAAGGCATCGCGCGGCCAGGGCAGCGGCGCCCGGCTGAAGTAAAGCGCATCGCCGGACGCGGCGCGGACCAGCTTAACCGTATTCGGATCGAACAGGGTTTCCACCTCCGCCACCGGCTCGGCCAGGGTCGCCATCGGCGCGCCGCTGTCGACCAGTGCGCGC
The DNA here is from genome assembly GCF_040446535.1 of Pseudoxanthomonas sp. Soil82. Classification (NCBI taxonomy): domain Bacteria; kingdom Pseudomonadati; phylum Pseudomonadota; class Gammaproteobacteria; order Lysobacterales; family Lysobacteraceae; genus Pseudoxanthomonas; species Pseudoxanthomonas sp. Soil82. Next base: position 163,841 of record NZ_JBEAAK010000002.1, read on the forward strand.
GCCACTTCGGTGATACCCCTGGCCGGGGCGAAGGGCTCGTCGCCCTGCAGGTTCACCACCACGGTGTCGTCGTCCCAGCCCGCGATCGCGGCGCACTCGGCCAGGCGGTCGGTACCGGAGGCATGGGCCGGCGACGTCATCGCCACGCGCACGCCCGTGGTGCCGGCGACCGCCGCGGCCACGCGTTCGTCGTCGGTGGCCAGCCACACCTCGCGCGCGCCGGCCTCCAGCGCGCGCCGGGCCACGTGCAGCACCAGCGGCTCGCCGCCGAGCAGGCGCAGCGGCTTGCCGGGCAGGCGGCTGGCCGCATAGCGCGCCGGCACGGCGACGACGAAATCGATCTGCGGGTCCATCGGATCCTCCGTAGCGAAGCGGCATTGTATGGGCGCGGCGGCGGGTCTCCCCCCAGCCAGGGCGGCGCCGGCGCGCAGCCTTCCGGGGGCACGGGCCCACATCGGCCCCCGGGCGGCGGGTGCCACGACACGCCCGTTGCAGAACCTGCCCGGCAGAATCTACCGAAGGAACGATGAGGGCCGGCAACGCACCGGCGACCAGGGGCTCGGTCGGGCGCCGATCCCCCTCTCGGATTCTCCCCTCTTGCCCGCAGCAGAGGACCTGTCAGCGAAGCCGGTCGAGCCGGTCCAGCAGCGCCACCCAGAAGGCCGCGGGCAGCTCCGCGTCGACCGGTACGGCGAAACAGCGCGCATCGGCGAACGGCGCGCATTTCACCGCGTCCTTCTCGGTCATCAGCACGGGCAGGTCGTTGCCGAACTGCAGGTCCTCGGGGCGATACGCATGGTGGTCGGCGAACGCGTGCGGCACCACGCCCACGCCCAGCGCGCGCAGCATGTCGAAGAACCGCTGCGGGTTGCCGATGCCGGCCACCGCATGCACGCGGATGCCGATGTACGAGGCCAGTGCGCGTGGGCGCCCGCCGGCGATCGGCAGCGCGGCGCGCGCCTGCAGGTGCATCGGCCACTCGCCGAAGCCGGTGCCGCCCTGCCCCGCCCCATGGCCCAGGTTGACCACGCGGAAATCGCAGCAGCGCCCCCGTTCGACCGGCTCGCGCAGCGGTCCGGCCGGCAGCATCCGGCCGTTGCCGTAGCGTCGGCTGCCGTCGATCACCTCGATCTCGATGTCGCGCGCCAGGCGGTAGTGCTGCAGGCCGTCGTCGCAGACCACGATGTCGCAGCCGGCTTCGGCCAGCGCGCGCGCGGCCGCGGCGCGGTCGCGGTCCACGCGCACGGGGACCGGCAGGCGCCGGGCGACCAGCACCGGTTCATCGCCGCCGTCCTGCGGCAGGGTCTCGGCGGTGACCCATAGCGGCGCCGCATCGTCGCGCCGGCCGTAGCCGCGGCTGGCCACTCCCGGCCGCCAGCCGGCCTCGCGCAGCTTCTGCACCACCGCGATCGTCAGCGGTGTCTTGCCGGCGCCGCCGGCGGCCAGGTTGCCGATCACCACCACCGGCACCTCGACCCTGCGCTGCCGCAGCAGGCCGCGGCGGTACAGCCGCCGCCTGAGTGCGGTCACGCCGGCATAGAGCGGCGCCAGCAGGCGTGCCCACGCGGGCACCGCGGCGTCGCCGAACCACCAGCCCGGTGTCCGTGGAGCCCCCTTGTTCATGCCGTCCGCCTCGCCCCCGGCCTCATCCGGCGCCGCGCTCGCGGAACTGCGCGCCATGCAGGTGGGCATACAGCCCCCCCGCGGCCAGCAACTGCGCGTGGTTGCCGCGCTCGACCAGCCGCCCGTGGTCCAGCACCAGCACCTGGTCGGCATGTTCGATGGTGGAAAGGCGGTGGGCGATGACCAGCGTCGTGCGTTCGGGCATCAGCCGGTGCAGCGCATCCTGGACCAGGCGCTCGGACTCGTTGTCCAGCGCCGCGGTCGCCTCGTCCAGGATCAGGATCGGCGCGTCGCGCAGGATCGCCCGGGCGATCGCCAGGCGTTGGCGCTGGCCGCCGGACAGCAGCGCGCCGTTCTCGCCGATGTGGGTGTCGAGGCCGTGCGGCAACCGCTCGATGAATTCCCAGGCGTTGGCGGCCTCGGCTGCGGCCCGGATCGCCTCCGGGCTGGCGTCGGCGCCATAGGCGATGTTGGCCGCCACGGTGTCGTCGAACAGCATCACCTTCTGCCCGACCAGGGCGATCTGCCGGCGCAGGTCGGCCATGCGGTAGTCGTGCAGCTCCACCCCGTCGAGGGTGATATGGCCGCTGCTGGGCTCGTAGAAGCGCGGCACCAGCCGCACCAGGCTGGTCTTGCCGCTGCCGGAGCGGCCGACGATCGCCGTGACCGTGCCCGGCCGGGCGGTAAAACTGATGTCGTCCAGCGCGAAACCGGGCTGGTCGCGGTAGCGCAGGCTCACGCGGTCGAAGACCAGCTCGCCCCGGGCGCGGCCGAGGGCGCGGGTGCCGGCGTCGGCTTCCTCCTCGGCGTCGAGGATCGAGAACAGGCGCTCGGACGCGGCCACCCCGCGGGAAATGGCGGTCTGCACGCTGGTGATCCGCCGCAGCGACGGGATGATCGCCATCATCGCCGTCATCAGCATCACGAAATCGCCGGCGTCCAGCCGCCCCTCCAGGGCCTCGTGCGCGGCGACCCAGACGATCGCCGCCAGCGCCAGCGCCGCCAGCAGCTGGGTCATGGCGGATGCGCCGGCGCGGGTGCTCTCGACCTTCATGTTCAGGCCGAGGATGCGGTTGGCGAGGGCGGCATAGCGGGAGATCTCCAGCCCCTGCGCGCCATGGATCTTGACGTCCTGCTGCGCCGACAGCGATTGCTCGGCGCTGGCCGCCATCCGGCCCATCCCATCCTGGATGCCGCCGCTGATCCGGCGGTAGCGCTTGCCCACGTACCACACGATCACGCCGATCAGCGGCGTGACCAGCAGCATGGCGATGGTCACCTTGACGCTGGCCCAGAGCATAAGACCCAGCAGGTAGGCGATGGTCAGGCTGTCGGTGACCAGGGTCTTGAGCGCGTCCGAGCTGGCCTGGGTGACCTGTTCGGTGTCGAAATTGAGCCGGCTCACCATCACCGGCGTGGACTCGGCGTCGAACTGGGTCGACGGCAGGCGCAGGTACTTGGCCAGGACCTGCTCGCGCAGGTCGCGCACCACGCTGCGGCCGGTCCGGGCCATGCCGTAGTCGGTGACGAACGTGGCCAGGCTGCGCAGCACGAACAGGCCGACGATGGCCAGCGGCAGCAACACCGCGTCGCGAGCCGAGGGTTCGACGAAATTGTTGGTGAGCGGCTTCATCAGGCGCACGAAGCTGCCGCCGGCGATCGCCTCGATGACCATCCCGACCAGCGCTGCGGCCAGGAACGGCCAGTAGCGGCCGGTGTAACCCAGCAGGCGCCGGTAGATCGGCCAGACCGGGGGATGCCGGTCGCTCAAGGCTGCGGCCCCGGCGAAGCCGCGGATGTCGTCTCCGGAGCGGTGGCGATGGCGATCCGGCGGAAGCCCAGCTGCGCCAGCGCGTCCTGCGCGGTGACCACGGCCTGGTAGGGCGTGCGCGCGTCGGCGCGCAGCATCACCGGCAGTTCGCGGTCCTCGCCGGCCGACTCCACGATCGCCTGCTTCACTGCCTCGATCCCGGTCTGCAGCACTTCGCGCTCGCCGACGAAGTAGCGCCCGTCGGCGTTGACGATGATGTTGAGCGTGCGCGCCGGCGGCGGTGCCTGGGGACTGGCCACCGGCAACTGCAGCTGCAGGGTCGAGCGTACGTCGAAGGTGGTCGTGATCACGAAGAAGATGATCAGCACCAGGATGACGTCGATCAGCGGGACCAGGTCGATCCCGGGCTCGTCGTAGGCGCGCTGGTCGCGGATGCGCATGGCAGGCTCAGCCGCGGGCCGGTGCGGGCGGCGCCGGGCGCGCGCCGGCCACGCGGGCCGCCGCCTGCGCGGTCGCGGCCGGCGACACCTGCGGCGCCGGGCGGGCGGTGTCCAGGGCATCGAGCAGCGCCGTGGCCTCCTGCTCCATCTCGATCACGTAGCCGGCGATGCGGCTGCGGAAAAAGCGGTGGAAGATCAGCGCCGGCACCGCGATGATCATGCCGGTCGCCGTGCACACCAGCGCCTTGCCGATGCCGCCGGCAAGCTGGTTCACGTCGCCCAGGCCATGGTCGAGGATGCCCAGGAACATCTGGATCATGCCCACGACGGTGCCCAGCAGGCCCAGCAGCGGACCGGCCGAGGCGATGGTGCCGAGCGCGCTGAGGAACTTCTCCATCCTGAAAACCAGGTGCCGGCCGGTGTCCTCGAGCCGCTCGCGGATCACCTCGCGTGGCTTGTGGCGCACGTCCAGGGCCGCGGCCAGCAACGCGCCCAGCGGCGAGTTGCGGCGCAGCGACTCGATGTGGGCCGGGTCGAGCTGGCCGCGCGCGGCCCAGTTGCGGACTTCCTCGCCCAGCTTCGGCGGCATGACCTCGGCGCGGCGCAGGCTCCACAGCCGTTCCAGGATGATCGCCAGGGCCGCCACGCCCAGCAGCAGCAACGGCAGCATCGGCCATCCACCGGCCTTGACCAGCTCCCACACCTGAACCACCTCCGGCACCGGGCCCTATCGACGAGGCGTAAGGATGACGGCAAAGACGGCCCCGGCGCCAGCCCGGCGCGCCGGGGCTGAGGACCGGCGCACGTTAACAGTGGACGGTGCATGCGCCGCCTCGGCAGGGGCGCGTCGGGCATCCGCGACCGGGCGCCATGCCGATGGGAGGTCCGCCGGCAGTCGCATGGCCCGGTCCGGCGCGGCTTCCGGGCTTCGCCGACACGGGAGCTGGCGACGGCGCGCAGGCGAAGACCGGGCAGGCACGGGCGGTTGTGCATCGGCGGCTAGGGCGGCGGGTCGTCGGGATACCAGAGGCGGCGACGCCAGGCGCGGCGCTCCCGCAGCGACAGGCCATCTGCGTCGAGCCAGACCCTGATCGCACCGGATCGCGGTGTCGCCAGCACCTCGGCGCCATGGTGCCGCCAGCGCCGGACCACCGCCTCGCGCGGGTGCCCGAAGCGGTTGCCGCGGCCGGCCGAGACCAGCGCAAGGCGTGCCCCGGTGGCGGCGACGAAGGCGCCGGAGGACGATTCGTCGCTGCCATGGTGCGGGACCACCACCACCTCGGCGCGCAGGCGCCGCGGGTCGCGCAGCAGGCGCCGCTCCACCACCTCGCCGATGTCGCCGGTGAGCAGCACCGCGCCGTGGGCCGATTCGATCCGCAACACGCAGCTGGACTCGTTGCGCAGGTACGGGAAATGCGCGGTGGGGTGCAGGAAGGCGAAGCGCACCCCATCCCATTCCCAGCCTTCTCCTGCCCTGCAGGGACGATCCACCTGCACCGGGCCCCCTTCAGGCCCCGACGACGACCCTGTCGGCAGCGTCCGCTGGATCGCGGGCCAGCCGCCGGCATGGTCGAGGTCGCCGTGGCTGAGTACCGCCCGGTCCACGCGGGTGATGCCGAGCGCGCGCAGGGCCGGCACCACCGCCCGCTCGCCGGCGTCCCAGCCATCGTGCACGGCCGGCCCGGCGTCGTAGAGCAGAACGTGGCGCGAGGTCCGCGCCACCAGCGCGAGCCCCTGCCCCACGTCCAGCACGTGCAACTCGACCCCACCCGGTGCGGGCAGCTCCCGCGGCGGCCACAGCAGCGGCAACCAGAGCAGCAGCGCCAGGCCCTTGCCCGGAACCCCGCGCGGCAACAGCAGCCAGAATGCCGCGAGCAACGCCACTGGCAGCGCCCACGCTTCGGCCTCCGGCAGCCACCACAGGGCGAAGGGACTGGCCGCCATGCGTTCGAACAACTGCCAGCTCGGAGCGAAGCACGCGCCGGCCGCGCGCCAGGCCCATGCTCCCGCGCCGTCATGGACGGCTTCCAGCGCCGTGCCCAGCAGCGACAGTGGCACCACCACCAGGCTCCACCACGGCACCGCGAGCAGGTTGGCCAGCGGTCCGGCTAGCGACGCCTGCAGGAACAGCACTGCCCCCAGCGGCAACAGGCCGAGTGTGGCCACGCCCTGCGCCGAGAGGAAATCGCGCAGCCAGCGGCGGCCGCCTTCGGTGGGCAGGCACCAGACCAGCCAGGCCACTCCGGCGAAGCTGAGCCAGAAGCCCGCCTGCAGCACGGCCAGCGGATCGAACAGCAGGATTGCTAGCAGCGCCAGGGCGAGCGCCTGCCAGGCACCCAGCGGCCGGCGCGCCAGGCGCGCGCCGGCCACCACCGCGATCATCAGCGCGGTACGCACGGTCGGCAGGGCGAAACCGGCGACCGCCGCGTAGCCGGCGGCACCGGCCATCGCGGCCAGCGCCGCGGCATGCGGGCGCGGCAGGAACAGGCCCAGCCGCGGCCACAGCCACCACCCGGCCATCGCCAGCCAGGCGCAGAACCCGGCGACCAGGCCGACATGGAAACCGGAGATCGCGACCAGGTGGGTGAGCCCGACCGCGCGCAGCGTTTCCCAGTCGCCGTCATCCAGGCCGCGGGTATCGCCCAGCGCCAGCGCGCGCACGAATCGCGACGAGGCCGCTGGCACCTGCGCGTCGATCCGGGAGGCGATGCGCGCACGCCAGGCATCCAGCCCCGTTGCCGGCGCCAGTTCGCGCGCCAGTTGCGGGTTGCGCACGTAGCCGGTGCCGGCGATGCGCTGGGCCAGGGCGTGGCGACCGGCGTCGGCGCCCCCGGGATTGGCCAGTCCGTGCGGCGCGCGGAGCTTGAGCGGGAAGCTCCAGCGCGCGCCCGGCTCCAGGGCAAGCCGCGGTCCCGGACCGGTCGCGCCGAAGTCGTCGTACCAGGCCAGACGGACCCGCCGTCCCGCGACCGGGGCGGGTGCGTCCCCGTCGATCCGGAACTCGAAGCGGGTCCGCCGGGCCTCGTGCGATGGCAGGCCCAGTACCTGCCCGGTTACTTTCAACTCGCGTCCCTCCCAGGCGGGCGGCAGCCAGCTGCCCAATGCCCAGCCGGCGTGCAGCGCCACCCAGCCGGCACCCGCCAATCCCGCGGCCAACGCGCGTCCGCGCCAGCGCGCCGCCCAGCCGGCCAGGCCGGCGAGCAGCAGGAGCCCACCGGCTGCCGCAGGTACCAGCCAGGGGAGGAACAGGCAGGTCACCGTTCCGGCGAGCAGGCCGCACACGCAGGCCGGGCCCAGGGCGGGCGGCACCGTGGCGGCCGCGGTAGCGTGATCGCCCGATCCATGGTCGAGCGAGCCATCGGCGCTCACGACCAACCTCCGGCATCCCGCGCGCCCCCCGCCTGCGGCCGCCTGGTGCGTGCCCGCGGCGCACGGACCGGCAGGCGCCGGCCGCAGCCATCGCCCAACCACGGCCACACGCCCGCACTCCTGCCCGCGCCCGGATCGTTCATCGCCGCTTCGTCCCTGAAGCCGTCGTGTTCCATCGTGCCGCCGCCGGCCAGGCGCCGGCGATCGGACAAGCCTGTGCCGACGGCTCGGACTTCTCCGCGGGCTTCCCACTGGACGCGCTGGCGGGCCCGCGGCGACCATCGGGCGCGGCCGTGGGTCGCAGGCGCCGACGGGCCGCCGACGCCTCCCGAGGACCCGACCTGATGCACCGGATCGAGATCGTCTATTGCACCCGTTGCCGCTGGCTGTTGCGCGCGGCGTGGATGGCGCAGGAACTGCTGACCACCTTCGAGCGGGAGATCGCTTCGCTCTCGTTATGCCCTGGCGACGGCGGCATCTTCGAAGTACGGGTCGACGGCGCGGCGGTCTGGTCGCGGGCAGCCGACGGCGGCTTCCCGGACATCGCCGAACTCAAGCGGCGCGTGCGCGACCGGGTGGCACCCGGGCGGCTACTGGGCCACCTGGATCGCCCGGACGCGGGCCCGGGCTGACGCGTGCGCGGCGGTCGGCACGCCGATGCGCCGTTTCCTACGCCGCGTCGCGGCATCGTCCGACGGCGGGCGGCCGCGCGAGCGGCCACGCTGTCTGCGGACCGGCGCCACGCCGCCGGCGGGAGGCGGCGATGGAGTGGAATTTCAGGGACCTGCAGCGCTCGCGACGCGACGCATGGTTCGGCGGCGTGTGCGGCGGCTTGGGCGAACACACGCCCGTGCCTTCCTGGTTGTGGCGGGTGGCATTCATCGCCACCACTGTGGGCCTGGGCTGTGGCCTGGTGGCTTACGTGGCGTTGTGGATCCTGATGCCACGCGCGCCCGTGGCGCCGGTGGTGGTGGCGGACGAGCCGGCCCCCTAGCGATGCCGGCGCAGGCCGCCTGCTCCCCGGCTAGCAGGATTCCGGCGGACGCGGTGGGAGCGTCGTGCGACTTCGGGCCAGGCCACGCGCGATGGCCCCCTCGCAGCGCGGGCTCCTGGCAAGCGGACTGCCGCCGAAGCGTTCCACCCCGGCATCGGGGCGCCGCCCGGACAGTCAGGCGGCCTGCAGGTCGTGCGGCGACAGCTCGCGCAGTTTGCCCTCGTGCAGCTCCAGCACCCGGTCGAGCCGGCGCGCCAGGCGCCGGTCGTGGGTGACCAGGACCAGGCTGGTGCGCTGGGCGCGGTTGAGCTCGAGCATCAGCTCGAACACCGTGGCCGCGGTCTTCTCGTCGAGGTTGCCGGTCGGCTCGTCGCCGAGCACGCAGGCCGGACGGTTGACCAGCGCGCGCGCCACCGCCGCACGCTGCCGCTCGCCGCCGGACAACTCGCCGGGCTTGTGGCCGAGGCGATGCCCCAGGCCCACCGCCTCGAGCAGCGAGCCGGCGCGCGCGCGCGCATCGTCGACTTCGCCGCCGGCCAGCAGCACCGGCATCATCACGTTCTCCAGCGCGGTGAACTCCGGCAGCAGGTGGTGAAACTGGTAGACGAATCCCAGCGCGCGGTTGCGCAGTCGGCCGCGCTGCGCGTCCGACAGCGTCGACATCTTCTGCCCGGCCACGTAGACCTCGCCGGCGCTGGGCGTGTCCAGGCCCCCGAGCAGGTGCAGCAGGGTGCTCTTGCCGACGCCCGAGGCGCCGACGATCGCCACGGTCTCGCCCGCGTTCACATGCAGGTCCAGGCCGTCGAACACGTGGGTCTTCATCCTGCCTTCGGCGTAGGTCTTGCCCAGGCCTTCGGCGCGCAGAGCCTCGCTGGATTCGTGCACGGTGCCCGCTCCGGTGGCGTTGGGGTTCTCACTCATAGCGCAGCGCCTCCGCCGGCTGGGTGCGCGCGGCGCGCCAAGCCGGGTACAGGGTGGCGAGGAAGCTCATCACCAGCGCCACCACCAGGGTCAGGACCACGTCGTTGGTCTGCATGTCGGTCGGCAGGCCGGTGATGTAGTACACGTCCTCCGGCAGCAGGGTCACGTTGAACAGCGCTTCGATGCCGTCGAGGATCCGTTCCAGGTTCCAGGTCAGGGTCACGCCGCCGATGAAGCCCAGCACCGTGCCGATGATGCCGATCAGCGTGCCCTGGACCATGAACACCTGCATCACGCCGCCCGGGGTCAGGCCGAGCGTGCGCAGGATCGCGATGTCGGCCTGCTTGTCGGTGACCAGCATGACCTGCGAGTTCACCAGGGTGAAGGCGCCCATCAGGATGATCAGCGACAGCAGGATGCCCATCACCGTCTTTTCCATCTTCAGCGACTGGTAGAGGTTGGCGTTCTCGCGGGTCCAGTCGCTGACCCGGTAGTAACCCGGCAACTTCAGCGCCAGGTCGCGCGCCACCTCGTAGGCCTGGTTCATGTCGTGCAGCATCAAGCGCACGCCGCTGGCGCCGTCCATGCGCAGCACCCGCTGCAGGTCGGCCATGTGGACCACGGCCAGGCCGCGGTCGATGTCGTTGTAGCCTGCCTCGAACACGCCACTGACGGTAAAGCGCTTGTAGCGTGGCATCGCCCCGATCGGCGAGCCCTGGAACTCCGGCAGCATCACCGTGACCTGGTCGCCCAAGTCCACGCCCAGCCACAGCGCCAGTTCCTGGCCCAGGAGGATGTTGTAGCTGCCGTCGGCCAGGGTATCGGCCGAGCCGCGCTTCATCTTCTCCGCCAGCACCGACACCTGGTCTTCCAGCGCCGGCACGATGCCGCGGACCATCGCCGGCTGCTTGCGCGGGCCCGACAGCAGCGCCTCGGTCTCGATGAACGGCGCCGCGCCGGCCACGCGCGGGTCCGCGGCCGCCACGTCCAGCGCGTGCTGCCAGTCCTGCATCGGCACCCCGTCGGCGACCACGGTCGCGTGGGCGGCGAACTGCAGCAGGCGGTCGCGGATCTCCTTCTGGAACCCGCTCATCACCGCCATGGTGGTGATCAGCACGGTGACGCCCAGGGCGATGCCGAGGATCGAGGCCAGCGAGATGAAGGAGATGAAGCCGTTGCGGCGCTTGGCCCGCAGGTAGCGCAGGCCAATGGCCACGGGGACGGGTTTGAACATGGGCCGAGGGTGTCCGTTGCCGGCTCACCCCGGCGGTCGATGGCCGCTATGGTGCCATCGGCCGGTCGCCGCGCGAAGCGTCGCGCGCGGCGACGGCCAGCCGCAGTTCACGCCGCAGCGGCGGCGGCAGCGTGTCCGGCCACCACACCAGGCGCGCGTGGTGGCCATCGGCTTGCACGGCATGGACGAACGCCAGCGGTCCTCGCCACCGCACCCGGCAGTCGTGCAGGTGCTCGCCGTCCAGGCTGTCCGCCCCCCCTGCATGGCCGGCGAGGACCAACCGGCGATGGGGCCTGGCCGCTTCGCGCCGCAGCAGCCACAAGCCCCGGCACGCCGCAGCGGCGGCCAGCGGCCAGGCCCAAGCACCCGGCAGGTCCGATCCGAGTATCGCCGCCGGTGCCAGGCCGGAGATCAGCGCCAGCAACGCCAGCAGCCAGCACGAAGGGCGCCATTCAAGCCGGCAGGGCACGGATCCGGGCGATGAGGTCGGCGAGTTCGACATCCGGACAGGCCTCGTAGCCCATGAACCAGCGCCACAGCCTATCGTCCTCGCAATCGAGCAGCCTCAGGAAAACACCCCGCTGGGCGTCGGTCGCAGCCGGATAGGCGTGTACGAGCCAGCGCTCGAACAGCTGGTCCAGCTCGCGCATCCCGCGCCGGCAGCGCCAGCGGATGCGGCGCAGGTCGGCGGCGGGATCGATGTCGGGCGGAAGGTCGGTCATCGGAGCAGCGTTGCAAGCGAGCCACCATTGTGCCGGCGGCACCGCCGTTTTGTGTAGGCGCCCGCCTTCATGGGCGACACGTTGACGCCGAGCCCGCATTCGCCCACTTCATCATTGCGGGTGGCGACTCGCAGGCACGTGCGCGTCGCGCGCCGGCAAGCAACAGGCGCGAGCCTGCGCCCACCCGCGGCCGGCATCGACACCGGCGCGACGGCGCCTCGTACCACCACGAATGGCCACGTCACCGCTGGTCCGGCGCTTAGGCCTCGCCCGCGATCAGCCCTGCGCCGCCTCGCGCTGCTTGAGCCGGCGGTTGACCACCAGCGCCGCCAGCGTCGCCAGCGCACCCGACAGCAGGTACAGGCCCACGTACGGCAGGCCGAATTCGGCCGCCAGCACCAGCGCCACCAGCGGCGCGAACGCCGCGCCGATCAGCCACGCCAGGTCGGTGGTCAGCGCCGCCCCGGTGTAGCGGTAGCGCGAACCGAAATTGCGGGTCACCGCACCGGAGGCCTGCCCGTAGGACAGCCCGAGCAGGACGAAGCCGATCAGCATGAACAGCTGCTGCGCACCCGGACCGCCACCCAGCAGGGTCGGGGCGAAGCCGCTGAACACCGCGATCGCCACCGCTGTGGCGGCCAGGGTCTGCACCCGGCCCACCCGGTCGGCGATCACGCCGGAGGCCAGCACGCCGCCCATCGCCAGGAACCCGCCCACCACCTGCACCATCAGGAAGCGGCTGATGTTCTGCTCGGTGTACAGCTGGATCCACGACAGCGGGAAGATCGTGACGACATGGAAGATGGCGTAACTGGCCAGCGCGGCGAACGCACCGATGACCACGTGCCGGCCCTTGACCCGGAACAGCTCCGACACCGGCACCGGCTCGAGCTCGCGCTCGCCCATCTGCTGCTCGTACTCGTGGGTGACCACGATGCGCAGGCGCGAGAACAGCGCCACGACGTTGATCGCGAAGGCGGCGAAGAACGGATAGCGCCAGCCCCAGTCGTAGAAGTCGGCGTTGGACAGGCTCGAATACAGGAACGCGAACAGCGCGGCGGCGACGATGAAGCCGGCCGGCGCGCCGAGCTGGCCGAGCATGGCGTACCAGCCACGGCGGTGCTTGGGCGCGTTGAGCGCCAGCAACGACGGCAGGCCGTCCCAGGAACCGCCCAGGGCCACGCCCTGGCTGGTGCGGAACAGGATCAGCAGGACGATGGCCAGTGCACCCACCTTCTCGTAGCCGGGCACGAAGGCGATGCCGGCGGTGCTGGTACCGAGCAGGAACAGCGCGGCGGTCAGCTTGGTGCCGCGGCTCCAGCGGTCCTGGATCCACAGGAACAGTACCGTGCCGAGCGGCCGCGAGACGAACGCCAGGGCGAACACCATGAACGAATACAGCGTGGCCTGCAGCGGCTCGGCGAACGGGAAGAACACCTTCGGGAACACCAGCGCCGAGGCAATGCCGTATACGAAGAAGTCGAAGTATTCGGAGATGCGGCCGATGACCACGCCCACGGCGATCTCGCCGGGGGCGACCTGGGCATGGGACGCCGGATCCTGTCCGTGGACGGAAACCGTGGGAGAGGCGGCGGGGCTGGACGCGGGAATGGAGGACATCGCGATGGGAGTGTGCTGTGCCTGCGGGGGGAGGCTACACCGGGTTGCGTGGCGGAGGCGTGCGCCACCGGGCCGGGGCCGGCGGCACAGGTTCCCACCGATGGCCCGCCGCGACCATAGGACAAAACGCCCAATCGTCGTGTTAACGCGGCAGGAGTAAAGTGGCGGCCGCTGAGACCCCCACCAGCCCCTATTCAGATGTCCACCATCATGCACCTGCGCCGGCTCCTGCTGGCAGCCGGACTGGTCGCTCCGTTGGCCGGCTGCAACACCATCCTGCTCAACGCGCCCGGCGACATCGCCCGGCAGCAGGGCGACCTGATCATCGTCGCTACGCTGCTGATGCTGATCATCATCGTCCCGGTGATCGCCCTGACCCTGTTCTTCGCCTGGCGCTACCGGGCCTCGAACAAGGCCGCCACCTACAAGCCGGACTGGGACCACTCGCTGCAGCTGGAGCTGGTGATCTGGGCCGCGCCGCTGCTGATCATCATCGCCCTGGGCGCGATCACCTGGATCAGCACCCATACCCTGGATCCGTACCGCCCGCTGGACCGCATCGCCGAGGGCCGCCCGCTGCCGGAAGGCACCGAGCCGCTGGTGGTGGAGGTGGTGGCGCTGGACTGGAAGTGGCTGTTCCTCTATCCCGAACAGGGCATCGCCACGGTCAACGAGCTGGCCGCGCCGGTGGACCGGCCGATCCAGTTCAAGCTCACCTCGTCCACGGTGATGAACGCGTTCTACGTGCCGGCGCTGGCCGGCATGATCTACACCATGCCGGGCATGCAGACCGAATTGAACGCGGTCATGAACTCGCCCGGCGAGTACGAAGGCTTCTCGGCCAACTACAGCGGCGCCGGTTTCTCGGGCATGCGCTTCCGCTTCCATGCGCTGGACGGCGCCGGCTTCGACGAGTGGGTGGCCCGCGCGCGCGCCGGCGGCAAGCTCGACCGCGAGGCCTACCTGGCGCTGGAAAAGCCCAGCGAGCGCGAGCCGGTTCGGCACTTCGGCAGCGTCGAGGACGGCATGTTCGACGCCATCCTCAACCGCTGCGTCGACCCGCGCCGGATGTGCATGCACGAGATGATGGCGATCGACGCCGGCAACGGCCCCGGCCGCACCGGGATCGAAGGCCTGGAGGCGCGCCGCACCGGCGACCTGCGCGGCCGCCGCTACGTGCAGTCGGCCATGTGCGCCTCCACCGACGCCCCGGCCGCCGGCCTGAACACCTCCCTTTCCCGCCTCGCTCCCTGAGCGGACCACGCCGCCGCCCGCGCCCGCGCCGGCGGCCTGACGACGGAAACTGCAAGCGATGTCCTCCCCCCACTCCACTTCCGCGCCCTACAACCCGCTGACCGGCTACCTGGGCTGGGAATCGTTCCCGCTGCACGACCCGGTGATCCTGTCGGCGTTCATCGGCACGATGCTGGCCGGCATCGCGGTGCTGGCGCTGATCACCCGTTACAAGCTGTGGGGCACGCTGTGGCGCGACTGGTTCACCAGCATCGACCACAAGAAGATCGGCATCATGTACATGGTGCTGGGCCTGGTGATGCTGCTGCGCGGCTTCGCCGATGCGCTGATGATGCGCCTGCAGCAGGCGATGGCGTTCGGCGACAACCTGGGCTACCTGCCGCCGCACCACTACGACCAGGTGTTCACCGCCCACGGCGTGATCATGATCTTCTTCGTGGCCATGCCGCTGGTCACCGGCCTGATGAACTACCTGGTGCCGCTGCAGATCGGCACCCGCGACGTCGCCTTCCCGTTCCTCAACAACTTCAGCTTCTGGATGACCACCGCCGGCGCGGTGCTGGTCATGCTGTCGCTGTTCGTGGGCGAGTTCGCCAAGACCGGCTGGCTGGCCTACCCGCCGCTGTCGGGCATCGACTACAGCCCCGACGTGGGCGTGGACTACTACATCTGGGCGCTGCAGATAGCGGGCCTGGGCACGTTGTTGTCGGGCGTCAACCTGATCGTGACCATCGTCAAGATGCGCGCGCCGGGCATGACCCTGATGCGCATGCCGGTCTTCACCTGGACGGCGCTGTGCACCAACGTGCTGATCGTGGTCAGCTTCCCGGTGCTGACCGCGGTGCTGGCGCTGCTGGCGCTGGACCGTTACGTGGGGACCAACTTCTTCACGAACGACCTCGGCGGCAACCCGATGATGTACGTGAACCTGATCTGGATCTGGGGCCACCCGGAGGTATACATCCTGATCCTGCCGTTGTTCGGCGTGTTCTCCGAGATCGTGGCCACCTATTCGGGCAAGCGCCTGTTCGGCTACAGCTCGATGGTCTACGCCACGGTGGTGATTACCGTGCTGTCCTACCTGGTGTGGCTGCACCACTTCTTCACCATGGGCTCTGGCGCCAGCGTCAACTCGTTCTTCGGCATCACCACGATGATCATCTCGATCCCCACGGGCGCGAAGATCTTCAACTGGCTGTTCACCATGTACCGCGGCCGCATCCGCTTCGAGGTGCCGATGCTCTGGACCATGGGCTTCATGGTCACCTTCGTCGTCGGCGGCATGACGGGCGTGCTGCTGGCGGTGCCGCCGGCCGACTTCGTCCTGCACAACAGCCTGTTCCTGGTCGCCCACTTCCACAACGTGATCATCGGCGGCGTGGTGTTCGGCCTGTTCGCCGGCATGACCTTCTGGTTCCCGAAGGCGTTCGGCTTCAAGCTCGACGACTTCTGGGGGAAGATGTCGTTCTGGTTCTGGCTGGCCGGCTACTGGTTCGCCTTCACCCCGCTGTACGTGCTCGGCCTGATGGGCGTGACCCGCCGGGTCAGCCACTTCACCGATCCCTCGCTGCAGATCTGGTTCCAGATCGCCGCCTTCGGCGCGGTGCTGGTGGCCATCGGCATCGCCTGCTTCCTGATCTGCATCTTCGTCAGCTTCCGCAAGCGCGAGCAGCTGCGCGACGTCACCGGCGACCCGTGGGACGCGCGCAGCCTGGAGTGGTCCACCTCCTCGCCGCCGCCGGAGTACAACTTCGCCTTCACCCCGGTGGTGCACGACAACGATGCGTGGTGGGACATGAAGCAACGCGGCGCCAGGCGCCCGCTGTCCGGCTTCCTGCCGATCCACATGCCCAGGAACACCGCCGCCGGCGTGGTCCTGGCCGGACTGAGCACCGTGCTCGGCTTCGCCCTGGTCTGGCACATCTGGTGGCTGGTGATCGCCTCGTTCGCCGCCACCCTGGTCGCCACGATCGTGCACACCTTCAACTACAAGCGCGACTACCACATCCCGGCCGAAACGGTGGCCCGGACCGAGGAGCAGCGCACCGCCCTGCTGAACGCCCATGTCTGACGCGATCGCCCTGACCACCGCCGACGCCGTGCCGCCGGCCAGCCCACCGGTCCAGTACTACGACCTGTCCGGCGAACACCACCCGCAGCAGGGCACCCTGCTCGGCTTCTGGCTTTACCTGATGAGCGACCTGCTCATCTTCGCCTGCCTGTTCGCGGTCTACGGCGTGCTCGGCCGCAGCTACGCCGCCGGCCCGACCGGGGCGGACCTGTTCGACCTCCCGCTGATCGCGGTCAACACGGCGATGCTGCTGTTCTCCTCGATCACCTACGGCTTCGCCATGCTGTCGATGCAACGCCGCAACATCCCCGGCGTGCTGGCCTGGCTGGCGATCACCGGCCTGTTCGGCCTGGCCTTCCTCGGGATCGAGCTGTACGAGTTCTCGCACCTGATCCACCAGGGCGCCGGGCCCCAGCGCAGCGCGTTCCTGTCCTCGTTCTTCGCCCTGGTCGGCACCCACGGCCTGCACGTGACCTTCGGCATCGTCTGGCTGGTGGTGCTGATGGTGCAGGTGCAGCGCTACGGCCTGCACGCGGCCAACCAGCGCCGGCTGCTGTGCCTGTCCATGTTCTGGCACTTCCTGGACGTGGTCTGGATCGGCGTGTTCACCTTCGTCTACCTGATGGGAGTGCTGTGATGAGCCGTCCCGACGACCCGCACGCGCACGACGGCCACGGCCATGCCGGGCAAGCGCACGGCGACCATGGCCACGACGACCATGTCGAGGCCGCGCACGGCACGATGCGCGATTACGTCACCGGCTTCGTCCTGTCGGTGATCCTCACCGCGATCCCGTTCTGGCTGGTGATGAACGGGGTCATCGCCAGCGCGGGCATGACCGCCGCGGTGATCCTCGGCTTCGCCGCGGTCCAGATCGTCGTCCACATGGTGTACTTCCTGCACATGAACGCCCGTTCCGAGGGTGGCTGGAACATGCTCGCGCTGATCTTCACCGTGGTGCTGGTGGTGATCGTGCTATCGGGCTCGCTGTGGGTCATGTACCACCTCAACGCGAACATGATGCCGATGTCGCCGCACGAGGCGCGGGTCCAGCCCTGAACCGCGGCCTCGCCCTCGGACCGGCCCCGATGCCCGGGACGGGACAGCGCGGCGACGACGTGCCGCGCTCGCCGCGCGGCCCGTTCGCGCTGGCCCTGCTCGCCATCGCCTTCGCCTGCGGGCTGGCCCTGTTCGCCTCGCTCGGCGCCTGGCAGGTGCAACGGCTCCACTGGAAGCAGGACTTGATCGCCCGCGTGGACGCCCGCGTCCACGCCGAGCCGGTGGCCGCCCCCGATGCGGCGCGCTGGGCGGCCACGCCCGCCCGGGACCACGAATACCGGCGCGTGCGCCTGCGCGGCGAATGGATCGCCGGCGCGGACACCCGCGTGCAGGCGGTGACCGAAGCCGGCGCCGGGCGCTGGCTGTTGCGGCCGCTGCGGCGCGACGACGGCAGCGTGGTCCTGGTCAACCTGGGCTACGTGCCCGAAGACTGGCAGGCGCCCGCACCGGCGAACGGTCCGGTCGAAGTCACCGGGCTGCTGCGCCTGACCGAACCGGGGGGTGGCTTCCTGCGCGACAATGTGCCGGCGCAGGAACGCTGGTATTCCCGCGACGTGGCGGCGATCGCCGCCCATCGAGGCCTGGCCGGTGCGGCGCCCTACTTCGTCGATGCGGACGCGGCCTCGGCGGCGCAGGCCGGCTCGCCCTGGCCGCGCGGCGGCCTGACGGTGGTACGGTTCCGCGACAACCACCTGGGCTACGCGCTGACCTGGTTCGCGCTGGCCCTGCTGGTGGCCGGCGGCGCGTGGCGTTTCGCGCTCGAGGAGGTGCGCATCCGCCGGCGCTGGCGCTCGAACCGGGCCACGGAGGCCAACGATGCGGCGGACGGCGACAACCCGCGTGCCCGATAAACGCCAGGCGATCGAGTCGGCCCGCACCGATACCGCCCGTGGCGCCGGCGTGCGCAACATGCAGCAGCTGATCCAGTTGCGCTGGATCGCGCTGGTCGGGCAGCTGGCCACCATCCTGTTCGTCCATTTCGTGCTTGGGATCGCCCTGCCACTGGCGACGATGCTCGGCGTCGCCGCCTGCCTGGCCGCCTTCAACCTGGCCAGCCTGCTCTACTGGCGCCCGCGCCAGGACGTGGGCGATGCGGCACTGCTGGCGGCACTGCTGGTCGACGTGGCGGCCTTGACCGCGCAGCTGTACCTGAGCGGCGGCATCACCAATCCGTTCGTGTTCCTGTTCCTGCTGCAGGTGGCGGTCGGCGCGGTGCTGCTGCCGGGCTGGGCCGCCTGGGTGGTGGTGGCGGCCAGTTGCGCCGGGGTGCTCGGGCTGGTGGTCTTTCCCGGCCCGGTCACCATCGCCGCCAATCCCGAACAGGGCATCGGCGATGCCTACGTCCAGGGCCTGCTGGCCTGCTTCCTGCTCACCGCGGTGCTGGCCGGGCTGTTCATCGGCCGCATCGCCCGGATCCTGCGCGTGCGCGATGCGCGCCTGGCCGACCTGCGCCAGCAGGCGGCCGAGGAGGAACACATCGTGCGCATGGGCCTGCTGGCCTCCGGGGCCGCGCACGAACTGGGCACGCCGCTGGCCACGCTCTCGGTGCTGCTCGGCGACTGGCGGCGCATGGCCCCGTTCACCGAACACCCCGAGCTGCAGCAGGACCTGGACGAGATGCAGACCCAGCTGGCGCGCTGCAAGGCGATCGTCACCGGCATCCTGCTGTCGGCTGGCGACACCCGCGGAGAGGCGCCGGCACAGACCACCCTGGCGGTGTTCCTGGACGAGCTGGTCAGCGAATGGAGCGCCACGCGCCCGGTCGGCGTGCTCGACTACCGCCGCCACCTCGACCAGGACCTGCCGATCGTCTCCGATTCCGGGCTCAAGCAGATGATCGGCAACATCCTGGACAACGCGCTGGAGGCCTCGCCGGACTGGGTCGGGTTGGAGGTCAGCCGCCAGGGCGAGGACGGCGAGACGCTGCGCCTGAAGGTGAGCGATGCCGGAACGGGCTTCACCGCCGAGACCCTGGCCAACTTCGGCAAGCCCTACAATTCGAGCAAAGGGCGCCCGGGCGGCGGCCTGGGCCTGTTCCTCTCGCTCAATGTCGCCCGCAGCTTCGGCGGCCGCCTGTATGCGGCCAACCGCGTCCCGCGCGGCGCCGAGGTGGTGCTGGAACTGCCACTGTCCGCGCTGGCCCTGCCCCCGGAACAACTGGACGGATCGATCGATGGCTGAAGACACCACGCCGCGCCGCCTGCTGGTCGTCGAGGACGACGAAGCGTTCGCCCGCACCCTGATCCGTTCCTTCGAACGGCGTGGCTACGAAGTCCGCCACGCCACCGGCCAGGCCGAACTGGAGCAGGCGCTGCTCGACTTCGCCCCGGGCTACGCCGTGGTCGACCTGAAGCTGGCGGGCGGCAGCTCCGGGCTGAGCTGCGTGCAGGCGCTGCATGCGCACGATCCGGCGATGCTGATCGTGGTGCTCACCGGCTATGCCAGCATCGCCACCGCGGTGGAGGCAATCAAGCTCGGCGCGTGCCACTACCTGGCCAAGCCGTCCAACACCGACGACATCGAAGCCGCGTTCGGTCGCGCCGAGGGCAACGCCCAGGTCGGCCTGGGCGAGCGCCCCACGTCGATCAAGACCCTGGAGTGGGAGCGCATCCACGAGGTGCTGGCCGAGACCGGCTTCAACGTCTCGGAAACCGCCCGCCGCCTCGGCATGCACCGGCGCACGCTGGCGCGCAAGCTGGGCAAGCAGCAGGTCAAGTAGGCGCCCGATCGTCGCGGCGCCGCGCCGCTCGAAATCGTGGCGAATCCCCTGCCTCCGGTTAACGGCGCGTCGTCCGACTGGGCAGCTCGCATGAGTCAACGACGGAAGGCATAGGCTGTTCCATTCGGTGCAAGACGGTGCATGCGCCCTTTGTGGGTAGCTGGGCCAAGAGCAGCGGCGGGGTCGGCTCCGGAGGGGGCCGCCGCTCTGCCGCCATGGGGGTCGTCGCTCGCACCGGCGTCCCTGCCTCAGCTCGCGACCGCGGCACATCCCTGTGCCGCTCGACCCCCACGGCGACAGAACGGCGTCCTTTCGGCGCGTCAGGGACGTGGCTTCGATCATTGCAACGCTTCGAGCGATCAGGCTTTTCGCGAAGAATGAAGCAAACGGCAATGCGCTGTCGCTGACCAAAGTCACTCCATGAATCGAAGCCACGACCCCGAAGATCCCCGAGGACGCCGTGTCCTGGGGAGAGGGTCCAAGTGGCACATGGATGTGCCACGACCCGAGTAAAGACAGGATGTCGTCCCGAGGGATGGGCCCTCTCCCCAGGGCGCGGCGGCCCCTTCCGAAGCCGACGCTTCAACCAGCCAGCGCCAAAAGCCGCTACTCCGAGCAGCCCTCCAACGCCGGCGTTCGTTCGTTCAGGTCATGCGCCAAGGCTCCAGCCAGGCAACCAACAGCCCCGCGCTTCCAGCGTCGCCCGCCCGACACGCGGCCCGGAACAAGGCCCAAAAAAAAGCCCGGCGATGCCGGGCTTTTCCCAGTAGCTCGAATCAACCGCGCATCAGGCGCGGCGCGCCATCATCAGCTTCTTGATCTCGGCGATTGCCAGCGCCGGGTTGAGGCCCTTCGGGCAGGTCCGCGCGCAGTTCATGATGGTGTGGCAGCGGTAGAGCTTGAACGGATCTTCCAGGTCGTCCAGGCGCGCACCGGTGTCCTCGTCGCGCGAATCGATGATCCAGCGGTAGGCCTGCAGCAGGATCGCCGGGCCCAGGTAACGCTCGCCGTTCCACCAGTAGCTGGGGCAGCTGGTCGAGCAGCAGGCGCACAGGATGCACTCGTACAGGCCGTCCAGTTTCTTGCGGTCCTCCGGCGACTGCAGCCGCTCGCGATCCGGCGGCGCCGGCGTCTGCGTGCGGATCCACGGCTTGATCGAAGCGTACTGCGCGTAGAAATGGGTCAGGTCCGGGACCAGGTCCTTGACCACGCTCATGTGCGGCAGCGGGTAGATCGGCACCTCGGCCTTGCCGCAGTCGGCGATCGCCTTGGTGCAGGCCAGCGTGTTGGTGCCGTCGATGTTCATCGCGCACGAACCGCAGATGCCCTCGCGGCAGGACCGGCGGAAGGTCAGGGTCGGGTCGATCTCGTTCTTGATCTTGATCAGCGCGTCCAGGACCATCGGCCCGCACGCGGCCAGGTCGACCTCGTACGTGTCGGTGCGCGGATTGGCGCCGTCGTCCGGGCTCCAGCGGTAGACCTTGAAGGTGCGCGGGTTCTTCGCGCCCTTGGCCGGGAAGTGCTTGCCCTTCCGGACCGTGGAATTCTTCGGGAGACTGAACTCTGCCATGGCTGATCTCGTTGGCTCAGGCGGCCCGCGGTGCGAGCGTGGCGCGCGCGGTGCCGCGTGCGTCGTGGAGGGTGGCGGTCTGGCGCTGCATCGCGGCCTCAGTACACGCGCGGCTTCGGCGGCACCACGGCCACGTCGTCGCTGAGCGTGTACATGTGCACCGGCCGGTAGTCGAAGCTGCAGCCGCCCTTGTCGTCGACGGTGACCAGCGTGTGCTTCTGCCAGTTGGCGTCGTCGCGCTCGGGGTAGTCCTCGTGCGCGTGCGCGCCGCGGCTCTCGTGGCGCTGCTCGGCCGAGTTGATCGTGGCCACCGCATTGAGCAGCAGGTTGTGCAGCTCGTAGGTCTCGATCAGGTCGGAGTTCCAGACCAGCGAGCGGTCGGAGACCTTCACGTCCTCGAAGCTGGCGAAGATGTCCTTCATCTTCGCGCAGCCCTCGGCCAGGGTCTTGCTGGTGCGGAACACCGCCGCGTCGGACTGCATGGTCCGCTGCATCCGGTCGCGGATCACCGCGGTGGGGGTATCACCGTCGGCATGGCGCAGCTTGTCCAGGTGCGAGAGCGCCTTGTCGCAGGCGTCCGGGGCCAGCGGCTTGTGCGGGGCGCCCTTCCTGATCGTCTCGGCGCAGCGGTTGGCCACAGCGCGGCCGAACACGACCAGGTCCAGCAGCGAGTTGGAGCCCAGACGGTTGGCGCCGTGCACCGACACGCAGGCCGCCTCGCCGATCGCGTACAGGCCCGGCACCACCGCGTCGGGGTTGTCGCCGACCTTGCGTACCACCTCGCCGTGGTAGTTGGTCGGGATGCCGCCCATGTTGTAGTGCACGGTCGGGATCACCGGGATCGGCTGCTTGGTCACGTCCACGCCGGCGAAGATGTGCGCGCTCTCGGCGATGCCCGGGAGCTTCTCGTTGATCACTTCCGGGCCCAGGTGGGTCAGGTCGAGCAGGATGTGGTCCTTGTGCTCGCCCACGCCGCGGCCTTCGCGGATCTCGATGGTCATCGAACGGCTGACCACGTCGCGCGAGGCCAGGTCCTTGTAGTGCGGCGCGTAGCGTTCCATGAAGCGCTCGCCGCTGGAGTTGCGCAGGATGCCGCCTTCGCCGCGCACGCCTTCGGTGATCAGGCAACCGGCGCCGTAGATGCCCGTGGGGTGGAACTGCACGAATTCCATGTCCTGCATCGGCAGGCCGGCGCGCATCACCAGGCCACCGCCGTCGCCGGTGCAGGTATGCGCCGAGGTGGCGCTGAAGTACGCGCGGCCGTAACCGCCGGTCGCCAGCACCACGCCCTGGGCGCGGAACAGGTGCAGCGAGCCTTCGGCCATGTCCAGCGCCAGCACGCCGCGGCAGGCGCCCTCTTCGTCGAAGATCAGGTCCAGCGCGAAGTACTCGATCATGAAGCGCGCGTCGTGCGCCAGCGACTGCTGGTACAGCGTGTGCAGCATGGCGTGTCCGGTGCGGTCCGCGGCCGCGCAGGTGCGCTGCGCCGGCGGGCCCTCGCCGAAGCGCGTGGTCATGCCGCCGAACGGGCGCTGGTAGATCTTGCCTTCCTCGGTGCGCGAGAACGGCACGCCGTAGTGCTCCAGCTCGATGATCGCAGGGATCGCCTCGCGGCACATGTACTCGATCGCGTCCTGGTCGCCCAGCCAGTCCGAACCCTTGATGGTGTCGAAGAAATGGTAGCGCCAGTCGTCCTCGCCCATGTTGCCCAGCGCGGCGGAGATGCCGCCCTGCGCGGCGACGGTGTGCGAGCGGGTCGGGAAGACCTTGGTCAGGCACACCGTCTGCAGGCCCTTCTGGGCCAGGCCGAAGGTGGCGCGCAGGCCGGCGCCACCGGCGCCGACGACGACCATGTCGTACTTGTGTTCGGTGATCTTGTAGGCGGACATCGGGTCTGTATTCCTTTGCGCGGCTCAGCCGGCCAGCGCGATGCGGGCGACGGCGAAGATGCTGACGATCGCGCCGAGCACCGCGATGAACTTCACGCCGGTCTGCAGGACCAGGGCGAGCAGCGAATGGTGGATGTAGTCCTCGAGGATCACCTGGAGGCCGAGCTGCGCGTGCCAGAACATCGCCACCAGGAAGCCGACCAGCAGCACGGCATTCCACGGCCGCGACACCTCGTCGGCCGCGGTCAGGTAGTCGCTGCCGACCAGGCCGATGACGAACCAGACGAACCACAGGCCCAGCAGCGCCAGTGCGGTAGCGGTCAGGCGCTGGCGGATGAAATGCTCGGTGCCGGTCTTGGCCGACCCCAGCCCGCGCACGTCCTTCAGCGGCGTGCGGAACCTGTTGCCCGTACTCATGCGGCACCTCCATTCAGCGCAAGGGTCCAGATCGCGGCGGTGATCGCCAGGCTGCCGACCACCGACATCCAGCTGCTGCGGATGAAGGCCGGGATGCTGAAGCCGATGGCGAAGTCCTGCACGACGTGGCGGACACCGTTGCAGATGTGGTAGCTGAAAGCCCAGCTCCAGCCGAACAGGAACACCTTGCCGTACCAGGCGCCGGCCACGCCGGTGAAGCAGGCCCAGGCATCGGGGCCGAGCATCAGGGACAGCAGGCCTGCAGCGATGACCAGGGCACCGACGGCCAGAACCATGCCGGTGGCGCGGTGCAGGATCGAGGTCACCATCTGGATCTGCCAGCGGTACACCTGCAGGTGCGGTGACAGGGGGCGTTCGCGGCTGCTCATCGGCAGGTTCGTCTCGGCTGTGCGGCATCGGGCCGCGTGGCTGTTGGCGCGGCGTCAGAAGTCGACGCAGCGTCCGTTCTTTTCCCAATCACCGTAGCGGGTCGGCTCCGGTCCGTCGCGCCCGCCGAACTCCCGCGGCCTGGACTTGCCCGCGTCGCGGTCGGCGGGCGGCAGTGTTCCATCCTCCGGCGCGCCGGCAGGCTCGGGAACCGCGGGGCTTTGACCTATCATGGGACTCCTTGCAACGCACAAAATTTTAAGCCCCGGTCAACGTGCCTGACAACCAGCCTTTCGTATCCCCCTTGAATCCGCCGGGTTTTTTCCCGCTCGACGACCATTCGGTGCTCGCGCTGGAGGGCCCGGAGGCGATCGCGTTCGCCCACGCGCAGTTTTCCAGCGACGTGGCCGCGCTCGCCGTCGGGCACTGGCAATGGAGCACCTGGCTCACCGCCAAGGGACGGGTCCTGGCCGTATTCGCGCTGCTGCGCACCGGCGAGCATGCGTTGCGGCTGGTGCTGCCGGACGTCGATGCGGCGGAGCTGGCCGATGCGCTTCGTCGCTACGTGTTCCGGCGCAAGGTCACGCTCGCCGCCCGGCCCGACCTGCGCGTGGCCGGCGCCTTCGCCGCGCCCGCGCAGGCGCGCGGACCGCTGCTGGCCGGCGACGAAGCCAACGGCCTGGAGCTGGACTACGGCACGGCCGCGCTGCCGCGTACGCTGCGCCTGGCGGGCGGACCTGGCGCCACCGAACCAGCGTCGACCGAGGCCTGGTCGGTCGCCGACCTGCGCCTGGGCCTGCCGCGCCTGCCGCCGTCGCAGCGCGAACAATGGACCCCGCAGCAGCTGGCCCTAGACCGGCTGGCGGCCTTCAGCGTGAAGAAGGGTTGCTATCCGGGCCAGGAGATCGTCGCCCGCACCCATTTCCTGGGGCGGGCCAAGCGTGAGCTGCTGTTGCTGCAGGTGGCCGACGCCGCCGAGCCGGGCGCCGCGGTGGTCCAGGCCGGCCAGGCGATCGGAAGCCTGGCCAGCGCGGCGGGCCGGTCGCCCCGCTACGCCCTGGCGGTGGTGCCGCTGGAGCGCGCAGACGTCCCGCTGCAGGTGGGCGATGCGGAAGCGCGTGTGGAACCGTTCGTGGAAGGGCTGGCGCGCTGAGCGACCCGGAGCGGCGGGCCTGCCCCGCCGGTCGCGGGCAGCGGGCCGTGCCCACCGCATGACGTTCGGATGCAGGCCGCCTGGCGCGGCGAGAAGACGCTCAGGCCGCCAGGCGCAGGCCGCTGCCCGGATCGAAGAAGTGCAGGTGCGCCGGATCGGCGCGCAGGCTCAACCGGGTGCCGGGTTCGGGCAGGCCCTGGGGCGGCAGGCGCGAGACCAGCGCGCGGCCGGCGAAATCCAGGTGCAGGAAGGCCTCGCTGCCGACCGGCTCGACCACGTCCACCCGCGCCTGCAGTCCCTCCCCGGCCGCCGGCAGCAGGTGCTCCGGGCGCACGCCCAGGGTCACGCGCCGACCGAGCCAGGCGCCGGGGACCTCCGCGCCCGGCAGCGGCACGTCGCCCTGCCCGTCCAGCACCAGTCGCAGGCCGTCGGCCGCGCGCAGCTCGCCCTCGAGCACGTTCATCGCCGGGCTGCCGAGGAAGCCGGCCACGAACAGGTTGGCCGGCCGCTCGTACAGCGCCATCGGCGTATCGATCTGCTGGATGCGGCCCGCGTCCAGGACCACGATCCGCTGGCCGAGGGTCATCGCCTCGACCTGGTCATGGGTGACGTAGACCATGGTGGTGCCCAGGCGCTGGTGCAGCCGCGCGATCTCGGTGCGGGTGGAATGGCGCAGCTTGGCGTCGAGGTTGGACAGCGGCTCGTCCAGCAGGAACACCGACGGCTCGCGCACCAGCGCCCGGCCCAGCGCCACGCGCTGGCGCTGGCCGCCGGACATTTCCCGCGGGCGCTTGCCGAGCATGTCCTGCAGGCCCAGCATCGCCGCCGCGTCGGCTACCCGCCGGTCCAGCTCGGCGCGCGGGGTGCCGCGCAGCTTCAGGCCGAAGGCGAGGTTCTCGGCGACGGTCATGTGCGGATACAGCGCATAGCTCTGGAAGACCATGGCGATGTCGCGATCCTTCGGCTCCACGTCGTTGACCACCCGCTCACCGATGCGCAGGGTGCCCGACGTGATCTCCTCCAGCCCGGCGATCATCCGCAGCAGCGTCGACTTGCCGCAGCCGGACGGACCGACCAGCACCATCAGTTCGCCATCGGCGATCTCGAAGGTGGCGCCGTGCACCGCCACCTGGCCGTTGCCGTAGACCTTGCGGACCTGGTCCAGCTGAAGACCCGCCATCGTGACCTCCCGGGAATACGTATGCATGGCCCGCGCGCGCGACCTCCGCCCGGCCGCTCCGATGATGTCACGCGGCAGCATCCGCTGGCGACCGGACGCACCTGGCAGCGCAATGGCGAGCTACCGCCGCTGGCCCGCGCGACAACGCCTGCGCATCGACGACCCATCCCTGCGGCGGCGCGCTACGGGCCCGCGAAGGACCTCGGCGACCATGCGCGGCAGGATGTTGGCTACCGTTTCCGTGGACACGGTTTTGACCACTGGACAAGAAGCGCGGCGGACCGCCATATTTCCCAAGTTAAGGCACGGCCGCACGGAGCACCCGGACGCCCCGCCACCACGCCCGTCCCCGGGCACGCCCCCACCGAAAGAAGCCACGGAACCGATGCCACACGCCACGGAAGCCCACCGGATGCATGACACCCTGCTGCTGTTCGGCGCCACCGGCGACCTGGCGCAGCGCTACCTGTTCCCCTCGCTGCTGCGCCTGCAGGGCGACGGGCTGCTGCCGGAGGACTTCCGCGTGCGTGCGCTGGCGCTGTCGCCGCACGACACCGGCAAGTTCCGCGAGATCCTGCGCGAGCGCTTCGCCAACCTGGCCCACTACTCGCCCAGCGACGATCAGGTCGAGCAGTTCCTGGCGCGCGTGGACTACCGCTCGGTCGACATGCGCACGCCCGAATCGGTGGCCGACGCGGTGCGCGACATGGTCGACCGTCCCTGCGTGAGCTACCTGTCGATCCCGCCGGGCCTGTACATCAGCACCTGCGAAGGCCTGGCCCTGGGCGGCGCGTTCAAGGCGCCGAACCGGCTGATGCTGGAGAAGCCGATCGGGCACGACCTGGATTCGGCGCGCGAGATCAATGCCACCATCGGCCGGCTGATCGACGAGGACCGGATCTTCCGCATCGACCACTACCTGGGCAAGGCGGCGGTGCAGAACCTGCTGGCGCTGCGCTTCGGCAACACGCTGCTGGAAGCGGTGTGGAACCGCAACTACATCGACTCGGTCAACATCCTGGTCTCCGAGACCGAGGGCGTGGACGGCCGCAACTCGTACTACGCACGCTCCGGCGCGCTGCGCGACATGGTCCAGAGCCACATCCTGCAGCTGCTGTGCCTGGTGGCGATGGAGCCGCCGGCCTCGCTGGGCGCCGACCGGATCCGCGACGAGAAGGTCAAGGTGCTGCGCGCGATGCGTCCGTTCAGCGCCGCCGAAGCGCAGCGCCACAGCGTGCGCGGCCGCTACATCGCCGGCACGATCGATGGCGCCCCGGTGCAGGCCTACACGCCTCCGGATGACAGCGATGTCGAAACATTCGTCGGCGTCACCGCCCACATCGACAACTGGCGCTGGGCCGGGGTGCCGTTCCACCTGGTCACCGGCAAGCGCATGGCCGAGCGGTCGACCGTGGTCACGGTGACGCTCAAGCCGGTCACCCACTGGCTGTTCGAGCGTCCCGACGGCGCCCATGCCGCGCCCAACCGCCTGACCTTCCGCCTGCAGCCGCAGGAGGACATCGAGCTGGGCCTGATGAGCAGCCTGGCCGGCCCCGAATGGGGCACGCTGGAGCTGCATCCGCTGGAGCTGGAGCTGTCCTCGCAGCCGGGCCACAACCGCCGCATCGCCTACGAGCGCCTGTTCCTGGACGCACTGCACGGCAGCCACGCCCTGTTCGTGCGCAACGACGAGGTCGAGGCGGCCTGGGCCTGGACCGACAGCGTGGTCGACGCCTGGAAGAGCGGCCACGTGCCCATGCAGTACTACCCCGCCGGCACCTGGGGCCCGCACGACGCCAACGCCTACCTGCCGGCCGAGTTCGACGCGGTCGGGCGCCCGGCCAGCCGCGGGACCTGACCATGTCCGCCACGCTGCTGATCGCCGACATCGGCGGTACCAATGCCCGCTTCGCCCTGGCCGACCCGCACGCGGCGACGCCGCTGCTCGACGACAGCGTGCGCGAGTTCGCGGTCGCCGACTTCCCGTCGCTGGCGGACGCCGCGCGCCACTACCTGGACCAGGCCGGCGCGCACGCCGACCGCGGCGTGTTCGCGGTCGCCGGCCGCGTCGATGGCGACGAGGCCCGCATCACCAACCATCCCTGGGTGATCTCGCGCAGCCGCACCCGCGAGATGCTCGGCTTCGACCAGGTGCACCTGCTCAACGACTTCGCCGCGCAGGCGATGGCCATCAGCCTGTACCGGCCCGAAGACCTGGTCGCCATCGGCGGCGTGGCCTGGAACCCGGCGCCGGCCGACCAGCCACGCACCTATGCGGTGCTGGGCCCGGGCACCGGCCTGGGCGTGGGCGGCCTGGTGGTCCGCGACGGCCGCTGCTACCCGCTTGAGACCGAAGGCGGCCACGTGAGCTTCCCGCCGGGCACGCCGGAGGAGATCCGGATCCTGGAGATCCTGTCGGCGCAATTCGGCCGTGTGTCCAACGAGCGGCTGATCTGCGGTCCGGGCCTGGTCAACATCCACCGCGCCCTGTGCGAGCTCGCCGGCCTCGACCCGGGCCTGCTGGAGCCCAAGGACATCACCGCACGCGCCGCCCAGGGCGATGCCCTGGGGATGCGCGCGGTCGACGTGTTCTGCGCGGTGTTCGGCGCCATCGCCGGCGACCTGGTGCTCACCCTGGGCGCCTGGGATGGCGTGTTCCTGACCGGCGGCCTGGTGCCGAAAATGCTCGACTCCCTGCGCCACAGCGGCTTCCGCCAGCGCTTCGAATACAAGGGGCGCTTCTCGCCGACGATGGCCCGGGTGCCGTCGCTGGCCGTGGTCCATCCGCGCGCCGGCCTGCTCGGCGCAGCCGCCTATGCGGTCGACCTGCTTCGCCGGGAGGCCGCATGAAGCGCAACCCGCCCGTGCGCGACTCGCGCGTGGAATGGATCGAGCACGGCGATCCGGAAACCTGGATCCACGGCATCGTCGCCGACATGGAACGCATGCTCGCGGTCGAGCTGGCGATCCGCGGCCGGGCGCGCATGCTGCTCTCCGGCGGCACCACGCCGGCCCCGGCCTATGCACAGCTGGCCGTCGCGCCGCTGGACTGGTCGAAGATCACCGTCGGCCTGGTCGACGAGCGCTGGCTTTCGCCGCAGGACAGCGCCAGCAATGCGCGCCTGGTACGCGAGAGCCTGCTCGACCGCGCCGACGTCGGCCGCTTCGAGCCGCTGGTCCGCGAAGGCCTGACCCTGGCCGAGTCGGTCCACGCCGCCAACGTCGAGGCCGAACACGCCCAGGAAGCCTGCGTGGCCGTGCTCGGCATGGGCAACGACGGCCACACCGCCTCGCTGTTCCCCGGCTCGGCCGACCTCGACCGCGCCCTGGCCAGCCCGCTGCCGTACGCGGCGCTGGACGCCAGCGGCTGCCCGGTCGCCGGCGACTGGCCCTTGCGCATCACCCTGACCCCGGCCGGCCTGGCGCGTACCCGCCACCGGCTCCTGCTGTTGCGCGGCGAGACCAAGCGCGAGGTATTCCTGCGCGCGCTGCAAGGCGACGACGTGCGCGAACTTCCGATCCGCGCGGCACTGGGGATCGGCCTGGAACCGGTGCGCGTGCACTGGTGCGAGTGAAGACATGAGCCTGCATCCGAAGATCGAAGCCATCACCGCGCGCATCGTCAAGCGCAGTGCCCCCTCGCGTGCGGCCTACCTGGCCGGCATCGACCAGGCGGTCCGCAACGGGCCCAACCGCACGCCGCTGAGCTGCGCCAACCTGGCCCACGTGTTCGCCGCCTGCGGCGACACCGACAAGGCGCGCCTGCGCGCCGACGCGACGCCCAACCTCGGCATCATCACCGCCTACAACGACATGCTCTCGGCGCACCAGCCGTACGAGCACTACCCCGAGCGCATCCGTGCCCTCGCCCGCAGCCTGGGCGCGACCGCGCAGGTCGCCGGCGGCGTGCCGGCGATGTGCGACGGCGTCACCCAGGGCCGCGGCGGCATGGAGCTGTCGTTGTTCTCGCGCGACGTGATCGCCCAGGCCGCCGCGATCGGCCTGAGCCACGACGCGTTCGACGCCGCGCTTTACCTCGGCATCTGCGACAAGATCGTGCCGGGCCTGCTGATCGGCGCGCTGGCCTTCGGCCACCTGCCGGCGCTGTTCGTGCCGGCCGGGCCGATGCCCGCCGGCATCCCCAACAAGAAGAAGGCCGAGGTGCGCGAGCGCTACGCCGCCGGCGAAGCCACCCGCGAGGAGCTGCTCGAGGTCGAGGCGCAGTCCTACCACTCGGCCGGCACCTGCACCTTCTACGGCACCGCCAATTCCAACCAGGTGCTGCTCGAGGCGATGGGCGTGCAGCTGCCGGGCAGTTCCTTCATCAACCCGGGCACGCCGCTGCGCACCGCGCTCGACGACGAAGCCGTCCACCGAGTGCTGAAGATGACCGCGCTGGGCGACGACTACCGCCCGCTGGGCCGGTTGATCGACGAGCGCGCCATCGTCAACGCGGTGGTCGCGCTGATGGCCACCGGTGGCTCGACCAACCACACCATCCACTGGATCGCCGTGGCGCGCGCCGCCGGCGTGGCCCTGACCTGGGACGACATGGACCAGCTCTCGCAGGTGGTGCCGCTGCTGGCGCGCGTCTATCCCAACGGCGAGGCGGACGTGAACCGCTTCCAGGCCGCCGGCGGCGTGCCGTTCGTGTTCCGCGAACTGCTCGATGCCGGACTGATGCACGACCTGACCACCGTCGTGCCCGAGGGGATGCGTGCGTTCACCCGCGAACCGCGCCTGGAAGGCGGCGTGCTCACCTCGGTGCCCGCACCGGCCGCTTCCGGCGACGAATCGGTCGTGCGCACTGCGGCCGCGCCGTTCGAAGCCCAGGGCGGCCTGCGCCTGCTGCGTGGCAATATCGGGCGCGGCCTGATCAAGCTGTCCGCGGTCAAGCCCGAGTACCGCTATATCGAAGCGCAGGCGGTGGTGGTCGACGCGCCGCAGAAGCTCAACAAGCTGCATGCCGCCGGCGTGTTGCCACGGGATTTCGTCGCGGTGGTGACCTACCAGGGCCCGCGCGCCAACGGCATGCCGGAGCTGCACTCGCTCGCCCCGTTGCTGGGCATGCTGCAGAACCAGGGCCGCAAGGTGGCGCTGGTCACCGACGGCCGTCTGTCCGGTGCCTCGGGCAAGATCCCCGCGGCGATCCACGTCACGCCCGAAGCCGCGCGTGGCGGTGCGATCGGCAAGGTCCGCGACGGCGACATCGTTCGCCTGGACAGCGAGGCCGGTACGCTGGAAGTGCTGGTCGACGCGGCCGAGTTCGCGGCCCGCGAAGTCGCCGCCAACACCAGCCCCGCGCTGCACGACCTCGGCCGCAACCTGTTCGCCAACAGCCGTGCGCTGGTCGGTCCGGCCGACCAGGGCGCGCTGTCGATATCCTGCGGACCGCCGGCGCACGATGGCAGCGCCTGGGACTACGACGCCGAATACGAGCTCGGCTGCGATGCCGACGCGGCGCTCGCCCCGCACGAGGCCAAGGACGCCTGAGCCGGCCGCACACCGGCGCCGCGGCTTGCGACCCGCTTGTCGTAGGGCGGGGCTTGCCCCGCTGCTTCCGACCGGGCGAGGGAAAGTGCAGCGGGGCGAGCCCCGCTCTACGAAAAGCCGTGCGGGGAAGGCACGGCGGGGGCAAGCCCCAGCTCTACGCAAAGTCCGGCTCTCGGCGGATGGACAGATTGGATGCATCGGCAACCGAAGCGTTGGCGCGCGGGCGCTCCGGTTAGAATCGCTGTCCGCACGAACACGCACGGACCCCGCACCCCATGAGCATCGCCGATACCCAGGCCCAGGCCGAACAGCTGCTGCGCAAGTCCGGCATCCTGCCGGTGGTCACCGCCGACAGCGTGGACGAGGCGCGCAGGCTGTCGGCCGCGCTGCTCAAGGGCGGCCTGACGGCGATCGAACTGACCCTGCGCACGCCGGCCGCGCTCGATGCGCTGGTCGCGCTGAAGAAGGAACTGCCCGGCATCGCGGTCGGCATGGGCACGGTGCTGACGATCGAGCAGATGCAGAAGTGCATCGAGCTGGGCGCCGACTTCCTGGTCACCCCGGGTACGCCCGCGGAGCTGGCCGATGCGCTGTCGCGGGCGCCGATCCCGGTGGTTCCCGGCGGCGCGACGCCGACCGAGTTCCTTTCGCTGATGGCGCGCGGCTTCCGCGTGTGCAAGCTGTTCCCGGCCACCGCGGTCGGCGGCCTGGCCATGCTCAAGGGCCTGGCCGGCCCGATGGCCGACCTGAAGATCTGTCCCACCGGCGGCATCACCGAGGATACGGCGGCCGAATTCCTGTCGCAGCCGAACGTGGTGTGCATCGGTGGCTCGTGGATGGTGCCGAAGAACTGGCTCAAGGCCGGCGAGTGGGACAAGGTCGAGGCCAGCGCCGCCAAGGCCGCGGCGATCGTCGCCGGCGTGCGCGCGCGCTGAGGGCGCTGCGCGCCTCGTAGAGCGGGGCTTGCCCCGCTTCCCGGCCATCGATCGCCAACGGCGCAGGCGGGGCAAGCCCGCTCTACGCAGCCTCGAACGACAGGTGCAGGCGTTCATGGCGCCAGCACCAGGCCTGCACCACGTACCACGCGGCCAGCAGCAGCCCCAACTGCCACTCCAGTGCATTCTCCAGCCGGTCCTGGCGCGCGCGATCCTGCAGCAGCGCATCGCCGAGCACGTTGCCCACCCCCAGCAGCAGCATCGCGACGCAGATCGCGGCCATGGCCTGCCACTGCCGCAACGCTATGCCGGTCATCGCGCCGTTGCGCCAGCGCCGCAGGAACACCAGCTGGGCAAGGAAGCCACAGCCGAAGAACACGGTGATCCCATAGCGGCGCAGGAAGCCGTAGGCGACGCCCTCGGTGCCCAGGAATGTCGCGTACACGCCCAGCGCCAGCGCGCAGGCCAGCCCGAGCATGGCCAGCGTGCGTGACGCCATGCCCTTGGCCTCGAGCCAGCACGAAGCCAGCCACCAGTGGATCGCCACCAGCACCGCGCACGGAAGCATCAACAGTCGGAACAGGTGGTTGCCCAGCCCGTGCCGGGCCGCGCGGCTGATCGAGGTACAACCATCCCAATAGGGATTGCAGGCCTCGACGTGCCCACCTTGCAGCGACAACCACCATGCCAGGTGCACGGCCACCCCCATCACCAGCGCGATCGCCAGCGGACATGCCCACAACGTGATGGTGGTACGCGACATGGTCCGGCTCCGTTCGCCTGCACCCGATCCAAACCCGATTCCAGGCCGACCGCATCCGCCACGGACGCGGCGCGCCGCCGCGGTCAGGGCGCGGCGACGCGCACGCTTGCACCGGGCCGGGCTATGCGCAGCTCGCCGTCGCGCCACTGCGCCGGCTCGCCGTCGATGGTGGTCGCTCCCGGCGTGCCCGGGTACGGCCAGGCCAGCACCAGCCCGCCCGGCGGCAGGCCTGCCTCGGCGGCCACGTCCAGCTGCAACTGCCCATCGCTACGCCGCAGCGAGTAGCCCAGTCGCCCGTGCGGCGTGTACAGCCCTTCGATCGCGACGCCCTCGCCGTCCAGCCAGTCCAGCGGCACGCCAGCGGCCAGCACCAGGCTGTCGTCGCGTTCGCGGGTATAGGCGAACATGTCCAGCGCCGAGCGCAGGAAGTCCGAAGCCACCCACGCATGAGGCAGGTCGCCGACGAAGAACGGCTTGCGCGGCGTGCGCGAGACCACCTCGGCCCACTGGTTCCAGTCGGCCGGCGCGCGATCCCTGAAGAAGTACTCCGTCGCCTCCCAGGCACGCTCGCGCCAGCCCAGGCGCACGAACGCGGCCACGTTGCGCCATTCGTACGGGGTGTAGTCCTTCCATTCGCGCTGGCCGTCGCGGCGCTGGACGAACTCGCGCCAGTAGCGCTCGAAGGTGTTCTCCAGCAGGTCGCGCGGCAGCCAGTCCTGCTCCCCGCCCGGTGCCAGCGCGATCGTGGTCGAGGTCGGGTCGAAGTCGCCCAGTTCGGCCGCGCCGGGCAGGTAGTCGATGCCGTGGCGGCGGGTCGCCGCGCGCAGCGAGGCCGCCAGGTCCGCGCGGAACTGGTCGCGCGCCCGGGCCATCCGCCGCGCGTCCTCGTCCCTACCCAGCGCCCGTGCGATCTCCACCGCGTCCTTGTAACCGCGCAAGGCCCAGAAGTTGTCCCAGTACGAATGCATCGGCTTGGCCGAGTAGCCCTCATGGCTGATCGACGCCGGCATCATCCCGTAGAACGCCGGATCCAGCGCCCGGTTCGCCACGGTACGCTCGCTGGCGCGCAATTGCTCCATGTAGCCGAACGCGCCGGCCACGTGCGGCCACATCGTCTCCAGGAAGGCGCGGTCGCCGGTGTAGCGCCAGTACTCGGCGATGTTGAAGATCAGCTCGCCATGGCTGTCGTTCTCGGGCACCGGGTCGCTGCCGCGGTCGTCGACGCAGCACGGCACCTTGCCGTTGTCGAACTGGTACGGCGCGTACCACTCCAGGTAGTCGCGCACCACCTCGGGCCGGCCCAGGCGCAGCAAACCTTCGGAAATCATCGCCCCGTCGCGGATCCAGCTGCGCGAATACGAACGCGTCCCCGGCTGCAGGCGCGGACCGATCCTCGAGACCAGCATGTGCGCCAGCGCGGTATGCACCGTGTCGGAGAACGCCTGCGCCTGCGGCGGCAGGCGCAAACGCACCTGGCCGAGCAGGTCCTGCCATCGCGCCTGCGCGGCCTGCTCGGCCGCGGCCAGGTCGAACCCCTCCGGCATCCGTGCCGGCCCGTCCAGCGGCGCCACCAGCGCGATATCACGCGTTTCACCCGGCGTCAGGCGCACGCGATACAACAACATGCCCGAAGCCAGTCCGGTCGGATCGACGACCGAACGCGTTGCGGGGACATCGCCCCCCGCCAGGCGCATCACCTCGAGCCCGGCATCGAATGGCGTGGCGAACGCCGCGTCCGGTTCGGCCACGGCGAACACCCGTGGCCTGCCGTCCACCACGACCGTGCTTCCCTCCAGCGCAAGCTGTTCGATCCGGCTCACCCCACCCACGGTGTTGAGGAACTGGCTGGGCGGATTGACCTGCAGCGGCCGCACGGCCAGCGCCAGGGTAACCTCGCGCGGTCGGTCGCTGGGGTTCTCCAGTCGATAGCGCATCACCAGCTGCGAATTCCCCGGCGTGCCCTGGGCGAAGGCGAGCACATCCAGCAACGGCGCAGGCGCATCGCCGGATGCGTCCCCGGCGGTCCAGCTCACGTTCGGCATCGGAATGCCGCCCGGACGCAGGCCCTGCCCGGTGCGCACATCGGCCCAGCTGCGCAACTGGCCATCCTCGAGCAGGAACGGCTCGACGCTGAAACCACCGCGCGATACCTCGACCGCGCCGTCCTCGCCGATCAGGCCCTGCTCGTGGCCGCCATCGATGCCGACGATGGTCCAGTAGGGCTGCTCGCCACTGAAGCCCCGCGGCAACCAGCCGCGCGGCAGGTCGGCCGCCACGGCCTTGATGAAATCGTTCGGATGGGCGGAGAACGACAGCGGCTGCACCTGCGCCTCGGCCAGCGCATAACCTCCACCATCGAAGTCCAGCGCGATCCGACGCGACTCGGCTTCGGGCAGGGCCAACCAGTCGGTGTCGCCGCGCCCCTCGTCCACGCGCCGCACTTCGCGCCAGCCCTCGCGCGGATCGTCCAGCAGCACGGCATAACGCGTCGGCCGCCGTTCGGCAGCCGACCAGTGCAGGCGCAGGCCGCCGAACTCGCGCACCTGGCCCAGGTCCAGCACCAGGCGTTGCCTGCCGCTGGCCCGCCAGGCGGTGGACAGGTCGCCGTCTATCGCCAGCGCCGCGGTACCACGCGAAGCGGTGGCTTCCGCCGCCACGGCCCGGGGTGGCGCCGGGGGGTCCACCGGCAGCGACTCGAAGGTCAGCCCGTCGAAGCACACCGAGCCGGCACCGCCCGCGTTGTTGTAGATGGTGAACTCGATCTTCGCGCTGCGGCGCAGGACCTTGTCCGCGTCCGGACCCCAGGCCTTGGAGATGTGCCGCTGGCGATATCGCACTTCGCTCCAGTCGCGCGGGAACTCGTACTTGGGCCGGTTCACCCACCACACGTTGTCGCCGCTGGCATCGACCAGCTTGAACTGCAGGTCGTTGGCCGGCGAATCGCCGCGCAGCCGGAAGGCGAAGCGGAAATTCTCCGGATACTCCAGCGGCAGGTCGCGCTGGATGCCGGCGTAGCCCGACACCCCGTTGAAGTCGTAGTCCAGGCACAGCGCCTTGCCGTCCACACCGTCCACCTGCCGGAGCGTGCCGCTGACTTGGTTGGAAGTGACCACGCGCCACGGCGAAGTGTCTTCGAAATCGTCGAGCAGACGCGGCTGGGCGTTTGCCACACCGGCGACCAGGGTCAATGCAAGACCGACCGCGCATGCGTGCCGAGGGGCCAGGCCTGTGCCCCCTTGGCGAAACACGCCGTAAATCCATCCATGGAGGCTCGACGGCGCCATCCATGGCGCCGACGGTTTCGCCAAGGGGGCACAGGCCTCGCCTGCCAGCGTGGGCAGCGAGCTGGTGGCAAACGCGAAAGCGACAGTACCCTCGGCTCCCCTGACAGCCACTTCACCGGATTCTCGAAGAGCAGGGTATCGACCCGGTCGCGGCATGCAGGTGCTTCTGCCCTCAGCATACCGCCAGGATCGGAAGGCCGGCGCGATGCCCCGGGGCGGGACCGTTGGCGCCATGGATGGCGCCATCGAGCCCCCATGGATGGGTTCACGGCGTGTCCCGGCGCGGGGTATCGCGTCGGCCTCGCGACGACGCACGCACGCACGCACCAGACCCACCAGCTGATCCATCACCATCACTACCACCTCACCCCTTCACGCTCCCGAGCAACAGGCCCTGGATGTAGTAACGCTGCAGCAGCAGGAACAGCAGCAGCACCGGGATCACCGTGACCACCGCGCCGGCCATCATCATCTCCACGTCCATGATGTGCTCGCGCGACAGCGAGGCCAGCGCGACCGGCAACGTGTAGTGCTCCTGGTCGGTCAGCACGATCAGCGGCCACATGAAATCGTTCCAGGCGGCCATGAAGGTGAAGATCGCCAGCGTCACCAACACCGGCTT
This sequence comes from Pseudoxanthomonas sp. Soil82, assembly GCF_040446535.1. Lineage (NCBI taxonomy): Bacteria > Pseudomonadati > Pseudomonadota > Gammaproteobacteria > Lysobacterales > Lysobacteraceae > Pseudoxanthomonas > Pseudoxanthomonas sp. Soil82. The sequence continues at coordinate 201,331 of NZ_JBEAAK010000002.1, forward strand.
GAGCATCGGCAGTACGATCTGGAAGAAGATCCGCCACTCCCCCGCGCCGTCGATCCGTGCCGCCTCCAGCAGCTCGTCCGGGATCGAACGCGCGTACTGGCGCACCAGGAAGATGCCGAACACGCCGGCTAGCGCCGGCACCACCACGCCGGCGTAGCTGTTGACCAGGCCGAGCTGCTTCATCAGCAGGAACAGCGGCAGCATCGCCACCTGCGCCGGGATCACCAGCGCGGCCAGCAGCAGCTGGAATACCCGTTCGCGTCCGGCGAAGCGCAGCTTGGCGAACGCATAGCCGGCCAGGGTGTTGAACAGCAGGGAACCGAGGGTGATCGCCACCGACACCAGTACGCTGTTGGCGAAGTTGCGTGCCATGCCGGTGCGCCCGAACATCTCGCGGTAGTTGTCCAGGCTCAGCGCGGATGGCAGCAGGGGCGGCGGGAAGCGGCTGGCCTCGCCAGCGGGCATGAACGATACCGACATCATCCACAGCAGCGGCGCGATGCTGACCAGCGCCATCGCCAGCAACGCCGCGTTGACCAGCAGCCCGTGCCAACGCGACTGCCCGACCTGCGCGCTCATCGCCCCTCCTCCCGCGCCCACCGCCTCATACCAGCTCCTTGCGCCGACCGAAGCGCAGCATGGCCGTGGTCACGCCCAGGATGATCAGGAACAGCAGGAACGCCACCGCCGAGGCGCGGCCCAGGTTCCACCATTTGAAGCCTTCCTCGAACATGAAGTACAGCACGCTGACCGTGCTCTGCAGCGGGTCGCCGCGGGTCATCACGTAGGGCTCGGCGAACAGCTGGAAGTAACCCGACACCGTGATCACCCCGACCACCAGCAGTACCGGGCCGAGCTGCGGCAGGGTGATGTGCAGGAATTGCTGCCAGCGCGAGGCGCCGTCGATGCGCGCCGCCTCGTAGAGGTCCTGCGGAATCGCCTGCAGCCCGGCCAGGAAGATCACCATGTTGTAGCCGAAGTTCTTCCACACCGCGAACAGGATGATGGTCGGCATGGCCCAGCGCGGGTCGCCCAGCCAGTCCACCGGCGAGATGCCCACGTGGCCCAGCGCCCAGTTCACCAGCCCGTAACTGGTATGGAACAGGTAGCGCCAGATCACCGCAACCGCGACCAGGGTGGTCACCACCGGCGCGAACAGGGCGGTGCGGTACAGCGCCTTGAACCGCGCCGCCGGCGCGTTGAGCAGCAGCGCCGCGCCCAGCGACACGGCGATCGACAGCGGCACGCCGACCACCACGAAGTAGGTGGTGTTCCAGAGCGACTTCCAGAACATCGGCGTGCGCAGCAACTCCAGGTAGTTGTCCAGGCCGATGAAGCGCAGGTTGCTTCGGTCCGCCAGGGCGTAGAGGTCGAAGTCGGTCAGGCTCAGGGCCAGCGCCGACAGCACCGGCAGGCCGAAGAACACGCCGATCACCAGCAGCGCCGGCCCGGCGAACATCCATCCTGCGAGCGAGCGCTTCATGGGGCCTGCTCCGCCGCGGCATCGGCATGGTCGCGCTCGTACATCCAGCGCCGCTTCTCGAGGATCGCGTCGACCCGCCGGTCCAGTTCCGCCAGCGCCTGGTCCTGCGGCTGTCCGCCACGCACCACCCGCTCGGTGGCGATGCGCATCTCCTGCACGATCCGCTCCCACTCCAGCACCTTCGGCGTGGGCTTGACCCGCTCGAGCTGGTCGCGGAAGGCACGGGCGAACTCGTCCTGCGCCAGCGCCGGATGCTCCCAGGTGCTGCGCCGGGGCGGCAGGTCCCCGATCATCGCGTGGAAACGCTGCTGGATGTCCGGCCGGGACAGGAACTCGATCAGCTTCCAGGCCTGCTGCTGCCGCGGCGAATCGCGGAAGATTACCAGGCTGGTGCCGCCGGCGATGCCCGCGCCGGGGCCGTCGGGACCCGGCAAGGGCATCGTGCCCCACTGTCCTTCCAGCCCCGGCGGCTGGCGCTTGCGGAACTCGCGGATGTTCCAGGGACCGGACAGGTAGAAGGCATAGAACCCGTTGAAGAACTCGTCCCAGACGTTGGAGATCTGGGTTTCGGACATCTTCGGCGCCCAGCCCTGCTCGAACATGTTGGCGTAGAACGCCAGCGCGCGGCGGAAGCCGGGGCTCTGGAAGTTGCCGCGCGTGCCGTGGTCGCGCAGCAGCGGATCGTCCTGCTGCAGGGCGAAGGACAGCTGCTGCTCGAATTCGTTGAGCGGCATCAGGATCGCGTAGCGGTCCGGCCCGACGTGGCCCTTGACCGCGGCCATGGCCTGCTCCCATTCGGCCCAGGTCCGGGGCGGCCGCTGCACGCCGGCCTCGCGCAGCAGGTCCTTGCGGTAGAACAGCAGGCGCGTGTCCACGTACCAGGGGATGCCCAGCAGCTGGCCGTCGATCACGCTGGTGTCCCAGATGCCCGGGAAGAAGTCGTCCGGGTCGACCACGCTGGAGGCATCGACGAAAGGCTGCAGCGGCTCGAGCACGCCCAGCGCGGCGAACTCCGGCAGCCAGGTGTTGCCGAGCTGGCACACATCGGGCAGCGCCTGCGCGGCGAAGGCGGTCAGCAGCTTCTCGTGCGCCGCGGTCCACGGGATCTGCTGGATCTCGACCTCGATGCCGGTCTCGCGCTCGAACTCCGGAATCAGTTCGGCGACCACTTCCGCTTCGCGGCCCATGGCCCAGAAGCGCAGTGGCTCCTGCCGGTCGCGCGTGCAGGCGGACAACAGCACGACCAGAGAGGCGACCGCGCAGGCGGACGCCCATCGCCAGCGTCGCCTCGCGCTCACGGGGGTGGCTGCGCCCGGTTGCTGGCGGGCTGCTCCTGCTTGGCCTGTGCCTCGGCGGCCGCGGCGCGCGACTCGGCCATGCCCAGCGCGCGCGCGTCGCCGGCGCCCGGCACGGACGACCCGCCCTGCCCGGCTTCCTCCTCCGGGGTGAGCCAGCCCCCGCGGAACCCGGCCTGCTCCAGGCCCTTGCGGATGTACGGGCTCTTCTTCATCACGGTCCAGACGAACTCGTTGCGGTAGTTGGCGATCATCGCCAGGATCGGCCCCTGGTCGATGCCGATGTAGTCGCTGGCCACCCAGCCCTTGCCCGGCACCAGGCGGCCGGTCTTGAGCGGAATTTCGAAGTCGAAGCTGGGATTGAACGAATCGAGGAATCCGTAGCTCGAGTACAGGTAGTCGCCGTAGCGACGGTGCATCTCCTCGGTGGCCGGGATCACCACCTCGGGCGCGAACACGATCGAGGAGATCGCCGCGGTCGGCGCGATCGTGCCGTCGTCGAAGTTCTCGCGCAGCCCGGCGCCACGCGAGGAATAATGGCGGAACTCCCGCTCTTCGCCGCGGTAGATCTGGCGGGTATTCTGCGGGCCGTCGCTGGCGGTCAGGCCCCAGACGTTCTCGCCGTAGTCCTTCCACTTCATCGGATTGGCGATCGCGTACTCGCGGTGGGCCAGCGCCGCGCGGCGGCTGTTGAGGAAGTAGTCGATCCCGCGCTCGCGCATGTACTGGTCCTGGATGTCCCGGTAGTCGATCCAGACATGGCTGTACTGGTGGCCGAACAGCGGCCCGAACGACAGGTACTCCTGGCCGTAGTAAACGCCCCAGTCATGGTCGTAGGTGCGCGTCCACACGGTCCACGCGTCCGGGCTCACGGGGTGGGTCGGCGAGCCGAGCGCCAGCACGTAGAGCAGCATGGCCTCGTTGTAGCCCATCCAGTCATGGACGATGAAGCCGCTCTCCGGGAACCAGCCCATCGAAATCAGCGGTTCGCGCTGCTGCAGCCAGGTCCAGTCCACCTTGCGGTAGAGCTGGTCGGCGATGCGCCGGATCTCCCGCTCGCGCGGATCGTCGCTGTCGTAATACGCCTGCGCGAAGAGCACGCCCATCATCAGCAGCGCCGTGTCGACGCTGGACAGCTCCACCCAGCTGTCGTAGCGATGGCCCTGCTGCATGTCCAGGAAATGGTAGTAGAAGCCCTTGTAGCCGCCCTTGCCGGTCCGCTGCGGTCCCTGCGGGATGTCGCGCAGGAAGCGCAGGGTGGTCAGGGTGCGGTCCACGGCCTGGGTCCGGCTGACCCAGCCGTTCTCGATGCCGATCGGATAGGCCGTCAGCGCATAGCCGATCGAGGCGACGCTGGCGAACGGACGCGACGGGTAGCGGTCGGGCGTCAGGCCGTTGCGTTCGTTGGTCGTGTCCCAGAAGAACTGGAAGGTGCGCTTCTCGATGTCGCGGAACAGCGGCGGCAACTCGGGCCGCGGCGGCCGCTCCGGCAGCACGGGCTCGATCAGCACGACATCGGGCTTGGGCGCGGCCGGCTCCGGCGGCGGGGGCGGCGGCTCCTGGCCGCACGCGGCCAGCAGCCAGACCGCCACCGCCACCAGTACCCCGATCTTCAGCTGCCGCCCGCTCACGCCATGCTCCCCTGTTTCCCGCCCCGTTGGATTTGCCCGCCCCGCCCCCGCCCGGCGCCTGCCGGCGCACGGGCGGGGTGAAGCGCGACGGGCCTGCCTGGCGGGAGAGGTGACCCGGCAGGCCGTCGTGACCTCACCAGTCGATACCGATCGACAGCTTGAAGGTACGCGTCGGCAACGCGATGGCGTTCGGCGTGCCCCACAGCGGATTCTGCGGCTCGCCCGCACCGCCGCGCCAGTCTTCGTAACCGGAATAGTTGGTCCAGTCGAAAATGTTGAGCACGTCGAAGCGCAGCCGCAGCGCCACGTTGCTGCCGGTATCGAACACCTTCTCGACCGCCACGTCGACCTGCTTGAAGTCGTCGTCGGGCGTGTAGCTGTCGAAATAGCAGTAGGCCCAGGCCGAGACGTTGCAGTTCTGGTAGTAGCGCGGCGTCGCGTCGGACCACACGCCCTTGCCGGAGAAGGTCAGGTCCCACGGACCATCCCAGATGCCGGAGGCCACGACCCGGTTCTTGGGGACCTTGCCCGGGAACCAGCCGTAGTCTTCGATCCGCTCGGCGTTGAACGCACCGGGGAACCCGTCGATCGGACTGTTCTGCTCGGAGTCGGTGTAGGTATAGGCGAAAGTCGCCGCCCAGCCGGACGCCCGGGTATACGGCTTCTCGAGCTTGAGGTACACCGAGTTGGTCTTCGTCTCCAGCGCGTTCTGTCCCAGGATCAGGTTCGAGAACGGCGCGAAGCCCTGCCCCCACGGCGGCGGATCGGTCGCGTCCGGCGGCGTCGGCGGGAAGAACAGCCCATCCGGGCGACGGTTGCCGAGCAGGAACGCGATGCCGTCGTGGCTGCGCACGTAGGAATACATCACCTCGGTCTGCCAGTCATGCCCGAGGACTTCGAACGCGTTGCGCATGCCCAGGCCGAACTGGTCCGAGTACGGCACCACGAGGTTGTTGTCCATCAGGAACACCTCGCGGCCGGCGCCGCTGACGCTGGTGCTGCGCAGGTAGTCCGGGTCGAGGTAGCGCGGATCCCATTCGCGGCAGGGCGCGCTGGTGGCCGTGTCGCAGGGATGCAGCGCGGTGTTGAAGTCGTAGACGTACTGGCCCCAGCTGGCCTTGGAGATCTCGTTCTGCAGGTAGTCGAACAGGTTGCGGTCGTAGGACCTGCCGGCGCCGCCGAAGATCACGTGGCGCTGGTCGGCGTTGAGGTCGTAGGAGAAACCGAAGCGCGGGGCCCAGTTGTTGCGGTCCGGGTCGCGGTTGCCGCCGGTGCTGATGTAGTCGTTGATGTCGACGCCGGAATTGGGCAGGTTGGTGTTCGAATTCTGCAGCGCCGTGACCACCTCGGCCGGGGTGACGTAATCCTCGTACGCCGGCGTGCTTTCCACGTCCCAGCGCACGCCCAGGTTCAGGGTCAGGTGGTCGTTGACCTCCCAGTCGTCCTGGATGTAGATCCCGAACTGGCTGTTGTCCGAGCTCGCCGTTCCGTCGCCGAAGCCGGCCACCGGCGCACCGAACTGCACCCGGACCGGGACCGTCAGGCTCTCGTTGACGTCATAGAAGAACTGCGGGTTGTACCGGTTCTGCTCCAGCGTTTCCAGGTCGACGCGCTTGTACTTCACGCCCATCTTGATGGTGTGGCCGCTGATGCCGGTGAAGGTCAGGTCGTCCTGGATCGACCAGCCCTTCTGGCCCTTGTCCTGGTAATTGTCGCCACCGCCGCTGCGGACGATGAGGGTGCCGTCGCGCGAGGTCCCGCCATTGCCCGTGACCAGGTAGTAGCCCGGGATGAAGTTGGCCGGCTCCGGACTCCAGAAAGCGTCCTCGTAGGTGATGTGCGCGTCGTTGAGCCAGTCGCCCGCCGTCAGCTGGTAGCGCAGGTCCACTCGCGTCTCATCGTTGGTGTTGTAGGTGCCCGCCGGCGGCAGGCGCTCGTCGCCCACCTGGATGGTCTCGCTTTCGTCGCGGTACTTGCCGGTCAGTTCGAAGTAATGGTTCTCGCCCACCAGCCAGTCGATCTTGCCGAAGTACAGGTCCTCCTTGAACGGCGACGTATAGGTGCCCGACCCGAACTGCGCCTGCAACTCCGGCGGCAGGTCGCCGACGTCGTAGCCGCCGCCGATCCGGAAGGTCTTGGGGGTGCTGAACTCCTTGGCCTCGTAGGCCAGGAAGAAGTGTGCGCGGTCCTGCACAATCGGCCCGCCGAAGGACACGCCGTACTGCTCCTGCTTGCTCTCGGCCTTGGTGGCGCCGGGCCGCTTCTCGAAGTCGGTGGCCGCGCGCCAGTCGGTCATCGTGTAGTCCCAGAAGAAGCTGCCCTGGAACTCGTTGCTGCCCGAACGGGTCGCGGCCACGACCGCCGCGCTGCTGAGCTGGTCGTACTCGGCCTTGTAGTTCTGGGTGATGACCTTGTACTCGCCGATCGCCGACTGCGGGAACGGATTGCCGCGGCTGGTGTCCTGGCCGCTGATGCCGCCGGTGGTGACGTAGTTCTTCTGGCCCACGCCATCGATGAACACGTTGACCGCGTTGGCGCTCTGCGCGCCCGAGCGCAGCCGGGTGTTGCCGCTGGCGTCGGTGATGAATTGCACGCCGGGCACCGTATCGGCGAACGCCAGGAAGTTGCGGCTGTTCTGCGGCAACGCCTCGATCTGCTTGTTGCTGATGTAGGTGGCCACCTCCGAGGTGCGCGTCTCCACCGCCGCGCCGACCACCTGCACCGCGTCCAGCGTGGTCGCCTCGCCCGTCGTTGCGGTTTCGGCCACCCCGCCCACGCCCAGGTCCAGGGTGGCAGTCTGGCCGACCTGCACCGTCAGCTCGCGGGTGGTGGTCTGCCCGCCCGACTGCACTTCGATGCGGTAGGTGCCCGGTGGCAGGCCGGCGACCGCGTAGCGGCCGTCCTCCGACGCCTGCACGGTCCTGCGCAGTCCCGTGGCCGGGTTGACGACGATCACCTGGGCGTTGGCCGCCGGTGCGGAATCGGCCATCACCTGGCCGCGGATGGTGGCGCCGGTGCTCTGCGCCATCGCCGGCGCCGCGCCCAGCGCCAGGCCGCCTGCCAGCGCCATGGCCAGCAGGCTGCGCGCGGGTGCGCCCTTGTAGTTGCCTTTCATCGATCTTCCCTCCCAGGACGATGCAGCGTGGGTGCTCGGCTTCGAGCGTTTTTCTGGTTATCCGTCCGAACGTTTCTTCCTGGCGGGCGCGGTTGCCGCCCTCCCGCCGCTCGACTGGCGCACGACCAGCTCGGGCGTCAGCACGTGGCGCTCGGCTGCCGCCGCTTCGTCGGCGTCGATCTGCACCAGCAGGCGCTTGAGCGCACTGGCGCCGAGTTCGGCGATACTCACCCGCATCGTGGTCAACGAAGGGTGAACGAAACGCGCGAGCGGGATGTCGTCGAACCCCGCCAGCGCGATGTCGTCCGGTACCGCGAGCCCTGCCTGCGCGAACGCGTACAGGCAGCCCAGCGCCATCATGTCGTTGGCCGCGAACACGGCGTCCGGCCGCTGCGCCAGCGCCAGGATCTGCCCGCCGGCGCGATGGCCCGAGGCCTCGTCGAACTCGCCGTCGAATTCGCTGCCGCGTACCCCTTCCTGCGCCGCGATCGCATCGCGGAAGCCGCGCAGGCGCTCGCGCGCATCATGGTTGTGTTCCGGCCCGCCGACGAAGGCGAGGTGGCGGTGGCCGAGCGAGAGCAGGTGGCGGGTCATCGCCAGCGCGCCGGCATGGTTGTCGACCTCGAACACCGGCCAGGCGGGCGCGTCCTGTTGCGTGTTGATCAGCACCACCGGCAGTTGCGGCAGGTTCTCGGCGAGGAAGCCCGGTTGCCCGGCGTAGGGCGACATCACCAGCAGTCCGTCCACGCGGCCGCGCATCGCGCGAAGCGCGGCGGCCTGCTCTTCGGGATCGCCGTGGTAACTCGACAGCAGCAGGTGGCGGCCGGAGGTGCGCGCCAGCGAGTCGATGCCGCGGATCAGCTCGGAGAAGAACTCGCCATGCACGTCCGGCAGGACCACGCCGACGGTCTGGGTACTGCGGCTGCTGAGGCTGCGCGCGGCGGCGTGGGGGCTGTAGCGCAGCCGGTTGGCCACCTCCAGCACCTGCCGGCGCACCGGCTCGGCGACGTTGCTGTGCCCGTTGAGGGCACGCGACACGGTCGCCACGGAGACATTGGCCTCGCGCGCGACATCGCGGATCGTGACCGCCTGACGCCCCATCCCGCTCCCTCCCGATCGCAGGGAGGCGACCGGCTGCGGCACTGTAATCGTTTTCAACCCGACTTGAAAGCCCGCAACGCGCGCGGGAATATCCCTTGGATCAATACGATACCTGACATGCTTCATGTTGCGCTGCACAAATCCCGATGCTATCCACGTACGGCCGCCAGCCTGGCCGCGCGGGACGTGGACGGGCCATGCGTTCGCCCCTCACGGACGGGTCGTCGATGTCCGGTCCAGTTCGGCGGGTGGCCGGTCGGCTTGCCTGTACGGCGACCGTCCGCGCATCCCGCATGTCCCCGGGCCGCTGGACAGCCGCGTGCGCCAGCGCTTACCCTTGCTTCACACGTTGGCCGGAAGCAGCGGCCCGCCGGCAAGGGAACCCCGCCGGACACCCCGCCAAGAGGGTGCCAGCCACCCACGGCGACCGATCGCTGCCCCACCCCGCCACACGCAGACGACCTCCCGGCTGTCGGCCGCCGCCTCCCCCGCGGTGCCGCGCCCGTATTTGATGTGCATGTAGCGGCGCCCGTCCCGTTGACCCGGCGACGTCCGCCTCCAGCAGGTGGCACCACGTTCCCGCCCGCGGGCACGTCCCGGTGCGCCCCGTCCCGGGCATGGCTTTCGAGCAGATGAGTTCCGAACCCGCGCAAGACGCGACCTTGACAGTGCAGGCGACCTCGAACCCGCAGCAGCAGGAAATGCCGCTGGCGATGGTCCATGGCCAGCCGCTGCTGCAGATCCCGCAGGACCTGTACATCCCGCCGGACGCGCTGGAGGTCATCCTCGATGCCTTCGAAGGCCCGCTGGACCTGCTGCTGTACCTGATCCGCCGGCAGAACCTCGACATCCTGGACATCCCCGTCGCCGAGATCACCCGGCAGTACGTGGACTACATCAACGTCATGCGCGAGCTGCGCTTCGAGCTGGCGGCCGAGTACCTGCTCATGGCCGCGATCCTGGCCGAGATCAAGTCGCGGATGCTGCTGCCGCGGCCGGTGAGCGAGGACGGCGAGGAAGCCGACCCGCGCGCCGAACTGGTCCGCCGGTTGCAGGAGTACGAGCGCTTCAAGCAGGCGGCCGAGGACATCGACGCCCTGCCCCGCCAGGACCGCGACACCACCCCGGTGCAGGCGTTCGTGCCGGACCGGGCGGTGGTCCGCCTGCCGCCCCCGGTGGACCTGCGCGAGATGCTGCTGGCCCTGCACGACGTGCTCAAGCGCGCCGAGCTGTTCAGCGGCCACCACATCAAGCGCGAGGCGCTGAGCGTGCGCCAGCGCATGGGCGACGTGCTGCAGCGCCTGGACGACGGCCGCTTCCACCGCTTCGAGGCGCTGTTCTCCCCCGAGGAAGGCAAGCTCGGCGTGCTGGTCACCTTCCTGGCGCTGCTGGAACTGGCCAAGGAGCAGCTGCTGGACATCGTCCAGGACGCCCCGCTGGCGCCGATCTACGTCAAGTCGCTGGCGATCGGCAACACCAACGAACCGCTGCAGTTCCACAGCGAGTTCGACGACGGCGATGCCGCCAACGAACCGGCCGCGGGCTGATGCCCGGCCGCCCCTTCCACCAGAACCTGCGGGATCCATGGACCAGGCGCTGATCAACCGTATCGTCGAGGCCGCCCTGCTGGCGGCCAACCAGCCGCTGGCGCTGGCCCAGCTGCACGCGCTGTTCCCCGAGGACGCCCCGGCGCCGCCGGGCAGCGTCGAGGCGGCGCTCGAGCACCTGCGCGAGGCCTGCGCCGACCGCGGCGTGGAGCTGGTGGAAGTCGCCTCCGGCTTCCGCTACCAGGTCAAGGCGGACGTGCACGGCTGGGTCGCCCGGCTGTGGACCGAGCGCAAGACCAAGTACACCCGCGCCACCCTGGAAACGCTGGCGCTGATCGCCTACCGGCAACCGATCACCCGCGGCGAGATCGAGCAGGTGCGCGGCGTGGCGGTGAGCAGCAACATCATCCAGGCGCTGGAAGAGCGCGAGTGGATCCGCGTGGTCGGCCATCGCGACGTGCCCGGGCGCCCTGCGCTGTACGGCACCACCCGCGGCTTCCTCGACTACTTCGGGCTCAAGCGCCTGGACGAGCTGCCGCCGTTGTCCGAGCTGAAGGACATCGGCGAACTGGAACCCCAGCTGCCGCTGGATCCCGACCAGGCGCCGGCGCAGGCCGGCATTGCCGGCGCCGACCAGGACCACGCCCAGGACCAGGACGACGATGCGGACCGGGAACCGGCGGGCGATGACGGCCTGGCCGCCAACGATGCCGATGCCGACGGCGACACCACCGGCCAGGTCGATCCCGCCGGCCACGCCGACATCGACGCCGGCGGCCGGGCCGAGGCCGCCGGCGACCACGACGAACACCCCACTTCAACCGCGCCGGGAGCCGATGACGCCTCCAGCGATCCCGAAACACAGGCCGACGAAGAAGACGCCGGCCGGAGCAAGATCCAATGACTGATCCAACCCCCCGCAAGCCCCTGGGCAAGCTCTCGCTCAAGCGCGCAGACGACACCGCAGCGCCGGCGGCCAAGGCCGAAGAACGCCTGCACAAGGTCCTGGCCCAGGCCGGGCTCGGCTCGCGCCGCGCCCTGGAGCAGCGCATCGCCGATGGCCTGGTCAAGGTCAACGGCGAGGTCGCCCAGGTCGGGCAGAGCATCCGCAGCGGCGACCGCGTCGAACTGGACGGCAAGGCCTTCGTCGCCTCGGCCCTGACCGAACCGGCGCGCGTGCTCGTCTACAACAAGCCCGAAGGCGAGGTCACGACCCGCGAAGACCCCGAAGGCCGCCCGACCATCTTCGAGGCGCTGCCGCGCCTGAAGGGTGCGCGCTGGATCGCGATCGGCCGCCTGGACATCAACACCACCGGCCTGCTGCTGCTGACCACCGACGGCGAGATCGCCAACGCGATGATGCATCCCTCGCACGAGGTCGAGCGCGAGTACGTGGTGCGCGTGCGCGCGCCCGAAGGCCAGGACAGCGTGCCGGACAACATCGTCGACCGCCTCGCCCGCGGCGTCGCGCTGGAGGATGGCCCGGCCAAGTTCGACAGGATCGAGCGCATCGGCGGCACCAGCGCGTCCGGCGAGGGCCGCCACGACTGGTTCAGCGTGGTCGTCAAGGAAGGCCGCAACCGCGAGGTGCGGCGCCTGTGGGAATCGCAGGGCTGCCAGGTCAGCCGCCTCAAGCGCGTGCGCTATGGCAGCGTGTCGCTGCCGCGCGAACTGCTGCGCGGCCAGTCGCAGGAGCTGCCGGAGGCCCAGGTCGAGGCGCTGCGCAAGGAACTGGCGCTGGAGGACAACAGCGACTCCACCCTGACCCTGCAGCCGGTGATCGGCCAGCGCCGCGCGGCCAAGGCGACCGTGCACGTGGGTCGCGAGCGCGGCCCCGGCCAGGCTTACGTCAACGGCCACAACACCGCCGACGAAGGCCGCGAACTGCGTCGATTCGACCATGTGCGCGAGGACCGGCGTGGCGGCCGCGGCAACAAGAAGCCACACGGCGGGCTGACCGTCAGCGGCGAGATGGCGGCCAAGCAGTCGCAGAAGCCGTTCAAGCAACGCAAGGACAAGGGCGCCCGGGCGCTGCCCGAGGGCAATCCCGCCGCGTTCCGCACCTGGTACGTGCCCGAGGGCGTGGACACCGGCCCGAGCGGCCATCGCAACGCCGGTCCGGGCGGCAAGCCGCGCTACGGCAAACCCGGCGGCAAGCCGGGGGGCCGGCCCGGCGGCGGCGGCCAGGGCCAGTCCCAGGGCGCCGGTGCCGGGGCGCGCAAACCGCGTCCCTACGGGCATCCCGGCAACGCTCCGCACTTCCCGTCCGACCACGCCACTCCCGGCGCGCACCCCGGTCCGCCCCGCGGCCCGCGCGGCCCGCGTCCGGGCGGCAATGCCCAGGCCCGCCCGGGCGGCCGTCCCGGTGGCGGCGGCAATGCCCGTCCCGGCGGCGGTGCGCGTCCCGGCGGTCGCCCGGGCGGCGCGCCGCGCGGCGGCAACCGCGGTCCGCGCGGCCAGGGCTGAGGCAAGCCCCCCCGTAGAGCGGGGCTTGCCCCGCTGCACCCCGCTGCACCCCGCTGCACCCTGCTGCACCCCGCTGCACCCCGCTGCACGCAGAGCCTTCCCTGCTTCGGCGCTAACAACAATCGCAGCAGCCGCACCGACGGGGGTCGGGCGCACCCCGCCCCGTTCAAACGCAAAGCCCCGCGTCACGCGGGGCTTTGCTGTTTCCGGCGGGGCAGGACCGCCAGCCGGGCCGAGCCCGGCCGGCAGGGCTCAGCGTGGCTCGATCACGAAATTGCCGAAGGCCACGCCCAGGTCCCAGCCCTGCCCGGTGCCGGCCAGGGCCAGTGACACCTCGCCCTTGGTCATCACCTGGGCCTTGCTCGACTTGACCGCGCCGGCATGCGCTTCGGCCGCGGCATAGGTGCCGAGCGTTTCGCGGATGCTGGAAACGCCGGAGAACTCACCGACACCGTTCTCGATCTTGGACTTGCCGAAGGTGATGCCGCCGCCCTTGGCGCTGATGCTCACCGGCAGGCTGCTGCCGTCGTCGCAGGTGATCGTGCCGGTGCCCTTGGCGGTCTTGTAGAAGGCCGACCAGCCCTCGAGGTTGAAGCGCAGCTTGCAGTCGACATTGCCGGCGGCCTGTGCGGCCGGCGCGAGCGCGATCAGGAACGGCAGTGCGGCGCACAGGATCGTCTGGCGGGAAAGAGTGGACATGGCGGCCTCGCGTTGGGTAACGGCGGAAGGTGGGCCGAGCATATAGCAGCCCGGTGCGGCTGCATCGTGAGGATCCGCTCCGGCGTTCAGGCGCCCGTCGCCGTCGCCGGCTCCGCGCGCGTACCGTGCAGCAGCAGGCCGCCCGCGTCGCTGACGCTGACCGTCACCGGCACGCCCTGGCGCACGCTTTCGGTGACCAGGCAGAAGTCCTCGAACTGGGCCAGCAGCCGGTCCAGGCGCTCATGCCCGGCGGCGGCCTCGGCCAGCTGCAGGTCGGCCTGGATGTGCGCCACCCGCCAGCGGCCTCCCGCATTGCGGGCCAGGGTCGCGGTGGCCCGGGTCGTCAGCGGCCCGGGCGCGTTGTGGAACTTGCGCATCGCGAACAGGAGGCTGGCGCTGAGGCAGTTGGCCACCGCAGCGGCGAGCAGGCGCGCGGGATTGGGACCGGCGCCCGCGCCCAGCGGCGGCAGCTCGTCGGTCAGCAGGTCGGGGATGGCGGTGTCGTCGAAGGCCACGCGGAACAGGTAGCCGGAACGTTCATCGGCTTCCTGGCGGAGGGTAAGGCTGAACTGCTGGATCTGGTCCATGGCGGTGCTCCGGGGCATCAACTGGGCAGGTGCTGGCGGGTCCACTGCACGATCGCCTGCAGCGGCAACGCCCCGGCCTGTCGCGCCAGCTCGCGGCCGCGCAGGAACAGGGCCAGGGTGGGAATGCTGCGGATCGCGAAACGCGCGCCGAGCGCCGGCTCGGCTTCGGTGTCCACCTTGGCCAGGCGCACGCGCGGTTCCAGCAGCGCGGCGGCCTGGGCATAGGCCGGCGCCATCGTCCGGCACGGCCCGCACCAGGGCGCCCAGAAATCCACCAGCAGGGGCAGGTCCGAGCGCTGCGCGTGGGCATCGAATCCGGCGGCCCCCAACACGAACGGCGCGCCCGGAAACAGCCGCGAACGGCAGCGTCCGCAGGCCGGGGCGTCGCCGACCTTCGCCGCCGGCACGCGGTTGATCGCGTTGCATTGCGGGCAGGCCAGCTGCAGCGGATCGGGCGTGGTCATGGCGAGGCCTCCTCGGATCGACCGGGCCGCCATCGGCGACCGGCTATCAATATTGCACCACGTAGAGCGGGGCTTGCCCCGCTACCCGCTCGAATATCGCATCGCGTAGAGCGGGGCTTGCCCCGCTACCCCGCTCGCGAACCGACGTGGGCAACCCGCAGCGGGCCAAGCCCCGCTCTACGGGCGCAGCTCGAACGCATCGGCGTCCAGCATCGCCGGGAACCGCTCGCGGTGCGCGGCCAGCGCCGAGGCCGACAACGTGGTGGTCAGCACCTGCTCGCGCCCGTGCGCCTCGACCTGCGCCAGGCCGAGGTAGTCGATCACCGCGCTGTCGCCGTCATAGGCCAGGCCGTTGCCGTCGGTGCCGACCCGGTTCACCGCCGCCACGTAGCACAGGTTCTCGATCGCCCGCGCGCGCAGCAGGGTCTTCCATGCGTGCGCCCGCGCCGAAGGCCAGTTGGCGACGAAGAGCTGCAGGTCGAAATCCATCGCGCCCGGCCGCTCCACGTCGTAGCGGTTGCGGCAGAACACCGGAAAGCGCAGGTCGTAGCAGACCTGCGGATTGATCCGCCAGCCCTTCAACTCCACGCACAGCCGCTCGCGGCCGGCGGCATAGCGCTTGTGCTCGCCGGCGTAACGGAACAGGTGGCGCTTGTCGTAGTGCGCCAGGGCGCCGTCGGGCGCGGCCCACAGCAGGCGGTTGAAGACGCCTTCGGCCGTGCGCAACTGGACGCTGCCGGTGACCACGGCATCGAGCAGGCGGGCCTGCCCGCGGATCCAGGCCACGGTCGGTCCGTCCATGCCCTCGGCCTTGTCGATGGCGTCATTGGAAAAGCCGCTGGTGAAGGTCTCGGGCAGCACCACCAGGTCGGTCGCGCCGGCCAACGGCGCGACCAGCGCGCCGTAGTAGTCGCGGTTGGCCGCCGGATCGTGCCAGCGGGTGTCGCCCTGGACGAGTGAGATGCGCAGGTCGTTCATTGATACCTCCGTAGAGCGGGGCTTGCCCCGCTGCCCATCGTGAACCCGGCTCCGGTGGACGGAGCAGCGGGGCGAGCCCCGCTCTACAGGTGGCGTAGCCGCTCGATCGCCGCGTCCAGGGTCGCTTCGTTCTTGGCGAAGCACAGCCGCGCCAGCCGCTGGCCCGGCGGCGGGCTTTCGTAGAACGGCGACAGCGGAATCGCGGCCACGCCCTTCTCCACCGTGAGCCACTTCGCGAACTCGTGGTCGGGCAGGTCGCTGACCGCCGAATAGTCGACCAGCTGGAAATAGCCGCCCGGTACCGGCAGCGGTTTCAGCCGGGTGCCCAGCAACTGCTCGCGGAAGCGGTCACGCTTGGCCTGGTAGAACGCGCCCAGCTGCTCGTCGTGTTCGGGCTCGTCGCGGATCATCGCGGCGAACGCGTGCTGGGCCGGGGCGAAGGTGCAGAACACGTTGTACTGGTGGACCTTGCGGAACTCGGCGGTCAGCGCGGCCGGCGCGATCGCGTAGCCGATCTTCCAGCCGGTGCAGTGGTAGGTCTTGCCGAAGCTTGACACCACGAACGCGCGCTCGCGCAGCTCCGGCCAGCGCAGCACCGACTCGTGGCGGCGCCCGTCGAACACGATGTGCTCGTACACCTCATCGGAGATGAGCAGGATACCGGTGCCGCGCAGCAGGTCGGCCAGCGCGCGCATGTCGTCGGCCGAGAGCATCGCCCCGGACGGGTTGTGCGGGCTGTTGACCATCAGCAGCCGGGTCTTAGGCGTGATCGCCGCGCGCACCCGGTCCCAGTCCACCGCGAAGGTCAGCGGATCCAGCGGCACGTGCACCGCGCGCGCACCGGCCAGGTCGATCGCCGGCTCGTAGCAGTCGTAGGCCGGATCGAGCACGACCACCTCCTCGCCCGGGCGTACCACCGCGTGGATCGCGTTGAAGATCGCCTCGGTGGCGCCGCTGGTCACGGTGACCTCGGAGTCGGGATCGACCTGCGCGCCGTAGCAGCGCAGCGCCTTGCCGGCGATGGCCTGGCGCAGCACCGGCACCCCGGTCATCGGCGCGTACTGGTTGTGGCCGGCACGCATGGCCGCGTCCAGCTCGTCGACCAGGCGCTGCGGCACCGCGAAGTCGGGAAAGCCCTGCCCTAGGTTCACCGCGCCGTGCTCGGCGGCCAGCTGCGACATCACGGTGAAGATGGTGGTGCCCACCTTGGGCAGCTTGGTCGGCGGGATCTGCAGCGGCATCGCGGGTCCGGTGGGGGAGCGTGGGGATCGAGCGGCCGAGTGTACGCAAAGGCGATGGCCGGCGATCATGGGCCATGGCGCAAAACAGCATCCCGCGCAGGGCCCCGGCAACGGACAGGCTGCTGGCCGCCTACCTCGGCGCCCGTTACCAGGTGTGCCTGGATGGCCGAGCCTGGTCGGTGCTGGAGATCGGCCAACCGGCACCGGCAGCGTTGGCGGAGTTCCTGCCGGCGACTCCCTGCAGCCTGGTCACGGCATGGAATCCGCAGTCCGTGACGCGGAGCCGCGAAGCCAACGAGGCGGCCGACGCCGCCTTGCGTGCGGAGCTGGACGGGCTCGGCGTGCCGGTGCTGCGTGCGCTGGCAAGCCAGGCCGAAGACGGCTTCGTGCCGGACTTCGGGCGCGCCGGACCGCGGCGGGACGCGCCGGGGCCCTGCCCGAGGCAGGACTGGTCGGAACCGGGCTGGCTGCTGGGCGGCCTGGACACCGCGGCGACCGACGCCCTCGCCCGCCGCTACGGCCAGGCCGGGATCCTGCACTGGCGACAGGGCGAGCCGGTGCGCCTGCGGATGTACCGCCCGCCACCGGCCGGACACGACCGGCATCGGTGGGTCGACTGGGTGCCGGTCCGGCCCGCCTAGCGACTGGCGCCGGGCCCTCCTCCGGTCCGGATCGGCCGCGTTCCACGCCACCGCCGTGGAACATGGCGACTCCGCCTGCGGTCGCGGAGGCCGGCCCGTCGACGTGGAAGGCACCGCCGCCGGTGCCCGGAAGCCTCGGCGCCGGTGCCCAGGAGCCTCGCGATCGATGCTCCCGAGCACCGAGGCCGGAGCAGAAGGCCTCGCCGTCGATGCCCGTCAGCACCGGCGCCGGGGCGAAAAGGCCCGCGCTCGATGCTCCAGGGCGTCGTGGCCGGAGCGAAAGGCCCCGCCGTCGATGCCCCGCAGCAGCGGCGCCCGCATGAAAAGCCTCGCGGCCGATGCACCAGAGCACCGCGGACGGAACAGAAGGCCTCGCCGTCGACGCCCGGGCGCACCGGCGCCGGCGCGGAAAGCCCCGCGACCGGTGCTCCGTACAAGAGCGTGACTGGAGCAACAGGTCCCGCACTGGCATCGGTTGCCCGCCGGGAGCCCGGCTCGCCACGCGGAGGCGGCCGCGCCGGGAGACGCGGCCAGGGCGGGCGGCTGGCGGCCCGATGGCGGCCTGGCGACGTGGTGCTGACGTTGCAATCCCGGGGCCTTGCGGCACTCTGGGCGGGCCGGGATTGTCGGCGCCAACGAACGGGACGGACGATGCAGATCCACGCGGACGGGGCACAGGTCAGGCGCTGGCGCGACGCGCGCGGCTGGTCGCAGGAGCACCTGGCCGACGCGGCCGGGATCAGCCTGAGGACGGTCCAGCGGATCGAGCGCGGCGAGAAGGCGGCACGCGAATCGATCATGGCCCTGGCCGCGGCCTTTGGCGTCGATGTCGCGGCTTTGACCGTCGATGCGGAGGCGGAAGCGGCGGCGACCGCGCGCGGGAACAGGTCGAAGGACCTCGCCAGGCTCCGGCTCTCCGTGCTCATCCACTTCGCCGGCTACCTGTTCGGAATGATGGTCTTCGGCGCCATCGGCGTGGGCATGGACGACACCACGATCATGCGCTGGCCGACGATCTGGTGGACGGTGGCAATGGCTGGCCACGGCCTGGTGCTCGCCGTGGTGGAACTGGTGGCGCGCCACCGCGGGCTGGAACAGGGCTGACCGGAGGCGCGCGTCCGGGCGGATCGACGCGCCAGCGGCGCAGGCCTGCCCACCGGCCGTCGCGGAGGATTCCATCGGCGAGCAGGCCGGCACGGGTCGGTGGCCGCAGGTGTTGCCCGCGATGCCGCGCGGCCCGGGACCGCGGGCACCCCGCTACAATCCGCGGCGATGACCGACGCCTCCCCTTCCCCGCTGCTGGCCGCCCATGGCCTGGCGTTCGCCCGCAACGAGGAGCCGGTGTTCGGTCCGCTCGATTTCGCCGTCGATGCCGGCGAGGCGCTGCTGGTCCAGGGAAGCAACGGCAGCGGCAAGACCACCCTGCTGCGGGTGCTGGCCGGGCTGCTGCGCGCCGACGCCGGCCGGATCGAGATCGAGGGCCGCCCCGCCGCACCGTCGCTGCGCGCGCACGCGATCGCCTACCTGGGCCACCTGCCGGCGCTGAAGGGCGAGCTGTCGGTGCTGGAGAACCTGGACTTCCTGTGCGGCCTGCATGGCCGCCGGCCGAACCAGCATCCTGCTGACGCCCTGGCCATCGTCGGCATGGCCGGCTACGAGGACGCCCCGGCGCGCCAGCTGTCGGCCGGGCAGAAGAAGCGCGTCAGCCTGGCCCGGATGTGGCTGGCGCCGGCGCCGCTGTGGCTGCTCGACGAGCCCTACGCGAACCTGGACCTGGACGGCATCAACCTGGTCAACCGGATGATCTCCGCGCACCTGCGCGAGGGCGGCGCCGCACTGGTGACCACCCACGGCGCCTACGCCGCCCCGCCGGTGCGCACGCGCATGCTCGAACTCGGGGTGGCTGCGTGAGCACGGCCCCGGCGGATTCCGCCCCCTCCCTGCTCCAGGCCGGCCGCGCCCTGCTCCTGCGCGACCTGCGCCTGGTCTGGCGCCGCCGCGGCGACGCGCTGCAGCCGGCGCTGTTCGCGGTCCTGGTGGTGGTGATGTTCGCCCTGGCGCTGGGCGGCGGCCGCCAGGTGCTGCGCGATTTCGTCGCCCCCTACGCGATCTGGGTGGCGGTGCTGCTGGCCGGCCTGCTCTCGCTGGACAGCCTGTTCCGCGGCGATGCCGAGGACGGCTCGCTGGAGCAGTGGGTCCTGGCGCCGGTGCCGCTGGCCTGGCTGGTGGCGGTGCGTACCTTTGGCCACTGGCTGACCACTGCGGTGCCGCTGCTGCTGGTGGTGCCGGTGCTGGGCGAATTCCTGTACCTGCCGCACGCGCAGCTGCCCCTGCTGATGCTGACCCTGCTGCTGGGCACGCCGGTGCTGAGCCTGCTTGGCGCGGTGGTCGCGGCGCTGACCGTGGGCCTGAAGCGCTCGGGCATCCTGGTGGCGCTGCTGGCCCTGCCGCTGTACGTGCCGGTGCTGGTGTTCGGGGCCGGCAGCGTGGCGGCGGCCGCGCAGGGACTGGATGCCAGTGGCTCGCTGCTGCTGATGGCGGCAATGCTGGTCGCCTCGGCGGCGCTGGCGCCGCTGGCGGCCGCGGCGGCGATCCGGATCGCGCAGGGCTGAGCACCTGGTCCCGCAGATCGGGGCTTGCCCCGCTGCTCCTTGCGTTTTGCGGTCTCCCGGGCGGCTCAGCCGGGCAAGCCCGGCTCTACGGGACAGGCATGCCTTCCGCCGTGTCGCCCGCAAGGCGGATAGCCGGAGATTGCGTGCGATCAATGCGACTGCCGGCACGCCGGCGCAACATGGCTGCCACCGGACGGACGGCAGCCGGACGCTCCCGTGCGCCTGGCCCGCGCCAGCCCGCCCTGAACGGGTCGGACACTTTGACCAGGCGTTTCGCTTGGCCCGGGGGGCGGAGTCTGGAAAAATGCCCTGGATACCAGCACGTCCAGCCTGTCCGGCCGGCCCCCATGGCCTGCCGGCGCCAACCGCGAGCGATGCAATACCTCCCATGAACCCGGTGATCCGCTGGTTCCACCTCCTCGGCTCGCCGCCGTACTTCGACCGCTTCGCCGCGCGCTGGGCGCCGTGGTGCTGGCTGGCGGCGGTGCTGGTGATGGCCGTGGGCCTGTGGCAGGCGCTGTTCGTGGTCCCGGCCGACTACCAGCAGGGCGACAGCGCCCGGATCCTCTACATCCACGTGCCGGCCGCCTGGATGAGCATGTTCGTGTTCGCGCTGATGGCGCTGTACGCGGCCATCGCCCTGGTCTGGCGGATCAAGCTGTGCGAGATCCTGGCCATGGCCTGCGCCCCGGTCGGCGCGGCCTTCACCGTGATCACCCTGGCCACCGGTTCGATCTGGGGCAAGCCGATGTGGGGGACCTGGTGGGACTGGGACCCGCGCCTGACCACCGAGCTGATCCTGCTGTTCCTGTACCTGGGCGTGATCGGCCTGTACCACGCCGGCGACGACCGCCGCGCCTCGGCGCGCATGGCCGGCCTGCTGGCGATCGTCGGCGTCGCCCTGCTGCCGGTGATCCGCTATTCGGTGGAGTGGTGGGATTCGCTGCACCAGGGCCAGACGATCCGCGTGTTCGGCGAGTCGAGCATGGACCCGAGCATGGTCGCGCCGCTGTGGTGGATGGTGGCCGGCACCAAGTTCTGGTTCGCCGGTTCGCTGCTGTCGCGCGCCCGCGCCGACAACCTGCACCGCGAGTCGGGCAAGGACTGGGTGCGCAAGCTGGCCGAGGAGAGCGCGTGAGCTACCTGCCCTACCTGGTCGGCGCGTACGCGGTGTTCGTGCTGGTGTTCCTGTGGGATTTCCTGGCGCCGCGGCTGCAGCTGCGGCGCGAACTGCGCGCGGTGCGCCTGCGTGCGCGCCGCGAACGCACGCCGGCCACGCGTGCCGACCCGGCCGCGGAGCTGAAACGATGAACCCGACCCGACGCCGCCGCCTGGCCTTCGTCGCCCTGCTCGTGCTCGCCTCCGGCGTTGCCACCGCGCTGGTGGCCATGGCCCTGCAACGCAACGTGGCCTACCTGTACACGCCGGCCGAGGTGCTGCGCGGCGAAGCCGGCGCCGAAGTCGCTTCAGGCCAGGCCCGCTTCCGCCTGGGTGGCATGGTGGAGAAGGATTCGTTCCAGCGCGCGCCCGGCTCGATGAATGCGCACTTCAAGGTCACCGATGGCGACGCGCAAATGCCGGTGGTCTACACCGGCATCCTCCCCGACCTGTTCCGCGAAGGACAGGCGGTGGTGGCCACCGGGCGCATGCGGGATGGCGTGTTCGTCGCCGAGAACGTGCTGGCCAAGCACGACGAGACCTACATGCCCAAGGAAGTGGCCGACAAGATGGGCAAGGCCCACCAGAAGCACGACGTGCAGGCGCCGGCGGCGGAGTCCGCGCCTTGACCGGCACGATGCGGGCCGGAAGCGGCCGTGGCGGTGCGCGCGCCGTCCGCCATGCGGTGACGGGCCGCGCCGATGGCCGTGATGTCGGGGGAGGCGAGGATGCTGCCTGAGCTTGGCCAGGTACTGCTGGCGCTGGCGTTGCTGGTGGCACTGCTGCAGGCGGGGCTGCCGCTGGCTGGCGCCCATCGCGGCAACCCGGCCTGGATGGCCGTCGCCCGCCCGTCCGCCTATGCGCAGTTGCTGCTCATCGGCGGCGCCTACGCGATCCTGACCTGGGCCTTCGTGGTCCAGGATTTCTCGGTCCGCTACGTGGCGGTGAACTCCAACACCCTGCTGCCGATGGTCTACCGCTACACCGCGGTATGGGGCTCGCACGAGGGATCGCTGCTGCTGTGGACGCTGATCCTGGCGTGCTGGAACGGCGCGGTGGCGCTGTTCTCGCAACGCTTGCCGCAGCCGGTGGTGGCGCGCGTACTGGGCACGCTGGGCATCGTCGGCTTCGGCTTCCTGGCGTTCCTGATCTTCACCTCCAACCCGTTCGTGCGCCTGCTGCCGGCGCCGCTGGAGGGACAGGACCTCAATCCGCTGCTGCAGGACCCGGGAATGATCATCCACCCGCCGATGCAGTACATCGGCTGGGCCGGCTTCTCGGTGCCGTTCGCCTTCGCCATCGCCGCGCTGCTGGACGGACGCGTGGATGCGCGCTGGCTGCGCTGGACGCGGCCGTGGACGAACGTGGCGTGGGCCTTCCTCACCGTGGGCATCGGCCTGGGGAGCTGGTGGGCGTACTACGAGCTGGGCTGGGGCGGCTGGTGGTTCTGGGATCCGGTCGAGAACGCGGCCTTCATGCCATGGCTGGTCGGCGCGGCGCTGATCCATTCGCAGGCGGTGACCGAGAAGCGCGGCAGTTTCGCCGGCTGGACCCTGCTGCTGGCGATCGCCGCGTTCTCGCTGTCGCTGATGGGCACCTTCCTGGTGCGCTCGGGCGTGCTGACCAGCGTGCACTCGTTCGCCGCCGACCCGTCGCGCGGCCTGTTCATCCTGGTCTTCCTGGCGCTGGTCATCGGCGGCTCGCTGCTGCTGTACGCGCTGCGCGCCGGGCGCCTGCAGGCCGGCGCCGGGTTCCAGCCGGCCTCGCGCGAAACCCTGTTGCTGCTCAACAACCTGCTGCTGACCTGCGCCTGCGCCATGATCCTGCTGGGCACGCTGTACCCGCTGATCGCCGATGCGCTCGGCCTGGGCAAGATCTCGGTCGGACCGCCGTACTTCGGCCTGCTGTTCCTGGTGCTGATGGCGCCGCTGGTGGCGCTGGTGCCGTTCGGGCCGTTGACCCGCTGGCAGCGCGACCAGCCCTCGCGCGTGCTGGCGATGCTGCTGCCCTGGCTGGGCGTCGCCCTGGGCCTGGGCGTGGCCGCGTTCTTCACCGCGCCGCAGGGCCCGTGGAAGACCGCGCTGGGCGTGGCTGGCGCGGCCTGGATCGGGCTGGGCACGCTGCGTTTCGTCTGGAGCCGGCTGGGCAATGGCGGCCGCATGACCGCCGAGATGTGGGGCATGACCCTGGCCCACCTCGGCATCGGCGTGTTCCTGGCCGGCGCGCTCCTGGTGGAGGCGCAGAACGTGCAGCGCGAAGTCGCGCTCAAGCCGGGCCAGTCGCTGCAGGTCGGTGGCTATACGTTCGTGTTCCAGGGCGTGGACCAGACCCAGGGGCCGAACTACCTGTCCGACCGCGGCCACGTGCTGGTGCTGCGCGGCGGCCGCGAACTGGAGCTGCTGCACCCGGAAAAGCGTGCCTACGCCAGCGGCGGCCAGGTGCTGACCGAAGCGGGCATCCGCCCGGGCTTCACCGGCGATGTCTTCGTGGCGCTGGGCGAATCGCTGGGCGAGGATGCCTGGGCGGTGCGGGTGCACCTGAAGCCCTTCATCCGCTGGATCTGGGCCGGCGCGCTGCTGATGGCGCTCGGCGGCCTGCTGACCGCGGCCGACCGCCGCTTCCGCCGGCTCCCCCAGGAGACCGCCACATGAGGACCTGCGCATGAACGCACCGCACGGCGGCGACGCCCAGAAGCCCCAGGGACTGCCGGTGGTGGCCGTGGTCATCGGCGCCCTGTTCTTCATCGGCCTGCTCGGCCTGATGGCCTACGGGGTGATGCGCTCGGGCGATGCCGACCGCGACGTGCTGCCCTCGGCGCTGATCAACCGGCCCGCGCCGGAGTTCGTGCTGCCGGTCCTGCACGATCCCTCGGTGACGATCACCGCCGCCGACCTGCGCGGCGCGCCCTACCTGCTCAACGTGTGGGGCAGCTGGTGCGCGGCCTGCCGCGACGAGCACCCGGTGCTGACGAAGTTCGCCGAGACCCGCCGCGTGCGCGTGGTCGGCTACAACTGGAAGGACGAACCGGCCGATGCGTTGCGCTGGCTGGAGCAGTTCGGCAACCCGTTCTTCGTCGTGCTCGCCGACCAGGAAGGCCGCTATGCGCTGGATTGGGGCGTGGCCGGCGCGCCGGAAACCTTCCTGGTCGACGGCAGCGGCATCGTCCGCTGGAAGCACACCGGGCCGCTGACCGACGAGGTCGTCGCCACGCAGTTGCTGCCGGCGCTGGAACAGGTGGAGCGCGCGCAGTGACCCGACGCCTGCCCGCGCTGCCTCCGGCCGTACTCAGGGGCGTCCTGGCCGCATTCATCGTCCTGGCCTGCGCAGCGGGCATGGACGGCGCGCGGGCGCAGCCGGCAGGCGACACCGCGCCACTGGTGTTCGACAGCACCGCCGAGGAAGCCCGCTTCCACGCACTGACCGCCGAGCTGCGCTGCGTGATGTGCCAGAACCAGTCGCTGGCCGATTCCAACGCGCAGATCGCCCAGGACATGCGCCGCGAGGTGCTGGCGCTGATGCGCCAGGGCAAGTCCGACGCGGAAGTGAAGGCATTCCTGGTCGAGCGCTACGGCCAGTTCGTGCTGTACCGGCCCCAGGTCGCCGCCAGCACCTGGCTGCTGTGGTTCGGTCCGGGCCTGGTGCTGCTCGGCGGCACGGCAATGGTGTGGTGGATCGTTCGCCGGCGCTCGGCCGCCCCCCCCGCGCAGGCGCGCGACGCGCACGGTCCGCAGCAGGGCGACGGAGACCAGGAATGGTGATTCCCACGACCGCGGTATTGGCCGCGCTGGCCACCGCCGTCACCCTGGGCGTGCTGGCCTGGGTGCTGTGGCCGCTGCGGCGCCAGCGCGCGCTGGCCTGGGCGGCGATCGTGCTCGTGCTGGGCGTGGGCGTGCTGGCCCTCTACCGGCTGGTCGGTACGCCGGCGGCGCTGCAGCAGTCCGCGGCCACCGCGCCCTCGCAGAGCCTGGAAGACGCCGTGCTGGAGTTGCAGGCCGAACTGGAGCGCAACCCGAACCAGCCGGAGGGCTGGGCGCTGCTGGCCCGCTCGCAGGCCGCGCTGGGCAACCCGATCGCCGCGCGCGACGCGTATGCGCGTGCCGTGCAGCTGGCGCCGGACGAGCCCGCGCTGCTGGTCGACGCGGCCGAATCGCGCGCCCTGGCCGATCCGCAGCGCCGCTTCGACGAGCAGGCCGTGGCCTGGCTGCGCCACGCGCTGGAGCGCGACCCGAGCACCTCGCGCGCGACCTGGTTCCTGGGCGTCTCGCAGCGCCAGTCCGGCCAGAACGCGGAAGCGGCCCGGACCTGGGAGTCCCTGCTCGGTTCGGTCGACGCGGCCACCGCCGCCAGCCTGCGCGTGCAGATCGACCAGGCCCGCGCCGAAGCCGGGCTGCCGCCCTTGCCTGCCCCCGGCGACGCCGGCATCGCTGCCGCTGCCGCCGATACCGGCGGGGCCGCGGCCCCGCCGCCGCACGCGCTGGCGGTGAAGGTCTCGCTGGACCCGGCGTTCGCCGAACGCGTGCGACTGCGCGGCGACGCCACCGTGTTCGTGATCGCGCGCGTGCCCGGCGGCCCGCCGATGCCGGTGGCGGTGGAACGCCACGCGTTGCAGGACCTGCCGCTGCAAGTGCTGCTGGACGATGCCGACAGCCCGATGCCGACCCAGAAGCTGTCGTCGCTGCAGGAAGTGGAGGTGCTGGCCCGGGTGTCGGCCAGCGGCAGCGCCAACCGCGGCGAAGGCGACCTGGAATCCGCACCGGTGCGGGTGACCCTGCCCGCCGCACAGCCGGTGGACCTGGTGATCGGCACCGCCCGCCCGTAGAGCGGGGCTTGCCCCGCTGCTTCGCCACACCCTCGTAGAGCGGGGCTTGCCCCGCTGCTTCGCCATCCCGGCTTCGTCGCCTCCGAAGCGGGGCAAGCCCCGCTCTACGAGAGCCGAGCCCCGCTCCGCATCCGCCGGCCACCGCTTGCGGGACTCACCTTCCCGCCGCTCCGCTGCGACAAGCGCGCCGATGCCGGTACACTCCGGCCCCTATGTCTCCCGCCCATCCGCACGAGTTCATTCCGCCCGGCACCCGCTTCCACGCGCTGGCTTCGCCGTTCCCGATGAAGCGAGGCGGCGTGCTGCATGGCGCTCGGATCGCCTACGAAACCTGGGGCACGCTGTCGCCGGCGCGCGACAATGCGGTGCTCATACTGACCGGCCTGTCGCCCGACGCGCACGCGGCGTCGAGCGCCGCCGATCCGGCCCCCGGCTGGTGGGAGGCGATGCTCGGACCGGGCAAGGCGATCGACAGCGACCGCTGGTTCGTGGTCTGCGTCAACTCGCTGGGCAGCTGCAAGGGTTCCACCGGCCCGGCCTCGATCGACCCGGTCAGCGGCCAGCCGTACCTGCTTTCGTTCCCCGAGCTGTCGATCGAGGACATCGCCGACGCGGCCGCCGAAGTGGTGCGCGGGCTGGGCATCGAGCGGCTGGCCTGCGTGATCGGCAATTCGATGGGCGGGATGACCGCGCTGTCGCTGCTGGCGCGCCACCGGCGCATCGCGCGCGCGCACATCAACATCTCCGGCAGCGCGCGTGCGCTGCCGTTCTCCATCGCCGTGCGCTCGCTGCAGCGCGAGGCCATCCGCCTGGATCCGAACTGGAACGGCGGCGAGTACGACGACGCCACCTACCCCGAATCGGGCATGCGCATCGCGCGCAAACTGGGCGTTATCACCTACCGCTCGGCGCTGGAGTGGGACGGCCGCTTCGGCCGCGTGCGCCTGGACGAATCCGCCAGCGCCGAGGACGATCCGTTCGGCCTGGAATTCCAGGTGGAGAGCTACCTGGAAGGCCACGCGCGCCGGTTCGTCCGGCGGTACGACCCCAACTGCTACCTCTACCTGAGCCGCTCGATGGACTGGTTCGACCTGGCCGACCAGGCCGGGGGCGACACCTTGGCCGCGCTGGCCGCGCTGGCCGGCAACGGCGTCGAACAGGCGCTGGCGATCGGCGCCAACACCGACATCCTGTTCCCGGTGCAGCAGCAGCAGGAAGTGGCCGATGGCCTGGCCCGCGGTGGCGCGAAGGCGGAGTTCATCGGCATGGATTCGCCGCAGGGGCACGATGCGTTCCTGGTGGACTTCGAACGTTTCGGCCCGGCCGTGCGCGACTTCTTCGATCGTCTCTGAGTAAGGTTGCACGGGAAACATTTCGCTAACGGGCCCGCCGCTACCCTGCCCGCCTGTCCCGACAAGACCCGTCCCGTGCATTTCACCGGCAAGGAAAAACTGGTCGCGGCGCTCGATGCGGCGGTGCGGCTGGACGAGGAGCACGCCGTCACCACCGCCCTGCGGCAGGCCCTGGTCGCCCTGTTCGCCGACCGCGAAGTCGGCCTGCCGCGCAGCGTGCTCGAACCCATCGCCGACCACTATGCGCGCCGCGAACTGCACGTCAGCCCGGAGCTGGGCTACAGCGTGGTCGCCATGACCTGGGGGCCGGGCCAGGGCACGCGCATCCACGACCACGATGGCGCCTGGTGCGTGGAAGGCGTCTGGCATGGCCGGCTGGCGATCACCCAGTACGAACCGCGCGAGCGCCGGGACGGACGCTGGCGCTTCATCCGCATGGGCGACATCGAGGCCGGGCCCGGCAGTGCCGGCAGCCTGATCCCGCCGCACGAGTACCACGCGATCCGCAACCCCAGCGACGCCGGCATCGCCGTCTCCCTGCACGTCTACCAGCGCCCGCTGCTGCGCTGCCACGTGTTCGTGCCGGAGGACGCGGACGCTCCCTGCGCGGGCGATGGCGGCTGGATGCGCCGGGAAGAGCGCCTGCTGCGCACCGACGCGGGCCGATAGCCGCCTCCCCGCCCCGGCCGCTATACTGCCGGCCCGCGCCGAAGTGGCGGAATGGTAGACGCAGCGGACTCAAAATCCGCCGGCCTTAAAACCGTGTGGGTTCGAGTCCCACCTTCGGCACCATGCAAGGACAAAGGGCCAAGCTTCGCAGCCTGGCCCTTTGTCCTTCGTGGCCGATCACCACCCTCACGCAGCCCTTGCGTCCACGGGTGCATCGTTTCCGCATCCCCGCACGAAAGGATGTGCCCGTGAACGAGCACCCCGAACGCCTGCTCGCCGGCGACGAGGCGGTGGCCCGTCTCAACGCGCTGATCGTGGCGCTGGACGACGAGGAGCAGGTCCGGCTGACGCTGGACGATGGCCAGCTCGTCGAGGGCGTGGTCGCGGCGCGCCCGTCGTTGCAGGTGTTCCGCGAAGGCGACGGCAACCAGGGCTGCAACGCCCTGCTGCGGCTGGAGCCGCTCACCGGCGATGCGCCACCGCACTACCTGTGGCTGGACCGCATCCGCGAGGTATTCAGGCTGGGCAGTGCATGACCGTCGCTGCGCCTGTCGACGGTGAGCGAAAGCCGGCACGCGGGCCCGCATTCGGGCCCGCGCTCGTCAGGCGGCCGCCGCCGCGTCGTAGTGGCGCGAAACCAGGCCGGCGATCAGGTCTTCGCACAGGGTTTCCAGCGCCATGATCCGCACCGTGCCGTAGCGGGCCAGGCGCACGATGCGTTCGACGTAGATCTCGCGTCCGTACTCGACGGTTTCCAGCATCGACTTGGTGAAGCCATGCGGCATGAAGCCACGGGTGCCATCCTTGCTGCCACCCACGTAAAGGACGATGCTCATTCGGCCGTTCCTCTTCTTCTTGTTAGTTGCTGTCGGTCGATGCGCGGCAGTGTGCCGGATGCGCCGTTAGCACCATGTGCAACACAGGATAGGAACGGCATGTTTCGCCGCGCTGACGCGCAGGTTTCGGTTGTCCGCGATCAGGCGCGATTCAGCCCTGTGAGCGCGGCGTCCATGGCCACCAGCCGCGACCGTGGATCGCGTAGTGGTCGGCCGCGCGTTCGAATGGATTGCGCACCGAAATCCCGCCGCACAGGAAGTACACCGGCACGAACAGCGGGCCCAGCAGCATGTACTGGTAGACATGCGCGCGCTCGTGGTCGCCCAGCCGTACCTGCGGATGCGAGCAGCGGCCGGCGCGATGCTCGTAGGTCAGGCAGGTGGCTTCGAGGTCATGGCCGGTGGCCAGCACCACGTTGCCCAGCGTCATCGCCCCGCCGGGACCCCAGGGCCAGCGTGAGAACACCAGCGCGCGATCGCGGGCGCTGAAGCGCAGGGTGGCGCCACGCGGCATGCCGGCCAGGCCCGCCAGCAGCCCGACCAGTGACCACGGCGACGCCCACGCGATGCCGACGGCGATGCCCGGCCAGAACAGCCAGCGCCTGCGCCGCCCCGCGCCGGCCTCGGCGCGGCTCAGTCCGCTTCGTTGGGGATCAGCAACCACAGCACGAGGTAGACCAGGATGCCCGGGAAGGCGGCCGACAGCAGCGATCCGATCACGTATAGGATCCGCAGCCAGGTCGAGCTCCAGCCGTAGCGGTGGGCGATGCCGCCCATCACCCCGGCGATCATGCGGTCGTTGAGCGAGCGGGACAGTCCGGGACTGGCGTTGCTTGCGTTCATGCGCGGTCTCCGTCGGGCTGGCATGGCCAGTCTAGCGCGGCGCTGGCCGGCCACGCAGTGAAGCCAGGCGCGCGCGGAACCAGTCGCCGGCATCGACCTCCGGCTGGCCCGGGCAGGCCACCCGGTAGGGCCGTCCGCTGAAGCTGCTGCGGGTGGCGGCCTGGTCGATGAACGTTTCCGCGTCGCCGGCCAGCTGCCTGCGTCGGGCGTAGTCGTATTTGCGCTGCAGGTGCGCTTGGGCGCGTGCGGCATCATGCCAGTGGCCATTGCGCTGGAAGCGGCAGCCGGACTGGCCGATCGCGGCGATCAGTGCGCGGACCTCGCTGTCGGCAACCGCGGCGGGAGTCGGCACCGCTGGCTGCGCATGCACCATTGCCGGCAGGCAGGCGACGAGCAGCCACGGCAGCGCCGCGAGCGCGCGGGCGCCGCGAGGGCGCGGCGCCGGGCGCGAGCGCATCAGGTGCCGCCGCGGGTGGACAGCCAGCGATGGATCGCCGCCGGCACCTCGCGCTGGGCGCGGCTGGAGACGTAGATGCCGATATGCCCGCCCTTGAAGCCGAGCTCGGTGTAATCCTCGCTGCCCACCAGGCCGGCCAGCGCGCGCGAGGCGTCCGGTGGCACCAGGTGGTCCTGCTCGGCGTAGATGTTCAGCACCGGCATGCCGACGAAGCCCAGGTCCACCTTCTGCCCGCCGACCTGGGCGGTGCCGTTGACGAAGGCGTTGCCCTGGTAGAACTGCTTGATGAAGTCGCGGAAGGCTTCGCCGGCCTGGTCGGGCGAATCGAAGATCCACTTCTCCATGCGCAGGAAGTCCTCGACCGCCTTCGGGTTGTCCAGCGTGTCGACCAGGCCTACGTACTTCTGCAGGTTCAGCCGGAACGGCTTGAGCATGAGGTAGCTGGCGTTCATCAGGTCGGCCGGGACATTGCCCAGCGCGTCGACGAACAGGTCCACGTCCAGTTCGCGCACCCAGCTGGAAAGCATGTTGTCGGGGGTCTGGAAATCGACCGGGGTGACCATGGTCACCAGGTTGCGCACCTTCTCCGGGTGCAGCGCGGCGTAGCAGAGCGAGAACGCCCCGCCCTGGCACACGCCCAGCAGGTTGACCGGGCCGCCGCGCGTGGCGGCCAGGTGGTCGACCGCGCCGTCGATGTAGCGGTTGATGTAGTCGTCCAGGGTCAGGTAGCGGTCCGAGCGGTCCGGATAGCCCCAGTCGATCACGTACACGTCCAGGCCCAGCGCCAGCAGGCCCTTAACCAGCGAGCGGTCGGCCTGCAGGTCGACCATGTACGGCCGGTTGACCAGCGCGTAGACGATCAGCAGCGGCGGGCCCTTCGCCTTCGCCGGCGCGTCGCCGACGAAGCGGTACAGCACGGTCTTGCCGTCGCGCCACACTTCCTCGCGGGCGGTGGCGCCGTACTCCACGTCCTCGACCTGTCCCAGCACCCGCGTGCCTTCGGCCAGGTGCTTCTGGAACTCCCAGGCTTCAGTGGCCAGGTCCAGCGGATTGAACTGCAACGGTCCGAACGATCCGGCGCTCATCGGCTACGTCCCTTGCGCTTGCCGCCGCCCGCGTCGCTGCCGGCAGGCGTGGCGGCCAGGTTGCGGCTGACCCAGTCCTTCATCGACACGACCTTGCCGGCCGCAGCCGGCACCGTCGCCGGCTGGGCCTTGCGGACGCTGCCGCGCTTGGCTGTCCCGGCGGTCGCACTACCCCCACGCGCGCTTCCGGCCTTGGCCACGCGTGCCTTGCGCGCGGTGGAGGTCGATGCCTGCGGCACCCGCTTGGCGGCCGCCTTGGCCGGCGCGCGGCGCGACGCCGTGCCCGCCGGCTTGCGTGCCGCAGCGGCGACCGCGGGCGTCGCTTCGTTCGTGCGCGGCATGTCGGCAGGCGTCGCGGGAAGTGCCTTCCCCTTGGCCGCCGATGTCGGCTTGCGCGCGGCGGCTGCCGGCTTGCGCCGGGACGTCGCGGCTGGCTTGGCCGTAACGGATGTGCGTGTGGCCGTGGCCTTGCCCGGCTTCTTCGCAGCCGGATTCGCCTTCGCCGTCGGCGTCGCCTTCCTTGCTGACCTGATCGGCTTTGTCGCCGTCTTGGCCGGCGCTGCGGCCTTGGCGGCCTTGGCCTCCTGCGCCTTCACGGGCGCAACGACGCCGGTTCCGACTCGAGCCGCTTCCGCGCGCGTGGGCGGGCGCCGCGCCGGCGTTTTCTTCCCCGGCGCAGCCGCCTTCGCCACCGGCTTGGCGGCGCGCCGTGGAGCAGGCTTCGCCGTGCGTGCCGGCGCCGCCTGCGCGGCGGCCTCGGCGGGCGCACGGCCTGCCGGTGCCTGCGCCGCGCGTGGCGCCGCATTGGCCCGGCGCGCGGCATGCAGCGCGCGATCCAGCTCGGCGACCTTGCGGTGCAGCGCATCGAGCTCGCTGCGGCCGGGCAGCCCCAGCAGCGTGCCGAACTGTTCGACTTCCTGCTGCAGCTTCAGGCGCAGCCGCATCAGCGTGTTGGTCATTTCCGCGTACGCGTGCCGGTACTCGGCCGACAGCGCGACCTCGGCCCAGGCATCCTCGGCGGCGTCGATCCACAGGTCGAACAGCGCGCGCGCCGACTCCAGCCGCTTGCCGGGGGCGTCGTGCTGTTCGAGCAGCTGCTCGAAACGCGCGAACGCCGCCTGCCCGGCCTGCGCCAGCTGCGCGTTGAAGGCCTCGTTGCTCTGCTCCCATTGCTGCCAGGCCAGGGCCAGCGCCTGCAAGCGTTCCTGGTGCTCGCGCGCCGGGCCGAAGGCCGGCCGCTGCAGCCACTCCGCGCCCTGCTGGCGCAGCGGCTTGAGCAGCATGTCCAGCAGCGGGCGCATCTGCTCCAGCCAGTCGCCACCGGCGAGCCCGCCATGCATCGAGCGCAGCATGCCGGCGAACGGATCGGCGGCCTGGCCGCCCATCATCTCGCGCCAGGCGCCGGCCACGTCCGCAGCGCTGCCGCCGCCGCTGAAGTCGGCCGCCAGCCGCTGCATGCGCTGGTACCAGTCATAGGTCCCGGTGCCCATGCCCATGGCGCCCAGGCCCGGCGGCATGGCCCCGGCCAGGCCCCAGGCATCGGGCATCCCGCCCCGGCCGAGCAGCTCATTCCAGGTGTTCCAGTACTGCCGGGCCAGCGACTCGAAGTCGCCGGGAAACTGCCCGAGGGGTGCGTTGGCCATGAATCCTCCCGTACGCGGAGGATTCTAGCGCCCCGCGCCGTCGCAGGGCGCGGTCCCGGCTCAGGGCTTGGGAATGCGCAGGGTCTTGCTGATCATCAGCGAGCCGGACAGCGCGAACAGCAGCACCAGCGGGTGCAGCCGCCACGGACCCAGCTGCCAGTAGCCCCACCACAGGTCCTCGCCGATCCGGCCCAGCGCGGCGGCCACGGCCAGCACCACCACCAGCGCCAGACTGGTCGGGATCGGGGTTCCCTCAAAGTACCGCACCTTGTCCTCGCCGGCGGACAGCTGCTCGGCGGTGACGTTGTACCGCGCCAGCCGGCTGACCCCGCAGCCGACGAAGTACGACAGCACCAGCCAGTCCCAACCGCCCTGCATCCCGCAGGCGTAGGCCAGCGCCGCCGGGGCCACGCCGAAGGAGATCACGTCGGCCAGGGAATCCAGCTCCCGGCCCAGGGTCGAGGACGACTTGCGCCAGCGCGCGATGCGCCCGTCCAGCGCGTCGAAGATGAAGGCCAGCGGGATCAGTGCCATGCCCAGCAGCAGGTCGCGGGGCTGGCCCTCGTGCAGGAAGCGCATCGCCGCGAAGATCGCGCCGGTGCCGCAGAAGGCATTGGCCAGGGTGAACCAGTCGGCCAGCTGGAAGTCGCGCAGCATCGAGAAGTGGCGGTTCATGCGGTCGGCCAGGTCGGGGGTCGGGGACAGGATACCCAGCGGCGGGGTGGAGGCGGCGTTTGCCCAGGGGGCCAACCCGTCGGCTTCGGATGGGGCGGGATGCAAAATCGTCGGCCTCGGACGGGGCCGCCGTGCCCGGGGGGATGGCGCATCCCTCGGGACGGCATCCTGCCTTCACTCAGGACCGTGGCACATCCATGTGCCCACTTGCGCCATCCCCCCGGGGCACGACGCCCTCGGGCGGCATCCGGGTCGCTGCTCCGCTCAACGCCGCGGCAACTCATCGCGACCGGATCGGTCCCGATGCCACTGGTAGGAGCACAGCTTGCTGGCGACGCGGGCGTTGGAAACATGATGGAGTCGCCTGTGCCGACGGTGTCGGCGTCGCCAGCAAGCTGTGCCCCTACAACGGCCATGAACGGAGCCACAGCCTTGAAGCGCTACGAAGACGTGGCAGTGCGGGGGTGTCGCGGGAGCGGCCATGGATGGCCGCGGCGGCGAGTGCGCACAGGGATGTGCGCCCGAGCCGACCGCGACACCCCCACACTGCCGCGGCTCCCACCGGAGCCGGCCACGTCCGGCGCCTTTGACGTTGCGGCTGCCGTTGCCTCAACGCGGCAACGGCAGCTGCGCAGCCTCCACCGCGCCGGCACCGCGGCCGCGCGCCTCGATCACCGCATCGGCAGGCAAGCCGCCCTCCCCGTCCAGGTGCGCCGAAACCCGGTCCAGCGCCGCGTATACGTACGGGAGCATCGGCGCGTAGCGCGCACCGTAGGCCGGCAGTCCCAGGAACGCATCGAAGTGCTCGCCGTTGCGCACCTGCCAGTAACGCACCTGCATGCGGCCCGCTTCGCGCGCGGCGGCCACGTAGGGCGCGCTGGTGAACGCCGGCGGCACCAGCCCGTCGTCGGTGCCATGCACCACCAGCACCGGTAGTCCGCTGCGCGGCATCGACGCACGCGTGGCGGCGATGCCCGCGCGCACGCCGTCGGCGGCCTGGCCCTTGCCGTCGTACAGGTCGCGCAGGCACTGCAGCCCGGCGCGGGTGAAGTCCGGCGGCGCCAGCTTCGCATCGACGATGCCCACGCCATTGCCCGGCGGGATGCCCGCCGCATCGGACCACCACACGCCGCGCTCGGCCGCCGTGGCCGCGCGCGGACTGAAGTCCGGGTTCTGCGCCGAGAACGCGAAGCCGCACGGATGCGCAGCCAGGCCATGGCGACCGTAGGCCGAGGCATAGGTCACCGCCACCGAGCGCCACAGGTCGAAGCCCACGCTCAGCGCGCCGGCCTTCAAGGCCTCGTCCGTCCAGCCGGTGGCCCGCATCCGCTCGTAGGCCGAGCGCGCCTGGGCGGCGGCGTCGGCGCCGTGCACCAGCCCGCTGGCCTGCAGCGTGGCGCAACGCAACGCCCAAAGCGGCTCGATCTGGGTCCGCAGCGGCGGCTGCGGCAGGCTGTCGGCCGGCAGGTGCAGCAGCGCGCACGGCATCAGCAGCGCGGCCTCGGTGGCGAAGTCGTACAGCGGACGGCCGCCCTGGGCGTCGACGAATACGTTCGGCTCGCCCGCCACCACCGCGTCGAGCCAGTCGCCATCCAGTTCGGCCGCCCGCAGCACCGCTCCGCCGCCGTTGGAGATGCCGACTGCGATGATGCGGGTGTTGTCGAAGGTGAACGGCGCCGCTTGCGGAAAGGCCCGGTCCAGCGACGACAGCGCGAACTGCGCCGCCTGCTGCACGTGCCGGCCCCAGTCGGCTTCCGGGTTGTCCTGCGAATGGGCGTGCTTGAACGCCACGCCCGTGGCGCCAGCGGGAACCTGCGGCACGAAGGCCAGGTCGGTGGCCTCGCCGATCCGACCCGGCGTGCCGTCCAGGCGCACGCCGATGCCCGCGTCCAGGTCGACATAGTCGGTGCCGGCCCCCTTGTCGGTGTAGGCCACCGCGCAGCCCCTCGGCAGCGCCCACGGACCGGCCACGGCGATGGCGCCATACACGCCGCGCGAACCGGAGGCCGGTGCCACCACCACGCAGCGCCTCTGCGGGTCGAACGCGTCGGGCACCTGCACCAGCACCCGGTGCGGCTGGGTCGCGCCGGGCAATGTCGCCAGCGCCGAATACTCCCGCCCCGGCACCGGAGCGACGCTGCCGTACACCGTGCCGTAGCCGCCCGACGGCGACAGGTCGGCGATGCCGCGCCAGTTGGCCCAGATCGCGCGCCGGCGCAGCTCGGCCGCGGTCGGATTGGCCGCGTCGGCAAACGCCGGCGGCGCCATCGCGCGCAGGCCGTCCAGCCCCAGGCCGGCGGTGAGCAGATCGTCGCTGCCGCGATGTTCAGTGACGCGTTGCGGTTCGATCATGGGGAAGGCCGACCCGGCGGCGCTGTGGCGGGGGGAAGCGCTGCTGCAGGCGGCCAGCACGCTGGCACCGAGCAGGCCGGTGAACATGGTCAGGAACGGTAGGCGCGGCAGGCGTGTCATCGCAGGACCCGGCATGAGGGATGCTGGCACGCTACCGGCCGCGCCGGCCGGCCGTCATCGTACTTTGGTACCAAGCCCGGTTGGGCATGGCTTGCTAAGCTGGCCATCGCAGATCGACACG
Organism: Pseudoxanthomonas sp. Soil82; assembly: GCF_040446535.1. NCBI lineage: Bacteria > Pseudomonadati > Pseudomonadota > Gammaproteobacteria > Lysobacterales > Lysobacteraceae > Pseudoxanthomonas > Pseudoxanthomonas sp. Soil82. The sequence goes on from NZ_JBEAAK010000002.1 coordinate 237,321, forward strand.
GCCCGGACTCCCCATGCGCAGCATCCTCATCACCGGCGCGGCCAGCGGTATTGGCTCTGGCATCGCCCACGAACTGGCCGCCGCCGGCCACCACGTCATCGTCAGCGACCTGGCCCTGGACGCGGCCGAGGCGACCGCCGCCGACATCCGCGCCAAGGGCGGTTCGGCCGAAGCGGTGGCGCTGGACGTGACCTCCGACCAGAGCGTGGCCGCGGCGCTGGCGGCGATCTCGCGTCCGGTGGACGTGCTGGTCAACAACGCCGGCCTGCAGCACGTCTCGCCGCTGGAGGAGTTCCCGCTGGCCAAGTGGGACTTCCTGGTCCAGGTGATGCTGGTCGGCGTGGCCCGCCTCACCCGCGCGGTGCTGCCGGGCATGCGCGAGCGCGGCTTCGGTCGGATCGTCAACATCGGCAGCATCCATGCGCTGGTCGCCAGCCCGTACAAGAGCGCCTACGTGGCCGCCAAGCACGGCCTGGTCGGCTTCTCCAAGGTGGTCGCGCTGGAGACCGCCGACACCGACATCACCATCAACACCATCTGCCCCAGCTACGTGAAGACTCCGCTGGTGGACCGGCAGATCGCCGACCAGGCCCGCACCCGCGGCATCTCCGAGGCCGACGTGGTCAGCCAGGTGATGCTCAAGCCGATGCCCAAGGGCGTGTTCATCGAAATGGACGAGCTGGCCGGAACCACCGCATTCCTCATCTCGCCGGCCGCGCGCAACATGACCGGGCAGACGCTGGTGCTGGATGGCGGCTGGACGGTGCAGTAACCGCGCCGCCCGATGCCGACCCTGCTGATCGCCGACGACCACCCGCTGTTCCGCGCCGCCCTGCGCGGTGCCGCGGCCGACGCCGTGGCCCAGCTGCAGGTACTGGAGGCCGAATCGCTCGACGGCGTGCTGGCCGCGCTGGAGTCGCGCGGCGACGTGGACCTGGTCCTGCTGGACCTGCACATGCCCGGCAACCATGGCCTGGCCGGGCTGGCGGCGATCCGCGCGCAGTTTCCCGAGGTGGCGGTGGTCGTGGTATCGGCCAACGACGATCCGCGCGTGGTTCGGCGCGCGCTCGACCACGGCGCGGCCGGCTACCTGCCCAAGAGCTCGGGACTGGACGAGCTGCGCGATGCGATCCGCAGCGTGCTGGCCTGCGAACAGTGGCTGCCGGCATCGCTGCGCGCGGCGGTGGCGCGCGCGCAGTCCTCGGACCAGGACACCGAACTGGCCGCGCGCCTGGCCAGCCTGTCGCCGCAGCAGTTCCGCGTGCTCACCCTGGTCGCGCAGGGCCTGCTCAACAAGCAGATCGCCGACCGCCTCGAGGTGCAGGAGCGCACGGTCAAGGCGCACCTGTCGGCGATCTTCGAGCGGTTGGGCGTGCGCAACCGCACGCAGGCCGGCGTGGTCCTGCGCGAACTGGAACTGAGCGACCCGAGCCGGCAACTCGAGGCCTGAACTTCCGGCGCGTGGAACCTCCGCCGGCATGCAGGGCTGCCGTCATGCGCTGGTCATTTTTCCGCCAACCTACTTGACGCGCCCGCCAGGCAAGGCGCTCCGGCGGTTATCCACACGCTTCTCCCGCCGCCATCCACACCCGGTGTGGAGAACCCGGACACCTGCCCGCCATGGCCTGGTCAAATTTTCGCCATGCATCTTGACAGCGTTGCCACGCAAGGCGCCGCGGCGGTTATCCACACCGTTTTCCAGATTTCATCCACACCCGGTGTGGACAAGCGCGCGGGTCGTGGAACATCCACTCACAGGCGCGACCAGTGCCACGACTGCATCCTGCCGTCGCGGTACGGCATCACCCCGTGGAATGCACGCGGATCGGCGTCGAACACCAGCGGCAGGAACTGGCGGTCGCCGTCCCACAGCGGCAGCTCCAGGATCCGCTCCACCTCGACCCACTCCAGCGTGCCCTCCGGGTTGCGCTCCAGCGGCGTGCCGCTGAAGGCATCGATGACGAAGACGAACCCGAGCCAGTCCTCGCCGTTCCTGCCGAAGCCCGGCCAGCTGATCGTTCCGCGCAACTGCATCGACTCGCACTCGATCCCGGCCTCCTCGCGGATCTCGCGGCGCATGCAGGCGACCACGTCCTCGTCGCGCTCGATCTTGCCGCCCAGTCCGTTGTACTTGCCCAGCTGGTGGTCGTCCGGCCGCGCGTTGCGGTGGACCATCAGCACCCGCTTGCGATCGGGCGAGAGCACGTAGCCGAGGGTGGCGACAATGGGGGTGTAGGGCATGGGATGGCCTGCAGCGAAAGACCGCGATTCTACCGGGCCCACGGCGCCCCGCCTTTTTGCAGGAGCCGATTCATCGGCGACCCGAGGCGTCCGGGATGTCGACCCCATCGCACGGCCAGCGACGAAGGGTCGCCGATGAATCGGCTCCTACAGGCGGGTGGCGGCGAGCATCCGGTCCAGCACCGACTTGAGCGCCAGCGGACGCACCGGCTTGGGCAGCAGGGACAGCTCGGCCTCGTGCACGGCGCTGCGGGTCGCCTCGCCCGCATCGGCCGAGAGGATCAGGCAGGGCGCCGGGCCGTAGCGGCCGCGCAGGCGCATGGCCAGGTCCACGCCGGTGTCGCCGCGGTCGAGGTGGTAGTCGAACAGCCACAGGTCGGCCGGCTGCCGGGCCAGGGCCGCGGCCGCGCCCTCGCCCTCGGCGGCGGTGGCGACCTCGCAGCCCCAGCCGGCCAGCAGCTGGGCCAGCGCCGCCAGTGCGTCGGCGTCGTTGTCGACCAGCAGGATGCGTCGACCGGCAAGTCCGCGCGCACCACCCGCCTTCACCGGAGTGGACGCGGCCGGCGGCTGCGCGCGCGCCACGTCCACCGCGAACACCGAACCGCGGCCCTCGCCACTGCGCAGCGTCAACGGCGCCTGCAGCAGCCGGGCGATGCGGTCGGCGATGGAGAGCCCCAGGCCCAGACCCTGCCCGCCCGCGTCCTCGCCGCGGCGGAATTCCTCGAAGATCGCCTCGCGCGCCGCTTCCGGCACGCCCGGCCCGGTGTCGTGCACCTCGATGCGTATCCGCCCGCCGCTGCGACGCACGCCGAGCACGACCCGGCCGCGCGCGGTGTAGCGCACCGCGTTGGCGAGGAAGTTCTGCAGCACGCGCCGCAGCAGCTGCGGATCGCTGTGCACCCAGGCGGTGGTCGGCCGGTAGGCGAAGCGCAGCCCGCGCTCGCCGGCCAGCGCGCGGAACTGCTCGGCCAGCGGCGCGAGCACCTCGTCGAGCGGGAACGCGCGCGGCGCCGGCACCAGCCCGCCGGCTTCCAGCCGCGACATGTCGAGCAGGCCGGTCAGCAGGTCGGTGGTCGAATCCAGGGCGCCGCCGAGCTGGCGCAGGGTTTCCCGCGGCGGCGCGACGGGCGCCCGCGGGTCCGGCGCGGTGGACAGCTGCTGCGATAGCGAATCGACGAACAGCTGCGCCGCATGCAGCGGCTGCAGCAGGTCGTGGCCGATCGCGGCCAGGAAGCGGCTCTTGGCGTCGTTGGCGTGCTCGGCTTCCTGCTTGGCCGACTCCAGCAGCGCGGTGCGCTCGGCCACGCGCTGCTCCAGGGTCTCGTTGGCGCGCAGCAGTCCCTGCTCGGCGCGGCGGAACGCGGTGACGTCGGTGAAGGTGGCGACGAAGCCGCCGCCGGGCATCGGGTTGCCGCGGATCTCGACGATCCCGCCATCCGGGAACACACGCTCGGTCAGGTGCGGATGGCCGCTGCGCATGAATGCCAGGCGCCGCTCGACCGCGCGCGCCAGCTGCCGCTCGTCGCCACCGGGCGCGGCCATGCGCTGCAGCGACCAGCGGGTCAGGTCGGCGATCGGCCGCCCCACCTGCAGCAGTTCGTCGGGGAACCCGAACAGTTCGGCGTAGCGCCGGTTCCAGGCCACCAGCCGCTGCTCGCGGTCGATCACGCTGATGCCCTGGCTCATGTTCTGCAGCGCCGCCTGCAGCACCTGCTGGTTGAAGCGCAGGTCCTGCGAGGCCTCGCCGACGATCGCCGCCACCGTTTCCAGATCGCCGCTCTCGCGCCGCGCCGCGTCCAGCAGCAGGCGCGCCGAGGCGGCGCCGAGCACCGCCGACAGCTCGCGCTCCACCCGCGCCTCGACCAGCGCCGGCACCGGGCCGCTGCGCGGCGCCTGGGCCAGCAGTTCGGCGACCTTCTCGCCGGACAGGAAGCGGCGGCCGGCGTCGCGCAGCGCATCGGCGTCGAGGTTGCGGCTGGCCCGGTGCGGCGTCTCGCGCCGCCAGGCCATCGCCAGCACCGTGGCCAGGGTGCCGACGAACAGGCTCGCGCCGACCGCGCGTCCCAGCGGGCTCCACCCGGTCAACCCGAACAGCCCGTTCGGCGCCAGCCAGCGCTGGCCGAACGGACCATCGTCGAGCCAGTGCGCGTCGAGCCCGGCGGCGGCGGCCAGGGTCGGCGCCAGCAGCACCCAGGCCCAGGTGAGGAAGGCGCCGACCACGCCCAGGATCGCCGCGCGCGGCGAGGTCTGTGGCCGCCACACCGCGAACGCCAGCACCGGCGCCAGCGTGGCCAGCGCCGAGAACGACAGCGCGCCGACATCGGCCAGCGCCTCGCTGCCGGCCACCAGCCGGCTGTAGGCCCAGGCCAGCAGCATGATCGCGGCGATGCCGGCGCGGCGCAGCAGCAGCAGGTCGCCGCGCCGGTCGCCGCCTTCGCCGCGCGCCCACGCGCCGCGCAGCAGGCCCGGCGCGAACCAGTGGTTGCCGATCATCAGGCTCAGGGTGAGCGTGCTGACCACGACCATGCCGGTGGCTGCGCTGAGCCCGCCGAGGAAGGCGAACAGGGCCACGCCTTCGTGACCCTGCGAGAACGGCAGCGCCAGCGCGTACATGTCCGAGGGGACCGCGTCGCCCAGCACCGCGCGGCCGGCATGGGCCAGCGGCAGGGTCGGCGCGGCGATCAGCAGCAGGTACAGCGGGAACAGCCAGCGCGCGGTGCGCACGTCGCGCTCGTCGCGGCACTCGACCACGCCGACATGGAACTGGTGCGGCAGGATGAACATCGCCAGCGCACCGAGCAGCACCAGCGGCAGGAAGCCCCCGGCCGGCGAGGCCGGCGGCGGCGGCACGTTCGCGGCCGGCAGGGCGTCGAGGCCGAACCAGACGAACGCGCCCAGCGCCAGCATCGCCGCCAGCTTGAACAGCGACTCGAACGCCATCGCCAGCACCAGGCCGCGGTTGTGCTCGGCCGCGCTGGCGCGGCGGGTGCCGAACAGCATCGCGAATAGGGCCATGGCCAAGGCCACGTACAGCGCGCCGTCGCGCCAGAAAGGACCACCCTCGGCCGCGCTGCGGGTCAGGGTGGCAAAGCTCATCGTCACCGCCTTCAGCTGCAGGGCGATGTACGGAATGAGCCCCAGCGCGGCCACCGCGGTGACCGTGGCCGCCAGCCACGCGTCCTTGCCCAGCCGGGTGGCGATCAGGTCGGCCAGCGAGGTCGCGTTGGTCTCGCGCGCCAGCCGCACCAGCCGGACCATGAAGGCCATCGCCAGCGCATAGAACAGGATCGCGCCGACGAAGGTGGGCGGCAGCGGCCAGCCGTAGCGCGCGGCCTGGGTGACGGTGCCGTAGAAGGTCCAACTGGTGCAGTGCACCGCCAGCGACAGCGCGTAGACATGGCGCCAGCGGCGCGCGAACAGCGTCGGATGCCGCTCCCCGTAGAGTGCGGTGCCGAACATCAGCGCCAGCCACAGCAGGCCGGCCAGAGCCACCAGCCACAGGCTCAGCATGGCGCCTCAGCGTCGCGGTGCACTCGGATCCCCGTCGAAAACCCCGGTCCCCAGCATAACGCGACGGCGGCGGGCCGAAACCCGCCGCCGTGCCTTCCCGCGGAGAGGGGACGCCGCGGTCAGAAGTCGTAGCGCGCCATCAGGCTGTACTGGCGCGGCGGCCCGTAGAAGCCGGTCAGCACGCCATAGGCGGCGATGTTGTAGCCGGTGGTCCGGTACTCCTCGTCGGCCAGGTTGGTGCCCTGCAGCGACAGCGTCCAGGCGTCGTTGACGTTCCAGATCACGCCCGCGTTGACCAGGCCGTGGCCGTCCTGCCTGATCGCCGGGCTCAGGTCGGTGGTCGGCCAGACCTCGCTCTGGTAGGCGTAGGTCACCCGCGCCGAGAGGTTGCCGCCATTGTCCAGCGCGGTCCGCCATTCGGCGTTGAGCGCGCCGGAGAACTCCGGGGCGTTGGTGAAGTACTGCGAGTCGGCGATGTTGACGCCGCCGCTGATGAACTCGTCGTACTCGGCATCCAGCCAGGCCAGGTTGCCGCTGATCAGCCAGTGCTCGGTCGGCAGGAACTGGTATTCCACCTCCACGCCCTGGACCGTGCCCTTGCCGGCGTTGGTGAAGTCGCCGAAGAAGCTCTGGCTGCCGTCGGGCAGCGTGTACGACGTGAACACCGACAGCTGGATGTCCTCGTACTGGTTGTAGAAGTACGCCAGGTTGAGGAACATCCGCTGGTCGAGGAACGACATCTTGCTGCCGATCTCGTAGCTGTCGACCTGCTCGTCCTGGAACGGCTCGCCCGAACGCGGCACCGCGGTGGTGTTGGCGCGGATGTTGTAGCCGCCGGACTTGAAGCCGCGGCTGAAGGACAGGTAGCCCATGATGTCCGGAGTGAACTGGTAGTCCAGCGAGGCCTTGGGCGAGAAGTTCTTGAAGTTGACGGTCTTGTCGAAGTTGGCGGCCGTTCCCCAGGCGGTGGTGTACTCCGGGGTGGTGTAGAACCGGTTCAGCGCGACGGCGTGCTTGTCCTCGTCGGTGTAGCGCGCGCCGACGTCGAGCTTCAGCTGGTCGGTCAGGTCGAAGGTCCAGTCGGCGTACGCGGCAATGCTGCTGGTATTGACGTAGCCCTGGGTGTCGCCGAACAGCGGGTTGGTCAGCGCCGGCGGCGCCAGCGGGTTCGAGAAATAGTTCAGCACCTGGCCACCGGCGTCGCCGTTGAACCAGTACAGGCCCATCACGCCGCGGGCGCGGCCGCCGGCGTCGAAGTTGGCCTGCAGCTCGTTGCTGACCTGCTCGTCGTAGTAGAACGCCTCCACGTCGACCAGCTTGAGCGGCGTGGTGTCGAAGTCGATCATCGTGTGGGTGTCGGACTCGCGCTTGGCGATCACGTACTTCAGCGCCCAGTCCTCGTCCAGGTGCCAGTTCACCGTCATCGACGCCCCCTTCATGGTGGTGTCGTTGACGTTGCCCATGCCGCTGCGGATGTCGTAGCGGTCGTCCAGCGGCGGGTACGCCGGTGCCAGCGGGTTGGGCGCCAGCATCTTGGCACCGCGCACCCCGGACTGGTCGTCCATCCAGTCCAGCGAGAACTGCACGTCGAAGTCCTCGCTGGCGAAGGCGCCGAACTGGGCGCGCACCGCGTTGATCTCCTTGTCGCTGACCGGCTGGTCGTTGGCCAGGTTCTCGCCGAAGCCGTCGCGGGTCATGCTCGCCACGGCGATCCGGCCGCGCAGCACGCCGTCGCCGATCGAGCCGCCGATGCCCGCCTTCGCGTCCAGCTGGTTGTAGTTGCCCACGGTGAGCGAGGCGAAGCCCGCGGTCTCCTCGCGCAGGCCGCGCGAGATGTACTTGATCGCGCCGCCGATGGTGTTCTTGCCGTACAGCGTGCCCTGCGGGCCGCGCAGCACCTCGATCCGCTCCACGTCGAACACGTCCAGCAGGGCGCCCTGCGGGCGGGCGATGTAGACGTCGTCCAGGTAGATGCCCACGCCCGGGTCCACGCCCCACAGCGGATCGGCCTGGCCGATGCCGCGGATGTAGGCGGTGACCGTGCTGGTGGAACCGCGGGCGGCGTAGATGGTCAGGTTCGGCACCTGGCTGTCCAGGTCGCCCAGGTCCTTGATGTTGAGGGTGTCCAGCGCCTCGGGCGTGAACGCGGTCACCGCCACCGGCACGTCCTGCAGGGTCTCCTCGCGCTTGCGCGCGGTCACCGTGACCGTGTCCAGCTGGGTGGCCTTGACTTCGGCCGGGCTCCCGCCCGTTTCCTCCTGCGACCAGGCCGGCATGGCCGGGGCCACCAGCACGACACCGATCGCCAGGCTCAGATACTTGCGCTTCATTCTGTCCCCTCCTCCCAAAGTGCAGACATGGCGGCGGGCACATGCCGCCGATGCTGCGCATCCTGCGGGAAGCGCCGCGGCCGCGGCATCGTCCGTTGGTACAGTGGGCCGCGCCCGGATCGCTGCGGATACTGCCCCGCATCCGCCATGGGAGGCGGGCGGGGTCCGCGATGTCGTTGTTGATCGTGCTGGCGGCGCTGGCATTCCTGATGGTGGTGGCCTACCGCGGCTACAGCGTGATCCTGTTCGCCCCGGTCGCGGCGATGGGTGCGGTGCTGCTGACCGACCCGTCGCTGGTCGCGCCGATGTTCACCGGCCTGTTCATGGACAAGATGGTCGGCTTCCTGAAGCTGTACTTCCCGGTGTTCCTGCTGGGCGCGGTGTTCGGCAAGCTGATCGAGATGTCGGGCTTCTCCAAGTCGATCGTGGCCGCGACCATCAAGCTGGTCGGCGCGCAGCGGGCGATCCTGTCGATCGTGCTGGTCTGCGCGGTGCTGACCTACGGCGGCGTGTCGCTGTTCGTGGTGGTGTTCGCGGTCTACCCGTTCGCCGCCGAGCTGTTCCGCCAGAGCGACATCCCCAAGCGCCTGATCCCCGGCACCATCGCCCTGGGCGCGTTCACCTTCACCATGGACGCGCTGCCCGGCACGCCGCAGATCCAGAACATCATCCCGACCGCGTTCTTCGGCACCACCGCGTGGGCCGCACCGGTGCTGGGCACGCTCGGCGGTATGTTCATCCTGGCGCTGGGCATGGCCTACCTGGAGTGGCGCCGGCGGGTGGCGGTGCGCAACGGCGACGGCTACGCCAGCGGGGTGGAGCTGCGCAACGAACCCGAACCGTTCCGCGGCGACCGCCTGGCCCATCCCTTCATCGCGGTCCTGCCGCTGCTGCTGGTCGGCGTGGCCAATTTCCTGTTCACCCGCTGGATCCCGCAGCTGTACGGGGCCTCGCACGAGTTCGTGCCCTCGGTGATCGGCAGCCCCGCACCGGTGGTGCAGGACGTGGCCAAGATCGCCGCGATCTGGGCGGTGCAGGGCGCGCTGCTGGTCGGCATCCTGAGCGTGCTCGCCTTCGCCTGGAAGCCGGTCGCGGCCAGCTTCGCCGAAGGCACCAAGAGCGCGGTCAACGGCGCGATGCTGGCCTCGATGAACACCGCCTCCGAATACGGCTTCGGTGCGGTGATCGCCGCCCTGCCCGGCTTCCTGGTCGTCGCCGACGCGCTCGGCGCGATCCCCAACCCGCTGGTCAACCAGGCCGTCTCGATCACCGTGCTGGCCGGCATCACCGGCTCGGCATCGGGCGGCCTGAGCATCGCGCTGGCGGCGATGGGCGACACCTTCATCGCCAACGCGCAGGCCTACGGCATCCCGATGGACGTGCTGCACCGGGTGGCCTCGATGGCCTCCGGCGGCATGGACACCCTGCCGCACAACGGCGCGGTGATCACCCTGCTGGCGGTGACCGGCCTGACCCACCGCCAGTCCTACAAGGACATCTTCGCCATCACCATCATCAAGACCCTGGCGGTGTTCTTCATCATCGCCGTGTTCTACGCGACCGGCTGGGTGTGAGCGTGGCGCCGATCGAGCGCGCGCTCGTAGTGCGCGGCGCTCCGTAGAGCGGGGCTTGCCCCGCTGCTCCGGGATCGCACGCCATGAAGATCAGCGGGGCAAGCCCCGCTCTACGCGAAACCGCACGGCGAAGCGCAGCGGGGCAAGCCCCGCTCTACGAAGGGCGCACGGATGCGAGTCGCAGGATCAGGCATCGGCAGGGATCAATGCGCGCTGGCAGGCGCGCCCGATGCGCCGTGCGCGGCCAGCGCGGGCGCGGTCCCACCGCCGCATTCACCGCTGAGCAGCCGCGAGCGCTGCAACCAGTCCTGGTCCGGGTAATAGGCGAAGACGAAGGTGCCGTCGCGGAGCGAATCGATCAGCGGGCGCGCCACCGCCGGGCGCACCGCCGGGCAGCCGAGGCTGCGGCCGAGCCGGCCCTGCAGTTTCGCCGCGGCCGGATTCACGTAGGGCGCGCCGTGGATCACGATGGCGCGGTCGCGGGCGCGGTCGTTGAAGCCGGGTTCCAGGCCACGCAACCGCAACGAGTAGCCGTTGCCGCCCATGTAGGTCTCCTGCGCGGTGAATCCGCCCAGGCTGGTCATGTAGCTGCCGTCGCGGTTGGAGAATCGCGCGGTGAGGTTCTCGCCGCTGTTGCGCCCGTGCGCGACCCACTCCTCGAACAGCAGCTTCTGCCGGGCCAGGTCGAAGATCCACAGCCGCGGCTCGGTCGAGGGCCGCGAGTAGTCGATGACGCCCAGCCTGTGCGGATCGACGCCGAACTCGGGATGGCGCAAGGCACAGGACATCGCCCGTGCCGCCAGCGCCAGGACCTCGCGGCTGGCCGCCGGCGCCGCTTCCGCGAGCACGCCGGCCAGGTGGTCGGGGACGGCCCGGTCGGGCGTCGGAACGTGGGCCACCGTCGCCGGGGGCGGCATGGCCGATCGGTGGGATGACGGATTGCCGGCGGCCGGCACCAGCAGGGGAACAAGGGCCAGCCAGCGGGCCGCGGGAACCGGGGTCGACTTCATGCGCACGCACGTTCAGGGAAAACAGTCACCGGCCTGACGCATGCCCGACCCGCCGTCAGGAGTTTGGGCCATCCCCGTCCGATTCCAACACCGGCTGCGGCTGCTGTTCAGCGTCCAGCGGGCGCATCGCCGGCAGGTCGGTGACCAGGACCGTGGTGCCGGGGACCAGCACGTCATAGAGCCGGCGGGCGAACTCCGGCGCCAGGCGCACCGGCAGGCTCGGCCGCTCCAGCAGGTCGACCGGGGCGCCGGGATGGAGCTGGCCGGCGGCATCGGCGACATCGCCATCGAGGATCGGATAGGCGGTCCAGCGGTGGCCCGGGCGGGCCGGGTCCAGCAGGCTGGGCGTGGTGGCGCTGGCCTCGCCCATCACGAACAGGGTCGTGCCCTTGAACGCCATCTCCTCCGAAAGCAGCTCCAGCGGTGCCTCGCCGATCGGCACGCCGCCGCGCAGCACGTAGACGCGCTTGTCCGACAGGCTCACCACCACGCCGACCTGCCCGGCCGGCGCGAGCGTGTCGTCCCAGCTGTAGCCCACGCCGCCGCCCTCGGGCACCGCCAGCGGCAGGCCCTTGGCCGAGACCGGCGCCAGCACCGCCGGATACACCAGCGTGGTGGGCGCGGCGCGCGCGTCCGATACCACCACCGTATCGCCGTTGCGGGTGATGCCGAACAGCTTGGCCGCGAACGGATGCGGCAGGCGCACGCAGCCGTGCGAGGCCGGGTAGCCCGGCAGCGCGCCGCCATGCAGGGCGATGCCGTCCCAGGTCAGCCGCTGCATGTAGGGCATCGGCGCGTTGTTGTAGAGGTTGGACCTGTGGTCCTTGTTCTTCTGCAGGATGGTGAACACGCCGGTGGGCGTGTCCTTGCCCGGCTTGCCCGAACTGATCGTCGACACGCCGATGGCGATGCCGTTGCGGTAGACGTAGGCGCGCTGCTCGTCGAGGCTGACCACCAGCACGACCGGCCCGTCGGGCGCGATCTCCGGATGCCAGAGGAATTCGCCGGGCTTGAGGTCCAGCGGACCGCGCGGCGCGTCCTGGGCCAGCGCCATGGTGGCGGCGAGCAGCAGCGAGGCGGCCAGGGCACGCAGCACGCGGCGCGTGCGGGTGGGTTCGAACGTGCTGCCGGACCGTGGTGCCATGCGTCCTCCGGAGTGTGCCGCCCGGGGGCACGAGGTGCGTGCGCTGCGGGCGGCGTGGCTGACGGCGATCCTAGTGCAGGCGGCGCGGGCAGGCCATGGGTGCCTGGTCACCTCGCCCCCCCCTCGTCCTTGCCCGGGTTGCGAGCCATCACCCTCGCCGGCCGCAACCGCGGCCGGCCTCAGCCCAGCAGGTGCGCCTGCAGCGCGGCGTACTCCGGCGGCACCGGCGTGGCCCGGGCTGGCCGGGCGAGCAGCTCGGCCAACGCCGGCGGCACTTCGACCGCATGGCCGACCAGCGGCTCGACCACCGATTCGAACTTGGCCGGGTGCGCGGTGGCGGCCACCGCCCAGTCGCCGTCCACGCCGTCGGCGCGCAGCGTCTCCAGCACGTGCACGGCAGTGGCGGTGTGCGGGCAGAACACCTCGCCGTACTGCTGCCAGCGCGAGCGGATCGTGGCGCGGATGGTCTCGTCGTCCACGGCAATGGCGGTATATGCGGCGCGCAATGCCGCATCGTCGCCGGCGTAGAGCCAGCGCAGGCGCTCGAAGTTGCTCGGCGCGCCCACGTCCATCGCATTGGCCAGGGTCGCCACACTGGCGCGCGGCGCGTAGTCGTCGCCGGCGAAGTAGTCCGGCAGCACCGTGTTGGCGTTGGTCGCCAGCACGATCCGGCCGATCGGCACGCCCTGCGCGCGGGCCAGGATCGCCGCCATCGCATTGCCCAGGTTGCCGGTGGGGATGACGAAGTTGAGCTCGCGGCCGGTCGCGGCGCGATGCGACAGCGCCGCGTGCGCGTAGTAGCTCATCTGCGGCAGCAGCCGGCCCAGGCTGATGCTGTTGGCCGAACTGAGCGGCACCTGCGCCTGCAGCGACGCATCATTGAGCGCTCGCTTGACCAGCGCCTGGCAGTCGTCGAACCAACCGGCCACCCGCAGCGCGGTGACGTTGCCGCCGAAGCAGCCCAGCTGGTGCGCCTGCCGCGGCGACACGCGCCCGTCCGGGTACAGCACCACCACGCGCAGGCCCGGCTGGCCGTGGAAGGCGGCGGCCACCGCCGCGCCGGTATCGCCGGAGGTGGCGACCAGGATGGTCAGCGGCCGCCCGGCACCGCGGCGGATCCGCGCCAGGCAGGCAGCGAGGAAGCGCGCACCCACGTCCTTGAACGCCGCGGTCGGCCCGTGGAACAGCTCCAGCACGTGGTCGCCCGGCGTGGCCAGCGGCTCGAGCGGCACCGGGAAGTCGAATGCCTCGCGGCAGATCGCCTCCAGCTCCGGCGCCAGCGCGTCGCCCTCGAAGAACGGCGCCAACAACGTGGCAGTGGTGGCGGCCAGGTCCGCGCCGGCCTCCAGATTGCGCGCGACCGGCAGCTTCTCCGGCACGTAGAGCCCGCCATCGGGCGCCAGCCCGGCGGCGATGGCGTCACTGAGCGAACTGGCGGGGGAATTCTTGCGGGTGGAAATGAAGTTCATGGCATCCCATCGGTTTGAAGGTTCGACAGCCACCGATCCAGCGCTGCCGATGCTGCGTCAGTTCCCCGCACTTGCGCGTGCAATTGCACTTGCCGTTGCTGGTGTTGGTGCTCTTCCACCCCCGTAAGGCACGGCAGGCGGGACGGGGCAAAACCCCGAAGGGGCGGCGCACAGGACGTGCGCCGTTTTTCGGAGGGACAGGGATGTCCCTTCGAAAAATTCCCGGCCCGCCTGCGGACCCGCGCGCAGCGCGGGCGTGCCGCCCGGGGCGGCCTTTCTTTTGCTTACCTTTTCTTTGGCCGCGCAAAGAAAAGTAAGTCGCGCGGCAGCGCGAAAAAGCGCTTTCCACAGCAACGCTGCAGAAGCAATCACAACAACACCGCCCCCGCACTATCCACCGCCGACACCCACGCCTGGCTCTCGAACCCGGCCGCCGCGAACGCCGCCTGCACCGCCGGCGCCGCGCCCTCGGCGCGCTCGCGCGACTCGAACCACGCAAACACACTCGGCCCCGCCCCCGAAATACTCGCGCCCATCGCGCCAGCCTCCAGCGCCGCCGCCTTGGCCGCGTCGAACCCGGCGATCAACGGCGCACGCCGCGGCTCCACCAGCACATCGCGCAAGCCGGCGCGCACCAGCTGCACATCGCCGGCATGGCAGCCGGCCAGCACCAGGGCCAGGTTCGCGCTCTGCGCGACGAACTCCTTCAGTTCGTAGCTGCCGGCCAGCGCCTCGCGCGCGCGGCGTGTTTCCAGCACCGCCTCCGGATGCACCAATAGGCTGTGCCAGCTTTCAGGCACGGGAATCCGCACCAGGCGGTCGGCCGTGGCCAGCACCAGCCCACCGAGCAGCATCGGCCCGAGGTTGTCGCCATGGCGGCCGCCGCTGGCCACCGCCTCGCCGGCCAGCGCGAACGGATACAGCGCCTGCCGCGGCAGCGGCGCATCGAGCAGCGCATTGGCCGCCACCAGCGCGGCCACGCACGAGGCGGCCGAGCCGCCCATGCCCGAGCCCAGCGCGATGCCCTTGTCGATCTCGATCTCGAACCCGAACGGCAGCGCCAGCGCCTCGCGCATCGCCAGCAATGCGGCACCGGCGGTGTTGCGTTCGGCCTCCAGCGGCAGCGGGAACGGCGCGCCGCGGATCGCCGCGATCCGCACCTGGGGCGCGTCGATGCGCCGCGCGGTGACGGTGTCGCCGACCCCGGCCAGCGGATGGCCGAGGATGTCGAACCCCACCGCGACATTGCCGACCGAGGCCGGCGAAAACGCCCTCGCCTGCCGCTGCGCGCCCGACGCTGCGCTCACAGGCGCGCCCCGCGCCCGGCCGCCACCCGCAGCAGGTCGGCGAACACGCCGGCGGCGGTGACCTCCGGCCCGGCGCCCGGGCCCTGCACGATCAGCGGGTTCTCGCAGTAGCGGCGGGTGGTGAACTGGACGATGTTGTCGGTCAGGCGCAGGTTGGCGAAGGCGTGCATGCGCGGCAGCTCGACCAGGCCGACGCTGGCGCGGCCTTCTGCATCCAGCCGCGCCACATAGCGCAGGACTTTGCCGGCGCCCTGGGCCGCCTGCAGTCGCGCCGCGAACGCCGCGTCGACCTCCGGCAGCCGCGCCATGAAGTCCTCGACACTGGCCTGGCGCAGCGATTCCGGCACCAGGCTCTCGACCTGCACGTCCTCCAGGCTCAGCGCGCGCCCGGCCTCGCGCGCCAGGATCACCAGCTTGCGCGCCACGTCGGTGCCGGACAGGTCGTCGCGCGGGTCCGGCTCGGTGTAGCCCAGCGCGCGCGCCTCGGCCACCAGCTGCGAGAACGGCACGCTGCCGTCGTACTTGTTGAACAGCCAGGCCAGGGTGCCGGAGAAGATGCCCTCGATCGAGGTGACCGCGTCACCGGTGTCGAGCAGGTCGCGCAGCGTGGAGATCACCGGCAGGCCGGCGCCGACGGTGGCCTCGTAGCGGAAGCGCGCGCCGCTGGCCGCGGCCGCTTCGCGGATCGCCGCGTAGCGGTCCAGCGGCCCGGCCCCGGCCTGCTTGTTCGGGGTGACCACGTGGATGCCGGCGGCCAGCCATTGCGGGTAGCGGTCGGCGACCTCCGGGCTGGCGCTGCAGTCGACGATCACCACGTGCGGCAGGTGCGAGTCGAGCAGGTGCGCGGTGAAGCGGTCCAGGTCGGCCGGATCGGAGGCCGACTTGAAGCGCTCGCGCCAGTCGCCCTCGATCCCGCGCGGGTCCAGCAGCTGGCGCCCGCGCGAGGCGATCGCGCGCAGGCGCAGGTCCAGGTTGGCGCGTTCCAGCAGCCCGGCCCGCGCCCCCAGCAGCTGGTCCAGCAGGGTCGCGCCGACATTCCCAGGGCCGATCACGCCCACCGCGAAGGTCTGCGGCGACAGGTAGAAGCCGGCATGCGCCGCCCGCAACGCGCGGGTGGCATGGTCGCTGTCGATCGCCACCGAGATGTTGCGCTCGGACGAGCCCTGGGCGATCGCGCGGATGTTGACCTGGGCCCGGCCCAGCGACTCGAACAGGCGCGCGGCCACGCCCGGCTGCCCGGCCATGCCGTCGCCGACCGCGGCCAGCACGCTGATCCCCGGCACCTGCTGCACGCGCTGCACCTGGCCCACGGTCAGCTCATGCGCGAACGCGTTGACCAGCGCGGCCTGGGCGCGGTCGGCGTCCTCCTGCTTGACCACGCAGCAGATCGAATGTTCGGAGGAGCCCTGCGAGATCATCACCACCGACACCTTGGCGTTGCGCAGCGCGGCGAACACCCGCTCGGCCGTGCCCGGCACGCCGATCAGGCCGGTGCCCTCCAGGTTCACCAGGGCCAGGTTCGGGCTCAGGGTCAGGCCCTTCACCGGGCCGCTGAAATCGCGCTCGGAGGTGATCCGGGTGCCCGGGTGCTCCGGCTGGAAGGTGTTGCGGATGATGATCGGCAGGCCGCGCTCGATCGCCGGCGACATGGTCTGCGGATGCACGACCTTGGCGCCGAAGTAGGCCAGTTCGCAGGCCTCGTCGTAGCTGAGCGATTCCAGCTGCACCGCCTCGGGCACCACCCGCGGGTCGGCCGAGAGCACGCCGTCGACGTCGGTCCAGATGTGCAGTTCGTCGGCCTCGAACAGCGCGGCGAAGATCGCGCCGGAGTAGTCGCTGCCGTTGCGGCCCAGGGTGGTGATGCGGTCCTGGGCATCGCGGGCGACGAAACCGGTGGCCACCACCCGCGCCTGCGGGTTGAGCTGGCGCCAGCGCGCCAGCCGCTGTGCGCTCAGCTCCCAGTCCACGTCCACGCCCAGCTCGCCATGGCTGACCACCAGCACCTCGCGCGCGTCGAGCACCGCGCAGTCCTCGCCCAGCGCGCGCAGGTGCTCGCCGAGCAGCTTGGCCGAGAACACCTCGCCCTGCCCCTGCACCCGCTGCAGGACCTCGCCGGGCAGCCCGCCGATCACGCTCAGGGCGCCCAGCACCTGGGCCAGTTCGTCGAAGCGCTGGTCGAGCCATTCCACCGCCGGCCCGGCGTGCTCGGCCAGCAGCGCGACCGCCGCGCCGCGATGGCGCGCGCGCAGCTCGTGCCAGCGCTCGCGCCATTCCGGGGTCATCGCGCCGACCGGGGTGGCCGCGGCCAGCTCAGCCAGTTCGATCAGCGCATCGGTCACCCCCTTCATCGCCGAGACCACGGCGACCTGCACCGACTCGCCGCGCGCCAGCAGCAACTGGGCGACGTGGCGGTAACGCTCGGCGTCGGCCACCGAGGTGCCGCCGAACTTGTGCACGACGGTGCGGGCCGGCGCGACGGCGCCTGCGGCGGGACGGGCTTGTGCTTCTACGGCGTGCGACGGCATGGAGGACCTCGGTCAGGGAGGCCCCGCGCGCATCCGGTGGCGGGTCGCCCCGCTACCTGATCCAGGTGCGGGGCCGTGGTTTCGCGGGTTACACGAAGACGACGGACCGCACCGGGCGGGTAATGCCGGTGGCGGTAATGGTGGTAATGCCGAGGGTGGCCGCGCAGGCCTGCACCCGCCCGGAGGGCGGAACGCGGCTGGCGCTGGCATTCATCTTCGACATGGGCCCAAGAGACACGACCGCGGGGGGGGCTGTCAAGCGTTGCGACGCATCATCCGCCGCTTTTTTACGTTGCGAAAGAAACAGTTAGCGACGGGGATTGGAGAGTCGGTGCGCGCGGTGGCACACAGCGACCTCGAATACCGCCATGGCCCTCGGGGTGCCAATGTCTGAATCGAGAAGTCCCGCGTTTCCAGCTCGGCCTGGATGAACTGTCAGCCCCTGCACCCGTCAATTGCACCACTGCCGCTCGCAAGGCACGCCATCGTTGTCGCCATCCATCTCGGTATTGGGGCAGTGTTGAATAAAGTAGGTGGCCTCCACGCAGGAACGCATCTGCGAGCAGTGGGTCCTCCCGTCACAATTGAACTGCTCTACGGTTGAAGCGGTAGAAGCCGTTGACGCGGCGTACGGCGACGCACGAGTAGTGCCATCCGCAGTGGACGAAGCAGCAGTCCCTGCTTCCAGGGCATGCGTGGAGCTGTACTTGCCATAGCCATACCAGGCGAGAGCGCCGAGGATGACGAGCACCAGAAAGTTCTTCATACGGCGATCCCCTTATTCGCAAGGCCGGCCTGCCAGCCCTCCCCGGCCAAGCTCCAGTGCCGAGTCTGTGTGTCGTGCGGGACAGCGTCAATGCGGGGAATTGCAGCACCGTCCTGGAGTAGATCTGGGTCGACGACGTCTGACCGGACGCCCGTATACCGCCATGGGGCGGTTGCCGCCCGCGGCACTCCTTAATCAAGGCGAGCGCGCCCAATATCCGGGCAGTCTCTTGTTGCACCGTGGGTGACGCCCCCCGCAGAACGGACCGCTAGAAGCCGTGCTCCGGGGCCCTACTCGCCTGACTTGGCCTCGTGCCTTTCCGGTCGATGCGACGGGGGCGCAGGCTTGCGCGCGGCGCTCCGGCGTTGCGCGCAAGCCCCGGAGCTCCGTTGTCGGGGCCTGTTTGCCTTGCGCGCGAGGCAGGTGAGCCCCGGTCGCAGGGCTTTTTTCCTTGCGCGCAAGGCTCGCCGGGTTGCGCGCAAGGCGATCTGGCTTGCGCGCGAGGCTTTTTGCCTCGCGAACGCAAGGTTCCGAGGCTTGCGCGCAGGGCCCGGAACGTTGCGCGCAAGGCTTCAAAAGTTGCGCGCAAGGCTCAGAGGCTTGCGTGCGAGGCCCTGAAGGTCGCGCGCAAGGCTCGCCGGCCTGCGCGCAAGGCAAAAAAGCCCCGACGCCGGAGTTCGCCGGCTTGTGCGCAAGGTCGTGAGGGTCACGCGCCAGGCTCGGACGCTTGCGCGCTGGGGCCGGCCGGTCGCGGGCGAGGTCGGGAGGCCGGGGTCTGGCGCCCGAACCGGCGCAGCTGGCGGCGCCAGACGGGCGCGGCACAGGGGACTTGGGGTCGCGGAGCCAAGCCCCCGGCGACGAACCCGGCCCCGGCCGCCAGGTCGCGGCGCGGCCTGGTGCCTGGATGGTGACCCCGGCGCGATTCGAACGCACGACCTGTCCCTTAGGAGGGGACCGCTCTATCCAGCTGAGCTACGGGGCCAAGGCGGCGGATTGTCGCACGCGGCCTCGGCCCGGCCCAAGCGGGGCCCCTTCCGAACGGGCCGCCGGACCCCATTTGCTAGAATCGCCGCACGCATCGAGACGCCGCCGTCCCCACCCGCGGCGCGACTCCGGGCCACCGGCCCGCACCATCCTCAGGAGATTCCATGTCCGCTTCCCTGCTCAAGGCCCTGGGCCTTGGCGCCACCAATTCCGGCACCTACCTCGGCAACGGCACCTGGTCGCAGGCCACCGGCGCCGGCGTGCTGCGCCCGGCCAACCCGACCACCGGCGAGGTGATCGCCGAGGTCCAGGCCACCTCCGCGGCCGACTACGAGACCGTGGTCGCCAACGCCCAGGCCGCGTTCAAGGCCTGGCGCACGGTCCCGGCCCCGCGCCGCGGCGAGGCGATCCGCCTGTGCGGCGAGGCGCTGCGCGCGAACAAGGACGCGCTGGGCTCGCTGGTCGCGCTGGAGATGGGCAAGAGCAAGGCCGAGGGCGACGGCGAAGTGCAGGAGATGATCGACATCGCCGACTTCGCGGTGGGCCAGAGCCGCATGCTCTACGGCTACACCATGCATTCCGAGCGCCCCGGCCACCGGATGTACGAGCAGTACCAGCCGCTGGGCTTGGTCGGCATCATCAGCGCGTTCAACTTCCCGGTCGCGGTGTGGGCCTGGAACTCGTTCCTGGCGGCGATCTGCGGCGACATCTGCATCTGGAAGCCGTCGAACAAGACCCCGCTGACCGCGATCGCCTCGATGAGGATCTGCAACGCCGCGCTCAAGGAAGGCGGCTTCCCGGACATCTTCTTCCTGGTCAACGATGCCGGCACCGCGCTGGCCGAGAAGTTCGTCGAGGACAGGCGCATCCCGCTGATCAGCTTCACCGGCTCGACCCAGGTCGGCCGCGAGGTCGCGGTCAAGGTCGCCCGGCGCATGGGCCGCTGCCTGCTGGAGCTGGGCGGCAACAACGCGATCATCCTCGACGAGACCGCGGACCTGAAGCTGGCCATTCCCGGCATCGTGTTCGGCGCGGTCGGCACCGCCGGCCAGCGCTGCACCACCACCCGCCGCCTGATCGTGCACGAATCGATCTACGACACCGTGCTGGAGACGCTGGTCAAGGCGTACAAGCAGGTCGAAGGCAAGATTGGCGATCCGCTGGACACCGCCAACCTGATGGGCCCGCTCAACAGCCGCGGCGCGGTGGAGCAGTTCCTGGCCGCGGTCGAGCAGGCCAAGGCCGCCGGCGGCAAGGTCGAGACCGGCGGCGCGGCGCTGGACCGCCCCGGCCACTTCGTCCTGCCGACGATCATCACCGGGCTGAAGAACACCGACGCGGTGGTGCAGCACGAGACCTTCGCCCCGATCCTGTACGTGATGAAGTACAGCGACCTGGACGAGGCGATCGAGATGCAGAACGGCGTGCCGCAGGGCCTGTCGTCCTCGATCTTCACCCAGAACCTGAAGGCCGCGGAGAAGTTCCTGTCGGCGGCCGGCAGCGACTGCGGCATCGCCAACGTCAACATCGGCACTTCCGGCGCGGAGATCGGCGGCGCGTTCGGCGGCGAGAAGGACACCGGCGGCGGGCGCGAGTCCGGTTCGGACGCGTGGAAGGTCTACATGCGCCGCCAGACCAACACGATCAACTATTCGGATTCGCTGCCGCTGGCGCAGGGCATCAAGTTCGACCTGTAAGACCGGTCCCGCGGGCGGGGCATGCCCCGCCCGCGGAGCGTGGCGCGGGGCCCGCCCCGCACGTGGATCATGGCGCGGGGCCTGCCACGGATGATGGCGCGAAACGACCCGGCCGCGGATCGTAGAGCGGGGCTTGCCCCGCTGTTCTTCGCGGAACCCGCACGGGCCGGTGCAACGGCAGCGGGGCAAGCCCGCTCTACGAGGGACGCTCGCCGGCGGGCAGCGGGGCAAGCCCCGCTCTACGGGGCTACCGGCGGGCGCAGGGCACGCCGCGTTCCAGGAGCGAAAGGGGCGACATGACCGACGATCTCGCATCGACCACCCGCTTCACCGACCGCGTCGCCGACTACGTGCGTTACCGGCCCGACTATCCGCCGGCGCTGCTGGAATGGCTGCACGCCGAATGCGGCGTGGAGGCGTCGTGGAAGGTCGCCGACATCGGCGCCGGCACCGGCATCTCCTCGAAGCTGTTCCTCGACGCCGGCCACGAGGTGGTCGCGGTCGAGCCCAATGCGGCGATGCGCGAGGCGGCGGTCGTCTGGCTGGCAGGCAATGCGCGCTTCAGCGCCGTCGACGGTAGCGCCGAAGCCACAACGTTGCCGGATGCCAGCGTTGACCTGGTTTCCGCCGCGCAGGCCTTCCACTGGTTCGACCAGCAGGCGGTGAAGCCCGAATGGCGGCGGATCCTGCGCCGGCAAGGCGACGGAAAGCCCGGCCTGGTCGCGGTGTACTGGAACTCGCGGCGGCTCACCGGCACGGCGTTCCTGGAAGGCTACGAACGGCTGCTGCTCGACTACGGCCTCGACTACAGCAGCGTGTCCGAACGCTACGGCGACGACGAACACATGCGCCGCTGGTTCGGCGCCGGACCGGGCGGCATGGCGCGCTTCCCGCATTCGCAGCGGCTGGACTTCGACGCCCTGCGCGGACGCCTGCTCTCCTCCTCGTACGCACCGCGCGCCGGGCACCCGCGGCATGCACCGATGCTGGAGGCGCTCGCGCGGCTGTTCGACGCCACCGCGGTCGACGGCCACGTCGACTTCGACTACGACACCCGCGTGTTCGCCGGTGTGCCGGACTGAAGCCGTACCGATGCGCCTGGCCGCACTGTCTGACATCCACGGCAACCTGGCGGCACTGGACGCAGTGCTCGACGACATCACCCGGCGCGGCTGCGACGGCATCGTCAACCTGGGCGACATCGCCTCCGGCCCGCTGTGGCCGCGCGAAACCGTGGAGCGGCTGGTCCCTCTCGGATGGCCGACCATCGCCGGCAACCACGAGCGCCAGTTGCTCGGCGACCCGGCCACCCTGGCCCTGTCCGACGCCCATGCGCGGCACGCGCTGACCGCGGCGCAGCTGGACTGGATCCGGCGCCTGCCGGGCCTGCTGCGCCTGGACGAGGTGCTGCTGTGCCACGGCACCCCGCACAGCGACGTCGACTACCTGCTCGAGGACATCGACGACGCCGCCGGCACGCTGCACCCCGCCGCGGCCGATACGGTCGCGGCCCGGCTCCGGCACCCGATGGCCGACGGGGCGGGCCTGGTGCTGTGCGGGCATTCGCATACCCCGCGGCTGCTGCGCCTGGCGGACGGGCGGCTGGCCTGCAACCCCGGCAGCGTCGGCCTGCCCGCCTTCGCCACCGGCCGGCCGGTGCCGCACCGGGTCGGCACCGGCACGCCGCACGCGCGCTACGCCCTGCTGGAACGCCGCGCCGGGCGCTGGCACGGCGAGCTGGTCGCAGTGCCGTACGCGCATGCCGATGCGGCGGCGCGGGCCGCCGACCGCGGCCGTCCGGACTGGGCCCATGCGCTGCGGCATGGCCAGATGCCGTGACCCGCGACACGCGGCGCGCGCTGGGTTCTGGGATAATCACGCCCCGCACGGCCCGCCGCTCCCCCGCCCGGGCCCGCTCCGGACCGCGCGTCCGCCTGCTCCCCCGACAGGAACCCGTCCCCGCATGAACCCGACCCGCCAGACCAGCGCCCTCGCCATCACCAGCCTGGTGTCCGGCATCCTCGGCTGGACCCTGCTGCCATTCCTGGGCGCCCTGGTGGCGATCATTACCGGGCACATGGCCCGCCGCGAGATCCGCGCGGCCAACGGCCGGCTCGACGGCGACGGCCTGGCGGTCGCCGGCCTGGTGCTGGGCTGGGTGGCGATGGCACTGACCCTGGTGACGTTGTTCATCGTGTTCGCGTTCCTGGGCGGCCTCGCCTGGTTCGCCGCCCTCAATTCCTGAGGGCGTGGCGACGATGTACGGCTTCGCACGCCCCTTCCTGTTCGCCCTGGATGCCGAGCGCGCGCACGGCCTGGGCCTGAAGGCGCTGGACCTGGCCTGGCGCACCGGCTCGATCCGACTGCTGGCCAGTGCGCGCGCGGCGCTGCCGACCAAGCTGCTCGGCCTCACCTTCCCCAATCCGGTCGGCCTGGCCGCCGGCCTGGACAAGAACGGCGAGCACATCGACGCGCTGCTGGCACTGGGCTTCGGCTTCATCGAGGTCGGCACCGTCACCCCGCGGGCGCAGCCGGGCAACCCGAAGCCGCGCATGTTCCGCCTGCCAGGCGACGAGGCGCTGATCAACCGCCTGGGCTTCAACAACGGCGGCGTCGACGCGCTGGTGCGCAACGTGCAGAAGGCGCAGCGCAAGGGCGGCCTGCTCGGCATCAACATCGGCAAGAACAAGGACACGCCCAACGAGGACGCCGCCAGCGACTACCTGTACTGCCTGTCGCGCGTGTATCCGCTGGCCGACTACATCACCGTCAACATCTCCTCGCCCAATACCGCCGGCCTGCGCGAACTGCAGGAGGAGCAGGCGCTGCGCCGCCTGGTCTCCACGCTGCGCGAGGCGCAGGAACGGCTCGCGGCCCAGCACGGCAAGCGCGTGCCGGTGCTGGTCAAGGTCGCCCCGGACCTGACCGACGCCGACATCGACGCCGCCGCGCGGGTGCTGTCGGACCTGCAGGTCGATGGCGTGGTCGCCACCAACACCACCGTCTCGCGCACCGCCGTGCAGGGCCATCGCCATGCCAAGGAAGCCGGCGGCCTGTCCGGCGCGCCGCTGATGGGCCAGTCGACCCTGGTGCTGCGCCGGCTGCGCACGCGCCTGCCCGAGTCGATCCCGCTGGTGGGCGTGGGCGGCATCCTCTCCGGCGCCGACGCGGTGGCCAAGATGGCCGCCGGCGCCAGCCTGGTGCAGTGCTATACCGGCCTGGTGTACCGCGGGCCGGAACTGGTCGGCGAATGCGTCGACGCGATGCGCCGGCGCAAGGAATCCCCCAGCCGCGGCACGGCCAGTGAGGCATGAAGCGTCCGACGGCGGTCGCCACGGCATGACCGAGGCTGGATCGCACCGGCCGCCGGCCGCCGGGCCGGCCTCGGATCCGCGCGCATGACCGCCCTGTTCCGGCTGCTGCGCGACGCCGACCTGTCCGGCCGCAACACCTTCGGCGTGGCCGCGCATGCGCCGTGGCTGCTGGAGGTCAACGACACCGGCTCGCTGGCCGAGGCGCTGGACCTGGCCCAGGTCCGCGACCTGCCGCTGCTGATGCTCGGCGGCGGCAGCAACCTGCTGTTCGCCGGCGACCCGCCCGGCGTGGTGGTCGCGCTGCGCGCCGCGGATCGGCGGATCCTCGCCGACGACGGCGTGCAGGCGGTGGTGCGCGCCGACGCCGGTGGCGACTGGCATGGGCTGGTGATGTGGAGCCTGGACCAGGGCCTGTGCGGCCTGGAGAACCTGGCCCTGATTCCCGGCAGCACCGGCGCCGCGCCGATCCAGAACATCGGTGCGTATGGCGTGGAGGTCGGCGAGCGCATCGTTGCGGTCGAGGCCTGGGACCGCCAGGCGCAGCGCAGCGTGCGCCTGGACCGGGCGGCCTGCGCCTTCGGCTACCGCGACAGCGCCTTCAAGCGCGATCCGGAACGCTGGATCGTGACCGCGGTCGAGCTGGCGTTGTCGCGCCACGCCAAGCCGCGGCTGGACTACGCCGGCATCGGCGAGGAACTGGCCGCCATGGGCGTGGCCACGCCCGGCGCGCGCGAGGTGGCCGAAGCGGTGATCCGCATCCGCCGCCGCAAGCTGCCCGACCCGGCGGTGGTCGGCAACGCCGGCAGCTTCTTCAAGAACCCGATCGTGCCGGCCACGCTGGCGCAGGCGCTGCAGGCCGCGCACCCGCGCCTGCCGGTATTCCCCGGCGACGGCGACGGCACGCGCAAGCTCTCGGCCGCCTGGCTGATCGACGCCTGCGGCTGGAAGGGCGCGCGCGAGGGCGATGCCGGCGTCTCGCCGGCGCACGCGCTGGTGCTGGTCAACCATGGCGCCGCCACCGGGCTGCAGCTGCTCGAGCTGGCGCGGCGGATCGCCGCCTCGGTGCAGGAACGGTTCGGCGTGGCGCTGGAACCGGAACCGCGCATCGTCGGCGCGCGCTGGTAGGCGGGCGTTACGGCCATGGGTGAAACCGCGCGCGCGCCCTTCGCCACCCACTGGCACGCCGCGCTGCTGATGCTCGGCAGCACGGTCCTGTTCGGGCTGATGGCGATCACCATCCGCCTGGCCTCGGCCAGCCTGCACACGTTCGAGATCGCGTTCTTCCGCAATTTCTTCGGCCTGCTGGCGGCGCTGCCGCTGCTGCTGCGGCATGGGCCGGGGTTCCTGCGCACCGACCAGTTCCCGCGCTACCTGTTCCGCTGCCTGGTCGGGATCTGCTCGATGCTGGCCGGCTTCTGGGCGATCGGCCACCTGCCGCTGGCGCAGGCGGTGTCGCTGTCCTACTCCACGCCGCTGTTCGTCACCATCGCCGCGGCCGCGCTGCTCGGCGAACAGGTGCGCGCGCGGCGCTGGATCGCGGTGGCGCTGGGCTTCGTCGGCGTGCTGCTGATCGTGCGCCCGGGCAGCGCGCAGTTCACCGCCGGCACCATGGTCGCGGTGCTGGCCGCGCTGCTATCGAGCATCGTCGCGATCCAGATCAAGCAGCTGTCGGCGACCGAACCGGCCGACCGCATCGTCATCTGGACCACCCTGCTGTGGGTGCCGATGTCGCTGCTGCCGGCGCTCAGTGTCTGGCAGTGGCCACAAGGGATCGTCTGGGTCTGGGTGGTGTGCGCAGGCCTGTTCGGCACCGGCGGGCACATGCTGTGGACGCGCGCGCTCAAGCTCGGCGAGGTCTCGGCGCTGACCCCGATCAGCTTCATGCAGCTGCCGATCGTGGCGCTGTTCGGCTGGCTGCTGTTCGACGAGTCGCTCGACCGCTGGACCCTGGCCGGCGCGGCGGTGATCCTCGGCGCGAATGCCTACATCGCCCACCGCGAAGCGACCCTGGCCCGGCGCGCCTCTTCCGAAGCGGCGAGTTCGGCGGCCAAGCCGGGCGAGTGAGGCGGTCGATGCACCGGCGCCGGCGCCTTTCCCAGGCATGGAACAGGGCGCGGCTTCGATCTTCGCACAGCCTTTGTCGCGCCCGCTCTCGTAGAGCGGGGCTCGCCCCGCTGCGCACCGTCGCCGGAATGAATGGTGGGTGACATTCGGCCGCGTCGGGTCGCCCATGAGGATGGGCTCCTACAAAAAACAATGAGAGCCGTGGGTGCGTTGCTCTCGTAGAGCGGGGCTCGCCCCGCTGCGCTCCGTCGCCGGAATCAGGTGGTGGGTGGTGTTCGGAGGCGCGGGGGTCGCCCATGAGGATGGGCTCCTGCAAGAAGCGATGAGAGCCGTGGGTGCGTTGCTCTCGTAGAGCGGGGCTTGCCCCGCTGCGCTCCGTCGCCGGAATGAATGGTGGGTCCCATTCGGCCGCGTCGGGTCGCCCATGAGGATGGGCTCCTACAACAAGGACACGATCCGCTCGGCGTCCGGAAGAGCCCGGGGCGCGACCTTCGCAGCGCAACGAAAGAAGCCACCGCCTCCCAGGGGACCTGAAGCCGACGCAACCTCACCCGCACCACCGCCTCTCCCTGCGATCCCGACGCAACCACGACCGCACTGCCGCGCCCCTGCGGCCCCGACGCAACCGCCGCCATTGGCCCTGCCCCTGGCGTTCCCCCTGCAGGCATCCAGGGAAGGAGAAAAAGCGCCCGGATCCTTGCCGCGGGCGCCATCGATCCAGTATCATGCGCGGCCTTGTCGGGGTGTAGCTCAGGCTGGTAGAGCGCTACGTTCGGGACGTAGAGGTCGCAGGTTCGAATCCTGTCTCCCCGACCATTGATACAAGCGGTACAGCAGAAGACCGGCCTTGCGCCGGTCTTCGCTTTTTCCGGTCCGTGACCTCTGCGCGCGGGGACCGGTCCATGCCTTCCCCCACCGGCAGCCGATGACGCCTCGCATGCCCGCGCACGAACCCCACGCCCGCCTGCCAGGCCGCGCGCTGGTGCTCGCCGGGATCCTGCTGTCGGCGTTCAACCTGCGCACCGCCGTCACCTCGCTGACCCCGCTGCTGGACCGGCTCGGCGACGACTTCGGCTTCGGCCCGACCTTCGCCGGCCTGCTCGGCATGGTCCCGACCGCGGCGTTCGCCATCGCCGGCGTGGGCACGCCGCGGCTGGCCCATCGCCTGGGCCTGGAACGCACCGCGATCCTGTCGATGGCCCTGGCCGCGGCCGGCCTGCTCTGGCGCTCGCTGGCCGGCGGCAGCGCGGGCCTGCTGGTCGCCTCGGCGGTGGCCCTGCTCGGCATGGGCATCGGCAACGTGATCCTGCCGCCGCTGGTCAAGCGCTATTTCCCCGACCGGGTGGGCCCGGTCAGCAGCCTGTACATCACCGTGCTGCAGGTCGGCACCATCCTGCCGGCGCTGCTGGCGGTGCCGCTGGCCGACGCGGCCGGCTGGCGGATCTCGATGGGCGTGTGGACGCTGCTGGCCGTCGCCGCGATCCTGCCGTGGCTGGGCGTGCTGCGGATCGAAAGGCGCGCCGGCAGCGCCCTGGCCGCGCTGCACGACCGGGCCGTGGTGCCCGGCGACGAAGCGCCGGAGCTGGCGGCCCCGCCGGCGCGCGGACGCGTGTGGCGCACCAGCCTCGGCTGGGGCCTGGCGCTGATGTTCGGCATGACCTCGCTGGTCACCTACGCCATGTTCACCTGGCTGCCCAAGCTGCTGGTCGAGGCCGGGGCCAGCCCCGCGTTCGGCGGGACGATGCTGGCGCTGTTCTCCGCGCTCGGACTGGTCGGCGCGCTGGCCATGCCCACGCTCGCGGCGCGGATGCGCAATCCGCTGCCGATCGCGCTGTTCTGCGCGGCCTGCCACCTGTCCGCCTTCGCCGGCCTGCTGTGGGCGCCGCTGGCCGCGCCGCTGCTGTGGGTGACGCTGCTCGGCCTGGGCCCGAGCACCTTCCCGCTGGTGCTGACCCTGATCAACCTGCGCACGCGCACGTCCGCCGGCTCGGCCTCGCTGTCGGGGTTCGCGCAAGGCCTGGGCTACGCGCTCAGCTGCCTGGGGCCGCTGCTGTTCGGCTGGCTGCACGAGCGCAGCCACGGCTGGGGCGCGCCGTTCGCGTTCCTGGCGCTGTGCGTGGCGGTGATGGTCGCCGGCGCGTGGCTGGCCTGCCGGCCGGGATACCTCGAAGAGCGCTGGTAGGCACCGTCGCCTGCGCGACACCCCGCATGTAGGAGCCCATCTTCACGGGCGACCCGATGTCCTCCCCGTTTGCGCTGTCGAACGCACCAGACCCCATGCATTCCCGGGTCGCCCATGAGGATGGGCTCCTACAAACGCACCAGGCCCACGCATTCCCGGGTCGCCCATGAGGGTGGGTTCCTATAAGGGTGGCGGCAGGGTGTACCCGGTTGGCCGACCGGAAGATGCCGGGCGGCGTGCCGGGTCGGCCCGGCGGACAATGCCCGGCGTTACAGCAGGTCCGGATGCCGGACCTGGCCCTCGCCGTGGACCACGAAGCGTTCCACCGTCAGCGCTTCCAGCCCCATCGGGCCATAGGAATGCAGGCGCGTGGTCGAGATCCCGATCTCGGCGCCCAGGCCCAGTTCGCCGCCGTCGGAGAAGCGCGAGGACGCGTTGACCATCACCACCGCCGAGCGCAGCGCGCCGACGAACGCGCGCGCGGCGGCCTCGTCGGCGGTGGCGATGACCTCGGTGTGGTCGGAGGTGTACCGGCGCACGTGCGCGATCGCCTGCGCCAGGTCCTCGACCACGCGCACGGCGATCACCAGGTCGAGGAACTCGGCCGCGTAATCGTCCTCGGTCGCCGGCACGGCCTCGGGCAGCAACGCCCGGGTCGCATCATCGCCTCGGACTTCGACCTTGCGCGCGCGCAGCGCGGCGCCCGCCGCGGGCAGGAACCGCGCGGCGACGTCGGCATGCACCAGCAGCGTCTCCAGCGCATTGCACACGCCCGGCCGCGAGGCCTTGCCGTCGAGCAGCAGCCGCAGCGCCAGCTCCAGGTCGGCGGCGCGGTCCACGTACAGGTGGCACACGCCCTTGTAGTGCTTGATCACCGGCACGCGCGCGTGCTCGGCGACGAACCGGATCAGGCCCTCGCCACCGCGCGGGATGGCCAGGTCGACGATGTCGGTGAGCTGCAGCAGCTCGAGCATGGTCTCGCGGCGCAGGTCGGTGACCAGGGTGAGCACGGCCGGATCCAGGTCCGCCTGGCCGATGGCGCGCTGCAGGGCCGCGGCGATCGCGGTGTTGGAGTGGATCGCCTCCGAGCCGCCGCGCAGGATCACGCCGTTGCCGGCCTTGATGCACAACGCGGCCGCGTCGGCGGTCACGTTGGGGCGCGCCTCGTAGATCATGGCGATCACGCCCAACGGCACGCGCACGCGCTCGACCCGGATGCCGCTGGGACGGGTCTCGCGGCGGGTGACCTGGCCGACCGGGTCCGGCAACGCGGCGACCTCGCGCAGCGCCCTGGCGATGCCGGCCAGGCGCGCGGGATCCAGCGCCAGGCGATCGAGCATCGCGCCGCCCGTTCCCCGTGCGCGGGCGGCCTCGAGGTCGCGCGCGTTGGCGGCGAGGATGGCGGCGGCGTCGTCCTCCAACGCCCGCGCCATCGACACGAGCAACGCGTCCTTGGCCACGCTGTCCAGCTGCGCGAGCGCCTGCGCGGCGTCGCGGCAACGCAGTGCCTGTTCCCTGATTCCGCTGGCTTCGGTCATTGCCTTTCCCCTCGCGTTCCGGCCGGGCCGGAAGATGTGGATCGATTGTAGGCAGGCGGCTGCCGGTCTTTGTGGGAGCCGATTTATCGGCGACACGGGCGTCGGGATAACAGGTGCGTCGCCTGTGCCCAAGGCGTCGTGTCGCCGATAAATCGACTCCTACAACAGCACCAGGTCGTCGCGGTGGATCACGTTGCCGCCGTAGTTGTAGCCCAGCACCGCCTCGATCTCGCGCGAATGGCGGCGCGCGATGCGGCGCACGTCGATCGCCGAGTACTGGCTGATGCCGCGGGCGACCCGGCGCTCGCCGTCCTCGTCGCGCAGCACGACCTCGACCATGTCGCCGCGGCGGAAGTCGCCGTCGGCGGCGACGATCCCGCCCGGCAGCAGCGAGGCGCCCTTCTGCACCAGCGCCGCGGCGGCGCCGGCGTCGACCACGATCGCACCCGGCTCCACCGGCGCGTGCCGCAGCCAGTACTTGCGCGCGGCGATCCGGCTGCGCGCGGCGCGGATCCGGGTGCCTTCGAGCCGGTCCTGCCCCAGTCCGCGCACCACGTCGGCGCGGCGGCCGTTGAACAGGATCGTGTCGATGCCGGCGGCTCCGGCCTTGGCCGCCGCTTCCAGCTTGGTGCGCATGCCGCCGGTGCCGACCTCGCTGCCGCTGCCGCTGGCCATGGCCAGCACCTCCGGGGTCAGCTCGCTCACCTCGGGCACCAGGTTGGCCAGCGGATGGGTGCGCGGGTTGGCGTCGAACAGGCCATCGATGTCGGTGGCGATGAACAGGACCTCGGCATCGATCAGCACGGCGACGATCGCGGCCAGGTTGTCGTTGTCGCCGAGCTTGAGCTCGTCCACCGAGACCGTGTCGTTCTCGTTGACCACCGGCAGCGCGCCCAGCCGCAGCAGCTCGTTGAGCGTGGCCCGCGCGTTGAGGTAGCGGCGGCGGTTGCGCAGGTCGTCGTGGGTCAGCAGCACCTGCGCGACCGGGCGTTCGAAGAAGCGCTGCCACAGGCCGATCAGCTGGGCCTGGCCGAGCGCGGCCAGCGCCTGCCGCGCGGCGATCGCCGCGCCGGCTTCCTCGACGCGGGGCAGGATCGCCCTTCCGGCGGCGACCGCGCCGGAGGACACGATCACCACTTCGCGGCCGGCGGCCTGGCTGGCCGACACGAACTGGGCCAGCCCCAGCGCGAAGCGCGGCGACAGCCCGCCGCCGTCGGCGGCCAGCAGGCTGCTGCCGACTTTCAGCACCGCCCGCCGCCACGGCGGCAGGACCTGTACGTTCCGGGTAGCGGCGTGGTCGGCGGGATCGGCGTTCATGCGCTCAGCCTGCGCTCCAGGCGCGTGTGTTCCATTCGTGCACCGTGAGGTCGGAACTGCCGGTCGTGGCCAGCGGATCGGTGGCGGCGATCGCCTGCGCATCGGCGAGGCTGGCCACGTTCTCCAGCACGTAGGCGCCGCCGCTGCGGTCGGCGAAGCCGCCGGTCATGGCCAGCTGGCCGCGCGCGCGCAGCTCCTCCAACCAGGCCAGGTGCGGCGCCACTACCGCGTCGTCGAACTGCGGCCGGCGCATCGCCAGCACCAGGTAACGCGTCGTAGTGCTCACAGGGCCTCCCAGCGGGTGCGCAGCTCGTCCAGGCGCAGGTCGGCGGCCGAACCGGGCGACACGCGCGCGGCCAGGCTGCCTTCCGGCGTACGCCCCTGCCCGGCCGAATCGGCCGACGCGGCGGCGGCCCTGTAGGCCTCGCGGAACGGCACGCCGGCGACGGCCGCCTCGACCGCCACGTCGGTGGCGTACATGCCCGAATCGATCGCCGCGCGCAGCCGGTCCTCGCGCCACTCCAGGTTGGCCAGCAGCGCCGGAAGCAGTTCCAGCGCGGCCAGGCCACGGCCGAAGCCGTGGAAGATCGCACCCTTGGAGGCCTGCAGGTCGCGGTGGTAACCCGAGGGCAGCGACAGCAGCTGCTCGATCTCGGTGCGCGCGGCGGCCACGCTGGCGTGGGTGGCGCGCATCAGTTCTATCACGTCGGGGTTGCGCTTGTTGGGCATGATCGAGCTGCCGGTGGTGTACTGCGCCGGCAGCGCCACGAAGCCGAACTCGGCGCTGGTGAACAGCGACAGGTCCCAGGCGAGGCGGCGCAGGTCCAGGGTCGCGCTGCCGAGCGCTTCCAGCGCGGCCAGCTCGAACTTGCCGCGCGACAGCTGCGCGTAGACCGGCGACACCTGCATCCGCGCGAACTCCAGCGCGGCGGTGGTGTGCTCGCGGTCCAGCTTCAGGTTGACGCCGTAGCCGGCGGCGGTGCCCAGCGGATTGGCGTCGACCAGCGTGAGCGTGTCGGCCGCGCGAACCGCGTCGTCGATGAAGGCCTCGGCCCAGCCGGCCCACCACATGCCCGCCGAGGAGACCACGGCGCGCTGGATGTGGGTGTACCCGGGCACCGGCAGCGCGCTTTCCGCCTGCGCGCGGTCCAGCGCGACCTTGGCGACGTCGCGCGACAGCGCGGCCACCCGGGCGAGCTTCTCCTTCAGCCACAGCCGCGTGGCGACCAGCACCTGGTCGTTGCGGCTGCGGCCGGTATGGATCTTGCGGCCGGCGTCGCCCAGGCGCTGGGTCAGCCGCGCCTCGATCGCCGAATGCCCGTCCTCGTAGGACTCGTCCAGGACGAAGGCACCGGAGCGGAAATCCTCGGCGAGCAGCGAGAGCTCGCGCTCCAGTCCGGCCAGCTCGCCCTGCGAGAGGATGCCGATGCGCTGCAGCCCCTGCGCGTGCGCGCGGCTGGCTGCGATGTCGTGCAGGAAGAACTCGCGGTCCAGGATCACGTCGTCGCCGGCCAGGAAGCGCTGGATCTGCGCGTCCACCGCGACGCCGGGTTTCTGCCACAACAGGTCTGCCACGGGCTATTCCTCCACCGGGATCGACGCCAGTTCGTCGAAGCCCAGCGCGATGTTGATGTTCTGCATGGCCTGGGTGGCCGCGCCCTTGAGCAGGTTGTCCAGGGTCGCCACCACCACCAGGCGCTTGCCGCCCGGGGCCACGGTGAACCCGCCAATCTCCACCCCGTGCCGGCCGGCGATCCGGCTGACCCACGGCGCCGGCTCGACCACGTCCACCAGCGGTTCGTCGGCGTAGCGCTGTTCGTAGCGTGCACGGACCCAGTCCACGGTGACCGGCTCGCGCAGCCACAGGTTGGCGGTCAGGGTGATGCCGCGGAAGTGCGGCGCCACGTGCGGCATGAATTCCACCGGCACCCGCAGCTGCGCGGAGACCTCGCGCTCGTGCATGTGGTCGGCCAGCGAGTACGGCATCAGGTTGTCGCGCAGCAGCTCGACGTCGTTCTTGTCCGAGGGCGTGGTGCCGGCGCCGGAATAGCCGGACACGCCGAAGCACTGCGGCGGGCCGGCCAGGTATTCGAGCATCGGCCAGATCGCCAGCTGCATCGCGGTGGCGTAGCAGCCCGGGTTGCTGATCCGCTTCTGGCCCGCGTACTGGCCACGGGTGATCTCGGGCAGGCCGTAGTACCAGGCGGGGTCGAAGCGATGGTCGGCCGACAGGTCCACCACCAGCGTCTGCGGCGCGGCCGCGTCGATGCCGGCCACGATCTCGGCCGACTTGCCGTTGGGCAGCGCCAGCACGACCACGTCGGCGCCCCTGGCGGCAACCTGGTCGTGGGCGATGGCCTCGTAGCGCAGCTCGCCGCGGTAGGCATCGTTGTGGTCGGCCACGCGCTGGCCGGCCAGCTCGCGCGAGGACACGAACGCCAGTTCCAGGTGCGGGTGGCTGGCGACCAGCCGGATCAGCTCGGCGCCGGTGTGGCCGCGCGCGCCGACGATGCCAATGCTCTTCTTCGTCGTCATGGTCGTTCCTCAGCCCAGCAGGGTCGGCGGGCGCGTGGCGCAATGGGCCACGCAGCGCTCGATCCGGTCGAAGCCGTCGATGCCGTACCAGAACACCTTCCACTTCTCCTGCTTGATGCAGCCGTCGGACTCGGCGTAGTAGAAGATGTTGACCTGGTTGTTGTGGCGCGAACGCCAGAACAGGCCCGGCGTTTCCTCGCGCATCACGTTCCAGACCGCGCGGCCCAGGCCTTCGCCCTGCGCGTCGTCGAGCACGGCGAACTTGTCCAGGTACACGCCCTCCGGGGTATCGACCAGGATCACCGCGGCGCGGTAGTTCTCGCTGACGTAGGCGCGCAGCAGCTGCGTGCGCTCGAAGTAGTCCGGCAGCAGCTCGCGGCCGAAGCTGGATTCGATCAGGGTCTTCAGCGCCGGCAGGTCCAGCTGCTCCCACGCCGTGGCGCGCTGCACCTTCTCGCCGCGCCGCACCAGCGTGCCCGAGCCCTTGTGGGTGAACAGCTCCTTGGCCAGGTCGGCCGGGCGGGTGATGGAGACCGAGGAGGTCAGCGGCAGGCGGTCGAGCAGGTCCTTGATCTGCTGGATCTTCACCCGCATGCCGCCGTTGATCCACGGCTGCTGCATCAGGTGCTCGAACTCGGTGGACAGGTTGATCGAATCGATCACCCTGCCCTCCTCGTCCAGCAGGCCGCCGGTACCGGTCAGGAAGATGATCTTGTACGGCTGCAGCACCTGCACCAGCTCGTTGGCCGAGAAGTCGGCGTTTACGTTGAGGATCTGCCCGCCGGCGGTCTCGCCGAGGCTGGCGATCACCGGGATCGAGCCGGCCTGCAGGCTGGCCTCGATCGGCGCCAGGTTCACCGCCTGCACCTCGCCGACCAGGCCGTAGGTGTCGCGGTCCAGGTACCGGGCCTCGAACACGCCGCCGGTGATCGAGGTGGCACGCGCGCCAGCCTGCTGCAGGGCCTCGACCAGCTGCAGGTTCGAGGCCTGGAACACCCGGCGCACGATCGCCAGCGCCTCGGGCGTGGTCACGCGCAGGCCGTTGACGGTCTTCTTCTCGATCCCGGCCCTGGAGAGCTCCTCGTCCAGCTGCGGGCCGGCGCCGTGCACCACGATCGGGGTCAGCCCCACTTCCTGCAGGAAGGTCAGCGAGGAGGTCAGCGACTCCAGGTCGTCGCGCAGCACCGCGCCGCCGACCTTGACCACGGCGAACCGCTTGGCGTCCAGCTGCGAGAAGCGCTTGAGGTACTGGCTGATCTCCTTCGCGCTGGCCATGCTCGAGAGCAGGCGCACGATGGTCTGGCGGGTCTGGGTCTGGGTCGCGGGAACGTTCACGTAGGTCGGGTCTGCCGGGGATGTCGTGGGAGATGGGGAAAGGCGTGGATCAGCGTCCGCCGTTGATGATCGTGTCGACCGACTCGGCGTAGCGCTGCAGCTGCGCCAGCGTCACGAACTCATCGGCGGTATGGGCCTGGGCGATGTCGCCCGGGCCATACACCAGCGCGGTGTAGCCGCCGGCGGAAAACAGCGAGGCCTCGGTCCAGAAGTCGACCGCGTTGCCGATCGGCAGCTCCAGCGCATCGGCGACGTCGCGCGCGGCCAGGCGCCGCTCCTCCGCGCGGGCGATGTCTCCGGAGGGCAGGCTCGGCCCGCGGAACGTCTCCTCGAAATGCGCGGCCGCCGGTTCGGCGAAACCGGCGAAGGTCGCCAGCAGCTGGTCGATGTCCATCGAAGGCAATGGACGGAAACCGAAACGCAGCTCGGCCGCCGGCGCGATCATGTTGGCCTTGATCCCGCCCTCGATGCGGCCGATGTTGAAGCGCAGCCCGGTCAGGCCACCGAAGCGCGCATGCGCCAGCGACTGCACGTGGTCCAGCGCGCGATCGCCCCAGCGCACCGCCTGGTGCAGCGCACTGGCGGCGGCATCCTGCTGGCCGGAGGCGTGGCCGGCGCGGCCCGTGAACCGCATGAGCACCGAGGAGATGCCTCGGTGGGCCAGCACCGCCTCGCCCATCGTCGGCTCGGCCACCAGCACTGCTTCGTACGGAATTCCGCGCGCCAGGAACGCGGCGATGCAACGCGGATCGTTGGCCTCCTCGTCGGAGGAGAACAGGAAAGCGGCGTCGCCGTCGCCGGCGTTGGCCGCGGCCACCAGCGCGGCGGCGGCACCCTTGATGTCGCACACGCCCAGGCCGACCACGCGGTCGTCCAGCCGGCGCATCACGTGCGGGTCTGCGCTCCAGTGCGGGGAGTCCGGGACCGTGTCCAGGTGCACGTTGAACAGGTACTTCGGCGTGCCGCGCACCGCGTACAGGCTGACCGCACCGGCGCCGTGGTCGATCACCTCGACATTGAAACCCGGCAGGTTCGCGCGCAGGTAGCCGAAGATCCCGCCCTCGGCGGCGATGGCACGCGGCGGATTGCGGGTGTCGAAGGACACCAGCTTGTCCAGGTGCGCGAGGGTGGCGTCGAGCAGGTCGGTCATGGTCGGTGCGATGCGGCAGCGTTCTGGTGGGGCGGGTCTGGTCAGGCCGCGGCAGGCGCGGCGCGGTAAGGATCGGGGTGGACGATTTCCATCAGCTTGCCGGGCCCGGCGGCCTCGAAGCCGAAGCCGGCGTACAGGCCATGCGCATCAGAGGTAGCCAGCATGAGCCGGCGCAGCCCCCGCAGTTGCGGATGCGCCAGCATCGCCGCTACCAGCGTACGGCCATGGCCATGGCCACGATGGGCCGGCAGCACGAATACGTCGGCCAGGTAGCCGAAGGTGGCCGAATCGGTGACGACGCGACCGAAGGCCACCTGCCCGGCGCCCTCCAGGTAGCCACCGAAGCACAGCGACCCGGCGATGGCGCGCTCGACCACGTCGCGCGGGATGCCTCGGCTCCAGTACGCGTCTTCGGCGAGGAACCGGTGGACCATGCCGACGTCCAGCTCGTCGCGGTCGGTGCTGATGCGCAATGCGTCCATCGGCCTAGAGCTTCCTGGCGTATTCGACGAAGCCGGCGTCGCGCTCCCAGCCCTCGCTGGCGTAGAGCGACTGGGCCGGCGCGTTGTCCAGCGCGGTCGACAGGACCAGCTTCACCGCCCCGCGCGAACGTGCGTCGTCGGCGGCCCTGCGCAACAGCGCACGGGCCACGCCGACGCCGCGTGCGGCCTGGTCGACGAACAGGTCGTTGAGGATCTCGATCGGCGCGGTACCCACCGAAGTGAACGACGGATACAGCTGGACGAAGCCAAGCGCGCCGCCCCTGGCATCCATCGCCAGGAGCAGGTGCGAATCGCCGCGCTCCAGCCGCTCTCGCAGGAACGCGCCGGCACGTACCGGATCCGACGGCTGCCCGTAAAACACCCGGTAGCCGTCGAACAGCGCGGCCAGCGCCGGCAGGTCGTCCAGGCCGGCGTTGCGCACCTCGAAGCTGGCGGTCGCCTCGCTCATCGGACATCGCCTCAGCGGTTGACCTCGGCCCACAGGGTGCTGCTCATGCCGAACAGCTTGATGAAGCCTTCGGCCTCCTCCACGCCCCAGTCGGCCGACTGCGCGTAGGTCGCGCCCTTGGCGTTGAGGATGTGCGGCGAACGGATCGCCACCGCGTCCACGCGGCCGCCGCGGGTTTCCAGCACCACCTCGCCGTTGACCTGCGACTGCGAGGTCGCCAGGAACGCTTCCAGGTCGGTCTTGAGAGGATCGTGGTAGAAGCCCTCGTAGACCAGCTCCACCCACTTGCGCGCCACCTCCGGCTTGAAGCGGTTCTGCTGCTTGCTCAACACCGCCTCTTCCAGCGCGCGGTGCGCCGCCAGCAGCGCGGTGATGCCCGGCGCCTCGAACACGATCCGTCCCTTCAGGCCGATCACGGTGTCGCCGGTGTACATGCCGCGGCCGACGCCGTACTGGGCGAACATGGTGTTGAGCCTGGCCAGGATCTTCGCGCCCTCGAGCGGCTTGCCGTCCAGTTCCACCGCCTCGCCGTTGACGAACTTCAGGGTGACCTGCAGCGGCTCGGCCGGCCAGGCCGCGCGCGGCGCGCACCAGCCGCGGGCGCCCTCGCCCGGGGCCTCCCACTTGTCGATCTCGCCGCCGGACATGGTCACGCCGAGCAGGTTCTCGTTGATCGTGTAGCTCTTCTGCTTGGCCCGCACTTCGAAGCCACGTTCCTCCAGGTACTTCTGCTCGTAGGCGCGGGTCTGCGTGTGCTGCTTCTGGATCTCGCGGATCGGCGCCACGATGCGGTAGTCGCCCTGCGCCTTGACCGCCAGGTCGAAGCGCACCTGGTCGTTGCCCATGCCGGTGCAGCCGTGGGCGATGGCGTTGGTGCCCAGCTCCGCCGCGCGCGCCAGCGCCGCATCGACGATCAGGTAGCGGTCGGAAACCAGCAGCGGATACTGGCCCTGGTAGCCCTCGCCGGCCCAGACGAACGGCCTGACGAAGCCGTTCCAGATCGCCTCGCCACCGTCGACGGTCACGTGGCTGGCCACGCCCAGCTCGGCCGCACGGGCTTCGATGAAGGCGCGCTCCTCGGCATCGACCCCGCCGGTGTCGGCGAAGACGGTGTGCACGTTCCAGCCCTGCTCCTTCAGGTAGGGGACGCAGAAGCTGGTATCCAGGCCGCCGGAGAAGGCCAGGACGATGTCGCGGGAGGTGTTCGGGCTGCTCATTGGGGGTGTTTCCGTGGGGTACGTGGACAGGGAAGCGGGATCAGGAAACCAGCGCGGCCATCACCGCCTTCTGCACGTGCAGGCGGTTCTCGGCCTCGTCGACGGCAATACAGTTGGGCGAATCCATCACCGCGTCGGTCGCCTTCACGTTGCGGCGCAGCGGCAGGCAGTGCGAGAACACACCGTTGTTGGTCCGGGCCATCTTGGCCTCGTCGACGATGAAGTGCTTGTACCGGTCGCGAATGGGTTTTTCCGGCTCCCAGTTGCCGAAGTAAGGCAGCGCGCCCCAGCTCTTGGCGTAGACGACGTCGGCACCGGCGTAGGCGGACTGGATGTCGTGGCTGACCTGGAACGAACCGCCGCTTTCGGCGACGTTGTCCTTCGCCCAGCCGATGTAGCGCTCGTCGAGCACGTACTCGGGCGTCGGGCACAGCAGGGTCACGTCCATGCCCAGGCGGGTGGCGATGGTCAGCGCGGAATTGGCCACCGCGGTGTTCAGCGGCTTGGGGTGGTAGGTCCAGGTCAGCACGTACTTCTTGCCGCGCAGGTCGGAGGTCCCGAAGTGCTCCTGCAGCGCCAGCGCGTGGGCCAGCTCCTGGCACGGATGGGTGATCGTCTCCATGTTGATCACCGGCACGGTCGAGTACTTCGCGAACGCCTTGAGCACGTGGTCCTCGCGGTCGTAGCGCCAGTCCTTGAACTTCGGGAACGCACGCACGCCGATCAGGTCGACGTAGCGGGCCAGCACGCGGGCCACTTCGGCGATGTGCTCCTCGGTATCGCCGTCCATCACCGTGCCCAGGTCGAACTCGATCGGCCAGGCATCCTTGCCGGGCTGCAGCACGATGGCGTGGCCGCCGAGCTGGAACGCGCCCAGCTCGAAGCTGGTGCGGGTGCGCATGGACGGGTTGAAAAACACCAGCGCGATCGACTTGCCCTTGAGCTCGCCGCCGAGCTTGTTGCGCTTGAACAGCGCGGCCTGGGTCAGCAGCGCGTCCAGCTCCGGACGGCTCCAGTCCTGGGTGTTGAGGAAGTGCTTGAGCGGCATCGATCGTTCCCTTGCGGTGGTGGATGCCCGGTGGCCGGGCCTGGCTGCTGCGGTTTTCTTGCGACTGAAACTTTTGCCGGCCCGGAAACGAAAAAACCCAGCCGGGGGCTGGGTTTTCCGAACGGACAGCACGACGCCCCGGTCACCCAGCGGAAATGTGGGATTCCGGTCGACGCGCGCGCGAGGTCATCCCGGAGGCCATCCGGGCGGCGCTTGCGGCGTGCGGCTGCAGGTCGGTATTCATGGGTCGGGCATGGTCGCACGCGTGCCGGCGGGCGCGCAAGCATCGGGGCGCAAGCGTGCGGCGGCCGACCGCCGGCCCGCCGCCGGCTCAGGGGGTCGCCGGCAAAGGCGCGTCCGCTTCCCAGGGCGTGACCGAGACGCGGATGCGAAGGCGGTTGCCCGGGTCTTCGGCCAGGCGCGAACGGTACTTGGTGCCCTTGTAGACGTAGTCCACGTCGTAAGCGATCGGCCGCTGGAACTGGCGATCGACCTGGACCAGCCGGCAGTTGCGCGGCGGCACGGGCGCAGGCGCCGCGGGCGGGGCTTCTTCCTCGTCGGTGAACATGCCCTTGACCGAGTCGAACATGCGCGTGAACACCCCCGGATCCTTCGGTTCGCCGGCCGGCTGCTCCTTGGCGGCCGGCGCCGGCTCGTCGCAGCGTTCCTCGGTGCGCGAGGCGCGCAGGGTCTGGTAGACCGGCTCCACGCGCAGCACCTGCGCGTACTCGATCTTGACGTTCTCGGCGGGGACCACGCGGATACGTCCGTCGTCCCGGCCCTCGCCGGCTTCCTGCGCCAGGGCCGGCGGCAGGACGCAGCAGGCCGTGCACAGCAGTGTCAACTCCAGCAAGCGGCGCATCGGGTCCGGTGACGACATAGTCCAGCGCACAGTGTAGGCGAGGCGCCTTGCAGCCCGCTGAACCGTGCCCGTGCGCCGCATCGCCTGCCGGCCCGGACCGGCAGGCATGCCCGGGCACGCTAGAATCCACGGCCCGCCCGTCTCGCCGCCCGTGCCGATGCCCTTGCGCCTGTACAACAGCCTCTCCCGCCAGGTCGAGGCCTTCGAGCCGCTCGATCCGGCCTGCCCGACCATGTACGTCTGCGGGCCGACGGTCTACAACTACGTGCACATCGGCAACGCGCGCGGCCCGGTCGTGTTCGGCGTGCTGGCCGCGCTGCTGCGCCGGCGCCATGGCGCCCTGCGCTACGCCCGCAACATCACCGACGTGGACGACAAGATCAACGCCGCCGCCGCCGAGCAGGGCGTGCCGATCTCGGCGATCACCGGTCGCTTCGCCGCCGCCTACCGCGAGGACATGGCGGCGCTGGGCGTGGTGGCCCCGGACATCGAGCCGGAAGTCACCACCCACATGCCACAGATCGTGGCGATGATCGCGCAGCTGGTGGACTCCGGCCATGCCTACGCGGCCGAAGGCCACGTGCTGTTCTCGGTCGCCAGCTTCCCGCAGTACGGCCAGCTCTCCCGCCGCGATCCGGAGGAGATGCTCGCCGGTGCGCGGGTCGAAGTGGCCCCGTACAAGCGCGATCCGGGCGACTTCGTCCTCTGGAAGCCCTCCACCGGCGACCTGCCCGGCTGGGATTCGCCCTGGGGCCGCGGCCGTCCGGGCTGGCACATCGAGTGCTCGGCCATGGCCGCCGCACACCTGGGCGAGACCATCGACATCCACGCCGGCGGCATCGACCTGCAGTTCCCGCACCACGAGAACGAGATCGCGCAGAGCCAATGCGCGCACGGCGGCGCGGTGTTCGCCCGCTTCTGGCTGCACAACGGCATGCTCAACTTCGGCGGCGCCAAGATGAGCAAGTCGCTGGGCAACATCGAGAAGGTCCACGACCTGGTGCGCCGGCACCCGCCCGAGGCGCTGCGCTACGCCCTGCTGTCGGCCCATTACCGGCAGCCGCTGGACTGGTCGGATGCGCTGATCGAAAGCTCCATCAACACGCTGGATCGCCTTTACGGCACGCTGCGGGACTGCGACGCGCTGGGACTTCCCGGCATTCCGCGTGGCGCAGGCGATCCGGAGCTCCAGGACGGGAAGATACCCGCGGAGATCGAGGCTGCACTGGACGATGACCTGAATACGCCGAAGGCCCTCTCCGTCCTGGCGGGCTTTGGCGCAGCAGCACGCCAGCTTCGAAACGAACTGGCGCATGCAGGCGGCCAGCCCGACCCGGATCGCATCAGGGAACTGGCAGCCCTGGCGGGCAAGCTGCGCGCGGCCGGGCTGGCCTTGGGGCTGCTCCAGCAAGACCCAGGCACCTGGTTCAACCGCGGCGCCTCCGACGAGGACGACGCGCGCATCCAGGCGCTGGTCGACGAGCGCGCCGCGGCGAAGAAGGCGCGCGATTTCGCCCGCGCCGATGCGATCCGCGACCAGCTCGCCGCCGAAGGCATCCTGCTCGAAGACACGCCGCAGGGCGTACGCTGGAAGCGCGGCTGACGGATCTAGGAGCCCAGCTTGCTGGCGACGCGGGCGTTGGAACCATGCAGGCGTCGCCTGGCCCATGACCGTCGCGTCGCGGGCGCTTCCCACGGACGCATGTCCGGTCTCGCCGGCTCC
Organism: Pseudoxanthomonas sp. Soil82; assembly: GCF_040446535.1. Classification (NCBI taxonomy): domain Bacteria; kingdom Pseudomonadati; phylum Pseudomonadota; class Gammaproteobacteria; order Lysobacterales; family Lysobacteraceae; genus Pseudoxanthomonas; species Pseudoxanthomonas sp. Soil82. Next base: position 279,114 of record NZ_JBEAAK010000002.1, read on the forward strand.
TGCAAGTAGAACGCAACCACCAGAACTGCCCCCACGCAGACCCGACCCCATGACCGATAGCCCTTTCCCGCTCGAACCCACCGCCGCGCAGGCCCAGGCCGCGATCAAGGAGGAGTTCGCGTTCTTCGCCGACTGGTCCGAGCGCTACCAGTACCTGATCGACCTGGGCCGCAAGCTGCCGCCGTTCCCCGACGCGTGGAAGACCGAGGAGCACCGGCTGCTGGGCTGCCAGTCACTGGTCTGGATCGTGCCGCAGGGCGATGCGCAGCGCCTGGACTTCCACGCCATCAGCGACTCGGCGATCGTCTCGGGCCTCATCTTCCTGGCGCTGCGGGTCTACTCGGGCCGCTCGGCCGCCGAGATCCTGGCCACCGAACCGGACTACATCGCCGACATCGGCCTGGCCAGGCACCTGTCGCCGACCCGCAGCAACGGCCTCGCCGCGCTGCTGGCCTTCATCCGCGACACCGCGCGCCGCCAGGCCTGAGGTGGATGCCGCACCCGGCCCGGTAGCGACTTCGCCGCTGCGCGAGCCCGGCTATCGCGTCCTGCTCGGCTACCGCCTGTGCGCGATCCTGTCCTACCAGATCGTCGCGGTCACCGTCGGCTGGCACGTCTACGAGCTGACCCGCAATCCGTTCGCGCTGGGCCTGGTCGGCCTGGCCGAGGTGGTGCCGTACGTCGGCATGGCGCTGTTCGCCGGCTACCTGGTCGACCACCTGCCCAAGCGCCGCCTGGGCGCGCTGGCCTGCGCCGGGCTGGCCACCACCGCGCTGCTGCTCGCCGCCATCTCCGCCGGCCACCTGGCGCCGGGCCGGACCTGGCCGATCTATGCGGCGATCGTGCTGACCGGGCTGGTGCGCTCGTTCCTGACGCCGGTCTACACCGCACTGTTCGCCCAGGTGCTTCGCCGCGAGCAGTTCGCGCGCGGCGCCAGCATCGGCAGCATCGCCTTCCAGACCGCCCTGGTCTGCGGCCCGGCACTGGGCGGGTTGACCGTCGGCTGGGCCGGCAAGACCGCCGCCTACGCATTGGCCGCGGTGCTCGCGCTGGCCGCCGGGGCGGTACTGCTGTGGCTGCGGGTGGCCGAACCGCGCGCCGACGGGCCGCGCGCGCCGGTATTCGCCAGCATCGGCGTGGGCCTGCGCTTCGTGTTCAACAACCAGATCATGCTCGCCGCCCAGGCGCTGGACCTGTTCGCGGTGCTGTTCGGCGGCGCGATCTCGCTGGCGCCGGCGTTCATCACCGAAATCCTGCATTACGGCCCGGAAGGCCTGGGCATCCTGCGCGGTGCGCCGGCGCTGGGCGCGGTGGCGGTGGGCATCGTGCTGGCGCGGCGTCCACCGGGCCGCCGTGCCGGGCGGCTGTTGCTGTGGGCGGTGGCCGGGTTCGGCGTGTGCATCATCGGCTTCGGCCTGTCGCGGCACTTCTGGCTGTCGGCGCTGTTCCTGCTGATGTCGGGCATCTGCGACGGCGTATCGGTGGTGCTGCGCTCGACGATCATGCAGCTGGTCACGCCCGACGGCATGCGCGGACGGGTGGCGTCGATCAATGGCATCTTCATCGGATCGTCCAACGAGCTGGGCGCGTTCTATGCCGGATCCATGGCGCGGCTGCTCGGCCTGGTGCCGGCGGTGGTCCTCGGTGGCTTCGTCACGTTGGGCGTGGTCGGCGTCACCGCGCTCAAGGCGCCGCGCCTGCGGCGGCTGGACCTGCGGAACCTGTAGGGGCCGATTCATCGGCGACACGGGCGTCTGGACTCCGAGGGAGTCGCCGGGGCCGACGGCGTCGGGTCGCCGATGAATCGGCTCCTACACCATGGGCATGCAACGGCAGCAAAGCGCAGAAAGCACGAAGCCCGCCGGAGGGCGGGCTTCGCGGATCACCTGGCAGCGGCGGCCGGCGTTTACTCGCCCTGCTGCTTCTGCAGGTGCTCCCAGCGTTCCTGCGCGTCGATCGTGCGCTCGGCGGTGAGGCGCGCCTCCAGGCGTTCCAGGCCGATTTCCTCGCCGGTGTCGACGCAGTAGCCGTAGTCGCCCGCTTCCAGGCGCTTGAGCGTGCTGTCGATCTTGCCGATCAGCTTGCGGTAGCGGTCGCGGGTGCGCAGCTCCAGCGAGTTCTCCGTCTCGCGGGTAGCGCGCTCGGCCTCGTCGCCGATGTCGCGCACTTCGTCCTTGAGGTTCTCGATGGTCTGCTTGGATTCCTCCACCAGGTCGCCGCGCCACTGCAGCAACCGCTGGCGGAAGTATTCCTGCTGGAGGGGGCTCATGTATTCCTCGTCCGCCGTCGGGCGGTAACCCTTCGGCAGCAGCGGGCGGCCGGTGGCCTCGTCGACCTTGTAGTCGACCACGCGTGCCGCGTTGCGCGGCGAGGGGGCTTCGGTCTTCTTGGATACCACGGCGACGGCAACCTTGCCCTTGGGCCGGGGAGCCGTCTGCGAAGGCGAGACGACCGGGGCGGCGGGCTTTGTGGGGGTTTTTGCGGGGGATTTCGGTGCGGGCACTGGCTTCTTGACTGCTGGAGCCGACGCGGCGACCGGCTTGGCGGCTGCGGCCGGCGTCTTGGCGACGACAGGCTTGGCAGGCGCGACGGTCTTGGCGGGGGTCGGCTTGGTGGGGGCGGGCTTGGCAGCCGGCCTGGATGCCGGCTTGCTGGCGGATTTGGGTGCCGGCGCCTTCTTGGCGGGCGCGGTCTTGGCGGGAACCTTCTTGGCCGGCGCCTTGGCGACCGGGGCCGCCTTGGCTGCCTTCTTGGCCGCCTTGGCGACCGGCTTGGCCGGAGCCTTCACCGCCTTCTTCGCCGCCGGCTTGGACGCGGGCTTCTTGGCGGGCTTGGCTGCCGCGGCGGTCTTGCCGCCCTTCTGCGGAGTCTTGGCAGCGGGCTTCTTGGCGACAGCCTTCTTGGCGGGAGCAGCGGGCTTCTTGGCCGGCTTGACGGCCTTCTTCACGGGTTTCTTGGCAGCCACGTACGAAGGTTCCTCTCTGAGGTTTTTCCCGTTCCCGGGAAAGCGGGCCTTTATAGCTCACGGCACCGGACCGGGCAACCTTATACGCCCACGGGTATCATGAGCGGGTGATCGACCGCATGCTCATCCTGCTGCTGCGCGGCTACAAGCGCTTCATCAGTCCCCTGCTCGGCCCGCGCTGCCGCTTCGTGCCCAGTTGCTCGGAGTACGCGATGCAGGCCATCGGCCGGTACGGCGCCTGGCACGGCGGCTGGCTCGCGGCGAGGCGGCTGGCGCGATGCCACCCGCTGCACCCCGGCGGCGTCGATCCGGTGCCGGAGAAGCCCGGCCAATCCCCTTCCTGCTCCTGCACGGGACACCATCGATGACCACCCTGATCACCAATGCCCGCCTGGTCAACGAAGGCCGCCAGTTCGACGGCGACCTGCGCATCGAGAACGGGCGCATCGCCGCAATCGGCAGCGGCCTGCAGGCACGCGCCGGCGAGAAGGTGGTGGACGCCGCCGGCCGCTGGCTGCTGCCGGGCATGATCGACGACCAGGTCCATTTCCGCGAACCGGGACTGACCCACAAGGGCGACATCGCCAGCGAGTCGGCGGCCGCCGTGGCCGGTGGCCTGACCAGCTTCATGGACATGCCCAACACCAACCCGCCCACGCTCGACGCGTCGGCGCTGGAAGCCAAGTACGCGCTGGCCCGGGGACGCGCCTGGGGCAACCACGGCTTCTACCTGGGTGCCAGCAACGACAACCTCGACGCGGTGCGTAGCCTGGACCCGAAGGCCGCGCCGGGGATCAAGGTGTTCATGGGCGCGTCCACCGGCAACATGCTGGTCGACAACCCGGAGACCCTCGACGGGATCTTCCGCGAAGCGCCGGTGCCGATCATCACCCACTGCGAGGACACCCCGACCATCGACCGCACCCTGGCCGAGTTCAAGGCCAGGTACGGCGAGGCCGGGCTGACCCCGGAGATGCACCCGGACATCCGCTCGCGCGAGGCCTGCATCAAGTCGACCCGGCTGGCGCTGTCGCTGGCGCGCAAGCACGGCACCCGCCTGCACGTGCTGCACATCTCCACCGCCGACGAGCTGGCGCTGTTCCAGCGCGGCCCGCTGGTCCATCCCGACGGCGCGCGCAAGCGCATCACCGCCGAGACCTGCGTGCACTTCCTGCGCTTCGACCGCGCCGACTACGCGCGGCTGGGCAACCTGATCAAGTGCAACCCGGCGATCAAGGACGCGGCCGACCGCGAGGCGCTGATCAAGGCGCTGGTCGACGACGTGATCGACGTGCTGGCCACCGACCACGCGCCGCACACGCTGGACGAGAAGCAGAAGCCGTTCCTGCAGGCGCCCTCGGGCCTGCCGCTGGTGCAGTACGCGCTGCTGGCGGCGATCGAACTGGTCCACGAGAAGCGCATGGACATCACCCGCGTCGTGCAGAAGACCGCCCACGCGCCGGCGCAGCTGTTCGACGTCAAGGAGCGCGGCTACCTGCGCGAAGGCTACTGGGCCGACCTGGTCCTGGTCGACGACGAGCCGCTGACGGTGCGTCGCGAGGACGTGCTGTCCAAGTGCGGCTGGTCGCCGTTCGAGGGCACGACGTTCCGTTCCCGGATCGGTGCGACCTGGGTCAACGGCCGGCTGGTCTGGAACGGCCGCGAACTGATCGGCACGCCGGCCGGCCAGCGGCTGGAATTCGACCGCTGATGGCGGGCACGCGCCGCGCCGGCAGCCTGCTGGCGCTCGCCCTGTTCGCCGCCTCCCTGCCCCGCCCCGCGGCCGCGCAGGCCGACGATCGCGTGGTTTTCCCCGCCAGTGCGCCGCAGGGCGCGATGGTGCTCGGCAAGGTCCCGCCGGGCAGCCGGGTGGAGTACGCCGGGCGCACGCTGCGCGCGACCGGCTATGGCACGGTGGTGTTCGGCATCGGCCGCGACGAAGCCGGACCGGTCACGGTCACGGTGGTGCACCCGGACGGCAGCCGCAGCGAGGCGAGCATCACCGTCAGCGCGCGCGACTGGCCGGTGCAGCGCGTCGACGGCGTGCCGCCGAAGACGGTCGATCCGCCACCGGAGATCGCCGAACGCATCCGCCGCGAGCAGGCCCAGGTCACCGCCGCGCGCATGCGTGACGACGACCGCGCCGATTTCGCCCAGCGCTTCGCCTGGCCGCTGCAGGGGCGGGTGAGCGGGCGCTTCGGCAACCAGCGGGTCTACAACGGCAAGCCGGGCTCGCCGCATTCGGGCATGGATATCGCCGCGCCCACCGGGACCCCGGTGAAGGCGCCGGCCGCCGGCGTGGTCACCTTCGCCGCACCGGACCTGTACCTGACCGGCGGCACCGTGCTGCTGGATCACGGCTTCGGCATCAGCTCGAACTTCCTGCACCTGTCGCGGATCGACGTGGCGGTCGGTGACCGGGTCGAACAGGGGCAGGTGGTCGGAGCGGTCGGCGCGACCGGCCGGGCGACGGGGCCGCACCTGCACTGGGGGATGAACTGGTTCGACGTCCGCATCGACCCGTTGCTGGTGCTCGAGCGCCCGTAACAACAGCGCGGGCAACCTGCCGACGCAGCGCGCGGCGGCGCGTTCGTCCCTCCAGGCGGTTCATCGGCATCGGGGCGCGGTTCGACGTCCGCATCGACCCGCTGCTGGTGCTGGAGCGCCCGTAACAAACGCACCGGCAACCCACCGAAGCAGCGCGCGGCGGCGCGTTTTCCATCCAGGCGGTTCATCCGCATCGTGGCGCGGTTCGACGTCCGCATCGACCCGCTGCTGGTGCTGGAGCGCCCGTAACAAACGCACCGGCAACCCATCGACGCGCGCGCGGCGGCGCGTTTTCCATCCAGGCGGTTCGTCCGCATCGTGGCGCGGTTCGACGTCCGCATCGATCCGTTGCTGGTGCTGGAGCGCCCGTAACAAGCGCACCGGCAACCCACCGACGCAGCGCGCGGCGGCGCGTTTTCCATCCAGGCGGTTCGTCCGCATCGTGGCGCGGTTCGACGTGCGCATCGACCTGGTGGCGGTACGGATACTTCCGTAGAGCCGGGCTTGCCCGGCTGCTTCCGTACGGCACCGGACCAGGAGCAGCGGGGCAAGCCCCGCTCTACGTGGGATGCAGGCGGCGGATCAGGGTGTCGGGCCGCGACCGCTCACGCTGGCCACCGCGTCATGCGGATGCAGGCTCTCGAAGTGCGACACGGTGGCCTGGTAATGCTCGATGCGCGGATCCGTCGACAGCACCGCTGCGACGCGGCGCGCCGCATCCTCGCAGAACATCAGGTTGTCGGCGTTGAGCATGGCGAACGCCTGCTCGTCCTCGCGCTTGACCGCCGTCTGCACCGGCGTGCCCAGCGAGGCTTCCAGCGCGTCGACCAGCGCCACCAGCGGCAGCTCGTCGAACTGCGGGCGCAGCTCCACTTTCACCTTGGCCTCGCTGCGCTGCGCGTGCGGGGTGGCGGCCATGCCGCGCTCGGAGGCCAGCCAGTCTCGGACCACGCCGGTGGAGATGGGATGGGCGCCAGCGAAGTCCTCGGCGAAGCGTTCGGCATTGGCCTGCCGCGACAGCGCCGCCGAGCATGGGCAGGTGCTGGAGTACTCGACGCTGAAGCCGAGCACCAGCTTGAGGTGGCCGGTTTCCAGCAGCGCCTCGATCTGGACCGGGTAGCGCTTCCATCCGGCGTTGTCGCTGCGCAGCGCGCGGCGCAGGAGCAGCGCCTCGTAGCGCAGCCGCAGCCGCGCGCTGCCGGACAGGCCAGCCTGCGAATCGATGCTGGCCTGCAGGACGTGGCGCAGGCCGGCCGGGGTGACCTCGTGGCGCGCGAGCTCTTCCTGCAGGCGCATGTACAGCCGCGACATGTGGATGCCGCGCTCGCCGGCCTGCTTCAGGTCGACCGACAGGTCGACCTGCGCGGCGACCTGGACATGCCCGCCGGCGCCGTCGGAGACGCGCACGGGAATGGCGATGCCTTCCATCCCGACCCAGTCCAGCGGCCGCGCCAGGGTGGCGGGCTGTTGGGCGACGTCGGGCAGCGAGGCGGCGTGGGAACCGGAGGCGGGAACGGACATGGACTTTGGCTTGCGCAGGATCGGGGGGAGTGGCGCCGATCCGCGAACCGGCGGTGCGGCTTGCGGAACGAGCCTCAGGAACTTCGTGCCGGGGCGGGCGCCGGGTACGGGGCCTTCAGGTCAGGCCGCCGAATCAGGACCGGCCTGGGACGGATTCGGAGCGGATTGTAGCCGCTGCGGTCCTGCCGGCCCCCGAACGCCGTGCAACGGACTGTCGCACGCAACGCGGGGGCGGGAAAGGAAACGCGTGCCCTGCTCCCCGTCCGGCCCCGCCGCCCCGCTCAGCCCCGCGCGGCGCGCCAGGTCCGCCACAGCAGGCCCAATGGCTGCCGACCCGGCTGCGGCACGTGCCCCTGGGCGAACTGGCCGAGGCGATGGCGGGCGAAAGCGCCCCACATGCGGCGTGCGGGCGACCCGCCCGCCTTGGCCGGCCAGGCGGCCAGCAACTCGGCGGCCCAGTCGCGCTGGGCCCGCTCGCGAGCGGCGGTGACATCGGTGTCGCCCGGTTGCCGTGCCTGCGGCACCGCCTGCAGCCCGGCCTCGGCCAGCCGGGTGGCCAGCACCTGCGCGGCGATCGCCTGCGCCTGCGGTGGCGTTCCACCGAGCACGGACGCCTCGACCGCGGCCACTGCCCCGCCGTAACCGGCCAGCGAGGCCAGCGCCGCGGCGCCATCGGCCGGGCGCTCGCGCGCGGCGACCAGGGTGGGCAGCGCGTCGGCCAGCGCCGACCAGGGCGCGGGCACCGGTTCGAGCAGGCGACCGAGCGGATGGCGCGAGCGGTGCGTGGACCAGTCGCGCAGTTCGGTGCCCCACCAGCCGAGCTTGGCGTCGGCCGGCAGCGGGTCGCCGGCGATGTTGAGGATGTCGTCGAACTCCTGGAGCAGCGCGAACCAGGCCAGCGTGGCAGCGCGCCGATCCTCGGGGATGAATACCTCGGCCACCGCCCATTCCGGCCAGCGGCTGCGCCATTTGTCGAGGAAGCTGTCGAGGGCGGTGGGCGTGGTCATGGGGTTCAGGGGGGATTCGTGCCGTGGCCCAGGGAGGCTGCCCTGGTTGGCGGTATTTCGGCTTCTTTTAGAGACGACTCATCGGCGACCGCCGCGGGGTGGCCGATGCTTTCGCCTGGCCGGCGTCCCCGGGTCGCCGATGGATCGGCGCCTACAGGATGGTGCGCGGCCAGGCCGCCGGGTCCAGCAGCTCCAGCGGCTCACGGGCGATCGCCTCGGCCAGCCAGGTTTCCGGGTCCTCGTCGTCCAGGCGGTAGCCCCAGGTCACCGCGATCGAGGGCATGCCGGCCGCGCGCGCGGCGACCACGTCGCGTTCGTCGTCGCCCACGTATACGCAGTCGGACGGGGCAACCCCCAGCTGGCGTGCCGCTTCCAGCAGCGGCAGCGGATGCGGTTTCTTCTCGGGATAGGTGTCGCCGCCCACCAGCACCGCGCAGCGCGACTCCCATTCCAGCCCGGCGACGACATCGCGGGCCAGGTACTCGGCCTTGTTGGTGATGATGCCCCAGCGGGCGCCATCGTCCTCCAGCGCCTGCAGCATCGCGGCGACACCGTCGAACAGCACGCTGTGCCGGCCCAGCTCCTCGCGGTACACCTGCAGGAACTCCGGCACCAGCGCGTCGCGGCCGGCCTCGTCCAGTTCGGGGAAGGTCGCCGCGACCATCGCCCGCGCGCCCTTGGACACGTGCTGGCGCAGCATCGCCAGGGTGGTCGGTGCGCGGTCGCGCGCGGCGAGCATGCGGTTGGCGGTGGCGAGCATGTCCGGCGCGCTGTCCAGCAGGGTGCCGTCCAGGTCGAACAGGGCCACGCGCGGGAACCGCCGCGTCATCGAAGCGTCGGCCATCTCAGGCCTCCGCCTTGCGCGCGCAGGCCAGGTAGTTCACTTCCGTGCGCGAGGACAGGCGCGCGCGCTGGCGCAGCGGGTCGTAGAACAGGCCGCTGACGTCCTCGATCTGCAGGCCTGCCTCGCGCAGCCAAGCCGCCAGCTCGGACGGCCTGATGAAGCCGGCGTAGTGGTGCGTGCCCCGCGGCAGCAGGCGGGCGACGTACTCGGCCCCGACGATGGCCAGCGCGAAGGCGGCCGGCGTGCGATTGAGCGTGGACAGGAACAGGCGCCCGCCGGGACGCAACAGCGTGGCGCAGGCGGCGATGATCGCGGCCGGGTCGGGCACGTGTTCGAGCATCTCCATGCAGGTGATGGCATCGAAGCTGCCCGGGCGCTCGGCCGCCAGCACTTCCACCGCCTTGACCTGGTAGTCGACCTGCACGCCGGACTCGAGCGTGTGCAGGCGCGCGACCTTGACCAGCTCGGGGGCCAGGTCGATCGCGGTCACCTGCGCGCCGGCGCGGGCCAGCGCCTCGCTGAGCAGGCCGCCACCGCAGCCGACATCGAGGACGTGCCTGCCCTGCAGTCCATTCGGTGCCAGGCGCTGCCTGACGTAGTCCAGGCGGACCGGATTGAGCACGTGCAGTGCGCGCTGCGGGCCGTCCGGATCCCACCATCGGTTGGCCAGGGCGGCGAACTTGTCCAGCTCGGCCTGGTGGTAGTTGTGCGGCGCCCCGGAGGCGGCCTGGCTCGTTTCGCTCACTGGAAAGTCCTCCTGCGTGGGCCGGCTCAGTGGCCCAGCGCGGCGATGCGCGTGCGCCACTGCCGCGCGTTGGCGATCAGGGCGGCGGTGTCGATGTCGACCAGCTCGCGCTGGTCCAGCTTGCGGCGGCCGGCGATCCAGACGTCGCTCACCTGCTGCCGGCCCGTTGCATAGACCAGCTGCGACAGCACGTGGTGCAGCGGCTGGGTTTCCAGCTCGGACAGGTCCACGCAGACCAGGTCGGCCTCCTTGCCCGGTTCGATCGAACCGGTGCGTTCGCCGAAGCCCAGCGCGCGCGCGCCGCCCAGCGTGGCCGCGCGCAATGCGCTGGCCGCGTCCAGCGCGGTGGCGTCGTTGGCCACGGCCTTGGCCAGCAGCGCGGCGGTGCGCATCTCGCCGAACATGTCCAGGTCGTTGTTGCTGGCGCAGCCGTCGGTGCCGATCGCCAGGTTGACGCCCGCCCGCTGCAGCGCGCAGGCCGGGCAGAAGCCCGACGCCAGCTTGAGGTTGGATTCGGCGCAATGCGCCACCGACACGCCGCGCTCGGCGCACAGGTGGATCTCCGCCTCGGTCAGCTGGGTCATGTGCACCGCGATCAGGCGGTCGTTGACCAGGCCCAGCCGGTCTAGCCGCGCCAGCGGACGCTGGCCGTGGTCGCGGATCGAGTCGGCGATCTCCTGCGCGGTCTCGTGCGTGTGCAGGTGCACCGGCACGTCGAGCTGGTCCGACAGCATGCGGATGCGCTCGAAGTTGGCATCGTTGACGGTGTACGGCGCATGCGGGGCGAACGCGGTGCCGACCAGCGCGTCGCCGCGCCATTGGTCGTGGACCTCGCCGGCGCGGTCGAAGTACTCGTCGGCGCTGCTGGCCCAGGCGGTCGGGAAATCGATCACCGGCAGGCCGACCAGGGCGCGGAAGCCGTGGCGCTTGTACACGGCCGCCTGCACGTCGGGGAAAAAGTAGTTCTCGTTGGCGCAGGTGGTGCCGCCGCGCAGCATCTCGGCGATGGCCAGGGCCATGCCGTCGGCGACGAACTCCGGCCCGATGACGGCCGCTTCCACCGGCCAGATGTGCTGCTGCAGCCAGGTCATCAGCGGCAGGTCGTCGGCGATGCCGCGCAGCAGGGTCATCGGGTTGTGGGTGTGGGCGTTGACCAGGCCGGGAATCAGCACCGCGTCCGGGCGCTGCACCACTTCGGCGGCGGCGAACCGCGAACGCGCCTGCGCGGTCGGCAGCACGGCCACGATCCTGCCCCCGGAAACGGCGACGGCGTGGTCCTCCAGGACCACGCCGTGCGGCTCGACCGGGACCACCCAGCCCGCTTCTATGAGCAGGTCACACGCTTGCAGGTCGCGGGCCTGCGGTTCGGATGCGTCGTGCAGGCCGGCTTCGGTCATCGGCTTACTTCACGCGCGAGACGTATTCGCCCGAGCGGGTGTCGACCTTGATCACCTCGTCCTGGGCGACGAACAGCGGCACGCGCACGACCGCGCCGGTCTCCAGGGTGGCCGGCTTGCCGCCGGTGCCGGCGGTGTCGCCCTTCACGCCCGGATCGGTCTCGACGATCTTCAGTTCGACGAAGTTCGGCGGGGTGACCTGGATCGGATTGCCGTTGAACAGGGTCACCACGCACTGCTCCTCGCCCTTGAGCCACTTGGCCGCATCGCCGACGCCGGCCTTGTCGGCCTGGACCTGCTCGAAGGTCTCCTGCTGCATGAAGTGCCAGTATTCGCCGTCGGAATACAGGTACTGCATGTCGGTGTCGACCACGTCCGCCGCTTCCACCGAGTCGGTCGACTTCATGGTGATTTCCTGCACGCGGCCGGTGCGGATCTGGCGGTACTTCACCCGGGTGAAGGCCTGGCCCTTGCCCGGCTTGACGTACTCGGTGTCGGTGATGATCGAGGGCTCGTTGTTGACCAGGATCTTCATCCCGTTCTTGACGTCGTTCATGCCGTAAGAGGCCATGGGAACTCCTTGGGGTATGGCAGGGCCACCGCGGAAGACGGCGGCCGGGCAGTTAGAATGCGGGCATCTTCATCGAAAGCGCGCCACCGAAGCCCGGCAGGCGTCTCACAGACCGCCCATGATACCTGCAGCCCCCCTGCCCCTGCAGCCGGAACCGCTTCCGGCGGCCGCCACCGCCAGCCCCGCCTCCGCGCCGCGCTGGCAGCGGCTGTGGCGCGACGCCGTGCGCGACCCGCGCGAGCTGCTGGGGCTGTTGGGGCTGGACGCCGCCGCAGCGGGGATTTCCGACGCCGCCGCAGCCGGATTCCCGCTGCGCGTGCCGCGCGGCTTCGTCGCCCGCATGCGGCCGGGGGACCTGGCCGATCCGCTGCTGCGCCAGGTGCTGCCGATCGACCTGGAGGAGCGGATCGTGCCGGGGTTCAGCCTGGACGCGGTCGGCGACGGCGCGGCCCGGAAGGCGGAGGGCGTCATCCAGAAGTACCGGGGCCGGGCGCTGCTGGTGGCCACCGGCAGCTGTGCGGTGCACTGCCGCTACTGCTTCCGCCGCCATTTCCCCTATGCCGAGGAGACCGCCGCGCGCGACGGCTGGGCCGCGGCGGTGGAGGCGATCGCCGAAGATCCGTCGATCGACGAGGTCATTCTCTCCGGTGGCGACCCGCTGTCGCTGGCCACGCCCAAGCTGGCCGAACTGACCGCGCGGCTGGCGGCGATCCCGCACCTGCGGCGCCTGCGCATCCACAGCCGGCTGCCGGTGGTGCTGCCCGAGCGGGTCGATGCCGAGCTGCTGCAATGGCTGTCAGCCCTGCCCTGGCCGGTGGCGTTCGTGATCCATGCCAACCATGCCAACGAGTTCGACGCTTCCGTCGATGCGGCGCTGGCGGCGCTGCGCGGCGCCGGCGTCCAGTTGCTGAACCAGGCCGTGCTGCTGCGCGGGGTGAACGACCACGTCGACGCGCTGGCCGACCTGTCGCAGCGCTGTTTCGCCGCCGGCGTGCTGCCGTACTACCTGCACCAGCTCGACCGGGTCCAGGGCGTGGCCCATTTCGAGGTTTCCGACGAGCAAGCCCGGGCGCTGCACGCGGCGCTGGCCGCGCGCCTTTCCGGCTACCTGGTGCCGAAGCTGGTCCGCGAGATACCGGGCGACACCGGCAAGCGGCCCCTGTAGGACTTCCGGGCCTGGCAGCGGCACGCCGCTGCCGGGACCGCCGCCGGCGGGCCGGTTCAGGCCGCCCGCATAGTCTGCTCGGCTTCCGGCTGCAGCCGGAACTGCGCCATCGCCGCGCGCAAGGCCTGGGCGCGTTCGCGCAGCGATGCGCTGGCGGCGGCGACCTCCTCCACCAGCGCGCTGTTCTGCTGGTTGACCGACTCCAGGTCGCCGACCGAGCGGCTCAACTGCTGCAGGCCCTGCGACTGCTCCTGGGCCGAATCGGCCGCCTGTTGCGCCAGGCCGGCGATGGTTTCGTTGGACTGCGCGATGGCTTCCAGCTGCCGGCGCGACTCGTCGACCAGCCCGCTGCCTTCGCCGACCCGGGCGGTGGCGTCGGCGATCAGGTCGCGGATCTCCTTGGCCGAGGTCGCGGTCCGGTGCGCCAGGCTGCGCACTTCGGTGGCGACCACGGCGAAGCCGCGGCCGTGCTCGCCGGCGCGCGCAGCCTCCACCGCCGCGTTGAGCGCGAGGATGTTGGTCTGGAAGGCGACCGAATCGATCAGCGAGATGATCTCGCCGATGCGCCGGCTGGCCTCGGTGATCGACACCATGGAGCTGCTGGCCTGTCCGGCGACGTGCACGCCATGGCGCGAATTGTCCAGCACGCCATGGGTCAGGCCGCTGGTCTGCCGGCTGTTGTCGGCGGCATTGCGCGCGGCGGCAAGCAGCTGCTCGATGCTGGCCGCGCTTTCCTGCAGCGCACTGGCCTGGCGCTCGGTGCGGCCGGACAGGTCGGCGTTGCCGCGCGCGATTTCCTCGATGCCGACGCCCACTTCGTCGGCGTTGTAGATGCCCTCGCGGATCACCTGCGAGACGCTGTCCAGCGCGCGGTTGAGGGCGTCGGTCAAGGCCTTGAGCGTGCCCCGGTAGTCGCTGCGGATGCGCCGGGTGAGGTCGCCCTCGGCCAGCGCCCGGGTGGTGTCGCCGATCTCGTCGAAGGCCGCTTCCAGCGCCTCCAGCGACCGGTTGACCGCGCCCTTGAGCCGGTCCAGGTCGCCCGGCAGCTGCGCGTCGATGCGCTGCGAGAAGTCGCCGTCGGCCGCGCCGCTGAGCGCCTGCTCCAACGCGCCCAGCGACTGCTGCAACAACCCCATCGCGCGATCGACCTTGGCCCTGGATCCGCCTTCCACGTCCTGGCTCATGCGCGCGGAGAAGTCGCCGCGGGCCATCGCGTCCATCACCGCGTCCAGCGCCTCCATCGTCTTCTGCACGCTGTCGGCGCTGGCGTTCACGCCGGCCTTGAGCCGGGCCAGGTCGCCAGGCAGGTCGGCGTCGACGCGGCGGCCGAAATCGCCGCGGCCGACCGCGGCCAGCACGTCGTTGGACTCGGCGATGGCGGCGTTGAGCGCCTCCAGCAGCCGGTTGAAGGAATGGCACATCGCGCTGATGGCGTCGCGGCCCTCGGTCTCCACGCGCACGCCGAAGTTGCCGCGGGCGACCTCGGCGATCGCCTGGTCCAGGCGTTCGATCGGATGGCGGATCGCCGCGTCGACCAGGACCACGGCGACCACCGCCAGCAAGCCCAGCACCAGCACGATCGCCAGGCCCACCTGCAATGCGCCGCGCGAACGCGCGGTGGCGCCGGCCAGGGCCGCCTGCGAGGAGGCCTCGCTGTCCTTGGCCAGGCGCGCCAGCTCGCTGCGCACTTCCTCGAACGCGGCCTGCTTCTCGGCGGCCAGCGCCTGGAACGCCTCCATGTCGCCGCTGCCGGCGATCATCCCCGTCACCGCCGTGCCGCTGCGTTCGACGTAGCGGTCCCACAGCGCGGCCAGCTTGTCCATGCGCGCGGCGTAGGCCGGGTCGGTGGCCTTGATCTGCTGCAGGCGCTCGCGGGTGATGGCCGCCTGCTTGTTGGCATCCTCGATCAGGAACTCGTCGCGATCGCCCAGCGCCTGGGTGAACAGGCCCTGGGTCTCCACCAGGCCCTGGTTGGCCTGCGCTGCCAGCGTCATCACCGGCAGCGTGCGGCCGGCGAACCCGTCGAGCGTTTCGGTGTTGGCGCGCAGCACCAGCGCCGAGTAGAGGAAGTAGCCGAGCAGGCCGGCCAGCGCGATCGCCGGCAGCAGCAGGATCTTGCTGCGGATCGACAGGAAGCGCAGCCGGCGCGAGGCCGAGTTCACGACCGGCGCCACGGCGAATTTGGGCAGGGGAAGCTTCTTGAAGCTTCCACGAACGGACGACATGGGAGAACTCCGGGCAGGCGGATGGGCGGCGGACGGTGCCGTCCGGCGTGGGTATCGGCATGGCGTGCCGGTTGCTTGAATCCGCTGCCTGAACGGCGTTCAGGAGCCGGGCTCCAATCCGTTAAAGCTGCGTTATGACGCCGCCGATACGGAGGCACGCCCCGCCCGGGGCTCCCTCCAGCCAGGAAGTACACTGAAGTGAAGACCAAGCATTTCCCCGCGGTGGCGCTGCTCGCGCTGGCCGTGGCTCCCGCTGCGCAGGCCGAAGTCACCTTCAACGGCTTCGGCCAGGTGGTCGCCGGCGCTACGCTCGACGACGGCAGCACCGTTTCCGGCCTGTCCTACGACGACAGCGTCAGCTTCGATCCCGAATCCCTGTTCGCCCTGCAGGCCACCGCCACCCTGGGCGAACGCGCCGACGCGGTGGCCCAGGTCGTCGCCCGTGGCGACGAAGGCTGGGAGCCGGAGTTCGCCTGGGCCTACGTGCGCTACCAGTTCAGCCCGTCGTGGTCGGTCAAGGCCGGCCGCCAGCGCACCCCGTACTTCCACTACTCCGACTACCTCGAAGTGGGCGCGGCGTATCCGTTCATGCGCGTGCCGCTGGGCGTCTACAACCTCCCCTACAGCAACTACAACGGCGTCAACCTGATCGGCGCGCGCAACTTCGACAAGTGGACCCTGCGCACCCAGCTGATCTACGGCACCGTGGACGAGTCGCAGGACGACCTGCACGTGGAAGTCCGCGACCAGGGCGGCATCACCTTCGAGGCGCAGTACGACGAATGGCTGTCGCTGCGCGGCAGCTACGTGGTCGGCGAGGCATCGGTGCAGGTGGCCGCGGCCGATCCGCTGATCGCCGCGGTGATGGCGGCCAGCCCGCAGGCCGGCGCGGCGCTGGCGTTCGATCGCGATGATGCGTCGTTCCTGGGCCTGAGCGCGGAGATCAACCGCGGCGGCGTCACCGTCGGCGTGGAGCTTACCGACATCGACTACGGCGACAACTACATCGGCGGCCAGAAGGCCGTGGCGGTCAACGCCGCCTATCGCGCCGGCGACTGGACCCCGTACGCGAGCTGGTCGCGCAGCCGCACCGAGGCGGACACCACCGCGCTGGGCCTGCTGCCGGTGCCGCCGGCCCATCCGCTGTACCAGACGGTGGCCGGCCTGCTGGCCAGCCAGGAAGGCGACAAGGAGTTCAGCGCGGTGGGCGTGCGCTACGACGTCAACGCCAACATCGCGGTCAAGGTCGACTACACCCACTACAAGAGCACCATCCTCGCCGGCTCCGATGCGGACCTGGTCGCGGCTGGCGTCGTCTTCACCTACTGACCGGGAGCGGGACATGAATCGCAAGTTCTTCATGGGCCTGGCGCTGTGCGCGCTGAGCTTCCCCTGCCTGGCCGGCTCGGTGGTGGTCGGCGCCGATTCGCCGGCTGGCACGCTGGATGCCGAGGCGGTCAAGCGCGTGTTCCTGGGCCGCGAAGCCACCGTCGGTGGCAAGCCGGCCGTGGTCGTGTACCAGAAGGCCGGCGCCACCAAGTCGGCGTTCGAGTCGGGCGTGCTGGGCCGCTCCGGCGCCGACCTGGCCGGCTACTGGTCGAAGCTGATCTTCACCGGCAAGGCCAAGGCACCGGAGGAGCTGTCCGGCGACGCGGCGGTGAAGGCGAAGGTCGCCTCGACCCCGGGCGCGATCGGCTACATCGACGACGGTGCGGTGGACGGCACGGTCAAGGTGCTGTTCAAGTTCTGACGACGCGCTTCTCTCTCCGCGTGCCAGCAAACGCCACGGTGCAGACCGTGGCGTTTTTCTGTGCCGCTTTTCTTGATCCTCCGGTGCAGGCGCCGGCGTTGCGCACCTTTTGCGTCGTCGCGCCTCGATGCAGGCGCATCCTTGGCGGTGGCCAATCGCTCGCCGGAGCCCGGAGAGTAAAGATCCGGCTGCCGATGGGAGCTCGACCAGCAGGTCCAGAGCCAAAACGTCGGCTCCGGTGGGGGCCGCCGTGCCGTGGTGGGCTGGCGCATCGCCTGGCTCCGCCGTCCGTGGCTTCAACAGGCGACCACAGGCCATCCATGGCCTGCTTGCGCCAGCCCACCACGGCACGACGTCCTCGGGCGCTTGCAGGACGTCGCTTCGATCCCCCAAGACCCGTCCGTGCGCCTGCTTTCGTAGAGCGGGGCTTGCCCCGCTGTGCGCCGTCGCCGATTGAGGTGGTGGGTGGAGTTCGGAGGCGCTGAGGTCGCCCATGAGGATGGGCTCCTACAACAACGACGAGATCCGGTCTGCAACAACTTCCCGATCCACCAAACGCCGAGGACGTTCCGGAGGTATCCGGACGCGACCTTCGCCGCGGGTGCGGCGCGTAGACGCATCCCACGAAGGCACAGCGGATCCGCGCAGCCCGCCTCACAGCGTAACGAACGAAGCCATCACCTCAACGCACCTGAAGGCGCGGCAGTGCGGGTGTCGGGCGCAAGCAGGCCATGGATGGCCTGCGTTCGCCCGTTGCAGCCACGGACGGCAGCATCGGGCGATGCGACCGACACCCGTACTGCCGCGGCTCCCTCCGAAGCCGGCTCAACCACGATCCGCACCCCGCAGCTTCGCCCAGCGGGGTTCTACGCATAGACGCCTCGAACGAGGGCAAGGCAACGGATCCAGCCCGTCGGCCGGCCCTGCAGCGCAACAAACGAAGCCACCACCCCAACGCGTCGTATGACGCGGCAGTGCGGGTGTCGGGCTCAAGCAGGCCATGGATGGCCTGCGTTCGCCCGTTGCAGCCACGGACGGCAGCACCCGGCGATGTGCCCGGCAACCGCACTGCCGCGGCTCCCCCCGAAGCCGACGCAACCCGTGCTTCCGCTTCCACTTCGCTCGAGCTCCGCGTCGGCTTGGCCGCTCAGCGCTCGAACAGCGCGATGCTCTCCACGTGCGCGGTATGCGGGAACATGTCCATCACCCCCGCCGACACCAGCCGGTAGCCGCGCTCGTTGACCAGGAAACCGGCGTCCCGCGCCAGCGAGCCGGGGTGGCAGCTGACGTAGACGATGCGCCGGATGTCCTTCAGCGGCAGCTGCTTGAGCACCTCGTCGGCGCCCGAGCGCGGCGGATCCAGCAGCAGGCGGTCGAAGCCCTGGCGCATCCAGGGCGTGCCGCGCTGGTCCTGGGTCAGGTCGGCGGCGAAGAACTGCGCGTTGTCCAGGCCGTTGCGCTGCGCATTGGCACGGGCGCGCGCGACCAGGCCGGCATCGCCTTCCACGCCAACCACCTCGCGCACCCGGCGCGCCAGCGGCAGGGTAAAGTTGCCCAGCCCGCAGAACAGGTCCAGCACGCGGTGTTCGGGCTGCAGGTCGAGCATCTCCAGCGTGCGCGCGATCATGCCGTCGTTGAGCCGCGCATTGACCTGGATGAAGTCCAGCGGCTCGAACGCCAGCTCCACGTCCCACTGCGGCAGCCGGAACGACAGCGCAGGCGCCTCGCCCTCCAGCGGCTGCACGCTGTCCGGGCCCTTGGGCTGCAGGAAGATCGCGAAGCCGTGTTCGCGGCCGAAGGCGGCCAGCGCGGCGCGGTCGGCCTCGCCCAGCGGCACCAGGTGGCGCACGGTCAGCGCGATCGCCGCGTCGCCGGCGATGAACTCGATCTGCGGAACCTGCTCGCGCGCCTGCAGGCCATCCACCAGTGCAGCCAGCGCCTGGATCTTCATCCCGATCTCCGGAATGACCGTATGGCACTCGCGCAGCTCGGCGACGAAGCGCGGATCCTGCTCGCGGAAACCGACCAGGGTCTTGTCCTTCTTGTTGACCCGCCGCACCGAGAAGCGGCCCTTGCGCCGGTAGCCCCAGCTGTCGGCGGTCAGCGGCGGCAGCACCGTGCCCGGCGCGACCTTGCCGATCCGCTCCAGGTTGTCGAGCAGTACCCGCTGCTTGGCGACGATCTGCCGGTCCTCGGCCAGGTGCTGCAGCACGCAGCCGCCGCAGGTGCCGAAGTGCGGGCAGCGCGGCTGCACGCGATCGGGCGAGGCGTCCAGCACTTCGAGCGTGCGCGCCTCGTCGAAATGGCGGCTGCGCGCGGTCTGCTCGACCATGACGGTCTCGCCAGGCAGCGCGCCGGCGACGAACACGGCCTTGCCATCGTCGCGGCGCGCGACGCCACGGCCGTCGTGGCTGAGGTCGAGGATCTGGAGCTGGAACGGAGTGCGGTCGAGTCGGGCCACGTGGCGTAGGCTGCGGGCAAAAAGGCCGGCCATTGTCCCAGATCGGCCGCCTCCGGCCCATCCGCGGGCGTCGGCCGCGGGCATGACCTGTGGCCGTTGCCCGACCGGGTGATAGCGCTACTATGGCCGCAGCCGACATGGAGTCAGCCGCATGGAAACCCGGAAGCCCCCTTCCCTTCCCCGCGTCCTGCTGGTCGAGGACGACACCATCAGCCAGGCCTATTTCCGCGCCGTACTCGAGGCGCTGCCGGCGGCGGTCGACGCGGTCACCACCCAGGCCTGCGCGCTGGCGCGGGCCGAGACCGTCCGCCACGATCTCTGGCTGGTCGACCTGAACCTGCCCGACGGCTCCGGCCCGGACCTGCTCCAGCGGCTGCGGGCGCGCTGGCCGCAGCCACCTCCCGCCCTGGCCCACACCGCCGATGCCGACCCCGCGGTTCGCGTGGCCGCCCTCCAGGCCGGCTTCCGCGACGTGCTGGTCAAGCCACTGGCCACGGCCGAACTGGCCGGCGCGGTGCGCAGCGCCCTGGCCGACGCCGGCGACCTGCCCGACTGGGACAACGCCGCCGCCGCGCTGGCGCTCAACCACGACCCGGCCAACGTCCAGGCCCTGCGCCGCCTGTTCCTCGAGGAGCTGCCGGGCGCCCGCGACGAGGTCCTGAGCAGCGCCCGCCGCGGCGACGCCGGCGCGCTGCGCTCGCGCCTGCACCGGCTCCAGGCCGGCTGCGGCCTGGTCGGTGCGCGCCGTCTCGGGGCGGCGGTGGAGCTGCTGCGCCGCACCCCCGAGTCGATGACGGCGCTGGACCGCTTCGACCACGCCGCCCGCGACCTGCTGCGCTGAGACGCGCCAAGGGCGCCGCGGACGGCGCCCTTGGCCTGCCTGCGCGCCCCCCCTCAGCCCAGGGTGGCGGACCGCTCGTACCAGTCGATCCTGCGGGTGACCAGCATGACCACGGCCAGGATGCCGAACAGCAGCAGCGAGCCCATCAGCAGCGCGTTGTCCTCCGACACCAGCAGGCTGTAAAGCGCGCCATACAGGGCGGTGAGCATCGTCGCGAACGCGCCGGCCCGCCACCAGCCGCGCAACACGCCCGACAGGTAGACGAACTGCAGCCCGATGCAGGCCGCCGCCGCCAGCACGTAGGCCTGCCAGAACGCCATGTGCTCGGACAGGCCCAGCAGCAGCAGGAAGAAGATCGCCAGGGCCAGGCCTACCAGCAGGTACTGCAGCGGATGGATGCGCAGCTGCTTGACCAGCTCGAACAGGGCGAAGCCGACGAAGGTCAGCAGCACGAACAGGATCCCGTACTTGCTCGCGCGGTCGACCTGCGTGTAGACGTCGACCGGATCGACCAGTGCCACCGTCACGCTGTCCACGCCCGTGCCCTGCCCGACCTCGCCGGCGCGCGGGGTCAACCGCTCGATCGACGGGTCGAGCACCTGCGACTGCGCCGCGCTGGCCAGCGAGGAAATGTTCCAGGAGGCGCGGAAACCGTCGTCGCCGATGCTGCGCTGGTTGGGCAGGAAGCGTCCGCTGAACTGCGGGTGCGGCCAGCCGGACTGGAGCTCGATGCGATTGCTGTCGGCCACCGGCACGATGCCCAGCGACTGGGTGCCGGCGATGGCCATCTCCAGCTGCACCTCGCTGGCGGGCAGCCTGCGCGCGGACGCTACGGCGTCGCCGCCGTCCACGCCGGTCGCGACCGCGTTCCATCCCGGTGCGGGCAGCGGCGCGTGGACGCCATCCATCCGCCCGGATAGCGAGCCGGTTCCGGGCAGCAGTTCCAGCTCCTTGCCGTCCACCCGCAACCGCGAAGTCCCGACCAGTCCGCGCACGTCGGCGAGGCCCGCCACCAGGTAAGGCTCGCCGTATTCGCGGCCCTCCACCACGGGAACCGGCATTGCCTCGAAGCGCGCCGTCACTTCCGCCTGCCACTGGAACACGCGCACGTCGTACAGGCGGACGCGGCGCACGTCCGGGGCGATCGTGCCGCGCGCCTGGAACAGCTCCGGGGCCTGCAGCAGGTAGCCTTCCACTGTTTCGGCGCGCACTTCGATCCGCCCGTCCTGCGCCGCGGCGTTGACCCGGCGGACTTCCTTCCACGGCACCACGCGCAACGGCCCGACCAGCTGCTGGGGCCCGGCCATGCTCTGCGAGACGCGCTCGATCGCCTCGCCGCGGTAATGGGTACGTTCCTGGATCAGGCCGCGGATCATGCTCAGCGGCACCAGCAGCACCAGTACCAGGCCGCCGACGGTGAGGAAGCGCAACAGCAGTCGCAACGATTTCATGGGTTCGCCCCGGATGGATGACCGCGCGCAGCGTGCGGCGGCCGCATGGGGCGGGCATGGCCGGTGTTTGAAGCGGGCGTGAAGTGGGCGGCGTGAGGTGCGTGCGGCGCGCGGGCTAGGCCAGCGGCAGGCTCAGCCCGGCCTCGGCGCCGCCGCCATCGCGGTTGCCCAGCCAGGCTTCGCCGCCGTGCAGGCGCGCCACTTCGCGGACGAAGGGCAGGCCGAGGCCGGAACTGCGCCCGCCACCGTCCGGACGGGCCAGGGAGTAGAACCTCTCGAAAACGCGCCCCAGCGCGTAGTCGGGCACGCCCGGGCCGGCGTCGCGCACGGTGGCCCGCACCCGCCCCTCGGCCACGGAGATGCCGAGCAGGATCGAACCGCCGGCCGGCGAGAACGCGATCGCGTTCTCGACCAGGTTGGCCAGCGCCTGGCGCACGAGGAACGGATCGCCCCGCACCACCAGCGGCGAGTCGGCGCCCTCGACGCGCAGCTGCAGCCGGGCCGCGGCCAGCTGCGGTTCGACCGAGGCCGCCAGCTGCCGCAGCAGTGCCGACAGGTCCAGCGCTTCGCGCCGTTGCAACCAGCCGTGCTGCTCGACCTCGGCCAGTGCCAGGAGCTTGTCGATGGTTTCGGTCAGGCGCTGCTGCTGGGCCTGGATGTTGGCGGCGAAGCGCCGCCGTTCGGCCTCGGGCAGCGGCTCCTGCAGCAGTTCGGCCGCGCCGCGGATCGCCGCCAGCGGGCTCTTCATTTCGTGGGTCAGCGACTGCACGTACTGCTCCACGTAGGCCTTGCCTTCCAGCTTGCGGCGCATGTCCTCCAGCGCGCGGGCCAGGTCGCCGATCTCGTCGCGCCGCGGCGGCGGCGGTGCCACCGGCTCTCCGGCCGCCACCGCCTGAGCATAGCGGTTGAGCCGGCCGATCCGGCGCGCCAGCCACCACGTCATCAGCAGCCCGACCAGCGCCGACAGGCCGATCAGCCACGCGCCCTTGCCCAGGATGCTGCGCTGGCTGGCCTCGATGAACGGCTCGAGCGTGCGGTTGGGCTTGGCCACGGTCAGCACCCCGATCAGCGTCCCCGGCGCGTCGGGATCGAAGACCGGCGCGGCCACGTGCATCACCGTGCGCTCGCTGCCCGGGAACTCCGGGCTGGAACGGGCGCCGTACTCGCCACGCAGGGTCTTGTAGACATCGTTCCAGCGCGAGTTGTCGCGCCCCAGGTCGCGGCCTTCCGAATCGAACACCACGATCCCGCGCGCATCGGTGACCGTGACGCGGTAGTCGATGCTGCGCTTGGGGAACCGCCAGATCGTCGCCTCGGGATCGCGGTCGCGGACCCGGGCCAGGTCGCCGGCGAAACGGCCTTCGGCGATGCGGCCGGCCTTGAGGTCGTCGGCGGCCATCGCCGCCAGCACGTTGGCGGTGTCCACCAGGGTCGATTCCATCGCCTGGCGCACGCCCGGCTTGACCTCGTCGACGAACACCCGCATCACGAAGAACGCGGCCAGGCCGACGATCAGGAAGAAGCCGAGGAACAGGCGCAGGCCGAGCCGCACTCAGGCCTCGATCGCGTAGCCGAGGCCGCGGTGGGTGCGGATCGGGTCGGGCTCGGCGCCGGCGGCGCGCAGCTTGGCCCGCAGGGTTTTCACGTGGGTGTCCACGGTGCGGTCGCCGCTGTCGGCGTCGCTGTCCCAGCCCCGGTCCATCAGCTGGGCGCGGCTGAGGATCGCGCCGGGGCGTTGCAGCAGCGCTTCCAGGAGCACGAATTCATAGCGGGTCAGGTCCAGCGCGTGGCCGCGGTAACGGATGCGGTGGCCGCCACGATCGACCGCGAACTCGCCCCGCTCCACCCAGCCGTCGCCGGAACCTCCGCCGGCCGCCGGCACGGCGCTGCGCCGCAGCCGCGCCCGCACCCGCGCCACCAGTTCGCGTGGCGAGAACGGCTTGGTTACGTAGTCGTCGCCACCCAGCTCCAGGCCCAGTACGCGGTCGATCTCGTCGTTGCGCGCGGTCAGGAAGATCACCGGCACCTCGCTGAAGCCGCGCAACTGCCGGCAGACGTCGAAACCGTTGAGGTCGGGCAGGCCGACGTCCAGCACGAGCACGTCGATCCCGCCGGCGCGCACCCGCTCCAGCGCCTGCCCGCCCAGCAGGCAGTGCTCGGCCTCCAGGCCCTCGCTGCGCAACGCGTACAGCAGCGCCTCGGCGATGGCCGGTTCGTCGTCGGCGACCAGGATCGTTGGCATGGGCCAAGCATAGTCCGGGCCCGCCATGGCGGCTATGCTGCGCGCATGAACTACCGCCACGCCTTCCATGCCGGCAACCACGCCGACGTGCTCAAGCATGTCGTCCTGCTGGCGGTGCTCGATGCGCTGCTGCGCAAGGAGGCGCCGTTCTTCGTCCTCGACACGCATGCCGGCCGCGGCCGCTACCTGCTCAAGGGCGAGGCCGCCGGCCGCACCGGCGAGGCGACCACCGGCATCCTGCCGCTGCTGGGCCTGCAGGATCCGCCACCGCTGCTGGCCCGTTACCTGCGCGCGGTCGCGGCGGACAATCCGGTGGACGCGCTGCTGGTCTATCCCGGCTCGCCGCTGCTCACCGCCCAGGCCATGCGCGCGCAGGACCGGCTGGCCGCCTGCGAGCTGCAGCCGGAGGAGGCGGCCGCGCTCAAGGCCCTGTTCGCCAGTGATCCGCGCGTGGCCGTGCATGGCCGCGATGGCTACGACGCGGTGCATGCGCTGCTGCCGCCGCGCGTGGACGGCACCCGGATCGCCCGCGGCCTGGTCCTGGTCGACCCGCCCTACGAGGCCCAGGACGAGGAATACCCGCGGGTGGCCCGCGCGGTGCGCGAGGCGCTGGAACGCTGGCCACAGGCGACCTGCGCGGTCTGGTACCCGATCAAGCAGCGGCGCAGCCTGCAGCCGTTCTTCCGCAAGCTCGAGGGGCTGCCGGCACGATCGGTGCTGCTCACCGAACTGCTGGTGCGCCCGGACGATTCGCCCCTGCGGCTCAACGGCAGCGGCATGGCCATCGTCAATCCGCCGTGGAAGCTGGACGAGGCGATCGCGCCGGTGCTGCCGGTGCTCAGGGACAAGCTGGGCGAACGGGGCGCCTCCACGCGGCTGGAGTGGCTGAAGCGGGACGAGGGCTGAGGTTCCGGCTGGCTGATTCAGCGGCAGCAACAGCACAGCAACACAGCAACAGCAGCCTGGCCGGCTCCGGATGGGGCCTTCGCCGTGCCGGGGTATGGCTTACCCCTCGGGACGGCATCCTGCCTTTACGAGGGCCGTGGCACATCCATGTGCCACTTGCGCCATACCCCGGCACGACGAAGTCCTATCGCAGATTGATGATATGGCTTCGTTCCACGCCCGGGTCCCAGGTCGCTATTGCCGGTCACAAATTTGCGAACGTCCACGGCATTCGTGCACCCCTCGCCCTTGCTTAGGCTTGTAACGGGTATCCACTGCGTACTTCGGTGTCGCGTCGCAACCAGCGCGAACGAAGCCACTCACCAACCGGTCGCCGAAGACGCGGCAGGCCCGGGGTGCCGCGGCAAGCGGGCCATGGATGGCCCGCGCCCGAGTCTGGACAGGATGTCCAGTCGAGGGAAAAGCGACACCCGGGGCCTGGCGCGGCTCCCTCCGAGGCCGATAACCCCAGCGCTCTGCGCCCTTCGCACTGGGGAAGCCGGATCGCAAAACCAGGCGACGGCGCCGCCTTTCAGCCCGCCACGTCCTCGCCTTCGGGTTCGAAGAAGCACCAACGCACGACCGGGAACTGCGCCTTCAACGCGACCTCGACCTGGTCGATCTCGCGCAGCATGCGCCGCCCGTCCTGGCTCTGGTGCATGCGCGCATGGATCGAGACCAGCACCTCGTTACCCTGCTGCAGGGTGATCAGGCGCAGCAGCTGCGCGATCTCCGCACGCCCCTTGAGGAAGCCCTCGATCTGCGCCTGCAGCAACGGGTCCACGCTCTGCCCGATCAGCATCGCCTTGACCTCGATCGCCACCAGCACCGCGATGACGATCAGCAGCACGCCGATAGCGATGGTGCCGATCGCGTCGAACACCGGGTTGCCGGTCAACACCGTCAGCAGCACCGCGCCCAGGGCGAACAGCAGGCCCAGGAGTGCCGCCAGGTCTTCGCCGAAGATCACCACCAGCTCGGCCTGCCGGCTCTCGCGGAACCATTCCCACAGGCTGCGGTCGCCGCGCGCCTTGTCCACTTCCTGCAGGCAGGCGCGCATCGAAACCGACTCGGCCACGATCGCGAATACCAGCACGCCGACCGCCCACCACCACTGCTGCAGCGGCTCGGGATGCATCAGCTTGTGCACTCCCTCGTACACCGAGAACATGCCGCCCACGCTGAACAGCATCACCGCCACCAGGAAGGACCAGAAGTAGATCGCGCGGCCGTGGCCCAGCGGATGCTCGCGGCTCTCGGGGCGCTTGGCCTGGCGCAGGCCGAGCAGCAGCAGGAGCTGGTTGCCGCAGTCGGCCAGCGAGTGCACCGTCTCGGCCAGCATCGCGCCGGAACCGGTGACGTAGGCCGCCACGCCCTTGGCCACGGCGATCGCGAAGTTGGCTCCCAGCGCGAAGAAGATCGCGCGGACCGAATCACCACCGCCTGCCATGGCATCGCCTCCTTGACCGATTGGAGCCGGAGTCTAGCAAGCCACCGGCCGACGCCCTGCGACGGCCTGCCCGTGAATGTGGGAATATCCCCCCCATGCCCCGCAACCGCCTCCCCCCCTGGCACGAAGAGTTCGTCCTGCCCAACCGGCGGGCGATCCTGATCCGCCCGATCCGCCCGGAGGATGCCTCGCCGCTGCAGGGCGTGTTCGGCATGCTCGGGCCGGCGGAACTGCGCGCCGGCTTCGGCGGTGGCGACTCGCTCGACGACGCGGCGGCCGCGCAGCTGTCGCGCCCGGACCCGAAGACCGAGCTGGTCCTGGTCGGCGCCGAACCGCTGCCGCCGGGCGAAGCGATGATCGCCGGGCTCGCCCGTGCGCGCATCGTCCCCGGCACGCGCCAGGCCGAGTACGCGATCCTGCTCGGCAACTACGTGGCAGGCCTGGGCCTGGGCCGGCACCTGATGCAGAAGCTGGTGAAGTGGTCGCGCGGGCGCTACCTCGACCGCCTCTACGGCGACACGCCCGACAGCAACGGACCGATGCTCGACCTGGCTGCGTCGATGGGCTTCCGCCCGAGCCTGGAAAGCGGCGTCCCGCCGGGCCTGACCCGGCTCGTCCTCGACCTGTAACCCGCACCCGGCGCCCGCCCGCATGAGCGGGCGCGGCGCAGGCGGGCCACCCGCACGCTGCATCCTCGAAGGTCGTCGGAACTCCGCGCACGGTCGCCGGCACCGGCGCGCTCCGCGGCCTGCAGTGACCCGCCCCTCATCGCACCGCGGCTACAATGCGCGGTCCATGCCGTCCGCGTCCCCGCCCGTGCCCCCCGCTCCCCCGATGCCCAAGCGCGGCCAGGCCCGTGCCTGGTGGCGCGCACCCGCCTCGCCCTCGGCCCTGCCCTGGCACCTGGTGCAGGCCGCGCGTGCCCATCCGGGCCCGCTGCTGTTCGTGGCCCGCGACACCCATTCGGCGCACCAGGTCGAATCGGACCTGCTTACCCTGCTCGGCAACGACGCCTCCCTGCCGGTGGTGCCGTTCCCGGACTGGGAGACGCTGCCCTACGACCGCTTCAGCCCGCATCCGGACATCATCAGCCAGCGCCTGGCCGCGCTCCAGCGCCTGCCGCAGCTCGAGCGCGGGATCGTGGTCGTTCCCGTGCAGACCCTGCTGCAGCGGCTGCCGCCGTTGCGCTACATCGCCGGCGGCAGCTTCGACCTGGCTACCGGCCAGCGCCTGGACCTGGACGCGGAGAAGCGCCGGCTGGAAAGCGCCGGCTACCGCAACGTGCCGCAGGTGCTGGACCCCGGCGACTTCGCCGTGCGCGGCGGCCTGCTCGACGTCTACCCGATGGGTGCCGACGCGCCGTTGCGGATCGAAATGCTGGACGACGAGATCGACTCGATCCGCCGCTTCGATCCGGAAAGCCAGCGCTCGCTGGACCGGATCGAGGCGGTACGCATGCTGCCCGGGCGCGAACTGCCGATGGACGAGGCCAGCATCGCCCGCGTGCTCGACGCGTTGCGCGAGCGCTTCGACGTCGACACCCGGCGCAGCGCGATGTACCAGGACCTGAAGGCCGGACTGGCCCCGGCCGGCATCGAGTACTACCTGCCGCTGTTCTTCCCGCCTGCGCGCGACGGCTCGGACACCACTGCCACGCTTTTCGACTACCTGCCGGTCAGCGTGCTGCCGGTGCTGGCGGACGGCGCCAATGCGGCGGCCGCCGCGTTCTGGCAGCAGACGCGCAACCGCTACGAGCAGCGCCGGCACGATGTCGAGCATCCGCTGCTCGCGCCTGAGGAGCTCTACCTGCCCCCGGACACGCTGCGCGAACGGCTGAACCAGGGCATACGCGTCGAGGTCTGCGGCAGCGACCACCCACGCGCCGAAGAGGCTGCGCCGCTGGGCGACCAGCCGGCGCCGTCGTTGCCGGTCGCCGGCCGCGACCCGCATGTCGCCGGCGAAGCCCTGCGTTCGTTCCTCGGCAGCTACCCGGGGCGCGTGCTGGTGGCCGCCGATTCCCCCGGCCGCCGCGAGGCGCTGCTGGAAGTGCTGCAGGCCGCCAGCCTGCAACCGAAGGTAGTGGCCGATTTCCCCGCCTTCCTCGCCGGCAGCGACGCCTTCGCGCTGGCGGTTGCACCGCTGGAAGACGGCTTCGCCCTCGATGCGCCACGGCTGGCGGTGCTCACCGAGCGCCAGCTGTTCCCCGAACGCGCGACCCAGCCGCGCCGCGCACGCCGCGCCGGGCGCGAGCCGGAAGCGATCATCCGCGACCTGGGCGAGCTGACCGAGGGCGCTCCGATCGTCCACGAGGACCACGGCGTCGGCCGCTACCGTGGGCTGGTGGCAATGGACATCGGCGGCATGCCGGGCGAGTTCCTCGACATCGAGTACGCCAAGGGCGACCGCCTCTACGTGCCGGTGGCGCAGCTGCACCTGGTCAGCCGCTACTCCGGCGCCTCGCCGGAGACCGCGCCGCTGCATTCGCTCGGCGGCGAGCAGTGGGCCAAGGCCAAGCGCAAGGCGCAGGAAAAGGTCCGCGACGTAGCGGCCGAGCTGCTCGAGATCCAGGCCCGACGGCACGCCCGCGCCGGACTGGCGCTGGAGATCGACCGGCCGATGTACGAAAGCTTCGCTGCCGGCTTCCCGTTCGAGGAGACGCCCGACCAGCACGCGGCGATCGAGGCGGTGCTGCGCGACCTGCAGTCCAGCCAGCCGATGGACCGGGTGGTCTGCGGCGACGTGGGCTTCGGCAAGACCGAAGTCGCGGTGCGCGCGGCGTTCGCCGCCGCCAGCGCCGGCCGCCAGGTCGCGGTGCTGGTGCCGACCACCCTGCTGGCCGAACAGCACTACCGCAACTTCCGCGACCGCTTCGCCGACTGGCCGCTCAAGGTCGAGGTGCTGTCGCGGTTCAAGACCAAGAAGGAAATCGAGGCCGAGCTGCAGAAGGTCAGCGAAGGCGGGATCGACGTGATCGTCGGCACCCACCGGCTGCTGCAGCCGGACGTGAAGTTCAAGGACCTGGGCCTGGTCATCGTCGACGAGGAACAGCGCTTCGGCGTGCGCCAGAAGGAAGCGCTGAAAGCCCTTCGTGCGAATGTCCACCTGCTGACCCTGACCGCCACGCCGATCCCGCGCACGCTGAACATGGCCATGGCGGGGCTGCGCGACCTTTCGATCATTGCGACTCCGCCGCCCAACCGGCTGGCGGTGCAGACCTTTGTCGTGCCCTGGGACGATGCGCAGCTGCGCGAAGCCTTCCAGCGCGAGCTGGCCCGCGGCGGCCAGTTGTACTTCCTGCACAACGACGTGGAAAGCATCGGCCGCATGCAGAGGCAGTTGGCCGAACTCGTGCCGGAGGCGCGAATCGGCATCGCCCACGGGCAGATGCCCGAGCGCGAGCTGGAGCGGGTGATGCTCGACTTCCAGAAGCAGCGCTTCAACGTGCTGCTGTCGACCACGATCATCGAGTCGGGCATCGACATCCCCAACGCCAATACCATCGTCATCAACCGCGCCGACCGCTTCGGCCTGGCCCAGCTGCACCAGTTGCGCGGGCGCGTCGGCCGCTCGCACCACCGTGCCTACGCCTACCTGCTGGTGCCCGATCGCCGTTCGATGACGCCGGATGCGGAGAAGCGGCTGGAGGCGATCGCCTCGATGGACGAGCTCGGCGCCGGCTTCACCCTGGCCACCCACGACCTGGAGATCCGCGGCGCCGGCGAGCTGCTCGGCGAGGACCAGAGCGGGCAGATGGCCGAGGTCGGCTTCAGCCTGTATACCGAGCTGCTCGAACGCGCGGTGCGCAGCATCCGCCTGGGCAAGCTGCCGGACCTGGACGCGGGCGAGGAAGTGCGCGGCGCCGAGGTGGTGCTCAACGTTCCGGCGTTGATCCCGGAAGACTACCTGCCGGACGTGCACACCCGCCTGACCCTGTACAAGCGCATTTCCAGTGCCCGCGACGGCGAGGCGCTGCGCGAGCTGCAGGTGGAGATGATCGACCGCTTCGGCCTGCTGCCCGATCCGGTCAAGCACCTGTTCGCCATCGCCGAGTTGAAGCTGCAGGCCGACGCGCTGGGCATCCGCAAGCTGGACCTGGGCGAGAACGGCGGCCGCATCGTGTTCGAGGCCAAGCCGCGGGTCGACCCGATGTCGGTGATCCGCATGATCCAGCAGCAGCCGAAGCTGTACGCGATGGACGGCCCCGACAAGCTGCGCATCCGCGTGCCGCTGCCGGAGGCGGCGGACCGCTTCAACGCCGCGCGCGCGCTGCTGACTACACTGGCACCGGGTTGACGCGTGCGGCTGCGGCTGCGGCAACAGCAACAGCCACGGTCAAGGTCAAGGTCACAGCGTCGGCTCCGGGAAGAGTCCGTCGGCACCTGGCGCTATGGCCCACCCTTCGGGACGACGTCCTGTCTTTACGAAGGGCCGTGGCACATCCATGTGCCACTTGGGCCATAGCGCCAGGCGCCGACGGACTTCGGATGCGGTGGGATTCGCGCCGTGCGGCTCAGCGTGGCATGAAGACGAAGCCTTCGATCCGGCTAACGCCGGAATGAAGGACCGCCGGCTGCAGCTCCTGGTTCTTCCTCGCCGAAGGCACAAGCCCCGAAGCGCCCGAAGGCCGTCGTTGCAGAGGGGGATGGACCAAGTGGCACATGGATGTGCCACGACCCGAGTAAAGACAGGATGTCGTCCCGAGGGGTGGGCCATCCCCCTCTGCAACGGCGGACTCACTCCGAAGCCAGCGCGACGCAACCGCCATTGCTATTGTCTGCGCACCTACATCCCGAACACCCACGGCACCAGCAGCACCACGACCAGCAGCGTCAGCAGCGCCAGCGGCGTGCCGACCTTGACGAAATCGCCGAAGCGGTAGCCGCCTGGACCGACCACCAGCGCATTGACCGGCGAGGATACCGGCGTCATGAACGCCGCCGAGGCGGCCAGCGCCACCGTCATCGCGAACGGGTATGGCGACAGGCCCAGGTGCTGGGCGATCGCCAGCGCCACCGGCGCCATCAGTACCGCGATGGCGGTATTGGAAATGAACATGCCGAAGATCGCGGTGACGGCGAAGATCGCGGCCAGCACCACCCGCGGGCCGGCGCCGCCCACCGCCTCCAGCAGCAGGTCGGCGGCGAGGTCCACGCCGCCGGTGCGCTGCAGCGCCAGCGAGAACGGCAGCATGCCCACGATCAGGACCAGGCTCGGCCAGTGGATCGAGCGGTAGGCGCTGCGCAGGTCCAGGCATCCGGTGAGGCCCATCAGCAGGCAGCCGATCAGTGCCGCGTGCACGTTGGGTATCACGCCACTGACCATCAGGCCGATGGTCAGCAGCAGGCACGCCAGGGCGAACGGCGCGCGCGCCGCCGCCGGGGCGACTTCATCCGATTCCAGCGGCAGGTTGAGCAGGATCAGTCCGTCCGACCCGGCGCCCAGGGCACGGATCGCCGGCCAGGGGCCGGCCACCAGCAGCGTGTCGCCGACTTCCAGCGGCTCGTCCTCTAGGTCGCGCACCTCGGCCGTGCGGCCGTGCTTGAGGCCGATGACCGCCAGCTCGTGGCGTTCCTGCAGGCGCGCGCGGCGCGCGCTCACCCCAGCCAGCGGCGAGTTCACCGCGACCATCATCTCGGCCATGCCGATGTCGTTGGCGTAGCCGGAAAAGTAGGCCCCTTCCAGCGGCAGCGGCTCCAGCCGCAATGCCTCGAACATCGCCGGCGCGTCGATCCCCGGTTCGTGCAGGTCCAGCAGCAATGCGTCTTCCGGCAAAAGGCGCCGTCCCTGCGCCGACAGCAGCAGGCGCTGGCCGAAGCGGCCGAGCTGCTCGATCGCCAGCACGTTCATGCCGGCCAGCTCGTCGTCCTCCAGCGCCGAGGCGACGCGACCCACCAGCGGAGATCCGGCGCCGACCCGCACCCGGAACGCGCGGCCCTCCAGCCGGTACTCGCCGATCCAGTCCTGCAGCCGCGGCGCGCGTGGCGAGGGCACCGGTGCGCCACCGCCCAGCCAGCGCCGCGCGAAGAGCATGTAGCCGATCGCCAGCGCCAGCACCGGCGCGCCGAATGGCAGGAAGTCGAAGAAGGCGAAGCCGGCGTGGCCTTCGCGCAGCAGTTCGCCGTGGACCACCAGGTTGGGGGCGGTCGCCACCAGGGTCATCATGCCGCTGACCAGGGCGGCCACGCTCAGTGGCATCATCAGCCGGCCCGGCGCGATCCGGCTGCTGCGCGCGATCCGCAGCACGATCGGGACGAAGATCGCGACCACGCCGGTCGAACTCATCACCGACCCCATCGCCCCCACCGCCAGCATCAGCGCCACCACCAGCACCGCTTCGTTGCCGCGGGCCACGTGCAGGATCAGGGTGCTCATGCGCTGGGCCAGCCCGGTGCGCACGAGGCCTTCGCCGAGCACGAACAGCAGT
Source organism: Pseudoxanthomonas sp. Soil82 (assembly GCF_040446535.1). NCBI lineage: Bacteria > Pseudomonadati > Pseudomonadota > Gammaproteobacteria > Lysobacterales > Lysobacteraceae > Pseudoxanthomonas > Pseudoxanthomonas sp. Soil82. The sequence goes on from NZ_JBEAAK010000002.1 coordinate 311,665, forward strand.
GCGATCAGCACGATGCTGGGGTCGGAGAACCCGGCGATGGCCTCGCCGACGTCGATGACCCCGGTGAACGGCAGCGCCGCGACCATCAGCAGCGCGACCACGTCGGCGCGTGGCCGCCCGAGCGAGAACAGGACGATGGCCGCCGCCAGCAGGCCGAGGACCAGCAGCAGCTCCATGCTCATCGCACGCCTCCGGCTGCAGGGCCGGCGCCGGTACCGGTGGCAGGAACCGGCCGTCCTTCGCGGATTACCCGGGCGAACGCCGGGTCCTGGTCGGCGGCCCGGGCGGCGGGATTGACCAGCGAGCGCCGGCGCAGCTCGGCGAACGGCATCGAGGTGTCGACCAGCCCGGCATCGTACAGGTAGCGGTCGCTCCAGCCGTTGAGCAGGTGGCGGATGTCCCAGCGGCCGAGCCGGCCGACCTGGTTGGCATAGCGGACGATGTTGACCGTGCAGTTGTTGCTGAGCACGTTGTAGAACTCCGGGACATCGGCCAGCGCGTTGATCCGGGACGCGTAGACCCGGAACAGCGCGCGCGCGGTGTCGGCCGAGGCGGTGGTCCGGTACAGGAACACCTCCTCGCCACGGTGGTTGCTGCGCACGCGCACGATGTCGCGCTCGTCACCGACCACGTACACCAGTTCGAAATTGCGCAGCAGCCCCCGCAGCGGATGGAAGCTCTCGCCGCGTTCGGGCCGGATCTCGATCGAGATGGCCAGCGGATCGGCGCCGGCCACGTCGAAGCTGAGGAAGGTGTGCGCGATCGCCCCGTCCGGCTCCCAGTAGGAGACGAAGAAGTCCACGCCCTGTACTTCGGACAAGCGCAGCTCGCGCTTTTCCCAGCGTTCGTCGAAGTCCTCCCGGCCACGGTAGTCGAAATTGCGGTACCCGCTGACCAGCACCCGGTCGCCGTCGATCGCGATCCGCGGCGTGACCGCCACCTCCGGCCGCCATTGGCGGTCGTGCCTCGGCCTCACCTGGCTCCAGGCCGCCAGCAACGCGGCGAACAGCAGCACCACGACGCCCATCGGCCAGCGGCTGCGCGCGCCCCACAGCGCCCATCCGGCGAATGCCGCGAAGGCCAGCGCCAGCCAGCCCCGGCCAGGCAGCGGCAGCGGCCCGTAGGCGATCGCCAGTGCCGCCCACGCCAGCGGCAGGCTCGCCACCAGTCCCAGCAGCCAGCGCAGGGCCACGGGGCCGGAGCGCCACCAGGGGAGCGGCCAGCGGAACGTGGCGTCCTGCGCAACCTGCATGGGGCCTCCGGGGGTGCGGCATCCGGCCCGCGGGCCCGCGGACTCCCGGCATCCTCGTCCGCGGCCGGGTCAAAGTTCAAGGCCGGCGTGCCATGCGCGGGTGCCGACGAACCCGCTACAGCTGGGATTCCACCGGCAGCCAGCCGATCACGCGGGCGGCGCCACGGCGCCAGAGGCTGGCTTCGGGCTCGCGGTCCCAGGTCCGGGGCGGCTGCGCAGCGTCATCCTGCCAGCGCAGCGCGCCGTCGACCAGTTCGAGCCGGTAGCTGGTGCGCGGATCGGTCTTCCGCCGGTACAGCGCCTCGAGCTCGGCGGCCGCGTCGGTGCTCTCGAACAGCAGCCCCATCTCGGTGTTGAGGTTCATCGAGCGCGGATCCAGGTTGAACGAGCCGATGAAGCCGCGCCGCCCGTCCAGCACGTAGGCCTTCGTATGCAGGCTGGCGCCGCTGGAACCGAACAGGCTGGCGCTGGTGCTGCCGTGCGGCTTGAGCTCGTACAGCGAGACGCCCCGCTCGAGCAGCGGGATCCGGTAGCCGGCATACCCGCCGTGCACGGCCATCACGTCGTTGGCCGCCAGCGAGTTGGTCAGGATGCCTACCTCGACCCCACGGCGGCGGACGCTGTCGAACCAGTTCACGCCCTCGGTGCCGGGCACGAAGTACGGCGAGATCAGTCGCAGGTCGCGCTCCACCACCGAGACGTGCTCGACCAGCACCGGCGTCATCCAGTCCGGCTGCGGCGTGGCGCCCTCGGCCTTTTCCGGCGGGTCGGAGACGATCGCCGCGTCGGCGGTCCAGTGGATGCGCGCCTTGCCGCCCATCAGGTCGTTGACCCCGGGCGAGTCCTTCAGGCGCTGCAGGTAGGGCGCGGCGCGCGGCGAGGCGAGGCCGGCGTCGATGCTGGCACGGACCCGCTCCAGCGCGCCGGTGCCGGGATCGACGAGCGCCGACAGCGGGATGGCCGATGCACTGTTCCAGTAGGCATCGAAGATCGCCTCGGCCTGTTTCACCGGCGGCCCGATCACCGCCGCGTCGGTGTCCATGAAGTTGATGTCGGCGGCCGCGTCGAAGTATTCGTCGCCGATGTTGCGGCCGCCGACGATCGCCACCCGCCCGTCCGCGATCCAGGTCTTGTTGTGCATCCGCCGGTTGAGGCTGAAGAAGCGCAGCAGCAGCTCCACGCCGCGGGCGATCGTGCCCTCGCGCGCGCGGGTCGGGTTGAACAGGCGCACCTCGACCAGCGGATGGCTGTCGAGCGCCGCCAGCACCGATTTGCTGCCGTGCACGTTCATGTCGTCCAGCAGCAGCCGCACGCGCACGCCGCGGTCGGCGGCCTGCAGCAGTTCGTGGTGGATCATGTTGCCGGTGAAGTCGGCGTGCCAGATGTAGTACTGCAGGTCCAGGCTGCGCCCGGCCGCGCGCGCGGTGGCGGCGCGCACCGCGAACGCGTCGAGGTTGTCGGACAGGATGACGATGCCCGCGTCCTCCGGCCGGGCCGAGGTCAGCGGCGAGATCGCCCGGTCCAGCGGCGTGCCGGCCGGCTGCACGTCCATCGCGTACGCCGCCGGCCCGCGCGCGCGTTCGGCAAAGCGGCCGTACGCGTACAGCGACAGCAGCGAGGCGGCCACGAACGCCGCCAGCGCGATGCCGATCCACTTGAGCTTCTTCTTCATGTGCGTGGCCGCGTGGGATGCGGCGATTGTAGGGGCGCGGCGCGACGGCGGCGTGTGTGCCGCGGCCTGGAGGACTCAGGGACCAGCGTTCAGGCCCACCCAGCCGCGGAACGTGAAGCCTGCATAGAACTGCTCCACCCGCTCGAAACCGGCCCGTCGCAGCAATGCCTCGTCCCCGTCCGGCGGCAGCACCGGGAGCTGCCGGGCGATCGCCTCGATGGCCTTGCGGGCATTGGCGGCGGGCACGCCCGAATCGATGGCGAACGCCGCGTAGCGCTCCAGCCAGCGCGCCTTGTCCGGCCCGGACTGCGGGAAGCTGTGGTGCGCCACCACCAGCGGCGCACCGGGTCGCAGCCGTCGCCGGATCTGGCCCAGCGTGGCCAGCCGCTCTCCGGGCTCGACGAAGTGCAGGGTCAGCAGGCACGTCGCCGCGTCATAGGGTCCCGCCGGCGCGGTCTCGACGTAGCCTTCGTGGAAATCCACGCGCCCGGCCTGCACGCCCAGCGTGGACCGCGCCAGCGAGAGCATCTCGCGCGACGGATCGACGCCGGCGAACCGCCAGCCCGGTTGCCGGTCGGCGAACACCTTCAGCTCCAGGCCACCGCCGGCCCCCACCACCAGCACCCGTCCGTCGACGGGCACCGATTCCTCCAGCAGCAACGCCGCCATCCGCTGCAGGGCCTCGAAGCCCGGCACCAGCCGAAGCGGTCCCTGCGCGTAGCTGGCAACGGCCTGCGGATCATCGAACGACATGGATTCCCCCCGCTGCCTGGTCGCTGGACGATGCTGGCCGCAGTGCGCCCCGAGCAGGCCGGACGCGCCCTGCCCGGCGCATGCGCCACGGGCGCCGCGCCAAGATCAGCGTCGCACCCACGGCGCCAGCAGCGCCAGCCAGCGCGCGCGCCAGGCCAGGGTCAAGGCGATGGCCAGCGCCGCACCCGCCACGGCCATGGTCCAGACCAGCACCGCCATCGTGGCGTGGTCGGCCGCCAGGCACAGCCACAGGCTGGCGGCCAGTGCCGTCGCGCCGAGCAGGCGCAGCAGCTTCGCGCTCCCGCTTGCGAGCGCCCTGCCCCAGACCTGGCGGGCATGGACCTCCATCGCCAGCGCCAGCCAGCCCATGCCTGCCAGGCATGCCGCCAGGGCCGCGGCCAGCAACCAGCCCGCGTGGCTCGGCTCAGGCATGCGCGGCCTCCTGCTCGCGAATGCGCGCATCGGCGCGCGCAGTGCTGCGGCGGCCGAGCATGCGGCCGGCGGCGGCGGCGATCGCCGCGGTGGCCAGCAACGCCAGGTCGACGCCGGCGACCGGCCAGTAGCCGGCGGCGAGCGTGCGCAACAGGTGGTCGCCGGTGGTAAGCCAGTTCAGCACCATCGCAGCCACGGCCAGGGCTGCGATCACCCAGCACTGCTCGCGCCAGGCCGGATTGGGCAGGCCGCGGGCCACCGGCGCGCTGCGCCAGGCGGCGTGCAGCAGCGCCAGCACCCAGCTGCCCCAGAAGGCGTAGCGCTCCCAGTCGCCGCGGCCGGTCAGGTCGTCGGGCAGCAGCCGGTTGGCGACAAGGATCGACAGCGTGGCGATGACCATTCCCGCAACGCTGGCGACCGCGAGCGCATCGACGATCCGCGCGCCCTGGCTGCCGGCCAGCGCGTGCTGGCGCTTGCGCTTCTCGACGAAGAACACGAAGCCGGTGGCGATGCAGACCGCCCCGGCCAGTCCGCCAAGCACGTACAGCCAGCGCAGCAGCCAGTGGCGGAAATGCTGCAGGTGCAGGCCGGTGAGGAACTCGGCAGCCTTGGCGACCGGCGTGGCCGCCGGATCCTCGCGGATCAGCTCGCCGGTGCTGGCCTTGAAGTGGATGCCGTCGCCGACCAGGGCGATGCGGTCGGTGCCGGCGCGGTACACGCTGACATAGCCGTTGGCGTCGCCCACGTGCATCAGCACCAGGAAGCCGACGTCGCCGGCCTTGCCACCCGCCTCCCAGCGCCGCTGCGCCTCGGCCACCATCGCATCGACGTTCGCCAGCCCGGCCGCCACGCCGGCGCGCTCGTGCGGCAGGCCGGTCTGGCTGGCCTCGATCTCCGCATAGCGGTCGTGCAGGTCGTGCAGCTGGGTATGGCCGACCGGGAAGTAATAGGTCGCGGCGAAGATCAGCAGGCCGGTGAAGGCGAAGAAGAAGTGGAACGGCAGCGCGACCACGCCGGTCAGGTTGTGCAGGTCGAGCACGCTGCGCAGCCGCGCCTTGCCCGGGCGGAAGGTGAACAGCTCGCGGAACAGCTTGCGGTGCATGACCACCCCGCTCACCAGCGCGGCCAGCATGGCCAGCGCCGACAGGCCGACGATCCAGAAGCCGAGGTTCTTCCAGTCCAGGGTCAGGCTGTAGTGCATCGGGTAGAAAAACCCGCTGCCCAGCTTGAGGCGGTCGTCCGGCAGCGAAGTGCCGTCGCGCGGATCGATGGTGGCGTAGGCCCAGACCTGCTCGTCCGGGTCCTTCGCGTTGGGCACCACGTAGCCGGCGAACAGCGCCAGCACCGGGTCGCGGTGGGTGGTGTAGGCGCTCCAGCTGCCGACGGTGTCGAAGCGCTGCGGCATCGGACCGTCGACCCGCGGCGCCATCGCCTCCACCGCCGCCGGCAGCGGCTGCATGCGCTCGAACGCCGGGCGCAGGATCTTCTCGTACGACGGCATCGGCTGCGGTTCGAAGCGCGTGGCGGGGATCGACCAGCGGTCGATCTCGCGGTCGAACACCGACAGCGCGCCGAAGAAGAACGCGGCCATCAGCACGAAGCCGAGTACCAGGCCGAACCAGGTGTGCAGCCAGGCCATCGCCTGGCGGAAGCTCTGGGTCACGACGGATTCCTTGGTCCTGGCCATGGCGTCAAAGGATGCTCTTCTGCACGAGCGAGGCAAGCGCGGCCATCGCCGCGCCGCCGCCGAGCAGGACCGCCCAGGCCAGCGCCACCCGGCGACAGGCCATCGTCCACAGCAAGGCGACCAGGAACACGAGCAGCCCGACCGCACTGGACAGGAACTCGGCGTCGTGGAAACCCATGCCGGCCTTGGACAGCAGCGCGGTGGCGAGGGCGATCAGGCCCCAGGTGAAGGCGTACCCGCCCAGCACCGCCGCGCCCACCCGCGCGGCGACGCGCAGGCGCGGCGCGCGGGTCGTGGCCGGGCGCGGATCGATCGTGGAGGAAGGCGTGGACATGGCGTCAGGCTACTGTCTATTCGCGGCGGATGATCGCTCAGAACCGCCAGTCTAGGGTGAGGGTGTAGTTGCTGGGCGCGCCGTAATAGCCGCTGTAGCGCAGGGTGTTGATGTACTTCTCGTTGAACACGTTGTTGACGTTCAGGCGCATGCTCGCGTTCTCGACGAAATCCCAGCCCATGAAGGCGTTGAGGACCGCGTAGCTGTCCTGGCGCACGGTGAAGCCGCTGCTCTCGGTATTGGATATCCCGCTCTGCCAGCGCCCGCCGACGCCGTACGACAGGGGGGCGTAGCCCGGCGCGCGCGCGCTCAGGACCAGGTTGGCGCTGCGGCGCGGCACCCACGGATAGGTGTCCTCGCCATTGAGGCCGTCCATCTCCAGCGCGGTGTAGCCGAACACCAGGTCGACGTTGTCGCCCAGCCTGCCGACCGCCTCGAACTCCACGCCCTCGGACTGCACGTCCACCGGCGCGTAGATGGTCTGGCCGAACTCGTTGTACTCGCCCGTCGGCGTCGCCAGGCCCTGCTGGTCGGCCTTGAACACCGCCAGCGTGGTCAGGAGGCGTCCGTCCAGCCACTCGGCCTTGATGCCGGCCTCGTAGTTCACGCCCTTGCTGGCGTCCAGCAGGCGGTTGTCGGCGTCGCTCTGGTCCTGCGGCTGGTAGATGTCCGAATAGCTGACATAGCCCAGCACGCGGTCGGTGAAATCGAAGGTCAGGCCGGCGTAGGGGCTGGTATGGCTGGTGGTCTCGTCGAAGTCCACGCCATAGGAGACGCCCTCGCGGCGGTACTCGGCGTAGTTGGCGCCGATGATCGCCTTGAAGCGTTCGGTCACGGCGATGCGGGTGGCGCCGAACACGCGCTTGAGGTCCTGGTCCAGTTCCGCCGATTGCGAGAATTCGCTCCAGGACGGCTCGGGAATGGCGTCGGTCGGGTACGGGAACGGCGGCAGCAGGCCCCAGGCCGGATGCGGGAACTCCGCGCTGCGCTCCCAGTTCTCGGTGGTGCTGCGCGAGGCGCTGACGCCGATCACCGCCTCGTGCTGGCGCCCGAACATGGTGTAGACGCCGTTGAGGCTGGCGGTGCCCAGGTGGCTGGTCACCTCGTCCTTGCCGCTCCACGGATAGCCGACCAGGCCCAGGCCGGTGGCCGGATCCAGTCCGTCGGGCGTGCCGTCGAGGTCGGTGTCCGCCAGGTAGGCGTAGAACATGTCCTCGTCGCCGCTGGCGCGCCGGTAGTTGTACGACACGTTCAACCGCCAGTCGGCACCGAGCTGGTGGACGTATTCGGCGAACGCGGTTTCGTTGGTCGTATCCCAGTAGGTCCAGTCCTGGGTGGTGGTGGCATCGCGCGGCCATTCGTTCTGGGTCCCGTCGCTGTTCATGAACAGCAGCGCGCCCCACATGATGCCGACCGAATTGGCCTGCTGGTGCGAATAGCCGACGGTCAGGGTGCCGTTGTCGCCGACCTGGCCGTCGACCACGCCGTAGAGGAAGGTGCGGTCGTTCTGGTTGGCACGCAGCCAGGAATCGCCCTCTTCGTACGCGGCCACGACGCGCCCGGCCCAGCGGCCGTCGTCGGTGAACGGAGTCGAGTAATCGGCTTCGGCACGCACCGTGTCCCACGAGCCGTAGCTCAGGCCGACCATCCCCTGCGCCTCGTTGGTCGGGCGCTTGCGGACGTAGTTGATCGTGCCGGACGCGTTGCCCACGCCGGTCAGCAGGCCGTTGGCGCCACGGATGACTTCAACCTTCTCGTAGCCGAAGGTGTCCTGCGCGCCGGTGGCGATGCCCCAGCTGTTGGGCAGGCCGACGCCGTCGATCTGGGTGTTGAGGATGTCGAAGCCGCGGGCGCTGTAGCTGGTGCGGTTGGTTTCCCATTCGTCCACGCGCACGCCGGTCGCCAGCCGCAGCGCGTCGTTGACGCTGTTCGCGCCGAACAGGCGCATCTGCTCGCCGGTCACCACGCTGATGGACTGCGGGGTTTCCTTGATCTCCAGGTCCAGGTTGGTCGCGCCGTTGCTGACGCGGCTGGCACGCTGGCCCACGACCATGATCGCGTCCAGGTCGGTGGCGGAGGCGCTGGCGTCGCCCTCGTGTCCGTTGGCCGCGTCCTGCGGCGCGGCCAGCGCCGAGCCGGACAGGCCGGCCAGGGCCAGCGCGATCGCGAGCGGCAGGTGGCCATTGGCGAACGCGCGGCGATCCGGGCGGCGGGTGCGGGACGGGCGGGAGGAACGGTTCGGACGCATCGAGGGAACTGCCTTGTCTTGATGGAATGAGGGGGATTCGCGCAAAGGCGACCGGATCGCTTCGGTCGCCCGCGCCGCCGCGAGCCGGTGACGTCCCGTCGCGGCTGGATCCCGCGGAGGTCACCCTGCCCTTTCCCGCCCGGCCTGGAGCCTGGCGGGGTTATCGGCTGCGCGCATATTAAATGCGAATCAATCTCATTCTGCAACAGGCGCGCCCCGCACCGGCCCGAAACGACGACACCCGGCCGGGGCCGGGTGTCGTCGTCGCGCGGAATGGTTGCGGTGGCTACCTGGCCTTGCCCTGGTTGGCCACGGCCTCGGCAGCGCGCCGGGCTGCCTCCGGATCACCGAGGTAGCGGTGGGACTGGACGTTGAGTTCATCGTCCAGTTCGAACAGCAGCGGGATGCCGGTGGGAATGTTGAGCTCGAGGATTTCCTCCTTCGAGACGCCGTTGAGGTACTTGTACAGCGCACGCAGCGAGTTGCCGTGCGCGGCGACCAGCACCGTCTGCCCGGATTTCAGCGCCGGGGCGATCGCGTCGTGCCAATACGGCAGCACCCGGTCGAGGGTGGTGGCCAGCGATTCGGTCGACGGCAGCGCGTTGCGGTCCAGGCCGGCGTAGCGCGGATCATTGGCCGGGTGGCCCGGATCGTCCAGCGGCATCGGCGGCGGCGGGATATCGTAGGAACGACGCCAGATCTTGACCTGCTCCTCGCCGTGCTTGGCCGCGGTCTCGGCCTTGTCCAGGCCCTGCAGCGCGCCGTAGTGCCGCTCGTTGAGCCGCCAGCTCTTGTGCACCGGCAGCCAGTCCTGGTCCAGTTCGGCCAGCGCCAGGTTCAAGGTGCGGATGGCGCGCTTGAGGGTGGAAGTGTAGGCCACGTCGAAGCGCAGGCCCTCCTCGCGCATCAGCCTGCCGCCGGCGGCAGCCTCGCTGCGGCCCTGCTCGGTGAGATCGACGTCGACCCAGCCGGTGAATCGGTTCTCGAGGTTCCACTGGCTCTGGCCGTGGCGCAGCAGGACGAGCTTGCGGGTCACTGGGCGTTTCTCCGGTGCTTCGATTGCGGGACGCCGATTCTAGCGGCAACTCCCGCCGGCGGCCGCGCGCGGCCACGGTTTTCGCTGCAACCATGCGCGGACGGCGCGCATCCATCGCCCCGGCTTCACTGCCACGATCGGCATACTGGCGCCATGGTCGAAGCCGCCACCGTCAGCAATCCCTTCCCCGGCTGGGACGGCAGCATCGCCGGTGCCCGCGCCCTGCAGGCGCAGCTGGCCGCACGGGTGCGGCTCGACGACGACTTCCATGACCCGCCGCGCACGGTGGTCGGCCTGGACGTCGGCTTCGAGGACGGCGGCGATACCGTGCGCGCGGCAGCGGTGCTGCTGGATGCGGCTTCGCTGCAGACCCTGGAAATGCACGTGGCGCGGCGTCGGACGCAGATGCCGTACGTGCCGGGACTGCTCAGCTTCCGCGAGCTGCCCGCGTTGCTGGACGTGCTGTCGATGCTGTCGGCGCCGCCGGACCTGGCGATGGTCGACGGCCAGGGCATCGCCCACCCGCGACGCCTCGGCATCGCCGCGCACCTGGGTGTAGCCACCGGCCTGCCCACCATCGGCGTAGCCAAGAAACGATTGGCGGGGCACTACGAAGAACCGGGCCCGCAGCGGGGCGACCGCAGCCGCCTGGTCCATCGCGGTGACACCGTCGGCTACGCGCTGCGCAGCAAGCCGCGCTGCAACCCGCTGATCGTCTCGCCCGGGCACCGGGTGTCGCTGGACTCGGCGGTGGTCCTGGTGATGCACTTCCTCGACGGCTACCGCCTGCCGGCCCCGACGCGGCGCGCCGACCGGCTGGCCTCGCGCCGCGACGCGCCGCGCGCGCCGGCCTGAAGGCCGCCGGCGGAAAGCATCGTCGCACGCAGGTACCGGCCGGGGCGCGGGATCCATGCGATCCTGCGCCGAACTTCCAGCCGAGGATCGTGCCGTGACCACCATCATCGAACCGCGCGTGCACGACCTGGGCGATGGCTTCCTGGTGCGCCGCGCGGTGCCTTCGATCCAGGCACGCAGCGTCGGCCCGTTCGTGTTCGTCGACCACATGGGGCCGGTGGTGTTCGAGGGCGGTCGCGGCCTGGACGTGCGCCCGCATCCGCATATCGGCCTGGCCACGGTGACCTTCCTGTGGTCGGGTGCGATCAACCATCGCGACACGCTCGGCTCCGAGCAGGTGATCCGGCCCGGCGACGTGAACTGGATGACCGCTGGCCGCGGCATCGCCCATTCCGAGCGCACCCCGGCGCCCGAACGCGCGGCGGGTAGCCAGGCGCACGGCATGCAGACCTGGGTGGCGCTGCCCAAGGCGCACGAGGAGACCGACCCCGCGTTCTTCCACCATCCGGCCGCGACCCTGCCGCAGCAGCAGCGCGACGGCGTGTGGCTGCGGGTGATCGCCGGCCGCAGCTACGGCGAGGAGTCGCCGGTGAAGGTTTTTGCCGACACCCTCAACGTGGCCCTGGACCTGGCGCCGGACGCGGAGGTCGCCCTGGACGACGGCCATGTCGAACGCGCGCTGTACATCCTGGAAGGCGAGGCGCAGCTGGACGGGGTCGACATCCCTGCCCGCCACCTGGTCATTCCCGATCGCGGCACCCGACCGAAGCTGCGCGCCAAGACGCCGTTGAAGGCGATGCTGCTCGGCGGCGAGCCGCTGGATGGCCACCGCCACCTGTGGTGGAACTTCGTTTCCAGTTCGAAGGAGCGGATCGAACAGGCCAAGCAGGACTGGCTGGACGGCCGCTTCGGCCGGATCGTGGGCGACGACGAGTTCATACCGCTGCCGCAGCGCTGAGCGCCATCCGGCGGGCGATTCCAGCGCCGCACCGGCTTTGACTTTTTCCTAACGCTGCCCGTCGCGGCCAGGCGTACCCTCGCCGCTGCCCGTTCCGGGCTGTCCATCGGGGATGACCATGACTCTGACGAAGCGATTGGCGGCCGAGTTCCTCGGCACGTTGTGGCTGGTGCTGGGTGGTTGCGGTAGCGCGGTGCTGGCGGCGAATTTCGGCGGCGACGGCAATCCGCTCGGCATCGGATTCCTCGGCGTGGCGCTGGCCTTCGGTCTGACCGTGCTGACCGGCGCGTTCGCGTTCGGCCATATCTCAGGCGGCCACTTCAACCCGGCGGTGAGCCTGGGACTTTGGGCGGGCGGGCGCTTCCCCGCGAAGGACCTGCTGCCGTACATCGTGGCCCAGGTGGTCGGCGCGATCGTGGCCGGCTTCATCCTGCTGCAGATCGCCAGGGGCGGTGGCGGCTTCAGCATCGACCCGACCGCGGCGGGCGCCTTCGCCAGCAACGGCTATGGCGTGATGTCGCCGGGCGGCTACACGCTGGCCGCGGCATTCCTGTGCGAACTGGTGCTGACCGCGTTCTTCCTGGTCGTGATCATGGGCGCGACCCACGGCAAGGCCGCCGCCGGGTTCGCCCCGATCGCGATCGGCCTGGCCCTGACCCTGATCCACCTGATCAGCATTCCGGTGACCAACACCTCGGTCAATCCGGCCCGCTCGACCGGCGTAGCCCTGTTCGCCGGCTCCGGCGCACTCGGCCAACTGTGGCTGTTCTGGGTCGCCCCGCTGGCCGGTGGCGCCCTCGGCGGCATCCTCTACGCGTGGCTGCGGCCGGCCAACGAGTAACGGCAAGTTGTTGATTATTAAAAGAGCCGGGTCGCCGGATGACGACCCGGCTCACGTTGATGAAGGCCTGCCGGCAGTTCGCGGCGGCCCGGCTGCCGCGGCGCCACGAATCCGGTTAGCATGGTGCGATGCAGCACCCCAACCGGAAGCGTGGCCATTCCATGCTCTACCAACTCCATGAACTCAACCGCGCGATGATGGCCCCCTGGGTCCATCTGGCCGAGGCCAATTCGCGGATCTTCTCCAACCCCTCCAGCTGGGCTTCGTCGCTGCCCGGCGCCGAGCGCATCGCTGCCGGCAACGAGCTGGTGCACCGCCTGGGCAAGGACTACGAGAAGCCGCCGTGGAACATCCACGAGGTGGAGGTCGACGGCCACAAGGTACCGGTGCTGGAGCAGGAGATCCTGCGCAAGCCGTTCTGCCGCCTGGTGCGCTTCAAGCGCTACAGCGACGACGCGCAGACCATCGCGGCGCTGAAGGACGACCCCGTGGTGCTGGTCGTGGCCCCCCTCTCGGGCCACCACGCCACGCTGCTGCGCGACACCGTCCGCACCCTGTTGCGCGACCACAAGGTCTACGTGACCGACTGGATCGACGCGCGCATGGTACCGACGACCGAGGGCGCTTTCGGCCTGGACGACTACGTCGCCTACGTCGAGGACTTCATCCGCCTCATCGGCGCAGCCAACCTCAACGTGATCAGCGTCTGCCAGCCGACCGTGCCGGTGCTGGCCGCCGTGTCGCTGATGGCCGCCCGCGGCGAGGCGGTGCCGCGCTCGCTGGTGATGATGGGCGGGCCGATCGACGCGCGCCGCAGCCCGACGGCGGTCAACAACCTGGCCACGCGCAACCCGCTGTCGTGGTTCGAGAACAACGTCATCCACAGCGTGCCGCAGCCCTACCCGGGCGAAGGCCGCGAGGTCTATCCGGGTTTCCTGCAGCACGCCGGCTTCCTGGCCATGAACCCCAGCCGCCACTTCATGTCGCACTGGGATTTCTACTCGGACCTGGTCAAGGGCGACCTGCAGGACGCCGATTCGCACCGCCGCTTCTACGACGAGTACAACGCGGTGCTGGACATGCCGGCCGAGTATTACCTGGACACCATCCGCACGGTGTTCCAGGAGTTCCTGCTCCCGCGCGGCAAGTGGAAGGTCAACGGTGAGCTGGTGAAGCCCTCGGCGATCAGGGGCACGGCGCTGATGACCATCGAGGGCGAGCTGGACGACATCTCCGGCCTGGGCCAGACCCAGGCTGCGCACGACCTGTGCACGGGTATTCCGAAGACCAGGCAGAAGCACCTCACCGTCGACGGCGCCGGCCACTACGGCATCTTCAGCGGCCGTCGCTGGCGCGAGAACGTCTATCCGCAGGTGCGCGAATTCATCGCCAAATACGCGGACTGACCGATCGCTTGCCGGAATGAAGAAAGCCCCGCTTCGGCGGGGCTTTTCCTTTGCATCCGTAGAGCGGGGCTTGCCCCGCTGCCCTTGCGTCTCATCGCTTCGCCAGGCGTGACAGCCGGGCGGGCCCGGCTCTGCGCGGGGTGCTCAGACCACCGGGTCGCGCACCAGCAGCTGCTTGGCCAGCCAGCCATGGAAGCGGCCGACCAGGCGCGCCAGGTGCAGGGTCGCGAACAGCATCAGCACGCCGGCCACGAAGCACAGCGGCCACAGCCACGGCGAGTCCGGCGTGATGACGACGCCGTCCAGCGAGAACACGCCGGCGTGGCCCAGTGCCAGCGCCACCGGCGCGGCGATCAGGCCGGCCGACAGCGCCAGCAGGGTGACCGCGGCGCTGAAATACGCCGTGCCCAGCGGCAGCATCAGCAGCAGGTAACCCATCGCGGTCCAGGTGCGCCAGTCGGTGAACAGCTCCTTCAACCGGGTCAGCCACGGCTTGTCGCGCTGGGTGTACAGCGGCCGCCGCGGCATGCGCACGCCCAGCAGCACCTCGACGATGCGGCCTTCCACCAGCGACAGCAGCCGCACCGACATCAGGAACAGCAGCAGCAGCGGGATGCCGACGATCAGGATCATCAGGCCCAGCGAGAGGCTGGCGCCGGTGACCACCCAGCTGAAGTAGAACGTGCCGGTGGCCATCGCCAGCAGCATGTAGAACAGCGAGCCGTAGGTGTACGGATCGGCGACCACGCCGAAGAACCGGCCGGCCAGCGAGCGCCGCTTCGGCGGGCGCGGCGGCCGCAGCGCGCGGTTCACCGTCACCTCGGTTTCGCGGTAGATGTCGGCGACCTCTTCAGGCGCGCCATAGCTGCCGGCGACCGAGGCGATCACCTCGGCCTCGGACCGGCCCGCCTGTTCGGACAGTTCCGAGCGCAGGTATTCCTCGGCGTCGTACAGCGCGTCCTGGACCATCGCCGGATCGGCGCCCCTGAGCGCCTCGCGCAACTGCTCCAGGTATTCGGGGATGGTGGTGGGCAGGGGCCGCGCCGTGGCCGGCTGCGGGGATGCGGTGGTGTTCATTCGGATACTCCCTCCAGCACGGAATCGACGGAATCGCGGGTGGCGCGCCAGGCGGCGGTCCATTGGCCAAGGACCTGCCGACCCTCGCCGGTGATGCGGTAGTAGCGCCGCGGCGGGCCAGCCACGGACGGCTCGACGTGGCTTTCCAGCAAGCCGGCTCCTTCCAAGTTGCGGAGCACCGGGTAGAGCGCGCTCTGCTTGCCGCTCAGCACGCCCTCCCCGACCTGTTCCAGGCGCTTGGCGATCAGGTAGCCGTACAGCGGCTCGGCGGCCTGGGCCAGTACCGCCAGCAACGCCAGCGACACGGTGCCGGCGCTGAGCTCCTTCTGGAACTTCTTCAGTTGCGCTTCGATCTCGCCCATGGCGGCGGCTCCATCGGTGCGTGGGTCGCTACGTTGGAGGCCACTCTATTCTCAACTTCGGTATAGCGTATGTGCCGGTAGTCACCCAACCGGGGGCATGCCCGAACGGACCGCCATGCGGGCCGGCCAGTCGCCGCCGCGCTTGGCGCGCCAGGCCGCCACGGCGAGAATCCAAGCCATCTCCTGCCAGCAGACCCGACATGACCTTGCGCCCGATGCTGTTCGCCTGCGCCCTGGCCGTCCTCGCGCCGCCCGCGGCGGCCGCCGCCCCCTACCGAAGCATGCAGCAGATCCTGGACGCCTCGCCCGCCTCGGACTGGCGCGAGCCGGCACCGGAAAACGTCCTCTACCTGGAACTCGATGCCGGCCGGGTCGTCATCGAACTGGCGCCGGGCTTCGCCCCGCAACATGTGGCCAACATCCGCACCCTGGCCCGCGCCGGTTTCTGGGACGGCACCAGCATCTACCGGGTGCAGGACAACTTCGTCGCCCAATTCGGCGACGCCGACGCCGAGGATGCAGCCAGGGCGAAGGACCTGGGCGCGGCGGAACGCAAGCTGCCGGCCGAGTTCGAACGAGGCATCCAGGGCCTGGCCTTCGACGTGCTGCCCGACGCCGACGGTTGGGCACCGCAGGTCGGCTTCGCCGACGGTTTCGCCGCCGGACGCGACGCCGCCGCAGGCAAGGCCTGGATGGCGCACTGCTACGGCGTGGTCGGCGCCGGCCGCAACCTGGACGCTGACAGCAGCATCGGCGCCGAGCTGTACGTGGTCATCGGCCAGTCCCCGCGCCAGCTGGACCGCAACATCACCCAGGTCGGGCGCGTGATCCAGGGCATCGAACTGCTCAGCTCACTGCGCCGCGGCCCCGAACCGATGGGCTTCTACGCCGATCCGGCGCAACGCACGCCGATCCGCGCGGTCCGCCTGGCCAGCGAAGTCCCCCCGCAGGAACGCACTCGCATGCAGCTGCTGCGCACCGATACGCAGACCTTCCGCGACATGGTCGAAGCGCGCCGCAACCGCCGCGACGACTTCTACAAGCGCCCGGCCGGGCACATCGACCTGTGCAACGTGCCGCTGCCGGTGCGGGTGGCCGGCAGCTGACCCGCGGGGCCGATCGGCGGCCCACGCGAACGCGATTGACGGCCGGGATCAGTTCGCGCGCTGGCTGATCGCCACGCTGCCGAGGATCAGGCCGCCCGCCAGCAGCATCGTCGCCGTCACCGGCTCATCCAGCAGCCACCAGGCGAACAGCGCGCCGAACAGCGGGATCAGGTAGGTGACGGTCGAGGTGCGGGCCGCGCCGATCCGGTGGATCAGGCGGTAGAAGTAGATGAAGGCCAGGCCGGTGCACAGCACGCCCAGGCCGACCGCCGCGGCCCAGGCCAGTGCCGGCACGGGGCCGGCCGGCCAGTGCGTGAGCGCGAGCGGCAGCAGCAGCACCGCCGAACAGCCCAGGGTCACGGCCGCCGAGGCGGCGGGCGGCAGCCCGACCATGTAGCGCTTGACCAGGTTCAGGCCGACGCCGTACAGCAGGGCGGCCGTCGCGCCGGCGAGCACCGCCGGCCCGACGCTCAACCCGGACACCTTGGCGGTGGCCAGTACCACCACGCCCACGAAGCCCGTGACCAGGGCGATCGCGCGGCGCATGCCGATCTTCTCGCCGAACACGACGAACGCCACCAGCGCGGCGAACAGCACGGTCATCGCGTTGCAGATCGCACCGATCGCCGCAGGCGCGCGCTGCGCGGCCCAGGCGAACAGCAGGAACGGCAGCGCCGAGTTGATGATCCCGATCGCCGCCAGCCGCGGCCACAGGCGCAAGGGAAACTGGGCCCGCGCCAGCCACAGGAACGGCAGCAGCACCAGCGCGCCCAAGGCCAGCCGCAGCTCGACCAGCGCGTACGGCCCGAACGCGGGTGCCGCCACGCGCATGAACAGGAACGAGCCACCCCAGACCGCGCCCAGCGCGAGCAGTTCGAATGGGGTGCGCCAGTCGCGCCCGGTCGTCGCCGCTGCCGGCGTGTGATCCGCTTCCTGCGAGTTCCGCTTCGATCCGTCCATCTGTCGTGTTCTCCTGTTCTGCCGTGATGGGCCTGCCTGCGGCCGGCCAGTGCCGCGACAGCGCTGCCTGGATCCGGTCGCACGGGGACCGGCGAAGGGCATCGTGCTCCGCCGCTCCGGCGTGCGAGGGACGCACCGGGCAAGCCAGCATGCCGCGGGGACCGACGCCGTACCGGCCGTTTCCGGACATCGCATCCGGCGTGGACCGGAGGCGCAGCATCGCGCCAGTGCGGTGGGTCGACAAGCGCGTAGTATCCACGCGAGCCACAAATCCTGCTCATGGCTTGCCGATGAACCTGCGCCCCACCCTGCTGCCCGCGCTGGGCGTGTTCGCCGCCGCCGCACGCCACCAGAATTTCGCCCATGCGGCGGAAGAACTGCACCTGACCGCCAGTGCGGTCAGCCACCACGTGCGCAAGCTCGAAACCATCCTCGGCGCGCGCCTGTTCCTGCGCCATGCGCGCGGCGTGTCGCTCACGCCCGAAGGCCGGCAGCTGGCGGACGCCGCGTCGGCGGCGCTGGCCGACGTGGCGGCGGTGGCCGGCAACCTGCAGCCGGCGGCAGGGATCTCGATCCTGCGGATCAGCACCCTGCATTCGCTGGTGTACTGCTGGCTGCTGCCGCGGCTGAAGGGGTTCTGCGACGCCTACCCGCACGTCCGGCTGGAAGTGGACGCGAGTACCGCGCTGGCGCGCTTCGATGAAGGCGGACCGGACCTGGCGATCCGCTACGGACCGGGACATTGGCCCGGGCTGACCGCCCACCACCTGATGGACGACGCGCTGTTCCCGGTCGCCTCGCCCGGGCTGCCCGGGATCGAGGACGTGCGCGACGCAGCCCAGGTCGCGCGCCTGCCGCTGGTGGCGGACATGGGCCTGCAAGGCTGGCGCGACTGGTTCCAGGCCGCCGGCATCCGCGGCGTGGCGCTGCCGGCCATGCACACCTTCTGCGACAGCACCGATGCCATGCGCGCGGCGGCGCACGGGATCGGCGCGGCGCTGGCCCGCACCTACATCGCCCAGCCCTACCTCGAGCGCGGCGAGCTGGTCCGCCTGCCGGGCCCGGCGCTGAAGGCGCGCTTCGCCTACTACGCAGTGCATCCGGCGCACCGGCCGCCCGCTCCCGCCGCGTCGCTGTTCCTGGCCTGGCTCAAACAGCAGGCGCACGGCCAGCAGCCGTCGACACGCGCACGCACACCGAGGGCGCACGGCCGCCTTCGCTGAATATGCATCGCATCCATCACCTGCTTTTGATGGGGCCGGCGGCAGGCTGGAGCAGCCCCCTTCTGGAAGCCTTGCCATGCCCCAGCTCCGCATCCGCATCACCGGCAGCGACGACGACCTGCGCGCGGTGGCCGACCTGCTGCAGAGCCTGGAAGGCATCGAGCACGTGGAGGAAGTGGCCGACCTGATGCCACAGATGGACGACGAGGATTCCAGTTCGGCGGGGCTGTCCGACGATCTCGGCCCGGGCACGCACGAACTGGAAGTGGACGCACCGAACGCCTATACCGCCGGCCGCGTTCGCGAACTGGTGGGAGAGCTGGCCTACCGGCTCGGCCTGGTGGTCGAGTTCGTCGAGGAAGAGGACTGACCGGCGTCGTGGCGTGCCCGGCCGCCTAGAAGCTGGCGCCGTCGACCGGCACGATCTTCAGCCCCGCCAGGTCCACCTCCGGCAGGCAGCGCACGTTGACCGCCACCGTGGCTTCGCCGGTCTTCGGATTGGTGCCTTCGCTGAACGGCGCGATGCCGCACACCGTGCAGTGGTGATGGGCCAGGTGTTCCCGGTTGAAGCGGTAGGTCGCCAGGTCCGCTTCGGCCGTCTTCAGCACCAGGGCGCTGCGCGGCGCGAACCAGAGCAGGCCGCCGCGGCGGCGGCACATCGAACAGTTGCAGTCGTAGACCTCGGTGATGCCGTCGCCGACCTCGACCTCATAGGCGATGCGGCCGCAGTGGCAGCTTCCGGCAAGTCTCATCGGGTGTCCTCGTTGTAGGCCTGGCCATAGGGTAGCGTCGGCGCCCCCTGCCGTGCACGGTCCGGCGGCAGGTGCACGGCCGGCCTCCGGGCGCCTATCCTTGGGACTTTCCCGCTACGCCCCGGAAACCCCATGCGCCGCTCCCTGCTCGCCCTTGCCCTCCTCGCCAGCCTGGCGGCCTGCCACAAGGCCGAGACCCCCACCGCGCCCGCCACACCAGCCGACGGCTCCACCGCCACGGCCACCGGCGCCAGCCAGGCCGATACGGCATTTGCCGACCTGTCGCAGCGCGCACTGGATGGCTGGTTCCAGCTGTCGCCGGTCAGCGCGACCCAGACCGGCGAGCACCGCTACGACGGCGAACTGGACGACCTCAGCGCCGAAGGCCGGCAGAAGGCGCTCGATTTCAGCAAGAAGATCCTCGCCGAACTGGAAGCGATGGACGTCTCCCAGCTCTCGCGCGAGAACCAGGTCGACGCGGCGATCCTGCGCAACCAGCTCCGCTACGACATCTGGAACGCCGAAACGCTGCAGTCCTGGGCATGGGATCCGCAGGCCTACAGCGGCCTGGCCGGCAGTGCGATCTACGGCCTGATGGCGCGCGAGTTCGCGCCGATGCCCGACCGCCTGCAGTCGGCGACCGCGCGCATGGAGAAGATCCCCGCGCTGCTCGCCCAGGCCCGCGCCAACCTCGACCCGGCACGCGTGCCGAAGGTCCATGCCGAGACGGTCGCGCGGCAGAACGCCGGCATCCTCAGCATCGTCGAGACCTTCATCACCCCGAACCTGGGCCAGCTGGCCAATCCCGAGCGCGAGCGCGCGGAGAAGGCCATCGACGGCCTGAAGAAGGCCGTGGCCGAGCACCAGGACTGGCTGGACGACACGCTCGTCCCGAATGCCCAGGGCGAATTCCGCATCGGCGCGGAGAAGTACGACCAGAAGCTGCAGTTCGCGCTGCTGTCCTCGCTGTCGCGCGCGGAGATCAAGCAACGCGCCGAGGCCGAACTGGTGCGCGTGCGCGGCGAGATGTACGGCATCGCCCGCCAGGTGCTGGCCGGCAAGCCGGGCGCGCCCGAACTGCCCGACAGCCCCACGCCCGAACAGCAGCAGAAGGCGATCGAGGCGGCGCTGGAGCTGGCCTACGCCGAGCGCCCGGCGCGCGACAAGGTGGTCGCCGATGCCGAAGCCGCGCTGGCACGCGCGACCGAGTTCGTCCGCCAGAAGGACCTGGTCACCCTGCCGGACGCGCCGGTCGAGATCATCGAGATGCCGGAGTTCCAGCGCGGCGTGGCGGTGGCCTATGCCGATTCGCCCGGCCCGCTCGACAAGAACCTCAAGACCTTCTACGCGGTCTCGCCGATCCCGGAGGACTGGACCCAGGCGCAGGTCGATTCGTTCCTGCGCGAATACAACTCGCGCATGATCGAACTGCTGAGCATCCACGAAGGCACGCCGGGGCACTACCTGGAGGGCTGGCACTCGGCCAAGTTCCCCTCGACCCTGCGCGCGGTGCTGCGCTCGGGCATGTTCGCCGAGGGCTGGGCCGTCTACACCGAGAAGATGATGGCCGACGCCGGCTACCTGGACAACGATCCGTTGTTCCGCCTGGTGCAGCTGAAGTTCTACCTGCGCACGATTGCCAATGCGATCCTGGACCAGGGCGTGCACGTGGACAACTGGACCCGCGGGCAGGCGATGGACCTGATGGTCAACCAGACCTTCCAGCAGGAGCGCGAAGCCGCCGGCAAGTGGACGCGCGCGCAGCTGACGTCCGCGCAGCTGCCCACGTACTTCGTCGGGGTGCAGGAGCACTTCGACACGCGCAAGGCGGTGGAGCAGAAGCTGGGCGCGGACTTCGACCTGAAGGCGTACCACGACCAGGTGCTGTCCTACGGCGCGCCGCCGGTGCGTTTCGTGCGCCAGTTGATGCTGGACCAGCCGATCGAGTGACCGCCCCTCCGTGACGGCGGCAACGCGCTGCCGCCGTCACGCCGGCACGGCACACGTCCACGCAGGCCATTCCTCATCGCCGCACAAGGCACCCACGCCTGTCATGTAGGAGCCGATTCATCGGCGACCCGATCAGACCCGGAGCCGCGATACGCCGCCTTCCAGCTCCACGGGTGGCCGATGAATCGGCTCCTACCGGGAATCACCGCACCGGCTCCAGCCTGAGGTCGTGGAAGTCGAAGCTGAAATCGGTCAGTTCCGACGCCGCTTCCATCCGCGCTTCGCGCACCCGGCCATCGGCATCGAGGTTGAAGGTCACGAAGGCATCGCCATTGAGCGTGCGGTCGTCCCACTTCACCAGGAAGGTGTCGTGCTGCCAGTGCTGCAGCGTGCCGGTGAGCAGCGGGCTGGGCTGGAAGCGCATCCGCAGCCGGCCGCCGTCGTGCACCACGTCCACGTCGCCGTACCAGGCGTCGCGGTAGGTACCGGCGTAGCCGGCCAGCGGCAGCGAGGGCGTGGAGCGCGGCTGGCGGGCTGCGAGCCGCTCGCGCCACGCCTTGTCGGCCTTCGCCCTGGCCTTGTCGGCCGCCGCCGCATAGGCGTCGACCCAGTCGGTGCGCTGCGCCGGCTGCATGAACGCGTCCAGGACCTGCATCGTCAGCGCGTTGAAGGCGCCCCCGGCCTCCTGGTTGGTCAGCACCACGACGCCGAGGTTGCGACCCGGCACCAGGGTCACCCGCGACACCATGCCCGGCCAGCCACCGGTGTGCCACACCAGCTTCTCGCCGCGATAGGACGAGGTGATCCAGCCCTCGCCGTAGCCGAGGAAATCCGGCCGGGCCGCGGCCAGTTGCGGCACCGGCGGTTCGGCGATGGGCATCGGCGATAGCAGCGACCACATTTCCTTCTGCCGTTCCCGCGAGAACAGGCGCTGCTCGTTGCCCTGCGCATCGGTGAACGTGCCTCCCGCCAGCTGCGCGCGCATCCAGCGGCCCATGTCGTGCACGCTGGAGTAGATGCCACCGGCGCCGGCGGCGTTGTGCCAGGTGAGCGGGAAGGTGGGTCGCAGCGTGGTGAAGTCCGCCTTCGCATGCCCGGTGGCGACGTTGTCGCCCGGCCGCAGCGCATCGGCGTTGAAGCGGGTGCCGCCCATGCCCAGCGGATCGAAGAAGCGCTGCTGCAGGAACTGCGCGTACGACTGGCCCGAGACTTCCTCGATCACCCGCGTCGCGACCGCATAGAGGATGTTGTCGTAGGCATAACGCTCGCGGAAACCGGTCTTCAGCGGCACGTCCTTCAACCGCCGCACGACCTCCTCGTTGCGGTAGTCGCTTCCGGGCCAGAACAGCAGGTCGCCGGCGCCCAGGCCCAGGCCGCTGCGGTGCGTGAGCAGGTCGCGGATCCGCATCTGGCCGGTCACGTACGGATCGGACATGCGGAACCCGGGCAGGTGGTCGACCACCCGGTCGTCCAGCGACAGCTTGCCTTCGTCGGCCAGCATCGACAGCGAGGCGGCGGTGAAGGCCTTGGTGTTGGAAGCGATGGCGAACAGGGTGTGTTCGTCGACCGGCGCCGGCTTGCCGATCTCGCGCACGCCCCAGCCGCGTTCCAGCACGACCTGACCGTCCTTCACCACCGCCACCGCGATTCCGGGCACTTCGAAGCGCTCGCGCACCTGTGCGACCCAGGCGTCCAGCTCGGCCGGATAGAAGGCCGAGTCCCGCGGCTCGGCGGCCATGGGCGCGTCGGCGGCGGTGGCGGACCAAGGCATCAGCAGGAACAGGCCGAGCGCCAACAGGCAGCGGGACGGCGGCGGAAGCAGGCGCATGTGGCGGAACCCGGAAGGCATGGAATCCCGATTCTAGGGGCGCGGCGGCTTCTTGTAGGAGCCCAGCTTGCTGGCGACACGGGCGTGGGGACATGGGACCGTCGCCTGCACCGGCGTCGCCGCGTCGCGGGCAAGCCCGGCTCCTACCAGGGCCGCGGCAGGGCCGGCGGGCGCTGGCAAGCCCGCAGCGTGGCGGTCCCGGCAGCTAATATCCGCATCGGAACCCTCATGCCCGTCCATCGATGCACGACCTGTTCGCTCCCGCTGCGCCCGCTGCCCGCAATACCCGCGTCCACGTCGGCATCGGCGGCTGGACCTACGCGCCCTGGCGCGGCGGGGTGTTCTACCCCGAAGGCCTGGTCCAGCGGCGGGAGCTCGAGTACGCCAGCCGGCAACTCACCGCCATCGAGATCAACGGCACCTACTACGGCGCGCAGAAGCCCGCCACCTATGCCAAGTGGCGCGACGAGACGCCACCGGGCTTCGTGTTCACCGCCAAGGCGCCGAAGCGGATCATGGCCAGCCGGCGCCTGGCCGGTACCGGTGCGCAGATCGAGGACTTCGTCGGCGGCATCTGCGAGCTGGGCGATCGCCTCGGCGCGCTGTCCTGGCAGTTCGAGCGCGGACGCGCGCCCACGCCCACGGAGCTGGAGGCCTTCCTGGCGCTGCTGCCGGCGCGTGCCGGCGGCCGGCCCCTGCGGCACGCGCTGGAGTTGCGCGAAGCGGCGCTGTTCTCCCCGCAGGTGCTGGCGCTGATGCGCCAGCGCAACGTGGCGCTGGTGTTCGCCGGCTCCGACGAACATCCCTCCTTCGCCGACCTTACCGCCGATTTCGTCTACGCCCGGCTGATGCAGGCCCGCGCGGGGCTTCCGCTGGGTTATCCCGAGGCCGAACTCGACGCCTGGGCCCGTCGCGCCGGCGAATGGGCCGCCGGCGGCGACCCGGCCGAACTGCCGCACGTGGAGCCGGCTCGTCCGGCACAGGCGCCACGCGAGGTGTTCGTGTTCTTCATCGCCAGCGCGAAGGAACGCAACCCGGCCGCGGCCCGGGCGCTGATCGAACGGCTGGCCTGAGCGCGGGCCCGGGGCACGCGGGCCGGCGCGCTTCCATGCGAGGATGCGCCATGGCCGCCGGATTCCAGCGAACGCCCGCCTCGTCGCGCTACGCGCTGTGCCTGCTCGGCCTGTTCGCCGTGGTGTGGATCGCCCTGGCCATTTCGCCGTGGTACCGGCAGGACTGGGCCCTGGAAAACGTCCTGGTCGTGGTGGCGGTGCCGGTCCTGGCCTGGGGCTGGCGGGCCATGCCGCTGACCCGGCTCAGCTACGCCTGCCTGTTCGTGTTCGGCGTGGTGCACGAGATCGGCGCGCACTACACCTACGCCGAGGTGCCCTACGACGCCTTCTTCGAACGCGTCGCCGGCGTCTCGCTGGATGCCGCCCTGGGCCTGGAGCGCAACAGCTTCGACCGCTGGGTACACCTGCTCTACGGCCTGCTGGTGACGCCCGCCTGCGTGGAACTGCTCGACCACGTGGCGCCGCCGCGGGGCATCTGGCGCTACCTGCTGCCGGTGAGCTTCGTCATGTCCCATTCGCTGCTGTTCGAGATGTTCGAGTGGCTGGCCGCCAGCGTGTTCGGCGGCGACCTTGGACAGGCCTACCTGGGCACCCAGGGCGACATATGGGATGCGCAGAAGGACATGCTGATGGCCACCGTCGGCGCGGTGGCCGCCGTGACGGCGCTGGGCCTGCGCGGCTGGCTGGCGCCGCGCCACTGAGGCGCGACCGCATCGACAGCATCGTCGCGGGCACCGGCGGCGGGCGATAATGCGCCGATGCCGACCTCCGATCGCACCCGCGCCCAACTGCAAATCCATTTCTGCGTCCTGTTGTGGGGCTTCACCGCGATCCTGGGCAAGCTGATCAGCCTGCCCGCGTTGCCGCTGGTGTGGTGGCGGATGCTTCTGGTCGTGGTGGCGCTGGCCCTGATCCCGCGCGTGTGGCGCGGGCTGCGCGCGTTGCCGCCGCGGCTGGTGCTGGCCTATGCCGGCATCGGCGTGCTGGTAGCCCTGCACTGGCTGACCTTCTACGGCGCGATCAAGCTGGCCAATGCCTCGGTGGCGGCCACCTGCATCGCGCTGGCCCCGGTGTTCACGGCGGTGATCGAGCCGTGGGTCGCGCGACGCCCCTTCCGCCCGCGCGAACTGGCGCTGGGCGTGGCGGTGCTGCCGGGCGTGGCGCTGGTGGTCGGCGGCGTGCCCGATGGCATGCGCCTGGGCGTCGCCGTGGGGGCGCTGTCGGCCCTGCTGGTGGCCGCGTTCGGTTCGTTCAACAAGCGCCTGGTCGAACACGCCGACCCGTTGACGGTTACCGGCATCGAGCTCGGGGCCGGTACCCTGGCGCTGACCCTGCTCGCGCCGCTGATGCCGCTGCTGTTGCCGGCCTTCGCCGGCGACCTCCTGGTCCTGCCTGGGCTGCGCGACGGCGCGCTGCTGCTGGTGCTGTCGCTGGGCTGTACCCTGCTGCCGTTCGCGCTGTCGCTGGTCGCGCTGCGCCACCTCAGCGCCTACACGGTGCAGCTGGCGACCAACCTGGAACCGGTCTACGCGATCGTGCTGGCGGCGCTGCTGCTGGGCGAACAGCGCGAGCTGACCCCGCTGTTCTACCTGGGCGTGGCGATCATCCTCGGCGCGGTGTTCCTCGACCCGCTGCTCTCGCGCCGCGGCCGCAAGCCCGCGCCGGCCGAGGTGCAGCACCCGGAAGTGCTCGGCATCTCCGAGGCCAAGCAGCTGGTGGAATGACGACGCGGCACGACGGGCCGGATCCGGTCCTGGTCGACGGATTGTCCGTCCAGCCGGCAATCGCGGACCGGGGATGGTGGCGGGACTAGCCGGGCAAGCCCGGCTCTACGAAAACCAGGCCGGGCGCGGGGCTTCAGTGGCCTTCGTCGACTTCGACCCGGTCGCGGCCGGCATTCTTGGCCCGGTACAGCGCGTGGTCGGCGCGGGCGATCAGCTCGCCGGGCGTTTCGCCGCGCCGGTACTGGGCCACGCCGATGCTGCCGCTGACCACGATCCCGATCGGCAGCACGGCGATGCCCTGGCGCAGGAACTCGCACTGCAGCCGCGCCTGCTCGAGCGTGGCGTCGGGAACGAGCACGGCGAATTCCTCGCCGCCGTAGCGTGCCGCCATGCCCGCGCCGGCAAAGTGCGACTTCAGCAGCGCGGCCACCTCGGCGAGCACGCGATCGCCCTCGGCGTGGCCGTTGACGTCGTTGATGGTCTTGAAATGGTCCAGGTCCAGCAGCGCCACCGACAGCGGCAGGCCCTCGCGTTCGGCCCGCTCGATCGCGGCGGCCAACGCCACCGCGTATGCACGCCGGTTGGGCAGGCCGGTCAGCGGATCGGTGCGGGTCTGCTCGGCCAGGTCGGCGTTCTGCTGTTCCAGCAGGTCCGAATACTGGGTCAACTGCTGCTCGTACCAGTCGCGGTCGCGCATGTGGCGGTCGAGCTCGCGCGCGGCCCGGCGCAGTTCGATCAGGTGCGCGGCCTGGCGCGCCAGCGCGCGCAAGGCTTCGGCCTGGCTCCCGCTCAGCGTGCCCGGGCGGTCGTCGAACACGCACAGGCTGCCCAGCGGCAGGCCCTCGCCGTCCAGCAGCGGCACGCCCGCATAGAAGCGCACGCCCAGCTCGCCGGTGACCGCCGGATGGTCCACGAAACGGGCATCGCGCAAGGTGTCCTCCACCAGCATCAGGCGTCGTGGCTCGAGGATGGCGTGGGCACAGAACGATTCGTCGCGCGGGGTCTGCTCGGTGTCGAACCCGTAGCGCGCCTTGAACCACTGCCGGTCCGCGTCGACCAGGGTCACCGCGCCCCTGCCCGTCCCGGCGAGGGTGGTGGCCAGCCTCACCAGGTCGTCGAAGGCCTGGTCGGGCGGCGAGTCCAGCAGGCGCGTGGCGCGCAGCGCGGCCAGGCGTTCGGCTTCGTTGTCCGGCTTGGCGGGTCTGAGCATGCGTCCCCCGGGGATTGGTGGGCGCAAGTATGCCAAGCGCGGCGGGCGCCGGCGTCAACGGCGCGCACGCGCTGCGCTCAGTGCACGACCAGCACCGGCACCGGGCTGAGCGCGATCACCTTCTGCGTCACCGAGCCGACCAGCAGGCTCTTCAGCGCGCCCTTGCCATGGCTGCCGATCACGATCATGTCCGCCTTGGCGGCCTTGGCTTCCGCCAGCAGGGTGGGCACGATGTCGCCGGTTGCGGTGCGCTCCTGGAACGGCAGCCGCGTGCGCTTGAGCAGCGGCCGCAGCGGCGCCAGCGCGGCCTCGAACTGCGCCTGGTAATAGCGGTCCGGCCCGGCCTTGCCGAACTCCTTCTCGGCGGCCTTCGACAGCCGCGGCACGACGTTGAGGACATACAGCTGCGGCGTGGCCTTCAGCGCCTTGGCCAGCTTGGCCACGTGGCGCACCGCCGCCGCGCCGATCGCACTCTCGTCCACCGCCAACAGGATCTTCATGGCCTGCTACCTCCGTCGGGACTGTCGGAAGGATGGTAATGCGGACTGCGCCCGCCGCCTTGATCCGCATCAAGCCCCGGGCCGCGGCCCGGCACCCCTACCAGTCCTGCCGGCCCGGCAGCAGGCCCTGCAGCTCGGCCTCGGTCAGGTTGCGCCACTGGCCGGGCTTGAGCGCGCCGAGCTTGACGTTGTCGATCCGCACCCGTCGCAACTGGGTGACCCGGTAGTCGAACGCGGCCGCCATCAGCCGGATCTGCCGGTTCAGGCCCTGCTCGAGCACGATCCTGAAGCCGAACTTGGCGATCCGCGTGGTCCGGCACGGCAGGGTCATCTGGCCGTGGATGCGCACCCCGCGCGCCATGCCGCGCAGGAATTCGTCGGTCACCGGCTTGTTGACCGCGACCAGGTACTCCTTCTGGTGGCGGTTCTCCGCGCGCAGGATCTCGTTGACGATGTCGCCGTTGCTCGTCAGCAGGATCAGGCCTTCCGAATCCTTGTCCAGGCGGCCGACCGGGAAGATCCGCTGCTCGTGGCCGACGAAGTCCACGATATTGCCCTTCACCGACGACTCGGTCGTGCAGGTGACGCCGACCGGCTTGTTCAGGGCGATGTAGACGTGGCGGCGCTTGCCGGCCTTGGCCGTACGCGCCTTCAGCGGCTGGCCGTCGACCAGCACGGTGTCGCCCTCGCCCACCACCGCACCGACCCCGGCCGGCTGGCCGTTGACGGTGACGCGGCGCTCGAAGATCAGGCGGTCGGCCTCGCGGCGGGAACAGAAGCCGGTTTCGGCGATGTGCTTGTTGAGGCGGACGGTCATGGCGCCATTATCGGCGATGCCGCGCCTGCACAGGCGCGGCGATGGCCGCCGGCTTCTGCGTCGATGGCGCGGCGGCCACTGTGAAATCGAGAAGCAGGCCGAGCGATGGATCGGCCGGCGCCGAAGGGCCGACTCAGCCGTGCGGCTTCGGCGGTCCCTTGCGGTGCGGCCTGGGCGCCCCGGCACCCGGCTTGCCCGGCCGGGCGCCGGGCGGACGCGGGCCGTGCGGACGCGGACCCGGCCGGAACCCGGCCTTCGGCGCGTCGGCCGACGGCGCATGGCTGCCGTCCCAGCGGCTGATCCGCAACTGCTGGCCCACCACCCAGGTCTTCTGCAGGTGCGACATGACCTCCGGCGGCATGCCCTCGGGCAGGTCCAGGATCGAGTGGTCGTCATGGATGTCGATGCGGCCGATGAAACGGCTCTCCAGGCCGGCCTCGTTGGCGATCGCACCGACGATGTTCCCGGGCTTGACCCCGTGCATGTGCCCCACTTCGACCCGGTAGGTCTCCATGCCGGCATCGGGAGCGGCGCGCGGTGGCTTGGGCGTGCGTGGCGGGCGGGCGCCGAACTCGGCGTCGTGCGCACGCGGCGCTCGCGGGGCGAAAGCGTCGCCCGGGTCGCGCGCCGGATGCGCCCGGCGCTCGCGCTCCTGGAACGGGCGCGGCTCGCGCTCGGCGCGGGCCGGGCGCGGCGGCGGCTCGTCGCGCGCCTCCAGCAGCAGTGGCGTGCCGCCCTGCAGCAGCTTGGCCAGCGCGGCGGCGATCTCGCTTGCGGCCACGTCGTGCTCGCCGGCGTAGCGGTCCACCAGCTCGCGGTAGTCCTCCAGCCCGCCGCTTTCCAGCACGCCGGAGATCTTCTCGAAGAAGCGCGCCACGCGACGGTCGTTCACCGCCGCCACCGACGGCAGCCGCATCTCCTCGATCGGCTGCCGGGTGGCGCGCTCGATCGCGCGCAGCATGCCCTTCTCGCGCGGGGTGACGAACAGGATCGCCTCGCCGCTGCGTCCGGCACGGCCGGTGCGGCCGATCCGGTGCACGTAGCTCTCGGTGTCGTACGGGATGTCGTAGTTGAGCACGTGGCTGATGCGCTCCACGTCCAGGCCGCGCGCGGCCACGTCGGTGGCCACCAGCACGTCGAGCTTGCCGTCCTTGAGCTGCTGGATGGTGCGCTCGCGCTGCTGCTGCTGGATGTCGCCGTTGATCGCGCCGGCGGCCACGCCGCGCGCCTGCAGCTTCTCGGCCAGCTCCTCGGTGGCGGCCTTGGTCCGGGCGAACACGATCATCGCGTCGAACGGCTCGGCTTCCAGGATGCGGGTCAGCGCATCCAGCTTGTGCATGCCGGTGACGAACCAGTAGCGCTGCCTGATGTTGGCCGAGGTGGTGGTCTTGGCCGCGATGGTGACTTCGGCCGGATCCTTGAGGTAAGTCTGGGCGATGCGCCGGATCGGCGGCGGCATGGTCGCCGAGAACAGCGCGACCTGGCGGTTCGGCGGGGTTTTCTGCAGCACCGCCTCGACGTCGTCGATGAAGCCCATCCGCAGCATTTCGTCGGCTTCGTCCAGGACCAGGCACTGGAGCTCGGACAGGTCCAGGGTGCCGCGGTTGAGGTGGTCGATCACCCGGCCCGGGGTGCCGACCACGACCTGCACGCCGCGGCGCAGGGCCTGCAGCTGCGGGCCGTAGCCCTGGCCGCCGTAGATCGGCAGCACGTGGAAGCCCGGGATCCGGGTCGCGTAGCGCTGGAACGCCTCGGCGACCTGGATGGCCAGCTCGCGCGTGGGCGCCAGCACCAGCGCCTGCGGCCGGGGGCGGGACATGTCCAGCTTGGCCAGCACCGGCAGCGCGAACGCGGCGGTCTTGCCGGTGCCCGTCTGGGCGGTGCCGAGCACGTCGCGCCCGGCGAGCAGCGCCGGGATGGTCGCGGCCTGGATCGGCGAGGGCGATTCGTAGCCGACGTCGGACAGCGCGGCCAGCAACGGCTCGGGCAGGCCGAGGTCGCCGAAACGCGGCGCGGCGGGGGATTCTTGGTCGGGGGCTGACATCCGAAGGCTCCGGCGGCGCGCCAGGGCGGCGCGGCGAACGTGCGGAAAAAGGGGCCGGCTATTGTGCGCCCATGGCCGGGCCTTGTCGCGCCGGAGATGAATACGCCCCCCGGCGCCGTTCAGCCGCCTTGGCCCTCGTCCACGCGTGCCGCATCGGACGGCACCGGTTCGGCGGCCACTACCGGCGCCTCGACGGCGCCGGTGGCCGATACGCCGACCGGCGCGGCGACGGGCGCGTCGGCGGGCGGCCCCTCGGGCAGTTCGTTGAACTCGGCCAGCGGGCTTTCCGCCGGGCAGTCGTCGTCGGGGAAGCCGAAGTCGCGCCGCAACTGCAAACCGCAGGTGTTGAGCGCGTGGACCTGCCCCTGTTCGCGGCATTGCTCGTCGAACGCACGCACCCACGCATCGCGACGGCGCATGAAGTCGTCACCGCACTTGTCCAGCAGGCGCACCCGGTCCAGGTCGTCTTGGGCGGCATTGTTGCCGTCGAGCCCGTACAGGCGCAGTTCGTCGCCGGTCAGCAGGCGCAGGCTGCGGTTGGGCACGGTCTTCATCACGTCGGCCAGCAGCGGCGAAGCGCCGTTGCGCTCCAGGTACTCGCGCACGGTGGCGTACACGGCCTGCAGCTCGGTGTTGAGTTCGGTCCGGCTGGTGGCGGTGGAACTGAGCCGGATGATCCGGTGGATGCCGACCTGGCCGGCCAGGCGGCGGCTGTCGCCGCCGGCCAGTACGAACACGCAGGCACTGTGGCAGACCGAATCCTCGCGTACCCAGATCGTCCAGCGGTTGGCGCCGATCCAGTCGCCCACGCGGATCGCGTCCTCGACCTGGCCACCGGTGGAATCCAGGTCCAGCACGCGGCTGCCGATGCCCAGGCTGTCGGCGACCCGGGTCACCCGTTCGACCAGCGCCGTGAAGTCGCTGGCGACCTTGCCGCGGTAGCGCAGGCGCAGCGCGTCGCCGGCCAGGCACGGTTCAAGCAGGTGGCGCAGGTTGGCGCGGCTCGGCACCGTGAGCGTTTCGCCGTCGCCGTGCCGGTAGTCGAGCCCGCAATCGATCCACGCCTGGCCGGACGACAGCTCGAGCGGCGACCAGTCGGGCGCCTTGCCCACCGGCGGTACGGCTGCGGCGGGCACCGGGGCGGCCGGAGGCTGCGCCGGCGGCGTGGCCATCGGCGCGCGGCTGACCGCCCCGCCCTCTTCCGGCGAGGCGACGGTCTGCGTCTTGACCGCGTCGGTCGGCGCCGGTGGCGGTTCGCGTCCGCAACCGGCCAGCAGGCCGACGCAGGCGAAGAACAGGCAGGAACGCAGGAGGGGCATCACGGACCATCAAGACGGGCGACGCCCCAGTCTAGGCGCAGCCCCGCCCGTGCGGACAACCTGCGATGAACGCGGCGCGATTCAGTGCAGCAGCGGCGACAGCACCAGCACCAGCCCGGCCATGGATACGACCCAGGCCAGCGAGCGCACGTAACGGATCGCCCCCAGGTACAACGGCACATAGGCCACCCTCGCCCAGAAGTACAGCTGCACGCCCAGCACACTGTTCTCGTCGGCGCGGCCGGCCACGGTCACGGCCAGCACCGCGGCGGCGAAGAACGGGAAGGTCTCGAGGAAATTGCGGTAGGCGCGTTCGCTGCGCCCGGCCACGCCGGTCAGCGGCGGCGACGAATCGCGCGGTCCGGTGTTCCACGCCAGCCCGCGCTGGCGGGTGACCAGGGCGTCGGCCAGCAGCAGCTGGACCAGTCCCAGCACGATGGCCCACACCAGGAACTTCAACTCGATGCCCATTTGCGGCCTCCACCGGATTCGGCCGCAGCGTAGCAGGTCCGCAGGCCGCGCCAGCCGTCGCAGCCCTGCGGGCGCGGATCGGCCGCGGCGAATAGCCGCAACTGCAGGGGACCAGACCGGGTATCCCAAGCCGGGTCGACGCAACGATCCCGCGCCCCACCGCTCTTCGCGCTTGCGGCGGCTCAGGCGGCCGCGTCCGGCGGCGGTTGCGGATCCACCGCGCCGGCCCACCCCAGCGCCGCTTCGACCTCGTCCTCACCGAAGCTGCGGATCTCGGTCTCCGGGAAGAACTTCGCCGCGAAACCGGTCACCGTCGCCAGCCAGTGCCGGTCGGTCACGATCGCGCCGCGCGCGAAGCGGTCGAACTGCCCGATCTTTCCCAGCGTGTAGCGCAGGTCATGGGCGATCGCCGCCGGAGTGACGCCGGTGAAGCCGCGCAGGTCGCAATACAGGCCGATGCGGGCGAACCGCGCCAGTCGCGCCTCGATGTCAGCGATGCAGCGCTCGTAGTCCGCCGCGGTCAGGGTGCCGGTGAAGCGGTAGGCGCCCAGTTGCGGCGGCGATGGCAGGATCTCGAACATGGTCAGGCTCCGGGCCAGGGCCCGCCCAGCGTACGGCATTCGGTCGCGGCGCCGCGACGGACCCTTGCCATGTCCTGAACATGCGCGGATGCAACGTAGCCGGCGCCCGTCGATACGCGGCGCCCCCATCCGTCGTATCGGCAAGGGCCAATAACGGTCCGCCAGCAGAGGAGCTGCAGCATGCCTTACATCGATGGCTTCGTGATCGCCGTTCCCACCGCCAACAAGGAGGAGTTCCTGGCGCACGCGCGCCAGTTCGATCCGATGTTCCTGGAATTCGGCGCCACGCGCGTGGTCGAAGGCTGGGGCGATGACGTCCCGCACGGCAAGGTCACCGACTTTTTCCGCGCGGTGGCTGCAAAAGACGACGAGACGGTGGTGTTCTCGTGGGTGGAGTGGCCGGACAAGGCCACCCGGGATGCCGGCGTGAAGAAGATGATGGAGGATCCGCGCATGGACCCGAACGCCACGCCGATGCCGTTCGACGGCAAGCGCATGATCTTCGGCGGGTTCGACCTGTCCCTGGAACTGACCGGCTGACCACCGCACGCGCGGCCGGGGCGCCATGGCTGCACCGCGCGCCCCGGTGCGGCTAGAGTGGCTCCTGTCCTACACGACACGGAGCCTGCGATGACCCGGACCGGCGGCTGCCGCTGCGGTGCGATCCGCTACACCCTTTCGGCCGAGCCGCTGGCCACGCGCCTGTGCTGGTGCCGCGATTGCCAGTACTGGGCGCTGGGCAATGCGGCGGTGAACATCATGGTGCCGCGTGCGGCGGTGGCCGTGGCGGGCACTCCACGCCATTACGACAGTGTTGCCGACAGCGGCAACGCGATGCGCCGCTCGTTCTGCGGTGATTGCGGGACGCATCTGTTCAGCGAATCCAGCGGCAACCTGCTGAAGATGGTCGTGCGGGTCGGCACCCTCGACAACGCCGGCGGCATCGCCCCGACCATGGTGATCTGGACCGCGTCGGCACCGGCCTGGGCGCATATCGATCCCACGTTGCAGGCCTTCCCGGGGCAACCGGGCTGACCCTGTCGAAGGCGGCGGCGATCGTGCCGCCGGCTAGCGGACGCGCACGCCGAAACCGTTCGCGAACTCGGCCTCGTCGAGGTTGCCGTCGCCATCGCGGTCCATCGACGTGAAGCGCATCTCGGCGGCGTCGCGCAGTTCGTTCTCGTCCAGCTTGCCGTCGCGATCCAGGTCGGCGACCACGATCCGCTCCGATGCCGACGGCCCGTCCTTGGCCAGGCGGCCCAACACCGCATCGAGCTCCGCGGCGGAGAGGCGCTGATCGCCGTCGGCGTCCAGCACGGAGAAGACGTCGCCGTCGTATTCGTAGCGGCTGACGACGCCGTCGCCGTTCGCATCCAGCGCCGTGAACCCGGCCGCCGGGGTCACGGGCGGCGGCGATGCTTCCTGCGCCGCCAACGGCAAGGCCGGTGCGAGGACCAGCAGGAGGACGGTGCGGCGGGCGAGGCTCATGGAAGGCGCTCCAGTGACGGTTCGCCGGCAGCATAGGCATGCCCCCGCGGATGGCGAAGGGGACTTTGGACCTATGCGGCGGTCGGCGAACCGGGGCCGTCGGCGGGCATCCTTCCGCGACGGGCGGCGACCTCCCCCGCCCCGCGTGGGACCGGCGTCGGCCCGGTCAGGCCATCGGCAGCTTCAGCCCCTGCTCGCGCGCGCATTGGCGCGCGACCTCGTAGCCGGCATCGGCATGGCGCATCACCCCGGTGCCCGGGTCGTTCCAGAGCACCCTTGCGATGCGCCGGTCCGCATCCTCGCTGCCGTCGCAGACGATGACCACGCCCGAATGCTGCGAATAGCCCATCCCCACGCCACCGCCGTGGTGCAGCGACACCCAGGTCGCACCACCGGCGACGTTGAGCATGGCATTGAGCAGCGGCCAGTCCGACACCGCGTCCGAACCGTCCTTCATCGCCTCGGTCTCGCGGTTGGGCGATGCTACCGAGCCGCTGTCGAGGTGGTCGCGGCCGATCACCACCGGCGCCTTCAGTTCGCCGTTGCGGACCATCTCGTTGAATGCCAAGCCCAGCTTGTGGCGCAGGCCCAGGCCGACCCAGCAGATCCGCGCCGGCAAGCCCTGGAAGCTGATCCGCTCCCGCGCCATGTCCAGCCAGCGGTGCAGGTGGGCGTCGTCCGGAATCAGCTCCTTGACCTTCGCGTCGGTCCGGTAGATGTCCTCCGGATCGCCGCTCAGCGCGACCCAGCGGAAGGGACCGACCCCGCGGCAGAACAGCGGCCGCACGTACGCCGGCACGAACCCGGGGAAGTCGAACGCGTTCGCGCAGCCCTCGTCGAAGGCCATCTGCCGGATGTTGTTGCCGTAGTCCACGGTCGGGATGCCGCGCGCGTGGAAGGCCAGCATCGCTTCCACGTGGGTCCGCATCGAAGCCTTGGCCGCGTCGCGCACCTTTTCCGGCTCGCTGTTCTGCGCCGACAGCCACTGCTCCACCGTCCAGCCGACCGGCAGGTAGCCGTGCACCGGATCGTGCGCGCTGGTCTGGTCGGTGACGCAGTCCGGGCGCACGCCGCGACGCACCAGCTCGGGCAGGATCTCGGCGGCGTTGCCCAGCAGCGCGATCGATTTCGCCTCGCCTGCCGCGGTGTACCGGGCGATGCGCGCCAGTGCGTCGTCCAGGTCGGCCGCCTGCTCGTCGACGTAGCGGGTGCGCAGGCGGAAATCGATGCTGGACTGGCGGCATTCGATGGTCAGGCTGCTGGCGCCGGCCAGCGAGGCGGCCAGCGGCTGCGCGCCGCCCATGCCGCCCAGGCCGGCGGTGAGGATCCAGCGCCCCTTGAGGCTGCCGCCGTAGTGCTGGCGGCCCATCTCCACGAAGGTCTCGTAGGTGCCCTGGACGATGCCTTGGGAGCCGATGTAGATCCACGAGCCGGCGGTCATCTGCCCGTACATCATCAGGCCCTTGCGGTCGAGCTCGTTGAAGTGCTCCCAGGTGGCCCAGTGCGGGACCAGGTTGGAATTGGCGATCAGCACCCGCGGCGCGTCGGCGTGGGTGGGGAACACGCCGACCGGCTTGCCCGACTGCACCAGCAGGGTCTCGTCGTCGCCCAGGTCCCTGAGCGTGGCCAGGATCGCGTCGTAGCTGGCCCAGTCGCGCGCGGCGCGGCCGATGCCACCGTAGACGACCAGGTCCTCCGGGCGCTCCGCCACGTCCGGATCCAGGTTGTTCTGCAGCATCCGGTACGGGGCTTCGGTGAGCCAGCTGCGGCAGTTCAGCTGGGCGCCGCGCGGGGCGCGGACGACGCGCGATGGGTCGTGGCGTGGATCGTGGCGCAGGTCGGACATGCCGGGGAACCTCCAATGACAGGCCGGCATTATCGCAGGGCGCCGCGCGCGGGCGTCGGGCCTGTCCGCGCGATGCGGCGGCGGCCGAATCCGCGTCGGTATGGCCCCTCAGGGTTCCGGCGGTGCCGGCCGCGCCTCCGAGGCGGCCCGCTGGCGCTCGAGCTCCTCGCGCTCGCGCTCGGCGGCCTGGCGCCGCTGCTCGAACTCCTGGCGCATGCGTTCGGACTCCGCCGGGTTCGCTGCCGCCGCTCGCTGCCGCTCGGTCCTTGCACGATCGGCTTCGAGCCGCTGGCGGTTGGCGTCCACGGCCATGCCGATCCGGTCCTGCTCGGCCCGGCGCGAAGCGGCATCCTGGTTGCGCTGGGCTTCAGCGGCGGCTTTCTGCTGCCGCTCCAGCGCGCTGTCATTGGCGACCGGTGGTACCGCGGGCGTGCCGTAGCGATTGGGCGCCACCGACTGTGCCTGGGTCAGGAATGCGGATCCGCCCAGCAAGAAAACGAGCAGCGCCCGGGTCGCGGTGCCAGCATGGCGACTGCCCGACGGGGCCCGGCGTGATGAATCGTGCTTCGTGTCCATACGGCATTCATACGTGCCACCCGCTTAGGCCGCGATGAAGACACGCGTACCGCTTCAGCCGATGCTCATGCCGGTGGACAGGCGGTGACGCGCCCGGCGTGGAACGCCTCGACCTGCGCCGCCTCCACCGGCCGGGGAGCCAGGCCGTCGTCGAACACGACGCGCCAGGTCCCGTCCTCGACGCGCTGCCAGACCGAGCTGAAGCGCCCGAGGCGGTACTGGCCGCTGGCCACGTCCTGGTAGAGCGCCGGGCCGCTGGAAGACACGATGCTGGCGTCGCCACCGGCATGGACGTGTTCCGGATACCACCACAGCCGGGTTTCGCGCCCGACGATGAGCCCGGCCCATGCGTCGAGGATTTCGCGCTTGCCGCGCTGCGGATTGGGGCGGGTCACGCCGAAAACGGCGAGCGGGTGCAGGTGCGCCGCGAATGCGGCGGCGTCGTGGTCGGCCACCGACTGCGCGAAGGACAGCTCACGCGCCCAGACTTCGCAGCGGGCGACATCGGCCGGGGTTGGCGGCGCGACAGCCTGCGCCGTGGGCGCCAGCACGAGCAGCGCCAGGCCGGTCCACCGGAGCGCTGCGCCGCCGACCGACATGGATCAGCGATCCGGCGGGACGAAGATCTGGCCGTGGCCCTGGCACGAGGAGGCCTGGTTTTCGCGCTTGAGCCGGCTGCCGGTGCCCTGCAGGCAGTTGTCCTTGGTGGCGGGCTTGGGCCCGACCTCCCGGTACATGGCCGAGAAGCGCATCACCGGCCGGTCGTCCAATGTCGCTTCGACCATGCGGCTGCGGCGCTCCGTGCGCTGGCCGGCGTTCTGCGTCGCAGCGCCTTGCGCAGGCGCCGCCGGTGCGTCGACCCGCAGCGGCGCAGCCTCCTGTCGCGCGGGACTGCCCAGCGAAGCCTGGGCCTCGGAGAGCGGCACAAGGGCGAGCACGGCAACCAGAACGGGCATGGGCTTCAAGGCGGCATCTCCTGGGTTCCTGGCCCGAGCATCCGCGCCCGGGCTGGACAGGTCAAGTCCCTTCGCATCCGGTGTCATGTGCATTGCGCGCGGGTCTGCCAAGCTGTGACGGTCGTCGCCAAGCGTTGCCCCATGTCCGATCGCCCGCTCCGCCTTGCCAGCCTCGTCCTGCTGCTGTCGCTGTCCGCCTGCGCCGCGCCGCCCCGGCACCATGCCCCGCCGCCGCCTTCTGCCGCCCCTGCGCCTTCCACCCTGTTGCTGGTGTCGATCGATGGCCTGCGTGCCGACGCGCTGGGCCGTGGCGACACTCCGCACCTCGACCGGCTGGCGGCCGGTGGCGTGCGCGCGCAGTGGATGCGGCCGTCGTATCCGGTGCTCACGTTCCCGAACCACTACACCCTGGTGACCGGCCTGCGCCCGGACCACCACGGCATCGTCCACAACTCGATGAACGATGCCGCCCTCGGCCGCTTCGTCGTCGCCGACAACGACGCAGGGCGCGTGCCCGGCTGGTGGCAGGGCGTGCCGTTGTGGACCAGCGCCGAACGGGCCGGCATCGCCACCGGGGTGTGGGCCTGGCCGGGGGTGACGGCGCCGCGCGACGGCGTAATGCCGCGGGATTGGCAACGGTTCGATGCGGGGGTTCCGCTGGAGGCGCGGGTGGAGCGCATCGCCGGCTGGCTTGGCACGAGCGGACGCCCCCCTCCGGGCCTGCTCGCCGTGTACCTGGAGAACGTCGACGGTGCCGGCCACGACCATGGTCCCGACGCGCCTGAAACCCGTGCCGCGATCCGCGCGGCCGACGCGATGGTGGGCGCGCTGCTTGCGCGGCTGGAGGCGGCCGGCCTGGCGGAGCGGACCAACGTGCTGGTGGTGTCGGACCACGGCATGGCCGAGGTGCCGGAGGGCCACTACCTGGCCGTCGAGGACATGGCGTCGATGGAGGAAGCCGAAGTGGTGAGCATCGGCCAGGTGGTCGGCCTGGTCCCGCGGAGCGGCCACGAAGCGCAGGTCACCGCGCGCCTGGTTGGCCGCCACGCGCACTACCAGTGCTGGAACAAGGCCGCGATCCCGGCGCGCCTGCAGTACGGCAGCCATCCCCGCGTCCCCCCCATCGTCTGCCAGATGGACGAAGGCTGGAACGCACTGCCGCGCGCGACCGTCGACAGGCGCAACGCCAGCGGCACGCATGACCGCGGCGCGCACGGGTACGACCCGGACTCGCCGGCGATGCGCGCGGTGTTCATCGCCGACGGCCCGGCGTTCGGCGACGGCGTGGTGCTGCCGCCATTCGACAATGTCGATGTCTATCCGCTGCTGGCGCGCCTGCTGGGCATCGCCCCGCAGCCGAACGACGGCGACCCGCGGACGCTGCTGCCGGCGCTGCGGCAGCCATGAAGGCACCGGGGCGGGCGGCACCGGCGGCGGCGTGCGGTGCCCCCGCCAGCGATGTCCGAAAACGGCCAGTCCGCTGCCACCGGTGGTGCTAGCCTGCTCGCATGTCGAACCGGCCCGCCCCGCTTGCCTCCTCCAGCGCAGCCCTGCCCCCGCTGCGCATCTGCGAACGCGCGCGGCTGAGCCGGGATGCGCGTTTCGACGGACTGTTCTTCACCGCCGTGCGCAGTACCGGCATCTACTGCCGTCCGGTGTGCCCGGCGCCGGCCCCGAAGCCGCAGAACGTGGACTACTACCCGAGCGCGGCGGCGGCCGAGTCGGCCGGCTTCCGTCCGTGCCTGCGCTGCCGCCCGGAACTGGCGCCGGGCGACGGCGCCTGGCGTCGCGGCGACGAAACGGTGGCGCGCGCGCTCAAGCTGATCGACCAGGGCTTCCTCGCCGGGCGGTCGCTGGCGGAGCTGGCCGAACGCGTGCACCTGGGCGAGCGCCAGCTGCGGCGGCTGTTCGTCGAACGCCTGGGCGCCGCGCCGATCGGCGTACATGGCACGCGGCGCCTGCTGTTCGCCAAGCAGCTGCTGACCGAAACCCCGTTGCCGGTCACGGAAGTCGCGCTGGCGGCGGGCTTCGCGAGCCTGCGCCGCTTCAATGCCGCCTTCCTTGACGCCTACGGCATGGCACCGCGCGACCTGCGCCGGCGCGCGCCGGAAGAACAGCCGGTCGGCGATGCCACCCAGCCGCTGGTGCTGCGACTGGGGTACC
The DNA here is from genome assembly GCF_040446535.1 of Pseudoxanthomonas sp. Soil82. Classification (NCBI taxonomy): domain Bacteria; kingdom Pseudomonadati; phylum Pseudomonadota; class Gammaproteobacteria; order Lysobacterales; family Lysobacteraceae; genus Pseudoxanthomonas; species Pseudoxanthomonas sp. Soil82. The sequence continues at coordinate 351,165 of NZ_JBEAAK010000002.1, forward strand.
GGCCGCCGTACGACTTCACCGCCATGCTCGATTTCCTGCGCGGCCGCGCCTTGCCCGGCGTGGAGCGGGTGGATGCGCGCAGCTATGCGCGCGTGATCGGGTCGGCGGCCGCGCCCGGCTGGCTGCGGATCAGCGCCTGGCCCGCCGGGCGTGCCGAGCGCAGCCATGCGCTCAAGCTCGAACTGCGCGGCGCCGCGCCCGCGCAACTGGCCGACATCGTCCAGCGCGTGCGCCGCATGTTCGACCTCGATGCCGATCCGAACGCCATCGCCGCTGCGCTGTCGACCGACCCGCGACTGCGTCCGCTGCTGCGCAAGCGGCCCGGGCTGCGCCTGCCCAGCGGCTGGGACGGCTTCGAGATCGCGGTGCGCGCGGTGATCGGCCAGCAGGTGAGCGTCGCCGCCGCGCGTACGTTGACCGCGCGGCTGGCGCAGCGCCATGGCCATGTGCTGGACGCACCGCTGCTGGACGGCCTGACGCACCTGTTCCCCACCCCCGCCGCGCTGGCCGACGGCGACCTCGACGGCCTGGGCCTGACCGGCGCGCGCGTGGCCACGGTGCGCGCGCTGTCGGCCGCATTGCTCGACGGACGCGTGGGCTTCGAGCCCGAACAGACGCTGGACGATTTCGCCGCCGCCTGGAGCGCCCTACCCGGAATCGGCCCGTGGACGGCGCAGTACCTGGCGATGCGCGCGCTCGGCCATCCGGATGCGTTTCCGGCCGAAGACCTGGTGTTGCAGAAGGCCGTGCCCGGCGATGGTAGCCGGCTGACCGCGCGCGGCCTGCGCGAACGCGCCGAGGCCTGGCGCCCCTGGCGCGCCTACGCCGTGATCCACCTCTGGCGCGATGCGATGGCATGGCCCACACCCGCGGAGAAACCATGATGGGCACGATCCACTATCGCCGCATCGCCAGCCCGGTGGGTGCGCTCACCATCGCCGCGTCCGATGCGGGGCTGCATGCGATCGAGTTCCCAAGCAACCGCCACCCGCAACCCCGCGGAGGCTGGCGCGAAGGCGACCATCCGCTGCTGGACCAGGCGCAGGCGCAGCTGGGCGAATACTTCGCCGGCAAGCGCGAAACGTTCGACCTGCCGCTGGCGCCGCGGGGCACGCCGTTCCAGCGCGAGGTGTGGTTCGCTCTGGCGTCGATTCCCTACGGCCAGACCGCCAGCTACGCGCAACTGGCCCTGCGCGTGGACCGTCCGGCGGCCACGCGCGCGGTCGGCGCGGCCAACGGCCGCAACCCGCTGCCGATAGTGCTGCCCTGCCACCGGGTGATCGGTGCGGACGGCTCGCTCACCGGTTTCGGTGGCGGCCTGCCAACCAAGCGCTTCCTGCTGGAGCTGGAGGGCGCGTTGCCGAGGGAAACGCCGGCGACCGACCTGTTCTCCTGAGGTTGCGCGGCTGCGGCCGCGGTTGCCGTTGCGACCTCAACTGCAACTGCACTGCAACTGCGAAAAGCATCTTGCGGCGTTGGCTCCGGAAGGAGTCCGCCGTTGCCGCAGGGGATGGCCCACCCTTCGGGACGACGTCCTGTCTTTACGAAGGGCCGTGGCACATCCATGTGCCACTTGGGCCATCCCCTGCGGCAACGACGGCCGTCGGCGGCGTCCGGGTGGGTGTCTTCGGCGACGTCCTTCAAAGCGGCAAGACCATAGCTTGTTGTCCATGACGCCAGCGGCCCCCTCCCAACGAGCAGGACGGTGTCGGTGTCGGTGTCGGTGTCGGTGTCGGTGGCCGTGGCCGTGGCTGTGACCACCGAGGATTCTTCGTGCAGGACGAAGTGACGAGCCGGAACCCCACGGAAGTCCGTCGTTGCCTGGGGGAATGGACCAAGTGGCACATGGATGTGCCACGACCCGAGTAAAGACAGGATGTCGTCCCGAGGGATGGGCCATTCCCCCAGGCGACGGCGGACTCCCTCCGAAGCCCGCGCACCCCACTGCAGTTGCTACTGCATCCGCTCCCTCAGGCTCAGCCCGCGTCCACGGCCTGCCGCAATGGCGCCAGGAACTCGCGCGCCCGCCCCGCGGCCGCCTCCGGATCCGCCGCATCGGCCAGCATCGACACCAGCGCGCTGCCGACCACCACGCCATCGGCGTCGACCGCCATCGCCGCGGCGCTGGCGGCATCCTTGATGCCGAACCCGGCCACCACCGGCACCTTCGCCGCGGCGCGCAGCTCCTGCAGCCGGCGACCGGCAACCTGCGTGTCCAGGCGATCCGCTCCGGTCACGCCGGCGTAGCTGACGTAGTAGAGATAGCCTTGCGCGTTCGCGCTCAGCATCGCCGCGCGCGCCGGCGAGGTCGTCGGCGAGGCCAGCATCACCAGGGCCAGGCCGGCGGCATCGAAGGCCTGCTGGAATTCGCCCGCCTCTTCCGGCGGCAGGTCGACCAGCAGCACGCCATCGACGCCGGCGGCGACCGCCTCGCGGGCGAAGCGCGCCGCGCCGCGGATCTCCAGCGGATTGAGGTACCCCATCAGCACCACCGGCGTATCGGCATCGCGCTGGCGGAAGCGGCGCACGCATTCGAACACGTAGCCGGTACCCGCACCACGCGCCAGCGCGCGCTCGGAGCTGCGCTGGATCACCGGGCCGTCGGCCATCGGATCGGAAAACGCCACGCCCAGCTCGATGACATCGGCGCCGGCCTCCACCAGCGCGTGCATCACCGGCACGGTCGCTTCCAGCGACGGGTCGCCGGCGGTAAAAAAGGGGATCAGGGCCTTGCGGCCGGCGGCGCGCAGTTGCGCGAACTTGTTCTCGAAGCGGCTCATGGGTGGCCTGTGGGTCCGGGGTCGCGCCTGTCGGGGCACGGGTGGACGCCTGTTCGCCAGGCGTCGCGTTGGGTGGCGGCGTTGGAGGGGGATCGGGTCGCCGATGAATCGGCTCCTACAAGGTGATGCCTTCGCGTGCGGCGATGGTGTGCACGTCCTTGTCGCCACGACCGGACAGGTTGCACAGCACCAGCGCATCGCGCGGCAGCTCGCGCGCCAGCTTGATCGCCTGGGCGACCGCGTGGCTGGATTCGAGCGCCGGCAGGATGCCCTCGGTCCGGGTGAGCCTGTGGAACGCGGCCAGCGCCTCCTCGTCGGTGACGCCGACGTACTCGGCGCGGCCGCTGTCCTTCAGGAACGCGTGCTCGGGGCCGACGCCCGGATAGTCCAGGCCTGCGGAGATCGAGTGGGTTTCGATGATCTGCCCGTCGTCGTCGCAGATCACGTAGGTGCGGTTGCCGTGCAGTACCCCGACCCGCCCGGCAGCCAGCGACGAGGCATGGCGCCCGGTCTCGATGCCGTCGCCCGCCGCCTCGGCCCCAACAATCCGCACCGGGGCGTCGTTGAGGAAGGCATGGAACAGGCCGATCGCGTTGCTGCCGCCGCCGACGCAGGCGGTGATCGCGTCGGGCAGGCGGCCGTAGTCGGCCAGCATCTGCGCCCTCGCCTCGCGGCCGACCACCGCGTTGAAGTCGCGGACCATGCGCGGATACGGATCCGGGCCCGCGACCGTGCCGATGATGTAGAACGTGTCCTGCACGTTGGTCACCCAGTCGCGCATGGCCTCGTTGAGCGCGTCCTTGAGCGTGGCCGAACCGCTGGTGACCGGGACCACGGTCGCACCGAGCAGCTTCATCCGATAGACGTTGATCTTCTGCCGCTCGATGTCGGTGGCGCCCATGTAGACCACGCACTCCAGGCCCAGGCGCGTGGCCACGGTGGCGCTGGCCACGCCGTGCTGGCCGGCGCCGGTCTCGGCGATGATCCGCTTCTTGCCCATCCGCGAGGCCAGCAGCGCCTGGCCGATGGTGTTGTTGATCTTGTGCGCGCCGGTGTGGTTCAGGTCCTCGCGCTTGAGCAGGATCTGCGCGCCGCCCACTTCCCGGCTCAGGCGCTGGGCGTGGTAGATCGGGCTGGGGCGGCCGACGTAGTGCTTGAGGTCCTTCTCGAAGGCGGCGATGAACTCCGGGTCGACCCGGGCCGCGTCGTAGGCGGCGGCCAGCTCCTGCAGCGGGCCGACCAGGGTCTCGGCGACGAAGCGGCCACCGTGGCGGCCGAAGTGGCCGGCGGCGTCGGGATAGGCGTGGTAGTCGGCAGGCGACGGCATGAAGAGTCCGGAGGGGCGCTACGGGATGTCAGCCTAGCGCACGATTCATCGCCTGGAAACCGATACTATTGGCACGACTCTTCAGGAAAAGTCACATGTCGCGGACCCTGCCCCCGCTCAACGCCCTGCGCGCCTTCGAGGCGGCGGCCCGGCTGGGCAGCCTGAGCCGGGCGGCGGCCGAACTGCACGTCACCCACGGCGCGATCAGCCGCCATGTCCGCAGCCTGGAAGAGGCGCTCGGCGCGCCACTGTTCGAGCGGGAGGGGCGCGGCCTGGCCCTGACCGCGCGCGGCCTGCGCCTGCGTGATGCCGCCGGCGATGCGTTCGCCACCCTGCAGGCGACCTGGGGAGCGCTGCAGCGTGCGCGCGAACCGGCGGCCGCGCTCGTGCTGGGCTGCCCGGGCAGCCTGTTGGCGCGCTGGGCGATCCCCCGCCTGGAGCGGCTGTCGGCCGAGCTGCCGGCGCTCACCCTGCACTTCTCCGCGCGCGAAGGCTTCGATCCGGCGCTGTCCGGACTGGATGCGGCGCTGCTGCTCGGGGAAGCGCCGTGGCCCTCGTCCTGGCAGGTGCATGCGCTGGCGCCGGAGCGGATCGGTCCGGTCCTGAGCCCGCGCCATGCGCAGCTGGCGGCGTTGCAGGACGCGCCGCCTTCGGCATTGCTGGGCGCGCCGCGGCTGCACACACGGTCGCGGCCGCAGGCATGGCCGCGCTGGTTCGCCGCGCACGGCCTGGAAACTGCCGATGCCAACGCCGGCACCGGGTTCGAGCACCTGACCTACCTGCTGGAGGCTGCCGTGGCCGGGCTGGGGGTGGCGATCGCGCCGCTGGAGCTGGTCCAGGCCGACCTCGACCAGGGCCGCCTGGCCGCGCCCTGGGGCTTCGTCGAAACAGGCGGGCAGTGGGCCCTGTGCACGACGCGCGGCAGCGACGACGCGCGGATCCCGGCGCTGGCAGCGTGGCTGCGCACGGAGCTGCAGCCAGGCCGGTGAGGTGTCCGAACGGTGCGCGGGGCTGGAGACCTGCCCGGCTCAATCGAGCTCGGCGCAGTCGGCGCGGCGCACTTCGGCGACGAACCGGCGCATCTTCTCGCCGTCCTTGATGCCCGGCGACACCTCGATGCCGCTGGCCACGTCGACCGCCCACGGCAGGGTGGCGTGGATCGCGTCGAAAACGTTGTCCGGCGTGATGCCGCCGGCCAGCACGAACGGCCGGTGCAGGCCGGTCGGAATGCGGCTCCAGTCGAACGCCTTGCCGGTGCCGCCACCCTTGCCCCCGCCATGGCTGTCGAACAGGAAGCCATCGGCATGGGGCCAGCGCTGCTGCAGCGTGCGCGCATCCCAGGCGTCGCCGTTCGCCATCGGGATCGCCTTCATCCAGGGCACCCGGAACGCGCGGCAAAACGCGTCGTCCTCGTTGCCATGGAACTGCAGCACCGACGGACGCAACTGGCGCACCACCTCGCGTACCTCGGCGGCGGAATTGTCGCGAAACAGCGCGACCACGCTGACCATCGGCGCCAGCGCCAGCCGCAACTGGCGCGCCTCGACGGCGGTCAACCGGCGCGGGCTGTCGGGGGCGAAGACGAAGCCGACCGCGTCCACGCCGAGTTCGCCGGCCAGGCGCACGTCGCCGGGGCGGGTCAGGCCGCAGAACTTGATCCGGGTTCTGTACAGCGTGCGGTTCACAGGCTCACCTCCTCGGGCAGGCCCCATTCTCGTGGATACAGGGGGTGCAGGAACACCAGCCCCTGCGGCGGCGCGGTCGGGCCGGCCAGGGTGCGGTCGCGCCCGGCCAGCAGGCGGGCGATCCAGCCCTCGTCACGCACGCCCGCGCCCACTTCCAGCAGCGAGCCCACGATATTCCGGACCATGTGATGGAGGAATGCGTTGGCCTGGACTTCGATCTCGACCACCTCGCCGACCCGGCGCACCAGCACCTCCTGCAGGTCGCGACGGGCGTGCGGCGCCTGGCAGTGCACGGTGCGGAAGGCGCTGAAGTCGTTCTCGCCCAGCAGCGCCTGGGCGGCGCGGTGCATGGCCTCCGCATCCAGCCGCCGCCGCTCCCACGCCATCATGTGCCGATAGAGCGCCGGCCGGACCTGGCGGTTGACCAGCCGGTAGCGGTAGCGGCGCGCCCGCGCCGAGAAACGCGCGTTGAATTCCAGCGGCACCGGCACGCACCAGCGCACGCACACGGCCGGCGGCAGCCGGCCGGTGACGCCCAGGGTCCACGCGCGCGGATCGCGCTGCGCGGTGCTGTCGAAGTGCACGACCTGGCATTCGGCATGGACGCCGGCATCGGTGCGACCCGCACAGGTCACGGTGATGGCCTGGTCGGCCACCGAGGACAGCGCGGCCTCGAGCGCGGCCTGCACGGTCGGCGGCCCGGACGGCCCCAGTCCCTGCCATCCCTGGAAGCCGCTGCCGTCGTACTCGACGCCCAGCGCATAACGCATGGCTGACGCTTCCCGCTCAGCCGATCTCGCGCAGCAGCTGCGCCGCTTCGTCGCGCGCGGACGGGTCATGTCCGGCGGCCACTTCGTGCAGCAGCGAGCGCGCGGTCTCCACGTCGCCCAGGTCCAGGTAGGCGATCGCCAGTTCCAGGCGCTCGCGGCCAGCCGGGGACGGATTCAACGAAGCCAGGCCGATCCCCGCGCCCGCGGCGGCACCGGTGTGCCATGCCGGCACGGCGCCGTCGTCGGGATGTGCCTGGGCCGGGTAAGAGACGTCTTCCGGTGCGTGGTGTGCCTCCTCCGGGGCGTCGACCGCCAGCGCCGGGTCGGACGCCGGTTGCGGCAGCGCCGCGGCCAGCGCCGCGGCATCGAAACCGCGGCCACGCGAAGACGGAATCGGACTCGGCTTGGGCCGGCGCGCGAACCACCAGGCCAGTGCGGCGAGCACCAGCAGGCCGGCACCGGCCCACAGCCAGGCAGGGGCGGCGGAATCGCCACCCTGGGCGGCGCTGGCGGCGTTGGTCCGCGCCAGGGTCTGCTGCGCGGCCGCCAGCTCGCTGTCCTTGAGCTCGATCAGCTTGAGCTGCTGCTGCTGCATCTTCTCCAGTTCCTCGACCCGGCTGCGCAGCTCCGCCAGTTCCGAGTCGCGCGTGGCCAGGTCTTCCTGGGCCTGGCGCAGTTGTTCGTTTGCCAGCATGTCGCCCTCGCCACCGGTACCGAGTCCGGATTCTGTTGCCTGGGTACCCGACGCCGCGACCGCCGGTGCGATTTCGAGCCGCGCACCGGAAGGCGCATTGGCCGACGGCGCCGCCGGGCTGTCGGCAACCGACGCGGTCGCCGTCGCCGCGCCTGCCTCGGCCGGTTGCAGGACCGGCCGCGCAGCCTGGCGCCACTGCGCGGTCTGTTCGCGGACCAGGGCCGCGGCGCCGGCCGCATCGGCCTGGCCGAAATCGGCATCGCCGGGCATGCGCAATTCGGCCCCTGCGCGGACGCGATGGATGTTGCCGCCGATGAACGCCTCGGGATTGGCGCGCAGCAGGGCCACCATCGCTTCGTTGATGGTGCGTCCGCCGCGGTCCATGCCGGCGGCGACCTGGGACAGGGTCTGGCCACGCTCGACCCGCACCAGGAGCTCCCCGGGGGCGGCGGGCGCGACGGGGCTCGCCATGGCGCGGGGCGCGGTGGGCGCCGCCGGCGCGGGGGCGACGGGTTCCGCGGGCACGGCCTCGGCCTCGGCGGCTACGGCCGCCGGCTGCGGTTCGCGCACGATCGCATCGGAAGGCATCGCGCGCGGCGCCTCGATCACCGGCGCTTCGATCGCCGCGGCGGTCTGCGGTGCGGACACCAGGGCCGAGTATTCGCGGACCAGCCGGCCCTGGCCCCAATCGACCTCGACCAGGAAGCCCAGCGACGGCACGTCGACCGGTGCGCTGCTGGTGACGCGGACCACCGCGCGCCCCTGCGCGTCGGCGACGATCTCGAACTGCAGGTCGCTGACCAGGCCCGAAGGCGGCTGCAGGCCGACCCGGGCGAAGGTTTCCGGCGAAGCCAGCCGCGCGCGCGCGTTCTCCAGCTCGCCCGGCTCGTTGGAGATGATCGGGATCTCGGCCAGCAGCGGCTGGCCGGGCGCCGACAGCACCCGGATCTGGCCCAGTCCGAGCGCCATCGCGCCGCCGCTGAGCAGCGACAGGCCGATGGCCAGCAGCCAGTGCCATGGGCGCGTGGCGCCCGGTCCCCTGATTCTCATGCGGCGCACTATAGCGGACACCCCGCCTGGTTAGCAGCCGACCCCCGGCACCCGGCCAGGAGGTCGCCCGGCGGCCGGTGCCGTCGTAGAGCGGGGCTCGCCCCGCTGCGCTTGCCGTTATGTCGCCATCGAGAGCAGCGGGGCAAGCCCCGCTCTACATGATGGCGCCGGATCGCTGCCTGGGCCGGGCCGCGCTCAGCCTTCCTGCGCGACCAGCTCGGCCACCTGCACCGCATTGAGCGCGGCGCCCTTGCGGATGTTGTCCGAGACGATCCACAGGTTCAGGCCGCGCGGGTGCGAAAAGTCCTCGCGGATCCGGCCGACGTAGACCGCGTCGTTGCCCGAGGCATGGGTCACCGGGGTCGGGTAGCCCCCGGCCTTGCGCTCGTCGACCACTTCCACGCCGGGCGACTGCTCGAGCAGCGCGCGCGCGGCCTCGGGGGTGACCTTCTTCCTCGTCTCGATCGCCACCGCCTCGGAGTGGCCGAAGAACACCGGCACGCGCACGGCGGTCGGGTTCACCTGGATGCTGTCGTCGCCGAGGATCTTGCGCGTCTCCCAGACCAGCTTCATCTCTTCCTTGGTGTAGCCGTTGTCCTGGAAGTCGTCGATGTGCGGGATCAGGTTGAAGGCGATCTGCACCGGGAAGCGCTGCGGGTCGGCGTCCTGGAAATTGAGCAGCGCGCCGGTCTGGCGGCCCAGCTCCTCCAGCGCCGAACGGCCGGCGCCGGACACCGACTGGTAGGTGGCCACGTTGATCCGCTCGATGCCGTACTCGCGGTGGATCGGCGCCAGCGCGACCAGCATCTGCATGGTCGAGCAGTTGGGGTTGGCGATGATGCCGCGCGGGCGCTGCTTCGCCGCCTCCGGGTTGACCTCGGAGACCACCAGCGGCACGTCGTCGTCGTAGCGGAAGGCCGAGGAGTTGTCGATCACCACCGCGCCGGCGGCGGCGAACTTCGGGCCGTACTCCTTGGAGACGCTGCCGCCGGCCGAGAACAGGGCGATATCCACGCCCGTGGGGTCGAAGGTGGCCAGGTCGCGCACCGGCACCTTGCGGCCGCCGAAGTCGACCTCGCCGCCGGCCGATCGCTCCGAGGCCAGGGCGACCAGCTCGCCGACGGGGAACTGGCGCTCGGCCAGGATGGACAGCATGGTCTCGCCGACTGCGCCGGTGGCGCCAACGACGGCGACGGTGAAACGACGTTCTGCAGTGCTCATGGGTGTTCTCGGTTCCGTTCTGTAATCGGGATCGTTGGATGCGGTGTCGCGCGGTGCGCGCGTGCGGGCCGGGTTCGGGGAACCTCTTCCGGGGATGCGGCTCGGCTGTGTCGTCGAGCGCCTGGGAGGTTCCCTACCGTTTGCCGGCCGCGGTTTTGCCCGCGCCGGTAATGCCGGCAGTGGCGATGGTCGTTTTCTTGGCGGTGACCGGCGTGGGCGGATTGCCCGCGTTCGGGCCGAACCCCAGCGCGGCGACCAGGTTGTCCGCCGCCAGCTGCACCATCGCCCGGCGCGTGGCCAGGCTGGCGCTGCCGATGTGCGGGGTCAGCACCACGTTGCGCAGCGCCAGCAGCTCCGCACGCACCGCGGGCTCGCCTTCGTAGACGTCCAGTCCGGCCGCGGCCAGGCGGCCGTTGGCCAGCGCATCGGCCAGGGCCAGTTCATCGACCAGGCCGCCGCGGGCGATGTTCACCAGCGTGGCGGTGGGCTTCATCTTCGCCAGTGCGGCGGCATCGATGATGTGGTGGCTGGCCGCCGAGTACGGCAGCACCAGCACCAGGTGGTCGGCCTGCGCCAGCAGTTCGTCGAATCCCACGTGGCGCGCGCCGACCTGGCGCTCGACTGTTTCGGGCAGGCGCGACCGGTTGTGGTACAGCACCTTCATGCCGAACCCGTGGTGGCCGCGGCGGGCGATGGCCTGCCCGATCCGGCCCATGCCCAGGATGCCCAGCGTGCTGCCATGGATGTCGGCGCCGAGCATGGTCGAGAACGACCACTGCTTCCATTGCCCCTCGCGCAGCCAGCGCTCGGATTCGGTGATCCGGCGCGCGGCCGCCATCAGCAGGGCGAAACCCAGGTCGGCCGTGGTCTCGGTCAGCACCTCGGGCGTGTTGGTCGCGATGATGCCGCGCGCATCGAGCGCATCGATGTCCAGGTTGTTGTAACCGACGCCGACATTGGCGATCGCGCGCAGTCGCGGCGCGGTGGCCAGCTCGGCCGCGCCAATGCTTTCGTTGAGGGTGACCAGCGCGCCGTCGGCGTCGCGCAGCGCCGCGGCCACGTCGGCCGGCGCGTGTTCGGTGACCGTCGCCACGGCGTCCACGTCGCAGTGCGCGGCCAGCTGGTCGACGATGTCGTCGAACAGCGGCTGCGACACCCAGACACGGGGACGCGCGACGGCCATGGCCTAGTCCTGCCCGCCTTCGCCCAGGCCGGAACCGGCCGGGATCCGCGGGGCGACCTCGCCGACATCCCCGCACTGGGCGCGGTGGCGCAGGGCCTGGTCCATCAGCACCAGCGCGACCATCGCCTCGGCGATGGGGGTGGCGCGGATGCCGACGCAGGGATCATGGCGGCCGGTGGTGACCACTTCGACCGGATCGCCGTGCACGTCGACCGTTGGCCCGGGCAGGCGCAGGCTCGACGTCGGCTTGAGCGCGATCGAAGCCACCACCTGCTGGCCGGTGGAGATGCCGCCGAGGATGCCGCCGGCATGGTTGCTGGCGAAGCCCTCCGGCGCGATCAGGTCGCGGTGCACGGTGCCCTTCTGCGCGACGACGTCGAAGCCGTCGCCGATCTCCACGCCCTTGACCGCGTTGATGCTCATCAGCGCGGCGGCCAGGTCGCCGTCGAGCTTGCCGTAGATCGGCTCGCCCCAGCCCGGCGGCACGCCGTCGGCCACCACGGTGACGCGCGCGCCGACCGAATCGCCGGACTTGCGCAGCGCGTCCATGTACGCCTCGAGTTCCGGCACCTGTGCCGCATGCGGCCAGAAGAACGGGTTGCCCTCCACCGCGCTCCATTCGAAGCCCGCGGGCCTGACCTCGCCGAGCTGGGCCAGGAAGCCGCGCACGGAGACGCCGTAGCGCTGGCGCAGCCACTTCTTGGCGATCACCGCGGCGGCCACGCGCATGGTGGTTTCGCGCGCCGAACTGCGGCCACCGCCGCGAGGGTCGCGGATGCCGTACTTCTGCCAGTAGGTGTAGTCGGCATGGCCGGGGCGGAACTGCGCGGCGATGCTGGCGTAGTCCTTGCTGCGCGCGTCGGTGTTGCGGATCAGCAGCGCGATCGGCGTGCCGGTGGTGCGGCCTTCGTAAACGCCGGACAGGATCTCGACCTCGTCGGCCTCGCGCCGCGCGGAGGTGTGGCGGCTCTTGCCGGTGGCGCGCCGCTCCAGATCGTGGGCGAACTCCTCCGGCGCGATCTCCAGCCCGGGCGGGCAACCATCGACGACGCAGCCGATGGCCGGGCCATGCGATTCGCCGAAGGTGGTGACCGACAACAGCTTGCCGAAGGTGTTGCTGCTCAAGACGCCGCTCCGCGGAGGGGAACCGGTGGGAAGACGGGCAAGGATCGCATATCGGGCGCCACTGCTGCAGTGCGGCAGGGCTGGCGGAAATGTTGCCTTGGCAACGGTTTTCCGCAGGCCACGTACGCCAGGAGCAAATGCGCGGACTCCGGAAGGGCGTCCGCCGCCGCATGGGGGATGGCCCACACCCCCGTGCGCTGGCGGACGCCCTTCCGGAGCCCGCTCTCCTGCTTCTAGACCATGGGAAGCAGGCGGTACGGCCGCAGCCGACGCACCACCTGCCCGCCTCAACCCCGCGCCGCAGCCAGCTCGGCGATGCGCGCGTTGTGCGCGATCAGCTCGCGGCATTCGACCGCGAAGATGCCCATCTGCCCGACCTTGAACTCGATCCAGGCCAGGTCCAGCTCCGGCAGCAGCCTGACCAGGTGCCGCTCCGATTCGCCGACCTCGCAGATCAGCAGGCCGTCCTGCGACAGGTGCAGCGGCGCGTCGCGCAGGATCTTCAGCACCAGGTCCAGCCCGTCCGGGCCGGCACGCAAGCCCAGTTCCGGCTCGTACGAGTACTCGCGGGGCAGCGCGTCCGTCTCGTCGTCGGTCACGTACGGCGGATTGGTGACGATCAGCTCGTAGTGGCGCCCGGTCAGCCCGGCGAACAGGTCGGACTTGAGCAGGGTCACGTTGTCGGCGTGCAGGCGCGCCTTGTTCTCGGCGGCCAGGGCCAGCGCGTCGTCGCTGATGTCCACGCCGTCGACCTGCCAGTCCGGGTTGTGGTGGCCCATCGCAATGGCGATGCAGCCCGAGCCGGTGCACAGGTCCAGCGCGTGGCGCACTTCGCGCCCGCCCAGCCACGGCTCGAAGCCCGACTCGATCAGCTCGGCGATCGGCGAGCGCGGCACCAGCGCGCGCGCATCGCTCTTGAAGCTCAACCCGGCGAACCAGGCCTCGCCGGTGAGGTAGGCGGCCGGTACGCGCTCGTCGATGCGGCGCTGGAACAGGGCCAGGATCCGGTGCTTCTCGCGCGTGGTCAGCCGCGACTGGCCGTAGACCGGGCTCAGGTCGTGCGGCAGGTGCAGCGCGTGCAGGACCAGCTGCGTGGCCTCGTCCATCGCGTTGTCGTAGCTGTGGCCGAAGGTCAGGCCGGCCTCGTTGAAGCGGCTGCCGCCGTAGCGGATCAGGTCGATGATCGTGTGCAGCTCAGCGGCCGGATCGGCGGTCATGGCGCGGCGCCGCGCATGGCGGCCGGGTCGGAAACGGGCCGCGATTATAGGCCATCGACGGCCCGCACCCGCCCCTGCCGCTATCATGGCCGGCACGAAAACCCTTTCCGGACGCTGGACCGCATGTTCAACCGCACCTTCGGCTACATCCTGGTCGCCGCACTGGCCGCCGGCCTGGGCCTGCTGGCAGCCTTCCATTTCCTCGGCGCCGAGCGCGCGCCGGAGGCGCCGCCGCTGCAGGCGGTGACCCTGCTGCCGCAGCCGCGCGAGCTGCCGCCGTTCAACCTGCGCCAGTCCGACGGCACGCCGCTGGTGCCGGGCGAGCTCGCCGGGCATTGGACCCTGGTGTTCCTGGGCTTCACCTTCTGCCCGGACGTGTGCCCCACCACCCTGGCCGAACTGGCGCAGGCGCAGAAGCAGTGGGAAGCGCTGCCCGAATCGACCCGCCCGCGCGTACTGTTCGTGTCGGTGGACCCGGAGCGCGACACCCCTGGCAAGGCCGGCGAATACGCCCACGCCTTCCACCCGGACACCCTGGCCGCGACCGCCGACGTGCCGGCGCTGGAGAAGTTCGCCACCTCGATCGGCTTCGTCTTCATGAAGGTGCCCGGCAAGGGCTTCGACCAGAACCCGCAGGACTACAGCGTCGACCACTCGGCCAATATCGCCTTGCTCGATCCGCAGGGCCGCCTGGCCGGGCTGATCCGCCCGCCGTTCAAGCCGGCGGCCATCGCCGACGACCTGGCTCGCCTGACCTCCGCGGACCGCGCGCCATGAGCCTGCTGACCACGCTGAGCTGGGCCCTGCCGCACCGGCTGCTGTGCTCGATCGCGCGCAGCGCCGCGTATTCGGAGAATCCCTGGCTCAAGCAGCGCTTCATCGACACCGTGGTGCGCCGCTTCGACGTCGACCTGGCCGAGGCGGCGCAGCCGGACCCGGGCGCCTATCCCAGCTTCAATGCGTTCTTCACCCGCGCGCTCAAGCCGGGTGCGCGCACCCCGGATCCGGATCCGCGCGCGCTGCTGATGCCGGCCGACGGGCGGATCAGCCAGCTCGGTGCGATCGAGGCCGACGGCCGCATCTTCCAGGCCAAGGGCCAGTCGTTCACCGCCGCCGAGCTGCTCGGCGATGCCGAGGCCGCGCGCGTGTTCGCCGGCGGCAGCTTCGCCACCGTGTACCTGTCGCCGCGCGACTACCACCGCGTGCACATGCCCTGGACCGGGGTCCTGCGCGAAACGGTGCACGTGCCCGGCCGACTTTTCAGCGTCGGCCCGGCCGCCGTGCGCGGGGTGCCGCGGCTGTTCGCGCGCAACGAGCGGCTGGTTTGCCATTTCGACACCGACTTCGGACCGATGGCCTCCGTGATGGTCGGCGCACTGCTGGTCTCGGGTGTGGAAACGGTGTGGAGCGGCGAGGAGATCCCCGCCTACGGCGACGACGTCACCCGCAAGGACTGGCGCGGCAAGGGCATCGTGCTGGAGCGCTTCGCCGAGATGGCGCGGTTCAACTACGGCTCCACGGTGGTGGTGCTGTTGCCGCCGGGCGCGGCGACGCTGGCACCCGGCCTGGCGGCCGAGTCACCGGTGCGGCTGGGGCAGGCCCTGGCGTATCGACCCTAGACGCCGGTCCGTCCGCGGCGCGGGCGCACTGGCGACGCCCTTGCGGGCCGACACCCGGTCGCCCATGAGGATGGGCTCCTACAGGGAGTGCAGCGGCTTCTCACCATGTGGGAGCCGATTCATCGGCGACCCGACTGCGTCGGCACGGACGACGCCCCGTTGGTCGGATGCCCGCGGTCGCCCATGAGGATGGGCTCCTACAGGAAGCGCGGCGGCTTCTGGCCATGTAGGAGCCGATTCATCGGCGACCCGACGGCGTCGGCATGGACGACGCCCCGTTGGCCGGATGCCCGCGGTCGCCCATGAGGATGGGCTCCTACAGGGAGCGCGGCGGCTTCTGGCCATGTAGGAGCCGATTCATCGGCGACACGACGGCGTCGGCACGGACGACGCCTCGTTGGCCGGATGCCCCGGTCGCCCATGAGGATGGGCTCCTGCAGGAAGCGCGGCGGCTTCTGGCCATGTAGGAGCCGATTCATCGGCGACCCGACGGCGTCGGCACGGACGACGCCCTGTTGGTCGGATGCCCGCGGTCGCCCATGAGGATGGGCCCCTACGATCCGCAGCCTTCCAGCTTCAGTTGCTGGCCCTGGCGCACGCTGTAGGCGGGCGCCTTGAGCCCGTTGGCCCGGGCCAGCGCCTTGACTTCGCAGTCGTAACGCTGGGCGATGCGACCGAGGGTGTCGCCCTTGGCCACGCGATGGGTACGCGTCCTGGCCTTGGCCGGGGCCGGGGCCAGGGCCGGCGCGGCGACCTCGCCCGGCAGGCTCACCAGGTCGCCCACCGCGACGTTGCCGGCCGGCGTGTCGCTGACGATGGCCGCATTGACGTTGGCCGTCACCAGCGCGCGGGCCAGGTCGGCACGCGGGCCGTGCTCGCAATGGCGGTGGTACAGGCCGACGATGCGCGTGGTCGCGCTGAGCACGGTGCCGGCCGGGATCCAGGCCTCCGCTTCATAGCGCGGATTGAGGTTGCGCAGCGCGCGCATGTAGCCGTCGCGGTTGCCGCTGTTGCCCAGGCACACGGTCAGCTCGTAGATGCTGGCCGGGCGCGTGAGCCTGAGCTGCGCCGGCTGCGCATCGACCTTCGGGAAGACCACGCCGTACTGGCGCGGGTGCAGGTAGATCCACGCCGCGGCGATCACCATCGGCACGTAATCGCGGGTCTCGGCCGGGAACTGGTCGTAAACCGAGGCGTTCCAGAAGCCGGTGCCGCCGCTCTGCCGGTGCACGCGCAGCGCCCGGCCTTCGCCGCCGTTGTAGCCCGCCAGCGACAGCTCCAGGTCGTTGTTGAGCTGGCGCAGCCGCTCGTTGAGGTAGGCGGCGCTGGCCATGGCCGCGCTGCGCGGGTCGTAGCGGCTGTCGAAACCGCTGTCGTCCGGGCCGAGCCCGAAGCGGCGCCCGGTGGCCGGCATGAACTGCATCGGCCCGGCGGCGCCGGCGCGCGAGACCGCATGCACGCGGCCGTTGGATTCCTTGGCCATGATCCCGAACAGCAGCGCCTCCGGCAGGCCGCGGCGTTCGAACTCCGGCCACATCAGGTGGCGCATGGTCCGGTAGTTCTCGTAGCTGGTCATCAGCTGCGGGCGCATGTCGGTCAGCCAGCGGCGGATGCCGGCCTGAACCGCCGGGTTGAACTGGACCATGCGGTCGAAGGTGTGGCGATGGTCGTCGCCGAGCAGCCGCGCCGCGCGCGCGGCCTCGGGGATGTCGGCGGCCAGCGCGGTATCGGCCTCAAGCAGGCCTTCCTCGCCGGGATCCTCGTCCAGCTCCTCGCCGGCGGCGTCGACCTCGGCCTTGAGCAGGCGCTTCCAGGTCGCCAGCACGTCCGACAGCGGGCAGCCCTTCTGCTTCACGCAGGCGTCGACCACGTCCTCCATGTCCTCCAGCGCCGCGTTGCTCTCGGTGGTGCCCTTGGGATCGCCATTGGCGGCCAGCACCAGGGCGTCGCGGTAGCGCTGCTCGGCGGCGGACATGCGCTGGACCAGCGCGTCGGAGGCGGCCCTGTCCTTGGCCGAGACCCGCTGCGCGTGGGCGGCGGGAACGATGCACAGCAATGCGGCGGCGGCCAGCGGCCAGTATTTCGGAAGGCGGGGGGACATCGTGGTTGCAACGGACGAAGCGACCGGCAGGGTAGCCGCGGGGGACCTCATGCGGCAACCCGCGACGCGGGCGCGCGCCTCCGGCTAGCCCTGCCGCCGGCCGTGCCGCTAGGATCGGCGGCGAGCCAGACCTTCCTCACCAGGACATACGCATGGACCCGATCCTGCTCGGCAAGGGCCTCACCGACGACATTCCGGTCACCCTGCTGCCGAAGTATGGCAACCGCCACGGCCTGGTCGCCGGCGCCACCGGCACGGGCAAGACCGTGACCCTGATGACCCTGGCCGAGGGCTTCTCGCGGCTGGGCGTGCCGGTGTTCATGGCCGACGTGAAGGGTGACGTGGCGGGCCTGGCGGTGGCCGGCGACGGCAACGAGAAGGTGCTTCAGCGCGCCGCGCAGATCGGCGTGGCCGACTACGCCCCCGGCGCCAGCCCGGTGGTGTTCTGGGACCTATACGGCAAGCTCGGCCACCCGGTGCGGACCACGGTCAGCGAGATGGGCCCGACCCTGATCGGCCGCATCCTGGAGCTGAACGACACCCAATCGGGCGTGCTGGACATCGTATTCAAGCTCGCCGACGACCGCGGCCTGCTGCTGCTGGACCTGGATGACCTGCGCGCCCTGCTCAACCTCGTCGCCGAGGAGCGCAAGGCGGTGTCCAGCGAATACGGCCTGGTCAGCGCGCAGTCGGTCGCGGCGATCCAGCGTGCGCTGCTGCGCCTGTCGCAGGACGGCGGCGAAGGTTTCTTCGGCGAGCCGGCCCTGGAGCTGGCCGACATCATGCGCGTGAACCACGACGGCCGCGGCGTGATCGGAATCCTGGCGGCCGACCAGCTGATCCTCAAGCCGCGCCTGTACGCAACGTTCCTGCTGTGGCTGCTGTCGGAGCTGTTCGAGAACCTGCCCGAAGTCGGCGACCTGGAAAAGCCCAAGCTGGCCTTCATCTTCGATGAGGCGCACCTGCTGTTCGACGATGCGCCGGCGGCGCTGCAGCAGCGCATCGAGCAGGTCGTTCGCCTGATCCGCTCCAAGGGCGTAGGCGTGTATTTCTGCTCGCAGTTCCCCGACGACGTGCCCGACAACATCCTCGGCCAGCTCGGCAACCGCGTGCAGCACGCGCTGCGCGCCTACACGCCGCGCGACCAGAAAGCGGTGAAGACGGCGGCCGAGACCTTCGTCCCGAACCCGAAGCTGGACGTGGCCGCGACGCTGGCGCAGCTGGGCACCGGCGAGGCGCTGGTGTCCACGCTGCAGGACAAGGGCGTGCCCTCCCCTGTCCAGCAGACCATGGTCGCGCCGCCGCGCTGCCGGATGGGTGCGATCAGCGAGGCCGAACGCAACCAGGTCCGCGCCGCCAGCCCGCTCGGTCCCCGCTACGACCAGGCGGTCAACCGCGAATCGGCCACCGAGATGCTCGCCGCACGCGCGCAGGCCGCCGCCGACGGCGCGCAGGCGCCGCCGGCCCGGCGCGGCGGCGGCAAGCAGGCGCCGGCGCAGGAGGAAGGCGGCTTCGGCAAGGCGGTGAACGACGTGCTATTCGGCACCGGCCGCCGCCAGGGCGTGATCGAGGCCTCGAGCAAGCAGGCCGCGCGCACCATCACCAACCAGATCGTGCGCGGCATCCTCGGCGGGCTGTTCGGCGGCAGGAAGCGCTGAACCGCGCCAGACCGCCCGGCCATGACGACCTCCCCGCGCCGCCTCGCGTTCGCGCTCGCATTGGCCGCCACCGTTCCGGTCGCGGCGCCGGCCAGCGATGCCCCTGATCCCCCGGCGGCCTCGGTCCCAGGCCTGTTCTTCGGCACCCTGCCCCTGGCCGGCTGCGCCGGGGCCGACGTCCTGCTGGAGCTCGGCGGCGATCATCGCTATGCCTTGCAGGCGCATTGCCGCGCCACCCTGGTGGATTTGCCGGTCGAGCGCGGCCAGTGGTCGCTGGAATGGAACGGCACGTGCGTACGGCTTGTTCCCGAAGGCGCCTTGCCTGGCGCGGGCCCGCGGCCGCGCGAGTTCGCGCTCGCCCTGGACGACCTGATGGTGCTCACCGAGGGCAGCTGCATCGAACCGGTGGACGATCCGCGCGGGCGCAGCCTCCACCGCGCGCACGAGGTCGAATGAACGTGGCGCGTCGCGTGCGTGCTGACCGTGCCAGCGGCAGGCGCTAGGATCACGCCCCTTCCGCTGATCCACTCCATAACGCATGAGCCGCTGGCGCCCGCCCCCCGAGAAAAGCACCGCCCTGATCACCCGCGGCGGCCACGACCGGCTCAAGGCCGAGCTGGACGACCTGTGGCGGGTCCGGCGCCCGGAAGTGGTCAAGGCGCTGGCCGCGGCCGCGGCCGAGGGCGACCGTTCGGAGAACGCCGAATACACCTACCGCAAGAAGCAGCTCGGCGAGATCGACCGGCGCGTGCGCTACCTGAGCAAGCGCGTGCCGGCGCTGCGCGTGGTCGACGAGGCGCCCGCGGACCGCGACGCGGTGTTCTTCGGCGCCTGGGTCGAGCTGGAGCGGATCGACACCGGCGAGTCGAGCCGCTACCGCATCGTCGGCCCGGACGAGACCGATGCGTCGACCGGCTGGATCAGCATCGATTCGCCGCTGGCGCGCGCGCTGCTGAAGAAGCGCGTGGACGACGAAGTGGAAGCGCAGCTGCCCGGTGGCCCGGCGCGCTTCGCGGTGGTGGCGGTCGAGTACGGCGATTGAACGGGCTGGTGCGCCGGAGAGGCGATGGCGATGGCAATGGATAGGCCGCCGATCGTTGGGCGCGCGGGGCCGGACCCGCGTAGAGCGGGGCTTGCCCCCCTGCGTGTGCGTCGGAAAGGCGGCAGCGGGGCAAGCCCCGCTCTACGGATGCGGCGCTGAGCAGCGGGGCAAGCCCCGCTCTACGGAAGCCGCCGGACCTGGCGCGGCGAAGCTCAGACCAGGCGCAGGCCCAGCGGCGAGGTGTCGCCGGTTTCGGCGTACTCGACCTCGCCGTACAGGTCGTGCTCGTCGCTGCCCATGATCCGCACGTCGACGAACTCGCCGACCTGCAGGCCGGCGTCGCGGCCATCCTGGATCTGGACCACGCCGTCGATCTCCGGCGCGTCGGCCATCGAGCGGGCGATCGCCAGCTCGCCGTCGAGCAGGTCGACCAGGCAGCGCTGCACGGTGCCGACCTTGGCCTCCAGGCGCGCGGCGGAAATCTCGCCCTGGCGTTCCATGAAACGGGCCAGGCGTTCCTGCTTGAGCTCTTCGGGCACCGGGTCGGGCAGCGCGTTGGCCGCCGCGCCGTCGACCGGCGAATAGGCGAACGCACCGACCCGGTCCAGCTGCGCTTCGTCGAGGAAATCGAGCAGCTCCTCGAACTCGGCCTCGGTCTCGCCGGGGAAGCCGACGATGAAGGTCGAACGCAGGGTCAGCTCCGGGCACATCGCGCGCCAGCGCTGCACGCGCTCCAGGGTCTTGTCGACCGCGCCGGGCCGCTTCATCAGCCTGAGCACGCGCGGGCTGGCGTGCTGGAACGGGATATCCAGGTACGGCAGGACCTTGCCTTCGGCCATCAGCGGAATGACATCGTCCACGTGCGGGTACGGGTAGACGTAGTGCAGGCGGGTCCAGGCGTCGAGCTCGGACAAGCCCTCGCACAGCGCCTTCATCCGCGTCTGGTACTCGCGGCCGCGCCAGGTGCGCGCGGCGTACTTCAGGTCCACGCCGTAGGCCGAGGTGTCCTGCGAGACGACCAGCAGCTCGCGCACGCCGCCCTTGACCAGTCGCTCGGCCTCGCGCAGCACCTCGTCGACCGGGCGCGAGACCAGGTCGCCGCGCATCGACGGGATGATGCAGAAGCTGCAGCGGTGGTTGCAGCCCTCGGAAATCTTCAGGTAAGCGTAGTGATGCGGGGTCAGCTTGAGTCCGTAGTCCGGCACCAAGTCCAGGAACGGGTCGTGCTTCGGCGGCAGCGCCTTGTGCACGGCTTCCATCACGCTGCCGTAGTCCTGCGGACCGGAGACCGACAGCACGTCCGGATACTGCTCGCGGATCAGCGCCGAGCGCTTGCCCAGGCAGCCGGTGACGATGACCTTGCCGTTCTCGTTCATCGCCTCGCCGATCGCATCCAGCGACTCGGCCACGGCCGAGTCGATGAAGCCGCAGGTGTTGACCACCACCACGTCGGCGGCGTCGTAGCTGGGAACGATGTCGTAGCCCTCCACCCGCAGCTGGGTGAGGATGCGTTCGGAATCGACCAGCGCCTTCGGGCAGCCGAGGCTGACGAAGCCGACTTTGGGGTTCTGCAGGGACATGGGAAGAACTCGGGAGGAACGGGCTGCCGCGCATGGGCGGCCCGGCGTGGCCGGGCGCGGAATTATACGCGGCGCCCCGCGGCCCCCGGCGGGCGCCGGGCGCGGCGTTCAGGATGGGCCTGCCGCCCGGCGCCTCCACCGGCGCTGCACCGCGAGCGCCTACACTGGCGCCCCACCCGACCGGAACGCAGGCATGGGCCAGTGGATCGAGCTAGACACCCCGCAAGGCGCAGTCGCCGCCTGGCAGGCCGAACCGCCCTCGTCGCCGAAGGCCGGCCTGGTCGTCGTCCAGGAGATCTTCGGCGTCAATGCGCACATTCGCGATGTCGCCGACGGTTACGCCGCCGAGGGTTACGCCGTGCTGGCGCCGGCCTTCTTCGATCCGGTCGAGCGCGGCGTGGAGCTGGCCTATGACTCCGCCAGTTCGCTGCGCGGCCGCGAGCTGGTCGGCCGGCTCGGCCTGGATGCGGCACTGGACATCGTCGCCAGCGCCGCCGCGCACCTGCGCTCGCGCCTGGCCGCCTTGCACCAGCCCGAGGCGGTCGGCACGGTCGGCTACTGCTGGGGCGGCACCGTGGCGATGCTGTCGGCACTCAGGCTCGGGCTGCCCTCGGTCAGCTACTACGGCGCGCGCGACCTGCCCTTCCTGGAGGATCAGGCGCTGACCACGGCGCCCAGGGCGCCGGTGATGTTCCACTTCGGCGAACACGACGCCTCGATCCCGCCATCGGCGGTCGAGGCGCACCGGCGCGCCCTGCCGGCCATGGCGGTGCATACCTACCCGGCCGGGCATGCGTTCAACCGCGACGTGGATCCGGACGCCTACGGCAAGGGCAGCGCCACCCTGGCGCGGGCCCGGAGCCTGGCCTTCTTCGCCGAGCACCTGCGATGAGCGCCGGGTTCGTCCTCGATCCACGCCTGGCCGCCGACAGCGTGTTCATCGCCGATGGCCCGCTGTCGCAGGTCCGGCTGATGGACGACACGCGCTTTCCGTGGCTGCTGCTGGTGCCGCGCGTGGACGGCGCGGCCGAATGGATCGACCTGGACGGCGGCCAGCAGCGCCTGCTGCTGGCCGAGCTCAACCAGGCCAGCCAGCTGCTGCGCGCCGAGCCGGGAGTGGAGAAGGTCAACATCGGCGCGCTGGGGAACATCGTCCGCCAGCTGCACGTGCACATCGTCGGCCGCCATGCGGGCGACGCCGCCTGGCCAGGCCCGGTGTGGGGCAGCGGCACGGCGGTGCGGCACGCGGCCGACGCGCTGGCGCAGCGTGCGGCGATGTGGCGTTCACGGCTAGGATAGGCGCCCCGACCCCGACCACCGACCACACCACGCCATGGGCTCCAACGTCTTCGCCGCGCTCGTCCTGATCGTCCTGGGCCTGTTCTTCCTGGCCCGCAACCTGGGATGGATCGACAGCGGCCTCGGCAGCCTGCTGGCGACCTGGTGGCCGGCGGTGCTGGTCGCCGTCGGCGTCGGCATGCTGCTGCGGCGCAAGTAGCCGGGAAAACCGCGGCACGAGGGCCGGCCTCCACGCGGCCACGGTGCCGTCCGGCAGGTCGAAAAGCTGACTTCCGGCACCTGTTCCGGAGACGGCAGGCATCGACCATGGCACCACACCCTGCCGAGGTCGCCACGATGCATCGCCGCCTGATCCCCGCCCTGGTCCTGATCGCGCTGGGCAGCCTGTTCCTGCTGGACAACCTCGGCCTGGACATCGATGCCGGCCGGCTGCTGGCGACCTGGTGGCCGGCGCTGCTGATCGCCGCGGGCGTCGGCAAGCTGTTGCCGGCCGGGCACGCGGCCCGGACCGGTTGACCCGTTCGTCGCCGGGCGGCCGACGCGCGCGTTCATCGCCCACCGCGCCGGCGACGAGCCGGCGGCCTTCGCCGGCCTGGCATGCAAAGGGCGCGGATATCCGCGCCCTCCTTCGTTGCCCGCCGCGGCGGGCCGCTCCGCCTCAGGTGCGCGGCAGCGTGACTCCGGTCTGTCCCTGGTACTTGCCGCCGCGGTCCTTGTACGAGGTCTCGCAGACATCGTCCGCGTCGGACTGGAAGAACAGCATCTGCGCCACGCCCTCGTTGGCGTAGATGCGCGCCGGCAGCGGCGTGGTGTTGCTGAATTCCAGGGTCACGTGGCCTTCCCACTCCGGCTCCAGCGGGGTCACGTTGACGATGATCCCGCAGCGCGCGTACGTGCTCTTGCCCAGGCATACCACCAGCGTATCGCGCGGGATGCGGAAGAACTCGACCGTGCGCGCCAGGGCGAAGGAGTTAGGCGGGATGATGCACTCGTCGGCCTCGATATCCACGAAGCTCTTGGGGTCGAAGTGCTTGGGATCGACGATCGTCGAGTTGATGTTGGTGAACACCTTGAACTCGCGCGAGCAGCGCACGTCGTAGCCGTAGCTGGAGGTGCCGTAGCTGACGATGCGGTTGCCGTCGGCCGCATGCTTGACCTGGCCCGGCTCGAACGGCTCGATCATCCGGTGCTGCTCGGCCATGCGGCGGATCCAGCGGTCGCTCTTGATGCTCATGCGCTATTCCCTGGGCCGCAGCGGCCCGTGACCGCGGAATTGTAGAGCGGGGCTCGCCCCGCTGCCCACCCGCCGCAGCCCTGGCATGCGCCGTCGCGGCGCGAGCGTCGCTGCCACGCCCCCCCCCCCCTGGGCCGGATATCAGGCCAGGCTCGAGGCGATCGGGATGGAGGCCCGCGGCCGCCCCGCCAGGTGCGCGGCCAGCGCCTGCGCGGCGGCCAGGTAGGCCTGCGCGGGCGCCGAGTCCGGCGCGGCGGCGACCACCGGCGTGCCGGCGTCGCCCTGCTCGCGGATGCGCAGGTCCAGCGGCAGCGACCCCAGCAGCGGCACGCCGTACTGCGCGGCCATCGCCTGCCCGCCGCCCTGGCCGAACAGGTGCTCGGCATGGCCGCAATTCGAGCACACGTGCACGGCCATGTTCTCGACGATGCCCAGCACCGGCACGTTGACCTTCTCGAACATCTTCAGCGCCTTGCGCGCATCGAGCGTGGCGATCTCCTGCGGCGTGGTCACGATCACCGCGCCGGCCACCGGGATCTTCTGCGCCAGGGTGAGCTGGATGTCGCCGGTGCCCGGCGGCAGGTCGACGACCAGGTAGTCCAGGTCGCCCCAGCGGGTGTCGGTGAACAGCTGGGTCAGCGCCGAAGTGGCCATCGGTCCGCGCCAGATCATCGGCGTGTCGGTGTCGACCAGCAGGCCGATCGACATCGCCTCCACCCCGAACGCGCGCATCGGCTCGATCGACTTGTCGTCCGGGCTCTCCGGGCGCCCGGACAGGCCGAGCATCGCCGGCACGCTGGGGCCGTAGACGTCCGCGTCCAGCACGCCGACCCGGGCGCCCAGGCGCTGCAGCGCCAGCGCCAGGTTGACCGCGGTGGTCGACTTGCCAACGCCGCCCTTGCCGGAACCGACCGCGATCACGTTGCGCACGCGCGGCGCGGGCGACAGGCCGGGCTGGACCGCGTGGGCGGCGATGCGGGTGCGGACCTGGATGGCGTTCGGCGCGAGCGGCACTCCGAGTTGTTCCGCGGCCAGCACCGCCTGGGCGCGGATGGCCTCGAGCGTGGCGCCATCCAGGGCGTAACCCAGCTGCAGGTCGAGGCTGCAGTCCCCGCCATGCATGCGCACATCCCAATGCGCGCGGGGCGGGGCCAGAGGCAGCTGCGAAACAGGGTCGATGTGCGCCTGCAGGGCGGTGGTCAGGGCTTTCAGACGGTCCATTCCTTGGGGCCTAGCAGATAGGTAGGTCGTCATTGTGACAAATGGCGCGCAAATGGATTCAAACGGAATTAAAAGCATGTTAAGTTCCGCCCGGACCTACCGCATTATGTCTGCGTTCAGGTTCAGCCAGGGGTTGGCTTTCTAAAAATTTCAATGACTTAGGGGATTCTCGTGATGCGAACGCATGACGCTGTTCACAAGCGCAACCGTCTGTAGGCTGCCTTGCTCACCGCCCTCATCCTGCCCGTAGCCGGCCAAGCCTTGGCTCAGGAAGAGACCCAGGAAAAGCAGCAGACCCAGACAGCGGAACTCGACCGCGTCACGGTCACCGGCTCGCGCATCGCCCGCGTCGGATTCGTCACCCCGGCGCCGGTCACGGCCATCAACGCCGAGGAGATCCGCGCAACCGGCGCCGTCAACATCGGCGACCTGATGACCAAGCTGCCGCAGCTGTCGCCGAACTATACCCTTGGCAACTCCACCCGCTTCATCGGCACCGCCGGCCTGGGCCTGCTCGACCTCCGCGGCATGGGCACCGCCCGCACGCTGGTGCTGGTCAATGGCCGCCGCCATGTGGGCTCCAGCCCTGGTTCGACCGCGGTGGACGTCAACACCATCCCGGTGGAATGGATCGAACGAGTTGAAGTGATGACCGGCGGCGTGTCGGCCGTCTACGGCGCCGACGCGGTGGCCGGCGTGGTCAACTTCATCATGAAGAAGTCGTTCGAAGGCTTCGACCTGCGTGGCCAGGGCGGCATGGCCAGCGAAGGCGACTTCAACCGCTCCTTCGCCAGCTTCTCGGCAGGCGACAGCTTCGCCGACGGCCGCGGAAACGCGGCGTTCTCGATGGAATACAGCAAGCAGGACCGTTTCGGTCGCGGCAACCGCGACATCGGTCGCGAGTACCTGGTTTCGGTACCGAACCCGAGCTACGACCCCACCCAGCCCCCGAGCCAGAGCAATCCGCAGACCGTGGTCAGCGGTCCGGGTGGCAATCACTCGATCTCCTACGGCGGCACCTTCACCATCGGCACCTTCAACCCGGCCAATCCGGCTACGTGGGGCAATCGCTACCTGTTCAATCCCGACGGCACCTTCCGCCGTAACCGTTACGACGGCACCGTCGTCAGCGCCACCTCCTGCGTGGACTGCGACTTCGCCGACCTCAACGCCGTGGCCGACCTGCAGCCTGCATTCGACCGGTTCAGCACGAACTTGATGTTTAACTTCGATCTGAACGAGAACCACCGGATGTTCTTCGAAGGCAAGTACAGCAAGACCGAGTCCCAGTTCTACGGGCAACCGGCGTTCGACCAGCCGATCCGCATTCGCCGCGACAACGCCTACGTCTCCCCGCAGTTGGGCGCGCTGATGGACGCTTCCGCGCTCACCGTGCAGGACGGCCAGAAGATCCTGCAGGTCTCGCGCTTCAACGTCGATGCGGGCCGGCGCGGCGAGAACATCGAGCGGCAGACTGCACGCGCCGTATTCGGCTTCGAGGGTTACCTGGGCGACTGGAACTACGAGGCTTCGGCCAACTATGGCCAGACCACCATCGACCGCCTCAACATCAACAACCGCATCAACGAGCGCTGGCATGCCGGCATGGACGCCGTGCGCGACCCGGCGACCGGCAACATCGTGTGTCGCACGACCCTGAACCCGAGCGCGATCAACCCGCATACCAATGCGATCTATTCCTCGTTCGCACGCACTGGCTGCGTGCCGTTCAGCACGTTCGGCAACGGTGCGGTGAGCCAGGAGGCGGCAGCTTGGTTCAACACCAATTCACTGAACACTTCCAAGCTCCAGCAGACCGTCCTGGAAGCCTCGATCGCGAATAGCGCAGTGTTCTCGCTGCCGGCCGGTGACGTCGGCTTCGCGGCGGGCATCGAGTATCGCGAGGAGAAGAGCCAGGAGAACACCGATCCGCTCGCCGCGCTCGGCCTGACGTTCCTCAATGCGATCCCCAGCCGGGGCGGCAAGTACGACGTCAGCGAGTTCTACGCCGAAACGTCGGTTCCACTGCTGGCCGACCTCCCCGGCGTCGACATGCTGTCGCTGGACCTCGCCGGCCGCTTCTCCGACTACAGCACCATCGGCAACACCTTCACCTGGAACGCCGGCCTGAACTGGCAGATCATCGATTCGCTCCGCTTCCGCGGCACGCTGGCGCATGCCGTGCGCGCGCCGAGCATCGGCGAGCTGTACAACCCGCAATCGCAGAACTTCGCCACCATCGCGGATCCCTGCAACTACCAGGCCACCAACACCAACCGTCCGTCCACCGCCAAGGACCCGGCCCTGCGCCAGGCCAACTGTTCGGCGCTGGGCATCCCGGTCGGCTGGGTCGACACGTACAGCGCAAACCGCCCTGGCGTGAGCGGCGGCAACCCGGACCTGGCGGAGGAGAGCGCCGACAGCTGGACCTTGGGCCTGGTATGGCAGCCTGAGTTCATCGAAGGGCTGGGCGTCGCCGTGGACTACTGGAACATCCGCCTGGAGGATGCGATCGGCGCGGTTACCGCGCAGACCAACGCGACCCGTTGCGTCGATTCGCCCGGCGGCATCGACAACGAGTTCTGCAGCTTCATCACGCGCGCTC
The DNA here is from genome assembly GCF_040446535.1 of Pseudoxanthomonas sp. Soil82. NCBI lineage: Bacteria > Pseudomonadati > Pseudomonadota > Gammaproteobacteria > Lysobacterales > Lysobacteraceae > Pseudoxanthomonas > Pseudoxanthomonas sp. Soil82. The sequence goes on from NZ_JBEAAK010000002.1 coordinate 378,576, forward strand.
CGACTGCCGGCTACACCGACTCGCAAGGGCGCGTGTTCCCGGCCTACAGCATCACCAACTGGGTGGCTCTGAACGAGAACCTGGCGAAGTCCCGCCGCGTTGGTGTCGACCTGGAAGTCGACTACAGCTTCGGCCTGCTGGGCGGCAACACCCAGCTGCGCTTCGTCGGCACCCGCCTGATCCAGTCGCGCGAGTGGCCGTTCCAGGACTTCCCGGAAGAGTTCAACGAGTACGTCACCTACGTGACCGATCCGCGTTGGCGCGCCAACTTCGAGACCGGCTACACCTGGAACGACTGGCGGGCCACCTGGACCATGCAGTACGTCGACGGCAACCTGCGCGTCACCCCGGCCAGCTATAACAGCAATCCGGGTTCGGCCGCGCCGATCGCCAACGGCTCGTACACCTACCACAACTTCCAGTTCGGCTATACGTTCCCGGGCGAAGACAGGCTCGACGTCTACCTGGGCGTGGACAACGCGTTCGACAAGGATCCGCCCCTGAACTACTTCGGCGCCGACATCGGAAGCGCGATGTATGACAGCGTGGGTCGCTACATGTACATCGGCGCGACCTACCGCTTCTGATCCCATCAATCGCGAGCGTTGCCCGGGGCCCGGCGAAAGCCGGGCCCTTTTTTGTCCGTGACGCCTCCATACGCAGGCGGATGCGGTATAAACGCAGGTGCCCTACAGGCACACGCCGCACCGATCAACCGAACGCCCCTCGGGAGGGGACCATGCGCATTACCCTGTTCGCCCTGCTTTCGGCCACCTTGCTGGCCGCCCCCATTTCCGCCCTCGCCGCCGACCCGGTGGTCGGCCGCTGGAAGACCGTCGACAGCGAGACCGGCAAGCCCAAGTCGATCGTCGAGATCACCCAGGCGCCCAATGGGGCCCTCAGCGGCCATATCGTCGAGCTGCTCAACCCGAGCAAGCCCAATCCGGTCTGCGACAAGTGCAGCGACGACCGCAAGAACAAGCCGATCACCGGCATGGAGATCATCCGCGGCATGAAGGCGTCCGGCAGCGGCAAGTACGCCGGCGGCACCATCCTCAAGCCCGACGAGGGCAAGGTCTACAAGTCGAAGATGGAACTGGTCGAGGGCGGCAAGAAGCTGGAGGTGTCCGGCTGCATCGCCTTTATCTGCAAATCGCAGACCTGGCTGCGGCAGTAGTCCCGCCCCGCCAGGCGTGCCTGCGACCCGGCTTCGGCCGGGTCGTCGCTTTTCCGGGGGCATGGGCCCGTGCGTCGCCAGTGGCGGCGGGCCCCGCACCGGCCGCGTGCGATAATCCCCGCCCCCTCGCATCGTGCCCGCCATGACCCGCCCTGCGCTCGTCACCAACGCCCTGCCCTACGCCAATGGCCCGCTGCACCTGGGCCACCTGGTCGGCTACATCCAGGCCGACATCTGGGTGCGGGCGCGGCGCATGCGCGGGGACACGGTGCACTACGTGTGCGCCGACGACACCCATGGCACGCCGATCATGCTCGCCGCCGAGAAGGCCGGGGTCACGCCCGAAGCCTTCATCGCCGGCATGCAGGCGAGCCATGAGCGCGACTTCGCCGCGTTCGGCGTGGCGTTCGACCATTACGACTCGACCAACTCCGCCGCGAACCGCGAACTGACCGAGCAGTTCTACGCGCGCCTCGAGGCCGGCGGCCACATCACGCGGCGCAACGTGGCCCAGTTCTACGACCCGGCCAAGGGCATGTTCCTGCCCGACCGCTACATCAAGGGCATCTGCCCCAATTGCGGGTCGCCGGACCAGTACGGCGACAACTGCGAGGTCTGCGGCGCCACCTACGCGCCGACCGACCTGAAGGAGCCGAAGTCGGTGCTGTCCGGGGCCACCCCGGAGATGCGCGAGTCCGAGCACTTCTTCTTCGAGGTCGGGCGCTTCGAGGGCTTCCTGCGCGAGTGGCTGGCCGGCGACGTGGCCCTGCCCGGGGTGAAGGCCAAGCTGATGGAGTGGCTGGACGCCGATGGCGGGCTGCGCGCGTGGGACATCTCGCGCGATGCCCCGTACTTCGGTTTCCAGATCCCCGGCCAGCCGGGCAAGTACTTCTACGTGTGGCTGGACGCACCGATCGGCTACCTGTCCAGCTTCCGCACCCTGTGCGCGAAGAACGGCGCGGACTTCGATGCCATCCTCCAGGCCGGCAGCGACGCCGAACTGCACCACTTCATCGGCAAGGACATCGTCAACTTCCATGGCCTGTTCTGGCCGGCGGTGCTGCATGGCGCCGGCCTGCGCGCGCCCACCCGCCTGCACGTCAACGGCTACCTGACCGTGGACGGAGCCAAGATGTCCAAGTCGCGCGGCACCTTCATCATGGCCCGCACCTACCTGGACGTGGGCCTGGCACCGGATGCGCTGCGCTACTACTTCGCGTGCAAGTCCTCCGGCGGCGTCGACGACCTGGATCTCAACCTGTCCGACTTCGTCGCCCGCGTGAACAGCGACCTGGTCGGCAAGTTCGTCAACATCGCCAGCCGCTGCGCGAAGCTGCTGGAGACGCATTTCGGCAACGTGCTGTGGGCCGCGCCGGCGCTGGCCGCGGACGCCGAGGCGCTGGGCGACGCCTGGCGCCAGCGGGTCGAACTGCTCGGCAGCGTCGGCGCACATACGCACGACGTGGCCGCCGCCCTTTACGCGGAGGACAACTTCGCCGCGGTGGCGCGCAATGCGATGGCCGCTGCCGACCAGGTCAACGAGTACATCGCCCAGGCGGCGCCGTGGGCGCTGGCCAAGGACCCGGCGCGGCGCGACGAACTCCACGTGGTGCTGGGCACCGCGCTGCAGGCGTTCGCCGACATCGCCGGCGTCCTCAAGCCGATCGTGCCGTCAACCATCGGCCGGGCCGAGGCCTGGCTGGGGGTGGAGCTGGCGGTGGACCGCCGCATCGACCTCGATGGCCGCACCCTGCCCTCCGGCTACGTCCCGCTGTTCACCCGTATCGACCCCAAGCTGATCGACGCCATGACCGACGCCTCCAAGGACACCCTCGCCGCCGCTCCGGCCCAGCCCGTCGAGGCGAAGAAGGCCGATGCGAAGAAGCCGGAAGCCGCGCCGGCGCCTGCGGGCGAGGCCACGGCCCACATCGGCATCGAGGATTTCGCCAAGCTCGACCTGCGCATCGGCAAGGTCGTCGAATGCGGCTTCGTCGACGGCTCCGACAAGCTGCTGCGTTTCCTGCTCGACGCCGGCGAGCTGGGCCAGCGCCAGATCTTCTCCGGCATCCGCGCCAGCTACGGCGAACCGGAGAAGCTCGTCGGACGCAACGTGGTGTTCATCGCCAACCTCGCCCCGCGCAAGATGCGCTTCGGCGTGAGCGAGGGCATGATCCTCTCCGCCGGCTTCGACGGCGGCGCGCTGGCCCTGCTCGACGCCGATCCCGCGGCGCAGCCTGGCATGCCCGTCCGCTGAAGCGGACGTTCCTGGCGTTGCGGACGCGCCGCGGGCAGGCAGCGCCGTTGTCGCGGCACCACATCCACCCTGCCCCCAGGCACCCGTGCGCCGGCGACACCATGGATCTGGCCCTGGTCGACTTCGACCACACCGTCACCACCTGCGACACCTACGCCCGATTCCTGCGCGGCATCGCCACCCCGGAGCAGCGTGCGGGCGAAGCCTGGCGGGTCGGACCCTGGCTCGCCGGCTACCGGCTGGGCCTGGTGTCGGCCACCGCGCTACGCACGCGCGTGACCCGGCTGGTCTTCACTGGCGGCGATCCGGCGGCGGTCGCCGCCGCCGGCCGGCGCTATGCCGACGAAGCGCTGCCTGGCCTGCTGCGTCCCTGGATGATGGAACGCATCGCCTGGCACCGCGCGCGCGGCGACACCCTGGTCCTGGTATCCGGCTCGCTCGACCTTTACCTGGCCCCCTGGTGCCAACGACATGGCATGGAGCTGCTGTGCAACCGGCTCGAAGCGACCGAGGGACGCCTCACCGGCCGCTACCTCGGCGGCGATCGCGGCGCGCACAAGGCCGCCGACATCCGCGCACGCTACGACCTGTCGCGGTACCGGCGCGTCCACGCCTATGGTGACAGCGCCGAGGACCGGCCGATGCTGGCCCTGGCGCACGAACGCTGGTACCGCGGGCGTCGCCTCGCCTGACGCCCGCGGATCGCCCTGCGGCGGCGGCGCGCTGGTGGATAATGCAGCGCCGGCGTGACGCCGGACACGACGTCGCCGCCGCCCCATGACCACGCCTCCCATCGCCGCAACGGACCTGGTCGAGCGCCTCGACCGCCTGCTGCCGCAGACCCAGTGCGGCCAGTGCGGCTACGCCGGCTGCCGTCCCTACGCCGAAGCGATGGCCAGCGGCGAGGCGGGCATCGATCGGTGTCCGCCCGGTGGCGACGCCGGTGCGCGCGCGCTTGCGCATGTGCTGGCGGTGCCGGAGGCGCCGTACGACCGGACCCGTGGTGAGCACAAGCCGCCGCAGGTGGCCGTGGTGGTGGAGGCCGACTGCATCGGCTGCACCAAGTGCATCCAGGCCTGCCCGGTCGATGCGATCATCGGCGCCAACAAACTGATGCACGTGGTCCTGGACCCGCTGTGCACCGGCTGCGAGCTGTGCGTGCCGGCGTGCCCGGTGGACTGCATCGTGATGGAATTGCGCCCGGACGCGGCCTGACCCGTCCTGGCTGGAGATCCCGCTGCCGCGCGCGACGCGGGCAAGGCCGGCTCCTACGAAGAGGTCACGGCCTGCAGGCCGAGCAGATCCGCTCGACGGTGTAGCCCTTCGCGCGCAGCTTCTCGACCACGCCATCTTCGCCGAGCAGGTGCAGCGCGCCGACCACGACCAGGGTGTCGTCGTCCTTCCGTGCCAGGCGCTGCTCCAGCTTCGGCAACCATGCGTCGTTGCGCTGGACGTTGATGCGGCGGTACAGCGCCGGATAGTCGCGCTTCATCTCCGCGGCCATTTCCTTCCACATGCGCTCCGCATCGCCTGCACGCCAGGCCGCATGCAGGTCGCGGTAGCGATCCTGGCCTTCGCCTGCCTGCTGCAGCGCGTCGGCCAGCATCTGCCGCTGTTCGTCCAGGCTCATGCCCGCGAGCACCGCGATCTGCTCGTCGCCGCGTTCCAGGCCCGCGGTCGGCTTGCCCGCGCGCGCGGCGCCGTCCATGAAGTGGCGATCGAGTCCCAGGGCCGGATCCAGCCCCTGCTTGCCCATTTCCATCAGGGCGATGGTCAGGCCGATGAACCACGGGTCGAACGCCGCCAGTCGCGCCAGCGGCAACTGGTTGGTCGCCGCGTAGCCCTGCAGTTTCCCCCAGAGCACCGGCCCGAGGTCCTGCTCGAGGGTGCCGGCACGGGTCCGCATCGCCGCCTGCGCCATCCTCGCCGGCAGGTCCGGCGCGTTGGCCTCCTCCGGCGCCAGTTCGAACACCAGCCCTTCGGCGTCGGCGAAGGCGGCGTCGACATCGGCGGACAGCGGGTAGTCCTCGCGCCTGAGCAGGTGGAAGGAACCGAGCAGGTACACCGCATTGTCGGCGTCGGAGACCTTCCAGAGCAGGGGAACCGGCGGACCGGCGTGGGCCGGCGCGGCACCGGCGAGCAGCAGCGACAGCGCGGCCGCCAGTCCGCTGACGAAACGCTTCAGTGGCATCGCGTGGAGACTCCCAGAGGCCGGCCGGCGCTCACTGCACCGGCAACTTGTAGTTCTTCTCGCCCGCATCGATGGCCAGGTCGAGGCGGTTGCCCGCCGGCGGCAGCGGGCAGGTGGCGAACAGCGTGAACGCGCAGGGCGGGTTGTAGGCACGGTTGAAGTCGAGCACGACCTTGCCGTCGGCCTCGGGCCATTCGGCCTCGAGGAACCGCCCGGCCGGGTAGCTGCCGTGGCCGCTCGTCCCGTCGGCGAAGACGAAGAACAGTTCGCGGCCCGCCTCGCCCAGCGCTTCGAGCCGGAAGGTCCGTCCGTCGCGCTCGAACTCGACCACGCCGGGGCTGGGCGAATCGCTCTGGGTGCCCACGATGTCGGCGATCGGCAAGGTCTTGCCGGGCGGGTGCGGCACGAACCGGGCCTGGATCCGCCAGGACGGATCGGTCGGCCAGTAGCTCAGCCCGCCGAACTGCAGCCGGGTACTGGCTTCGGCATGCCTGACCCGCAGCGCATGCCGGTCGCCGCGCTTGAGCAGGGTGACCAGGCCCTTGCCTTCGTCGAAGCCGATCACGCCCGGCTCCGGATCCTGGTCGCTGGGAAGCGCCACGCGGCCCTTGAGCGGCTCGCCGTTGAAGGTCAGGGCGACCCCGCTCTCCGGCGTGAACCACCACTTGCCGGCATCGTCGCGCGTCACCATGCCCATCTTCTCCGGGCCGAACGCGAAGCGCACGCCGTTGCCGATGCGCGCGCCACTGCCGATGTAATGCGCCTTGAGCTCGAGCCAGTGCAGGCCGACCAGGCTGGTCCAGCCATCGGGCCGCAGCAGGTCTTCCACCCGCTGGTTGCGCCAGGCCTGCTGCTCGGCCATGAACGCCTGGTCCACCTTCGGCGCGGCCTGCCGGTCCGCATCGCCGCCGCCCGATCCACCGCAGCCGGCCAGCATCGCCGGCAGCATCGCCATCCCCATGGCGACGCCGACCCACCTTCCGAACCTCATCTTCCCCTCAGGAACCATCGATCCATCTCCCCCAGGCTGAAGCGCGCCCAGGTCGGGCGGCCGTGGTTGCATTGCCCCGAGCGCTCGGTGGCTTCCATGTCGCGCAGCAGGGCGTTCATTTCCGGCACCGTCAGGCGCCGGTTCGCACGCACCGCTCCATGGCACGCCATCGTCGACAGCAATTCGTCGCGTGCGGCGGCGACCCGGCGCGTGGCGCCGTGTTCGCGCAGGTCGGCCAGTACGTCGCGCAGCAGGCCCTCCGGCTCGGCATGCGCCAGCAGCGCCGGTACGCTGCGCACGCTCAGCGCCTGCGGACCGCTGCGGGTGACGTCGAAGCCCAGTTCGGCCAGGGTCGGCGCTTCGCGTTCGGCCACGTCGGCATCGCGCTCGCCCACCGCCAGCACCAGCGGCACCAGCAACGGCTGCGCACGCAGGCCGATGCCGTCGTGCGCGGCCTTGAGCCGCTCGTAGCCGATGCGCTCGTGCGCCGCATGCATGTCGACCACCACCAGGCCTTCGGCGTTCTCGGCGAGTATGTAGATGCCATGCAGCTGCGCGACCGCATAGCCCAGCGGCGGCACCTGGCCATCGCCGGCCGGCAGCGTGGCGTCCTGGCGCGGCATGGCCGGCGCGAATGCTTCCGGCGGCGCCTCCGCCCTGCCGTAGAGCGCCGCGTAGGCGCCTGCCGCCTCGTCCACGCGCAGGCCCAGCGACTGCGGCTGCGGCGTCCACGCCGTCATCGTCGCCGCGCCCTGGATCGCACCCGCGGATCCGAAGGCGGGCGATCCGCCTGCCGCCGGTGCGCCCGGCATGGAGGCGACATCGGTGCCCGCGCGGGTCTGCGCCAGCGCCTCCTGCAGCGTGCGGTAGACGAAATCGTGGATCAGCCGCGAATCGCGGAAGCGCACCTCGTGCTTGGCCGGGTGCACGTTGACGTCGACGCGGGTCGGATCGAGTTCCAGGAACAGTACGTAGGCCGGCTGGCGGCCGTGGAACAGGACGTCCTGGTAGGCCAGCTTCACCGCATGGGCCACGCTGCGGTCGCGCACCGAGCGGCCGTTGACATAGAGGTACTGCTGGTCGGCGCTGGAGCGCGAGTAGTGCGGCTGCGCGATCCAACCGTGCAGGCGCAGGCCGGCGCCGCTGTGGTCGATGCGCAGCGCGCTGCGGGCGAAGTCCTCGCCCAGCGTCTCGCCCAGGCGCGCGGCGGCGTCGAGGTCGCCGGCCTTGTAGCGGCGCGATGGCTTGCCGTTGTGGCTGACCCGCAGCTCCACGTCCGGGCGCGCGAGCGCGAGCGACCGCAGCCACTCTTCGATGTGGCCCAGCTCGGTGCGCTCGGCGCGCAGGAACTTGCGCCGCGCCGGCACGTTAAAGAACAGGTCGCGAACCTCGACGGTCGTGCCCGGCGCGTGCGCCTTCGGCGCGATCTCGCCCACGCGGCCGCCATCGACCTGCAGCGACGCGCCATGTTCGTCGCCGGGCCGGCGCGAGGCGAGCTGGAAGCGGCTGACCGAGGCGATCGAAGGCAGCGCCTCGCCGCGGAAACCCAGCGTCGCCACCGCCTCCAGGTCGTCGAGCGAGGCGATCTTGCTGGTGGCATGCCGGCTGACCGCCAGCGGCAACTCGTCGGCGGCGATGCCGCCGCCGTCGTCGCGGATCCGGATCAGGCGGACGCCGCCTTCCTCCAGGTCGATGTCCACGCGGCGCGCGCCCGCATCGAGTGCGTTCTCGACCAGTTCCTTGACCACCGAGGCAGGTCGTTCGACGACCTCACCGGCGGCGATCTGGTTGATGAGGGTGTCCGGAAGCGGTCGGATCGGCACGGCGTCGCGGCGTCGGGCGCCGGATCGGAAGACATGCGCGTGATGATAGCCGCAGGCGGGTCGCGGCGGTTCGCGGAGCGGCGCCCGGGGCGTTGCAGTAGCGGCGCTTGCGCGCGACACGAAGCCGCCTGCCCGCGGCGAACCAGGCGCCCCGGCAGGACGCCCGAGGCCATGGGAACAGCCAGGGCAGCGGCATCAGTCGTCCCGCGCATGCGCGGGCGCGCACGCGGTCAGGGGGTGCCGCCCCCGGCCATGGCCACGCTTTCGGCCTCGGCGCGCGCGGCGAACAGCGTGCCCGGTGGCGGCTGCCGGGTGAAGAAGGTATTTATCCCGTCGACCACTGCGCCGGCGACCTTGCGCTGGTAGGCCGGGTCGATCAGCCGCTTCTCTTCCTCGGCGTTGGAGATGAAGGCGGTCTCCACCAGCATCGCCGGCATGTCCGAGGTCCGCAGTACGGCGAAGTTGGCGCGCTCGATGTTCGGCTTGTGGTTGTTGCCCACCCGCTTCAGGCCGCCGAGCACATGGTTGGCCGCATCCTCGGACGCACGCATGTGCCCGCTCTGGGCCAGGTCGAGCAGCACGCCGGCGAGCACGTTCTCGGTCTGCTGCAGGCGCACCCCGCCGACCAGATCGGCGGCGTTTTCCTTGTCGGCCAGCCAGCGCGCACGCTGCGAGGAGGCGCCCTTGGTCGACAGCACGTAGACCGACGAGCCTCGCGCGCTGCGGTTCTCGGCCGCGTCGGCGTGCAGCGAGACGAAGATGTCGGCCTTGGCCGCGCGCGCGCGCTGGGCGCGCATCGGCAGCGGGATGAAGACATCGCTGTCGCGCACCAGGAAGGCCTTCAGCCCCGGCGTGGCGTTGATCTGGCGCGCCAGTTCGCGGGCCATGGCCAGGGTCACGTCCTTCTCGCGCTTGCCGGTCGGGCCGATCGCCCCGGGATCCTGGCCGCCATGCCCGGCGTCGATGGCCACGACCAGCGGGCGCATGCCGGCGGCGGAAATCGACGGACGCGGCGCCACCGGAACCGGCGCGGCGGCGGCGACGGGGTTGGCCTGCGGCGGCGCGCTGGCGACTGGCGGGGTTTGCGTGGCAGCCACCGCGGGGCCCGGCGCCGCTGCGGCACCTGCCGCCGTGGCCGGCGAGCGGCCTTCGAGGATCGCCTGGGCGGAGGCGGCGGCCACGGGTGCGGGCACCGTCTGCGGCGCGGCGGGCGCCGGGGTCGGCGGGCGGTTCAGCGCTTCGGTGACCTGCGCGGTCAGCAGGGCGGTGGCGCGTGCGGCTTCGGCACGGCTGTCGGCCGATGCGGCGGCCGATGGCGTCGTCGCTGCGGCAGGCACGACGGCCGGCGCCGCCGCAGTCAACGCCGGGGCGCCGTCGCCGGGCCATTCGATCAGCAGCCGCGCGCCGTCGCGCGAGGGTTCCATGCGCAAGGGCAACGCGGCCACCGGCGCGGCCAGCTCGAAGACGATGCGAAGCGTGCCGGGCACCGGCTGTCCGGTGCGCACGGAGGTCACCACGCCGGCCGGGGCCGGCAGGCGCATGCCACGGGCCGCCTGCGAATCCGGCAGGTCGACCACGAGCCGGTGCGGTGCGGTGAGCGACAGGGTGCGGTACTGGCCGGCGCCTTGCAGCTGGATCTCGGCGCGGGTTCCGGTGGCGCCCTGCTCGAGTCCGACCGCGCTGACCTGGCCGGCCCAGGCGGCGCCGCAGCACAGCAGCGCGGCGAGCACGAGGCCCACGCTCAACCATGGCTGGATCCGGGACGTCCCCTGGCGCATGGGCCGGATTCAATCACCGTGCGCCAAGGAATGCAAGTATTTTTCCCTTAATAATCCGGAGCCTGAAGGATGTTCCTAGGGTCAGCCGGCAGAAAGGGGCTGCAACCCGGCTTTTTTCCGCAAGGCCTCCAGCCATGCACGTCCGGTCGCCGTCCCCGCCTCCAGCCCCGCCTCGCGCCCGGTTCCGGCCTGGGCCAGGTCGATCCGCAGGTCGGGCGCCGGCAGCGCCTGGCCGCCGCGCTCGGGCCATTCGATCAGCCAGAGCGTCGCCTCGTCGCCATCCAGGCCCAGGAAGTCCAGCTCGGCGGCGTTGCCGATCCGGTACAGGTCGAGATGCCAGGCCTCGCCGCCCGGTATCGGATAGCGCTCGACCAGGGTGTAGGTGGGACTGCGGATCGGCCCCTGCACGCCGAGTTCGCGCAACAGCGCGCGCGCCAGTGTGGACTTGCCCGCGCCGAGCTCGCCGCGCAGGTGGACCACCGCCCGGGCCGGCCGCGTGCCGGCGAGCGCGCGGCCCAGGGCCTCGGTGGCCTGGCTGTCAGCGAGCGGGATCGACATCGGTGTCCTCCGGGTTGGCATGGCGACGCAGCCAGGGCAGCAGGTCGGAGGGCAGCATTCCGCGCTGCCCGCCTTCGGTGGCCGCGGCATCCCCGGCGAGGGCATGCAGCAACGCGCCGGCACAGGCCGCATCGAAGGCAGCGAGCCCCTGCGCCCGCAGCGCCGCGATCGTACCGGTGAGCAGGTCGCCCATGCCGCCGGTGGCCATGCCGGGGTTGCCCGCCGCCAGCACGCAGGGCAACTGCGCCGGTGCGGCGATGACGGTGCCGGCGCCCTTGAGCACGACGGTGCAGCGGTAACGTTCGACCAGTGCGCGCGCCGCGGCGAGTCGATCGCGCTGCACGGTCGCGACGTCGGTGCCGAGCAGGCGCGCGGCTTCACCGGGATGGGGGGTCAGGATCGCGTCGTCGAGCGCGCGGGGCGTCGCCGCCAGCAGGTTGAGCGCGTCGGCGTCGAGCACCCGCGGCGCGGCGCTCGCCAGCACGCGGGCGAACAACGCCCTGCCCCACTCTCCCTGCCCCAGGCCCGGCCCGCAGGCGATGACGGCGACGGGTTCGAGCATCGCCGCGAATTCCCCGGTTCCTTCCACACCGCGCACCATCGCTTCCGGGCGCCTGGCCAGCAGCGCGGCGACGTGGCTTTCCCGCGTGGCGACCCGGACCAGCCCGGCGCCGGCTCGCAACGCCGCCTCGGCGCACAGGACGATCGCGCCCCCGCCGCCATGGTCGCCCCCCACGCACAGCACACGCCCCGATTCACCCTTGTGCGTGTCGCGATGGCGCGGGCGCAGCCAGCGGCGCAGCGCGGCGGCGTGCAGGCGCCGTGCACAAGGCGGTGCCGCATCGGCATGCGCAGCGGCATCGATCTCCAGCGTATCGAGCAGCAACTCTCCCGCATGGTCCAGCGCCGTGCCCGTATGCAGGCCAGCATGGGCGACGATGAACTGCAACGTGCATTGCGCATGCACCGCCCTGCCCGGTGCACTGCCACGATCGGCGTCGATGCCGCTGGGCACGTCCAGCGCGAAAACCGGCACGGCCGAGGCGTCCAGCGCCTCGATCAGCGCGGCCGCGTCCGCGCGTGGCGCTTGGTCCAGGCCGATGCCGAACAGCGCATCCACCAGTACGTCGGCATCGTCCAGCGGCGTGGGAAACAGGTCGACCCGGCCGCCGGCGGCGACGTAGTCGGTGCACGCACGTTGCGCCAACGCGGCGCGCGGCCCGCCGCCGGGCGGGTGCACCACGCGCACGCGTCGCCCGGACTGCAGGGCGAGCCGCGCCAGCACATAACCGTCGCCGCCGTTGTTGCCGCTGCCGCAGGCGACGGTGATCCGCTGCGCCTGCGGCCAGCGCTGCAGCAGCACGCGCCATGCCGCCCGGCCGGCACGCTGCATCAGCGCATAGCCGTCGCCGCCCAGCGCCGCGGTGGCGAGGCGGTCGATCTCGCGCGCGGCGCTGGAGTCGTACAGGGCGGGCATGTCGGGCATCGAGGCGATTCTAGCCGCGCCGCGCCTGGCGCAGGCGCCGGCGCGCGCCATCCCTATAATTCCGCCATGGATCCCGTCCCGCCTCCTCCGGTGCCCGTGGGCGCCGGCGCCGATCCGGCAACGATCGCCCGGCGCGTGCGCGAGCTGGCCGCCGGGCTCGGCTTCCAGCGCTGCGGCATCGCCGGGATCGAGCTGGGCGCGGACGAGGCGCACCTGCGCGACTGGCTGTCCGAGGGCCTGTACGGGACGATGGACTGGATGGCCGCGCACGGGCAGAAGCGCTCGCGGCCGCACGAGCTGGTCCCGGGCACGCTGCGCGTGATCTCGGTGGGCCTGGACTACGGCCGTCGCGACGACGAGGAAGCGTGGGAAACGCTGGCCGACGGCGCGCGTGCCTACGTGGCGCGCTATGCGCTGGGACGCGACTACCACAAGCTCATGCGCAACCGCCTGCAGAAGCTGGCCATGCGCGTGCAGCAGGAGATCGGCCCGTTCGGCCACCGGGTGTTCGTCGATTCGGCGCCGGTGCTCGAGCGCGCGCTGGCGCGCAACGCCGGCCTGGGCTGGATCGGCAAGCACACCTGCCTGATCGACCGCGACGGCGGCTCGTGGTTCTTCCTCGGTGAGATCTACGTCGATCTCCCCTTGCCGGTCGACGAGCCGGCGAGCGCGCACTGCGGCACCTGCACCCGCTGCATCGACATCTGCCCTACCCAGGCGATCCTGGCGCCCTACCGGCTCGACGCGCGCCGCTGCATCGCCTACCTGACCATCGAGCACGAGGGTCCGATCCCGGAGGAACTGCGCCCGGCGATCGGCAACCGCATATTCGGCTGCGACGACTGCCAGCTGGTCTGCCCCTGGAACAAGTTCGCCAGGCGCACCGACGAGCCCGACTTCCGCGCGCGCAACGACCTGGATACCGCATCGCTGCCGCAGCTGTTCGCGTGGGACGAGGACGAGTTCCTGCGCCGCACCGAGGGCAGTCCGATACGCCGCAGCGGCCACGAGCGCTGGCTGCGCAACCTGGCCGTGGCGCTGGGCAACGCGCCTTCCACGCCGGAAGTGCTGGCCGCGCTGGAATCGCGTCGCGACGACCCCTCGCCACTGGTGCGCGAACACGTCGCCTGGGCGCGGGCGCGGCATGGCGTGTCTGGCTGAGCGAAAGGCCCGCGACGTCCAGAGTCAAAGGCGATCGCTTCGGGGGAGTCCGCCCACTCCCTGGAGCGAATCCCAATCGAAGGCACAAACCCGGACGCGCCCGAAGGCCGCCTTCGCGTGGGGGCAGGGTACGAGTGGCACATGGATGTGCCACGACCCTTCGTAAAGACAGGATGTCGTCGCGGAGGGGCGGACCCTGCCCCCAGGCGAAGGCGGACTCCTCCCGAAGCCGACGCCACATGCCTTGTCCTTTGCCGTTGCGGTTGCGGTTGCGGTTGCGGCGATTTCCCCCAGGCCAGCGCACACCCATACCCCGCCCGCGCTATCCTGTCCCGCCGCCCCGCGCGTACCGATGCCCGAGCAGAATCCCGTCCTGACCCCGAGCCAGCTCAACACGCTGGCGCGCGACCTGCTGGAAAGCGCTTTTCCGCTGGTCTGGGTCGAAGGCGAGCTGGGCAACATCACCCGGCCCGGCTCCGGACACCTGTATTTCACCCTGAAGGACGCGCGCGCGCAGGTGCGTTGCGCGATGTTCAAGCCCAAGAGCCAGTGGCTGAAGTTCGTGCCGCGCGAAGGCCTGAAGGTGCTCGGCCGCGGGCGGCTGACCCTCTACGAAGCGCGCGGCGACTACCAGCTGGTACTGGACCACATGGAGGAAGCCGGCGAAGGCGCGCTGCGTCGCGCGTTCGACGCGCTGAAGGCGCGACTCGAGGCCGAGGGCCTGTTCGATGCCGCGCGCAAGCGGCCGCTACCGGCGTGGATACGGCGCCTGGCGGTGATCACCTCGCCCACCGGCGCGGCCGTGCGCGACGTGCTGAGCGTGCTGTCGCGCCGCTTCCCGCTGCTGGAAGTGGAGATCCTGCCCAGCATGGTCCAGGGCGAAACCGCCGCGGCGCAGATCACGGACCTGCTGCGCCGCGCCGGCGCCAGCGGCCGTTACGACGCGGTGCTGCTGGCACGCGGTGGCGGCTCGCTGGAAGACCTGTGGGCGTTCAACGACGAGCGCCTGGTGCGCGCGATAGCCGCCTCGCCGGTGCCAGTGGTCTCGGCGGTGGGGCACGAAACCGACTTCACCCTGGCCGACTTCGCCGCCGACGTTCGTGCGCCCACGCCCTCGGTGGCGGCCGAACTGCTCGTGCCCGAACGGCGCGACCTGCAGGCGCGGCTGGCCGCGAACGCCGCGCGCCTGCTCTCGCTGCAGCGCCAGCGCCTGCGCCAGGCGATGCAGCGCGCCGACCGCGCAGAACTGCGCCTGCAGGCGCAGTCGCCGCACGCCAGGCTGCGCCTGCTGCGTCAGCGCCACGGCGACCTGCTGCGCAGGCTGCACGCCTCGTGGCGCGAGCGCCAGCAGCAGCGTGGCGCGCGCCTGCGCCATGCAGAAGCGGTGCTGCGCGCGCACCATCCCAGGCGACGGCTCGCGCTGTTGCAGGCCCGCTTGCAACGGCTACAGACGCGCCCGCAAGCGGCCATCGCCCGCATCCTGCAACGCGACACGCTGCAGCTGCGTGCGCTGGCCCGTTCGCTGGAGGCCTGCAGCCCGCTGGCCACGGTCGCGCGCGGCTACGCGATCCTGGCCCGCGAGGACGACGGCCGCCTCGTCCGGTCCGTGGCGCAGGCCGCTCCGGGCGACCGCCTGCAGGCGCGCCTGGCCGACGGCACGCTGGCACTGACGGTCGATGCGGCGACACCCGGCCTACCCGACCCTGCCCCATAGCCGCCGCGCGACCGGCGGCCCGGCCTCCCGCCCCGCCCGATCCCTGGAGCGCGTCGTGGCAGGCCACGCGACGCGTAATCGGGCGGTCATCCCGACGTAACGGCACCTGCATCCGCGCGACGGAGGATGGGCAAAACCCGGAGCCGGACGCATGCGCTACGCCCTCGTCACTGAAACATGGCCGCCGGAAATCAACGGCGTCGCGTTGACCGTGCAGGCCCTGGCCCATGGGCTGCTTGCGCGCGGCCATGCGGTGGAAGTGGTGCGCCCACGGCAACCCGGCGACTGCCACGACCCGGCCGGCGAACGCTCCGACGGCGCCCTGGCGACCCTGCTGATGCGCGGCGCCGCGCTGCCGCGCTACCCCGGCCTGCGCTTCGGGCTGCCGGCGATGCGCGCGCTGGGCCGGCATTGGCGCCAGTCGCGGCCGGATGCGGTGTACGTGGCCACCGAAGGCCCGCTGGGATGGTCCGCGGCGCGCGTCGCCGCCCGGCTGGGCATCCCGGTGGCGACCGGCCTGCACACCCGCTTCGACCAGTACATGCGCGACTACGGGATGCCCTGGCTGGAAGGCACCGCCCTGGCCTGGATGCGGCGCTTCCACAACCGCGCCGACGCCACCCTCGTGCCGACCCTGGAGCTGGCCCGGTTCCTGCGGGCGCACGGCTTCGAGCGCGTGGTCCGGCTGGCTCGCGCGGTCGACACTGCGCAGCTGTCCCCGGAAAGGCGCGACGAAGCGCTGCGCGCGACGTGGGGCGCGGGTCCGGATACGCCCATTGCGATCCACGTCGGCCGGATCGCGCCGGAGAAGAACCTGGCGCTGGCGGTGCGCGCATTCCGCGCGATCGGCCGGCAACGCCCGGACGCACGCTTCGTCTGGGTCGGCGACGGCCCGGCGCGCGACGCGCTGGCCCGCGAGAACCCCGACTTCATCTTCTGCGGCGTGAAGCGCGGCGCCGAACTGGCGCGGCATTTCGCCAGCGGCGACCTGTTCCTGTTCCCCAGCCTGAGCGAGACGTTCGGCAACGTCACCCTCGAATCGATGGCCAGCGGGCTGGCCACGGTGGCGTTCGACACCGGCGCGGCGCGCGAACACCTGCAGCACCAGGTCCACGGTGCGCTCGTCGCGGACGAATCCGGCTTCATCGACGAAGCGGTGCGACTCGCCGGCGACCACGACCGCCTGCGCGCCATGGGTCGCGCCGCGCGCGCCGCGGTGCTTAAGCTGCGCCCCGAGCAGGTGGCGGCCGAGTTCGACGCATTGCTGGCAGGGCTGGCCCGGCAAGGAGACCGCGATGCCGCACTCGCCGCCTGACCGACTCCCCGCGCTGGCGCCTTCGCGCCGCCGTGCCGCGCGCCTGCGCGCCCGCGACCGCGGCTGGTGCGTGCGCGCCAACCGCTGGGGGGCGCGTGGCGCGGTACGACGCTACTTCGCCACCGTCAGCCGGCTCGGTGACGGGGTGTTCTGGTACTCGCTGATGGCGATGCTGGTCGTCGTCGATGGCATGGCCGGCCTCGCCGCCTCGACGCACCTGGCCGCGACCGGCGTGGTGGCGCTGACCCTGTACCGGCACCTCAAGCGCTGGACGCGGCGGCCGCGCCCGTTCGCCGCCGACGGCCGCATCCGTGCCTGGGTCGCGCCACTGGACGAGTTCAGCTTCCCGTCCGGCCACACCCTGCATGCGGTCGCGTTCACCGTCGTCGCACTGGCCTACTACCCGTGGCTGGCGGCGCTGCTGGTGCCGTTCACCGCCTCGGTGGCGGTGTCGCGGGTGGTCCTGGGCCTGCACTATCCCAGCGACGTGCTCGCCGCCACGGCGATCGGCTCGGCGCTGGCCGGCGTCTCGCTCGCGCTCGGCACGCTGCTGTCGTTGTAGGAGCCCATCCTTATGGGCGACCCGGCGACGCTGCCACAGGCAACACGCTCGTGGTTCCGACGCCCCGGTCGCCCATGAGGATGGGCTCCTACAGCGGCTCGAAACCCTCCACGCGCGCCCGTACCAGCGACGGTGCGTGCTGCCCGGACCAGTCGCGGTCGTTGGCGACCTGGGCACGCCCGCGCGTGGCTTCGAGCAGGCCGAAATCGAGTTCGGCGATGGCCCAGGCCTCGTCGCCGCGCGTCCGCGCGAGGATGCCGTCGTCGGGAAAGCCCGCATCCATCGGCGCGTACACGGTGGCCTCGCCGGTGTTCTCGTCCAGGGCCGGACTCCAGGGGGAGCGGCCGGCAGTCACCGCCTGGACGACGAAGAGGCGGTTCTCGAGCGCGCGCGCCAGGCAGCCGACCTGGACCCGGGTGGCGCCGGCGGCGGTGTCGGTGCAACTGGGCACCAGCAACAACCGCGCCCCCGCTTGGTACTGCGCGCGCACCGGCAGCGGGAACTCGCTGTCGTAGCAGACGGAGATCCCGCAGCGGACGCCATCGATCTCCGCCACTTTCAGCGCGCCACCGCCCTCGATCACGCCGACCGCCTTCTCGAAGCCGGTCAACTGCAGCTTGTCCTGCCACAGGTGGCCGCCCCCGGGCGCGAACAGGTCGCTGCGGTTGCGATAGCGTCCCCCGGCCTGCGCGAGCAGGAAGCTTCCGGCGACCACGTACATGCCGGTGTCGCGCGCGATGCCGGCGAACAGCTCGAGCCAGTCACCGCGCAGGGACTGGATGGCGGCCAGCGAGGCCCGAAGGTCGCCATGGACCGCCGGCGGGAACAGCGCCGCCAGCTCCAGCGACAGGTACTCCGGCAACACGGCGACCCGCGCTCCGAGGCTGGCCGCCTCGCCGAGCAGGCGCCGCTGCTTGTCCGCGAACTCAGCGAAGTCGGCGGGGCGTCCGACCGGATACTTGCATGCCGCGACTTTCATGCCGCTTCCTCCTTCCAGTCGCGCAGCCAGACCGTGAGCGCGTTCTCGACCTCGCCGCGCCCGGCTTCGTTCCAGGCCAGGCGCATCGCCATGCCCGGCTGCCGGACGTAGCCGCGCTTGCGCCAGAACGCGTCGTTGCCACGGTGGCCCGCGGGCCGCCGCGGGTCGTCGTCCACGCGGTCGACCGCGCAGAACGCGGTCCAGCGGAACCGCCCCAGCGCGCGCGCATGCGCCTCGCGCCGGTCGAAGAACGCGTGGCCGAGGCCGCGTCCGCGATAGGCCGGCAGCAGCACCGATTCGCCGAAGTAGAACACCTGCTCCACCGGCATGCCTGCTGCGCGGAACGGTGCCGAGAACGCCTCGCCATCGTCGGCCAGCGGCAGGCCGGTGGACGCGCCGACCACGCGACCTGCGTCCAGCGCCAGCACGAACACGCTGTCGGGCGAATGCGCGTAGGCCGCCAGGTAGTCGCGCTCGTAGGCGACATCGCCCTCGTAGAGATAGGGCCAGTCGCGGAACACCGCGAGGCGCAGACGGGCCACGTCGTCCAGCCACGGCGCGATGTCCGCACCGCGGCAGTGGCGTACTTCAGGAGTCGCAGGCATGCGCGGATTCTATCCGTCGACGCGGTTGCGGCGCGCGGCGCGTCGGGCCTGTCCGGGACTGACGCCCGCCGCACAACCTGCGCATGCCGCGCCCTGTGCGGAAGCCATCGCCGGCGACACCGGCGCCGGGCGCGCGACGGCATCGTCTGTGCCGAAGGTGTCGCGTCGCGGGCAAGCCCGACCCGGCGAGTCAGCGCGCGGGCGCCAGCCTGCCGAGCGCCGCCGCCATCTCCCACGACTTCAACCCCCGCGGCCCGAGATGGTGCGCGAGCACCGACCGCAAGGGCAGGCGCAGGCTGGCCAGGTCGGCGGCTTCCGGCCGTTCGTCCAGCCCCAGCGCCAGCAGCGCACGTCCGGTCGCGGCCGCGCTGCGCTCGCCCTGCCCGCGATCGGTGAGCAGGCGCCTCGGGCCGTGCTCGGGGTCCAGCCGGTAGCGCGCGGCCGGATCGATCGCCTCGCCGTCGCCATCGCAATGCAGTTCGAAGCCCACGCCGAGCGCATCGAGCAGGTCGCGCTCGAAGCGGCGCAACGTCCATGCCAGCGGTTCGCCGCCGCGCAGACGCTCGCGGGTGCGCGCGTAGGCGGCACTCAGGCCGGGCAGCGGGTCCTGCCGCGGCGCCAGGCGCAGCACCAGCTCGTTGAGGTAGAAGGCGGCCAGCAGCGCGTCGCCGGCCAGCACGGGCGCGGCGTCCAGCGACTCGGCCGCGCGCAGCTGCGCCAGTTCGCCGGCGAGCACGGCATCGAAGCGGATGTGCTGCAGCGGCTGCAATGCGGCGCGCAGCACCTGACGCCTGGGCGAATGCACGCCACGCGCGACCAGGCCGATGCGGCCGTGGCCGTCGCCCAGCACTTCCACCAGCAGGCTGGTCTCGCGCCAGGGCCGCGCGTGCAGGACGAAGCCGGTCTCGCCTTCGATCCGCATCCGGGCTCCGGTGAGGCGCGCCGCGCCTCAGTTGTCGCCGTAGCCGAAGGCCTTCAGCGCGGCTTCGTCGTCGGACCAGCCTTCACGCACGCGGACCCAGGTCTCCAGGAACACCTTGCGGCCGAACAGGCGCTCCATGTGCTGGCGCGCCTTGCTGCCGATCTCGCGCAGGCGCGTGCCGCCCTTGCCAATCACGATCGGCTTCTGGCCTTCGCGCTCGACCCACACCACCGCGCCGATCCGCAGCAGCTCGCCGTCCTCGGCGAAGCGCTCGATCTCCACCGTGGTCGCGTACGGCAGCTCGTCGCCGAGCTGGCGCATCAGCTGCTCGCGGACCAGCTCGCCGGCCAGGAAGCGCTGGCTGCGGTCGGTGATCTCGTCGTCCGCGTACACCGGCGGTGCCTCGGGGACCAGCTTGAGCAGGTCGCCGACCAGCGCCTCCAGTCCCTTGCGCTTGAGCGCCGAGACCGGGTGGATCGCGGCGAAGTCGCGGCCCTCGCTGACCTGGGCCAGGAACGGCAGCAACGCGCTCTTGTCCTTGAGCCGGTCGACCTTGTTCACCGCCAGCACCACCGGGATGCCGCCGTCGCGCAGGACGTTGAACACCAGGGTGTCCTCCTCGTCCCAGCGCCCGGCCTCGACCACCATCAGCGCCGCGTCGACGTCCTCGACCGCGCCGCGCGCAGCCCGGTTCATCACCCGGCTCATCGCCGACGCCTTGAACCGGCCCTCGCCACGGTGCAGCCCCGGCGTGTCGACCAGCAGCAACTGGCCGCCCTCGACCGTGGCGATGCCCAGCAGCCGGTGCCGGGTCGTCTGCGGACGGTTGGAAACGATGCTGACCTTGGCCCCGACCAGCGCGTTGACCAGGGTGGACTTGCCGACGTTGGGCCGGCCGATCACCGCGACGCTGCCGCAGCGGTGGGAATCTTGGATGGGTTCGGAATTCACGTGGTGACCGCTTATGGCTGCCGGGGCGAAGGCTCCAGCCGTTCCAGCACCGCCGCCGCCGCCGCCTGTTCGGCCAGCCGGCGCGAGGTGCCCTGTCCCTCGGCGATGACCGCGGGCTCGCTCAGGGTACACCGTGAGAGGAAGACCTTGGCATGGTCCTCGCCGCTCTCGGAGACCAGTTCATACGCCGGCAAGGGCTTCTGCCGCGCCTGCAGCCATTCCTGCAACCGGGTCTTGGCGTCCTTTTCGGGCTTGCCGACCGGCAGCGCGGCCAGTGCCGGCTCGAACCACGGCACCACCACGCGCCGGCAGGCTTCGTACCCGGCGTCCAGGTAGATCGCCGCGACCACCGCCTCGAGCGCGTCGGCCAGGATCGAATCGCGCCGGAAGCCCCCGGACTTGAGCTCGCCCGGGCCCAGGGTCAGGCGCTCGCCGAGCTCGAGGCGGCGGGCGATGGCAGCCAGCGAAGCCTCGCGCACCAGTTCGGCCCGGGCGCGGGTCAACACGCCTTCATCGGCCCCCGGCCAGCGCTGGTACAGGGCCTCGGCGGCGAGCAGGTTGACCACCCCGTCGCCGAGGAATTCCAGCCGCTCGTTGTGCGGCGTGCCGGCGCTGCGATGGGTCAGCGCCTGCGCCAGCAGCGACGGATCGGCGAAGCCATGGCCGATCCGGTCGCGCAATACCGTGCGGTCAGTCCCCACCACCACGCCGGGTGAGTTCCTGGGTGCTGTCGAAGCGGCCGACCACGTCCAGGTTGCCGACCAGCGGCCGGCGGACCTCGTAGTTCACCCGCATCTTCCAGCCGCCCTCGGTGCGCTCGAACTTCACGTTCTGCGGCTTCACGTTCTCGGAGTAGTTGATGTACAGGCGGCGGAAGAACAGGTCCTGGACCTTGGCCGGGTCCATGTCGGCCACGCCCGGCTCGTTGGCCAGGCCCTTCATCGCCGAACGTACCGAGTAGTACTCCTGGTACATCGGGAACAGCTTCATGCCGACGTAGGCGGCGAAGCCCACCACCGCCAGCACCACCAGGAACCCCAACAGGCTCAGACCGCCTTGCTTGCGCTTCATTGCCATTCCCCTTGAATTCGGCTGCTTGAATCCGGATGCACGGACGGATGGCAGTTGTATGCCAATCCCGCTCCGCGTTACTTGATCGGCGTCCCGATCCGCGAAGGATCGAAACTCCCCCTGCAGAACCACCCCTCGCAGTTCAGCCAGATCAGGAACGCCCTGCCCCGCAGGTTCTCCTCGGGCAGGAAGTGGGTCTGGGCCCAGAACCGGCTGTCCTCGCTATTATCACGATTGTCGCCCATTACGAAATAGTGGCCGGCCGGGACCGTCCACTCGCCCTGGCCGGCCGGGTTGGCCCGGTCCAGCCACTCCAGCACCTTGTGCTCGCGCCCGGGCAGCTTCTCCAGCAGCAGGGAAGCGCCGGTCATCTCCGCGCCACGGCCCTGGCCGATGAACTCGCCCAGCTTCTCGTACTGCACCGCCTCGCCGTTGATGTACAGGGTGTCGCCGTGGAAGCCGATCCGGTCGCCCGGCAGGCCGACCACGCGCTTGATCCAGTTCTGGTCCGGCGCATGGGGCGGCTTGAACACGACCACGTCGCCCCGCACCGGCTCGCCCAAGGCGACGAACTTGTGGTTGTTCACCGGCAGGCGCAGGCCGTAGGCGAACTTGTTGACCAGGATGAAGTCGCCGATCAGCAGGTTGGGCATCATCGAGCTGGACGGGATCTTGTACGGCTCGGCGACGAAGCTGCGCAGCACCAGCACCACCGCCAGTACGGGGAAGAAGGCGCGCGAGTAGTCGACGACCATCGGCTCCTCGGCCAGCAGGCCGTCCCTCTCGGCACGGCGCCTGGCGAAGAACAGGCGGTCCAGCAGCCAGATCAGGCCGGTGGCGAAGGTCAGCACGACCAGGCCGAGCTCAAACCATTTCATTCGTAGTCCTTGGCGACGGGAACGGGAACACGGTAACGACCAGCGACGGAAGCGGCGGCTGCGCGCGGGACGGCGCCCGCGCCGGACTCACTTGCTGTCCACCTGCAGCACGGCGAGGAAAGCCTCCTGCGGGATCTCCACCCGCCCGACCTGCTTCATCCGCTTCTTGCCTTCCTTCTGCTTCTCCAGCAGCTTCTTCTTGCGCGAGATGTCGCCGCCGTAGCACTTGGCCAGCACGTTCTTGCGCAGCGCCTTGACCGTGGTGCGCGCGATGACCTGCGAACCGATCGCCGCCTGGATGGCCACGTCGAACTGCTGGCGCGGGATCAGCTCCTTCATCTTCTCGGTCAGCTCGCGGCCCCGCCGGTCGGCGTGGGTGCGGTGCACGATGATCGACAGCGCGTCGACGCGGTCGCCGTTGATCAGCGTGTCCACGCGAACGAACGGGCCGGCCTCGAAGCGCAGGAAGTGGTAGTCCAGCGAGGCGTAGCCGCGGCTGACCGACTTGAGCTTGTCGAAGAAGTCGAGCACCACCTCGGCCATCGGCAGCTCGTAGCTGATCTGCACCTGGCTGGCCATGTAGGTGATCCCCACCTGCACGCCGCGCTTGTCCTCGCACAGTTTGATGATCGCGCCGATGTAGGCTTCGGGCGTGAGGATGTTGGCGCGGATGATCGGCTCGCGGACCTCGTCGATCAGGTTGGCCTGCGGCAGCTTGGCCGGGTTGTCCAGCGGCATCACCGTGCCGTCGGTCTTCAGCACTTCGTAGACCACGGTCGGCGCGGTGCTGATCAGGTCCAGGTCGTATTCGCGCTCCAGGCGCTCCTGCACGATCTCCATGTGCAGCATGCCGAGGAAGCCGCAGCGGAAGCCGAAGCCCATCGCCTCCGAGCTCTCCGGCTCGAAGCGCAGCGCCGCATCGTTCAGGCGCAGCTTCTCCAGCGCCTCGCGCAGGTCGGGGTAGTCCTCGGCGTTGACCGGGAACAGGCCGGCGAACACGCGCGGCTGCATCTCCTGGAAGCCGGGCAGCGGCTTCGGCGCCGGGTCGCCAGCCAGGGTCAGGGTGTCGCCGACCGGGGCGCCGTGCACGTCCTTGATCGAAGCGGTGATCCAGCCGACCTCGCCGGCGCGAAGCGCGGCAAGCTCCTTGCGCTTGGGGGTGAACACGCCGACCTTGTCGACCTCGTGCGTGCGCCCGGTCGACATCACCAGGATCTTGCTCTTGGCCTTGATCTCGCCCTGCATCACGCGCACCAGCGAGACCACGCCCAGGTAGTTGTCGAACCAGGAGTCGATGATCAGCGCCTGCAGCTTGTCGGTGTCGCGCGGCACCGGTGGCGGGATGCGGTGGACGATGGCCTCCAGCACCTGGTCCACGTTCAGGCCGGTCTTGGCGCTGACCGCGACCGCGTCGTCGGCGTCGATGCCGATCACCGCCTCGATCTCGGCCTTGGCCTTTTCGATGTCGGCGGTAGGCAGGTCGATCTTGTTCAGCACCGGCACCACTTCCAGCCCCTGCTCCACCGCGGTGTAGCAGTTGGCGACCGATTGCGCCTCCACGCCCTGGGCGGCGTCGACCACCAGCAGCGCGCCTTCGCACGCGGCCAGCGAGCGGCTGACCTCGTAGGAGAAGTCGACGTGCCCGGGCGTGTCGATGAAGTTCAGGAAATAGGTGTTGCCGTCCTTGGCCTTGTACGGCAGCGAGACGGATTGGGCCTTGATGGTGATGCCGCGTTCGCGCTCGATCGGGTTTGAATCGAGCACCTGGGCTTCCATCTCGCGCGCCTCGAGGCCACCGCACAGCTGGATGATGCGGTCGGCCAAGGTCGACTTGCCGTGGTCGACATGGGCGATGATGGAAAAATTGCGGATGAACCGCATCGAATCGGAAGACATGGGGGAGCGGCGGTCTCGGCCGTCGTCGGATAACGGCGGATTATCGCACGCCGGGGCCGGTTGCAGGCCCGGCCTGCCTGCCGCCGGGCGCGCCACGGCGGTGGAGGCGCCGCCACGGGCGCCCCGACCGCCATCGCGATGCCTCAGGAGGCGACGGTCAGGGCGACGAAGCTGGTCTGGCCCGAGGGGCTGCGGACCAGCAGCATCACCGCATCGCCGGCACCGACCCCGCGCAGCTGCCGCTCCAGTTCGGCGACGCTGCCGACCGGGGTGCGGCCGACCCGCAGGATCGCCATGCCCGGCTGCAGCCCGGCCTCGCGCGCCTCGGCGCTGTCCACCGCGGTGATGCGCACGCCCTCGCCCGCCTCCAGGCCCAGCTGGTCGCGCGACCGCGCGTCCAGTTCGGCCACGCGCAGGCCCAGCTGCGACACCGCCGAGGCCGTGCCCGGCGTCGCGTCGCCGCCGTCGGCCACGCTCGCCACGCGCTGCGCGTCGCTGGGCAGCTCGCCCAGGGTGACGGTCAGCTCGCGCGGCTTGCCGTCGCGGACCACGCCGACCTTGGCCCGGGTGCCCGGCGGCAGCATGCCGACCATCGGCGGCAGGTCGGAACTGGTGGCGACCGGACGGCCGTTGACCGAGACGATCACGTCGCCGACCTCGATCCCGCCCTTCTCCGCCGCGCTGCCCGGCTCGACGCTGTTGACCAGCGCGCCGTCGTTGCTGGCCAGGCCCATCGCCCGCGCCTGCCCGGACTGGATGCCCTGGATCTGCACGCCGAGCATGCCGCGGCTGACCTTGCCGTTCTTCTTGATCTGGTCGACCGCGCCCATCGCCAGGTCCATCGGGATGGCGAAGCTCACGCCCATGTAGCCGCCGGAGTTGCTCAGGATCTGCGAGTTGATCCCGACCACCTCGCCGGAGGTGTTGAGCAGCGGGCCGCCGGAATTGCCGCGGTTGATCGCCACGTCGGTCTGGATGAAGGGCACGTATTGCTGGCCCGGGCCGCCGGTGCGGCCGATCGCGCTGACGATGCCGGCAGTCACCGACTGGTCCAGGCCCAGCGGCGAACCGATCGCCACCACCCACTGGCCCGGCTTGATCGCGCCGGAGCGGCCCTGGCGCAGGGTCGGCAGGCCCTTGCCCTCGACCTTGAGCAGGGCCACGTCGTAGGTCTCGTCGCTGCCGACCAGCTTGGCGGTGAATTCGCGGCGGTCGGACAGGCGCACGGTGATGCTGTCGGCGCCGTCGACCACGTGGTGGTTGGTCAGGATGTAGCCGTCGTTGGAAATGATGAAGCCCGAACCGACCGAGCGGCCCGAAGGCGCGTCCGGTCCCGGACGGCCAGGCTGGCCGGGCATGCCGGGGAAATCCGGACCGAAGAAGCGGCGGAAGATTTCCGGCAGCTCCTCGTCGCCGGGCATGCCGCCGCGACCGGCATAGCGGGCCGGAACCCGCGCCTCGATGTTCACCACCGCCGGGCCGACCTGCTCGACCAGGCGGGTGAAATCGGGCAGGCCGGTGACCAGCGGCGCGGACGGCGCCGCAGGCGTGGCGGCCGGCGCGGCCTGGGCCACGGGCGACGGGCTGGCCTCGGGCGCGCGGGCGCAGGCGGCCAGCGGCGCGGTCAGCACCAGGGCGGCAAGGAGACTGGGACGGACACGGGAATTCATCGGGATCAGGCCTTCAGGGCAGTGGAAGTTCGGCCACGGTCATCCGGGCCGCGTAACGCGGAAACAGGGTGAACAGCAGGCGCGACGCTCGCGCGGCGGGCACCGGCCCGGGCAGTCGGGCCGCTCAGCGCCCGCCGCCTTCATCCGGCGGTGCCGGCAGGGCGTCCGGATCGATGGCTTCGGGCGCGGCCGGTGGCGCCGGCAGGCTCGGCTCGAATGGATAGAACGCGCGCGCCGAACCGGATTCCTCGAAGCTGGCGGTATAGCCCGAGCTGGCCCCGGGCATCGCCGCGCGCGGCCACGGCCGGGCCTGCAGCGGTGCGGAAGACGCGAACGGATCGCTGGGCAGCAGCGGTGCGGCGGCTACCGCATCCGGTGCCGCCTGGATTTCCGGCACTGGTGCCGCCCCGGTCGACTGTGCCGGGCGGTTCGGCCGCGCCTCGGCCACGGCGGCGACCATCGGCCCCACCGGTTCACGCTGCACGCGCGGCGTCACGGCCGGACGCGGCGTCGATGGCACCGGGTCGGCAACGACCGGGCTGCGTGCCGGCGCGACCTCCGCCAGCACCGCTTCGGTGGAAGGCAGGGCCTGCACCGCCAACGCGGGCGCGGCGACCGGCGCCTGTTCGGGCGCACCGGGACGCCCGACCAGCATCGCCACCGCCGCGACCGAGGCCGCCAGCGCCGCGCCACCGCCCCAGCGGGCGATGGCGAACCGACGACCGCCACCGGCGGCAGCCTGCACGGACGCATCGGGGGAGGCCGCGATCGCCGCGGCCACCCGTGCGCCCAGGTCCGGGGCGGCGGCGCGGGCGACCCGCCCGCGCAGGACGTCGCCGCACAGCTGCCAGCGCTCGAAGCTGCCGGACAGCTCGCTGTCGTGCTCCAGCCGGCGCAGCAGGAAGCGCGCCTCGTCGGGCGAGAGCTCGCCATCGACCAGCGCCGACAGCTGCTGGCGGGCGTGGAGTTCAAGCTTGTCGATGGCGGGGCGTGGATCTTGGCTCATGGGCGGTTTCGCTCGCGGGTAGCACTTTGGACATCAAGCAACGGTCGAAGTTCGAGGTCGATGGCCTCGCGCGCCCGGAAGATGCGCGAGCGCACCGTTCCGATCGGGCAATCCATCTTCTGCGCGATCTCGTCGTAGCTCAGGCCCTCCACCTCGCGCAGGGTGATGGCGGTCCGCAGTTCCTCCGGCAGCGCGTCCACCGCCTTCATCACGGTCCGCTCCAGCTCCTCGCGCATGGCTTCGCGCTCGGGCGTGTCGTTGTCGCGCAGGCGCGCGCCGGTCTCGTACTGCTCGGCGTCGCTGGCGTCGATGTCGTCCGTGGGCGGACGGCGGTTGTGGGCGACCAGGTGGTTCTTGGCGGTGTTCACGGCAATGCGGTGCAACCAGGTATAGAACTGGGCGTCGCCGCGGAAATTCCCCAGCGCGCGGTAGGCGCGCATGAAGGTCTCCTGGGCCACGTCCTGGCATTCGCTCCAGTCCGCGATGTAGCGGCCGATCAGCCCGGTGATCCGGTGCTGGTACTTGCGCACCAGCAGGTCGAATGCGGCGCTGTCGCCACGCTGCACGCGGCGGACCAGTTCGAGGTCCAGCTCCTGGGTCGGATCCTTCGGCGTTCCTTCGGCCATGCCGGGCCACACTCCTGTCGTCCCGGCGTTCCGGGCCTTGTGACCGCCGTGGCCGGAAAAAGTTCAGCGGCCGGCGGAAGCCGCTGTCCGGATGGGCCGGACGGGGGCGTCGTGCCCGTCCGCGCGCCGCGCCGCGCCACCCGCAGGCGCTTCATGCGTGACCTTAACCGCGCGCCCAGTATGGTCGGGCACGCCGCCGTCCGCGATGGGCCGGATCCCGGGATCGGGATTTGACGCCGCCGAAACAACCTCGGGATGATAGCGGCCTACTCCATACACAACCGGATGGTCAGGCCATGCTCCCAGGCTTCGATGGACTGCGATTCAGCCACTGGCAAGCCGCGCAGCGCGACGACGGCGTGGTGGTGCTGTCGCTGGACCGGCAGGACGCGCCGGTCAATGCGCTCTCGCAGGACGTGCTGATCGAACTGGGCGACATCCTCGAGCGGCTGGCGATCGACCCGCCCCAGGGCGTGGTGTTCCGCTCGGCCAAGCCCTCCGGCTTCATCGCCGGTGCCGACCTGAAGGAGTTCCAGGACTTCGACCGCAAGGGCACGGTCAACGACGCCATCCGCCGTGGCCAGGTCGTGTTCCAGAAGGTCGCCGAGCTGCCCTGCCCGACGGTGGCGGCGATCCACGGCTTCTGCATGGGCGGCGGCACCGAGCTGTCGCTGGCGTGCGACTACCGGGTGGCGAGCAATGATCCGTCCACCCGGATCGGGCTGCCCGAGGTCAAGCTGGGCATCTTTCCCGGCTGGGGCGGCAGCGCCCGCCTGCCGCGCCTGGTCGGTGCGCCGGCGGCGATGGACATGATGCTGACCGGCCGCACGCTGTCTGCCGCGGCCGCGCGCGGCATCGGCCTGGTCGACAAGGTCGTCGAACCGGCGCTGCTGGAGGACTCGGCGGCGGCGCTGGCGCTGAAAGGCACGCAACGGCCGTTCAAGCAGCGCTTCATGGGCTGGGCGACCAACAGCTGGCTGGCGCGGAAGATCCTTGCCCCGCAGATGGCCAAGCAGGTCGCGCGCAAGGCCAAGAAGGACCAGTATCCGGCGCCTTACGCGCTGATCGGCGTGTGGGAGCGCGCCGGCGGCAGCGGCATCCAGGCCCGGCTCGATGCCGAACGCAAGGCGGTGGTGAAGCTGGCCGGCACGCCGACCGCGCGCAACCTGATCCGCATCTTCTTCCTGACCGAGCGGCTCAAGGGCCTGGGCGGAAAAGACCATGGCATCCGCCACGTGCACGTGGTCGGCGCCGGGGTGATGGGTGGCGACATCGCCGCCTGGTCGGCCTACAAGGGCTTCGAGGTCACCCTGCAGGACCGCGAGCAGCGGTTCATCGACGGCGCGCTTGATCGCGCGCAGGAACTGTTCGCCAAGCGGGTGAAGGACGAGGCCAGGCGCCCGGCCGTGGCCGCGCGCCTGAAGGGCGACCTGGCCGGCGCCGGCGTGGCCGAGGCCGACCTGGTGATCGAGGCGATCATCGAGAACCCGGAAGCCAAGCGCGACCTGTACCAGGTGCTCGAGCCGCGGATGAAGGACGACGCGCTGCTCACCAGCAACACCTCCTCGATCCCGCTGGACGAACTGCGCGAGCACATCGCCCGCCCGGACCGCTTCGCCGGCCTGCACTACTTCAACCCGGTGGCGCAGATGCCGCTGGTGGAGATCGTCCAGCACGACCGCCTCGATCCGGCGGTGGTCAAGCGCCTGGCCGCGTTCTGCAAGGCGCTGGACAAGTTCCCGGTGCCGGTCGCCGGCACGCCGGGGTTCCTGGTCAACCGCGTGCTGTTCCCGTACATGCTCGAGGCGGCCACCGCCTATGCCGAGGGCATCCCCGGCGTGGTGATCGACAGGACCGCGGTGAAGTTCGGCATGCCGATGGGCCCGATCGAACTGATCGACACCGTCGGCCTGGACGTGGCCCAGGGCGTGGGCGCGGAGCTGTCGCCGTTCCTCGGCCTGCAGGTGCCTGCGGCGCTGGCTTCGGTCGAGCCGGGCAAGCGCGGCAAGAAGGACGGCCAGGGCCTCTACAAGTGGGAGCAGAACGAGAAGGGCAGCAAGCCGGTGAAGCCCGAAGCGCCTGCCGGCTACCAGGCACCGTCGGACCTGGAGGACCGCCTGATCCTGCCGTTGCTCAACGAGGCGGTGGCATGCCTGCACGATGGCGTGGTCGCCGATGCCGACCTGCTCGATGCCGGGGTGATCTTCGGCACCGGTTTCGCGCCGTTCCGTGGCGGCCCGATCCAGCACATCCGCGCCACCGGCGCCGAGGCGCTGGTCGAGCGGCTCAAGGCACTGCAGGCACGCCACGGCGACCGCTTCGCGCCGCGTCCCGGCTGGGACAATCCGCTGCTGCGGCAACCGGTGGAGTAGCCGACGTTCCGCGTAGAGCGGGGCTTGCCCCGCTGCAGTTTTGGATGCCCGTGCCGGGGCAGCGGGGCAAGCCCCGCTCTACTCGACGCCGGCCTCGGCCAGCATCCGCTGCAGGAAGGCGACCTGCGCGTCGCGCCGGTCGGGGCCGTCGTAGCGACGCACCACCCACCACTCATGCGCGGTGGTCGACTCCCCGGGCGCCAGGGTCGCGTACGGAGCGTGCACTTCCAGCTCGAGCACGCCGGTGTCGGCCATGCCCGGGCGCCAGTCCAGGTAGAGCTCGACCTGGCCCTGGTCCGGATGGATCCGCGCCAGCGGCTCGAGCTCGAAATGGATCAGGAAGGCCTGGCCGGCATTGAACCCGGCGATCCAGCCGGCGCGCGGCTGGATGAAGACCTTGCCGCGCCGACCCTGGCGGCCATCCGAGGGCGGCAGCAGCTCCAGCGAGAACAGGCCGTCGGCGGCGCTGCTGACCAGGCCGTCGAAGCCGTCGCCGGTATCCGAGCGTACCCGCACCCCTTCGCCATCGGCGGCGACCGGCACGAACACCCGCGTTTCCGGGTGCACCCGGGTGTTGAACCAGATATCGCGCGACACCGGCTGCTTGCGCACGTTGCGCATCTCCACCGCCAGCTCCGCGGTATCGGGGCGGTCCGGCGCGATCGAGAAGGACTGCTGCAGGCGCACGCCACTGACCGGGCTGGCGGCGCCTTCCAGCACCAGCCGGGTGTCCTCGTGCGCGATCACCTTCGCCGGCGCATGCGCCAGCCACGGATCCGGCGGCCATTGCGCGGCGGCCTTGCGCCGTGCCGGATTGAGCGCCTGGTCCAGCCACCAGCCGGCCTGCGGACCGGCCCAGACCTCGTGCCCCAGGTAGGGGATGTTCTCGCCAGCGGCGCTCACCTTCGGATCCGGTTGCGACGTCACCGCTTCGCCGATGCGCAGCAGGTTCGGGGCCCCGGGCAGCGAGAAGTGCAGCACGCGTCCGCCCAGGCGCGGCGATATCTCCATCTGCAGCTTCGGGCTTTCCAGCCGCACCACGCCCGGCGATGCACCGGTTTCATCCGCGTGGGCAGGGGACGCGCCGGCGGCCGCCGCGAGCAGGACCACGGCCAAGCGCAACATGGGTCGCATCGCACTCTCCCGCTATGTTCCGTCGGGGGCACGCCGGCGCGCGGCGGCGTTCACATCGTCTGGGTCGGCTTGTCGGCGTTGAGCGTGCCGGCCAGCAGGGTCTCGATCCGGTTCTTGACCGCCTCGCCCTCGGCGCCTTCGGGGAACTGCACGCCGATGCCGGCGGTGCGGTTGCCCTGGGCGCCGGCAGGCGTCACCCAGACCACCTTGCCGGCGATCGGCAGGCGGTCGCTGGAGTCGGGCAGGGTCAGCAGCAGGAACACCTCGTCGCCGAGGAAGTAGCGCTTGGGCGTGGGCACGAAGATGCCGCCATGCCGGATGTAGGGCATGTAGGCGTTGTACAGCGCGGCCTTGTCCTTCACCGCCAGCGACAGGATGCCCTGGCGCCCACTTGCAGCACTCATCGATTGTCCCCTTTGCCCGCCTGCTGGCGCGACGCGTCGCGCCAGGCCAGCAGCAGGTCAGCCATCACCAGGTCGGCGCGTACCGTGCTGCGCAGCAGTTCGCGGGCACGGTTGGCGTCGTCGAACCAGGCCGCCAGCTTGTTCAATCGGTCCGGATCGGTCAAGCCGGCCGGGCTCCGGGCCCGCTCCAGCACGTGCTCGGCGGCATGCCGGAGGCGCTCGACCGCGAGTTCGTCGGCGCTCCAGCGCAGCGCGGTCTCCAGCGGGTCGGCGCGCCCGGCCTCCACCGCGGCCAGGTCCGCGGCGATCCCGCGCCGCAGCGCCAGGCCGTCGCCCCCAAGCCACTCGGCGGCCAGGCCCGGATGGCCACCAGCGGCGTCCAGCGCCTCGGCGGCGGCCTGGGCGTCATGCCCCTGTTCGCACAGCCAGGCCAGCGCCTCGTCGCGTGGCGGCAGGCGGAACTCCAGGCGCTGGCAGCGGCTGCGGATGGTTGCCGGCAGTCGCGCCGGGCGCGCGCTGACCAGCCACAGGTAGCGGGCCGGCGCCGGCTCCTCGAGCGTCTTGAGCAGCGCGTTGCAGGCCGCGGTGTTGAGTGCGTCGGCGGGCTCGACCACGGCGACCTGGGCGACCCCGTACTGGGGCGTCAGCGCCAGTTGCTGGCCAAGTTCGCGGATCTGGTCGATCACGATCTCGGTGCGTAGCCGCGTGCCTTCCTTGTTGGGCACGAACGACACCACGTGCAGGTCCGGATGCGTGCCTGCGGCGATCAGCGCCCGGGTGCGGGCCTGCGCACTGGCGTCTCCGCCGGCGGACAGGATGTGCGCGGCGAGGCGGTCGGCAACCGCGCGCTTGCCCAGGCCGGCCGGGCCGCACAGCAGCAGCGCGTGGCCCAGGCGGCCGGCGGCCAGCGACGCCAGGGCCTGGTCATGGGCGCGCTGCTGCCAGGGGGCCATCGACGTGCTCACCGCGGCGGCGACTCCAGCCATTGCTCAACCGCCGCTGCGACCGCCAGGCCCACCTCGCGCGGCGGCAGCGCCGCGTCGATCACCCGGAAACGCTCCGGCTCGGCGGCGGCGCGGCGGCGGAACCCGGCACGCACGCGCTCGAAGAAGTCGTCCTGCTCGCTCTCGATCCGGTCCGGCCATAGGTCGCGGCCACTGGTGCGCGCGCGCCCCTCGCGCACGTCCAGGTCCAGCAGCAGCGTCAGCCCCGGACGCAGGCCGACCGCACGCCGCTCCAGCGCCGCGATCCAGGCGGGGTCCAGGCCGCGGCCATCGCCCTGGTAGGCGTAGCTGGAATCGGTGAAGCGGTCGCTGACCACGAACGCGCCGCGCTGCAGCGCCGGCCGCACCACCTGGCGCACGTGCTGGGCGCGCGCGGCGAATGCCAGCAGCAGTTCGGCCTCGGCGCACAGCGGCTCGTCCTCGTCGCCCTCGCCGCGCAGCGACTGCCGGTTGTCGAGCATCAGCGCGCGGATCTTCTCCGCCAGCGGCGTGCCGCCGGGCTCTCGGGTCAGCACGACTTCATGGCCCCGCTGCAACAGGACGTCGCGGATCGAGGCGATCGCGGTACTCTTGCCCGCGCCCTCCCCGCCTTCGAGGCTGATGAAGCGCGGGTGGGTCAGGATCGCCTCGGTCATGGCGACTCCGTGGACGCCGGCACGTCGCGCTTGCCGGCATCGGCCTTCGGCGCCGGACCGGCACTTTCCGGTGCGGCCGCACCCGTGTCGTTGCCGGCCTTGCCAGGCGGCGCCGCGCTCCCGTCGTTGCCCGCCTCGCCAGGCGATGGCGCGTTGTTGCCCGCCTTGCCAGGCGATTGCGCCTTGTTGTCCGCCTTGTCAGGCGATGGCGCCTTGTTGTCCGCCTTGTCAGGCGGACAGCGCCGCCGCTGGTAGCAGTCGACCGCGGCATTGTGTTCGGCGTAGGTGGCCGAGAAGACGTGGCTGCCGTCGTTGCGCGAGACGAAGTACAACGCGTCGCCCGGCGCCGGATCGACCGCCGCCTGCAGCGCGGCGCGGCCGGGCATGGCGATCGGCGTGGGCGGCAGGCCCGGCCGGGTGTAGGTGTTGTAGGGCGTGTCGGTGGTGAGGTCGCGCTTGCGGATGTTGCCCGCGTAGGTGCTGCCCATGCCGTAGATCACGGTCGGGTCGGTCTGCAGCAGCATGCCCTTCTGCAACCGCCGCGAGAACACGCCGGCGATCTGCGGGCGCTCCTGCGCCTGGCCGGTCTCCTTCTCCACGATCGAGGCCAGCACCAGCGCCTCTTCGGCGGACTTCAGGGGCACGTCAGGCGCGCGCGACTCCCAGGCCTGCGCCAGTGCCTGTTCCATCGCCGCGTGCGCGCGGCGCAGGATGTCCAGGTCGCTGTCGCCGCGCTGGTACAGGTAGGTCTCCGGCAGGAAGCGGCCTTCCGGATGCTGGCCGGGATGTCCGAGCGCGGCCATCAGCGCCGCGTCGTCCATGTCGCCGGTCTCGTGCCGCAGCGGCTGCGCGGCGGCAAGGGCGGCGCGCAGCTGGCGGAAGTTCCAGCCTTCGACCAGGGTCACCCGGTACTGGAGGACGCGGCCATCGCGCATGCGCTGCAGCAGTTCGCGCGGGGTCAGCTCCGGCGTCAGCGCGTACTCGCCGACCTTGAGCCGGCCTGCGGCGTCCATCTGCCGTGCCAGCAGGCGCCATTCCAGGTCCCGGCCGGCATCGACGCCCGCCTCACGCAGGCGGGCGAGCACCGTGGTGAATCCGTCGCCACGCTCGATCCGCACGCTGTCGGCGGTGCCGGCGCTGGCGACCGGTGCGTCGGCGAAGCGCTGGTAGTGCATCCAGCCCCACCCGGCCGCCGCGGCCACGGCGAGCAGCAGCAGGCACAGCAAACCCAGGCCCCAGCGCAGTGCGCGTCTACGTCCGCCAGCCACGTCCACCTCGTCGATCGTGTTGCCGTCCAGCATACCGCGCCGGCGCGGCGGGCTCGCAGGCGCTCATGCCGACGGGTCCAGCGCCCGCAGCAGGCCGCGCGCCTTGGCCCGGGTCTCGTCGAGCTCGCGCGCAGGTATCGAGTCGGCGACGATGCCTGCCCCGGTGCGGAACACGGCATCCCTGCCCTGCACCTCGGCGCTGCGGATGAGGATGTTGAGGTCGAGGTCGCCGTCGCGGCCGAGCCAGCCGATCGCACCGGTGTAGGCGCCGCGCGGCGTACGCTCGAGCTCGGCGATGATCTGCATGCAGCGCACCTTCGGGCAGCCGGTGATGGTCCCGCCGGGATACACCGCGGCGATCACCTCGCCCGGCGTGGCGTCCTCGCGCAGGATCCCGCGCACGTTGCTGACGATGTGGTGGACGTGGGCGTAGCTCTCCACCGTCATCAGTTCGTCGACCTGGACACTGCCCGGTTCGCAGACCCGGCCCAGGTCGTTGCGTTCCAGGTCGATCAGCATCACGTGCTCGGCGCGCTCCTTCGGATGGCCGACCAGTTCGCGGATCCGGGCCGCATCGTCATCGCCCTCGAAGCGCGGACGGGTGCCGGCGATGGGCCGGGTCTCGACCACGCGCCCGCGCACCGAGACCAGCCGCTCCGGCGAGGAACTGGCCACCGCCCAGCCGTCGCCGGCGAACAGCCCGGCGAACGGGGCGGGGTTGGCCTGCCGCAGGCGGGCGTAGAGCGCAGCCGGGTCCAGCGGCGCGTCGAAGCGCGCCTGCCAGCCGCGCGACAGGTTCACCTGGAACACGTCGCCAGCGCGCAGGTAATCGAGGATCCGCTCGACGCCCTCGAGGAAGCGCCGGGGTTCGTCTTCCACGATCGACGCCGGCGGCTGCCAGCCCGGCAGCGGCGGCAGCGCGCGCGCGCCGGCGATGTCGCCGGCGATCGCGGGGAGCAGCGCCGCATGCGCGGGCTCGGCCACGGCGATGCATTCGCCGCTGGCGCGATCGCGCAGGATCGCGGCCGGGCAGCGCAACGCGAGCGCCAGCGGCCGATGGCCGGCCGGTCGCATGGGCAGCGCGAGCACCGGCTCGACCTGCGCGGCCAGCTCGTAGTCCATCAGCAGCGCCCAGCCGCCATGGAAGGGCCAGCGCGGCTCCTCGGCCACGGTGCGCAGCGGGCGCCACGCCGCGTCCAGCGCCTCCAGGAACGTGCCCGCCAACGCCTGCCCCGCCAGGTCGCGGGTAACGCCGTCCGGATCCAGCCGCAGGCCACTGCCGTCGCCGGCCAGCAGCAGGTCCCAGCGGCCCTGGACGGTGCCGGAAGCGACGGACTCCAGCAGCAGGGGATAGCGCGACGGTGCCTGCCGGTGCAGCGCCAGCAGGTCGGTGTCGGCAGGGAGCGGAAGGAAATGCAGCATGCAGGCCTGTGGGATGGCGGGCGGACGCGGAAACAGCTCGAGCCGGTACCGTTCCGCCAAGGCCGGCGGCGCCGGCTACCAGGCGGCGCCAGCCCCGGGCGCGACGGCTCGCCCGTCCGCGGCGGCCGTCATCGCCGGTCGATCCCGTTCAGAGCCGCCTGAACACCAGGGTGCCGTTGGTGCCGCCGAAGCCGAAGCCGTTGGACAGCGCCACGTCGATCCGCTTCTGGCGCGCCACGTTGGGCACGTAGTCCAGGTCGCAGCCTTCGCCGGGCTCGTCGAGGTTGATGGTCGGCGGGATGATGTCGTCGCGCAGCGCCAGCACCGAGAAGATCGCCTCGACGCCGCCGGCCGCGCCGAGCAGATGCCCGGTCATCGACTTGGTCGAGCTGACCATCATCCTGTAGGCGTGGTCGCCGAAGGCGCGCTTCATCGCCAGGGTCTCGGCCAGGTCGCCCAGCGGGGTCGAGGTGCCGTGCGCGTTGAGGTAGTCCACCTGCTCGATGTTCAGGCCGGCGTCCTTGAGCGCCGACAGCATGCAGCGGGCGGGACCGTCGCCATCCTCGCTCGGCGCGGTCATGTGGAACGCGTCGGTGCTGGCGCCGAAACCGGCGAGCTCGCAGTAGATGCGGGCGCCGCGCGCCTTGGCGTGCTCGTACTCCTCGATCACCAGGATGCCGGCGCCGTCGCCCATGACGAAGCCGTCGCGGTCCTTGTCCCACGGACGCGACGCCCGCGTGGGGTCGTCGTTGCGCGTGGACATGGCCTTCATCGAGCAGAAGCCGCCCATCGAGGTCGGCGAGGAGCCGCGCTCGGCGCCGCCGGCGACCATCACGTCGGCGTCGCCGTACTGGATCATGCGCATGGCCATGCCGATCGAATGGTTGGAGGTGGCGCACGCGGAAACGGCGGAGAAGCCCGGCCCCTTGAGCCCCTTCATGATGCTCAGGTGGCCCGGCAGCATGTTGATGATGGTGCTCGGGATGTAGAACGGGGAGATCTTGCGCGGACCGCCCTCGATGAACTTCTCGGTCTGCTGCTCGATGCCCAGGATGCCGCCGATGCCCGAACCGATGATCGCGCCCACGCGCTCGGCGTTGGCCTCGGTGATCTCCAGCCCGGAGTCGTCCAGCGCCATCAGCGCGGCCGCCATTCCGTAGTGGATGAACGCGTCCATCTTCTTCGCGTCCTTCGGATTGACGTACTGGGCGATGTCCAGCCCGCGCACCTCGCCGACGATGCGGGTGGCGAAGCTGGACGCATCGAACGAGGTGACCTCGCCGATGCCGGAGCGGCCGTTGACGATCCCGTCCCAGCTGCTGGCCATGTCGTTGCCCAGCGGCGAGACCATGCCCATGCCGGTAACGACGACGCGACGCTGACTCATAGACGGCTCCCTGCTTTGCTGCGGTATGGATTCTTCGAAGCGTTGCCTGTTGCGGCGCCACCTGGCGCCATGGCGCCAGACGCGCACGGGGCCGCACGCAGCGGCCCCGGTTGTATTGCAGCTCCGCGGGCCGGCGAGCGGCCCGTGGTCGCGACGCGCATCAGCTCTTGACGTGCGTCTTGATGTAGTCGATCGCCTGCTGGACGGAGGTGATCTTCTCGGCCTCTTCGTCCGGGATCTCGCACTCGAACTCTTCTTCGAGCGCCATCACCAGCTCGACGGTGTCGAGCGAATCGGCGCCCAGATCGTCGACGAACGATGCGCTGTTGGTCACTTCCTCTTCCTTGACGCCGAGCTGTTCGACGACGATTTTCTTGACGCGCTCTTCGATGGTGCTCATGGGTTTGCTGCTCCAGGCGGAGTGGTTGTCGATACGAGCCGCCGGCGATGCGGCGGCACTGGGTTCACTGTCCACAGGGCGGATAGTGTAGTCAAAAGCCGCGGCAGCGGGCACTGCCCTGCAACCGCAACCAGATCAAAAGCTTACGCGGCTTTTGAAATCCTTCATCTTGGCTCGGCGCCCGGCGGCGCTCAGGCCATGTACATGCCGCCGTTGACATGCAGGGTCTCGCCGGTGATGTAGCCGGCATCCGGGCCCGCCAGGAACGCGACCGCGCGGGCGATGTCCGCCGGCTCGCCGAGGCGGCCCAGGGCGATCTGGCCGAGCATGGCGTTCTTCGCGTCCTCGGGCAGGTCGCGGGTCATGTCGGTGTCGATGAAGCCGGGAGCCACGACATTGACGGTGACGTTGCGGCTGCCGATCTCCTTGGCCAGCGACTTGGAGAACGCGATGATCCCGGCCTTGGCCGCGGCGTAGTTGGCCTGCCCGGCGTTGCCGGTGGCGCCGATCACCGAGGCGATGTTGACGATGCGACCCTTGCGCGCCTTCATCATGCCGCGCATCACCGCCTTGGACGTGCGGTAGACGCTGGTCAGGTTGGTGTCCAGGATCGCCTGCCAGTCCTCTTCCTTCATCCGCATCAGCAGGTTGTCGCGGGTGATGCCGGCGTTGTTGACCAGGATCGAGACGGGGCCGAAGTCCTTGGCGATGGCATCGATCAGCGCCTCGACCGCGGCCGCGTCGGTGACGTCCAGCTTGCGGCCGTGGCCGCCGGCGCCGGCCAGGCGCGCGCCGATCGCCTCGGCGCCGCCGTCGCTGGTGGCCGTGCCGATGACGGTGGCGCCACGCGCGGCCAGTTCGTCGGCGATGGCCGCGCCGATGCCTCGGCTGGCGCCGGTGACCAGCGCGACTTCACCGCTCAGGGGCAGGTTGCTCATGTGGACCTCGTGTTCCGGTTCGGGGGCGGGCCGGGCATGGCCACGGCCGCGCCGCAGGGTATCAGCGCCAGTCGGCCAGTGCCGATTCGAAATCGCCGACCGCGCCGATCGCACGCGCGTCGAGCGACTTGTCGATGCGCTTGGCCAGTCCGGCCAGCACCTTGCCCGGGCCGCATTCGGCGACGCGGGTGGCGCCGTGCGCGGCCAGCGCCTGCACGCAACCGGTCCACTGCACCGGCAGGTACAGCTGGCGCACCAGCGCATCGCGGATCGCATCGATGCCGGCATGCGACTGCGCGTCGACGTTCTGCACCACCGGCAGCGCCGGCACGCGCCAGGCCATGCCGGCCATCGCCTCGGCCAGGCGGTTGGCGGCCTCGCGCATCAGCGGCGTGTGCGAGGGCACGCTGACCGCCAGCTTCACCGCCTTGCGGACGCCGCGTTCGGCCAGCAGCGCCAGCGCGCGGTCGACCGCGGCCGCGTCGCCGCCGATCACGATCTGCCCGGGCGAGTTGTAATTGGCCGGCACCACGACCTGGCTGCCGGAGGCCTCCTCGCACACCGCGCGCACCACGTCGTCCTCGGCGCCGAGCACCGCGGCCATCGCGCCGGTGCCCGCGGGGGCGGCGTCCTGCATCAGCTGGCCGCGCAGGCGCACCAGGTGCGCGCCATCCTTCAACGACAGCGCGCCGGCGGCGACCAGTGCGGTGTATTCGCCCAGGCTGTGCCCGGCCAGCAGCGCCGGCTGCGCGCCGCCCTGCGCCTGCCAGGCGCGCCACACCGCGATGCCCGCGGCCAGCAGCGCCGGCTGGGTGTACTCGGTGCGGTTGAGCATTTCCTCGGGACCGCCCTGGGACAGCGCCCACAGGTCGGTGCCGGCGCCGTCGGAGGCTTCGGCGAACGCATCGCGGACCTGCGGGTGCAGTTCGGCCAGTTCGGCGAGCATGCCCACGGACTGGGAGCCCTGGCCGGGGAAAACAAAAGCGAGCGTCGGATCGGTCACGCGCAGTCGCACAGCGGGAAAGAGCGGCGATGATACGGGCGATCCGCCGCGTTTGTCTGTACTTGGCCGTATGTGCTGGCGCGGCTGGGAGCCGCCGGACGGATGGCCGGAAAAGGCGAAGGCCGCGCACCGCGCGACCTTCCGGAAAACACCAGGCGGCGACCAGAGTGGTCGCGCGCGATTCAGTAGCGCAGCAGCGCCGAACCCCAGGTGAAACCACCGCCGAACGCTTCCAGCAGCAGCAGCTGGCCGCGCTGCACGCGGCCGGAACGCACCGCTTCGTCGAGCGCCAGCGGCACCGAGCCGGCCGACGTGTTGCCATGGCGGTCGACGGTGACGATCACGCGGTCCATCGGCATGTCCAGCCGCTTGGCGGTGGCCTCGATGATGCGCAGGTTGGCCTGGTGCGGGATCAGCCAGTCCAGGTCGTGCTTGTCGAGGCCGTTGGCCTCGAGGGTCTCGTCGACCACCGAATCCAGCGCCTTGACCGCGTGCTTGAACACGTCGTTGCCGGCCATCTGGATGCGCACGCCGGCATTGGGCTCGTTCTCGCTGAAGCCGGCGGACACGCCCACAGGGCAGCGCAGCAGGTCCTTCTTGCTGCCGTCTGCGTGCAGGTGCGTGGACAGGATGCCGGTCTCGGCGTCGGCCTTGAGCACCACTGCGCCAGCGCCGTCGCCGAACAGCACGCAGGTGGTGCGGTCGGTCCAGTCGACCATCCGCGTCAGGGTCTCGACCCCGACCACCAGCACGGTCTTCGAGGTGCCGGTGCGCACGAACTTGTCGGCCACGCTCAGCGCGAACACGAAGCCCGAGCAGGCCGCGTTGACGTCGAACGCCGCGCAGCCGGCCACGCCCAGCTTCTGCTGGATCAGGCAGGCGGTGGACGGGAACACATAGTCGGGCGTGGTCGTGCCGACCACGATCAGGTCGATCTCGTCGGCGGCGATGCCGGCGGCCTCGATCGCCTTCAGCGCGGCCTGGTAGCCCAGGTCGCTGGTGGTCTGGCCTTCGGCGGCCACGCGCCGTTCGCGGATGCCGGTGCGCGAGTGGATCCATTCGTCGCTGGTGTCGACCACCTTGGCCAGGTCGTCGTTGGTCACCACCTTCTCCGGCAGGTAGCTGCCGGTTCCGGCGATGCGCGAATAGATCCGCTCGCTCATGCGCGTTCCCGCTGGAGGCTCCGCGGAGCCGGGATATTCAGTAACGCAGGCGCGGCGCGCGCCGGCAGCGCGCGCCGCCGGTCACGCTCAGTCTTCTTCGACGACCGAAGACTTGGTGGCGATGACCTTCTTGCCGCGGTAGTAGCCGTCGGCGGTGACGTGGTGGCGCAGGTGGGTCTCGCCCGTGGTCGGGTCGGTCGCCAGCTGCTTGGCCGTCAGCGCGTCGTGCGAACGGCGCTGGCCACGGCGGGACGGGGTGACACGGGATTTCTGCACAGCCATGGGATTGCTCCAAACTCGTTAGATTGCGTGTTCTTGTGGGACCTGCAAGCCACCCGCCGGTGTTATTCCAGGGCGCCTTCGGCGGCGGCGCGGCCGTCTACTTCTTCTTCAGCGATGCCAGCGCCGCGAACGGGCTGGCCGCCTGCATTTCCTCTTCGCCCGCCGACCAGGTCCGGTCGACCGGTGCGGCGTCCGGCGCCAGCGGCACCACCGGCACGGCCAGGACCAGTTCGTCCTCGACCAGGTCGGCCGGCCGCAGCAGGCCGTCCTCCGGCACCAGCAGCGCCTCGTACCCGGGCGGCAACGCGGCCTCGTCGGCCTCGTCGCGGATCAGGCCGAGCCGCTGCACGGTCTTCACCGGGAACACGAACCGCTCCAGGCTGCGCTGGCACACCAGCGGCAGGCCTGCTTCGATCGACAGCTCGACGTAGGGCACCTGCAACGCATCCTGGCCGAACTCCAGCGCGAAGCGGCATTCGCCTTCGCTGTCGGCAAGACTGCCACCGAGCCGGGGCATCGCCGACAGCGGCAAGGACCCTTCGAACTGCCGTCTCGCAGCGACCATGCGCCAGGCATCCAGTGTTTCGGGAAGCTGCACGACGGACGCACCTGCGGACATAAGCCGCTGAATGTTAAGGATCCGGCCGCGACCTGTCAAACCAGGCAAGCGGCCGCCATACAGCATTGCCGCCGCGCCGGCCCGGGCCGACACTGGCCTGCCCCGCCGGTGCCCCGTCCATGCTGATCCTGGCCTCCACCTCCCCCTACCGGCGCGAGCTGCTGCAGCGGCTGCGGCTGCCGTTCGAAACCGCCCGCCCGGAGGTCGACGAGACCCCGCTCCGGGGCGAGAGCCCCGGCCAGCTGGTCCGCCGCCTGGCCCGGGCCAAGGCCGACGCGGTGGCCGCCCGCCATCCCGGGGCCTGGGTGATCGGCTCGGACCAGGCCGCCGACCTGGACGGCCGGATCCTCGGCAAGCCGGGGGGACGCGAGGCCGCCCTCGCCCAGCTCGCCGCGATGGGCGGGCGCAGCGTGCAGTTCCACACCGCGGTCTGCCTGCGCCGAGGCGACCACGAACTGGCCGCGGTCGACACCACCCGGGTCCGCTTCCGCGCGCTCGCCGCCGCGGAAATCGAACGCTACGTCGACGCCGAGCAGCCGTTCGACTGCGCCGGCAGCTTCAAGTGCGAGGGCCTGGGAATCGCCCTGTTCGAGGCGATCGAGACCCATGACCCGACCGCCCTGGTCGGCTTGCCGCTGATCGCGCTGGCCGGGCTGCTGCGCCAGGCCGGCTACGCGGTGCCCTGAGCCGGCTTCAACCGCCGGCGCCCGGCGCCACGACGACCAGCGGGCACCAGCGGTACGGATGCGGCTGCGTGCCGATCCAGCTCTCGCGCTGGACGCAGGCCGCCGGATCCAGCTGCAGCCCGTAGCGCGCCAGCAC
Organism: Pseudoxanthomonas sp. Soil82; assembly: GCF_040446535.1. Taxonomy (NCBI): domain Bacteria; kingdom Pseudomonadati; phylum Pseudomonadota; class Gammaproteobacteria; order Lysobacterales; family Lysobacteraceae; genus Pseudoxanthomonas; species Pseudoxanthomonas sp. Soil82. Next base: position 421,043 of record NZ_JBEAAK010000002.1, read on the forward strand.
CGGAGCCGCATCGGCCACGATCGCTTCGTTGGCCCGGTCCGTGGCCAGCACGCGATCGGCCGCCAGCGCCAGCCGGCAGCGGCCACTGGGCGACTGCGCGGGCTCGACCAGCTGCAGGCTGCGGCTGCGCCCGGCGAGCCGGCGCAGCAGCGGGCAGTCGCCGGCATCGAGCCCCAACCGCCCGGCCCAGAGGTTGCGACGGTCGATGCTGTCGGCGCGCCGGTCCACCACCACCGGCAGGATCGCGGCGATGCCTCCGCCCCCGCTGCGCGCCAGCTCTCCGATCCGCGCCACATAGGCCGGCGATTCCGGGAAATTGGAACCCACCGACGCATAGGCCGGACCCGGCGGCAGGTACGGGATGCGCCAGGCCTGCGGCTCGCCGCCCACCAGCAGCACCGTGCCGACCGGTGGGCCGGGCGGGGCCTGCACGCGGAAGGCGGTGCGCGACCAGCCGGCGTGCCCCCAGTCGTTCCACCCGGCCAGCGCGACCAGCGAGGCCAGCACGATCGCCACGGCCGCGCCACGCGCGGCCGCGCGCGCCGGCAGCAGGTAATGGAGCAGCAGCCACAACACCAGCGGCGCCAGCAGCTCCAGCACCACGAGGTAGCGGTGGATGCTGAACATCGCCAGCCACACCACGAACGCCACGGCGAAGAACACCGCAAGGATGCGCCGCACCGCCGCCTCGGCCGCAGGCGCAACCGCCCGCCCATCGCGCCGCACCAGCGCCCAACGCACCAGCGCACCGATCGCCGCCAGGTACAGCAGCGCCCAGGTCACCTGCAGCAGCGCGATTTCGCTGACCAGGTACGGATTGGCGGTGAACAGCAGCGGCCGCAGCAGCGCCTCGCCCCAGCCCTGCGGCAGCCAGCGCGTGTCGGCGACCGCCACCGGCGTCGCCAGCGGCGCCTGGAACCACGCATTGAACTGCGGGAACAGCGGATTGCCGAACGCGCTCCACACCCGGTAGAGCCACGGCCCGGCCAGGACCGCGAACGTGGTCAGCGCCACCAAGGTCAGCCACGTGGCCATCCGCAGCCGCGCGCGCCATGGCTGTGCCGGCACCAGCATGGCCACGCCAAGCGCCACCGCGTAGATCGCATTGGTCAGCTTGAACGCCACCGCCATGCCCAGCAGCACGCCGGCCAGCGCGACCGGGCCGCTGCGCCATCGGCCATCGGCGCGCGGCATTGCCAGCGCCAGGGCGCCGAGCACCAGCACGGCGGTGCTCGCATCGCCCATCGTGTTGCCCAGTTCGGACAGGAACGCGGCGCTGGCCAGCCCCGCCAGCGCCAGCAGCGGCGCGAGCCAGTCGCGCCGCGGATCGGCGGCCAGCGCGCGCCAGGCGATCCAGGCCACCGGCAGGAACGCCAGGCCGTGCAGCAGGCCCAGCAGGATCCCGGCCAGCGGTGCCGGCGCGTGCTGCACGAGCAGGAAGTACGGCACGTCCAGCAGCGGCACGAAGTAGCTCTGCATCTGCGCCGGCGCCAGGTCGATGCCGAGCCGGCCTTCGAGCAGCGCCCAGGCGTTGTGGACGTGGTAGTTGCGCAGGTCCCAGTTCGCATCCTGTCCGCGCAGCAGCGACACCAGCGCGCATAGCAGCGACACCGCCACCGTCGCATTGACCACGCCGCGGCGGGTGCCGAAGCCGAAGCGGTGGCGCAGCCGCGCGCGCACCGGGGCCAGGCGCGTACCCAGCCCGCGCAGCCACGCCACTCAGCGCACTCCTTCGCCGGCCGGGACGGCCAGCGCTTCGCGCCCCGCCCCGCCTGGCGCCCGCAGTCGCCCGCGCGTGGCCGGGATGGCGAGGTAGGCCAGTCGCTTGGCCTCGATCCGGCCGCGGGTGACGGTATCCAGCACCAGGCCGCAGGCCAGCAGCACCGCCGACAGCAGCACCAGCGCCGAGCACAGGATCGCGGTGGGGAAGCGCGGCACCAGCCCGGTCTCGAAGTAGGTCACGAACAGTGGGATGGCCAGCAGCACCGACAGCAGCAGGCTGGCGCCGGCGCCCAGCGAAAAGAACAGCAGCGGCCGCTCGGCCTTGAACAGGCGCACGATGGTGGCGAGGATGCGCGCGCCGTCGCGGTAAGTGTTGAGCTTGCTGGTCGAACCTTCCGGCCTCGCGCCGTAGGCGGTCGGCATCTCCGCCACCGGCATCCGCAACTGCAGCGCGTGCACCGCCAGTTCGGTCTCGATCTCGAAACCGGCCGCATGCGCGGGGAACGACTTCACGTAGCGGCGCGAGAACACCCGGTAGCCGGACAGCATGTCGTCGAACGTGTCGCCGAACAGCCGTGCCACGCAGCGCGTGAGCAGCCGGTTGCCGAAGCGGTGGCCGGCACGGTACGCGGCCGGATCCTGGTCGACGCGCGCACCGACCACCATGTCCAGGCCCTCGTCCAGCAATCGCTGCACCAGCACCGGGGCCGCCGCCGCGTCGTAGGTCGCGTCGCCATCGACCATCACGTAGACGTCGGCTTCGATGTCGGCGAAGGCGCGGCGGATCACGTTGCCCTTGCCGCGCAGCGCGACCGCGTGCACCTGCGCGCCGGCGGCCCGCGCGATGGCCGCGGTCGCATCGTCGGAGCGGTTGTCGAACACGTGGCAGCGCGCCTGCGGCAGGCTGACGGCGAAGGCGGCGACGACCGCGGCGACCGTCGCCGCTTCGTTGTGGCAAGGCACCAGCAGCGCTATCCGCAACGGGCCGGCAGGGGCGCCGCCGCGGGAAGGATCGTGTGGGGTGTCCTGCATGCCGAGGCGTTCCGTCGTCGAGTGGGGGCGCATGTTACCCGCCGCCGCCGCCGCGGACGATCCGCACCGGCTGCGCCGGCCAGTCCTCGACGCTGCCGTCGGTGCCGTGCAGGCGCAGGCCAAGCCAGCGCCGCCCAGCCTGGCTGGCCGGCAGGTCGATCTCGGCGCGGAAGCCGACGTGCGGCTGGTGGGGATCGCGCGACTCCGGGAAATGGCCGCGGACGTTGAATGCCGATCCGTAGTCGGCTTCGGCGACCACCGCGCCATCGAGCAGGATCTCGACCCGCGCCAGTCCGGCGCCCTCCTTGAACGCCCAGCCGTCGACCTGGAACCTCGGAGGCCGCACCTGGTCCGGCAGGGGCGCGTCGATCCAGGCCAGGGCCGGGGTGACGCAGGATTCCGTTCCGGCCGGCGGGTGTTCGCGCGCCGGCAAGCGCAGCAGCAGGAAGCGCTGCGCGCCATGGTCGACCAGCACGCTGCGCGCCGGCGGCAACGGACCCAGCCGCCGGCACAGCGCATGGTAGCGGCGCAGCAGGTCGCGGAAGGCAACATCGCCCGGCGCCAGCACGAGCAGGGTCTGCGCCTGCGGCGCCGCATCGCGCTGCAATCCCCACAACTGCAACTGCGGGGCGCGGCCGTGCGCATGGTTGAGCGGGTGGTCGAGCACTTCGATATCCGGGTCGCCGAGCAGGAAACCGAGCTGGGCCCCGACCTTGAAGTCGTCGGCCAGCAGGCGCGTGCCGGCCGGCATCGTCTCCAGTTCCTCCCGTACCACGCGGGCCAGCGCATCCCAGCCGGCGAAATTGCGCGGATAGTGCTTGGAACCGGCGCTGGCCAGGCGCAGCGACGGCGAAGCCACCATCGACAGCCACGCCAGGGCGGCGCACAGGCCCAGGGCCGCACCCACCCAGGTCAGGCGCCGCCAGAACCGGGGCCAGCCACCGACCAGCATCGCCGCCGCCGGCAACAGCGCCAGGTAGGCGGGCACCGGCCAGTGGAAGCTGACCCGCTCGTTGTCGGTGACGAAGCCGAGCAGGAAGATGCCACCCAGCACCACGGTGCCGAACAGTGCCAGGAAGCGCCATTGCGGACGTGCCGGCCGTCGCTTCCAGCCGGTGAGCCAGCCGGCCTGGAGCATCGCCCAGCCCAGCAGCGGCGTGACCAGCAGCGCCTGCAGCGGCACGAACGCCAGGCCGCCGGCATGCAGCGCCCAGGGATGTCGCTCCACCAGCTGGAAGCGCAGGCCGGCCTCGCCGTTCTCCAGGTTCCAGAACAGCAGCGGCAGCCAAGCCAGCAGGCCCACCGCCACCGCCACCAGGGCGCGCGGATCGCGCAGCAGGCGCCGGCCCTGCGGCAGCCACAGCATCACCATCGCGCCGACCACGACCACCCCGGCGAAGCGGTAATGGCTCAACGCACCCAGCGCCAGGCCGAAGGCCAGCTCCACCGCGGTGAACGGGGTGGGCTCCTGCAGCATCCGCGCACCGGCGTGCAGGCACAGCACGGTGGCCAGCGCCATCGGTACGTCCGGCAGCGCCAGCACGCCCAGCGTGCCCACCAGCGGCAGCAGCACCGCCAGGGTGCCGGCGCGCCAGCCATGGATCGCGCCGAACCAGCGCCGCCCGATCCGCGCCACCCACCACGGCACCAGCGCACCGATCACCAGGAACGGCAGGCGCACCGCGAGCGCGTTCTCGCCGCCCAGCGCGGTCCCCAGCCGGACCAGCCACGCGGTCATGCCCGGCAGGTCGGAATAGGCCGACGCCAGGTGCCTACCTTCCTGCCAGTAGAAGGCCTCGTCGACGAACAGCGGCAAGCGCGCCGCCACCGCGAGCTTGAGCGCACAGGCCAGCGTCCACCAGAAGAAGAAGGCGCGACGCGCGCGCTGCTCAGCCTCCATCTCTACCGCTACACTCCAGGTTCGAAACCCCAGGGACTTTCCAGACGATGACGCGCACCGCGGAAGCATCGGCCCCCATCCTAACCGACGCACTGCGCGGCTCGCTGTCACAGGCCCAGCGCCAGGTCAACGCACTGGTGCTGGGCAAGCCGCAGGAAGTGCGGCTGGCCTTCGTCGCGCTGCTGGCCGGCGGCCATGTCCTGATCGAGGACCTGCCTGGGCTGGGCAAGACCACGCTCGCGCACGCGCTGGCGGCGACCGTGGGGCTGGGCTTCCAGCGCATCCAGTTCACCTCCGACCTGCTGCCGGCCGACGTGCTCGGCGTCTCGGTCTACGAGGCCGGCTCGCGCCAGTTCCAGTTCCATCCCGGCCCGGTGTTCACCCAGGTACTGCTGGCCGACGAGATCAACCGCGCGCCGCCGCGCACGCAGAGCGCGCTGCTGGAAGCGATGGCCGAACAGCAGGTCACCGTCGATGGCACCACCCACCCGCTGCCCGATCCGTTCTTCGTGATCGCCACCCAGAACCCGGTCGACTTGTCCGGAACGTTCCCGCTGCCCGACTCGCAGCTGGACCGGTTCCTGCTGCGCTTCTCGCTCGGCTACCCCAACGCCGAATCCGAACGCGCGCTGCTCACCGGCGCCGACCGCCGCGAGCTGATCGCCCAGGCGGTGCCGGTGCTCGGCGACGGCGAAGTGCAGGCGCTGCGCCGGGCCGCCGAGCAGGTCCACGCCAGCGAGGCGCTGGTCGGCTACGTGCAGGCGCTGCTGGCGCGCAGCCGCCAGCTGCCCGGCGTGCGCGTGGGCCTGTCGCCGCGCGCCGGCCTGGCCCTGCTGCGCGCCGCGCGCGCCTATGCACTGCTGCTGGGGCGCGCGCACGTGCTGCCGGAAGACGTGCAGGCGCTGTTCATCGCCGTGGCCGGGCACCGCCTGGTCGGCGAGGCCGAGGCCGGCAGCGGCGCGGCGCTGGCCAAGGCGGTGCTGCACGCGGTGCCGGTGGACTGATGCGGCAGGCCTTGCGCGACCTGCGCCACTGGCTGCAGGCGTTCGAGCGCCCGCGTGCGCCGGAACGGATGCCGGTGCGGATCGGCCGCCGCCGCATCTACGTGCTGCCCACCGCCTTCGGCCTGTTCTACGGCGTGCTGGTGCTGGCGATGGTGCTGGGCGCGTTGAACTACAACAACAACCCGGCGCTGATGCTGGCCCTGCTGCTGGGCGCTTCCGGCCTGGCGAGCCTGATCGCCGCCCACCTGCAGCTGTCGGGACTGCAGGCCGAAGCGCTGTCGGCCGAACCGGTGGCCGCCGGCGAGCTGCTGTGGCTGCGCCTGTCGCTGGCCGCCCGCGACGGCCGCCGCCGGCGCGGGCTGCGCGGCGAGCTCGACGGCGCCAGCGCCTTCACCGGCACCGGCGAGGACGGCACCGCCGAGCTGACCCTGCCGCTGCCGACCCGCCGGCGCGGCTGGCTCGAACCCGGGCGCCTGCGCCTGTCGACGACCCAGCCGCTCGGGCTGGCGCGCGCATGGACGCGGGTCTGGCCGCAGCAGCAACTGCTGGTCTATCCGCGCGCCGAGGCCCATCCGCCGCCGCTGCCCGACAGCGGCGGCGACAGCGAACACAGCCGCGTGCATCCGCTGGGCGAGGAACCGCACCAGCTGCGCGCGTACCGCAGCGGCGACGCGCCGCGCGCGATCGCCTGGAAGCACAGCGCGCGCCGCGACAGCCTGGTGGTGCGCGAGTACGAGCGCGCGCTGCAGCAGGACGTCCTGCTGGACTGGAACGCCGTGCGCGCGCTGCCCTACGAGGCGCGCATCTCGCGCCTGGCCGCCTGGGTCGACCAGGCCGAACGCGAAGGCCGCCGCTACCGCCTGCGCCTGCCGGGCCAGCCCCAGCTCGGCCCTGGCCGCGGCCTGGAGCACCACCACGCCTGCCTGCGCGCGCTGGCGCTGCTGCCCGACGCATGAGCCGGCCCGCGCCCGTTCCGCCGCCGCTTCCCGCCGATCCGCAGCCGGTGCTGCTCGACGGCGGCAGCCGTGCCTGGGCGCTGGCCGCGGCCGGCCTGGCGCTGCTGCCGCTGCTGCTGACCCTGCCGCCGCAACTGGGCGCCGGCTTCGGCGTGCTCGCGCCGGTGGTGGCCCTGCTCGCCTGGCGCCGGCCCCTGCCCGGCTGGCTGCGCGGCGCGATGGCGCTGGCGGTGGTCCTGGCGGTGGTCGCGGTCATGGGCACCCGCCTGGGACGCGACACCGGCAGCGCCCTGCTGGCGGCGATGCTGGCGATCAAGCCGGCCGAACTGCGCAGCCTGCGCGACGCGCGCAGCCTGGTCGGCTTCGCCCTGTTCGCCCCGTTCGCCGCGTTCCTGCTCGACCAGGGACCGCTGGTGATGGGCCTGGCGCTGGCCGCGGTGCTGGCCGGCCTGCTCACCCTGCAACGCCTGGCCGACCTGGAAGCAGCGGTGCCGCCGTCGCCGCTGCGGCAGCGGCTGGGCACCATCGGCCGGCTGGTGGCGATCGGCGTGCCGCTGGCGCTGATCGCGTTCTGGCTGTTCCCGCGCCTGGCCTCGCCGCTGTGGGGCGTGCCCGAGCGCGCCATCGCCACGCCCGGCCTGTCCGACAGCATGAGCCCCGGCGGCTGGCTCGACCTGATGGCCGACGACACCCCGGCGATGCGCGCGCAGTTCCAGGGCCCGGCGCCGCGGCTGGAGCAGATGTACTGGCGCGGACCGGTGCTGCTCGACTACGACGGCCGCACCTGGACCCGCAACCGCTGGCTGGAATCGCTGCCGGTGCCGGCGGTGGAGCCCGGGCCGGTGCAATGGCGCTACCAGCTCGACCTGGAGGCGACCGACCGCCGCGACCTGCCTGCACTGGACCTGGCCATCGACGCGCCCGACGGTACGCGTGCGTTGCACGGGGCCAGCCTGGAAACGCTGCAGACCCTGTCCGGGCCGACCCGCTGGCAGCTGCAGTCGGCCGCGCCGCTGCGCTTCGAGCCGCAGCTGCGCGCGCTGGTGCGCCAGCGCGCGCTGGCGCTGCCGCCCGACCACGATCCGCGCACCCGCGCGCTGGGCCGGCAATGGCGCGCCGAGGCCGGCGCCGACGACCAGGCCATCATCGACCGCGCGCTGGACATGGTCCGCCGCGACTTCATCTACACGCTCGACACCGGCCTGCCCGGGCGCAATGCGGTCGACGAGTTCCTGTTCGACACCCGCCGCGGCTACTGCGAGCACTTCAGCTCGGCCTTCACCGTGCTGATGCGCTCGGCCGGCATTCCCGCGCGCGTGGTCACCGGCTACACCGGCGGCTACCGCAATCCGTTCGGCGACTACTGGATCGTGCGGCGCATGGATGCGCATGCCTGGGTCGAGGTCTGGCTCGACGGCCGCGGCTGGGTGCGGGTGGATCCGACCGCCGCGGTCGCGCCCGAGCGCATCTACGACACCCTGGAGCAGCGCGCCGGCAGTGCCGGCGGCGACCTGGGCATGCTGCGCCTGGACGGTATCGGCGACCTCACCGACTGGCTGCGCCGCGGCTGGAACGACCTGGTGCTCGGCTTCGACGCGCGCCGCCAGCAGGAGCTGCTGAGCCCGCTGGGCCTGCACCGGCTCGAGCCCTCGCAATTGCTGCTGCTGTTCACCGCCGCCGCGGCGCTGGCGCTGGCCGGCATGGTCTGGCTGCTGGCCCGCGGCGAGCGCGAACGCGACCCGCTGCTGCGCGCCTGGCACCGGCTCGGCCGCCGCTACGCGCGCCTGGGCCTGGGCCGCGCCCCGCACGAACCCGCGCTGGCCTGGGCTGAACGGGTCAGCGCGGCGCACCCGCGGACGGGCCAGACCCTGCTCGCGCTCAGCCAACGTTTCGCCGATGCGCGCTACGCTGGCCTCAACGGGGGAACACGCCAGCTGGTGGAAGACCTGCGGCGGCACCGCCCCTGAACCTTCGGAGGCTGCCATGTCTGTCCGCGATCCCTTCACCGTCGTCCTCGCGCTCGCGGCGGTCGCGCTGCTCGGCGCCTGTGCCAGCGCACCGCAACCGCTGCAGGGCAATTTCCTCGCCGTCACCCCCGAGCAGGCCGTCGCCGGCCAGCAGATCGGCGCCGCCGTGCGCTGGGGCGGCCGCATCGTCGAGACCAAGCCCGGTCCCGACGGCACCTGCTTCCAGGTGGTCGCCACCCCGCTCAACGCCACCGGCCGCCCGGACAGCGACAACGCCGATGCCGGCCAGGGTCGCTTCGTCGCCTGCCGCGCCGGCTTCTACGACCCGGCGATCTTCACCCCCGGCCGCGACGTGACCTTCGTCGGTCGCGTGCAGAGCACCGAGACCGTGCGCATCGGCGAATACGACTACCGCCTGCCGATGGTCGCCGCCGACGTGGTCTACCTGTGGCCGGTGGTCAGCGAGGTCCGCGTCGTCGCCGATCCGTGGGGCCCCTGGGGACCCTGGGGCCCGTGGGGTCCATGGGGCGGCCCGTGGGGCCGCTGGGGCTACTGGGGCTGGTAAGCCGGCCGCCCGCAGCACGAACGCATGCGAAAACGCCGCCCCGGGCGGCGTTTTTTGTTGGCCGATGACGACGTGGGACCCATTCGCCGGCGACCTGCAACCGCGACGGATGGCTTCCTGTAGGAGCCGATTCATCGGCGACCCGAGGGCGGCAGGGATGCGACGTTCAACGTCGCCCTGATCGAGGCCCTCGCGTCGCCCATGAGGATGGGCTCCTACAAATGCAACGTCGCGCGCCGCTCAGGCGGCGCCGAAGTGGCCCAGCGGCGCGCCGGCGAGCAGGTGCAGGTGCACGTGGTACACGGTCTGGCCGCCGTGGTCGCGGCAGTTCATCACCACCCGGTAACCGTCCTTCGCCAGGCCCTCGCGCCGCGCGTATTCGGCGGCGGCCAGCATCAGCCGGCCGAGCAGTCCGGCCTGGTCCGGCGTGGCGTCGTCGAGGGTCGGGATCGCCTCGCCCTTCGGCACGAACAGCACGTGCACCGGCGCCTGCGGGGCGATGTCCTTGAAGCCGAGGATGTCATCGTCCTCGTAGACGACGGTGGCGGGAATTTCGCGGCGGATGATCTTGCCGAAGAGGGTGTCGTTCATGGGATGCCCGGTTGCTCGCGATGGCGGAGAAGCCTGTGCCCCATTGTAGGAGCCCATCCTCATGGGCGACACGAGGGCCTGGATGGTGCGACGTTGAGCGCCGCGTCCCTGCCGGCCTCGGGTCGCCGATGAATCGGCTCCTACAGAAAGCGGCCGTCACGCGTGGACGGCATCGGACGCCACTGCTCCTGTAGGAGCCCATCCTCATGGGCGACGCGAGGGCCTTGATCGGGGCGACGTTGAACGTCGAGTCCCCGGCGTCCCCGGGTCGCCGATGAATCGGCTCCTACAGAAAGAGAGGCGTCCCAGGTCGCGATGCATCCTGACCGTCACCGCGCGCGTGCGCGATGTCGCCGGACCGGCGCCTACAGCGGCATTTCGCCGCGGGTGCCGAAGGCGTGCGAGAGGGTGCCGCGGTCGACGTATTCCAGTTCGCCGCCCAGCGGCAGGCCCTGCGCCAGCCGGCTGGGGCGGGCGCCGTGCTGGCGCGCCAGCTGGGCCAGGTAGTGCGCGGTCGCCTCGCCTTCCACGGTGGCGCTGGTGGCCACGATCAGTTCGGTGACCTCGCCGGCGGCCAGCCGCGATGCCAGCGCATCCAGCCCCAGCTCACGCGGGCCGATCCCGTCCAGCGGCGACAGCCGCCCCTGCAGCACGTAGTACAGCCCGCGGTAGCCGGTGGCGGTCTCGATCGCGAGGCGGTCGGCCGGCGATTCGACCACGCACAGCTGCTGGCGGTCGCGGCCGGGGCTGGCGCAGGTGGCGCACACCTCGGTTTCGCTGAAGTCGCGGCACTGGCTGCAGTGGCCGATCTTCTCCACCGCCTCGGCCAGCACCTGCGCCAGCTGGCGGCCGCCGTCGCGGCCGCGCTCGAGCACGTGGTAGGCCATGCGCTGGGCGGTCTTGCGGCCGACTCCGGGCAGCACGCGGAAGGCCTCGATCAGCTGTTCGAGCAGGACGGACATGGGCGATGCAGGCCTGGATGGCGAGGGCGCTGGCGGGCGTCGATCCCGGCGCGGGCACCGGCATGGCCGGCCCCCGCGACCGCACGCGCCCGCAGGTCAGAACGGCAGCTTCATCCCCGGCGGGATCGGCATGCCGGCGGTGGCCGCGCCCATCTTCGCCTTGGACTCGGTGTCGACCTTGTTGGCCGCGTCGTTGAACGCCGCCGCCACCAGGTCCTCGATCATCTCCGCGTCCGGCTCGGTCAGCAGGCTCGGGTCGATGCGCACCTTGCGGCACTCCTTGGTGCCGGACAGGGTCACGCTGACCATGCCGCCGCCGGCGCCGCCGGTGACCTCGAGCTGGGCCAGTTCTTCCTGGGCGCGCTGCAGGTTCTCCTGCATCTTCTGCGCCTGTTGCATCAGCTGGGCGATATTGCCGCGCATTTCGTCAGTTCTCGTCTACGGGTCGGATGGAATCGGGCACCACGCGGGCGCCGTGCTGTTCGACCAGGCGCTTGACCGCCGGATCATTGAGGAAGGCCGCCTCGGCCGCGCTCTGGCGCGAGTCGCGCTCGCGGTCGCGGCGCGCGTTGAGGGTCTCGGCCTGGACCGCCTCGCCGGTCTGGATCACCACCTGAGGTTCGGCGCCGAGCGAAGCGGCCAGCGCCGCGGCCAGCGCCCCGATCGAGCGCTCGGTGCGCAGGTATTCGAAGCCCGGCGCCAGCACCAGGGTCAGCACGCCGTCGGCATGCGAGACGAAGGCGGTGTGCGCGGCCAGTTCGCGTGCCGGGCCGCGCAGGTCGCAGGCGGCCACGCGCCGCAGCCAGTCCTCGGCGTCGTCGATGGCCGCGCCGGGGCGGGACGCACGGGGCGTCTCGTTCGAGGCCAGGTTCGTGCTGGTCGGCGCGTTCGCCGGGGTGCTCGCCAATGCGTGGGCGGTCGTGTCGGCTGTCCTGTTGGCCGATTCGTTTACCGATGCGTTCGCCGCCACGCCAGCCGGCGACGCCGTGGCGGTGTCCGCCATCACTGGCGCCGCGGCGCCGGGCGCGCGCGGCGGCATCACGATGCCGTGGTCCAGCGCCTGCGCGGCGGCCGGCAGTGCATGACCGGTGGCCGGACGCGCCGCCTCCGGGGTCGCAACCGCTGACGTGCGCGGCGCCGACGGCACCTCCCACGGCGGCGGATCGGACGCATCGGCGACCGGCCGGGCCGCGGCCTTCGGCGTGGCGGCGTCCGGGCCAGCGGCCTTCGGCGATGCCGCGGCCACCGCAGCCGGCGTGGCTGCCGCAGCCGCCTGTGGCGCCGCCGCCACCTTGCTGCCCGCCGCGGCCTGCGCACCCGCACCCGCCCCGGCGCCCTGCCCGCCCGCCAGCGGACCAGCATCGGCCTCCGGACGGAACGCCAGCATCCGCAGCACGCTCATCTCGAACCCCACCCGCGGCGCCGGCGCCAGTTCCAGGTCGCGGCGGCCGTTGACCGCCATCTGGTACCAGAGCTGGACCACCTCCGGGCGCACGCGGCCGGCATAGGCCGCGACGTCTATTCCCTCGTCCTCGCGCACCGCGCCGGGCACCAGCTGTTTGACCTGGATCCGGTGCAGCGCCTCGGCCAGCGCGTCGAGCACGTTGCCCCAGTCCGGGGCGAACCCGGCCAGGGTCTCGACCGTGGCCATCAGCCGGTCGCCGTCGCCGTCGGCCAGCGCATCCAGCAGCGCGGCGACCTGGGTGCGGTCGACGCTGCCGAGCATGGTCCCGACCACGTCCTCGCGCAGCGCCCCGCCGGCGTAGGCGATGGCCTGGTCCAGCAGCGACAGCCCGTCGCGCAGGCTGCCGTCGGCCGCCCGCGCCAGCTGCCGGATCGCCGCCGCATCGGCCTCGATCTGCTCGGCGGCCAGGATCTTCGTCATCTGGCCTTCGATCTGGCCCTCGTCCAGCCGCTTGAGGTTGAACTGCAGGCAGCGCGACAGCACCGTCACCGGCAGCTTCTGCGGATCGGTGGTGGCGAGCAGGAACTTCACGTGCCCCGGCGGCTCCTCCAGGGTCTTGAGCAGCGCGTTGAACGCCGCCTTGGACAGCATGTGCACCTCGTCGATCAGGTACACCTTGTACTGCCCGCGCGAGGGCATGTACTGCGCGTTCTCGATCACCTCGCGGACGTCGTCCACGCCGGTATTGGAGGCCGCGTCGATCTCCAGCAGGTCGATATAGCGCCCGGCGTCGATGTCCATGCAGGCCGCGCAGACCCCGCACGGCTCGGCGCTGGTGCCCTTCTCGCAGTTCAGCGACTTGGCGAAGATCCGAGCGATGGTGGTCTTGCCCACCCCGCGGGTGCCGGTGAACAGGAAGGCGTGGTGGACCCGCCCGGTGTCCAGGGCATTGCCCAGCGCGCGCACGACATGTTCCTGCCCGACCAGCTCGGAAAACCGCTTCGGGCGCCACTTTCGGGCCAGGACCAGGTAGGACATCGGAGGACCGTTTCGACCAGGACCGGCATTGTGCCACGGCGGCCACGAACCCCGGCCCAACCCGCGCCGGCACCGCCCCCGCGCTTGTGGCAAGTGCCCGCGGGCGCTAGAATTCGCGCCCCTGACCGGGCTCCGAGCGAGCCCGGCCCAGGTTCCGGAGAGGTGTCCGAGTGGTTGAAGGAGCACGCCTGGAAAGTGTGTAAGCGTCTAAACCGCGCTTCGGGGGTTCGAATCCCCCTCTCTCCGCCAGATACGCAAAAGGGCTCCCGCAAGGGGGCCCTTTTGCGTATCTGGCGGAGAGAGGTGACTTAGATTCGAACCCCCCGGTTCGACCACCCGCGCAGCGGGTGGACACGACGGCGAAGCCGTCGCCCCGAAGGGGCAAGGCGCGAAGCGCCGCAGTGAATCCCCCGCTCTCCGCCCGCCCGATCGGAACAGAACCTCACCCCATTCTTGCCGAGATAACGCCACCGCGCCTGACGTGGGGGCCGTGGCGGCGAGAAGGCCAGCTCACAGACCGGCATTTTCCTAGGGACGGAGTGGGCAAAATCGCGCGACGGCCCACTAGCAGGCATGTAAGCTTCTGCCTCAGCACCCTGAGTGCCGGCCTACCCATTGGAACCGCGAATGATCGACACCATCTGGGGCACTACCACCAAGCCCATAGCGAGCAAACAACTCGCAGAAGCGCTTGAGAAGATCAATAACCTAGAGGGCACCCTTTACATCGGCTACCCGGTGATAGGCACTCCGGATGGAGCGTATCCGTTTGATGCGCTGTTGCTTAGCCCTACCAAAGGGCTGGTCACCTTCCATCTTGTTGAAGGCAAAACCTTGGATGACTACGTATCGGTTCTTGACGAGAACTACAATCGACTTCAAGCCAAGCTTTTGCACTACAACGCGCTCACGAAGAAGCGCAAGCTAGCTGTACAAATTTCTACGATTGCCTTTGCTCCGGCAATCAACGTAGACGCCCATGAAACCGACGACGACCACCCCCTAGTCGGCATCGACTCCCTGCCAAACGCGCTCGAACAAGTCGCCTGGGAAACGCCCGAGCTTTACGCCGCATTGGCCTCGACTATTCAGGCCATCTCAAGCATTCGCCGCGGAAGAAAGCGTAGAGAAGTTAAGAAGGCGGACTCTCGCGGCGCCCGTCTTAAGGGCGTCGAGGACTCAATAGCGAATCTTGACTCCCATCAAAGCGCCGCCGTCATCGAGACGGTGGACGGTGTCCAGCGCATTAGAGGACTGGCGGGCTCAGGCAAGACAATCGTCCTCGCGCTCAAGGTCGCTTATCTCCATGCCCAGCACCCTGACTGGAAGATCGCCGTCACCTTTAATACCCGCTCGCTCAAAGGCCAATTCGAGCGACTCATTAACACATTCGTCAACGAACAGACGAATGAGGAACCAGACTGGGATCAGATCGAGATCATCAACGCGTGGGGCGCGCCTGGCGACAAGCAGCGGGACGGCGTCTATCACAAGTTCTGCGCACTAAATGGACTCAACTATCTCGATTTTAAATCTGCCGAGAACGAATTTGGCCCCAAGAAGAGCTTTGAAGGAGCATGTGAGAAAGCGCTGACCGAGGCGAAGAGCATCAAGCAGGTGTTTGACGCGATTCTTGTAGATGAAGCCCAAGACTTTTCGCCAAGTTTTCTGCGACTTTGTTATGCATTTTTGAAGCCGCCGAAGCGCCTGGTCTATGCATATGACGAACTGCAAAGCCTTACGAGGAATTCACTTCCTGCGCCGGAGGAAATCTTCGGCAAGAAGGCAAATGGCGATCCAGTAGTGACCTTTGCCACGCCAGCCGCCGGCGTGCCTCGCCAGGACATTATTCTCGAAAAGTGCTATCGCAATTCGCGCCCCCTACTTGTCACCGCCCATGCGCTGGGATTCGGCATCTACCGTGAGCCCCAAGGACTCATCCAAATGTTCGAGCAAAAGGAGCTTTGGCAGGACGTTGGATACCGTGTCCACAGTGGAACCCTAGAGGACGGAAAATTCGTATCCCTGGAACGCACTGAAGAAACTAGCCCAAAATTTCTTGAGTCCCACTCTCCCATCGAAGACCTGATCCAATTCAAGACCTTTGGCTCGGAGGAGGAACAGACTGAATGGCTTGTAAGCGAAATCCGAAAGAACATCCACGAAGATGAGCTAAATGCCGATGACATCATCGTTATCAATCCGGACCCGGTGAAGACAAGAAATGCCGTTGGCAAAGCACGGGCATTGCTCCTCAAAGGCGGGATCAATTCTTGTATCGCAGGCGTAACCAACTCAGCAGACGTGTTTTTTGAAAGCGACTCCGTAACCTTCACGGGGGTGTTCCGAGCAAAAGGCAATGAAGGCGCCATGGTCTACGTAATAAACGCGCAGGATTGTTGCTCGACATTCCTACCCAGCGAACTCGGAACAGCCAGAAACCGCCTTTTTACGGCCATTACTCGTAGCAAAGCGTGGGTTCGAGTTCTAGGGATAGGACCCAATATGGCGAAGCTTGAACAGGAGTTTGCCCGAGTCAAAGAGCATGAATTTCGCCTAGAATTCAAGTACCCGAACGAGGAGCAGAGGAACAAGCTTCAGATCATTAATCGCGACATGACCGCCGCAGAGCGAAAGCGCCTTCAGCAAAAACTTGGCGAAGGAGCGAGCTTCATTGAAGCCCTCGAAAGCGGAGAGATTGAACTCGAAGACCTATCTCCGGACCTCATTGATCGGCTGAACAAGGTTCTGAAGGGACGATAAGTCATGAATTCGGAACAGGTCCGCGCACAGATCGAGAGCATCACCACGCTACTTGTAGAGTGCAGCTTATGCGATGAGCAAAATTATCCATCGATCAAGTCGGCGGGCACCCACACCCTCATCACCATTCCAAACGACCCAGACCTCTCAATAGCCCTAAAAAGCAGCATCGACTACCGGGAGATCTATCGTCGACTTGAGGAAACGCGAGCATTCAACTTCCGAATGCTGGATGGGGCCATCGTACAACTGCTCTATGACTTCGCCGGCAATGAACTGGCCGGGCATAGACTTTCATACTTCCCGTCACCCTCGCTAGAACCTTTTCAGAATGAGCCCGAGCTTTATGAGGACGATGAAGTCTATGCCGACATTTTGAGAAAGAACGTCGTACCCTTCCCCATACGCTTCGACTATTCGTCTGATGACGCCAAGCATGTCGACATGCATCACGCAAGATCACACCTTACGCTGGGGCAGTATCAAAATTGTCGAATCCCAGTATTCTCACCCATCACTCCGATCATATTTGTAAAGTTCTTGCTCAGAAATTTTTATAACACGGCTTACTGCGCATATGAAGCCAGAATTGCCATCCCCATGACCTCCTTCGCTTCTTGCATTACTGACAACGAGCAGAGCATTCCACACCTCGTCCTAAATCGGCAGGCGGCATAGAGGTGGCAGGAACGGGGTCAGGTTCACTTACCAGATGAAGCTGTGTGTGCTGACCGGTGAGGTTTGGCCGGTTCCGGCGAAGCCTGGGGCCTTGACCTCGAGGATGGCGCGAGAGGCGTCATTATCGAGGGCGCGTTGCGACTGAAGGCAGGAACTAAACCTAGCCCCGTTCCACTTGTGTCATGCCTTCAGGCGGCCCTTGAGGAATTTGCCAGCCCTTCCCTTGAGTTCGCTCCTGTTAAAGAGCTTCCCCTGGAACTGGAAGTCCTGATCAATCCGGACGATGAGCAGCTGCTCGAAATCCCCTTGACTCTTCACTATCACCCGATCGCTGGACTTCTCGGGGGAGATGGTCTTCACCTCAACGAGCTTCCCATTGATCGTGCCATCAGATCCGGCCTTGTGGGTGCCGTGGCGACGAAGTCCGAACTTGATCTCGGCATAGATTTCACCAAGCTCGCCCCAGACCTGCAAGTACCTGCCGGTGTTTTCAAAGTGGCGTATGGCACACTCAACAAGGTCTTGGAATATCTCCGTTTGCTGCAAGATGCTGTAGGGAAACCCTTCTCTGCTCGCAAACGGCTCACTTGGCTCTATGGAATAAGCGTCATCTTCCGGCGTGTCATTGAACTGGGAGTCAACCCAGTCTCGGTCAACATACTTCCACTGCCACGGTGCTACTCCGCACCCAGCAGCGTCGGCTATTTCCTCGGCGCTATAGCCAAGCTCCCTCATCTCATAAAGAAAATCCCAATCACCCATAATCATTCGCCTCGCCCAACTATCAACGCCCCCGCGAGCGTGCGGCACTGAGTCTGGATGACTATCTAGAAAGGCGTCAATCGATCGCCGAAGAACGGGGTGAAGAACGCGGACAGGATCACTTCCACAGAAACTTCACCGCTTCAACCCCGCCACAATCTCCGAAACACCAAGCCCGATCTCCAGCTGCACGCGCACGTAGTCGCGCTCCTTGCGCGACAGCGGGCGGCCGACCTCCAGGCGGACGTCCTCCGCCTCCAGGATGCGCATGATCCGGGGGAGCGCCGAGCCGATGGCGTCCTGGCCGTAGCCGGCTTCGCGCAGGGCGGTGCGGATGAGGGATTCAGCGTCCATGGAGCGTCCGGAAGTGGGTCGGGCGCCGCATTGTGCGCCATCGGCGGAACAGGGGTCGGAGCGCGCCGCCCTCATCGCAGCCGCTCGCAAGGCTTTGAGCCTTGCGCGCAACCCTCCGAGCCTTGCGCGCAAGGGTCCAGGCCTTGCGCGCAAGCCCCAAAGCACCGCCGCCGGAGCTCCCGGGCATCGACGCCGGGGCTTTTTGCCCCGACCGCGGGGCTCCCCAGCATCGACGTCGAGGCTTTTTGCCCCGCCCCCGGAGCTCCCGAGCCTCGAAGCCGGCCCTTTTTTCCCCGACCGCGAGGCTCACCAGCCCCTGCAGCGGGGCTTTTCAGCCCGATCGCGCAGCCCCCGGGCACCGACGCCGGGGCTTTCAGTCTCGCCGCCGGTGCTCCCCAGCCCCGCCGCCGTTGCTTTCCGCCCCGATCACGTACCTCCGGCACTCCGGTCACCGACATTCAGTAACCCTTGCAACGACCCAGGCGACCCGACGGCGTGCCCGCCACCCCACCCGCCTCCCCGTCTACCCCGCCCCCGGCCTTTTCCTACCCACCCGTCAGGAAATTCCTACCCCGCACCGCGCCCTCCACCGATAGCCCGGCATGCCCGCCCACGCCAGCGTGTCCCCGCCGGCCACTCCCGGCCGGCCCACTGACAAGGACGCTGCTGCCATGACCCAGAACCTGATCGACCTGAACCTGTCCGCCGAATCCCTGGCCGCGATCGACGCGGCACTGGCCACCCTGGAGACCGAGCTGGCGCCGCTGCTCGGGCTGGACCCGGAGCTGCGCCGCGACCTCACCAAGATGGGCGCCAAGTCCGAGGCGTTCTGCCGCCAGGCGGTGGCCGCCTTCAGCGAGCACGCCCAGGTGTTGCCGCGCAATTTCGACGTGGCCGCCTACCGCGGCGACCTGGCCGCGCTCGACGCGCTGCGCCCGCGCCGGCAACGGCTGGAACGGCTGCGCGAACTGCTCGAGCACACCGAGATGGCGCTGGGCAGCGACCTGATGACCGCCTCGCTGGAGGGCTACGCGGTGCTGAAGGTGTCGGGCAAGAGCGCCGGCCTGGACAACCTGCGCCAGGCGCTGTCGGCGCGCTTCCGCAGCCGCCGCGGCGAGGCGGCGCAGCCGGCGGCGGTCGCGCCGATGTAAAGCGTCGTCGCCGCGTTGCTCGAACAACGCCCCGGTTCGCCGGGGCGTTCTTCTTTGGAGACCGGAACCGGAACGCACGTTCCCGCTGCACTCCCCGAAGTCCACGCTGGCCCCGGCTTTTGCGCCGGTGACGAAACCCGGCCTCAGCCAGCCTCGGGCAGCGCGTCCCCCGCCCTGCGCGGGAGCAGGATCTCGAAGCAGGTCCTGCCATCGCCGGATCGCGCTTCCACCGCCCCTCCGTGGGCCAGCACCACTTCCCGCACGATGAACAGGCCCAGTCCCATGCTGGTGGCTTCGCCCGTCGCGGCCGCCGTGGGCCCTCTCTTCAACGGGTCGAACAACGCGGCCTCGGAGCCGGCCGGAAGCGCGGGCCCGCGGTTGGTGACCGCGATGGCCAGGTGCTGCGGCTGGCCGACGATCGAAATCCCGATCTCCGACTCCGGATCGCCGTACTTGGCCGCGTTGGTCACCAGGTTGTGGATCGCCTCGCGCAGTCTTGACGCGTCGAAGTGCCCCCTGGCGGAGCCCTCGTGGTCGAGGGAGATCGCCACGTCCGGCAGCGCGGCCCGCAGGATCTCCGTTTCCTCCCGCAGCTCATCGCGCAGGTCGCACTCGCGCCGATCGATGGACATGCCTACGCCCAGGCCGCTGCGGCTGTACTCCAACAGCTCGTCCAGCAACCGGGTGGTGCGCGCCGCACCGCTGGCGATGCGTTCGACCAGCGGGGCGAGCCGGGGATCCTGGAGCTTCGTCGCCAACACGTCGGTGGTCAGCACCACCGCGGCCAGCGGGCCGCGCAGGTCATGCCCCAGGGCACCGAGGAAGATGTTGCGCCACTTGTCGACCTCCGCGGTGAACTCCACCAGCGATTCGGCGAGCGCCTGGTCGATGGCTTCGTTGAAGCGGACCATGTCCTCGATCGAATCGGCGGTCAGTGCCCGGTCGGCGGTCCACAGCCGCAGCACGGACGCGCGCATGGCGCGGTATTCGGCGACCATCTGGTTCACGCCGAACCCGGCCTGGGCCCGCATCCGGCCGTGGCCGGCGGCCGCCGACTCGGGACCTCCCGGCACCGGCGCCCGCCCCTCCGACTTGACCCGTTGCTGGCCGGGCGTCTGCGGCGTGCGCAGATCCCGTACGAAGGCGGCCAGGATCAGTGGTATGTGGTTGCGCAGCGCGGCCGCGTCGAGCTGCATCCCCGGCGTCAGCTGCGTACGCGCGAAATCCTCCGCGGCATCCACGATCCGGGTCGAGTTGGCCTCGATGAAGTCTGCGAGTCTCAAGTGCTGGCCCCTCCAGCAAGCGGCCGCTCCGCCGGCCCGTTGCGATGCTACTTCACGAAGCTATCGCCTCAGGCCACTCGACTGAATCATTCATCGGCGTTTCCACGCCGATCGTCATGCGCGCGAGTCGCGCACCGGAGCGGCGGCGGCGGATCCGGCCGCCGGGCGGCCGCCGCTGCGACCACCGAAGCCAAGGTCCGCGGGTGCCCGAAGCGACCTCAGCCGTCGGGAGGCATCCGCGCATGCTCCTCCAGAGGCAACGCCAGCGTTGCCCACGGTGGGCGCTGGCTGACGAAGAGCGCAGCCTCCGGCATGAAGGCCAGGGAATCGTCGAGGCTGCCCGCGTAAATGGTCACCAGGTCGGGAGCCGACTCCGGCGTGCCGAACAGCAGGCTTCCGCACTCGATGCAGACGTTGCGGACAGCCGGTTCGCCGCTGCCGCCCGTCGTTCGAACCGCCCTGACCGGCCCGGACGCCGCGAACGATGCGCGCGGCACGCCCAGCACCGGTACGCCACCGCTCCCGGACGCACGCTGGCAATCCCGGCAATGGCACACGATCGAGAACAGGCGCGGACCAGGCGACTCGTACCGGACCGCACCGCACAGACATCGACCCGTGATCACCTTGTTCCTCCCTCGCCCCAAAACCCCCGGTCGGCGTCCACCCCGGAACGCGGCGCGACCTCCACGATCGGCCGGGATCGAGCATAACGGGTGCCGAAACCGGGGTCAGAGTGCACTTCTGAAACCCCGGCTCGTCATGCACATTCGGTCGAGCCCGGAAGGTGCACCCTGTCCCGGCCTTCACGCGCACTTAGCAAACCCGCGTGTCCACTCCCCCACAGCCGCGGCACCCTGCCGCCGGCCCTACGGGGAGTCACGCCATGCGCTTGCACCAGCCCGCCGTGCTGATCCTTGCCCTCGCCTGCGCCGCCTGCGGCTCGCGCGATGCGGCCGAACCCGCCGCACCATCCGCCGCCGATGCCGCCGCCCCGACTGCGGCCACGCCAGCCACGCCCGCTGCCGAACCGGCGCCCACGCCCGGCGGCACCGTGGTCACCCCGGACAACTTCGTCCGCGCCGAGTCCGACATGTACATGGCCAACCTGGCCAAGGAAGCCGGCGGCATCGGCAAGCTGTTCCACCACCGCGAACCGGCCTCGATCGACCACCAGACCGTGATCCGCCTCAACCGCGACACGCTCTACTCGCAGGCCGTGTTCGACCTCGACGCCGGACCGGTCACGGTGACCCTGCCCGACGCCGGCGACCGCTTCCAGTCGCTGATGTTCGTCAACCAGGACCACAACACCTGGACCGAATACGGCGCCGGCCCGCACACCGTCACCCGCGACAAGGCCGGCACCCGCTACGTCATGGCCGGCATCCGCACCCTGGTCGATCCCAACAACCCGAAGGACCTCGAGGACGTGCACCGCCTGCAGGACGCGATCACCGTCGCCCAGGAGGGCGGGCCGGGCCAGCTCGAGCTGCCAGCGTGGGACGCGGCCAGCCAGAAGAAGGTGCGCGATGCGCTGCTCGCGCTGGCGAGCACCACTTCCAACTTCAAGGGCGCGTTCGGCCTCAAGGACCAGGTCGACCCGGTGCACCACCTGATCGGCACCGCCGCCGGCTGGGGCGGCAACCCCGACAAGGACGCGATCTACCTGGCCGTGACGCCGCCGAAGAACGACGGCGCCACCGTCTACCGCCTGCGGGTCAAGGACGTGCCGGTCGACGCGTTCTGGTCGGTGAGCGTGTACAACGCGCAGGGCTACTTCGAGAAGAACGACCTCGGTGCCTACACCGTCAACAGCCTCACCGCGAAGAAGGAAGCCGACGGCACCGCGGTGATCCAGTTCGGCGGCTGCGACGGCCAGGTCCCCAACTGCATCCCGGTGGTGTCCGGCTGGAACTACACCGTGCGCCTGTACCGCCCGCAGCAGGCGATCCTGGACGGCAGCTGGACGTTCCCAGAGGCCGAGCCGGTGTAAACGCGGGTAGCGCCGGAGAAGAACCGGGGCGGCTTTCAACTCTCTTCAAGCCTGCCTGTCGCGATCTTCACTTTGCGCCGTGCGCGCGGGCGGCTACGGTCGCCCTCCCGCCCTCGCGATCCGGCCTGCCCATGCGTTCGCTGCTGTCCGCGCTCTGCCTCCTGCCCGCCGTCGCCTGCGCCACCGCGCCGGCCGGCGACCTCGACCTGCCGGCGCCGCCGCTGCGCTGGACGCCGCCGGCGCTGGCCAGCGACCAGTACGAGTCCTCGCCGGTGTTCTCGCCGGAGGGTGGCGAGCTGTTCTTCTTCCGCGCGCCGCCGGCGTTCGACCGCTACCGGCTGCTGTATTCGCACTGCCGCGACGGGCAATGGGGCGCGCCGCGCGAGCCTGCGTTCGCCGGCCCGGCCACGGCCCTGGAAACCGATCCGGCCTACAGCGCCGATGGCGCCTGGCTCTACTACGCCAGCGACCGCGCCAGCGCCGGCGACCTGGACATCTGGCGCGTGCGCCGCGACGCCAGCGACGGCTGGGGCGCGCCGGAGCGGCTGCCGGCGCCGGTGAACAGCGCGCAGACCGAACTGCTGCCGCGGCCGCAGGCCGACGGCAGCCTGCTGTTCGGCTCGGCGCGCGAGGGCGGCGCGGGCGGACGCGATGTGTACCGGGCGACGCCGCGCGCCGATGGCGGATGGGACGTGGCGCCGTTGCCGGCGCCGGTCAACACGCCGGCCGACGAATACGAGGCCGACCTGTCCGCCGACGGCCGCGTGCTGGTGGTGGTCGCCCATCGCGGCGCGCGCTCGCACCTGTACGTGTACGACCGCCAGGGCGAGGGCTGGCGCGAACGCGGCCGCGTGCCGGCCCGCAGCGATGTGTTCCAGGTCGGACCCTTGCTGTCGCCGGACGCCAGGCGCCTGCTGTTCGCGCAGGCCGATGGCGAGCGCTCGGGCGAGTTCTTCCTGGTCGAGCTGGACGCCAATGCCGATGCGCGGTGGCCGCCGGCGTGCGTGGGCTAGCCCGCTGTCGCACGTCGGCCTGTCATAACCGAGGCGGAGGACTGCCCGCTCTCCCAACCGGGGAAGCGAGAGTCCCGGTTCCCGTCACCGCCCCTGGTAGAAGTCCAGCGGCACCAGCTCCACGGCCCAGCCGCCTTCCTCGCCGATCGTGGCGGCCGGATGCATCGACGCGATCGCCAGCGCCTCCTCCTCGCTGTCGGCCTCGATGACGAACAGGCCGCCGACCACTTCCTTGGCCTCGCTGTAGGGGCCGTCGCTGACCTGGGCCTTGCCGCCGCGCGGCCGCAGGGTCTTGCGCGCGTGCGGTTCGCCCAGCGAGGCCGACACCAGCATCCTGCCGGTGGCCTGCATCTTCGCGTCCAGGGCCGGGCACTGGCTGACGAGGGCTTCGACCGCCTCGGGCGTCATCGCCGCGAAGGCGTCGGGGGAGTAGTAGGCCAGGCCGAGGTATTTCATGGGAACTCCTTGGAGGGGATGTTGTAGCGACGAGGCGCCGGCCGCGGAATCGACAGGTCCGTCGCGATCGCCACGCGCCGGCCGCCCGCCACCGGCCTTGTACCCCGGCGGCCACGCGCCGGCCAGCCGCCCTCCCCGCGCGGGCCCGGCGCCGGTATGCTCGCCGTCCTGGGAGCCACATCGAGGACATGCCTGCCCTGGCCGGGGCGGCGCGTCCCTGCCCAGAGGGGAACCGCATGCAGAACGCCACCTACACCCCGCGCATGGAAGGCCTCGACGCCCTGCGCGGCTTCGCCCTGTTCGGCATCTTCATCGTGCACATGCCCGAGCTGTTCGAGCTGTACTGGGCGCACCCGGCGACCGATCCGCTGCAGCTGGCCGTGCACGACGCGGTCTGGCTGGTGTTCGCCGGCAAGGCGTTCGCGCTGCTGGCGCTGTGCTTCGGCGTGAGCTTCTTCATCATGATGGACCGCGCCGCGCGCCGCGGCGTGGACTTCACCGGGCGCTTCGTCTGGCGGCTGGCGCTGCTGGCGGCGATGGGCCTGCTGCACGGGCTGTGGTACCGCGGCGACGTGCTCGAGGTGCTGGCGGTGATGGGGTTGTTCCTGCTGCCGTTCTACCGGGTGCGCTCGAACCGGGTGCTGCTGGCGGTGGCGGTGTTCTTCCTGCTGCAGCCGCTGATGCTGGTGCGGATTGCATTTGCGCTGGGCGGCGCCGGCTGGGCCAACCAGCCACTGGGCTACTGGAGCGCGACCATCCCGCAGGTGTACCTGGACGGCGGCTTCCTCGACACGCTGCGCATGAACGTGGTCGACGGCCACGGCTTCAAGTGGCTGTTCATGTACGAGTCCGGGCGGCTGAGCCAGATCGTGGGCCTGTCGCTGGTCGGCATGGTGCTGGGGCGGATCGGCTTCTTCAGCCGGCCGGAGGCGTTCGCGCGGGCGCGGGTGGCGGCGCTGCTGGTCGCGCTGGTTGGCGCGCTGGCGCTGTACTTCGGTCGCGAGCCGCTGGCGCAGCTGGTGCCGGCCAGCGCGGCGATGGTGATGCCGCGCGCGCTGGCTGGCGCGGTGCTGGGCAGCCTGTTCGACCTGGCGGTGATGGCGGTGCTGATGCTGGCCTTCACCACCGCGTACTACGGCGGCGCCGGGCGAGCGCTGGGCGTGCTGGCGCCGGCCGGGCGCATGACCCTGACCCTGTACGTGCTGCAGTCGCTGCTGTTCGTGCCGGTGTTCTACGGCTACGGCCTGGGCCTGCACGCGAGCATGACCCAGGTGCAGGCGCTGGCGTTGGGACTGGTGGCGTTCGCCGCGCAGGTGGTGTTCGCGCACCTGTGGTTCCGGCGCTTCTATTACGGGCCCCTGGAGTGGCTGTGGCGTGCCGGCACCTACCTGACCCTGGACGTGCCTTTCGTGAAGCGGCGCGGGCGGGTGGAGGAAGGAGTGGCGGCGTGAAGACCGCGGCGACCATGCGGGCCCGATGGCGGGCCGGAACGATCCCGGGCTGAACCGCGCGAACGTCGCGAACGGCCGTCGCCATGGCGGCGCGTCGGCGGGATCGGCTAGAATTCGCGTCCCGCGTGAGCGGTGGCCGCCGCAGGTGGCCCCGCCCCGCCGGATCCAGGGATCGCCCCGCGCGACCCGCACCTATGGTGGCCCCGTCGGCCCCTCGCGACGCTAGATCGAAAATCCCGCCAGGGCCGGAAGGCAGCAACGGTATCGATCGACGCGGGCGCCGAGGCCAGCCGGCGGGGCCGCCACCTTTTTGGGGCGCACCCCGGCGCTAACCCGATGCAGGATGGCCCGGGCCGTCGCCACGGCGTGCGTAAAGGAGAGGCTTGCGCGCTTCCCCGCCCCGCGCGCCGGGAAAGCGCAGCGGGGCGAGCCCCGCTCTACGAGCAGCGCATCGACGTAGAGCCGGGCTTGCCCGGCTGCCGGCAGCGTCGGGAAAGCGCAGCGGGGCTAGCCCCGCTCTACGAACAGCGCATCGACGTAGAGCCGGGCTTGCCCGGCTGGCGGCAGCGTCGCGAGCGCAGCGGGGCGAACCCCGCCTCCCGGGTGTTGACACAATTCCATAATTCCGAAATTATGGAATTATGGAAACCCGCACCGCCCTCGCCGCCCTCGGCGCGCTCAGCCACGAATCACGTCTCTCGGCCTTCCGCGCGCTCGTGCAGGCCGGGCCCGATGGCCTGGCCGTCGGCGAACTGCGCGAACTGCTCGACCTGCCGCCGGCCACGCTGAGCGCGCACCTCAACGTGCTGCGCGCGGCGGCGCTGGTCCGCGACGAGCGCGAGGGCCGGGTCATCCGCGTCCGCGCCAACTACCTGCAGATGAACGCCCTGGTCGCCTACCTGACCGAGAACTGCTGCGCCGGCGCGGCCGACTGCGGCCCGGCCGCCACCTGCACCCCGAAGAAGAAAGGAGCCCGTGCATGAACCGCTTCCACGTCCACCTCAACGTCGCCGACCTCGACGCCAGCATCCGCTTCTACTCGGAGCTGTTCGCCGCGCAGCCGGCGGTGCTCAAGCCCGACTACGCCAAGTGGATGCTCGACGATCCGCGGGTGAACTTCGCCATCTCCACCACCGGGCGCGCGCCGGGCATCGACCACCTCGGCTTCCAGGTCGCCGATGCCGAAGGCCTGGCCGCACTGGGCCGGCGCCTGGACGCGGCCGGCGGCACCGTGGTTCCCGAAGAGGCCACGGTGTGCTGCTACGCGCAGTCGGACAAGCTGTGGACCGAGGACCCGCAGGGCACGCGCTGGGAAACCTTCCACACCACCGGCGAGGCCACCACCTACCACGCCGGCGAGGCCGCCTGCGCCACCGACGGCGCCAGCTGCAGCCCGGACGTGGCCGCGATCAAACCGCGCCCGGCCGGCACCACGTCCTGCTGCAGCCCGCAGTCCGGTTGCTGCTGAGCCATGGACCTGCGCCCGGCCACCAGCGACGAACACGCCGCGATCCGCGGCCTGCTGCGGGACTCACGTTTGCCGGTCGAGGACCTCGACACGGCGGCGATTGACTTCATCGTCGCCTGCGAGGGCGGCGCGCTGGCCGGCGTGGTGGGGGTCGAAGCCTTCGAGGGCGCCGGCCTGCTGCGCTCGCTGGCCGTGCGTGGCGACCAACGCGGGCGTGGCCTCGGCGGCCGGCTGGTCGAGGCCATCGAAGCGCGCGCGGCGGCGCGGGGACTGACGCAGCTGGTGCTGCTCACCGAAACCGCGGCGCCGTTCTTCGCCCGGCGCGGCTACGCCGACATCGCGCGCGAACACGCGCCGGTGGCGGTGCAGTCCAGCACCGAGTTCCGCTCCCTGTGCCCGGCATCGGCCCGGTGCATGACCAGACGACTCGACCCCCACGATGACTGACTCCCGCACCTTCAACACCTTGTTCCTGTGCACCGGCAACTCGGCGCGCAGCCAGATGGCCGAGGCCCTGCTCAACCACCTGGGCCAGGGCCGCTTCCGCGCCTACAGCGCCGGCAGCCACCCGGCCGCGGCGGTGCAGCCGCTGGCGGCGGAACTGATCGCCGCGCTCGGACTGCCTGCGGCCTACCTGCGCACCAAGAGCTGGGACGAGTTCGACATGCCTGGCGCGCCGGTGATGGATTTCGTCATCACCGTCTGCGACAACGCCGCCGGCGAGGCCTGCCCTGTATGGGCCGGGCATCCGGTCCTGGCCCACTGGGGCGTGCCGGATCCGGCCAGGACACCGGACGATCCGAAGGGCTTCAGGGATGCCTGGATCACGCTGCGGCGGCGCATCGAACTGCTGCTGGCGCTGCCGCTGGACAAACTCGACCACCTGGCACGCGAGCAGGAGCTGCGTGCCATCGGCCAGCAGGGGGGCCAGCCATGAAGCGCGTGCTGTTCGTCTGCGTCGAGAACTCCAACCGCAGCCAGATGGCCGAAGCCTTCGCCCGCCTGCACGGCGGCGGCGACGTCGAGGCGCTGAGCGCCGGCTCGAAGCCCTCGGGTCAGATCAACCCGAAGGCGGTGCGCTTCATGGCCGAGCTGGGCTACGACCTCACCGCCCACGCATCGAAGTCGCTGGACGAGATCGACGGCGAGTTCGACGCGGTGGTCACCATGGGCTGCGGCGACAACTGCCCGTGGGTGCCGGCGCGGCTGCGCGAGGACTGGGCCCTGCCCGACCCCAAGCACATGGACGACGAGGGCTACCGGGCGGTGCGCGACGAGATCGGCCGCCGGGTCCAGGCGCTGCTGGCGTCGTTGTGATGGCGCTGGGGCGCAAGCTGCTGGCCGAGTTCCTCGGCACCGCGCTGCTGCTCGCCTGCGTGGTGGGCTCGGGGATCATGGGCGTGAACCTGGCCGGAGGCAACGATGCGATCGCGCTGCTGGCCAACGCCGGCGCGACCGCCGGCATCCTCTACGTGCTGGTCACCGTGCTGGGTCCGGTCTCCGGCGCCCACTTCAATCCGGCGGTGACGCTGGCGATGCGCCTGCGCGGGCAGCTGCGCACGCACGAGGCGCTGGCCTACGCCGGCGTGCAGGTGGTGGCCGCGATCGCCGGCGTGCTGCTGGCCCATGCGATGTTCGACCTGGCGACGCTGCAGCCCGGGACGCGCGTGCGCACCGGGCACAGCCAGTGGCTGAGCGAGGGCGTGGCCACCTTCGGCCTGGTGCTGACGATCCTGCTGGGCGCGCGGCACCGGCCGGCGGCGATCCCGGCGCTGGTGGCCAGCTACATCTTCGCCGCCTACTGGTTCACCGCCAGCACTTCTTTCGCCAACCCGGCCGTGACCCTCGGCCGTGCACTGACCCAGACCTTCTCCGGGATCCGGCTGGCGGACGTGCCCGGGTTCGTGCTCGCGCAGCTGGCCGGCGCGGTGGCGGCCACGTTCGTGGCCAGGCTCCTGGCCGGACGTCGCACGCCCGTCGTAGAGCCGGGCTTGCCCGGCTGATCGGCGCGTCGGTAAAGCGCAGCGGGGCGAGCCCCGCTCTACGCGGCGCGGCAAAACTTCATGCGTGCAACCGGCCCGTCGTAGAGCCGGGCTTGCCCGGCTGATCGGGGCGTCGGTGAAGCGCAGCGGGGCGAGCCCCGCTCTACGCGGCGCGGCGAACCCTCACGCGTGCAACCGGCCGGACGTAGAGCCGGGCTTGCCCGGCTGATCGGGGGCGTCGGTGGAGCGCAGCGGGGCGAGCCCCGCTCTACGCGGCGCGGCAAAACTTCATGCGTGCAACCGGCCCGGACGTAGAGCCGGGCTTGCCCGGCTGATCGGGGGCGTCGGTGAAGCGCAGCGGGGCGGGCCCCGCTCTACGGGGCGCGGCGAACCCCCACGCGTGCAACCGGCCCGGACGTAGAGCCGGGCTTGCCCGGCTGATCGGGGCGTCGGTGGAGCGTAGCGGGGCGAGCCCCGCTCTACGGGGCGCGGCGAACCCTCACGCGTGCAACCGGCCCGGACGTAGAGCCGGGCTTGCCCGGCTGCGCGTTTACGGCGCCGGCACGATCCCCAGCGCATCCGGCTCGTCACCGGTCGGCCAGCGCTCGACCACCGTCCAGCTCGCCGTGTCCACCACGGCGATCTCGTTGCCGCCGCTGATGGCGACGTAGACGCGTTCGCCGGAGGGATCGGCGATCGCGCCGATCGGCAGCGCGGCGCGGCCGAGCATCGTTTCGCGGTACTCGGCGCCGGGCCTGGCCAGCTCGACCAGCGCCACCGGCTTGCGCGAGACGCTGTCGAACACCGCCAGGGTCGCCGCACGCGCGTTGGTGACCAGCGCGTGGCGGCCGCTGGGGGTGAACACGACCCGGATCGGGAAGCCGTCGCTGGCCAGGGTGTCGAGCACGTCCAGGGTCACCGGGTCGTGCACGGTCACCGAACCTTCCTCGCGGTTGCTGACCCACACGCGGCCGTCGCTGGCGACCGCGATTCCTTCGGCCCCCACGCCGGCCGGTTTCTCCAGCACGCTGCCGTCGGCCAGGCCGACGCGCACCACGGTGCCGGCGCCGACCTTGCTGACATAGGCGACGGCGCCGTCGCGCGACAGCGCGACCATGTGGCCCTTGCCCGGGCCAAGGTCGATCGCGCGCTCGACCTTGCCTTCGACATCGACCACCAGTAGCGCATCGCTGCCTTCGGTGGTGACCAGCAGGCGCCGGCCGTCGGCATCGAAGCGCATGCCGTGCGGCCGGGTGTGCGTACCCAGGTCGATCCGGCGCAGCAGCCGGCCGTCGGCGCTGTCGTACACGCCCAGGGTGTTGCCCGGGGCCTGGCGGCCGTACTCGCTGACCACCGCGAGCTGGCCGTCGGGGCTGACCGCGATCTCGTGCGGACCGGGCGCGGTCGGCGCTTCGCCGAGCTTGCGGCCGTCGGCCAGCGACAGGCGCCACAGCGTGTCGGCGGACTTGTTGCCGACCAGCAGTTCGGCGCCCCGTGCCGGCGCGCTACCCGCCTGCGGATCGAAGGCGTGCGCGTCGAAGCCGGGCGCGGCCAGCATGGCCAGCAGCATGGCGGGTGTGGCCGCAAGGCGGCGGAATGGCATGCAGCTCATCGATCCTCCTCCCGTCCGTTGCTTTCGCCGGCGACGGTGGTGTCCGGATGCAGCCATTGCACGTCGCCGTCGGCGTAGCGCTCGTGCTTCCAGATCGCCACCCGCGACTTCACCTCGTCGATCACGAAGCGGCACGCATCGAACGCGGCGCCGCGGTGGGCGGCGCCCACGCCCACCCACACCGCCAGGTCGCCGATCGCCAGCTCGCCGGTGCGGTGCACGCAATGCACGCCGGTGATGGCGAAGCGGGCCGCGGCTTCCTCGACGATGCGCTGGCCCTCGGCCGCGGCGAGCGCGGCATAGGCTTCGTAGCGCAGCCCCAGCACCGGACGGCCGTCGTTGTGGTCGCGCACCCAGCCTTCGAAGCTGGCGTAGGCGCCGGCGGCGTCGTGCAGCAGTCGCGCGCGCAGGGGCTCCACCTCGAAGCGGTCATCGGCCAGTTCGAAGCGGACCACGACCGGGGCGGCAGCGTGCGCAGCCATCTCAGCCTCCCGAGACCGGCGGGATGAAGGCGACCTCGCTGCCATCGGCCAGCGCGTCGTCCCAGCGCGCAAACGCGCCATCCACCGCCACCCGCAGGCGCTCGCGCGGCCAGCCCAGCGCGTGGCGGGCGGCGGCCTCGGCGTACAGCGCGGCCAGGTCCGGCGCGGCGCTGTCCACCACCTCCACGTCCCGGCCCGCAGCCTCGCGCAGGCTGGCGAAGTACAGCAGCCGCACCGTCGCCATCACCCTTCCCTGCCGAAGTCGCGCTTGCCGCCGCGCTTGCCCAGCAGCCTCGCCGGACCCAGCACGATGGCGTGCGACAGCGCCTTGCTCATGTCGTAGACGATGAGCGCGGCCACGGTGGCGCCGGTGAGCGCCTCCATTTCCACGCCGGTGCGGGCGGTGGTGCGGGCGGTGCACTCGATCCGCAGTTCGCGCTCGCCGTGCCAGTCGATGGCGATGCGCACGCCGTCCAGCGGCAGCGCGTGGCAGAACGGAATGAGTTCGTGCGTGCGCTTGGCCGCCATCGTGCCGGCGATCACCGCGGTTTCGACGATCCCGCCCTTGCCCGCACGCAGGCCGCTGGCGCGCAGCTGCGCGGCCACCGTCGCCGGGAACTTCACCCGGCACTCCGCGGTGGCGCTGCGCGCGGTGACGGCCTTGGCCGAGACGTCGACCATGGCCGGGCGGCCATCGGCGTCCAGGTGGGTCAACTGCGGGATGGACGACTTGCGCGTGGCCACTCAACCTCCGATCAGGTACATCTCGATGTGCTTGCGGGGCGCCTGCGGCTGGCTGCGGATCTCGCTGTAGCGGTCGCCGCGGCGCGACCACAGTGCGGCCACATGGTCGGCCAGCGCGGCCGCCCCGCCGGCCAGCGCCGGGCGCAGGTCGTGGCCCTCGCCGGCGAACAGGCAGGTGTACAGGCGGCCGTCGGCCGAGACCCGCGCGCGGTGGCAGTCGCCGCAGAACGGCGCGCTGACCGAGCTGACGAAGCCGACCTCGCCGCCGCCGTCGGTGAAGGCGTAGCGTTCGGCCACCTCGCCGCGGTACTGCGACTGCAGCGGACGCAGCGGCCAGCGCGCGGCGATGCGGTCGCGCAGCTGCGCCGAGGTCACGACCTGCTCGCGGCGCCAGCCGTTGCAGGTGCCCACGTCCATGTACTCGATGAAGCGGACCACATGGCCGCTGCCGCGGAAATGGTCCAGCAGCGGCAGCACCTGGTCCTCGTTGAGCCCGCGCTGGATCACGCAGTTGATCTTGATCGCCTCGAAGCCGGCCGCCTGCGCCGCTTCGATCCCTTCCAGCACCGCGCCGACCTCGCCGCGGCCACCGGACATGGCGGCGAAGACCGGCGGGTCCAGCGCGTCCAGGCTGACGGTCAGCCGGTGCAGGCCGGCCTGGCGCAGCGCATGCGCCTGCGCGGCCAGCAACGAGCCATTGGTGGTCAGGGCCAGGTCGTCGATGCCCGGGACCGTCGCCAGGCGCGCGACCAGGTCGGGCAGGCGCTTGCGCAGCAGCGGCTCGCCGCCGGTCAGGCGCAGCTTGTGCACGCCGATCGCGGCGAAGCCGCGCACCAGGGTCTCGATCTCGTCGAACGACAGCCGCCCGGCCGCGTCGAGGCCGTGGTCGTCGGGGATGCGGTCGGCCGGCATGCAATAGCCGCAGCGGAAATTGCAGGCGTCGATCACCGACAGCCGCAGGTCACGCAGCGGCCGACCGAAGCGGTCCTGCGGCACGGCCGGCAGCTGCGGCGCCAGGTTCATGCCGGCGCCGGCAGCGCGGTGCGCGGTTCGGCCAGCGGCCAGGATTCGCCCGGACGCGCGACCCGGTAGCCGCGCGCCACCATCGCCACCGCATCGGCCTGGCCGGCGTAGTGGTAGAGCAGCATCCGCTTGCGCAGCGCATCGGGGTACTCGCGCTCGAGGTCGTCCAGGCCGGTGTGCGAGGGGTTGCCGTGCAGCGCGCAGTCGTGGGCGATCAGCTCGCCGGCATCGGCGTGGCGGGCGAGCATCTCCGGGATCGGCCGGGTATCGCCGCTCCAGACCACGCTGCCGCGCAGGCGCAGGCCGAAGGCGGTGTCGGGCCAGTGGTGGCGCACCGGGAACACCTCCAGGCGCTGGCCGTCATGCCAGAACGCGTCGCTCACCGGCACCAGCTGGAACGCGTCCCAGAAATTCGCGCCGCCCTCGGCCAGCACGTTGGGGTAGTCGGCCACGCGCCGCTGCAGCAGCGGCACCACCGGCGCGGGCACGTACAGGCGCACGCGGCCGCGCCGCTGCGGATCGAAATAGCTGGACACGAACAGCCGTTCCAGCCCGGCGACATGGTCCAGGTGCACGTGGGTGATGAACACCGCATCGGGCGGGTGGCCGTACAGCGCCTCGAACGCGGTCAGGCCCTCGGCGCCGCAGTCGATGGTCAGCCACGGCCGGCCGTCGCACTCGATGCTGGCCATGGCCGAGCCCAGTTCCACCGCCGACGCGTTGCCGACCCCATGCAGCCGCAGCGTCCACCCGGCCATCAGCAGCCCCGCTTCCAGGCCAGGTCGTAGGCCCGGCGCAGGCGGGCGAAGTCGGCCTCGACTTCGCCGGCGGCGCGCTCGCCGCGCAGCTTGAGCAGCGAGCGTAGCAACCGGCGCAGGTTGGCCTCGCGCCAGTGGGTGGCGGGGATGCGCATGCGGCCGCGGTCGAAATCGATCATCCAGCCGCGGCCGTTGCCGTCGAACAGCAGGTTGTGCGCGTTGAGGTCGGCGTGGTCCAGGCCCTCGCGGTGGAAGCGGGCGACCAGCCTTCCGGTTTCCTCCCAGGGCGCACCGTTGCCGGCCACCAGGGCGCGGTCGGCCAGCGAGCGCACGTCCATCAGCCGCTCCAGCAGGATCGCGGCGCGGTACTGGAAGCCGTCGCGGACGTAGCTGGCCGCCAGCGGGCGCGGCACCGGCAGGCCGCGGCCGAGCAGTTCGCGCATCAGCCGGAACTCGGCGAAGCTGCGCGTGTGCGAGGCCCCGCGCCAGAGGTAGGCATCGCGGCTGAAGCGCGCGGCCAGGCCGCCGCGCAGGTAGTGGCGCAGCACCGCCGGACCGAACGGCGCATCGACGAACCAGGCCCCACCACGCCCGCCCGAGCCCACCGGCCGGGCGCGCTCGCCCCAGGCCGCCGGCGAGAACAGGTCGGCGCCGGCTTGCCGCAGTCGTTCGCGGTCGAAGAGAATGGCCCCGTACCCGCTCTCGGCGCGGTACGGCGTCAGGGCTTCGCTGGCGTCAAAGGCGACCATCCGCACGAGTCTAACAACACCTGCCAGCGATGCGCCCCCCACTCTGCCTGCTGCGCCTGTCCGCCCTCGGCGACGTGACCCACGTCGTACCGCTGGTGCGCACGTTGCAGCGCGCCTGGCCCGGCGCGGAGGCGACGCCCCCGCTGCACTGGATCATCGACCCGGCCGGCTTCCGCCTGCTGGAGGGCCTCGAGGGCGTGGTCTTCCATGTCTACGACAAGCGCAGCGGCCTGGCCGGCATGCGCGCCCTGCGCGCGGCGCTGCCGGCGCAGCCGTTCGCGGCGCTGCTGCAGATGCAGGTGGCGTTCCGCGCCAACCTGCTGTCGGCCTACATCCGCGCCGAGCGCCGGATCGGCTACGACCGCTCCCGCTCCAAGGACCTGCACGGGCTCTTTATCAACGAACGCATCCCCGACCGGCCGGGCATCCACGTACTCGATGCGATCGGCAGCTTCTGCGAGCCGCTGGGGCTGCGCCAGGCCGAGGTCGCCTGGGACCTGCCGGTGCCGGAGGCGGCGCGCGAGTGGGCGCGCGCGCAGTGGCCCGACGACGGCACCCCGGTGCTGATGATCTCGCCCTGCTCCAGCCACGTGCGCCGCAACTGGTATCCCGACCGTTACGCCGCCCTGGCCGACCACGCCGCTTCGCGTGGCTGGCGGGTGGTGCTGTGCGGCGGGCGCAGCGAACTGGAACGCAGCACCGCCGATGCGATCGTGGCGGCGATGCGCGCGCCGGCGCTGGACCTGGTCGGCAAGGACACGCTCAAGCAGTTGCCGGCCCTGCTCGCCCGCGCCGACCTGCTCGTGACCCCGGATTCGGGCCCCATGCACATCGGCAACGCGATGGGCACCCGGGTGCTGGGCCTGCACGCGGCCAGCAACCCGGCGCGCAGCGGCCCCTACTCGGACCGGCGCTACTGCGTGGACCGCTACGACGACGCCGCGCGCAAGTACCTGCGCAAGCCGGCTTCGGCGCTGAAGTGGGGGACCAAGATCGAGCATGACGGAGTGATGGAACTGGTCACCGTGGACGATGCGATCGATGCGTTCGAACGCTACCGCGCCGACCATGGCGGCTGAGCCGATGCGGCTGGCGCACGGGCCGGCCGCTTGAGTGCCGCCACGTCCACGCGGGCGGTGCCGGCCGCCCTGCCCGGCCAGGCCGTCCTCGCCCTGTTCGTGGTCTCCGGCTTCGCCGGCCTGGTCTACCAGTCGCTGTGGTCCCACTACCTGGGCCTGGTCCTCGGCCATGCCGCCTACGCGCAGAGCCTGGTGCTGGCGATCTTCATGGGCGGGATGGCGCTGGGTGCGTGGTGGGTGGCGCGCCGCGGCCGGCACTGGTCGCGCCTGCTGCGCGCCTACGCCATCGCCGAGGCCGCGATCGGCGTGCTGGGCCTGGCCTTCCATCCGCTGTTCCTGGGCTATTTGGGCCTGTCCGAGGCGGTGCTGCCGGCGCTCGGGGGCGGCCTCGCCGGACGGCTGTACCCGTGGCTGGGCGCGGCGCTGCTGATCCTGCCGGCCTGCCTGCTGCTGGGCGCGACCTTCCCGCTGCTCAGTGCCGGCTGGCTGCGCGCCGGCGGCGGCCAGGCGGCGCGTGCCGGCCACGACGCGCGCGTGCTGGGCGGCCTGTACTTCGCCAACAGCCTGGGCGCCGCGCTGGGTGCGCTCGGCGCGACCTTCCTGCTACTGCCGCGGCTGGGGATGCCCGGGGCGCTGGCCGTCGCCGGCGTGGCCAACCTGGCCGTCGCCGCGGTGGCCGCCTGGTTGTCGCTGCGCCATGAACCGTCGCATGTACCCGTGGCGGCGCCCACCGGCCCGTCGCGCGTCGATACGTCCGATGGGCCCGCTGCCGCGGCGGACGGCGCTGGCAGGCCGCAGCGCACGCGGCAGGTGCGCGCGGTGCTGTGGATCGCGCTGGCTTCGGGTGCGTGTTCGTTCGCCTACGAGATCGGCTGGATCCGCCTGCTCAACCAGGCCCTGGGGACCACCCTGCACAGTTTCGAGCTGATGCTGGCCGCGTTCCTGCTCGGGCTGGCGTTCGGTGGCGCCTGGGTGCAGCGGCGCGCGGCGCGCCTGCACGATCCGCTGCGGGTGGCCGCGCTGGCGCAGGTGGCGATGGGCGTGGCCGCGCTGCTTTCGCTGCTGGCGTTCGCCCATTCGTTCGACTGGACCGCGGCACTGGTGCAGTCGCTCTCGCGCACCGACGGCGGCTACCGGCTGTACCTGCTGGGCAGCGCCGTGATCGCGATGGCGGTGATGCTGCCGGCGGCGTTCTTCGCCGGCATGACCCTGCCGCTGTTCACCCTGGCGCTGCTGCGCGACGGCGCCGGCGAGGCTGCGATCGGCCGCCTGTACGCGGCCAACACCCTCGGCGCGATCGCCGGCGTGCTGCTGATGGTGCACGTGCTGGTGCCGCTGGCCGGCGTGCGCGCGGGGATCATGCTGGCCGCCGGCGTCGACGTGCTGCTCGGCTTCTGGCTGCTGGCGCATGCGCGCGGCGAGCTGGCGCCGCGGCGCGTGGGCGGCATGGTCCTGGCCGCCGTCGCCGCGTTCGTGCTGGTGCTCGGCTGGGGGCGGCCGGATCCGCGCGCGCAGCTGTCGGGCGCGTTCCGCACCGGCTTCGCCCGGCTCGACGGCGCGCTGGAGGTGCCGTTCCTGCGCGATGGCAAGACCGCCACGATCGGCGTAGCCCGCTCGCCGGCGCAGGGCACGCTGTCGCTGCTGACCAACGGCAAGTCCGACGGCGCGATGTCGGCCTCGATCGACGGCCCACCCGCTGGCGACGAACTGACCATGGTCACCCTCGGCGCGCTGCCGCTGGCCCTGCACCCGCAACCGCGGCAGGTCGGCGTGATCGGCCTGGGCCTGGGCCTGACGACCCATACCCTGCTCGGCAGCGACCGGGTCGAGCGGGTGGAGACGGTGGAGATCGAGCCGGTGGTGCATGCGGCCGGCGTGCGCCATTTCGCCGCGCGTATCGGCCGCGCGCTCGACGACCCGCGCTCGCACGTCCACTTCGACGATGCGCGCCACTTCTTCTCCAGCCACCGCCGGCACTACGACGTCATCGTTTCCGAGCCGTCCAATCCGTGGGTGAGCGGGGTGGCGAGCCTGTTCACCACGCAGTTCTATGCGTTCCTGCGCGGGCACCTGGCCGAGGACGGGATCCTGGTGCAGTGGCTGCAGACCTACGAGATCGACGACGCGCTGCTGGCGCCGATCATCGCCGCGCTGCTGGAAGGCTTCCCCGATGCGCAGGTGTACCTGGCGCAGGACAACGACCTGGTGGTGGTCGCCTGCCGCCAGCGCTGTCCGGACCCGGATGCGCGACGGCTGCACGCGGGTGCGGCGCTGTCGCGCGAAACCGCACGCGTCGGCCTGGACGGCGATGCGGCGTTGCCGCTGCGCCGGATCGGCGGCCGCGCGCTGCTGCAGACCTACGTGCGTGCGCTGCAGGCGCAGCCGCACAGCGACTTCCACCCGCTGGTGTCGTTGCAGGGCCCGCGCACGCGCTTCCGCGGCGACCGCGCCGATACCCTGCAGCGGCTGGCCGACAACGGCCTGCCGGTGCTGGACCTGCTCGAAGGCCGCACGCCGCCGCCGGCGTCGCAGCCGGCGCGCGCGCTGCCCGGCCACGGCCTGCTGCTGGCGCGCGATCGCGCGATCACGCTGGCCGCCGCACTGCGCGACGGCACCCACGCAAGCACCCTGGCATTGCGCGAACGCGATGCGCCCGCCGCCGAGCCGCAGCTGCAGGCCCTGCTCGGCCTGTCACGCGGGCCGGTCGTCGATCCGGCGACCTGGGCCGGGGCGGCCTCGGCGATGGCGATGGCCACGCTCGCTCCGCTGCCGGCGGCGGACCTGCGTGGGGTCTGGATCGAACCGGCGTGGATCGATCCGGCGCTCCAACCCGAACCGGTACGGCGGATGCTGGCCATGTACGCGGCCGCGGCCGCGCGCGATGCCGCGGCCATGCGCGCCACCGGCGAAGCGGTCCTGCAGCTGCCGCAGGCGCTGCCGGCCGAGGTCCAGGAGCAGGCGCTGCTGGTGGCCCAGCTCGGCGCGATCGGCATGGGCCGCCCGGGCGACGTGGAGCGCCTGCACGCCGGCTACGGCGTGGCGCTGCCGCACAGCCCTGACCTACGCATGGTCAGGCACATGGTGCGCATCCGCGCGCTGGAAGACGTGGACCGCGAGCGCCGCGCCGGTGCGGCGGCGGGCGGCGATCAGGGCGTCGAACCGCCGCGGTAGTCCTGGTACGACTTCTCCTCGACGTAGGCCGAGCCCAGGGCGAGGTTGATTTCCTTCTTCACCCGCGCGCGCTCGTCGTTCTCGAAGTACACGCTGCGGGCCAGGCGCACGAATTCCTCGTCGAACTGGCCGGCTTTCTCCTTGACCCGGATGGCGTCCTCGATGTCCCACAGGCGCTCGTTGACGGCCTTCAGCTGCGCGCGCAGCTTGGCGATATCGCCGCCGGCGGCCGGATGCTGCATCCAGGAGTGCTCCAGCGCGGATAGCTCCTTGCGCACGTTGGCCAGCTTGGCCGCGTCGGTCATGCGCTCGGACTTGATCTGCAGGATCGAGATCTTGTCGAGCAGTTCGCCGAAGGATACGGGGACCTGGATTTCGGACATGGGGCAGGCGCAGGGACGAGGGGCGGCCAGTCTAGCGCCAGGCGGCGGGGTGGTCGCGTGAGGCCCTTGTTGTCCAGGTAGTGCAATCGGCCCCGTCACTCCCGACGCGGCGTGCCGGTGCGTGGGAGCACGAGCCGGGGGGCCAGGCGATCGGGGGCGCGGGAGGGATTCACTCGGCTCCTGCGGGGCCTCGCCCCTCGGGCGGTGGCTACGCCACCGTGTAAAACGCTGCGCGGCCTGTCGAACCCCAGGGTTGCTGCCGAGCACCGAACGCAGTCCTGGAGGCGGCGTTGGAACAACGCATTGAGGACACTGGGGCGTTTGGGCGGGAGGGATTCACTCGGCCCTGCGGGGCCTCGCCCTCCGGGCGGCTTCGCCGTGCAAACCGGCTGCGCCGGTTTGTCGAACCCTTGGGTTCAAATCCCTCCCTGACACGTAGGCTCGGTCGGGGCGCCGCGACTGGGATGATGCGGGTGAAAAGAATTGGCGGAGAGGGAGGGATTCGAACCCTCGAGGCGCTATAAACGCCTGCCTGATTTCGAGTCAGGTACATTCAACCGCTCTGCCACCTCTCCGCGGTCCCCGGCATGGCCGGGGGCGTGAATGATACGGGGCCGGCCCGCGTCCGACAAGCCGTCGCTACCCGCTCAACCCGCGTGGGGTCCCCGCCGATACCGACCATGAAGGGGCCGGCCGCATCGCCTTGCCGGCTGGCCTGTCCGCCCGGATGATCGCGTATGCATCCTTGAAGCCCCAGCCGCCTGGGAAGACATGATCGAATTCGGACACCTGACCCACGTCGGCCTGCGCCGGCAGCTCAACGAAGACACCTATTACGGGGATGGCGAGCTCGGCCTGTGGCTGGTGGCGGACGGGATGGGGGGACATGCGTGTGGCGAGGTCGCCAGCGCGCTGGCGCGGGAAACCATCGTGCGCGAGATCCGCAGCGGCACGCCGCTGACCCAGGCCATCCGCATCGCCGACGAGGAGATCATCCGCGTGTCGCGCCGGCGCAACGATGCGCTGCCGATGGGGACGACCGTGGTCGCCGCGCGGGTGCAGGGCCAACGCTTCGAGGTGGCCTGGGTCGGCGACAGCCGGGCCTACCTGTGGCGCGACGGCAAGCTGGCCCAGCTCAGCCAGGACCACAGCTACGTCCAGGACCTGATCGCGCAGGGCACCCTGACCCCGGAACAGGCGCGCTCCCACCCGCACCGCAACGTGGTCACGCAGGCGCTGGGCGTGACCGACCCCAACCACCTGAACGTGTCGACCATGGCCGGGGAACTGCGCCCGGGCATGCAGCTGCTGCTGTGCAGCGATGGGCTGACCGAAGAGGTGGACGACCGGCACATCGCCCAGACCCTCGGCGAACCGGACTGCAGTGCGCAGGAATGCGTGGACACGCTGGTCGCCGCTGCCCTGGACGGCGGCGGTTCGGACAACGTCACCGCGGTGCTGGTGCGCTGCCAGTAACCGGCCGTCGCGGCCGTCCCGGCTCAGCCGACGGCCGCTTCCACCACCAGCGGCTCCACCACCTCGTCCCACAGCGTGCGGCCGGCCTTCTTGCGCAGGGTCGCCAGGCGGCGCAGGTGCGCCTCCTGCTCCTCGGCCGCGGCCACGATGCGCGGGCGCTCGCCGGCCACCGGCATGAAGCTCACCACGGCGGCCGGTCGCGAGGCCGGCTGCGAGTCGGCGAAACCGATCTCTTCCTGCCCCGACGTCAGGGCGACGTAGACGTCGGCGAGGATCTGCGCATCGAGCAGCGCGCCGTGCAGCTGGCGATGGGAGTTGTCCACGCCCAGCCGCTTGCACAGCGCATCGAGCGAGTTGCGCTGCCCGGGGAAGCGCTCGCGCGCCAGCAGCAGGGTGTCGACCACGGTGGCGCGGTCGAGGATGCGTCCGTAGTGGCTGCCGGCGCGCGACAGTTCCGAGTCGAGGAAGCCCAGGTCGAATGCCGCGTTGTGGATGATCAGTTCGGCGCCGTCGATGTACTCGAGGAACTCGTCGACGATCTCCTCGAACACCGGCTTGTCGGCGAGGAACTCCAAGGTCAGCCCGGTGACTTCCTGGGCGCCGGGCTCGAAGTCGCAGTCGGGCTTGAGGTAGCGGTGGAAGTTGCGGCCGCTGGGGCGGCGTTCGAGCAGTTCCACGCAGCCGATTTCGACCACGCGGTTGCCCTTCTTCCATTCCAGCCCGGTGGTTTCGGTATCGAGGATGATCTGGCGCATGCGCGGTCAGTGTACCGCGCCGGCGTCGCGCACCTGCTGCGCCGCCAGCCGCGCCAGCTCGTCCACCCGTTCGTTGTCCGGGTCGCCGTTGTGGCCCTTGACCCAGCGCCAGTCGATCCGGTGGCGCGCGGCAGCGGCGTGCAGCCGTTCCCACAGGTCGCGGTTCTTGACCGGGTCGCCGCCGGCGGTCTTCCAGCCGCGCCGCACCCAGCCCGGCATCCATTCGGTGATGCCCTGGCGCACGTACTGCGAATCGGTCTGCAGCATCACTTCGCAGGGCTCGCTCAAGGCTTCCAGGCCCATGATCGCGGCCATCAGCTCCATGCGGTTGTTGGTGGTGCCCGGCTCGCCGCCGGCGAGCTCGCGCTCGTGAGCGTTGTAGCGCAGCAGGGCCGCCCAGCCGCCGGGGCCTGGATTGCCCAGGCAGGCGCCATCGGTGTGGATCTCGATCTTCTTCATTGCATCCCTGTGATTGCATTCATGCCGCGGGCGCGGTGCCGTGGCGCCAGGCCACCGGCGCGGGCGCGACCGGCGCCAGTCCGCGTTTTTCCGCCACGATCACCCGGCACGCGCGCAACGGCCAGGCCGAAGCCTGGGCGCCCCTCGGCGGCGCCATTCGCCAGCCGGGGCCGATGAAACACGCCATGTCCACCTGCATCCCCTGCGAACGCAGGTGCTGCTGCCATGCCGCGCGCGCGGGCGGAAGGTCGCGCGGCCGCCGCAACCGGTACGGGCTCCATGGATTGACCAGGAACAGCCACAGGCGACCGCCATCGACCAGCACGCGCGCGCATTCCTCCACCAGCGCGGCGGCACCGCGCGGCCCCGGATGCTGGAGCACTACGTCGCCCAGGCACTCGTTCGGCA
This sequence comes from Pseudoxanthomonas sp. Soil82, assembly GCF_040446535.1. Lineage (NCBI taxonomy): Bacteria > Pseudomonadati > Pseudomonadota > Gammaproteobacteria > Lysobacterales > Lysobacteraceae > Pseudoxanthomonas > Pseudoxanthomonas sp. Soil82. The sequence continues at coordinate 462,641 of NZ_JBEAAK010000002.1, forward strand.
GGGGCAGCGGCAGGCCGCAGCGCACGGTGCCGCCGTAGCCGGCGCCGCGCTCGTGGAGCAGCAGCCCGCGGGGTGGTGGTCGGGGCCAGTCGTCGGCGGCGACCGAAGACTCCGGCGCCAGCCACAGCCACGGGCGCGCCGGGCGGCTGGCCAGCTGGGCGGCCAGCCAGCGTCGCTCCTCGGCCAGCAGCCACTGCGCCTCCCTTCCGCTGAACCGGAGCGAGGCGCCGGGTTGACGGCTGGACACGACGGCGGGCATGGTCGCGATTCTATGCGACTCAGTGCATTGCCCGCATTCGAGGACAACTACATCTGGGTCCTGCGGGACGCGCGGCGCGCGCTCGTGGTCGACCCGGGCGACGCTGCGCCGGTGCTGGCCGCGGCCAGCGAGGGTCTGGAGCCGGCGGCGATCCTGCTGACCCACCACCATCCCGACCATTGCGGCGGAGTGCCGGCGCTGCTGGAACGCTGGCCCGGGCTGCCGGTGTTCGCGCCGGACGACAGCCGCATCGCGCTGGATTGCGAACGGGTCGGCGAAGGCTCGCGCCTGGAGCTGCTCGACCAACACGTGCGCGTGCTGTCGGTGCCGGGCCACACCCGCAGCCATGTCGCCTACGTCGTGCACGGCCACCTGTTCTGCGGCGACACGCTCTTCAGCCTCGGCTGCGGTCGGATGTTCGAAGGTACCGCCGCGCAGATGCACGGATCCCTGCAGCGCCTGGCCGCGTTGCCCGGCGACACGCGCGTGTGCTGCGGGCACGAATACACCCTGGCCAACGCGCGCTTCGCCTGCGAGGTCGAGCCGGACAACGCCGCCTTGGCCCTGCGCCGCGCCGAGGCCGTGCGCCAGCGCGCGTCCGCCGTTCCCACCCTGCCCACTACCCTCGCCAGCGAACGCGACTGCAATCCCTTCCTGCGCTGCGACACCGCGACGGTCAGGGATGCGGTCGCGCACCGGCTCGGCCGTGCGCCTGCCGACGAGGTGGAGACTTTTGCCGCGCTGCGCGGCTGGAAGGACGAATTCCGCGGATGACCCCCGATCGCCTCGCTTTGCCCGCCCTCCTGCTGGCGGCGGCCCTGATGCTGCAAGGCTGCGCCACAGCGCCTTCGGCGCCTGCCGGCAAGGAATCCGGCACGGGCGCGGGTGCCGGCACGCCTGCCGGGACGGCATCCGCCCACGCCCCCCCGCAAGCAGGCGTGGGCGACACCGCCACGCGCGCGCAACCACCCACCGAGGCCGCCTCCGCGCCGGGCGCCGGGCCCGCTCCGGCGGACAGCGGGCTGGCGATCTACGAAGCGTTCCTGGCAGGCCTGGCCGAACCCGGTTGCGACAACGCCCAGGCGCGCTGGCGCAAGCACTTCGCGCATGCACCTCGGCGCCTGGGCCAGGTGGATTCGGACACCCTGATGCTGTTCGGCTTCGTCGTCGATTCGCTGCGCGAGGCGGGGCTGCCCACCGAATTCGCGCTGGTCCCGTTCATCGAGAGCGGCTATGCGCCTGGCGCCAGGAGCAAGGCGGGCCCGGCCGGGATGTGGCAGTTCATCCGCGTGACCGCGCGCCACCACGGGATCCGTATCGAGCCGGGCTATGACGCGCGGCTGTCGCCGGCCGAATCCACGCGCGCGGCGGTGCAGTACCTGAAGTCGCTGCACCAGCGCTTCGACGGCAACTGGCGGCTCACCGCGATGGCGTACAACGCCGGCGAATATCGTGTACTGAATGCCCTGCGCAAGAGCGGCGCCGAGGCGGCGACCGCCACGCCCGCCATGCTGAAGGGCCTGGCGCCGGTGACCTACGCCTATGCCGAGAAGCTGCACGCGCTGGCTTGCCTGGTCGAGGAAGCGGGCGAACAGCCACGGTGGCGCGCTGGCCTGGACCAACCGGTGGCGCGGCTGCAGGCGCGCCCCCTGGAGGGTGCGCGGTCGCTCGATGCGTGGGCACGCAGCCATGGGCAGGACGCCGCCACCCTGCGCCGGCTGAACCCCTCGCTGGCCGGGCGCTGGCCAAGCCGCGGCGCACCCTGGGCCCTGGTTCCGGCGAACGCGGCGGCGCCGGCATCGACCGTCGACGCCGGGCCCGTGCCGGACGACGCGGAACAGGCGGCAACGCAGGCCACCCATACCGTGCGCAAGGGCGACTCGGCCTGGAGCATCGCCAAGCGCTACGGCGTCAGCACGCGGCACCTGCTGGAACTCAACGGCCTGCAGGCGACCAGCGTGCTACGCCCGGGCATGGTGCTGCGAGTGCAGTGACGTCCAGCAGCATGCATCGCAGGGACAACCGGCAACCGTGCAGCGTTGCGCCCGCTCCGCGATCGCGATGGCCGGCCAAGAACGTAGAAGGGCGCGGAGACATGCTCCGCGCCCTTCGCGTCGCCAGCCATCGTCGCGTCCGCCGGTCGGCGAACGCGGCGATGCGGTCAGCCGGTCAAAGCTGGCTTTCCTCGACCTGCACCTCGAAGCGCTTGCGCACCTCGCGCACATAGGCTTCGGCGGCCGCGCCACCGTCGATCTGCTCGAACTGGTTGCGCAGCATGTCGCGCTGCTGCGCCTGCAGTTCCGCCGGGTCACCCGGATGCACCGCGGTGACGCTGAACAGCGCCTGGCGCCCGTCGGGCAGCGAGAAGCGGCCGGCCGCCGGCTTGCCTTCGCCCGGGGCGGCCACGGCGAAGATCGCCCGGTTGGCCTCGGGCGACGGTGCCGGAACGCCGCGCGGAAGGCCCGGCAAGGGCGCGGTTTCGGCACCCACCGACGTGGCCACCGCACTCATCGTTTCGCCCGACTGCAGGCGCTTGACCAACGCGTCGGCGGCGGCGATCGCGGCCTTCTCGCGACGGTCGGCGCGGATCGCAGTGATCACCTGGTCGCGCACCTCGGCCAGCGGCCGCGGCTGTTCCGGCGTATGTTCGAGCACGCGCACCACCACGCTGTGCTCGGGACCCAGCTCGATCGGATCGCTGGCGGTACCGTCCTGGATCATGGCCTCGGAGAAGGCGGCCTTCTTCACCTCCGGCGATGCACCGATGCCGACGGTGTCGTCGCGGGTGAACGGACCGAGCTTCTGCACCGGCAGGCCGACCTGTTCGGCCGCCGGGGCCAGCGACGACGGGTTCTGGTAGACCAGGTCGGTCAGCCGGCCGGTGAGGTCGCTGAAGGCGCGCTCGCGGTCGGCCTGGGCCTGTTCGCGCGCCAGCTCCTCGCGAGCCTGCTCGAACGGCACCTGCGCGCCCTGCTTGAGCTCGCGCAGCTGCAGCACGTGGAAGCCGAAGTCGGTCTTCACCGGGCCGCGCACCTCGCCCGGCTGCATCGCGAACAGGGCCTCCTCGAACGGCGCCACCATGGCGCCGCGCTCGACCCAGCCCAGGTCGCCGCCGCTGTCGCGCGAACCGGGATCCTCGGAATTTGCCTTGGCCAGCGCGGCGAAATCGGCCCCCGGCGCCTTGGCCTCCTCCGCCAGCCGCTGCGCCTTTTCTTCGGCGGCCTTCAGCGCGGCCGCATCGGCACCGGCGTCCACGCGCACCAGGATGTGCGATGCCAGCCGCTGCTCCGGTTCGACGAAACGCGCTTTCTCTTCGTCATAGCGCTTGCGCAGCGTGGCCTCGTCGGCCGGCGCCGGCGCCGGCAGGCGGCTGCCGTCGACTTCCACGTACTCGATGGTGACGGACTCTGGCCGGGTGAAATCGGCCGGATGGGCGTCGTACCACGCCTTGATCTCCTCGTCGCCGACCGGAGCGGTGTCCTCGGGCGTGGCTGGCAGCAGCGCCAGTTCCACGTCCCTTTTCTCGCCGGACAGGCGCACGATGCGGTCGAACTCGGCATCGGTCACGAACGCGGACGTACCCACCGCCAGCGGGATCAGCGACTGCTGCAGCGATTCGCGCACCAGTTCCTGGAACTGCTCGGGGGTGCGCGCGGGCACCTGCGAGGCCAGCGCCAGCTGGTAGCGATTGGGGTCGAACTTGCCGTCGACCTGGAAGGCCGGGATCGTGGCGATGTACTCGCGCACCGCGTCGTCGCCGACGACCACGCCGGCGCGCTCGGCGGCCAGCTGCAGCGCCTTTTCGTCGATCAGCTGGTCCAGGACCCTGCGCTTGTTCTCCACCGTCTCGAACGTGCGCGGATCGAACGCCTCGCCCTGCTCCTGGCGCTGGCGCATGCGCTCCTGTTCGAAGCGCTGGCGGAACTCGTTGACGCCGACCTCGCGGTGTTCCCAGAACATCGACACCGGCCACCAGCCGGGCGCGCCCTCCCACCATTTCGGCGGCGCCTTGACCTGGGCCACGTTGTTGGCACCCACGCCACCGAGGTAGCTGTGGTCGATCACGAACAGGAAGGGAACCATCAGCAGCGCGATGATGATCGTGGCGACCCATCCCGATGTCCGGTCGCGAAGTTTCTGCAGCATTGTGCGGCCCAGTCAGATAAGCGTTGGAAGACAAGCGGCGCAGTGTAACCCGACGCGGCGCCCTAGTCGGCGTGCGCGGCCGGGCCAGCCGCAGGGCGGCATCCGCGCCGTTCCGGGCCCGAAAAGAGAAAGGCCCCCGCTTTCGCGGGGGCCTTCCAGATAGTGGCGGAGTGGACGGGACTCGAACCCGCGACCTCCGGCGTGACAGGCCAGCATTCTAACCGACTGAACTACCACTCCGCATCGAGACAGCTATTGTACGTTGGCAGCGGCATCCGCGCTAGACCATCGAACAAATTTTTTACCGCGCCGCACCGAAAAACTGGTGGGTGCTGAGGGTTTCGAACCCCCGACCCTCGCCTTGTAAGGGCGACGCTCTACCGCTGAGCTAAGCACCCGGGTGCATGCACCCTGCCCTTGGCGGCGGGTCGATTAGTTTACAGCGTCCTTCAGGGCCTTGCCAGCCTTGAACGCGGGGTTCTTCGAGGCCTTGATCTTGATGGTCTCGCCGGTCTTCGGGTTGCGGCCGGTACGGGCCGCGCGCTTGCGGACCTGGAAGGTCCCGAAGCCCACCAGCGTCACCGCGTCGCCCTTCTTCAGCGCCTTGGTGATGCTGTTGACGACCGCATCCACCGCGCGGGCGGCCTCGGCCTTGGTGACTTCGGCTTCGATGGAGACGGCATCGATCAGATCGGTTTTGTTCATTCTTCTTTGCTCCCTGTGCGGCGGCGCCGCGAGATGGGTGACCGGGCCCGCGCCATGCCGGGCGACCCCGTTGGTCCGGTGCCACCGCGCAGCCTCGGCCGCCGGCGGGTGCGCCCGTTATACAGGGCGCCGGGCCCCTGCGGCAAGCCGGAAATGCAGCAACGGCGCGGGTTTTGACCCCGCGCCGTTGCATTCGCATCACCGTTGCTCAGTGCTTCACGCCGGCCTGGTCTTCCGCGGGACGCTGGCGGCGGCCGCCACTTCTGCCGCCGCGCGTGCCGGCTTTCCCGGCCACCGGGCGCAACGGCCGTTCCAGGGCCAGGTCGAGCACTTCGTCGATCCAGCGCACCGGGACGATCTTCAGGCCGTCGGTGACGTTAGCGGGGATGTCGGCCAGGTCCTTGCGGTTCTCTTCCGGGATCATCACGGTGCGGATGCCGCCACGCAGGGCGGCCAGCAGCTTCTCCTTCAGGCCGCCGATGGCCGTGACCTTGCCGCGCAGGGTGATCTCGCCGGTCATGGCGATGTCGGCCCGCACCGGCACCTTGGTCAGCGTGGATACGAGCGCGGTGACCATGGCGATGCCCGCACTCGGACCGTCCTTGGGCGTGGCGCCGTCCGGCACGTGCAGGTGCACGTCGTGCTTCTGCAGGAAGTCGACCTCGATGCCCAGCGCCTCGGCACGCGCGCGCACCACCGAGAGCGCTGCCGACGCCGATTCCTTCATCACGTCGCCAAGCTGGCCGGTCAGGATCAGCTGGCCCTTGCCGGGCACCAGCGTGGCTTCGATCTGCAGCAGGTCGCCGCCGACCTCGGTCCAGGCCAGGCCGGTGACCAGGCCGACTTCGTTCTGTTCCTCGGCGCGGCCATAGTCGAAGCGGCGCACGCCCAGGTACTTGTCCAGGTTCCTCGCCGAGACCTGTACCACCGCGGCCTTCGCCTTGCGCGCGGACGTCTTCTTGGCCGCCTTCTTCACCGGCTGCGGACCGCGCAGCGCGATCTCCTTGACCACCTTGCGGCAGATCTTGGCGATCTCGCGCTCCAGGTTGCGCACGCCGGATTCGCGCGTGTAGTAGCGCACGATGTCGCGCACCGCATCCTCGGCGATGGCCAGCTCCTCCGGCTTGAGGCCGTTGGCCTTCAGCTGCTTGGGCACCAGGTAGCGCAGCGCGATGCTGAGCTTCTCGTCCTCGGTGTAGCCGGGGATGCGGATGACCTCCATGCGGTCCAGCAGCGGGCCGGGGATGTTCAGCGAGTTGGAGGTCGCCACGAACATCACCTCGGACAGGTCGAGGTCCACTTCGAGGTAGTGGTCGTTGAAGGAATGGTTCTGTTCGGGATCGAGCACCTCGAGCAGCGCCGAAGACGGGTCGCCGCGGAAGTCCATCGACATCTTGTCGATCTCGTCAAGCACGAACAGCGGGTTCCGGGTGCCGACCTTGTTGAGGTTCTGCACGATCCGCCCGGGCATCGAGCCGACGTAGGTGCGGCGGTGGCCGCGGATCTCGGCCTCGTCGCGCACGCCGCCCAGCGACATGCGCACGAACTTGCGGTTGGTGGCCTTGGCGATCGACTGGCCCAGCGAGGTCTTGCCCACGCCCGGCGGCCCGACCAGGCACAGGATCGGCCCCTTCATCTGCTTCACCCGCGACTGCACCGCCAGGTATTCGAGGATGCGTTCCTTGACCTTCTCCAGGCCGTAGTGGTCGGCATCGAGCGTGTCCTGCGCGGCCTTGAGGTCCTTCCGCACCTTGCTGCGCTTCTTCCATGGCACGCCCAGCAGCCAGTCCAGGTAGTTGCGCACCACCGCGGCCTCGGCCGACATCGGCGACATCTGCTTGAGCTTGTTGAGTTCGGCGCGCGCCTTGGCTTCCACAGCCTTCGGCATGCCGGCCTCGGCGACGCGGCGCACCAGCTCCTCCAGCTCGCCCGGGGCATCGTCCAGGTCGCCCAGCTCCTTCTGGATCGCCTTCATCTGTTCGTTGAGGTAGTACTCGCGCTGGCTCTTCTCCATCTGCGACTTGACCCGGCCGCGGATGCGCTTCTCCATCTGCTGGACGTCGATTTCGCCCTCGACCAGGCCGACCAGCAGCTCCAGCCGCTCGCCGACGTCGGCGCTTTCGAGCAGGCGCTGCTTGTCGGCCAGGCGCACGCCGATGTGGGCGGAGATGGTGTCAGCCAGGCGGCCTGGATCGTCGATTCCCGACAAGGTCTGCAGCAGCTCCGGCGGCAGCTTGCGATTGGTCTTGACGTACTGTTCGAACAGCCCGGTCAGGGTACGCGCCACCGCCTCCACTTCGCGGTCGCTGCGGCCGCTGCCGGCCTCGACCAGTTCGCCGCGCCCGTGCAGCGCGCCGTCGCGCTCGGCGATGCCGTCCACGTGCACGCGCGAGGTACCTTCGACCAGCACCTTGATCGTGCCGTCGGGCAGCTTAAGCAACTGCAGGACCTGCGCCAGCGTGCCGATCGCGTAGAGGTCGCCGGCATCGGGGTCGTCGGTTTCGGCGGACTTCTGCGCGACGAGCAGGATCTGCTTGTCGGCCTCCATCGCCTGCTCCAGCGCGCGCATCGACTTGTCCCGCCCGACGAACAGCGAGATGACCATGTGCGGGAACACCACCACGTCGCGCAGTGGCAGGACGGGCAGCTCCAGGGCGTCGGATCGGTGGCGGGACATGCAGGCTCCGGGGGTGTGGGGATGACGGCAGCGGCCGTCCTGCCCCCGTTATGGGGTCAACCCGCGGGCGTTGCAAGAAGCGGCCCTGTTTTCCTTTTGCATCAACCGGATAGAAGAAGCCCCGGGCGCTGCCGGGGCTTCTTCAACTTCCTGAACAAAACTCGACCTACTCGGCCGATGCCACCTTAGGCGTGGCCGGCGGCGTTTCATAGATCAGGTAGGGCTCGGTCTTGTGCTCGATCACCGACTCGTCGACCACCACCTTGCTGACATTCTCCTTCGACGGCAGGTCGTACATCGTGTCCAGCAGCACCGACTCGACGATGGTGCGCAGGCCGCGGGCGCCGGTCTTGCGCTTGAGCGCCTTGCGGGCGATGGCCGCCAGGGCGTCCGGCCGGAACTCCAGCTCCACCCCTTCCATCTCGAACAGCTTGCGGAACTGCTTGGTGATGGCGTTCTTCGGCTCGGTCAGGATCTTGACCAGCGCCGGCTCGTCCAGCTCCTCGAGTGTCGCCACCACCGGCAGGCGGCCGACGAATTCGGGGATCAGGCCGAACTTGATCAGATCCTCGGGCTCGACTTCGGCCAGGAGCTTGCCGGTGTCGGCCTTGCGCGCCTGGCTCTTCACCTTGGCGCCAAAGCCAATACCGCCAGCCTCGGTGCTGCGCTGCTGGATGATCTTGTCCAGCCCGGCGAACGCACCACCGACGATGAACAGGATGTTCTTGGTGTCCACCTGCAGGAATTCCTGCTGCGGGTGCTTGCGCCCGCCCTGCGGCGGCACGCTGGCCACGGTGCCCTCGATCAGCTTGAGCAGCGCCTGCTGCACGCCTTCGCCGGACACGTCGCGGGTGATCGACGGGTTCTCGCTCTTGCGCGAGATCTTGTCGATCTCGTCGATGTAGACGATGCCCTGCTGCGCCTTGTCGACGTCGTAGTCGCACTTCTGCAGCAGCTTCTGGATGATGTTCTCCACGTCCTCGCCGACGTAGCCAGCCTCGGTCAGCGTGGTCGCATCGGCGATGGTGAACGGCACGTTGAGCAGCCGCGCCAGCGTCTCGGCCAGCAGCGTCTTGCCCGAGCCGGTCGGGCCGACGAGGAGGATGTTGGACTTGGCGAGCTCGACGTCCTCGTTGCGCTGCCGGCTCTCGATCCGCTTGTAGTGGTTGTACACGGCGACGGCGAGCGTCTTCTTCGCCCGCTGCTGGCCGATCACGTACTGGTCCAGGACCTCGAGGATCTCGCGCGGCTTGGGCAGCGAGCTGCGGGCGGACTGGGCCTTCTCTTCCAGCTCCTCGCGGATGATGTCGTTGCACAGCTCCACGCATTCATCGCAGATGAACACGCTCGGGCCCGCGATCAGCTTGCGGACCTCGTGCTGGCTCTTACCGCAGAACGAGCAGTAGAGGATCTTGTTGCTGTCGCCGGAACGGCCTTGGCGGTCTTCACTCATGCTTCGTGTGTCCAGTATCGCAGCCCGCGTGAGACGGACTCCGGTTCGAGAATAGCACAGGGCCGGAACCGCGCCAGCGGCGCTCCGGGCCTTGCGGAACGGGGGGCGGGACGGCCGCTGCGGACCGGCCCGCGAAGGGGGTGCCCAGCGGACTCAACCGGCCTGGATCGACTCGTCCGAGCGGCGCTCCAGCACCTCGTCGACCAGGCCGTACACCTTGGCCTCGGCGGCACTCTTGAAGTTGTCCCGCTCGGTGTCACGGGCGATGGTCTCGATCGACTGGCCAGTGTGGTAGGCCAGGATTTCGTTCAGCCTGGCGCGCATGCTCAGGATCTCGCGCGCGTGGATGTCGATGTCGGTGGCCTGGCCCTGGAAGCCGCCCAGTGGCTGGTGGATCATCACCCGCGAATTGGGCAGCGCGTAACGCTTGCCACGCGCGCCGGCAGCCAGCAATACCGCGCCCATGCTCGCCGCCTGGCCGACGCAGATGGTGCTCACGTCCGGCTTGATGTACTGCATGGTGTCGTAGATCGCCATGCCGGCGGTGACCAGGCCACCCGGCGAGTTGATGTACAGGCTGATGTCCTTCTCGGGGTTCTCGGCCTCCAGGAACAGCATCTGCGCGATGATCACGTTGGCGACGTGGTCCTCGACCGGGCCGACCAGGAAGATCACCCGCTCCTTCAGCAGGCGCGAGTAGATGTCGTAGGCGCGCTCGCCGCGGCTGGTCTGCTCGACCACCATCGGGACCAGGTTGAGGGCTTTGGTCGGGATCATGCTCATCGGTGCGTACGCTCCTGGGCGTGCCTGGATTCAGGGGTCTCGGCGCCCGGAGTTCCGGGGCCCTCGGGCAGCATAGCGGTCGCGGCGGTCTGGCCGTACCCGCCGCCGCCATCATCCCCGGATCGCTTCCTGGAACGACAGCGGCGTGACCGTGTGCTGGGCGCGCTCGGCGATCCAGTCGATCACCTGCTCTTCCATCACCCGGTTCTGCAGTCCCTGCATCAACTGGGGGTCGTTGCGGTACATCTCAATGACCTGTTCGGGCTGCTCGTAGGTCGAGGCGATCAGGCGCAGGGTTTCGTTCACGCGCTTGGGGTCCAGGCGCAGGTCGTGGCGGCGGGCCACCTCGCCGACCAGCAGGCCGGCCAGCACGCGCTTGCGCGCCGGCTCCAGGAACGCCTCGTGGGCGTTGCCGGGAACCTGGCCGGGATCGCGGCCGCTGCGGCGGACCTGATCCAGCTGCTGGGCGAGCATGCCGCGGGCCTCGTTCTCGACCAGGCGCGGCGGAAGTTCCACGTGCGCCCAGGTGGAGGTCAACTGCTCGCCGACCTCGCGGCGCAGGCGCGCCATCAGCGCACCCTTGAGCTCACGCTCCAGGTTGCTGCGGATGTCGTCACGGAACTTGTCCATCTGCCCGCTGCGCACCCCGAAGCTCTTGATGAACGCCGCGTCCACCTCCGGCAGAACCGGCTCGGAGACCTGGGCCAGGGTCACGTGCACCTGGGCGGTCTTGCCGGCCAGCTGCGGCTGGCGCCAGCCTTCCGGGAAGGCGACGTCGATGATGCTTTCCACGCCCGGCTGAAGTCCGGCCAGCGCGCTCTCCAGCGCGGGCAGGAGCTGGCCCGAGCCGATCACCGCGCTGAACTGCTCCACGCCCTCGGCGGGCTGGCGGAAATCCTCGAACTGGGTCCACAGCGCGCCGGCGACCAGGTCGCCTTCCTTCGCCGCGCGCTCGACCTTGTTCCAGGTGCGGCGCTGCAGGCGCAGGTTCTCGATCATCTGGTCGATGTCGGCGTCGGTGACCTCGGCGGTATTGCGCACGACGGTGAGCTTGGTCACGTCCACATCGCCGAAGTCGGGCACCACCTCGAAGGTAGCGACGAACTCCAGGTCGCCCTCGCCGGCGCGGTCGATGCGCGGGTTGCCGGCCAGCCGCAGGTCGTGCTCGCGTACCGCGGAGTCGAAGGTCTGGCGCACCAGGCCACCGAGCACCTCGGCCTTGACCTGCTCGCCGAAGCGCTGCTCGATCACCTTGGCCGGGATCTTGCCCGGGCGGAAGCCCTTCATCTTCGCCGTGCGCGCGATCTCGCGCAGGCGGCCGCTGACGCCGGACTCCAGCTGCTCCGCCGGCAGGCTGAAGTTCATGCGGCGCTCGAGGTTGCCGGTGGATTCGACGGAAACTTGCATGGTGGTCTGGCTCCTGCGGCCGGGGCTCCTGCCCGCGGCGGAAATCGACGATGTTTTGTAAGGGAGGAACCGGCGATCCTGCCGGCCCTGGGGAACGCGCTAGTTTCGCCTATCGCCCGCGGCTGCGCCAGCCTGCGCGTGCGGCCGGCATTGACAGCCCCGGCGCGCTTTCCGGACAATAGCCGGCCTTCCAGGGAGCCTCCGGGCACCCCGGGAGCCGGGCCCGGCGGGCCGCAGTTGGAGGCGATGCCGGACCGACCCAGCACACCGGGGTATAGCGCAGTCTGGTAGCGCGCCTGCTTTGGGAGCAGGATGTCGGGGGTTCGAATCCCTCTACCCCGACCATCCCCGTCCGGCAGGCGATGCGGCTCCGAGTTGTGCGCCCGTAGCTCAACCGGATAGAGCACCGGCCTTCTAAGCCGGCGGTTGCAGGTTCGATTCCTGCCGGGCGCGCCATCCGCGGCGCCGGGCGGGTACAGGTTTTCAGTGGTGGCTGTAGCTCAGTTGGTTAGAGTACTGGATTGTGATTCCAGTGGTCGGGGGTTCGAATCCCCTCAGCCACCCCACTCGTTCGGACACGGCGCATGCCGTGGAGCTTGCCAGGAAGGCGTAATCCGCTAGAATGCGCAGCTCGGTTGTACTTGAGTTGTTCGGGGCCGTTAGCTCAGTTGGTAGAGCAGCTGACTCTTAATCAGTAGGTCCAAGGTTCGAATCCTTGACGGCCCACCATCCCGAAGAAAGCGCCCGGCCCGTCCGGGCGTTTTCGTTTCCGGGCTTGCCCTGCCCTGCGGTTAGAATCGCGTGCGGCCCTGCGAAAGTGGCGGAACTGGTAGACGCACTGGATTTAGGTTCCAGCGGGTAAAACCGTGAGGGTTCGAGTCCCTCCTTTCGCACCACGCCGGGAATGAGTCAAAGCGCCCGCGACGAAAAACGAGCCGTCGCGAGTTGCGCCCTGGAAGCGCTGGGCTTTTAAAGCCCCGCCACCCCACCTTGAGCACTCGCGGACGCGGCAAGACCACCGCAACCTTCGTCGCTTCCGCCTTCGGCAACGCACCATCGCCGACCACGCTGCCGAAGCACCCGGCTCTTCTGGCCCTCCCCGCCCACCATCCCGCCGCCGTGTATCCTTGGCCCCATCCATAGACGGAGCACGTACCCATGCGCAGCGGCAATCCCGCCCTCCAGGAATCCACCTTCCTTGACCTCGGCAGCGGCCGGGTGGTCACCGGCGGCGACACCGGGACGATGACCATCAACGGCACGGTCAACAAGACCGGCCTGATGCTGCTGCTGGTCGTGCTCACCGGCGCCTTCTCGTGGCACCAGACCTTCGGCGCCGACGGCGCGGTCAACCCGTCGATCGGGCTGTACGTGTGGGGCGGCGCGCTGTCCGGCTTCGTGATCGCGCTGGCGACCATCTTCAAGAAGACCTGGGCCCCGGTGACCGCGCCGCTGTACGCGATCGCCCAGGGATTCTTCCTGGGCGCGATCTCGGCCATGTACGAGGCGCGCTTCAATGGCATCGTGATGCAGGCGGTGCTGCTGACCTTCGGCACGCTGTTCGCGTTGCTGTTCGCCTACCGCAGCGGCCTGATCAAGGCCACCGAGAACTTCAAGCTCGGCGTGGTCGCCGCGACCGGCGGCATCGCGCTGGTCTACCTGGCGACGATCGTCCTGGGCTTCTTCGACATCCGGATCCCGATGATCCACGAGTCGGGCATCGTCGGCATCGGCTTCAGCCTGTTCGTGGTGGTGATCGCGGCGCTGAACCTGGTCCTGGATTTCGACTTCATCGAAAACGCGACCGAGAAGGGCGCGCCCAAGTACATGGAGTGGTACGGCGCCTTCGGCCTGATGGTCACCCTGGTGTGGCTGTACCTGGAGTTCCTGCGCCTGCTGTCCAAGCTGCAGTCACGCTGATACCCGCCGAACCTGCCGGAACGGGGCGCCCGAGCGCCCCGTTTTCGTTTCAAGGCCACCTGGCTTCGACCTGCCCGTGTCAGCCGGCGTTCCGCCCGCTGCAAGCATCAAGCGCGCCTAGAACGGCTGGCCCTGGCCGGGTCGGCTCCAAAGGCCCAGCCAGGCAACGGTCATCCTTGGGCCGTAGTCACTCGGCCGGCGTCGCCACGACCGCCACCTTGTTCCGCGCCGGCCACAGCATGAACACGATGGCCGACAGCGCGAGCAGCCAGCAGTAATACACGCTGCCGGCCAGGGCCAGCGGCGATACCGCCGCCAGCGATGCCGCCAGCAGGATCTGCGCGCCATACGGCAGCACCCCCTGGACGACGCAGGCGAAGATGTCCAGCACGCTGGCGGCCCGTCGCGGGCTGATGCCGTGGCGCTGCGCGATGTCCCGGGCGAGGCTGCCGCTGACCAGGATCGCGACGGTGTTGTTGGCGGTCAGTGCGTCGGTGCCGGCGGCCAGCGCGGCGATGCTGAGTTCGCCCGAACGGCGGCCGGCATGGCCACGCGCGAACTTCGCGATCCTCTGCGCCAGCCAGTCCAGGCCACCGGTGGCCTTGATCAGCGCCGCCAGGCCACCGATCAGGATCGACAGCAGGGTGATCTCCACCATGCTCTCGAAGCCGGCGTAAATGTCGCCGGCGAATTCCACCGCGCCGTAATCGGGCGCCACCGCCAGCCCGAAGCCGCCGGCCACCACCAGGCCGATCCCGAGCACCAGCACCACGTCGAGCCCGGCCACGGCCAGAGCCAGCACCAGCAGGTACGGCAGCGCGAGCCAGGGCGAGACCTCGGCCGCCTCCGGCGCGGGCGCGCTCTCGCCCAGCCCGGCCAGCAGCACCAGGGTGGCAATCGCCGCCGGCGCGGCGATCTTCAGGTTCTCGCGGAACTTGTCGCGCATCTGCGCACCCTGGCTGCGGGTGGCGGCGATGGTGGTGTCGGAGATGATCGACAGGTTGTCGCCGAACATCGCCCCGCCCAGCACCGCGCCCAGCACCAGCACCCGGTCGAGCCCGGAGGCGTCGGCCACGCCCAGCGCGATGGGGACCACGGCGGCGATGGTGCCCATCGAGGTGCCGATCGAGATGGAGACGAACGCGGCCACCAGGAACAGGCCGGGCAGGACCAGGGCGGGCGGCAGCGTACCCAGGCCCAGGGCGACCACTGCGTCGACCGCGCCGATCCCCTTGGAGACCATGGCGAATGCGCCGGCCAGCAGGAAGACCAGGCACATCAGCATGATATTGCCGTCGCCCATGCCCGCCAGCAGCGTGGGCTGCGCTGGCACGCCGCGTCGACGCGCCAGCCACAGGCCCAGCGCCAGGGCCGGCAGGATCGCCACCGGTGCGCGCAGCTGGTAGAAGCCCATCGGCTCGCCCTGCGCGGTGTAGTACAGCCCGGCGCCGAAGAACAGGGCCAGGAACAACAGCAGGGGGGTCAGCGCCAGCGCGCTGGGACGGACGGACATGGGCGAGCCTGCGGATGCGGGGCTGCGGAGTGTGCGCCGCATCCGCCGGGCGGCCAACGCCACGGATGGCACACCCGCCAACAAAAACGGGACGCTGTGCGTCCCGTCGTTGCGTTGCCGCGGGCGGTCCGGCCCTGGCCGGCGGGGCTCAGAGGCGGCTGGCGATCGCCTTGGCGAAGCCCATGGTGGTGCCGGTGCCGCCCAGGTCGCCGGTCAGCGAGTCCTTGGCCGCCATGGTGGCGACGATCGCCTTGCGCAGGCGCTCGGCATTCTGCGGCTGGCCGATATGGTCGAGCATCTGCGCGGCCGCCAGCAGCAGCGCGCAGGGATTGGCGATCCCCTTGCCGGCGATGTCCGGCGCGGTGCCGTGGACGGCCTCGAAGATCGCCGCGTGCTCGCCGATGTTGGCGCCCGGGGCCAGGCCGAGGCCGCCGACCAGGCCGGCGCACAGGTCGGAAATGATGTCGCCGAACAGGTTGGTGGTCACGATCACGTCGAACTGCTCCGGACGCATCACCAGCTGCATGCAGGCGTTGTCGACGATCATTTCCTGGAACTCGATGTCCGGGTACTGCGCGGCCACTTCGCGGGCCACGTTGAGGAACAGGCCGGAGGTCGACTTGATGATGTTGGCCTTGTGCACGGCGGTGACCTTCTTGCGGCCGGTGCTGCGGGCCAGCTCGAAGGCGTAGCGCACGATGCGCTCGGAACCCTTGCGGGTGATGCGGGTGCCGGAGATCGCGGTCTGGCCGTCGGCCGACACTTCCTGGCCCTCGGCCAGGTAGGCGCCCTCGGTATTCTCGCGGACCGTGACCAGGTCGATGTTCTCGTAGCGCGAGCGGGTGTTGGGGAACGAGATCGCCGGGCGCACGTTGGCGTACAGGTCGAAATGCCGGCGCAGGCTGACGTTGATCGAGGTGAAGCCGCCGCCGATCGGGGTGCTCAGCGGGCTCTTCAGCGCCACCTTGTTGCGCGCGATGGAGTCCAGGGTCTCCTTCGGCATCAGGTCGCCATGCTTCTCGAGGGCGACCACGCCGGCGTCGGCGAATTCGTATTCCAGGCCGGCGCCCAGCTGGTCGAGCACGTGCAGGGTCGCGTCCATGATCTCCGGGCCGATGCCGTCGCCGCGGATGACCGTGATCTTCTGGGTCATGGTGGAAGTGTTCCGGGAACAGGCGCACGGACCCGGTGGCGGGCGCGGCGCGTGGGGAGGGGAAAGTTTGTGCTGAAATTATGCCCGATCCGCGCTGAATCCCCCAAGATCGACCTTCGGAGGGCCCGGCGGGACAGCCCGGCCCGCCCGCCTCACCCGTGGTCGTGGGCCGGCGCGGCGGCCTGGGCATCGCCGGCCTCGAGCCGGTCTAGGAAATCCACCGCCCGCCGCAGGTGCGGGATCACGATCGAGCCGCCGACCACCAGGCCGACCGAGAACGTCTCGAAGAACTCGTCGCGGCTGACCCCGGCCTCCTTGCACTGGGCCACGTGGTAGCTGATGCAGTCGTCGCAGCGCAGCACCAGCGAGGCAACCAGGCCCAGCAGTTCCTTGGTCTTCACGTCCAGGGCGCCGGCCTGGTAGGTTTGGGTGTCCAGGGCGAAGAAGCGACGCACCACCTGGTTGGGTTCGGCCAGGATGCGCTGGTTCATGCGCTGGCGGAACTCGGTGAATTCGCGCACGCGGTCCTGGCCGTCGTCCCCGTTACCGGCGCTCATGCCGAACCCTCCGCCTGACCGTCCGGTCCGTGCCCGTCCAGCAGCGGCAGCAGCTGGCCGGCGCGATGCAGCGCCATCATGTCGTCGTAGCCGCCGACGTGGACCTCGCCGACGAAGATCTGCGGCACGCTGGTGCGGCGCGCCAGGTTCACCATCTTCTCGCGCTGGTCCGGGTCCAGGTCGATGCGGACCTCGGTCCACTCCCGGCCCTGGCTCCTGAGGAAGTTCTTGGCGGCCACGCAGTACGGGCAGATGGCGGTGGAATAGAGGGTGATCGGGGGGGCAGAGGCAGTCACGGGAAACTCCGCGGGACGAATGGGGTCTGTAGCGAATATGGTAGCGGCGCCGTCGCAGGCAGCCTCCACGAATGGAACACAGCGGGTTAACCACCGATTCACACCCGCCGGCGGCGCCGCCCCCATCCTCCTTCCGGATCCGGAGAACCCGTCTTGCGCTACCTGCTGCTGGCCGCCGCCCTGACCCTGACCCTGGCCCCGATGCGTGCGCCGGCCCAGGAAGACGCGCGCCTGCCGGACATCGGCTCCTCCGCCGGCGAACTGCTGAACCCGGCCAAGCAGGCCGAGTACGGCGGGATGATGCTGCGCGAGCTGCGCAACTACGGCTACCTGCTCGAGGATCCGCTGCTCGACGACTGGCTGCAGTCGATGGGCAACCGGCTGGGATCGAGCAGCGACCGGCCCGAGCAGCCGTACACCTTCTTCATGCTCAAGGACCGGCAGATCAACGCGTTCGCCACCCTGGGCGGCTACATCGGCATGAATGCCGGCCTGGTGCTTACCGCCCACCGCGAGGACGAGGTCGCGGCAGTGCTGGCCCACGAAGTGGCGCACGTCACCCAGCAGCACGTGCTGCGTGGGGTCGAGCGCGCGCAGCGCGACCAGGTCCCGATCCTGCTGGGCATGCTGGCGGCGATCGTCGCCGCCCAGGCGGCGGGCGGCAGTTCCTCCGGCGAGGCATCGGAGGCGGCCATCGCCAGCGCGATGGCGCTGATCCAGCAGAACCAGATCAACTACACCCGTTCCAACGAATCGGAAGCCGACCGGCTGGGCATCCGCACCCTGTCCCGCAGCGGCTACGACGTCGATGCGATGGCGGACTTCTTCGAGCGCATGTCGTTCGCCATGCGCGGCAATTCCGGCGGGTACTCGGTCCCCGACTACCTGCGCACGCACCCGGTCACCACCACACGCGTGAGCGAATCCAAGCAGCGCGCCGAGCAGCTCAAGCGCGGCATGGTCACCGCCACCACCTCGGTGCCGGGCGGCGGCGAACGGGTGGAACGGATGGATCCGCGCAAGGTCCAGGCGCCGCCTTCCGCCACCGTCAATCCGTTGCTGCCTTCCGGCTTCCGCTTCGACCCGTTCGATCCGGTCGCCGAGCCGGTCGGGAGCCAGTTCGCCTGGGCGCAGGAGCGGCTGCGGGCACTCACCGCCAACACCCCGGATGCCGCCATCCGCGAGTACGAATCGCTGCGGCGCTCCAGCCCGGACGGACTGACCGACCCGCAGCGCTACGGGCTGGCGGTAGCACGGCTGGCACGGCAGCCGGCGGCGGCGGCGGCCGAGCTGTCCGCGCTGCTCGACCGGCATCCGGACAGCCTGTGGGTGGCGCTGGCGCTGGGCGAGGCCGAATCGCGCTCGGGCCGCGCCGCCCAGGCCAACCAGCGCTTCGACGAACTGCTGCGGCGGATGCCCGGCAACCGCCCGGTGGCGCTGAGCTACGCCCGCGTCCTGGTCGAACAGGGCGGCAGCGAGGCCGGCCGCCGTGCCCAGGAAGTCCTGCGCCCGCTGCTGGCCCGGGCTGGCGCCGACCCGGTGTTCCAGCAGACCTTCGCCCGCGCGAGCGAACTGGCCGGCGATACCAGTCGCGCCGCCGAAGCGTATGCCGAGGCCGCATTCCTGAATGGTCGTCCGGAACAGGCGCTGATCCAGCTGGAGACGCTCAAGAAGCGCGGCGACCTGGACTACGTGACCCGGTCCCGGGTCGACGCCCGCATCGCCGCCATCACCCCGACCGTGCTGGAACTGCGCCAGCAGGGCATCCGCGACCCGGACATGGAGCGGCGCTGACGTGGCGGCGGCTCCGGCCCGCTGCCAGTGTCACAATTCGGTCATCGGACGGTAGTCTAATCCCGCCGTCGCCCCCATCTGTCGGGAATACCGTGCAGAAGCAGATCCTGATAGTCGATGACGAGCCCGCGATCCGGGACATGGTCGCCTTCGCCCTGCGCAAGGGCGACTACGCGCCGGTCCATGCCGGCGACGCGCGCGAGGCGCAGGCGGCCATCGCCGACCGCGTCCCCGACCTGATCCTGCTGGACTGGATGCTGCCGGGTACCAGCGGCCTGGACCTGGCCCGGCGCTGGCGCCGCGAGGCGCTCACCCGCGAGGTGCCGATCATCATGCTCACCGCCCGCGGCGAGGAGAACGACCGCGTCGGCGGCCTCGAGGCCGGCGTGGACGACTACGTGGTCAAGCCGTTCTCCGCGCGCGAATTGCTGGCGCGGATTCGCGCGGTGATGCGCCGCACGCGCGAGGACGACGAGGACGGCAGCGTGGCGGTCGGCGCGCTGCGCATCGACGGTGCCGCGCACCGTGTGTTCGCCGGCGAGGCGGCCGTGCCGATCGGCCCGACCGAGTACCGCCTGCTGCACTTCTTCATGACCCATCCCGAGCGTGTCTACAGCCGCGCCCAGCTGCTCGACCACGTCTGGGGCGGCAGCGTGTACGTGGAGGAACGCACGATCGACGTGCACATCCGCCGCCTGCGCAAGACCCTGGAGCCGTTCGGGGTGGAGAACATGGTGCAGACCGTGCGCGGCGCCGGCTACCGGTTCTCCACCGCCACCTGACCGACGCAGGACGAGCCGACCCCGGATGAACGACCGCCTCGCCACGCCACCCTCGCGCAACCGGGACACGCCCACCAGCACCGATCGGATGCCGCCGGACCTGCGCGCGGCCTGGCGCCGCACGCTGGTGGTGCTGGCCGCGCTGCTCTGCGCGGCCGCGCTGCTCGGCCTGGCGGTGGGACAGGTGGGCTGGGTGCTGGCGATCACCGCCCTGGGCGTGCTGGTGTGGCACTACTGGCGGCTGCGCAGGGTGCTGCTTGGCCTGACCGCGCGGCGGCGCTGGGAGCCGGCCCGCGGCACCGGTGCCTGGAACGAACTGGACCACCTGCTCCACCGCAGCCAGGTCGAGATGCGCGCGCGCAAGCGCCGCCTGCTGGACATGCTGCGCGCCTACCGCGCCGCCGCCGCCGCGCTGCCCGATGCGGTGGTGGTGGTCGAGCGCAACACCCAGCGCACGATCTGGTTCAACCGCGCGGCCACCGACCTGCTCGGCCTGCACCATCCGCGCGACCTCGGCGCCCCGGTGGTCGAGCGCCTGCAGCCATTGCCGCTGGCGCGCTGGCTGGCCGCCGGCCGCAATGCCGAGCCCATGCTCGACGCGCCGTCCCCGGTGGACGAGCGGATGCGGCTCAACCTGCGCCTGATCCCGTACTCGGAGGACTACTGGCTGCTGGTGGCGCGCGACGTCAGCAAGCTGCTGCGGCTGGAACAGATGCGCCGTGACTTCGTCGCCAACGTCTCCCACGAGCTGCGCACGCCGCTGACCGTCGTCCACGGCTACCTGGACATGCTCGACCCCGCCGATTACCCGCCGTGGCAGCCGATGCTGGCGGAGATGCAGAAGCAGTCGCAGCGGATGACCCGCCTGGTCGAGGACCTGCTGGCCCTTTCGCGGCTGGAAGCGCGCGACAGCCTGCCCGAGGAAAACGTGGCGATGGCGCCGATGCTGGCTACCCTGCGCCGCGAGGCCGAGGCCTACAGCCAGGGCCGGCACGCCATCGAGGTCCACGACCAGGCCGGTTGCGACCTGCTCGGTTCAACCCAGGAGCTGCACAGCGCGTTCTCCAACCTGGTGACCAACGCGATCCGCTACACCCCGGCCGGCGGGCGGGTGCGGGTGGACTTCGCGCGCACCCCCGAGGGCGGCGCGGTGCTGTCGGTGCGCGACACCGGCTACGGCATACCCGAGGCGCACATCCCGCGCCTGACCGAACGCTTCTACCGGGTCTCCAGCAGCCGCTCGCGCGAGAGCGGTGGCACCGGCCTGGGCCTGTCTATCGTCAAGCACGTGCTGGGCCTGCACCAGGCCCGCCTGTCGATCGAGAGCGAAGTGGGCACCGGCAGTGTCTTCACCTGCCATTTCGGCCAGGACCGGGTGCAGCCGCGCCAGGAAGACCCCCTTGCCCTGCCCGCCGCCGGGCAGCCCACCTGCTGAGCCGCTACGCTACCTGCACGCATGGACAACGACCGACCACTACTCCCTCCGCATGCCGCGCACGACGACGAAGCCGGCGCCGACGCGCTGCGCGACCCGGCGCTGTACCTCAACCGCGAGCTGTCGCAGCTGGATTTCAATTTCCGCGTCCTGGCCCAGGCGCAGGACCCGCAGGTGCCGCTGCTGGAGCGGCTGCGTTTCCTCTGCATTTCGTGTACCAACCTCGACGAGTTCTTCGAGATCCGCGCGGCGACCGTGCGCCACGCGCTCGACCTGGGCCTGCCGGCGCAGTCCGACGGCCTCGCGCCGGCGCAGCTGCTGGACCTGATCCACGACCGCGCCGCCGAACTGGTCGACGCGCAGTACCGCTGCTGGAACGAGGTAATCCGGCCGGCCCTGGCCGATGCCGGCGTGGGCGTGCTCGGCCGGAAGAGCTGGAACGCGCGCCAGCGCCGCTGGCTGCGCGCCTACTTCCGCAACAAGGTGATGCCGGTGCTGTCGCCGCTGGGGCTGGATCCGTCCCATCCGTTCCCGCGCATCCTCAACAAGTCGCTCAACGTGGTGGTGGTGCTGGAGGGGATGGATGCGTTCGGCCGTCCCAGCCACCTGGCCATCGTGCGCGCGCCGCGCTCGCTCAGCCGCATCGTCGAGCTGCCGCCGAGCCTGGCCGGCAAGGGCAAGCAGGCGTTCGTGCTGCTGTCCTCGATGCTGGCCGCGTTCGTGGACGAGCTGTTCCCGGGCATGACCGTGCGCGGCGCCTACCAGTTCCGCGTCACCCGGAACTCCGAGCTGGTGGTCGACGAGGACGAGGTCGACAACCTGGCCTCGGCGCTGCGCAGCGAGCTGGTCGGCCGCGGCTACCGGCCCGCGGTGCGCCTGGAGATCGCCCACGACTGCCCCAAGCCGATCGTGCGGACCCTGCTGCAGAACTTCGAGCTGGGCGAGAACGCGGTCTACTACATCGATGGCCCGGTCAACCTCAACCGGGTGATCCAGGTCCACGACCTGGTGCAGCGCCCGGAGCTGAAATTCCCGCCGTTCTCGCCGCGCAACCGGCTGGAGGACGAGAACGTGTTCAAGACCGTCGCCCGCGGCGACGTGCTGCTGCACCACCCGTTCGACTCGTTCTCCGGCGTGCTGGAGATGCTGACGCAGGCCGCGTCGGACCCCGACGTGCTGGCGATCAAGCAGACCCTGTACCGCACCGGCAAGGATTCGGCGATCGTCGACGCGCTGGTGCAGGCGGCGCGCAACGGCAAGGACGTGACCGTGGTGGTCGAGCTGCGGGCGCGCTTCGACGAGGATGCCAACCTGGGCGTCGCCGACCGCCTGCAGGAGGCCGGCGTGCAGGTGGTGTACGGCGTGGTCGGGTTCAAGACCCACGCCAAGATGCTGCTGATCGTGCGCCGCGAAGGCCGCCGCCTGCGTCGCTACGCGCACCTGGGCACCGGCAACTACCACTCGGGCACCTCGCGCGCCTACACCGACCTGGGCCTGCTGACCGCCGATCCGGAGATCGGCAACGACGTGCACCTGCTGTTCCAGCAGCTGTCCGGGCTGGCGCCGTCGATCCGGCTCAAGCGGCTGCTGCAGTCGCCGTTCACCCTGCACAGCGGGATCCTCGCGCGGATCGAGCGCGAGACCCGGCTGGCCGCCAGCGGCCGCCCGGGCCGGATCATCGCCAAGATGAACGCCCTCAACGAACCGCAGGTCATCCGCGCCCTGTACGCGGCATCGCAGGCCGGCGTGTCGATCGACCTGATCGTGCGCGGCGCCTGCACCCTGCGCCCCGGCATCCCGGGCGTGTCGGACAACATCCGCGTGCGCTCGATCGTCGGCCGCTTCCTCGAGCACAGCCGGGTCTACTGGTTCGGCAACGACGGCAAGCCGGAACTGTACTGCGCCAGCGCCGACTGGCTCGAACGCAACCTGCTGCGGCGGGTGGAGACCTGCTTCCCGATCCTGGATCCGCGGTTGGCGGAGCGGGTCCAGCGCGAGGCGCTGCAGAACTACCTGGCGGACAACCTCAATGCATGGGAGCTGGGCGCCGACGGGCGGTACCGCAAGTGCGCCCCCGGCGAGGGCCAGGCGGCCTACTCGGCACAGCAGGCGCTGCTCGAGGCGCTCTAGGACGGCCGCAGCGGGAGGGTGCGGCCATCCGCTAAGATTCGCGCCATGCCGAGCTCCGCACAGTCCCGCGCCGCTTCCCGCCCCCAGGTCCAGGACGGCGACGCGCTCGCCGCGATCGACCTGGGGTCCAACAGTTTCCACATGGTCCTGGCCCAGCACATGCTGGGCCAGCTGCGCGTGGTCGACCGCCTCCGCGAGACGGTGCGCATGGCCGACGGACTGGACGGCAAGGGCGGCCTGTCCGCGCCGGCGAGGCAGCGCGCGCTGGACTGCCTGGCGCGCTTCGGCCAGCGCCTGCGGGGGGTGCCGCGACTGCACGTGCGCGCGCTGGCCACCAACACGGTGCGCCAGCTGCACGATCCGCAGGCGTTCCTGGGCCCGGCCGAAGCCGTGCTGGGCTATCCGATCGAAGTGGTGTCCGGCCGCGAGGAGGCGCGCCTGATCTACCTTGGCGTGGCCCATGCGCAGCCGCCCAAGCCCGGGCAGCGGCGCCTGGTCATCGACATCGGCGGCGGTTCGACCGAATTCATCATCGGCAGCGGATTCGATCCCATCGAACGCGAGAGCCTGCAGGCGGGCTGCATCGCCAGCACGCGCCGGTTCTTCCCCAACGGCCGCCTGTCCAAGAAGAAGTGGAACTCGGCGTTGACCGAGATCAGCGCCGAGTTCCAGCAGTTCGCCGGCCTGTACCGCGCGCTGGGCTGGCAGGAGGCGCTGGGCTCGTCCGGGACCCACAAGTCGATCGGCGAGATCTGCGCGGCGATGAAGCTGACCAAGGGCGCGATCACCGCCGAGGCGCTGCCGCAGGTGCGCGAGCGGCTGCTGCAGGCCGACAGCATCGACCAGATCGACCTGCCCGGCCTGTCCGGCGAGCGCCGCCCGATCATCGCCGGCGGCGTGCTGGTGCTGGAGGCGGCCTTCCACGCGCTGGGGCTGCAGAAGCTGCTGGTGAGCAAGGCGGCCATGCGCGAGGGCATCCTCTACGACATGCTCGGCCGCGGCGGCGCCGACGACCCGCGTGATGCCTCGGTGCAGGCGCTGATCCAGCGCTACGGGATCGACGAGACCCAGGCCGCGCGCGTGGAAGGCACGGCGATGCGCCTGTTCGAACAGGTGGCCGACGACTGGGCGCTGGAGGACGACGATGCGCGCATGCTCGGCTGGGCCGCGCGCGTGCACGAACTGGGGCTGGCCGTGGCGCACAGCCAGTACCACGTGCATGGCGCCTACGTGCTCGAGCATTCGGACATCGCCGGCTTCTCGCGGCAGGAACAGCAGGTGCTGGCCGCACTGGTGCGCACCCACCGCCGCGGCGTTCCCAAGACCGCCTTCGACGCCCTGCCCGACCGCCTGCTGCTGTCGGCCAGGCGCAAGGCCGCGCTGCTGCGGCTGGCGGTGCTGCTGCACCGTGCCCACGACGGCGACCAGATCCCGACGCTGGAGCTGTCGGCCCAGGGCGATCGCCTGACCCTGGTCCTGGACCGCCACTGGATCGATGGCCGGCCGCTGCTGCGCGCCGACCTGTTGTCGGAGAAGGACGGTATGCCGGGCCTGGGCATCGACTTCCAGCCGATGGTGCTCTGAGCCAGGAAGCCTGCGCGGCATGCCGGCCCGCTTGCCCGCCACCGGAGGGGCGTGCGACGCGGGCGGGGCGCAACGCCCACCCCGGCGCCCCTGCGATCACGCCCAACCCCATTGTCCAGCCCGGCGCGTTTGCAACTCCCGTCCAACCCACGGGAGTCCGCCATGCGCCGTACCGCAACGCCCCACCCCCCGGCCCGCCCGCGCGCCGTCCTGCTGATGCTGGCCCTGGCAGCGGCCCTGGCCGCCTGCCGCTCGACCGCACCGGCGGACCGCACCGATGCGGCTGCATCCGCCGGCCCGGCGATCGCAGCGACCGGCGCCGCCGCGATCCCGCCCGCGCAGGCACAGGCGATCGCCGAATCCAGGGCGCGTACGCGCCATGCGCTGGAGAAGGAAGCCGCGCGCGCCATCGTCCAGGCCTCGGCACCGCCACCGCCGCCCACGGCCGATGCGGCCATGCAGCGCGCCTTCGTCGCGCCCGCTCCGGCCACCGCCATGCACATGCCGTTCGCGGCAACGGAACCCGCCAACACCGAGCGCTACGAGAACCGCGACGACAACCCGGTGCAGCGCACCGGCGAGCAGCCGGTATCGACCTTCTCCATCGACGTGGACACCGGCAGTTACGCCAACGTGCGGCGGATGCTGCGCCAGGGCGTGCGCCCGCCGGCCGACGCGGTGCGCGTGGAGGAGTTCCTCAACTACTTCAGCTATGGCCACCCGGTGCCGGCGTCGCGCGAGGTGCCGTTCCGGGTGACCACCGAGCTGGCGCCGTCGCCCTGGAATCCCAAGCGGCAGCTGCTGATGGTCGGGATCAAGGGCTACGACGTGCCCAGGGCCACGCTGCCGCCGGCCAACCTGGTCTTCCTGGTCGACACCTCCGGTTCGATGGAATCACCCGACAAGCTGCCACTGCTCAAGCAGGCGTTCGCGCAGCTGGTGCCGCAGCTGCGCCCGCAGGACCGGGTCTCGATCGTCGTCTACGCCGGTTCGGCCGGCCTGGTATTGCCGCCGACCCGCGGCGACCGCCACGACGAGATCCTGGCCGCGCTCGAGCGCCTGCAGGCCGGCGGCAGCACCAATGGCGGCGACGGCATCGCCCTGGCCTACGCGACGGCGCGGCAGGCCTTCGTCGACGGGGGCGTCAACCGGGTCCTGCTGGCCACCGACGGCGACTTCAACGTCGGCACCGTGGACCGTGGCGCGCTGGAAACGCTGGTCGCCGACCAGCGCCGGTCCGGGATCGCGTTGTCCACGCTCGGCTTCGGCCAGGGCAACTACCACGACGCCATGGCCGAGCGCCTGGCCGACGCCGGCGATGGCAACCATGCCTACATCGACACACCGGAGGAAGCGCGCAAGGTGCTGGTCGAACAGATGCAGGCCACGCTGCTGACGATCGCCAACGACGTGAAGGTGCAGATCGAGTTCAACCCGGCGCAGGTGGCCGAATACCGGCTGATCGGCTACGAGAACCGGATGCTGGCGCGGGAAGACTTCGCCAACGACCGGGTCGATGCCGGCGACATCGGCGCCGGCCACGAGGTGACGGCGCTGTACGAGATCGCGCTGGCCGGCTCCGGCGGCGAACGGCTGCCGCCGTTGCGCTACGCAGCCGCCGCGCAGGGCAGTTCCGCGCGCGACGGCGAACTGGCCCACCTGCGCCTGCGCTACAAACTGCCGGGCCAGGAGCGCAGCCGCCTGATCGAGACGCCGGTGCTGCGCTCGTCGCTGCAGCCAGAACCGGGCGCCTCGCTGCGCTTCGCCGCGGCGGTCGCCGCGTACGCCGACCTGCTGCGCGGCGGCACGAACGTGGAAGGCTGGGACTGGGACGACGTGGCCGCGACCGCGCGCGCCACGCTGGGCGAGGACCGCTGGGGCCTGCGCCGGGAATTCGTCGAGCTGGTCGAGTCGGCGCGCCAGGTCACGTCGGCCGAATCGGAGCCCCCGGCGGCCATCGCAGCGGACTGAGGACGCTACGGCCACGCAGGCGATGCGTGGCCTGTCCACGGGCCCAACCGCATCATGCTCCACGAGCAAGGGGCATGCGGGCACGTGGCAGCAACAACTGCAACTGCCACGGCCACTGCAACCTCAACCACGAACGCGTCGGCTTCGGAGGGGGCCACCGCGCCCCGGGGCCATGGCCCACCCTTCGGGACGACATCCTGTCTTTACGAAGGGCCGTGGCACATCCATGTGCCACTTGGTCCATGGCCCCGGGACACGGCGGCCTCTGGAGGTTTGGGGTTATGGCTTCGATCATGCGCCGACCGGACCCGGCCCATGCAGCACGATCCAATGCGACGGCTTGGGCTCCGCTTGCGTCGAGCGAAGCAACTACCTGCACGCGCCCGAGGGCGGCGTCCTGTCGCATTGGGGGTCAAGCGGCCATGGATGGCCGCGGCCGCGAAGTGAGGCAGGGATGCCGGCCTGAGCGGTGACCCCCAATGCGGCAGGGCGCCGCCGCCCACCGAAGCCCGCGCCCTGCGGTTGCGGTTGCGGTTGCGGTTGCGGTTGCGGTTGCGGTTGCGGTTCATGTTGCTGTTGCGGTGGCCGCAAACCCCATCCTGCCCGCCAGGCCTCGACGCCAGCTCAACCCAGCAGGTGCTCCAGCACCGCCATCCGCACCGCCACGCCGTTGGCGACCTGGCGCAGCACCCACGACTGCGGGCCGTCGGCGACCTCGTCGGTGATCTCCACGCCGCGGTTGATCGGCCCCGGGTGCAGCACCGCCGCATCGGGCGCCGCGCGGCGCAGGCGCTCCACGGTCAGTCCGTAGTGGTCGTGGTATTCCTCGAGCGACGGCACCAGGCCCTCCTCCATCCGCTCGCGCTGCAGGCGCAGCATCATCACCGCGTCGACCCCTTCGAGCATCGCGTCGAAATCGGTGCCGACCACGCAGCCGCCCGTGGTCGCCTCGTCCGGAAGCAGCGGCCGCGGGCCGCAGATGCGGATCTCGCCTGCGCCGAGGGTACGCAACGCCTGCAGGTCCGAACGGGCCACGCGCGAATGCCGGACGTCGCCGACGATCAGCACCTTCAGCTTCGAGAAATCGCTGCCCTTGGCCTGGCGCAGGGTCAGCATGTCCAGCAGGCCCTGGGTCGGATGCGCGCTGCGGCCGTCGCCGGCGTTGACCAGCGCCGTGCCCTCGCCGGCCACGTCGGCCAGGCGCTGCACTGCGCCGTCTTCGGGGTGGCGGATGACGAAGCCGCGAACACCCATCGCCTCCAGGTTCTTGAGCGTGTCGCGCGCGGTCTCGCCCTTGCGGGTGGACGAGGTCGACGCGTCGAAGTTGAGCACGTCCGCGCCCAGGCGCTGGGCGGCGAGCTGGAACGAACTGCGCGTGCGCGTGGACGGCTCGAAGAACAGCGTGCACACCGCGCTGCCGGCCAGCACCGTGCGCTTGCCGACCCGCCCGACCGCGGCATCGCGGATCTGGCCGGCACGGTCCAGCAGCTGCAGCAGGGTGCTGCGCGGCAGGCCTTCCAGGGTCAGCAGGTGGCGGAGGCGGCCGTCGGAGGCGAGTTGTGGCGTCATTGGGTGGCGTGCTCGGGGAGTGGGCGGAAGCGTGCTAGAGCGGCGTGGCGTCTTCGGGCGCGGCGAGCCAGCGTTCGACGATGACCGCCGCGGCGGCGGCGTCGAGGGTGGCCGCATCGCGGCGGCGGCGATTGCCCGCGGCGCGGTCGCGGGCGAAGCGCTGCGCCGCCTCCACCGAGCTGGAGCGCTCGTCGACCATCACCACCGGCAGGCGGAAGCGCGCCTTCAGCTCGCCGGCGAAGGCGCGCGCGCGACGACGGATCGGCTGGTCGCCGCCGTCCAGCGTCATCGGATCGCCAACCACCAGGCCGGCCGGGCGCCAGTCGCGGTGCAGCCGTTCGATCGAGGTCCAGTCCGGCCCGCCTTCGCGCACGTCGACCACCGCGACCGCGCGCGCACCACCCAGCGCGCTGCCGACGGCCACGCCGATCCGGCGCGCGCCGACATCGAAGCCGAGCACGATCGCATCGGCCGCGGGATGCGCGGGCACCGGCGCGGAAGGCTCAGGCATGTCCGCTGTAGTCGGCCAGCATGAACAGGTCCACGCCGATGCGCCCGGCGGCGGTCTGCCAGCGGCGCTCCAGCGGCAGCTCGAACAGCAGTTCGGGGTCCACCGGCGCGGTCAGCCAGGTGTTCTCGCCCAGTTCGTACTCCAGCTGCCCGGCGCCCCAGCCGGCGCAGCCCAGGGCGACGACCGCATGGGCCGGGCCCTCGCCCGCCGCCATCGCCTCGAGGATGTCGCGCGAGGTGGTCAGGTACAGGCCGTCCGCGACCTGCAGGCTCGAATCCCATTCGCGCCCGCCGTCGTGCAGGACGAAGCCGCGTTCCTGGTGCACCGGGCCGCCATGCAGCACCGTGCGCGCGCACAGTGCCTCGTCGTCGCTGCCGATGCCCATCTGCGAGAGCACCTGGCCCAGGGTGTATTCCGAGGGGCGGTTGACCACCACGCCCATCGCGCCCTGCTCGTCGTGCTGGCAGATCAGGGCCACGGCACGCGAGAAGTTCGGGTCGGACAGCGCCGGCAGCGCGATCAGCAACTGGTTGGACAGGTTTTCGTCGGGGAGGGACATGCCGCCATTCTAGCGCCGGTGCGCCGGCCGCCGCCTGAGGCTTGGCATAATCGCGGGGCCGCCCCCTTCGAGCACGCCATGTCCGGCTATTGCGATTCCGCCCCGGGCCATCCGCTGCACGGCCCGTACCACGACACCGAGTACGGCGTCCCGCAGCGCGAGGAGCGGGTACTGTTCGAGCGCCTGCTGCTGGAAATCAACCAGGCCGGGCTGAGCTGGGAAACGATGCTGAAGAAGCGCGAGGGTTTCCGCCGCGCCTACGACGGCTTCGACGTGGACGCGGTGGCCGGCTACGGCCCGGCCGATCGCGCGCGCCTGCTGGCCGACCCCGGCATCATCCGCAACCGGCTGAAGGTCGAGGCGGCGATCCACAACGCGGGCGTGATCCGCGGCCTGCGCGATTCCCATGGCGGGTTCGCCGCGTGGCTGGACGCCCACCATCCGCTGGACAAGGCCGGATGGGTCAAGCTGTTCCGGAAGACCTTCCGCTTCACCGGCGGTGAAATCACCGGCGAGTTCCTGATGAGCCTGGGCTACCTGCCCGGCGCGCACCGCGAAAGCTGCCCCGTGTACGCGCGGATCGCGACGATCCCGCCCCCCTGGATGTCGTAGAGCGGGGCTTGCCCTGCTGCTTTCCGGCTGCTGCTTCGCCAGGCGTGGGTAGCCGGGCAGAGCCCGGCTCTACGAGGGGCGCGGCTCCGTGCCTGTTGGCGCTCTCGTAGAGCGGGGCTTGCCCCGCTGCCTTTCCGCCTGCTGCTGCTCCAGGCCTGGGCAACCGGGCAGAGCCCGGCTCTACGGGCGGGCTACACCCCCATGTACCGGTGCGGGCGGTGGTTGAACATCAGCACCAGGCTCAGTACGACCGCGCCGACCGCCGAATACAGCACCTTGGCCGGCGAGAGCACGAAGAACGCCGCGAACATCAGCACCGTATCGAATGCCAGCTGCACCTTGCCGGCGCTGATCCCGCGCTCGCGCTGCAGGTACACCGCCAGCACGCCGACGCCGCCGAGGCTGGCGCGGTGCCGGATGAAGAACAGCACCCCCAGGCCGCACAGCGCCCCGCCCACCAGCGCCGAGTACAGCCCGGTCATGTGCGACCAGCCGGCCCAGCGCGGCAGCAGGTCGCTGAGCAGGCCGCAGGCGCCGACGGCCAGGAACGTCTTCAGGGTGAACTCCCAGCCCATCCGCCGCACCGCGATCCAGTAGAACGGCAGGTTCACCAGCACGAACAGCAGGCCGAAGTTCCAGCCCAGCGCGTAGTGCAGCAGGAAGGAGACGCCGGCCATGCCGCCGATCATGAGCCCGCCCTGGGCGAACACGGCCAGGCCGAGGGAAGCCACCAGCGTGGCCAGGACCATGCCCTGCACGTCCTCGGCCAGTGAGTGGTGGTACGCACGGTCGTCGGCCGGGGTGCCGGCCGAGTCGGGGGGCGGGGTCAACGGGCCGGCGGTGACGACGGCGCCGTCCTCGGGCAGGGGAGCCTGCCCGGGCCGGAGGTCCGGATCGGTGGGGTTCACGTGGAGGGTGCCGCGGTGGGGTGCGCCATTTTAGGCGCTTCCCACGCCCGCGTGAGCGCATGGCGGCCAGGCGGCCAGGCCCCGGCCGGGTCGGATGACCGGCCAGGCGATCGGACGGGCGCCGGAAACGACGAAGCCGCCCGGAGGCGGCTTCGCGGCGTTGGGGGTCGCGCGACGGATGCCTCAACGCACCTCGGCGATCTCGACCCCGTCCAGGCCCTGGGCCAGGGTGCGCGCGTCGCCGCCCTGGGAAAGCTTGATCCGCAGGCGCACCTCGTTCTGCGAGTCGGCGTAGCGCAGCGCGTCCTCGTAGGAGATCTCGCCGGCCTGGTACAGCTCGAACAGGCTCTGGTCGAAGGTCTTCATGCCCAGGTTGGTGGACTCCTTCATCACCTCCTTGAGCTTGTGGATCTCGCCGTCGCGGATGTAGTCCTGCACCAGCGGCGTGCCGAGCAGGATCTCCATCGCCACGCGGCGGCCCTTGCCGTCCGGGGTCGGGATCAGCTGCTGGGCGACCACACCCTTGAGGTTGAGCGACAGGTCCATCAGCAGCTGGCTGCGACGGTCCTCGGGGAAGAAGTTGATGATGCGGTCCATCGCCTGGTTGGCGTTGTTGGCATGGAGCGTGCAGAGCACCAGGTGGCCGGTCTCGGCGAAGGCGATGGCATGGTCCATGCCCTCGCGGGTACGCACCTCGCCGATCATGATCACGTCAGGGGCCTGGCGCAGGGTGTTCTTCAGCGCGTTCTCCCAGCTGTCGGTGTCGATGCCGACCTCGCGCTGGGTGATGATGCAGCCCTCGTGCTTGTGCACGAACTCGATCGGGTCCTCGATGGTGATGATGTGCCCGGTCGAGTTCTGGTTGCGGTAGCCGATCATGGAGGCTAGCGACGTCGACTTGCCGGTGCCGGTGGCGCCCACGAACAGGATGATGCCGCGCTTGGTCATCGCCAGCGTCTTGATGATCGGCGGCAGGTTGAGTTCCTCGACCGTCGGGATCTTGGTCTCGATCCGGCGCAGGACCATGCCCACCTGGTTGCGCTGGTAGAAGCACGAGACGCGGAAGCGGCCGACGCCGGCCACGCCGATCGCGAAGTTGCACTCGTGGGTCTTCTCGAACTCCTCGCGCTGCGCCGGCGTCATCACGTTCAGCACCAGGTCGCGGCTCTGCTGCGGGGTGAGCGGCGTCTGCGTGATCGGGCTGATCTTGCCGTGCAGCTTCATCGACGGCGGCATGCCGGCGGTGATGAACAGGTCCGACGCCTTCTGGTGCGCCATCAGCTTGAGGAACGAGGTGAAGTCGATGGTGCTCATGGCGTGCTCCTGGTCCTGGTGCCTGGTCGGCGTTCCCGCTGTGCGACGGCCTGTTACTCGAACAGGCGCTTGTCCTTGGCGTATTCCTTGGCCTGGTTGCGGGTGATCTGGCCGCGCTTGACCAGGTCCTGAAGGTGCTGGTCGAGGGTCATCATGCCGTACTGCTGGCCGGTCTGGATCGACGAGTACATCTGCGCGACCTTGTCCTCGCGGATCAGGTTGCGGATGGCCGGGGTGCCGACCATGATTTCCCAGGCCGCGGTGCGGCCGCCGCCGACCTTCTTCAGCAGCGCCTGCGAGATCACCGCGCGCAGCGATTCGGACAGCATCGAACGGACCATCGGCTTCTCGCCGGCCGGGAACACGTCGATGATGCGGTCGATCGTCTTGGCCGCCGACGAGGTGTGCAGGGTGCCGAACACCAGGTGGCCGGTCTCGGCCGCGGTCAGCGCCAGGCGGATGGTTTCCAGGTCGCGCAACTCGCCGACCAGGATGTAGTCCGGGTCCTCGCGCAGCGCCGAGCGCAGCGCCTCGTTGAAGCCGTGCGTGTCGCGGTGCACCTCGCGCTGGTTGATCAGGCACTTCTGCGAGGTGTGGACGAACTCGATCGGGTCCTCGACGGTGAGGATGTGCCCGTACTCGTTCTTGTTGATGTGGTCGACCATTGCCGCCAGCGTGGTCGACTTGCCCGAACCGGTCGGGCCGGTGACCAGGATCAGGCCCTGCGGCTGCTGGATCAGCTCGCGGAAGATCGGCGGGCAGCCCAGGTCCTCCAGGCTCAGCACGTCGGAGGGAATGGTGCGGAACACCGCGCCGGCGCCACGGTTCTGGTTGAACGCGTTGACGCGGAAGCGGGCCAGCGAGGGGATCTCGAACGAGAAGTCGACCTCGAGGAACTCCTCGTAGTCGCGCCGCTGCTTGTCCGACATGATGTCGTAGACCAGCGCGTGCACCTGCTTGTGGTCCAGGGCGGGGATGTTGATCCGCCGCACGTCGCCGTCGACCCGGATCATCGGCGGCAGGCCGGCCGACAGGTGCAGGTCGGAAGCCTTGTTCTTGACCGAAAAGGCCAGCAGCTCGGCGATATCCATGCGCGTGATCCCCCGTGATCCACAGATCAGTCGATAGCCCGAGCGATCCGCCCGGGCTGGAACGATACATCCCCGCGGGGCAGTATAGCGCTCCCGCCGCTGCCGCCAATGGCCCGCCCGTCCATGCCCGCCGACCGCCTGCGAACCGTGCTGCAGCGCATCCAGAACGCGGCCGACGCGGCCGGGCGGCCAGTCCCGGTCCTGCTCGCGGTGTCCAAGACCCAGCCGGCCGACGCGGTGGCCGCGCTGGCCGGCGCCGGCCAGCAGGCCTTCGGCGAGAACTACGTGCAGGAGGCCGCGGCCAAGCGCGCGGCGCGGGCAGCCGATCATCCGGACCTGCAGTGGCACCTGATCGGCCACCTGCAATCGAACAAGGCCGCGCTCGCGGCCGAGGTGTTCGACTGGGTGCAGAG
This sequence comes from Pseudoxanthomonas sp. Soil82, assembly GCF_040446535.1. Lineage (NCBI taxonomy): Bacteria > Pseudomonadati > Pseudomonadota > Gammaproteobacteria > Lysobacterales > Lysobacteraceae > Pseudoxanthomonas > Pseudoxanthomonas sp. Soil82. The sequence goes on from NZ_JBEAAK010000002.1 coordinate 496,183, forward strand.
CGTGGACCGGGACAGCGTCATCGCCGCCCTCGCCCGCCACCGGGCGCCGCAACGGCCACGGCTGAACGTCCTCATCCAGGTGAACGTGGAGGGCGAACCGGGCAAGGGCGGATGCCCACCCGGGGCGATCGCCGGCCTGGCCGAACGCGTCGCCGCCGAGCCGCGCCTGGCGCTGCGCGGACTGATGTCGATCCCGGTGCCGCACGCCGACCCGGAAGCGCGGCGGCCGGCCTTCGCCCGGATGCGCGCCCTGTTCGACGACCTGGCCGCGCGCCACCCCGGGGTCGATACCCTGTCGATGGGCATGAGCGACGATTTCCCGGTCGCGATCGCCGAAGGCGCGACCATGGTGCGGATCGGCACCGCGCTGTTCGGCCCGCGCCCGCACTGAACCGCCTTCCTCTCCTCCCGAACCCGGATTTCCGATGACCGCCCCCCACCCCGCGTCCGACTCCCTGGCCTTCATCGGCGGCGGCAACATGGCACGGAGCCTGATCGGCGGGCTGGCCCGGCGCGGTGTCGATACCCGCACGATCCGCGTCGCCGAGCCGGTCGCCGCGTTGCGCGAGGCGCTGGTCGCGGACTTCGGCGTACAGGCGTTCGAGCGTGGCGGGGACGCGGTGGCCGGTGCCGGCCTGTGGCTGCTGGCGGTGAAGCCGCAGATGATGCGCGCCGCATGCGAGCCGCTGGCCGCGGCCGCGCAGGCGCAGCGCCCGCTGGTGGTGTCGATCGCCGCCGGCATTCCGGTGGCGCGCCTGCAGCAGTGGCTCGGCGGCGGCCTGCCGGTGGTGCGCTGCATGCCCAACACGCCCGCCCTGCTCGGCGCCGGGGTCACCGGCCTGTACGCGGGCGAAGGCGTCGATGCATCGCAGCGCGCCCGTGCGGACGAGCTGCTGTCCAGTGCCGGTGCGACGGTCTGGATCGACGCCGAACCGCTGATCGATGCGGTGACCGCGGTCTCCGGCAGCGGGCCGGCCTACGTGTTCCTGCTGGCCGAAGCCCTGGAAGCGGCCGCCGTCGCCGAGGGCCTGCCCGCGGCCGATGCGCGCACCCTGGTGGTGCAGACCCTGCTCGGCGCCGGCCGCATGCTTGCCGAGGCCGGCGAGGCGCCTGCCGAACTGCGGCGCCGGGTGACGTCCCCCGGCGGCACCACCCAGGCGGCGATCGAAGCGTTCCAGGCCGGCGGCTTCGAGGCGCTGGTGGCCCGGGCCGTGCATGCCGCGCGCGAACGCGGCGCCGCGCTGGCCGCGGCGGGCGACGCATGAGCGGCGGCGCCCGGCGCGGTGCGCTCCTGTCCCTGGTCCTGGCGCTGGGCCTCGCCGGCTGCGGCAACCCCGCGCCCGAACCGGCCCGTTTCGTCCCTCCGCACCCGAGCACGACCGACCTCGAGGGGCCGCTGCGCGCCCGCTACAACCTGTTGCCGACGCTGGCGCTGGGCGAGGCGGTGGCGCGCGAATACGGGGTCGAGCGCGACGCCGGCACCGCGCTGCTGGTGGTGGCGCTGCGACGCCCCACCGCCGACGGCGACGAGACCGGCGCCGTCGGCGAGGTCAGCGCCGAAGTGGTCGACCTGGCCGGCCGGCGCCAGGCCGTGGCCATGCGGCCGGTCGCCACCGGCGAGTACGTCGACCACGTCGGCACGGTCCGGGTCGGCGCGCACGACACGCTGCGCGCGCGCATCGTGGTGGTGGTCGACGGACGCCGGCAGGAGTTCGACTTCCAGCGCAGTTTCTGAGCGCAGGGTTTGCATCCCGCGGCAGCGCTGGGTATTTTCGGACGGGAGGGGCCGTTCCGGCGCCATCGGCGGGCGGCCCAGGGGAGCAAGCAACGTGCGGGCGCGAGGGATCGCGCCGGCCCCGCATCCGTCCGGGCCAGGTGGCCACGCCACCCGCGCGCCATCCGGGGACAAGGGTCCGCTTCGCGGACCGGGGGAAGTGCCATGAACAAGTTCCACCTTCTGGGCCTGCTAGCGATCGCGTGGGCCACACCGCAGGCGTCGGCGCAGGACGCCACCTGCCCTGCCCTGCCCGCCGGCTCCAACCTGCACTGGCAGCAGCAGGCCGGCAACGGCTTCACCGTGTGCCGTGCGCTGGACGGCGAGCGGCAGGTGATCGGAGTCATGCTGACCTCCTCGCCGACGGTCAACCTGCAACGCCGCAACCGCGAGGAAGAAGGTTCCATCGGCGCGCACGAGGTGCACTGGTACCAGCCGGAGATCGCCGTCTCCACCGGCGAACGCAAGCGCGTGACCATCGTCGAACTGGGCGATGACCGCTACGCGCAGGTGTGGGTGGACGCCGCCAACGACGCCGAGCTGCGGCAGTTGCTCTCGCTGGCCGAAGGCATCGCCCTGAACTGATCGCCGCCGGGCCGGACGATCGCCCGGCCCGCGACGCCCGGAACGCGCGCCGTTCCGGCGCGCGTTCCGGCGCGTGCCATTGCCCTCAGAAGCGGCCTTCCTGGAAATCGACGAAGGCCTGCATCAGCTCCTGCCGGGTGTTCATCACGAACGGCCCGTGCCGCGCGACGGGCTCGCGCAGCGGGATGCCGGCCACCAGGATCAGGCGCGCGCCCTGGCTGCCTGCGCGCAATGCCAGCCTGCTGCCGCCGCCCAGCACGCCCATCGCGTGGGTCTCCAGGGGACGGGCCCCATCGCCGTCGCCCACCGTTGCCGCGCCCTCGAACACATAGGCGAACGCGTTGTGGCCCTCGGGCAGTGCGTATTCCCAGGCCACGCCCGGCTCCAGTGCGATGTCCAGGTACAGCGGGTCGGTGGCCGGCTGCACGATCGGCCCGACCGTGCCGCCCACGCGTCCGGCGATCACCTTCACCTCGACCCCGTCGGCCGGGCGCACCACCGGGATCTGCTCGGGGGCGAATTCCTGGTAGCGCGGATCGGTCATCTTCTCGCGCGCCGGCAGGTTCACCCACAGCTGGAACCCGCGCATGCGGCCCGATTCCTGTTCCGGCATCTCCGAATGCACCAGGCCGCGGCCGGCGGTCATCCACTGCACGCTGCCTGGGGTCAACAGGCCCTCGTTGCCGTGGTTGTCCTTGTGCCGCATGCGCCCGTCGAGCATGTAGGTCACCGTCTCGAAGCCCCGGTGCGGATGGCTCGGGAAACCGGCGATGTAGTCCTCGGCCTTGTCGGTGCCGAACTCGTCCAGCAGCAGGAACGGGTCCAGCTCGGGCAGCGCCTGCCCGCCGATCACGCGGGTCAGCCTGACCCCGGCGCCATCGGAGGTGGCCTGGCCACGCACCATGCGGATGACATGGGCGGGGGCGGATTCGATCGAAGCGCTCATGGGACGTTCTCCATTTCCGGTAGCACGCAAGATGATGCCTGCGGTGCCGCAACGGAATCGCGCGCGGCGTAACCGTCTGTTCCATCGCCGTGGTCGCGGCGACTCCGCGGCGCGCGCTCAGGCAGGCGGGCGCGGCCGTTCCTGCCGCCAGTACGCCGGCTCCGCGCTTGCCGCGAGCAGCTCGCGCGCGCGCCGCGAGCGCAGGAAGGCTTGCGCCAGCAGCAGGTTGGGCACCCAGCACAGCCAGGCGATGGCCGGATAGGCCACGGTGAACGGGATGCCGGCGAACTGGCTGACCGGAAGGTAGAAGCGCAGCGTGACCGCCGCCAGGGTCAATGCATAGCTGCGCACCATCCAGTCGCGGTGCGCGGCCAGCCGCCGGCGGCGGATCGCGAGCACCGCCAGCGCGGTGGACGCCAGCCAGCACGCCCCCAGCAGCGCGAACCCAGCGGCCGCCACGCGGCCGGTCGAGGCGTGCGGGGCCAGCACCAGCGCGGCCATGCCGCCGGCCGCCACGGCCAGCACGTAGAGCCGGCCCAGCCACCGGTGCAGCTCGAGCCAGCGGTTGCGCAGGCGCGTATGCAGCTGCAATGCGCCGGCAACCAGCGCCGTGCCGCCACCGGCGAAATGCCCCCAGCTCGCCAGCGGCCGCTGCGCGAACATGTCGCGCACCAGCGGGTGTCTCCATCCGGGCACGAACGCCATGGCGAACGCGTAGCCCGCCACCAGCAGCGCCAGCACCGCCATCGCGTACCAGCCGAACCGGCTCCAGCGGCTGCCGCCCATCGCCTGCTCCCCTTGGCCGTCCCGCCAGCCTGCGGCCGGCTCAGGCCACGTAGACCGACTTGATGTTCATGAACTCGTGGATGCCGTGCTCGGCCAGCTCGCGGCCGAATCCCGAACGCTTGGTCCCGCCGAACGGCAGTCGCACGTCGCTGCGCACGATCGCGTTGACGAACGCCGCACCGACCTGCAGCTGCCGCGCCACGCGCTCGCCGCGCGCCGGATCGCCGGTCCACACGCTGCCGCCCAGGCCGAAGGTGGTGTCGTTGGCCACGCGCACCGCCTCGTCCTCGTCCTTGACCCGCAGGATGCTGGCCACCGGGCCGAACAGCTCCTCCTCGTAGGCCGGCATGCCCGGCGCCACCGCATCGAGGATCGAAGCCGGATAGCCGGCGTGCGAGGCGTCCGGTTCGCAGCCCAGCAGCGGCCTTGCGCCGCGCGCGATGCTCTCGCGCACCTGCTTGTGCAGTTCGTCGCGCAGGTCCTGCCGTGCCATCGGCGCCAGGGTGGCCGAGCCGTCGTTGGGATCGCCCAGGCGCAGCGTGCCCGCCGCCTCGACGAAGCGCCGGGTGAATTCGTCGGCGATCGCCTCGACCACGATGAAGCGCTTGGCCGCGATGCAGGTCTGCCCGGCGTTGCCGAAGCGCGAGGCGACCGCGCCGGCGACGGTCTTGTCCAGGTCCGCGTCGTCGAGGACGACGAAGGCGTCGCTGCCGCCCAGTTCCATCACGCACTTCTTCAGTTGCTGGCCGGCGTTGCCGGCGACCGAGCGGCCGGCGCGTTCGCTGCCGGTGAGCGTCACCGCCGCCACGCGCGGGTCGCGGATGACCGCGGCGGCCTGCTCGTTGTCGATGTGCAGCACGCCGAACACCCCGGCCGGCAGGCCCGCCTCGTCCAGTACGCTCGCGATCAGGTCGGCGCAGCGCGGCACGTTGCTGGCGTGCTTGAGCACCGCGACATTCCCGGCCATCAGCGCCGGCGCCAGGAAGCGGAACACCTGCCAGAACGGGAAGTTCCAGGGCATCACCGCCAGCACGCAGCCCAACGGCTCGTAGCGGACGTAGCTGGCGCGGCCCTCGGTGGCGATCGCCTGGTCGGCCAGGTAGCCGGCCGCGTGGCCGGCGTAGTAGTCGCAGGCATCGGCGCACTTGTCGACCTCGGCCAGCGCCTCCTTGCGCAGCTTGCCCATCTCGGCGGTGATGGTCCGCTGCACGTCTTCGCGGCGCCGGCGCAGGGCCGCGCCCACCGCGCGCAGCACCTCGCCGCGCGACTCCAGGCTGCGCTGCGACCAGCCCGGGAACGCCGCCCGCGACGCGGCCAGCACGGCCTCGACCTGCGCCGGCGTCATCAGTTCATGGCGGTACTCGACCTGCCCGGTCGCGGGGTTGATCGTCTCGACAGTCATTGCTTTCCTCGCCTGCACCGCAGCTTGCAGTCTGGCCGCCGCCGCGTTAGTACGCCGTGGCGACGCACCGCGATCGCCGCAGCCATGTCCGTATCAGCCGTTTTCCTGCAGGGCCAGCTGCATGTCGCGCTGGCGGCGCTGCTCGTCGCGGAACATCAGCCACCAGCCGATCACCGCGGCGACGGAGACGGCCATGATCATCAGCGTCGCCAGCGCGTTGATCTTCGGGCTCACGCCCAGGCGCACCGACGAGAACACCTTGATCGGCAGCGTGGTCGAATCGGGCCCCGCGACGAAACTGGCGATGACCACGTCGTCCAGCGACAGGGTGAAGGCCAGCAGCCAGCCGCTCACCAGCGCCGGCGCGATGATCGGCAGGGTGATCAGGAAGAACACCTTGAGGCGGTTGGCGCCCAGGTCCATGGCCGCTTCCTCGAGCGACTTGTCCAGCTCCTGCAGGCGCGAGGACACCACCACGGTGACGAACGACACGGTCAGGGTCACGTGCGCGATCCAGATCGCGACCATGCCCTTGGACGGGATCCCCAGCGCGGCCCCGGCCGAGACCAGCATCAGCAGGATCGACAGGCCGATGATCACCTCGGGCATCACCAGCGGCGCGGTGATCAGCGCGCCGAACACGGTCTTGCCCGGGAATCGGCGGAAGCGGGTCATCACCATCGCCCCGAGCGTGCCGATGGCCGTGGCCGCCGTGGCCGTCCAGAAGGCGATGCGCAGGCTGACCCAGGCCGCTTCGAGGATCTGCCGGTCGCGCAGCAGCTCGCCGTACCACTTGGTCGAGAAGCCCGCCCACACCGTGGCCAGGCGCGAGGAATTGAACGAGTAGACGATCAGCAGCAGGATCGGCAGGTACAGGAAGGCGTAACCGAGCGCCAGCACCGTCCAGCGCAGGATCCGTTGGCCCAGGGTCGGGTTCATGTCAGCCGCCCCTCCATTTCCTTCTGCTGGAACCGGTTGAACACCAGGATCGGCACCAGCAGGATCAGCAGCATCACGATTGCCACGGCCGAGGCGGCCGGCCAGTCGCGGTTGTTGAAGAACTCGCCCCACAGCACCCGGCCGATCATCAGCGTATCCGGGCCGCCGAGCATCTCCGGGATCACGAATTCGCCCACCGCCGGGATCATCACCAGCATGCAGCCGGCCACGATCCCCGCCCGCGACAGCGGCAGGGTGATGCGCAGGAAGGCCTGCCAGGGCTTGGCGCCCAGGTCGTAGGCGGCCTCCAGGAGGCGCAGGTCGAGCTTGACCAGGTTGGCGTACAGCGGCAGCACCATGAACGGCAGGTAGCAGTAGACGATGCCGATGTAGGCGGCCAGCGGCGTGTAGAGGATCCGCAGCGGCGCGTCGATCACGCCCAGGCCCATCAACGCGCGATTGAGGATGCCGTTGGCGTCGAGGATGCCGACCCAGGCGTAGACCCGCAGCAGGAACGAGATCCACGACGGCAGCACCACCGCCATCAGCGCGATGTTGCGCGTGGACGGCTTCATCCGGGCGATGAAGTACGCCATCGGGTAGCCGATCAGCAGGCACAGCAGGGTCGAGACCGCGGCGATCTTGATCGAGCTCAGGTAGGCAAGCACGTACTGCGAGTCGGTGAACAGGGCCACGTAGTTGCCCAGGTTCAGGCGCAGGGTCAGGGCCTTGTCGACGTACTCCAGGATCGGCGTGTACGGCGGCATGGCGATGGCCAGCCGCGAGAACGAGATCTTCAGCACGATCAGGAACGGGATCGCGAAGAACAGCAGCAGCCACAGGAACGGCACCGCGATCACCGCCCAGCGGCCGCCCGGCACGAAGCGCTTGAGGGCGCGTGCTTTCATGAGGTCAGCACCACGCCGTCGTTGTCGCCCCACCACAGCCAGACCGGGTCGCCCCAGGTCATCCCCTCGCTCTCCCAGCGCTTCTCGTTGGCGAAGTTCACCAGCATCTTGATCCCGCTGGGCAGGCGCACGTGGTAGACCGAATGGCTGCCGAAGTAGGCGATGTCCTCGATCGTGCCGCGTGCCTTGTTGTGCGGCTGCGCCGGCTCCGCCTTGGCGATGTCCAGTTTCTCCGGGCGGACCGCGAACGACACCGCCTGCCCCGGGAAGCCGGTGATGCCGTGGCCGATGTGGATCGGCGCCTCGAACGCCGGCGTCTTCAGGGTGACGTAGTCGGGTTCGTCCTCGTCGATGGTCGCATCGACCAGGTTGACCGAGCCGATGAACTCGGCGGCGAAGCGGTTGGCCGGCTGCTCGTAGATCTCGTCCGGGGTGCCGACCTGCTGGATCCAGCCCTGGTCCATCAGCGCGATGCGCGTGGCCATGGTCATCGCCTCCTCCTGGTCATGGGTGACCATCACGCAGGTGACCCCGGAGGTTTCGATGATGTTGACCAGCTCCAGCTGCATGCGCGAGCGCAGCTTCTTGTCCAGCGCGCCCATCGGCTCGTCCAGCAGCAGCAGCTTCGGCCCCTTGGCCAGCGAGCGGGCCAGGGCCACGCGCTGCTGCTGGCCGCCGGAGAGCTGGTGCGGCTTGCGCTTGGCCAGCTTGCCCAGCTGCACCATCTCCAGCATCTCGCCCACGCGCTTGCGGATCGCGTCCTTGGCCATCCCGTCCTGCTTGAGGCCGAAGGCGATGTTCTGCTCCACGGTCATGTGCGGGAACAGCGCGTAGGACTGGAACATCATGTTGATCGGGCGCTCGTACGGCGGCAGGTCGTTCATGACCTCGCCGTCGAGCACGATCCTGCCCTTCGTCGGCCGCTCGAAACCGGCCAGGCAGCGCAGCAGGGTCGACTTGCCGCTGCCCGAGCCGCCCAGCAGGGCGAAGATCTCGCCCTTGCGGATGTCCAGGCTCACGTCATCGACGGCGACGAAGCCGTCGAATTCCTTGCGCACGCCCTCGATGCGCAGGTAGCGCTCGGCGCCGGCCTCGGCCGGGGATCCGTTCGCGCGTTCGTTGCTCGCCGCCATGGCCGCTCCAGGTGGGGGATGGGCGGGCCGCCGCTGGCGGCGATCCGCGCCCGGGTTGCCGTGCAGCCTAGCGGCCGGTCTTCAGCTCGGTCCAGAGCCGGGTGTACAGGCGGTCCACTTCCGGCGGGATGATCGCCAGGGTGAACAGCTTGGCGGCCGTCTCCGGCGGCGGGTAGATGGTCGGGTCGTTCTTGATCGCCTCGTCCACCATGGGCAGCGACGCCGGCACCGGGTTGGGGTAGCTGACGTAGTTGCTGTTGGCCGCGGCCACCTCCGGGCGCAACAGGTAGTCGATGAAGGCGTAGGCGTTATCCAGGTTCTTCGCGTCCTTGGGGATGGCGAGCATGTCCACGAAGATCGGCGCGCCCTCCTTGGGGATGGAGAAGGCGACGTTGACGCCGTTGCCCGCCTCCACCGCGCGGTCGCGCGCCTGCAGCACGTCGCCGGACCAGCCCACCACCAGGCAGGCGCTGCCGTTGGCCAACGCATCGATGTATTGGCTGGAATGGAAGGTCTGGATGTAGGGACGGATCGTCCCGAGCAGGTCGGCGCCCTTCTGGATCACCGCCGGATCGGTGCTGTTGGGATCCTCGCCCAGGTAGTTCAGCGCGATCGGCACCAGTTCGGACGGCGTGTCCAGCAGCATCACCCCGCAGTCCTTGAGCTTGGCGATGTTCTCCGGCTTGAACACCAGGTCCCAGCTGCCGGCGACCTCGGTGCCACCGAACGCGGCGGTGACCTTGTCCACGTTGTAGCCGATGCCGGTGGTGCCCCACAGGTAGGGGATCCCGTAGCGGTTGCCCGGGTCCTGGAGCGCCAGCCGCTCCATCAGCTCCGGGTCGAGCCCGCCGTAGTTCTTCAGGCGCTCCTTCTCCAGCGGCTGGAATACGCCGGCCTGGATCTGCCGGCCGAGGAACTGCAGCGAGGGCACCACCACGTCGAAGCCGGACGCACCGGCCAGCAGCTTGGCCTCCAGCACCTCGTTGCTGTCGAACACGCCGTAGTTGACCTTGACCCCGCGCTCGCGCTCGAAGTTGGGGATGGTGTCCTCGGCGATGTAATCGGACCAGTTGTAGACATTCAGCGTGCCGGCATCGGCCGGCGCCCCGGCCGTGCCCGTCGCCTCGCCCGCCGGCGCCGTGTCCTGCTTGCCGCAGCCGGACAGCGCGGCCACCGCCAGGCCCGCCGCCAGCCAGGCCCTTGCCGCCATCGAACCGTTCAGTTGCCACCTGCTCATCGTCGCTTCCCCCATCTGGGCCCCGCAGGGCCTGTCGGTTGTCAACGACGCCGCCTCGCGGCCGGCGTCCCCGGGTTCCCCTCCCTTCGACCTCCTACCGCATGCCACCTGGTTGTTGCGATGCCCGCCGGACGCCCATGCCCGGCACGGGTTGCCGGCCGCCGCGGCGACCGGCTTCCTGCCCCGTGCTCAGCGGCCGGTCTTGATCTCCGTCCACAGCCGCGTGTAGAGCTTGTCGGTCTCCGGCGAGTTGATCGCGTAGGTGAACAGCTTGGCCTTCACCGCGTCCGGCGGGTAGATCGTCGGATCGTTGCGGATGGCCTCGTCCACCAGCGGCGTGGCCGAAGCGACCGGATTGGCGTACTGGATGTAGTTGGTGTTGTTGGCGGCCACCTGCGGCTCGAGCAGGTAGTTGATGAACGCGTAGGCGTTCTCCGGATGCTTCGCGTCGGCGGGAATGGCCAGCATGTCGAACCACTGCGGCGCGCCCTCGGCCGGGATCGAGAAGCCGACGTTGACGCCGTTGCCCGCTTCCTCGGCGCGGTCGCGCGCCTGGATGATGTCGCCCGACCAGCCCACCACCAGGCAGGTGGTGCCGTTGGCCAGCGAGCTGACGTACTGGCTGGAGTGGAAGTTCTGCACGTACGGGCGGATGCCCTTGATCAGGTCGGCGGCCTTCTGGATCACCGCCGGGTCGGCGCTGTGCGGATCCTCGCCCAGGTAGTGCAGTGCGATCGGGATCATGTCCGACGGCGTGTCGAGCAGGGTCACCCCGCAGTCCTTCAGCTTGCTGATCTTGGCCGGGTCGAACACCAGGCTCCAGCTGTTGGTGACGTCGGTGCTGCCGAACGCGGCGGTGACCTTGTCGACATTGAAGCCGATGCCGGTAGTGCCGGACATGTACGGCACCCCGTACTGGTTGCCCGGGTCCTGCGCGGCGATGGCCTGCATGACAGCGGGATCGAGGTTGGCCAGGTTGGGGATCTTGCTCTTGTCCAGCGGCTTGAACACCCCGGCCTGGATCTGGCGGCCGAAGAAGTTCAGGGTCGGCACCACCACGTCGTAGCCGCTGGAGCCGGCCAGCAGCTTGGTCTCCAGCACCTCGTCGCTGTCGTACACGTCGTAGGTGACCCGGATGCCGGACTGCTGCTCGAAGTTCGGGATGGTGTCCTCGGCGATGTAATCCGAGTAGTTGTAGACATTGAGCACTTTCTCCTCGCCGGCCGCGGCCGTGCCGGTCGAGGCGGCATCCTGCTTGCCGCCGCACGCGGCCAGCACGGCGGCGGCAAGGCCGGCGGCGAGCAGGCGCACGGCCGGAAGGAGCGTCACGGACGGGCGCGGGGCGGGCGTTCGCAGCTTCATGGGGTGCTCCTGGTCACGGTTTGCGGGAAGCCGGCAGCGTACCGCCGCCATGGTCATTTGCCCAGCGCGGCGGCGGTTTCGTCCAGCGCTTTCCAGGCCTTGTCGAACAGCTCGTCCACCTGGCCGCGGGTGATCACCAGCGGCGGCGACAGCAGCATCGAATCGTAGGTGGCACGCAGGATCAGGCCATGGCGCAGGGCGATGTCGCGGCACAGGCCGCCGACCTTGCCGCGCTCCTCGAAGAACGCCCGCCGGCCCTTGTCCGGCACCAGCTCCAGCGCACCCATCAGCCCGGCGATGCGGGCCTGGCCGACCAGGCGGTGTTCGCCCAGCTCGGCCCAGCGCCCGGCCAGGTACGGGGCCACGTCGTCGCGCACGTGCTCGACGATGCGCTCCTCCTGCAGGATGCGCAGGTTCTCCAGCGCCACCGCCGCGCACACCGGGTGGCCCGAGTAGGTCGCCCCGTGAGCCAGCTCGCCGCCGCTGTCCTTGAGCACGCCGGCGACGCGGTCGTTGAACATCGCCGCGCCCAGCGGGATGTAGCCGGAGGTGATTCCCTTGGCCACCGGCATGATGTCCGGCTGGAAGCCGAAGTACTGCGAGCCGAACCATTCGCCGGTGCGGCCGAAGCCGCAGATGACTTCGTCGGCGATGAGCAGCACGTCGTACTTGCGGCAGATCCGCTCGATCTCCGGCCAGTAGGTCATCGGCGGGATGTAGACGCCGATCGCGCCCATGATCGGCTCGCCGATGAAGGCGGCCACCCGCTCCGGGCCCAGCTCCAGGATTTTCTCTTCCAGCCGGCGCGCGGCGACCAGGCCGTACTCGTCCTCCGGCAGGTCGCCGCCGTCGGCGAACCAGAATGGTGGTTCGATGTGGTGGATGTCGGGGATCGGCAACCCGCCCTGCCCGTGCATGCCCTTCATCCCGCCCAGGCTGGCGCCGCCCATGGTGGTGCCGTGGTAGCCGTTGTGGCGGCCGATGAAGATGGTCTTGCGCGGCTGGTCCTGCACCGCCCAGAAATGGCGGACCAGGCGCAGGATGGTGTCGTTGGCCTCCGAGCCGGAGTTCATGAAGAACGCGTGGTTGATGTCGCCCGGCGCCAGCTCGGCCAGCTTGGCGGCCAGGCGGATGGTCGGCTCGGTGGTGCACTGGAAGAAGCTGTTGTAGTACGCCAGCTGCGTCATCTGCCTGGCCGCGGCCGCGCCCAGCTCGGGGCGGCCGTAGCCGATGTTCACGCACCACAGCCCGGCGAACGCATCCAGCAGCCGGTTGCCCTCGGCGTCCCACACGTAGCAGCCCTCGCCGCGGGTGAGCACCCGGGTCCCCTTCTTCGCCAGCGCCGCGTTGTCGTTGAACGGGTGCAGGTGGTGCGCGGCGTCGAGGCGTTGCAGTTCGCGCAGGTCCGTGGCTTGCATGGAAGGTCCGTCGGGTGGCGGGGTCATACGTTGAGCAGCAGGAACTCGCGTTCCCACGAGCTGATCACGCGGAAGAACGTCTCGTACTCCTTGCGCTTGACCGAGATGTACGCGCGCACGAAGCGCGGGCCGAGCAGCGCCTGCAGCTCGGCGCAGCCCTCCAGCCCGTCCAGCGCCTGGTTGAGCGAACGCGGCAGGGCAAAACCCGCGTCCTGGGCGCTGTGGTCCATCGCCGGCATCGGCTGCAGCCGTTCGCGGATCCCGAGCAGGCCGCAGGCCAGGGTCCCGGCCATCGCCAGGTAGGGGTTGGCGTCGGAGCCGGCGAAGCGGCTTTCCACCCGGGTGTTCTCCGGCGTGTCCAGCGGCACGCGCAGGCCGCAGGTACGGTTGTCGTAACCCCAGTGCACGTTGATCGGGGCCACCTGGCCCAGGGCCAGGCGCCGGTACGAATTGACGTTCGGCGCGAAGAACGCCATCGCCATCGGCACGTACTTCTGCAGCCCGCCCAGGTAGTGCATGAACGTGGGGCTGTGCTCGCCCGCCTTGCGGCCGGCGAACACGTTCTGCCCGCGCTTCACGTCCACCAGGCTCTGGTGGATGTGCATCGCGCTGCCCGGCTCGTTCTCCATCGGCTTGGCCAGGAAGGTGGCGTAGACGCCGTGGCGCAGCGCCGCCTCGCGCATGGTGCGCTTGAACAGGAACACCTGGTCGGCGCGCGAAAGCGCGTCGGAATGGGTGAAGTTGACCTCCAGCTGGGCGGCGCCGGACTCGTGGATCAGCGTATCCACGTCCAGCTCCATCGCCTCGCAGTAGTCGTACATCAGGTCGAGGATGGGGTCGAACTCGTTGACCGCGTCGATCGAGTACGACTGCCGCGCCGTCTCCGGGCGGCCGTTGCGGCCGGCCGGCGGCAGCAGCGGGAAATCCGGATCGGTGTTCTTCTGCACCAGGAAGAACTCCAGCTCCGGCGCCACCACCGGCTGCAGCCCGAGTTCGTCGTAGGCGGCCAGCACCCGGCGCAGCACGTTGCGCGGGGCCAGTTCGTGCGGCTGGCCGTCCTTGGTCTGGCAGTCGTGGATGACCTGCGCGGTCGGGTCGGTGGCCCAGGGCACCATCCGCACCGTGTCCGGGTCCGGGCGCAGCAGCATGTCCGAGTCCGACGGCGAGGTCAGCTCGTAGTAATCGTCCGGGTAGTCGCCGGTGACGGTGGTGGCGAAGATGCCCTCGGGCAGGCGCGTGCCGTAGTCGTGGCTGAACTTGTCGGCCGGGATGATCTTGCCGCGCGCATTGCCGGTGATGTCCGGCACCAGGCATTCGACCTCGGTGATCCGCCGCTCCTTCAGCCAGCGCCGCAGCGAGCTCTCCTGCTGGGCGGTGCTGGGCGGCTTGCGGCGGGACGGGCGGGTGCTCATGCGGGTTCCCTGAGGCTGTTGCGGGCACTGGCCGCGCGCCGCGCGGCATAGGCGCGGCAGGCATCGCCGAAGGCGCGGAATATGCCGAGGTAGAACGGATTGCCGGTGACCTGCCATTCCGGGTGCCACTGCACGCCGAGCAGGAAACCGCCGCCGTCGCGGCGGAACGCCTCGATCGCCCCGTCGGGCGCGATCGCTTCCACCACCAGTCCCTCGCCCAGGCGGGCCACGCCTTGCCCATGCAGCGAGTTGACCTGGGCGCTGGTACCGCCGGCGATGCTGGCCAGCAGGCCGCCTTCGGCCAGGCGGATGGCGTGCGACGGCGCGTACTGCACGTCGAGCGGGTCGCCGGGGTTTTCGCGGTGGTCGTTGAAGCCGGTGGCCTCGTGCAGCTTCTGGAACAGGCTGCCGCCGAAGGCGACGTTGACCTCCTGGAAGCCGCGGCAGATCGCCAGCACCGGCAGGCCTAGCGCGACCGCGCGCGGGACCAGGCCCAGGGTGGTGGCATCGCGGGCCGGGTCGTGCAGGTTGCCCTCGTAGCTGGGCTCGTCGCCGTAGTGGTGCGGCTCGATGTTGCTGACCGCGCCGGTCAGCAGCAGGCCATCCAGGCGGGCGAGCCACTCGTCGGCGGCCAGCGGTGGCTGCAGCGCCGGCAGCAGCACCGGGGTGGCCCCGGCCCCGTCGACCACCGCCCGCACGTACTTCTCGCCGACGGCGAGGAACGGGTGCAGGCCGATCTGTTTGCGGTCGGTGGGCAGGCCGACCAGGGGCGGCAGGGCCATGCGCGGAAGGGTCCGGTGGCGTTCGGCCAAATTACCCCGGCCGTTTTATTTTTACAACACGAGGCCTGCCCCAGGGCCCCATGCCCCGCTTTGGTGCACATATCGACCCCTGCTGGCGCCTCTTCCGTTGAGTATTCTTGACGATGCCCGCCCTGCTACTCTCCTCCGGCACCCGCCGAGGCCCGCCCATGAACCACCCATCCGCGCCGTCCGCGCTGCCGCCCGAGGACCTGGCCACCGTGCACGCCCTGGCCGGCCCGGAGGATGCGCACGTGGACCTGCTGCTGCCCGACTGCAATGGCGTGCTGCGCGGCAAGCGGGTGTCGGCCGGGTCGCTGGAGAAGGTCTACGCCGAGGGCGTCTGCCTGCCGATGTCGCTGGTGGCCGCCGACATCACCGGCAACACCGTCGAGGAAACCGGGCTGGGCTACGACATCGGCGACGAGGATCGCATCTGCCGACCGATCCCCGGCAGCCTGCGGCCGGTGCCGTGGTCGCCGCGCCCGGCGCTGCAGCTGCTGCTGGCGATGGAGGACGGCGCCGGCGGCTGGTTCGATGCGCACCCGCGCCGCGTGCTCGAACGCGTGGTCGACCGTTACCGCGAGCTCGGCCTGGTGCCCGTCGTGGCGGTGGAGCTGGAGTTCTACCTGTTCGACCGCCTGGCCGATGCCGATGGCCGCCCGCAGCCCACGCTCAACGCCAGCGATGGCGCGCGCAACGCCAGCACCCAGGTCTATTCGATCGACGACCTGGACGAGAACGCCGGTTTCATCGACGCCGTCGCCCGCGCCTGCCGCGCGCAGCGGATCCCGGCCGACACCGCGGTGGCCGAGTACGCCCCGGGCCAGTTCGAGATCAACCTCAAGCACCGCGCCGACGCGGTCGCCGCCTGCGACGACGCCGTCCTGCTCAAGCGCGCGATCAAGGCGATCGCCCAGCAGCAGGGCGCGCTGGCCAGCTTCATGGCCAAGCCGCTGGCCGGCCAGGCCGGCAGTGGATTGCACCTGCACGTGAGCCTGCTCGACACGCAGGGACGCAACCTCTTCGCCGGCACCCCGCAGGCCCCGGCCGATGCGCTGCGCCACGCGGTCGGCGGCCTGCAGGCCAGCGCGCGCGACAACCTGCTGCTGTTCGCCCCGCACGCGAACAGCTACCGCCGCTTCGTCGCCAATGCCTTCGTCCCGCTCAACGACAGCTGGGGCTTCAACAACCGCACCGTGGCCATGCGCATCCCGCACAGCGACCCGGCCAACACCCGCATCGAGCACCGCATCGCCGGCGCCGACGCCAATCCCTACCTGGTCGCCGCGGCGGTGCTGGCCGGCATGCTCGACGGGATCGAACGTCGGCTCGATCCCGGCGCGCCGGTCACCGGCAATGCCTACGAGCAGTTTCCGTTGCGGACCCCGCACTGGCGCCAGGCGATCGACGACTTCCTCGGCAGTGCGTTCGCCGCGCGCTGGTACGGCGAGTCGTTCCGGCACATCTATGGCCAGCAGAAGCGCAAGGAGATGCTCGACTTCCACGCGCAGGTACCGGACCTGGACTATGCCTGGTACCTGCGCACGGTCTGAGCGGGGCCATGCCCGCCTGCGCCCCGTAGAGCGGGGCTTGCCCCGCTGCTTGCGCGGGCATTGCGACGAAGCTGCGGGGCAAGCCCCGCTCTACGGTGGGAACGCAGCAGCCGGACCCAAGGCGCTGTGCGGAAGGCCGGCGTGAGCGAAGCCGCCTATCCGCCCAGCTGGTACGCCGCCAGCGCCATGCCGCTGCCGCAACAGCCGGCGCTGGAAGGCGCGCTGGAGGATGCCGACGTCTGCATCCTCGGCGCCGGCTACACGGGCCTGTCGGCGGCACTGGACCTGGCCGAGGCCGGTTACCGGGTGGTGGTGCTGGAGGCGCAACGCATCGGCTGGGGCGCCTCCGGGCGCAACGGTGGCCAGGCCATCGTCGGCTACGGCTGCGAGCAATCCCGGCTGGAAGGCCTGCTCGGTCAGGATGCTGCGCGGGTGCTGTTCGACCTCTCGCGGGAAGGCATGGACCTGCTGCGCGCGCGCATCGCCCGCCACGGCATCCCGTGCGACTGGCGCGATGGCCACGCGCACGTGCCGATCAAGCCGCGCCAGGAGCACGAACTGCGCGCCGGCATCGTCGAGATGGCGCAGAAGTACGACTACCCGCTGCAATGGTGGGACCGGCGCCGCCTGCGCGACGAGCTGGAGAGCGACCGCTACCTGGGCGCGGTGTACGACCCCGCCAGCGGCCACCTGCATCCGCTCGAATACGCCTTCGGCCTGGCGCGCGCCGCGCTGGGCGCGGGCGTGAGGATCTTCGAACGGTCGCCGGTGGTGGAGCTGGTTCGCGGCAACCGGCCGCGCCTGCGCACCCCGCATGGGCACGTGGCCGCCGATTTCGCGGTCATCGCCGGCAATGCCTGGCTGCGCGGCGTGGCCCCCGAGCTGGAATCGCGCGTCATGCCGGTGGGCACCTACATCGCCGCGACCGCGCCGATGGGCGAAGATCGTGCACGGGCGCTGATCGCCAACGACATGGCCGTGGCCGACGTGAACTGGGCGCTGGACTACTTCAGGCTCAGCCGCGACCACCGGCTCCTTTTTGGCGGCCGCGCCAGCTACTCCAGCTATCCGCCGCCGAACCTGCGCGGGGTCATGCGGCGGCGCATCCGCGCGGTGTTCCCGCAGCTGGACGACCTGCCGATCGAGTACCTGTGGGGCGGCTACGTGGACATCTCGCTCAACCGCGCCCCGCACTGGGGCCGGCTGGCGCCGAACGTCTACTTCGCCCAGGGCTTTTCCGGCCACGGCGTGGCCAGCACCGGCCTGGCCGGCCGGCTCATCGCCGAGGCGATCGGCGGGCAGTCGCAGCGCCTGGACCTGTTCGCGAAGATCCCCCACGCGCCCTTCCCCGGCGGCCGCGCCCTGCGCACACCGCTGCTGGTGCTGGCGATGGCGTGGTACCGGATGCGCGACGCGCTCTGGTGAGCTGCAACGCGCACGCCGTGGTTGATCACGATCAAGGCCGCGCCGGCAGCGCATCCCTACGCTGTGCGTACCCCCGCATCCACGGCACGCGCATGGCCCTGCTGACCTGGCAAGACGACCTCAACACCGGCATCGAAGTGATCGACGACCAGCATCGCCGGATCGTGTCGATGATCAACCAGCTGCACCAGGCCCAGGCCCGCGGCGTGGCGCTGGTGGTGGCCGACGTGATCGACGAGCTGGTCGACTACACCCTGTCCCACTTCGCCTTCGAGGAAGAGTTGATGGAGGAGGCCGGCTACCCGTTCTGCGCCGCGCACCGCCGGGTGCACGAGGTGTTCACCAAGCGGGTGAGCGACTACCGCCTGCGCTTCCAGGCCGGCGAGGACGTGGTCGACGAACTCAAGAGCATGCTGTCGCGCTGGCTGTTCAACCACATCCGCAACGACGACCGCGCCTATTCCGAGCAGGTGCGCCGGCACCTGGACCGCTTCGCCCGCGAGCACGAGCAGGGCGGCTGGCTAACGCGCACGGTGAAGCGGCTGTTCCATTGAGGGCGGGACAATTCAGGTTGTCCATCCGTTGGCGGGATGCGCTGGCCTCGTAACTTGAGGCTCTGTTCGCGCCGCCACCGGTGGCACGGGCACAGTTGGTTTTGGATGCGTTCTTTGCGTCGGCTCCGGAAGGGGCCGCCGTCCTGCCGCACTGGGGGTCGTCGCTCATGTCGGCGTCCATGCCTCAAATCGCGAGCGCGGCACATCCCTGTGCCGTTCGACCCCCAGTGCGGCAGAACAGCGTCCTTCGGCGCTTCGAGGACAGCGGTTCGTTCTCCCGACCTACAGCGCGGCACCCCACCAGCACGCGTGATCCTGCTTTCACCGAAGGCCGAAGACCCCCGGACGACTCGACAGGTGGAAGCCCCCCATGGCTCCACGGCTCCACGGCCCGACGGCACGACGGCACGACGTAGGCTGCACGACGTCGCACCTGCCCGGCTCTTGCGATCGAAGCCACGACCCTGATGATCACGAAGGACGCCGCACCCTGGGCCTATGTCCCAAGTGGCACATGGATGTGCCACGGCCCTTCGTAAAGACAGGATGTCGTCCCGAAGGGTGGGACATAGGCACAGGGTGCGGCGGCCCCGTCCGAAGCCGGCGCTTCGACGGGGCACGGCGACCCATCCGGAACCGACGCTTGAAAGGGCCCGCTGGCCCGCCCGGATACCGGGTTTCAACCGAACACAGCGGGAACGCGAAGACTCGCGCGCCCCTGCCTGGAGCCACGACGTGCGCCGCTCACTCCGCCGGGCGCGCGCGGACCAGCAAAAGCGCCAGCAGGGTCAATGCCGCCATCGCGCTCAGGTAGGCGCCGACCGCGGCGATGCCATGGCTGCCGGCCAGGCGCGTGGCGATGTAGGGCGCCGGCGATGCGCCGAGGATGCCGGCCAGGTTGAAGGCCAGCGACGCGCCGGTGTAGCGCACCGGCGTCGGGAACATCTCAGCCAGGATCGTTCCGCAGGGCCCGTAGGTCAGTCCCATCAGCCCCAGCCCCACGCACAGGAACAGCAGCACCTGCGCCGGATGGCCGGCGGCGAAAAGCGGCTCGAACAGCAGGCCGAAGGCGATGATCCCCAGCGTGGCCAGGATCATCGCCCGGCGCCGGCCACTGCGGTCGGCGTAGATCGCCGACAGCGGGATGGTCGCGGCGAAGCACAGCACGCCGGCCATCTGCAGCAGCAGGAACTCCTGGCGGCCGTAGCCCAGCTGCGAGGTGCCCCAGCTCAGCGCGAACACGGTCATCAGGTAGAACAGGACGAAGGTGGCCATCAGCGACAGGGTGCCGACCGCCAGCGTGCCGGCATGCCTGGTCAGCACGGTGGCCATCGGCAGGCGCTCGCGCTCGTCGCGCTCGACCGCCTTCTGGAACGCCGGCGTCTCGGTGATCCGCAGCCGCACCCACAACCCGACCAGGACCAGCGCGGCGCTGGCGACGAACGGGATGCGCCAGCCCCAGGCCATGAACTGCCCCTCGTCGAGGACCTGGGCCAGCAGCAGGAAGATGCCGGTCGAACACAGGAAGCCCAGGGGCGCCCCCAGCTGCGGGAACATCCCGTACCAGGCACGCTTGCCCGGCGGCGCATTCTCGGTTGCCAGCAGCACCGCCCCGCCCCACTCCCCGCCCAGGCCCAGGCCCTGGCCGAACCGGCACAGCGCCAGCAGCGCCGGCGCCCAAACGCCGATCTGTGCATAGGTCGGCAGCAGGCCGATCAGTACAGTGGAGATGCCCATGGTCAGCAGCGCCGCCACCAGGGTCGCCTTGCGCCCGACCCGGTCGCCGTAGTGGCCGAACAGCGCCGACCCCAGCGGCCGGGCGAAGAACGCCAGGGCGAAGGTCGCCAGCGACTGCAGGGTGGCCGCGGCCGGCTCGGCGGCCGGGAAGAACAGGTGCGGGAACACCAGCACCGCGGCGGTGGCATAGATGTAGAAATCGAAGAACTCGATCGTCGTACCGATGAGGCTGGCAAACAGGATGCGGCGTGGCGAAGCAGGGGCAGTCATCGGGAAGGGGCGCGACCGGAGTGGGGACGGGCCGATTCTGGCAGAGTCGCCGGTATGGCAAGCGGCCGGCGGCTTCCCGGACCGCCCGCGTCGCCGCCGCGGTGCAGTCCACGGATCCGGCACCCGCGCAAGCGTTGCCCTGCGGCCGCTTGACCGGCAGAATCCGCCTCGCCCCCCGTCGCATCGCGGCCGCAGCCGGCACCGCCCGCCCCCAGCCGCACGCAGAAGCATCCAACGCAGCGCCCTTTACGGGCCCGCGACGCCGCGTGCGTCGCCGCGGCCTGCCCCCCGCCTGAAAAAGCAGAACGGAATCGCCATGGCCTTACGCACCTCTTCCTCCAAGCCCGCGCGCCAGCCTTCCTTCGCGCGCCGCATGATCCTGATGCTGATCGGCGTGGCCGTGATCTTCGGCGGCGTGTTCGCCGTCAAGGCGATCATGGGCAAGGCGACCAACGACTTCTTCGACAACATGCCGCAGCCGCCGGTGGAGGTCAGCACCTTCGAGGCGCGCAGCGAGCGCTGGAGCGGCACCGCCGAGGCGGTGGGCACCCTGGTGGCCGACAACGGCACCGACGTGACCACCGAGGCCGGTGGCGTGGTCCAGCAGATCGCCTTCGAGTCCGGCCAGGCCGTGCGCAAGGGCGACCTGCTGGTGCAACTGAACACCGCCAACGAGCAGGCCCAGCTCAAGGCCCTGGACACCGCCGCACGCCTGGCGATCACCCAGCGCGATCGCTGGCGCGAGCTGGGCGACCAGAAGCTGGTTTCGCGGTCGGAAGTGGACGAGCGCATCGCCGACGCCGCCACCACCCAGGCACAGGCCGACGCGCAGCGGGCGCTGATCGCGCAGAAGACCATCCGCGCGCCGTTCGACGGCGTCCTGGGCATCCGCCAGGTGAACCTGGGCCAGTACATCAACCCCGGCGATCCGATCGTCGGCCTGCAGGCCCTGGACCCGATCCACGTCGACTTCACCCTGCCGGAGCAGCGCATGAACGAGGTGGCCATCGGCGCACCGGTGCGGCTGGAAGTGGACGCGCATCCGGGCCAGGCGTTCGAGGCCAAGGTCACCGCGGTCGAGCCGTCGGTCGACGCGAACACGCGCAACTTCAAGGTCCGCGCCACCCTGGCCAACCCGGCCGGCGTGCTGCGCCCTGGCACCTTCGGCCGGATCGGGTTCGACCTCGGCCAGTCCAGGGAGCTGGTGGTCGTGCCGCAGACCGCTGTGAGCTTCAATCCGTACGGCAATTCGGTGTACGTGGTGATCGAGGCGCCGAAGCAGGCCGGCGCCGAACCGGCGCCGGAAGGCATGCCGCAGGCCACCCACGTGGTCAAGCAGCGCTTCGTCACCACCGGCCCGACCCGCGGCGACCTGGTCGGCATCACCGACGGCCTCAAGCCTGGCGAGGTGGTGGTGACCAGCGGCCTGCTGCGCCTGCGCAACGACGCCGGCGTGACCATCAACAACAAGGTGCAGCCGGCGGCGCAGGCCAGGCCCGAGCCGGAAAACCGCTGACCGACCGCGACGCCCGCCGCGCGCGATGCGCGGGGGGGCGCCCTTCCCTTTCCGGCCGGCTCCCGACGTGGAGCGGCGGAGGACCCGGATGAAATTCACCGACATCTTCATCAACAAGCCGGTGCTGGCGATGGTCGTCAGCCTGTTCATCCTGCTGCTCGGGCTACGCTCGTTCAATGAACTGAACGTGCGCCAGTACCCCGAGTTGCAGAACGCGGTGGTCACCGTCAGCACCGCCTACTACGGCGCCGACGCGGACCTGATGCAGGGCTTCGTCACCACCCCGCTGGAACGCGAGGTGGCCTCGGCCGAAGGCATCGACTACCTGACCTCGACCAGCGCGGCCGGCATTTCCACCATCCAGGCCTACATCCGCCTGGACTACGACGCCAACGAGGCGCTCACCCAGATCGCGGCCAAGGTCAACAAGCTGCGCAGCCAGCTGCCGGCCGAATCCGAGGACCCGGTGATCGACCTGCAGCAGGGCCAGCAGATCGCAGCGATGTACGTGTCCTTCGCCAGCGACCAGCTCGACAACAACCAGATCACCGACTACCTGATGCGCGCGGTCGAGCCGCGCATCGCCACCATCCCGGGCGTGCAGCGCGCCGACATCCTCGGCGCCGGCACCTTCGCCATGCGCGTGTGGCTCAAGCCGGACCGGATGGCCGCGCTGGGCGTGACCGCCAGCGACGTGCACGCCGCCCTGCAGGCCAACAACGTCCTGTCCGCGCTGGGCTCGACCAAGGGCCAGATGGTGGCGGTCGACCTGACCGCGCGCACCGACCTGCGCAACGCCGAGGAGTTCCGCCAGCTGATCGTGCGCGAGCAGGACGGCGCGATCGTGCGCCTGGGCGAGATCGCCGACGTCGAGCTGGGTTCGGAGAACTACGGCACCTCGGTGCGCATCAACGGCGATGCGGCCACCTTCATGGGCATCTTCGTCTCGCCCGACGCCAACTCGCTGGAAGTGATCGAGGAGGTGCGCAAGGTCTGGGACAACGAGATCGTGCCGCAGCTGCCGGAGGGCATCGTCGCCACCATCCCCTACGACAGCACCGAGTCGATCCAGGACGCGATCAACGAGGTGGTCAAGACGATCGTCGAGGCGGTGGTGATCGTGATCGTGGTGATCTTCCTGTTCCTGGGCTCGCTGCGCAGCGTGGTCATCCCGGCGGTCACCGTGCCGCTCTCGCTGGTCGGCGCGCTGTTCCTGATGCTGCTGATGGGCTTCACCATCAACCTGCTGACCCTGCTGGCGATGGTGCTGGCGATCGGGATCGTGGTGGACGACGCGATCATCGTGCTGGAGAACATCCACCGCCACATCGAGGAGGGCATGAGCCCGCACGACGCCTCGATCAAGGGCGCGCGCGAGCTGGCCTGGCCGGTGGTGGCGATGACCACCACGCTGGTGGCGGTCTACCTGCCGATCGGCTTCCAGGGCGGCCTGACCGGCGTGCTGTTCACCGAGTTCGCCTTCACCCTGGCCGGCTCGGTGCTGCTGTCGGGCATCATTGCCCTGACCCTGTCGCCGATGATGTGCGCCAAGCTGCTCAAGCCGCACAGCGCGCATGGCAAGACCCGGCTCGAGTCCTGGCTGGACGCACGCTTCGACTGGCTGCGCAACGGCTACGAGCGGCGCCTGCACAGCGCGCTGGAAACCCGTGGCGTGATCGCGGTGTTCGGCGCGCTGGTGCTGGTCTCGTGCGTGTTCCTGTACATGACCGCGCCCAAGGAGCCTGCGCCGCTGGAGGACGAGGGCTTCATCTTCGCCGTCGGCAGCGCCGACGCGTACACCACCCTGGACTACGTGGAGCGCTACACCGAGGAGCTGGAAGCGGCGGTCAAGGAGATCCCGGAGGTCAACGACTTCTTCCTGTTCAACGGCGGCTTCGGCGGCGGCGGCGGCGCCAGCAACAGCGCCATGGGCGGCTTCGTGCTCAAGCCCTGGAGCGAGCGCGACCGCTCCACCAACCAGGTCCTGCAGCAGGCGCTGCAGCCCAAGCTGTCCTCGATCACCGGCCTGAACACCTTCGCCCTGGTCCCGCCTTCGCTGCCCAGCGCCGGCGGCGACGGCGGCGGCGGCGAGTTCCTGGTGCTGGGTATTGGATCCCTGGAACAGCTCAACGAGCTGTCCGACGCGATCGTGCAGAAGGCCATGGAGAGCCGCCGCTTCATCTTCCTGGACAAGGACCTGAAGATCGACAAGCCACGAATCGAGGTGCAGATCGACCGCGAGAAGGCGGCCCTGCTCGGGATTGACATGCGCACCCTGGCCGCGGACATGGCGGCGATGCTGTCGGGCGGCTACGTCAACCGCTTCGCGATGGAGAACCGCTCCTACCGGGTGATCCCGCAGGTGCAGCGCAGCGACCGCCTCAACGCCGCGCAGCTGGAGAACTACTACACCCGCACCCGCGACGGCCAGCTGGTGCCGCTGTCGACCCTGGTCACGCTGAAGGAAACGGCGCAGCCGCAGACGCTCAAGCGCTTCCAGCAGCTCAACGCGGTGGGGATCATGTTCGCCCCGCGCCCGGGCGTGTCCAAGGGCGAGGCGCTGCGCGTGCTGGAGCAGGCCGCCGCCGAGGTCCTGCCGCAGGGCTACAGCGTCGACTATGCCGGCGAGTCGCGCCAGTTCAAGCAGGAGGGCGCGGCGATGCTGGTCACCCTGGCGTTCGCGCTGATCGCGATCTTCCTGGTGCTGGCCGCGCAGTTCGAGAGCTTCCGCGACGCGCTGATCATGCTGATCACCGTGCCGATGGCGATCTCCGGCGCACTGCTGGTGCTCAACGCGCTGGCGCTGGTCGCCGGGGTGCTGCAGTTCACCGGGATCGAGGCCTTCCCCGGGATGAGCATCAACATCTACACCCAGGTCGGCCTGGTGACCCTGATCGGCGTGATCGCCAAGCACGGTATCCTGATCGTGGAGTTCGCCAACAAGCTGCAGCAGCAGGGCCTGTCCAAGCGCGAGGCGATCGAGCAGGCCTCGGGCATCCGCCTGCGCCCGGTGCTGATGACCACCGCCGCGCTGGTGTTCGCGATGATCCCGCTGCTGATCGCCAATGGCCCGGGCGCGGCCGCGCGCTTCTCGATGGGCATGGTGATCGCCGCGGGCATGACCATCGGCACCGCGTTCACCCTGTTCGTGCTGCCGGCGGTGTACCTGTACCTGGCCCGCGACCGCAGCCGCGCCGGAGCAGCGGCGACGGCCCCGGATGGCGCGGATCCGGCTCCCCAGGTCTAGCCCCGCGCACAGGTGCCCGCCAACGGCGGGCGCCTGCCCCGGCCGCGGATGGCCAAGAGCGTCGTCCCGCGCGTTGCCCATCACGCCTTCGGACATGGGCCGCCACGGACTGCGCGGCGGCGCCGGCTCGCGCCAGCGCCGGCCACGACGGCTGCTGGACTAGCCCGGGGGCGGGCGGCGCAACGGCCGGAGCCGTCATGTCAGGCGCGGCGGGCCAGCCCTCGTTCTCGGCACAGGCCATCGCCTGCTCGGATTGGAGCGATGCCATGAGCACCGTGAAATCCGCACTGACGACCCGATGGAGCTTCATTGTGCGCATGGGACACCCCACACCGTGCGAACCGGCACACTTCGGGCGCAGGAGCGCGTTGCCTCGGCGCCTGTGCGCAGGCACACGCTAGCATTTCCGGTCCGGCGCATGCGCATCCAGGGCGGCAGTTCACGCCCCCGTAACCAGCACAGGTCCACGGTGGATTGGCTACGGTGCAATACCGTATCGGCCTCTCTGCCGCGCACTCCATCCCATCCTCCGCATTGAGTTCGCACCCGTCTCGTCGAGGCGGGTCAAGGCCACGGCCTAGCCCATGGTCCGCCATGCGGATCCGAAGAGGTACATCCCATGCAATCGCAACAGACCCCGTCCGGCGCGCAGCCGGACATCCTCGCCACGTTCGCCCAAAAGGGCACGTTCAAGACCTTCGCAAGCGCCGTCGAGAAAGCCGGACTCACCGACATGCTGGGGAGCCCCGGCCCCTTCACCGTGTTCGCACCCACTGACGACGCATTCGCCAAGATGCCGGCAGGCAAGCTCGACGAGCTGTTCAAGCCGGACAACAAGGAGGAACTGGCGGCCCTGGTGAACTACCACCTCGTCAAGGGGCGCAAGAGCGCGGTCGAGGTCGGCAGGTGGGAGGCAGCGCGCACCGTGCACGGACAGAACGCGCCGATCCAGCTCTCACGCGGCAACCTGACCATCGATGGCGCCAACGTGACTTCGCAGGACCTGGAGTCCAGCAACGGGGTCATCCACGGTATCGACAAGGTCAACCTCCCGCGCAGCAAGAAGAACTGAAGCACGCCCAGGTGGCGGGCAGGATGCCCGCCACCGTCTTCATCCTGGCCGGCTTCGGCCCGCCAGGATCTGTCGCCGACCGCCCAGGGCACGCCACGCTGCCGCCCCCGGGTGCGGACGCGTCCGGATGGCATTCCGCGACAGCGCGCCAACGCGTCGGCAACCTGCGGCCCGCAAGCACCCAATGGCGTCATGCAGTCAGCGCATGCCGTGTCGCACCAGGCTTGTATGTGCCACGCGCGCGGCTCAGCATGGGCCTTCGGCATGCGCGTCGTGCCGCAGTCCCAGGCTCGCGGCGGGTGTCGCATGCAGCATCGCACCGCAAACTTCGCCCTTGCCCTCGCCCTCGCCGCGCTGCCGTGCAGCACGCCTGCACTTGCCGGTGGTGACGGGCAGTAGGAATTCCGGCTCGTGCCCTACGTCTGGGGGGGCCGGCACGCTGGCGCACGAACGCCTGCCGGTGACCGTGCATCCCAGCGCCAGCTTCAGCGACATCTGGAACAACCTGGACTTCGCCGCGATGGCCGCCTTCGAGGCGCAACATGGCCGCCACGGCGTGGTCGCCGAACTGGTCACCCTGCGCCTGTCAGGCTCCGCCGGCATGCCGGTCCCGCCCCTCGGCATCCGCGTGCCGGTCGAACTGGACGGCGACTCCACCACGATGCTGCTGGCCTACCAGTACCGCATGGTCGACGCCGCGCACGCGCACCAGGACCTGGTCGCGGGCGCGCGCTATTGGTCCACGCGCACCGGCTTCGCCTATGCCCTGCCGGCGCCGCCTCCTCCGACGGTGCCGCAGGCCTACGATGCCTCCCAGTCGCAGAGCTGGATCGACCCGCAGCTGGGCATCAAGGGCCGCCGCGATTTCGCCAACAGCGTCTACGTGGGCGCCTGGCTGGTGGCCGGCGCCGGCGAGTCGGACCTGACCGTGGATGCGATGCTGATGGCCGGATACCGCTTCAACGATCGTGTCGCCCCCACTGCCGGCTATCGCTGGATGACGGTCTACTTCAGCAGCGGCGGCTTCACCTTCGACGGCACCTTGCAAGGCCCGGGACTCGGGCTGGAGTACGCGTTCTAGCGTACTGGTCGCGGCCAGGGGAAACGGCCACCGGCCCACGCCCCACGTCCGGCCGGCCTGGCCGGCGGCCTGGGGTATGCTCGCCGGCGCAGGCGCCCGCCCCCGAGGGCGCGGAGCCGCCCCGTGAGCGACGTTGATCCGGAAATCGTGGCCATGCTCGATGCGCTCGAGGCGCGGCTGCCGGGCCTGGTCCAGCAGACCTTCCCCGATGAACTGATGGAAGTGTTCGCCACCGAAGCCGAAGCGATCGCCGAGGCCGCCGGCCCCGAGCATGCCTCGTACGTGGCCGCGCGCCTGCAAGCGATGGCCGCTTCGCTGCCGCTGGCGATGCGCAGCGCCAAGCCCTGGTAGGTGGCCCGCACCGGTCAGCCGACGCGCCCGGTATGCGGGGTGTGGATCAGGTCCGACAGGTCGAAACCCTGCTGCCTGGCCGTTTCCAGATAGCTTGCCTTTACCGCCTCGTCGATTCCGGGCTCGCGCGCCAGCAGCCACAGGTACTTGCGGTCCGGGGAGCCGACCAGCGCGGTCCGGTAGTCCGGATCCAGGCGCAGGATCCAGTAGTCGCCCTTGGTGAAAGGCACCCACTTGAGGCCGTCGGGCATGAAGCTGACTTCAAGCTTGGCGCTGCCGCTGCCCTCGACCACTTCCGCTTCGCCCACCGACTGCTTCACCTCGCCTTCGGCGTCGCGCGCGCGGTTGTCGACCTTCACCTTGCCGTCGGGCTGCAGCGAATAGGTCGCGGTGATGTCGGTGTACTCGCGCGGCTCGTGACGCATCGGCAAGCGCGCGATCTCGTACCAGGTGCCTAGGTAGCGGTCCAGTTCGACGTGGGGGACGGTGGCGGGCGCGTTGGCGTGGTTCATGGTTCGTCTCGGGCGGGGGGAAGGCCCGTTCTAGGGGCGCGCGCGTGAAACCGGCGTGCGCCCGCCGGGTCCAGGCCGCTTCCGCGGCCGCCCGTCAAGGTCCGGGGATGCCGGGCTTTCATGTAAAATCGCGGTTTTTCGGCCGGAAAAGTGCCAACAGCCCTGCAACGGAGCCCGGTACCGGGCCCGACCTTCATCCGCCTGCTGGCCCGGGTCGCGGACGCCGATGTCCCCGCCCCGGGTCCGGCGCTGGGCGAGCGGCTGGGCCAGTGGATCGACTGGACCCGTGCGGTCGCCCTGGCCGGCGCCCTGGACGGTCGTCCGTCGCCTTCCGCGCCCGCCGCGCCGGCGACGGGCCCTGACGGCGATGACGAGGTGGCGCGCACGCGCGCGGCCCTGGCCGAGGCGATCGCCACGGATCTGCCCACGCCGCCGGCCGCGGTCACCGACGCGGACGCCATCGACTTCGCCCCCTATCGCCAGCACTGCCTGGCGATGCAGCGCGCGATGCAGGCCGCGACCGGGCGGCTGCGCGGACGCCTGCGCGACCGGCTCGCGCAACGCTCGCCGGAACTGGCGCGGCTGGCCGAGGTGGATGCGGTGATGGAGCTGACGCTCAGCCCGCGCGAATACAAGCTGCTGGCCGGCGTGCCGTTGCTGCTGGGCCAGCATTTCGACCGCCTGCGCGCCGGTGCGACCGCCCCCGGCCAGGCCGGCGCCGCGTCCGCCGCCTGGCTCGACGTTTTCCATCGCGACATGCAGGACGTGCTTCAGGCCGAACTGGATGTCCGCTTCCAACCGATCGAAGGCCTGCTCGCGGCGCTTCGCACCCCCTGACCTGGATCGACATGCGCACAAGCCCCCTCCACCCCGCCCTCCACGCCGCCCTGTTCCTGGCGGGCCTGGCCGCCGTCGCCTGGGTCGGCGCCGGCTACCTCGCCTTCCACCCGGCCGGCGTGGCGGTGCTGCTGGTGATCGCCGCCTGCTACATCGCTGGCGCGATCGAGCTGTACCGCTACCGCCAGGCCACCACGTCGCTGGCCGCCGCGCTGTCGGACCTGCCGGCCGACGGCGGCGTCCTCGATCCGTGGCTGGAGCGGCTGCACCCGCACCTTCGCCACCCGGTGCGCCTGCGCATCGAAGGCGAGCGCGTGGCGCTGCCGGCGCCGGCGCTCACGCCCTACCTGGTCGGCCTGCTCGTCCTGCTCGGCATGCTCGGAACCCTGCTGGGGATGATGGCCACGCTCAGCGGTACCGGCCTGGCGCTGGAGAACGCCGGTGACCTGCAAGCGATCCGCGGCACGCTCGCCGCGCCGGTAAAGGGCCTGGCATTCGCCTTCGGCACCTCGATCGCCGGCGTGGCCACCTCGGCCGCGCTGGGCCTGCTGTCGGCGCTGGCGCGGCGCGAGCGCCTGCAGGTCGTGCAGCGGCTGGACGCGGCCATCGCCACTTCGCTTCGCACCTACTCGCTGGCCTGGCGCCGCGACGAAGCGCTGCGCGTCCAGCAGCGGCAGGCGGAACTGCTGCCGGAACTGGTCGAGCGCCTGCAGGGGATGGTCGCGGCGATCGAGCGGCAGAACGCGGCCGCCGGCGAACAGCTGCTGGCCGGTCAGCAGGACTTCCATGCCCGCGCGGAGGCTTCGCAGGCACGCCTGGCGGCCACGCTGGAACAATCGCTGAAGTCCGGCGTGGCCGAGAGCGCACGCGCCATCGGCGATGTGCTGCAGCCGGCGGTGGCGGCCACGCTGGCCGGCCTGGCCCGGGAAGCCAACACGCTGCACGACACCGTCTCCGTCGCCGTGCAGCGGCAGCTGGAGGGCATGTCCGCCGGCCTCGCCGGGGCCACGGGCGCGGCCGCGCAGGCCTGGCAGGCCGCCGCGGTCGCCCAGCAGGATGCGAACGCGTCGCTGCTGCGCGAACTGCACGACGGCCTCGACCGCCATGCCGCGGCACTGGAGCAGCGCGCGAACGCCGTGGTCGACGGGATCGCCGCACGCCTGGAGGCCAACGCCGAGGTGGTCGCCAGCGCCTGGCGCTCGGCGCTGGCGCAGCAAGACGAACGCCATGCCGAGCAGGCCGCACGCAACGAGCAGGCGCTGGCCACGGCGGCCGCCGCCTTCGAACGGCACGCCACCGCCATGGTCGGCAACGTGGATCGCTCGCACGGCGAACTGCAGGCACTGCTGGCAGCGCAGGAACAGCAGCGCCTGGCCGCCTGGGCCGAACAGGTCGCCCGCATGGGTGCCGGGTTGCGCCAGGACTGGGAGCAGGCCGGCCAGGCGGTGGCCGCGCGGCAGCAGGCGATCTGCGATGCGCTGGCCGCCAGCGCGAACGACATGGCGGCACAGGCGCAGGCGCATGCCAGCGCCACCATCGCCGAGATCGAACGGCTGGTGGACGCCGCCGCGCAGGCGCCGCGCGCCGCGGCCGAGGTCATCGCCGAGCTGCGCCAGAAGCTGTCCGAAAGCATGGTCCGCGACACCGCGATGCTCGAGGAGCGCACCCAGCTGATCGGCACGCTCGGCACCCTGCTCGACGCGGTCAACCACGCCTCCACCGAGCAGCGCGGCGCCATCGACGCGCTCGTCGCCACCTCGGCCGACCTGCTCGAACGCGTGGGCACGCGCTTCACCGACCACATCGAGGCCGAGACCGGAAAGCTCGGCGACATCGCCGCGCAGGTCGCCGTCGGCGCCACCGAGGTGGCCAGCCTGGGCGAAGCCTTCGGTGCGGCGGTGCAGGTGTTCGGCCAGTCCAACGAAGAGTTGCTCGCGCGCCTGCAGGGCATCGAAGCCGCGCTGGACCGCTCGCTCGCACGCAGCGACGAGCAGCTGGCCTACTACGTCGCCCAGGCCCGCGAGGTGGTCGACCTGAGCCTGCTGGCGCAGAAGCAGATCGTCGAAGACCTGCAGCGCATCGGCGGTCCGCGCCAGGCCGGCAACGACGCCAGCGCCGTCGGGACCGAAGCGGCATGAGCGTGGAGTTCGACGACGCCGGATCCACCGCGCCGGTCTGGGCGAGCTTCGGCGACCTGATGTCGGTCCTGCTCGGCGCGTTCGTGCTGGTGCTGGTCGGCGTGATCGCGGTGCAGGCCGAGCTGTCGGGCCGGTTGGACGCGGAAATGCGCAGGCGGCAGGCCGAGCAGGCGCAACGCCAGGCGCTGGAGCAGGCGCTGGCGGGGCCGCTGGCGGCCGGACGGGTGACCCTGGTCGACGGGCGCATCGGCATACGCGGCAACGTGCTGTTCGCGCTCAACTCGGCG
Organism: Pseudoxanthomonas sp. Soil82; assembly: GCF_040446535.1. Classification (NCBI taxonomy): domain Bacteria; kingdom Pseudomonadati; phylum Pseudomonadota; class Gammaproteobacteria; order Lysobacterales; family Lysobacteraceae; genus Pseudoxanthomonas; species Pseudoxanthomonas sp. Soil82. The sequence goes on from NZ_JBEAAK010000002.1 coordinate 527,468, forward strand.
CAGCTGCAACCGCAGGGCCGCGAACTCCTGCGCAGCCTGGCGGCGCCGCTGGCCGCCTACATGGAGGCACGCGACGAGATCCTGATGGTCAGCGGCTTCACCGACGACCGCCAGGTACGCGACGGCAACCGCCTGTTCGCGGACAACTGGGAACTGTCCGCGCAGCGTGCGCTCACGGTGACCCGCGTGCTGGTCGACGAAGGCGTGCCGGCGGCCTCGGTGTTCGCCGCCGCGTTCGGCGCCAGCCAGCCGGTCGGCCCCAATACCGACGAAGAGGGCCGCGCCCGCAACCGCCGCGTGGAGATCGCACCGGTCCCGCGGCGCACGCACGCCCAGCCACCGGCCGCCGCCAGCGATGGACGGTAATCCGGCTCCCGGCGTGCGCCAGCGCCTGGATGCCTGGCGCGCACAGGGCGCCGACCGCGTCGACCCGGTGCGGTTCGCCCTGATCGAGTCGCTCGCCCGCCGTGCCGGCGCGCACGAGGGCCTGGCGCGTCGCCTGCTGGACGAGCGCCTGTCCGGGCTGGTCGAGGACTACGCGCGCGACGTGGCGGCGCCCGTGGCGGCCCATGCCAGCGGATCGCGCGATCCGGCCGCCGCCGGTGCGCTGGCCACGCTGCTGGCGCGGATGCCGCATCGCACGATGGACGGCGACCCCTATCCCGAGATTCCGCTGCTGCAGCAGTTCCGCACGCTCTGGGCCGGCCTGCGCACCGAGTCCCAGCTGCGCCAGTCGCTGGAACCGGTGGCCGGCGACGCAGGCCCGCTCAACTCGGCCGTGCTCGTGCACCGCTCGCTCAACCTGATGCGCACGCTGTCCCCCGGCTACCTGCAGCACTTCATCGCCTACATCGACGCGCTGTCTTCGCTGGAACGGATGCGCCCTGCGCACGCGCCGGCCAACGCGGATACAGGTCCGCGCGCGGAGGCCCCGCGCAAGCCCGCGCGAAGCCGCGCGCGCAGGAAGCCGCGTGGCTGACGCTCAGTCGCCGGCCGGCATCCGCCCCGTCGTCGCATCATCCTGGTCGACGCGGGCGTCGGGCACGTCGATCCGCACGCCGGCCGCTTCCCACGACTCCTGCAGCCAGGGACACGCCGGCATGCTCGGGTCGGGCAGTTCCAGTTCGTTCACTTCCACGATGATCCTCCGTCCGGCTCAGGCGCCGAACAGCCAGAAGGCGCCCAGCGGATGGTGCGCACGGGCGATGAAGTAAGCCTGCAGGAAGCACAGCCCCGCCGCCGCCACCAGCCCGGCGCGCGCCATGGCGCGGCGCTGCGGCCGGAACGCGGCGATGCCCAGTGCCACGTACGCGGCCACCAGGCCCAGCTTCGTCCACAGCCAGCCATTGGCGAACAGCTCGCGCGGCAGGATCGTGAGCAGCATGAGGGCCGCGGTCAGCAGCACGGTGTCGATGGTGTAGCCGAGGTAGCGCACCGGCGCCTGCCGCGGCCAGCGCATGCCCCCCAGCAGCGCCAGCGCGCGCAGTGCGAAGAACGTGCCGCTGGCCATGATCGCGGCGACATGGACGAGCTTGATGTCGGGGTAGAAGGTGAGCATCGCGGCCTGCCGTCAGCCCGGGCGCCCGTCGCGCCGCGGCGACAGGTAGATGCGACCGATGTGCGCCACCCACGGCGACAGCGCCAGCAGCCAACCCACCGCCGCCAGTGCCTGCCACAGGCCCGGGTCCGGAAGCACCTCGGCCAGGATCCGCAACGTGGCCACGACCTGGATCGCGGCGAAGGCGAACCAGGCGATGCCGTACATCTGCAGCGGGCGGCCCGAATGGCCCTGGGTGACGCGGGTCACCATGGCCACCAGCAGGCTGCCGAAGAAGCCGATGAACAACGCGTGCATCGGCGCGCGGCCGAGCATGAACTCGCCGGTGAGCCAGTAGCCCAGGCTCTGCGCCGCGTACAGGGCGAACGTCACCGGCAGCCATAGCGTGCCGATGAACAGCACCGCCAGCAGGCCCGGCATGCGCGCACGCGGCCACCAGCGATACACCGCCTGGCTGCCGAGCGCCAGCAGCGGCATGTCGACCAGCCACAGCCAGGCATGGCCATGCACCAGCTCCAGCGCCAGGTGCGCCAACGACAGCGTCCACATCGCCGCCAGCCACCACAGCGGACGCCAGGCGCGGTATCCGGGCACCGCGTTGGCGGCGAAGAAGGGGAACATCCGGTGCGCGACGGTCAGATACACCGGCAGCAACATGCCCATGCCGCCAAGCCTGATCCCGGCGAACGCCCAGCCGGCCGGCGCCCCGAGTACGAAGGCGATGAACATCACCATGCCCAGCCAGCCCAGCACCAGGGCGGCGAAGCACGAGCGCGCATGCCAGGTGGCGCCCTTCTCGTCCACCAGCAGGCGGCCGAGGATGGCCAGCGCCGCGCTCCACCCGGCGAGCGCCATCCACAGGCCGACGGTCAGCCCGGCGTCCCATCCGGCGGCGCCGAGCAGGATCGCCAGTTGCCCGCCCATCAGGCCCGCACCCACCGGCAGGTAGTGCCAGCGCTGCAGGTCGGGCAGCCCCATCCAGCGCGGGAACACGGTCAGCAGGAAGCCGAAGACGAAGCTGGGCAGCACCAGGTACTGCATCACGAACGCATGCAGCCAGCCCGGCGGGATCGCCAGCGCCGGCAGCGTCCACAGCCCGAACCGCACCGACAGCAGCCACAGCGTCCACCACAGCATCGCCAGCAGGACGTTGGCCGCGCCGATGAAGAACATCAGGCGGTGGGGGGCGTGTGCCAGCCAGGCCGGCGAGGCCTGCAGGCGACGGGGAGCGGGCGGCAGCACGTCGATTCGCATGCCGGCAGTGTGTGGCGGGCGTCGCCGGACCGCCTTGACCCAGGTCAGGCGCGGCGCATCCGGAAGGCGTTGTGGCATCGCACGCCCCCGCCCCGGCCGCCGCGGCCAGCGGGTCGCAGTGCGGCCCCGTCGCACGTCGATGGCCCCGCCGGGCCGGAGGTGCGAAAATCGCGCGTCCACGGCCGCGCCTTCCTGCAGCGGCCGCCACCCCCCAGGATCCCGTGAGAACACCCCCAGGCTTGCAGGCGCTGATCGACGACGGCGTCATCGACGAAGTGCTGCGGCCGCTCAAGAGCGGCAAGGAAGCGGCGGTCTACGTGGTCCGCAGCGGCGGTGAGGTGCGCTGCGCGAAGGTCTACAAGGACATGGCCCAGCGCAGCTTCCAGCAGCGCGTGCAGTACCAGGAAGGCCGCAAGGTGCGCGGCAGCCGCGAGGCGCGCGCGATCGGCAAGGCCACCAAGTACGGGCGCAAGCAGCAGGAGACGGCCTGGAAGAACACCGAGGTCGAGGCGCTGTACCAGCTGCGCGCGGCCGGCGTGCGCGTGCCCGAGCCGTTCGGCTACTTCCATGGCGTGCTGGTGATGGAACTGGTCATCGACGCCGAGGGCTACAGCGCGCCGCGCCTGGGCGAGGTCGAGCTGGAAGCGCGGCAGGCCCGCGACTACCACGCCGTGCTGGTGCGCCAGGCGCAGCTGATGCTCTGCTGCGGCCTGATCCATGGCGACCTGTCGGCCTACAACGTGCTGGTCGGGCCCGACGGTCCGGTCGTCATCGATTTCCCGCAGGTCGTCAGCGCCGCCGGCAACAACGCGGCGCGCACGATGCTGCTGCGCGACGTCAACAACCTCACCGCCAGCCTGGGCCGCTTCGCGCCGGAGCTGCTGGACACCTGGTACGGCGAGGAGATGTGGGCACTGTTCGAGGCAGGCGAGCTGCATCCGGACACCGTGCTGAGCGGCGAATTCACCCCGGACGAAAGCAGCGTCGACCTGGACAGCGTGCGCCACGCGATCAACGACGCCCGCGAGGAAGCCCTGATCAGGCAGCAGGGGCGGGAAGCGGCGGCGGAAGACGACGCTTAGATGAGCTCGAACGGCGGCGGAAGACGACGCTCAGGTAAGCGCGAAGCGGCGACGCAGGACGACGCCCAGCCTCGACGCACCGCGCGGGACGCCGCCCCCGCCCCGCCATGGCGCTTCAGAACCGCTCCCCTGCCGGCAGGTAGCGCCAGCTCCCCGCCGGCATCGCGCCGTCCGGCCCCTTGCCCAGGGCCACGCGCCCGATGCGCAGCCGGCGCATCGAAAGCACGTTCAACCCGACCTGCGCGCACATGGTGCGCAGTTGGCCGCCCTGCACGGCCTTGATCGCGAAACGCAGCCGGTTCTCGCTCTGCCAGCTGACCTTGCACGGCGGCAGGACGCGTCCGGCATACGACAGCCCGTAGGCGAGCCTCTGCAGGCCATGCGGCTTCATCTCGCCCTCGACCTCGACGACGTACTCGTGCTCGATGTCGTCCCGATCCTCGGTCAGCCGGCGCCACACCCGTCCATCCTGGGTCAGCACCATCAGGCCGCTGGCCTCGGCATCCAGCGGCACCAGCGGGGTCAGCCGCAGGAAATGGCGCTTCAGCGGACGGATGCCGGAGGGATCGTGGGCCCAGCGCGTGGCCGGCTCCACCAGCGCGGCGGCCGGCCTGTCGCCGGAAACCGCGTCGTACCCGGCCGGCTTGTGCAGCAGGATCGTGGCCGGCTCCACCGCTTCCAGGGTCGCGGCCGGATCCAGTTCGACCCGCTCGCCGGACACCCGGTGCTGCGGCGCTTCCACCACCTGGCCATCCACCCGCACCCAGCCGTTGCGGATGTACTGTTCGGCGTCGGCGCGCGTGCAGCCCGCCAGTTCGGCGACACGGCGGGCAAGGCGGACCGGTTCGGACATGGCGGGGTTCGGCGGACGACAGGGGCGCGCAGTGTAACCACTGGCGGCGTAGCGCCTTCGTCCCTGCCCGGCCAGCGCCTCAGAAGCCGCCGCCCCAGCGGTGCTGCCACGACACGCCCGCCGCGTCGAAACTGTTGCCGGTGCGTGCGTACACGCCGCTGCTGACGGCGAACTTCAACGAGTTCCTCCGGTCCACCGGCAACGACAGCGAGGCACCGATGCGCCAGTTCTGCTGCAGGTCGCGGTTGTAGCGCCCGTCCACCTGCGAGCGCCCGCCGGCGAAGTAGGTGGCATCCAGCGACCACCATGCGCCCGAGGCCAGGCCCCGGATCAGGTTGCCCTGCACCGCGTACAGCGGATCCTGCGAGCGCGTGGTGCCGCCGTAGAAGCGGTCGTTGTCGGTGTACACGGTGGCGGCGAGCTTGAGCTCGCCGATCCACGGCCCGGCTGCTTTCGACAGCCCCAGCTCCGGCTTGAACGACCAGCGGTTGCTCGCGATGTTGACGATCCGGTCCTCGTCGTACTGTCCCAGCGGCGGCGAAACCTGCAGGCTGGCGCCGACGATGAGTTCCTGCCGCCAGTTGCTGAATTGCGCCAGGCCCAGTGCAGGCGCGCCATGGAAGTTGTAGGAGAGACGCAGCACCGGCCGGCCGAAGCCGGTGACGTTGCGCTCGACCGGCGCGCCCAGGTACTCGGCGGTGCCGCTCAGCCGCGTGTACGGCACGCCGGCATCGAACTTGGCCGAGCGCCCCCACAGCGGGAACGCGTGCGCATAGCCGAGCACCAGGCTGGTGGTGCGCAGCGCCTCGTCGGTGATCGGCACGGAGGAGTCGAAGCTCAAGCCGCCGCGTGTCTGCATCACGCCGGCGACCAGGAAGTTCACGCCCACCGGCACGTTGGCGTAGGACCGCGGCTCGATCTCCTGCGCCGGAAGCCGGCCCGCCACCAGGGCCAGGGCGAACAGGCTTGCGAGGAGGATCGGTGTCCGTGTCCCGGCTCGTGGCGACTCCATCGGTCCCCCTGGGTGGCCCTTGGGCCCGGAGTCTATCCCGGCCCGCGCGCCGGCCGCGACGGACTCAGCTGGCAGCGCCGGGCCGGTCGGCCCCGGCCTGGCACGGTTCCAGTCGCACCACCAGCCCGCGCAGGAACCACTGGGTCAGCGGTCCCACGCCGAACGCGAACACCACCGTTCCCACGCCCACGGTACCGCCGAGCAGCACGCCCACCGCCAACGCGCCCAGTTCGATCAGGGTGCGCACGCGGCGCAGCGGCCAGCCGCTACGCCGGGTCAGTCCGGTCATCAGCCCGTCCCGCGGCCCCGGCCCCAGCTGCGCGCCGACATACAGCGCGGTGGCGAAGGCACAGGCGACCACGCCGCCGAGCATGAACAGCGTGCGCGGCCACAGTCCGTCCGGCGTCGGCAGCCACGCCAGGTGGATGTCGGCGAAGGGGCCCAGCAGCAACGTGTTGGCCAACGTGCCCAGGCCCGGCATCTGCCGCAGCGGAATCCAGGCCATCAGCACCGCGACCGAGGTGATCACCATCACCGTGCCGAACGACAGCGGCACGCGGCCGGCCACGCCCAGGTGGAACACGTCCCACGGCGCCGCACCCAGCGCGCCCTCGATCATCAGCGCGGCGGCCAGCCCATAGACCCACAGGCCGGCCAGCAGGCGCACGATCCGCTCGGGCAGGCGGCCGGCGCGCAACTGCGCCAGCGGCCCGAGGTTGAGTAGTCCGGCCGGACCGGTCATGGCCCGCGCTGGCCGCCGGCGGTCACGGGTCCAGCAGCCCCGCTTCGCGCAACGCGGCCTCCACCAGCGCCTGGTTGCCCGGCTCCAGTTCGGTCATCGGCAGGCGCAGGGTGCCACCGCAATGCCCCAGGCGCGACATCGCCCACTTCACCGGGATCGGGTTGGCCTCGACGAACAGCTGCCGGTGCACCGGCAGCAGCCGCTGCTGGATCGCCATGGCGGTGGCGACGTCGCCGGCGAGCGCGGCCATGCACAGCTCGTGCATCAGTCGCGGCGCGACGTTGGCGGTGACGCTGACGTTGCCATGGCCACCGCAGAGCATCAGCGCGACCGCGGTGGCGTCGTCGCCGGAATAGATCGCGAACCCCTCCGGCGCCTCGCGGACCAGCCACTGCGCGCGCTCCAGGTTGCCCGTGGCCTCCTTGATGCCGACGATGCCGGGCACCTGCGCCAGCCGCAGCACGGTGGCGTGCTGCAGGTCGGCCACGGTGCGGCCCGGCACGTTGTAGAGCACGATCGGCAGGTCACCGGTGGCTTCGGCGATGGCCTTGAAGTGGCGGTACTGGCCTTCCTGCCCGGGCTTGTTGTAGTACGGCACCACCTGCAGCTGGCTGCTGGCGCCGACCTGTCGCGCGTACTTCGCCAGCGCGATCGCCTCGGCGGTGGAGTTGCCGCCGCAGCCGGCCATCACCGGCACCCGCCCGGCCGCCTGCTCCACCGCCACGCGGATGATCTCGCAATGCTCGGCCACGTCCACGGTCGGCGATTCGCCGGTGGTGCCGACCACGCCGATGCAGTCGGTGCCCTCGGCCACGTGCCAGTCGACCAGCCGGCGCAGCGCGTCGTAGTCGACGCTGCCGTCCTCGTGCATGGGCGTGACGAGCGCGACGATGCTGCCGCGCAGGAGAATGGGCATGGGGGTCATCCGGAGGTCGCAACGGTGGAAACGCAGCGATTCTAATGGGGGCGCGGCCGCTTGCGGCGTCTCCACCGCCCGCCCCGCCTGGTTGCCCGCGAAACGAACGACGAAACCCGCCCCCGTCACCGGGGCGCGGGAAAATTACGGCCACCACACGACATTTGCACATCCGACTTACGCCCGCGGGCAGAGCCTGTCGATCCCCGGCATGGTGCCGGCGGGAGAACGCAGATGGCGACCAGGTGGAACGAGGAACAGCAGCAGCGGCAGCAGGACCACGAGCAGGAATGGAATCCGCGCCAGCAGGGACGGCCGGACGAGGAAGAGGAATAGTCCGAGCGTGACCAGGCCCCCGCTCCGGCGGGGGCCTCCGCCGTAGCGGCCTCGACACCGCCCCCGGCGGATTGCACAGTCCGGCACCCGCGGCGGGCCATACCCGCCCTCGCCCGTGCCGCCGACCTCAGTTCCGCGCGGCTTTCTTCTCGCTCTTCTCCGCGCGCTTTTCCTTCAGCGTCTTGGCCGGTTTCTTCTTCGTTTCCTTCTTCTTGTCCAGGCCCTTGGCCATTGCCGCACCCTCCGTCGTGATCGTGGGCGGAGCATGCCATATCTCCCCCCGTCCACACGGCCGCCCGACGGGCCGCACGTGGCGGGCGGGATGGCCGCCGGCGAACCCCGGTCGCGCCCCGCCGGGTGGCCCTTGCCGCCTGCCCGGCCGCAGCCGGACCCCGCGGCGGCGCCCCGGCCCGGTGCTACCATCCCCAGCCCGGGCCCACCTCCTGCAGGTCACGTATGCCTTCCTCCTCCCATGGAAGCAGGCTAGGCCGACTCCTCCAGCAGGAATGCCAGGCTGCGACCGCGGCGCTGGCCGGCAGCGGCGACGTGCATGCGCGGGTGCATGAGGCACGCAAGGCGATCCGGCGCGCCCGCTCACTGCTGGCGCTGGTCGATGCCGATCTGGAAGTCGAGTCTTCCGACGCGTTGCTGCGGCGTACCGGCGACAGCCTGGGCATGCTGCGCGACGCCTATTCGGTCGCGCGTACCGCCGGCAAGCTCGCCAGGCGCACGCAGGACCCGCGTTGGAGCGAGGCCGAGGCCGCCCTGGATGCGCGCGCCGACCGCCTGGCCCGGCGCGAGCTGGCCGCCGACCCCGGCTTCGCCAGCCGCGTGCGCGCCATCCGGCGGGCGGCGAAACAGCTGCAGGCCCTGCCCTGGGACACGCTCGCCAGCGCGGACATCCGCGCAGGCCTGGTCCGGCAGAGCAGGCGCGCCGACAAGGCGGCGCGGCGGGCGAAGAAGCAGCCGCTGCTGCAGAACCTGCACCGCTGGCGTCGCCGGGTACGGCGGCTGCGGATGCAGGTGGACGCGCTGGCGGCGCTGAAGATCAGCCCGCTCGGCTCCGACCCGGCCGTGTCCCGGCGGCTGCACGCGCTCAGCGACGAGCTGGGCTGGCACCAGGACCTGGAGGTGCTGGCCGAGACGCTGCGCCGCATGCGCAGCCTGGCCTGCCGCCAGGCGCTGCTCGGGCAACTGCGCGGCGGCGCGATCGAGCGCGAGGCGGCCTGACCGCGGTCGCCGGCATGCCGACGCTCATTCCCCGAGATTGATCCAGGTCGCCTTCATTTCGGTGTACTTGTCGAAGGCGTGCAGCGACTTGTCGCGGCCGTTGCCGGACTGCTTGTAGCCGCCGAACGGCGCGGTCATGTCGCCGCCGTCCCAGTAGTTGACCCAGACGCTGCCGGCGCGCAGGCCACGCGCCATGCGGTGCGCGCGCGCGAGGTTGGCGGTCCACACGCCGGCGGCCAGGCCGTACTCGGTGTCGTTGGCGATGCGCAGGGCCTGCGCTTCGTCGTCGAACGGGATCACCGCCAGCACCGGGCCGAAGATCTCCTCGCGCGATATCGCGTGTTCCGGACGCACGTCGTCGAACACGGTCGGCTCGATGTAGCAACCGCCGTCCACGGTCTGCAGGCGGTTGCCACCCAGCGCGAGCCGCGCGCCTTCGGCCTGGCCCTTGTCGATGTAATCGAGCACGCGCCGGGTCTGGCCTTCGTCGACCATCGCGCCCATCGGCGCGCCGGGCTCCAGCGGATGGCGCGGCTGCATCTTCCGGCCCGCCTCGACCACCCGCGCGACGAACTCTTCCTGGATGCCGCGCTCCACCAGCAGGCGCGAGGCGGCGGTGCAGACTTCGCCCTGGTTGTAGAAGATGCCCGACGCCGCAGCCTCGGCGGCCTTCGCCAGGTCCGGCGCGTCGGCGAAGACGACGTTGGGACTCTTGCCGCCGCACTCCATGTACGCACGCTTCATGTTGGACAGGCCGGCGCACTGCAGCAGGCGCTTGCCCACCGCGGTCGAGCCGGTGAAGACCAGCCCGTCCACGTCCATGTGCAGCGCCAGCGGCTCGCCCGCTTCCTTGCCGAACCCGGGCACGACGTTGAACACGCCATCGGGGATGCCGGCCTCGGCGACCAGTTCAGCCAGGCGCAGCACGCTCAGCGGCGACTTCTCCGACGGCTTGAGTACCACCGAGTTGCCCATCGCCAGGGCCGGCGCCAGCTTCCACGCGGCCATCAGCAACGGAAAGTTCCACGGAACGATGGCGCCGACCACGCCCAGCGGCTCGCGCGTGACCAGGCCCAGTTCGTCCTGGCCGGTGGGCGCGACTTCGCCATAGACCTTGTCCAGCGCCTCGGCGGTCCAGCTGAAACAGCGGATCGTGGCGGCGATATCGACATTGCGCGCGTCGTCGATCGGCTTGCCCATGTCCAGCGATTCCAGCAGCGCCAGTTCGTCGGCGTGCCGCTCGATCAGCGCGACCAGCTTCTGCAGGGTCTTCTTGCGCTTGACCGGTTTGGCCTGCGACCAGCCCCCGGCCTCGAAGCTTCGCCGCGCCGCGCGCACCGCGCGGTCGATGTCGGCCTGCCCGCCGGCCGCGACCTTGCCCAGCACACTGCCATTGATGGGACTGATGCAGTCGAAGGTGGCGCCATCGGCGGCGTCGACGTACTGGCCGTCGATGAAGGCCTGCGTGCGCAGGGTCAGGCCGTCGGCCATCGCCTGCCAGTCGGCGCGGGTGCGTGGGGTGGTCATGGGAGGCTCCTGATCGTTCGCCAACGCGTCCGCGCGGGCCCGCCGTGCCGGAACGCTCCGGTGCGATGCCTGCCGACGGGAAGTAAGGGAGGAGGCTGCGGCCGCAGGCAGGAGCCGGGGGACATGGACGTCGGCAGGCATCGTGCCGGAGCGCCGACCGCCGCCATTCCCCGCGCAGGCAGCGCGCGCGGAATACAACGGGCCCGGCTCCAGTCCATCAGAACGTCGCCGGCGTATTGGCGCTGACGATCACCGCCTCGTCCTCGCCAACGTTGCGGAAGCGGTGCGGCACCCGGCTTTCGAAGTAGTACGCCTCGCCCGGACCGAGCACGCGCACCTGCGAGCCCACCGTCACCTCGACCTGGCCGGCGATGATCACCCCGCCCTCCTCGCCCTCGTGTTCGATCATCGCCACGCCGGTGTCGCTGCCCGGCGGCATGACCTCGCGCAGGATGCACATCTGCCGCTGCGGACGGTGCTGGCCGACCAGGTAGTAGTGGATCTCGTTGTTGCCCACGTCGGGCAACTCGTCGGCGGCGTAGAACGGCTGCTCCGGCGGGCCCGGGTCCAGGTCCAGGGTGAAGAAGTCGGCCAGCGAGATCGGGATGCCGTCGAGAACCTTCTTCAGCGAGCTGACCGACGGGCTGACCTTGTTCTGCTCGATCAGCGAGATGGTGCTGTTGGTGACGCCCACGCGGCGCGCCAGCTCGCGCTGGCTGAGGTTGCGGGCGGTGCGTACCCGCTGCAGGCGTGCGCCGATGTCCATCCCTTGGGTCGCTCCCGGCCGGGGGGCCCGGCGTGTCATCGGATACTTTACATGCCGCCCCGTCCGGGTCAATTTTTGGCGTAGACTCGGCCACAGCGTTGAATTTTTAAAACGGCGCCTACCCCCTTGGCCGCCGGTACCCCTTGCCCCGGAGCGCCCATGAACCCGCTAGACGACGCCCGCCGCAACGCCCTGGCCGACCACTACGCCGCGCAGAACCGCTCGGCGCCGGCGGCCATGGACGCGTTCTGGATGCCGTTCACCGCCAACCGCCAGTTCCGCGGCACCCCGCGCCTGCTGGCCTCGGCCGAAGGCATGTACTACCGCGATGTCGACGGCCGCCAGATCCTGGACGGCACCGCCGGCCTGTGGTGCTGCAACGCCGGCCATGCGCGGCCGCGGATCGTCGAGGCGGTAGCCCGGCAGGTCGCCACGCTCGACTTCGCCCCGAACTTCCAGATGGGCTCGCCCCTGCCGTTCGTCCTGGCCGAACGTCTGAAGGCGATCGCGCCGCGGCCGCTGGACCACGTGTTCTACACCAACTCCGGCTCCGAGTCGGTCGACACCGCGCTGAAGATCGCCATCGCCTACCACCGCGCGCGCGGCGAAGGCCAACGCGTGCGGCTGATCGGTCGCGAGAAGGCCTACCACGGGGTCGGCTTCGGCGGCATCTCGGTCGGCGGCCTGCCCAACAACCGCAAGTGGTTCGGCACCGGCCTGCCGGGCGTGGACCACCTGCGCCACACCCTGGACATCGGCCGCAACGCGTTCTCGCGCGGGCTGCCGCCGCATGGCGTGGAGCTGGCCGAGGACCTGGAGCGGCTGGTGCAGCTGCACGACGCCAGCACGATCGCGGCGGTGATCGTCGAGCCGATCGCAGGCTCGGCCGGGGTAATCCTGCCGCCGCCGGGGTACCTGCAGCGCATCCGCGAGATCTGCAGCCGCCACGGCATCGTGCTGATCTTCGACGAGGTGATCACCGGCTTCGGCCGCGTCGGCGAGCCGTTCGCCGCGCAGCGCTTCGGCGTCACCCCGGACATGATGACCACCGCCAAGGGCCTGACCTCCGGCTGCGTGCCGATGGGCGCTGTGTTCGTCTCGACCGCCATCCACGACGCCTTCATGCAGGGCCCGGACAACGCGATCGACCTGTTCCACGGCTACACCTACACCGGGCACCCGCTGGCCTGCGCCGCCGCGCTGGCGGCGCTGGACACCTACGAGGAAGAAGGCCTGCTCACCCGCGCCCGCGGGCTGGAGCAGTACTGGGAGGACGGCCTGCACGCGCTGCGCGGCAAGCCGCACGTGGTCGACATCCGCAACTTCGGCCTGATCGGCGCGGTGGAACTGGCGCCGGAAGACGGCAGGCCCGGCGCGCGGGGCTACCAGGTGCTGGAGCGCGCATTCCGCAAGGGCCTGCTGGTGCGCACCACCGGCGACACGGTGGCGTTGTCGCCGCCGCTGATCGTGGAACGACGCCACATCGACGACATCTTCTCCATGCTCGGCGAGGTACTCGACTCCCTGTGACGACGACCCTGCCCACGCCGCACCTGTAGGAGCCGATCCATCGGCGACCCGAGGCCGTCGAGGCCACCGGGAACCCGACCGTACCAGTTGCGTGGGTCACCGATGGAACGACTCCTGCAAAAGGGCAGGGACGGCCAGGCCCGAACCCGGCAACTCCAGCCACAAGACACGCCCCCTCCGCAGACACCCATCCCCGGAGATCCACCATGCTGATCGGCGTCCCCAAGGAAATAAAGAACCACGAGTACCGCGTCGGCCTCACCGCCAGCGGCGCCCGCGAGCTGTCCGCGCGCGGCCACCAGGTGCTGGTCGAACGCGATGCCGGCGTCGGCATCGGCCTGGCCAACGAAGCCTTCGAGGCCGCCGGCGCGCAGATCGTGGACAGCGCCGCGGAGGTCTACGGGCGCGCGGAGATGATCATCAAGGTCAAGGAGCCGCAGCCGGCCGAGTGCGCGATGTTGCGCCCGGGCCAGCTGCTCTACGCGTACCTGCACCTGGCCCCCGACCCGGAGCAGACGCGCGCCCTGCTGGCCTCCGGCTGCACCGCCATCGCCTACGAAACAGTCACCGACGACCGCGGCGGGCTGCCGCTGCTGGCACCGATGAGCGAGGTCGCCGGGCGCATGTCGATCCAGGCCGGCGCGCACGCACTGGAGAAGGCGCAGGGCGGTTCGGGCATCCTGCTCGGCGGCGTGCCGGGGGTGAAGCCGGCCGAGGTGATGGTGATCGGCGCCGGCACCGTCGGCCTCAACGCCGCACGCATGGCGATGGGCCTGGGCGCGCACGTCACCGTGCTGGACCGCTCGCTGGACCGCCTGAAGTACGTCGACGAGCTGTACGGCGAACGCCTGACCACGATCTACTCGACCCGCGATGCGATCGAGGACCGCCTGCCCTATACCGACCTGGTCGTCGGTGCGGTGCTGATCCCCGGCGCAGCCGCGCCGAAGCTGCTGTCGCGCGGCCACCTCAAGCTGATGCGTCCCGGCTCGGTCCTGGTGGACGTGGCGATCGACCAGGGCGGCTGCTTCGAGACCAGCCGGCCGACCACGCACCAGGAGCCGACCTACGAGGTCGACGGGATCATCCACTACTGCGTGGCCAACATGCCCGGCGGCGTCGCCCGCACCTCCACCTTCGCCCTGACCAACGCCACCCTGCCCCATGCGCTGGCCCTGGCCGACAAGGGCGCGGTCCAGGCATTGCGGGATGACGTGAACCTGCGCAACGGGCTCAACGTGCATGCCGGCAAGCTCACCTACCGCGCCGTGGCCGACGCCCTGAACCTGCCCTTCACCCCGGCCGCCGAGGCGCTGTCGCTGTAGGAGCCGGTCGCCAGCGGCGACCCGCGCACGGGCACGGGCACGGGCACGGGCGATGCTCACATGTCCTGGGTGGATGTCGCCCATGAAGATGGGCTCCTACAACAGCGGGGCGCGACTCCGGAGGGACCAGCAGCGATGACCCGACAGCTCCAGCACCACATCGGCGGCCGCGAACAGCCCGGCAACAGCGCCAGGTACGGCAACGTGTTCGACCCCGCCAGCGGCCAGGTCAGCGCGCGCGTGCCGCTGGCCGGCGCCGATGACGTGCAGGCGGCCGTGGCCGCGGCGCAGGTGGCGTTTCCCGACTGGGCGGCGACGCCGCCGCTGCAGCGTGCGCGGGTGATGTTCCGGCTGCGGTCGCTGATCGAGCGCGATGCCGACGCCCTGGCCCGGACGATCACCTCCGAGCACGGCAAGACCCTGGCCGACGCGCGCGGCGAAGTCACCCGTGGCCTGGAAGTGGTGGAGTTCGCCAGCGGCATCCCGCACCTGCTCAAGGGCGAGTACTCGGCGCAGGTGGGGCGAGGCGTGGACAGCTGGAGCGAGCGGGCGCCGCTGGGCGTGGTCGCCGGCGTCACGCCGTTCAACTTCCCGGTGATGGTCCCGCTGTGGATGGCACCGGTGGCGCTGGCCTGCGGCAACAGCTTCGTGCTCAAGCCATCGGAGAAGGTGCCCTCCGCTGCACTGCACCTGGCCGCGCTGCTGCAGGAAGCGGGGCTGCCCGACGGCGTGTTCAACGTCGTCCATGGCGGCCGCGAGGCGGTCGATGCACTGCTGGACGACGCGCGCGTGCAGGCGCTGAGCTTCGTCGGGTCCACGCCGGTGGCCCGCTACCTGTACGAGCGCGGCAGCGCCGGCGGCAAGCGCGTGCAGGCGCTGGGTGGCGCCAAGAACCACGCGGTGGTGCTGGCCGATGCCGACATCGGCCTAGCCGCCGAGGCGCTGCTCGGCGCCGGCTACGGCTCGGCCGGCGAGCGCTGCATGGCGATCTCGGTGGCGGTATGCGTGGGCGACGCGACCGCCGATGCGCTGGTCGCCGCGCTGAAGGACAAGGTCGCCGCGCTGCGCATCGGCCCGGGGATCGACGACCTGGACATGGGCCCGCTGGTCGACGCGGCGCATCGCGATCGCGTCCGTGGCTACATCGACTGTGGCGTGGCCGAGGGCGCGGAACTGGTGGTCGACGGCCGCACCCACGCCTGCACGCGCGGCGACGGCTTCTTCCTCGGCGGCAGCCTGTTCGACCGGGTGACGCCGGCCATGCGCATCCATCGCGAGGAGATCTTCGGCCCGGTGCTGTGCGTGGTGCGCGTGCCGGACTTCGAGGCGGCGCTGGCACTGGTCGACGGCCACGAGTACGGCAACGGCACGGCGGTGTTCACCCGCAGCGGCGGTGCCGCACGCGAGTTCGCGCGGCGGGTGCAGGCGGGCATGGTCGGGATCAACGTGCCGATCCCGGTGCCGATGGCCTTCCACAGCTTCGGCGGCTGGAAGCGCTCGCTGTTCGGCCCGCTGCACATGCACGGGCCGGACGGGGTGCGCTTCTACACGCGGATGAAGACCATGACCGCACGCTGGCCCGAAGGCGCGGCCGGCGCCGAATTCACGATGCCGACGATGCGCTGAGGCGGCGCGGCGCGAAGCATGCCGGCCGGACTCGTTGCAGTCGGCTCCTCCGGCACAGGTCGCGACATGCAACCCTCCCCGCCATGCCCGCGCAGCAGCGTGGACTGCTGGTGGATGGCCGGGCATCGAAGGACTCCGGTCCGGGAACGAGTCCGCCAGCCCTGCCTGCACGGGACGAAGGAACCCGGGATCGCGCGCGGCCGGCACGTCCCGGCGGACCGGTCCGTTCGGCGACCACGGCGATGGCGCCCCGCTTCATGCGTCGCCCATGCCCCCGCCGCTACACTCCCCCGCGTTCGCGTCCGAACCGTGCAGTGGAGTGGCATGACCGACGATCCGCGCCGCGCGCAGCTGCGCCGCATGAAGGCCATCGCCCTGGCGATGCTGCTGGCGATGCTGGCCGGCTTCGTGCTCAGCCACGCGATGGGCAACCAGGGCGCCTGGGCCTGGGTGTCGGCGTTCTGCGAGGCGGCCACGGTCGGCGCGCTGGCCGACTGGTTCGCGGTGGTGGCCCTGTTCCGCCACCCGCTCGGCCTGCCAATCCCGCACACCGCGATCATCCCGCGCAGCAAGGCGCGCATCGCCGACAGCCTGGCGGCGTTCGTGCGCGACCACTTCCTGGAGCCCCAGACCCTGCTGGCGCGGCTGGAGGTGTTCGACCCGGCGGCAAGGCTGGGCCAATGGCTGTCCGGTCCCGAACAGTCGCGCAGGCTCGCCCAGCTGGCCCGCGGCTGGGCGCTGCAGGCGCTGGACCTGCTCGACGAGCGCGCCGTGCGCGAAAGCATCCAGGCCTTCGTGATCGCGCGGCTGCAAGGCTGGAACGCGGCCGCCACCGCCGGCGATGTGCTCGGCCTGCTCACCGCCGACGGCCGCCACCAGGCGCTGCTGGACGAGGCCCTGCGCCGGCTCGGCGCGTACCTGGACGACGAGGCGGTCAAGCAGCGCGCCTCGGGGCTGCTGGTCAAGCACGCGCGCAAGGAATGGCCGCGCCTGGTCGGCACGGTGGACTTCGTCAAGCCGGTGGAAGGCATCGCCGACAACCTGGCCGACCGCATCGCCCGCGCACTGCTGGACGAGCTCAACGAGATCCTGTCCCAGCCCGGCCATCCGCTGCGCCGCGACTACGAGCAATGGCTGCAGGACTACGTGCGGCGGCTGCGCGAAGATCCCGCGCTGGCCGACAGGGTCGAGGCGATCAAGCAGAACCTGATCGGCCACGAGAGCGTGCGGGAGTATGTGCGCGGGCTGTGGGACCAGGTCCATGCCAGCCTGCGCCGCGACCTGGAGCGCGAGGACGGCGTGCTCTCGCGCCACCTGGAGCAGTCGCTGGCCGGGCTCGGGCAGGCGCTGGGGCGCGACGGCGAGCTGCGCGATGCGATCAACCAGCACGTGATGGGCGGTGCGGAGAAGCTGGCGCTGCGCCTGCGCGGCGGGGTCACCGACTACATCGCCCAGACCGTGAAGGCCTGGGACGAGCGCCACCTGGTCGAGCAGCTGGAGCTGAGCGTGGGCCGCGACCTGCAGTACATCCGCTTCAATGGCACCCTGGTCGGCGGCCTGATCGGCCTGGCCCTGCATGCGGTGATCGTCCTGCTCGAACGCCAGCCGTTGTAGGAGCCCATCTTCATGGGCGACACGGGCGTCCGGACAACGTGGAGTCGCCCGTGCCGATGGCGCCGGGTCGCCCATGAAGATGGGCTCCTACAGAAAGCGGCCGGGCGGCCGTTAAGCCGTACAGGGCCCCACTGCGGCCCATCGATCAGAAAAAACCAGGGGGACACACCGATGACCGCACGTCCGACCGTGCTGCTCTGCGACGATTCGCGCGCGTTGCGCATGCTGGCCGCTTCCCAGCTGGAGGAATCCGGCTTCCAGGTGGCCGGCGAAGCCCGCAACGGCCTGGAAGCGTCCGAGCTCTACGCCGCGCTCAAGCCGGACCTGGTCCTGCTGGACCTGGTGATGCCCGAGTGTGACGGCCGTCGCGCATTGGCCGCGATCCTGCAGGCCGACCCCGATGCGCGCGTGGTGATCCTCAGCTCGCTGGGGGCGCAGAACGACATCGAGGAATGCCTGAAGATGGGCGCGCGCTCCTACCTGCAGAAGCCCATCGACCCCGAAGCGATGGAACGCGTCCTGCGCGACGCGCTCGCCTGATCGCGGGCTATCATCCGGACTATCGCAAGGGGACCACCGATGGCTGTCAAATTCCTGGGCCAGTTCCTGATGGAACGCGGCGTGATCACGCCGCAGCAACTGCTGGCCGCGATCGAGGCGCAGCGCGCCTCCAACCCGCTGCTGGGCGAACTGGCCGTGCGCCAGGGCCTGCTTACCGAGGCGCAGGCGCGCCGCATCAACGACCGCCAGCGCGCCGATGACCGCCGCTTCGGCGACATCGCCATGGAGATGGGCCTGCTCGAGCCGGCGCAGGTGGCCGGCCTGCTGATCGCGCAGAAGGCCGGGCGCAAGCTGTTCGGCGAAGTGCTGCTCGAACAGGGCGTGATCGACCTGGAGCGGCTGGAGTCGGAACTGGCCGCGCACCGCGCCGAACAGGACGCGGCCCAGCACGCGCTGGAGGTCGGCGTGGCCGACCATGCGCTGGCCGAGCTGGCCAATGGAGCCATCGCCCTGAGCGGACGACTGTTCCCGCGCATGCTCGACAGCCAGTGCCAGGCGGCCGGCGTACTGGCGCCCGAGGACCTGCAGGTCTGGCCGCACACCGCGCACGTGCGCATCGACGGCGAGCAGCCGATGTTCATCGGCATGGCCTGCGGGCCGGAAACGATGCAGGCGATGGCCTGCGCCTTCCTCAAGATCGGGCCCGAGCGCTGCGACGAAGAACTGGCCCTGGATGGACTGGGCGAGATCGTCAACGTGCTGATGGGGTATGTCGTGCGCAACGTGCTGCCGGACGACGTGCAGTACCGCGCCTTCCCGCCCGACCTGGCGACCCCGGCGGCGCAGCTGGCGGCCGACCGCGACCGCAGCCTGGCGCTGCTGATGAACTCGCGGCTGGGTCCGTTCGTCCTGCTGGTCGGCGACTGACCGGGCGCCGGCACCGCCGGCGCGCTCCGCCTGCCCCGCTGCTATTCTGGGGGCAGGCAGGAGGCATCCCATGGTCACTGCAGCGGATATCCAGGCCGGGCTGGAGCGCAACGAGTTCTTCCTCGAGTACCAGCCGGTGGTCTCGGTCGCCGATGGCCGTTGCGTCGGATGCGAGGCGTTGCTGCGCTGGCGGCGGCTGGGCCGGGTGGTCGGGCCCCAGGAGTTCATCCCGCTGGCCGAAGAAACCGCGCTGGGCGGCCTGCTGACCTACCACACGATCGAAACGGTGGCCCGCGAGCTGGGACCGTGGCTGCTCGCGCGCCCGCACCTGTTCATCGGCATCAACATACCGCCTGCGCTGCTCGGCCGCGGCGGGATCGAATACGCCGCGCAGAAGACCGGCTACGACCAGACCCTGCGCAACCAGCTGGTGCTGGAGGTCACCGAGCGCGGCATCCCCGACGGCATCGGCATGAACGAGATGGAGGAGGCGGCGCGCAGCGGCGTGCGCTTCGCCCTGGACGACGTGATGCTCGACAGCGCCAACCTGGCGGTGCTCTCTCGCTGCAAGTTCCACATCGTCAAGATCGACCGCCGCCTGGTCGCCGACATCCGTCCGGACCAGCCGCGACCGGAATGGCTGGCAGGCCTGGCCGCGCTGCTGGCCGCCACCGACCTGCAGGTGATCGCCGAGGGCGTGGAGACGCCGGCGCAGGCGCAGGTGTTGCGCGAGGCCGGGATCCCGATGGCGCAGGGATTCCTTTACAGCCGCCCGTTGCCGGCGCGGGCGCTGCAGGCATTCCAGGCCTGGCACGAGACGCCGGCCGCCGAACGTGCCCGCCCGCCCGGGCCCTGATCGCCGCGCCCTGCCGTTTCAGCGCAGCGGATGCTGCAGGCGCCAGGCGCGGTGGATGCGCGGATTGCGCCCGAAATCCGGCGGAATGGTCGACGCACTGATCTCTTCGACGTCGGCGAACGCGGCGATCGCATCGCCGTCGAGGCGGAAACGGCGGAAGTTGTTGGAGAAGTACAGCACGCCGTCGGGCACCAGCCGCGCCATCGCCAGCTGCAGCAGACGCACGTGCTCGCGCTGGATATCGAAGTCGTCGGCGCGGGCCGAGTTGGAGAACGTCGGCGGGTCGCAGAAGATCACGTCGTAGCGATGCCGCTCCGCTTCCAGCCAGGCCAGCACGTCGCCCTGCACGAGCTGGTGCGAGGTGCCGCCCAGCCCGTTGAGCGCCAGGTTGTCCGCGCACCACTGCAGGTAGGTCGCCGACAGGTCGACGCTGGTCGTGCTGGCCGCGCCGGCCACCGCCGCCTGCACGCTGGCCACGCCGGTGTAGCAGAACAGGTTGAGGAAGCGCTTGCCGCGGGCCTCCTTCGCCATCCGCCGACGCAGCGGGCGGTGGTCGAGGAACAGGCCGGTATCCAGGTAATCGAACAGGTTCACCCACAGCCGGGCGCCGTTCTCGCCCACGGCGAAGCGCTGGCCCTGCGGCTGGGCATTACCGTACCGATGCCCGTACTTCGAGCCGCCCTTGCCGCGCTCCCGGGTCTTCATCGCCACCCGCTCGGCCGGCACCTTGAACGCCTCGCGCGCGGCGGCCAGCAGCTCGCCGCGGCGGCGGCGCACGTCGGCCTCGGGGATCTCGGCCGGCGGCGCGTACTCCTGCACATGCAGGAAGGTGCGCTGCTCGCCGCCATCCTCGGCGTAGACGTCGATCGCGGCGGCGTACTCGGGAATGTCGGCATCGTAGGCGCGGAAGCAGGTCACGCCCTCGCCGCTGCGCCAGTTCTTCAGCTTGCGCAGGTTGCGCTCGATGCGGTTGGCGACCATCTTCGCGCCGTCGGACAGCTCGCGCGCCACGACCTCGCGCTGCGGCGGACGCACCGGGTCGCAGACGATCAGCGCGCATTCCAGCGCGCCGTTGAACAGCTGGTACTTCCTGGCCGCGCGCAGGCCGGTGGCATGCGCCAGCTCCGCGTCGCCGCAGAGCAGGCTGGCGCGCCAGTCCGGCACCGCGCGGCGCAACGCATCGCCGAGCCGGCGGTACAGGCCGCCATCGGCGGCCAGGCGCCGGTCGTACGGCGGGTTGCACACCACCAGGCCACGCGCCTGCGGCGGAACCGGCAACGCGTCGATGTCGTGGACCTCGAACACGATCGCCGCCTCCACGCCGGCGGCGCGCGCGTTGCCACGCGCAGCAGCGATGGCGTGGCGATCGTTGTCGCTGCCATGGAAGACCGGACGCAACGCGGCCAGGCCCGCCTGCGCGCGCGTGCGCGCTTCGGCCAGCAGCGCATTCCAGCCGGCGGCATCGAAGCCGATCCAGCGCGTGGGCGGAGTGGATGCGGGCTCGGCGGCAGCTGCCGGCGCGATCGCGGCCAGCGACTGCGCCCAGGGGCCCGCATCGACCGCCGCGGCTGCCGACGGCGCGCCGGACGCCGCGGCGACGGCGGCCTGCATCCGGCCCAGGCCCGGCGCCACGTCGGCGGCCATCAGCGCGCCTTCGATCAGCAGCGTGCCGCTGCCGCACATCGGATCGAGCAAGGCGCCGCCGTCGTGGTACAGCGCCGGCCAGCCGCCGCGCAGCAGCACCGCGGCGGCCAGGTTCTCCTTCAACGGCGCTTCGCGCTGTTCGGCGCGCCAGCCGCGCCGGTGCAGCGGGCCGCCGCCCAGGTCCACCGACAGCGTGGCCCGTCCCTTGCGTAGCGACAGGTTCAGCCGCAGCCCCGGCGCGTCGACGTCTACCGACGGACGCTCCAGGCCCTGCGCGCGGAACACGTCGACCACCGCATCCTTGACCCGCTGCGCGGCAAAACGCGCATGGGTGATCGCGGTACCGGAGACGTGCGCGTCCACGGCCACCGTATCGCCCTCACGCAGGTGCTCGTGCCACGGCACCGCCGCCGCACCCTCGTACAGCGCCTGCTCGTCCGGGCAGTCGAACTCGGCCAGTGGCCACAACACGCGGCTGGCCAGGCGCGACCACAGCACCGCGCGCTGCGCGTCGGCCAAGGTGCCTTCGGGATTGGCGCCGGCGATCGTAGCCGTCGCCTTGGCCGCACCCAGCGCGACCAGCTCGTCGGCCAGCAGGTATTCCAGGCCCTTGGCGCAGGAAACGAAGAACTTCATTGGGGAGCGGACTCGCGGACAGGGGGCCGCCGGGCCGGTAGGCGGCCGTCGGGCAGGGAGGATGGAGGGGAATGGTCGGACATCGGGACCGGCGGCGCCACCCCGCGCGCCGGCACGGGTCACCGCGCGGACAGGCTCGGCAGCGGCCAACCGCGTCCGTTCGGCGGAGGCCTCCTCCGGCCGGCCACGGATCAGAGCGACTGCAGCAGCTCGGCGAAGGCGCGCGCGGTGGTGTCCACGTGGGCGCCGAGGCGATGGCTGTCGTCGAGCAGGAGCAACCGGGCCGAGCGCGCGCGCGCCCACTCGATAACGCCGGTCGCCGGGATCAGCTCGTCGTGCCAGGCGTGGACCACGCTGGTGGGCACGCGGGCGGCGTCCAGCGCCGGCATCGGGCCCATGGCCAGCGGCGGCACCATCAGGAACAGCGCGCGCGTGGGCACCTGCAAGGATGCGATCGCCGAGATGTACGCGCCCAGGCTGGAACCGCCCAGCACGACCGGGCCGCCGCGGGCGACCGCGCCTGCCGCGATGTCGACCAGGCGCCGCAGTCGCGCCGGGACGTCGCCGACCGGGCTGATCTCGCGGCGCGCATCCAGGTCGGTGTAATCCGGGCGTTCGGTGGTCCAGCCCAGCCGTTCGGCGGCGTCGGCCAGCGCGGTGACCTTGGTCGCGTCCGGACCGCTTTCGAACCCGTGCGAGAGGATGCAGTGGCCTCGGCTCACAGCGCTTCCACCGCATCGCCCACGCGCACGATGCCGCCTTCGACGATGCGCGCGCACAGGCCGCCGTGGCCGCGCATGGCGTTGTAGCCGCCCGGACCCAGCGCGTCTTCCATGCGTGAGCACGGGTCGCACGATTCGGTGCCTTCCAGCACCAGCCCGCCGACGCGGAAGCGGCGACCCTTGAGTGCCACCAATGGAATCCCCGACACCACCAGGTTGCGGCGCAAGGTGCCCGGCGCGACATGCTCGCGCCCGGCCAGCGCCGCGATCACCGGCAGGTGTTCGGCCTGGATCAGGGTGATGCCGCGCTTGCCATTGCCGCCCTTGTAGCGGTCGCCGGTCAGTCCGCCGCCGGTGCTGGCCCGGGCCGATTCGACCGCGACCATGGCGGTGTCGCGTGCGGGTCGCACGCCGATCCATTCGACCGTGCCGGCACGCGGCAGGGCCGCCATCAGCTTGCCGAGGGGACTGTCCGGTGCGGGGCGTGCGGCGGTGGTCGACATGGCGCGGATGCTAGCATCCCGGCTCACGACAGCCCTGCCCTATCGACCGCGACCATGCCGACTCCGTTCGCACCCGCCATCGTCGACGCGCCGCTGCCCTACGTGGCGCGGCTGGATCCGCGGCCGCTGGCGCAGGTGGACCTGGTCGTCATCCACTGCACCGAACTCCCGGACCTGGCCGCCGCGCGCGAGTACGGCGAGCGCGTGCTCTACGACAGCGGCACCGGCAACAGCGGCCATTACTACATCGATCGCGACGGCACGGTGCTGCGCTACGTGCCCGACGACCGCATCGCCCACCACGTGCGCGGCATGAACCGGCGCGCGATCGGCATCGAACTGGTCAACACCGGGCGCTTCCCGCACTGGCTGGACTCGCGGCACCAGGCGATGGATGAGCCTTACACCGACGTGCAGATCCAGGCGCTGGTCGCCTTGCTGAACCACCTCGCCGACGAGCTGCCGGCGCTGCGCCACATCGCCGGCCACGAGGACCTGGACCGTGAACAGGTGCCGGCCAGCGATGATCCGTCGCTGCTCGTGCAGCGCAAGCTCGACCCGGGCCCGCGATTCCCGTGGGAGCGGGTGCTGGCGGCGGTGTCGCTGCAGCGCCCCCCCGGGTAGCGCGCGCCGCCACACCCCCACCGCCGGTGAACGGCGTCCGGGCCGACCACGGCTTCCCCCGGAACGAACAGGGCGCGCCGGTATAATCGCGGCCTTTCCCGCAACAGGCTGTGCCCGTGCCTCCCGCCCTCGGCCCCGTGGTTTCCGAACTGATCGACCTGCTCGCGCTGGAGCGACTGGAGGACAACCTGTTCCGCGGCCAGAGCCGCGACATCGGCACCAAGTACGTGTTCGGCGGGCAGGTGCTGGGCCAGGCGCTGGCCGCCGCCCAGGCGACCATCGACAACGGCCGCCATGCCCATTCGCTGCACGCCTACTTCCTGCGCGCCGGCGACATCGAACATCCGATCGTCTACGACGTCGACCGCACCCGCGACGGCGGCAGCTTCTCGGTGCGGCGGATCACCGCGATCCAGCACGGCAAGGTGATCTTCTTCTGCGCCGCCTCGTTCCAGGACGACGAACCCGGCGCCGAGCACCAGCTGAAGATGCCCGAGGTGCCGCAGCCCGAAGACATAGCGCCGGCGGCGCCGGTGCCGGCGGAGGTGATGGCCACGCTGCCGACCAAGGTGCAGCGCTGGCTCTCGCGCGGCGGTCCGTTCGAGTTCCGCCACGTGTACCCGCGCGACGAACTCAATCCGCCCAAGCGCCCGCCCTACCAGCAGGTCTGGTTCCGCCTGCGCGAGAACGTGGGCGACATCCCCGCCGAACTGCACCAGGCGCTGCTGGCCTACGCCTCGGATTTCCACCTGCTGGGCACGGCGACGTTCCCGCACGGGATCAGCTACTACACGCCCAACGTGCAGATGGCCTCGCTCGACCACGCGCTGTGGTTCCATCGTCCGTTCCGCGCCGACGAGTGGCTGCTGTATTCGCTCGACAGCCCCAGCACGCAGGGCTCGCGCGGATTGGCGCGCGGCCAGGTGTTCGACCGCCAGGGCCGGCTGGTCGCCAGCACCGCCCAGGAGGGCCTGATCCGCGTGGTGCCCGACCCGGCCAGCGCGCGCGCCGTCCCGGCGCAGGACTGACCGATGCGGCAGATCTTCACCAGCCAGCGCCTGGAAACCGTCGAAGGCGTCGCACGCCTGCTCGAGGAAGCGGGCATCGGCACATACATCAGCCACCCGCGTTCGTACCGCAGCAAGCGCCGCGGCCAGTTCAGCTATTCCGAACCGGTGCCCGCCAACCAGCAGCCGGCGGTGTGGGTGCGCAAGCCGGAGGACCAGCCGCGTGCGCGCGAACTGCTGCGCGAGGCGGGCCTGCTGGCGACCACCCGTTCCTATTCCGGGCTGCCGACCCCGGCGACCCAGGCACTGCCGTCGCGCTTCGAGGAAGGCGGCGCCAACCGCTGGGCCTGGCGCGTGCGCATCGGCCTGCTGCTGCTCATCGCCGCAGTGGCGATGTTCATCTGGTTGGGTCGTCACCGCGGACCACCCGCCGCGCCGCAGGCACTGCCGGCACCCGCGGCGACGCCGGATCGCGCGCCGCCGCCTGCCGATGGAGACGGCGCCGGCGACGAGGAAGAGGACGAGGTCCGCGTGCGGATTTCCCCACCCCCGGCGGGCTGACGCACGCCGCTGCGCTGGCGCCCGTAGAGCGGGGCTCGCCCCGCTGCTCCCTGCGGCCATTCCATGACGCCAAGCCGGGCAGGCCCGGCTCTACGTTGCAACGCCGGGCGGTCGCGCCCTGCCTGCAGCGCCCGTAGAGCGGAGCTCGCCCGGCGGCGACGCCGGACAGTGCGATGACGCCGGCCTGGGAAAATGGCATCGGCGAGGAGGAGGAGGACGAGGTCCGCGTGCGGATTTCCCCACCCCCGGTCGGCTGACGCACGCCGCTTCGCGGCCGCGCGGCACGCGTAGAGCGGGGCTCGCCCCGCTGCCCTTCGCGGCCGTTCCACCACGCAAAGCCGGGCAAGCCCGGCTCTACGTTGCGACGCCACTTACTGCGCGGCTGCGTCCTTCGCCGGCGGCGCAGCGCGGCCCCAGCGACCGTGCTTGTGGCCTTCGCCGTTGCGCTTGGCATGCGCGGCGTCGTACTCGGCCTTGCTGAGGCTGCCGTCGTTGTTGCTGTCGGCGGCCTCGAACCAGTCATCGCGGCGCTGCTTGCCGGCCAGCTCGCGGTCGGCCTTGTCGACGAATCCGTCCTGGTTGGCGTCCATCTTCGCGAAGCGCTCGGCGAACTTCGGGTCGGCGGCGGCTTCGGCCTTGCTGACGCGGCCATCCTTGTCCTTGTCGAGTTCGGCGAAGGGATGGCCGCCCGGACCGCGCTGGCCGCGGCGCGGCATTTCGTCGCCGGCCAGCTTGCCGTCCTTGTTCTTGTCCAGGGCGTCGAACCGCGCGGCCAGGCGCGGATGCGCGGCGGCCTCGGTGCGATCGATCACGCCATCCTGGTTGGTGTCCAGCGGCGCGCGCGCCTTGGTCGGGGCGGCGGGAGCATCGGCCTGGGCGAGCGCGGCGCCAGTGGTCGCAGCCAGCAACGCGGCGGCAAGCAGGAGTGGGGTCTTCTTCACGGGGATCTCCAAAGGTCGTGGACCTCGTTGGCCACGCAAGGAGAACGCCGCCGCGCCGCGCCGGTTGACCGGCCTGCGGCGTCGTTCAGCCGGCGGCCGGCGATGTCCACGCGCGTACCCCTGCGCCGGGCACGGGGGTATGCTGCGGCCATCCGACGGCACCGCCATGGGCAACGACTCCACCCCGACCGACGACCTGCGCCTGTTCCAGACCGGTGGCCATGCCTGCGGCTACTGGCCCGAGCGCAGCGCGCGCGACCTCGTGCTCGACCCGCGCGACCCGCGCCTGCCGGACATCTACCCGCAGGCGCTGGACTGGGGATTCCGCCGCTCCGGCGACCTGGTCTACCGGCCGCACTGCGCGCAATGCCGCGCCTGCGTGGCCGTGCGCATCCCGGTGGCCGCCTTCGAGCCCGACCGCAGCCAGCGCCGCTGCCTGGCACGCAATGCCGACATCCAGACGCGGATCGCGCCGGCGCGGCGCACCGCCGAGCATTTCGAGCTGTACCAGCGCTACCTGGCCGCACGCCATCGCGATGGCGGCATGGATGGCCACGGCACCGTCGAGTTCGACCAGTTCCTGGTCGGCAGCTGGTCCGACACGCGCTTCGTGGAGATGCGGCTGGCCGGCGACCACGGCCCGGGCCGGCTGCTGGCGGTGGCGGTGACGGACCGCGTCGGTCGCGGGCTATCGGCGGTGTATACGTTCTTCGAGCCGGAACTGGCGCAACGCGGCCTGGGCACGCTGGCGATCCTGCGCCAGATCGAATGGGCCCGGCGCGAAGGGCTCGACCATCTGTACCTGGGCTACTGGATCGACGGCCACGGCAAGATGGACTACAAGCGCCGCTTCCAGCCGCTGGAAGCATTCGACGGCAGGCAATGGCGGCGGTTCCGCCTGTAGGGGCCCATCTTCATGGGCGGCCCGGGCATCGGAATCCCGAGAGGGTCGCCTGTGCCGACGGCATCGGGTCGCCGATGACCCGGCTCCTGCGACAACACCCGCGCCGTCATCGGCGCGTGCCAGAATCGGACGCATGCACACTGCCGTCCGCCGCCTGCTCCCGGTCATCGCCCTGATGCTCTCCGCCTGCGCCAGCCACGATGCCGACGGCCCCGGCCAGGCTGCCGCCACCCTGCGCGTGGCCACCTACAACACCTCCCTCTACGACGATGCCGACGGCGGGGTGGTGCGGCGGCTGCAGGCCGGCGACGCGGGCGCGCGCAAGATCGCCGCGGTGCTGCAGCAGGTGCGCCCGGACCTGGTCCTGCTCAACGAATTCGACTACGACCCGGCGGGCGAGGCGGCCGACCTGTTCCAGCGCGACTACCTCGCGCTGCCGCAGCCCGGCGGCGGCGCGGCGCTGCACTATCCGTACCGCTATTTCGCCGCGGTGAATACCGGCGTACCCAGCGGGCTGGACCTGGACCGCAACGGCACGGTCGGCGGCGACGGTCGCGACCGCGGCAACGACGCCTGGGGTTACGGCCTGCACCCGGGCCAGTACGGCATGCTTGTGCTGTCGAAGTATCCGATCGATGCCGGCCAGGTACGCACGTTCCAGAGGCTGCGCTGGGCGGCGATGCCCGGCGCGCGCCGTCCGCTCGACCCGAAGACCGGCAAGCCCTGGCACGACGATGCGGTCTGGGAGCAGCTGCGGCTGTCGTCGAAGTCCCATTGGGATGTGCCGGTGCGCACGCCGGGCGGCATCGTGCACTTCCTGGTGTCGCACCCGACCCCGCCGGTGTTCGACGGGCCTGAGGACCGCAACGGCGCGCGCAACGCGGACGAGATCCGCCTGTGGCGCGAATACCTCTCGCCCGGCAACGCGGCGTGGCTGTGCGACGACGCGGGCCGCTGCGGTGGGCTGCCGGCCGACGCGCGCTTCGTCATCGCCGGCGACCTCAACAACGATCCGGTCGATGGCGACGGCCACCATGACGCGATCGTCGAGCTGCTCGAGCACCCGCGCGTGCTGCGCATGGCCACGCCGCGCTCGGAAGGCGGTGCGCAGAAGGCGCGCGCCTACGCCGAGCAGGGACTGGCCCGGCGCGGCGCGGGCGAGCATGTCACCGGCGATTTCGGCCCCCGGGCCGGCGCGATGCGGCTAGACTACGTGCTGCCCTCCACCGGTTTCGAACTGCGCGGCAGCGGCGTGTTCTGGCCGCGATCGGACGATCCGGCCGCGGCCATCGCCGACGGCAGCGACCACCACCTGGTCTGGGTCGACCTGGCCTTGTAGGAGCCGATTCATCGGCGACCCGATGCCGCCGGCACGGGAGGCTGCCTCGCTCCCAACCCGCCCTGTCGCCGATGAATCGGCTCCTACAACAGCGACGGCGGCCGGCCGCGACTCAGTCGATCCGCACCTCGATCCCGATCGCCGCGGCCGCATCGCGGGCGATGGCCCGCGCCGCGTCGATGTCGCCGGCGCGGGCCAGGGTCACGCCGACGCGGCGATGGCCTTCCACGCGCGGCTTGCCGAACAGGCGCAACTGGGTGTCCGGCATCTGCAGGGCGGTGTCGATGCCGGAGAACACCGGCACGCCGTGCCCATGCGCCAACAGCGCGCAGGAAGCGGACGGGCCGCTCTGCCGGATCACCGGCACCGGCAGGCCCAGGATCGCGCGCGCATGCAGCGCGAACTCGCTCAGCTCCTGCGACACCAGGGTCACCAGGCCGGTGTCGTGCGGGCGCGGCGACACTTCCGAGAACCACACCTGGTCGCTCTTCACGAACAGTTCCACGCCGAACAGGCCCCAGCCGCCCAGGTCGTCGGTGATCGCCCTGGCGATCGCCTGCGCGCGCTCCAGCGCGGTGGCCGACATCGGCTGCGGCTGCCAGCTCTCGCGGTAGTCGCCATCGCGCTGCAGGTGGCCGATCGGCTCGCAGAACGAGGTGCCGCCGGCGTGGCGCACCGTCAGCAGGGTGATCTCGTAGTCGAAGTCGACGAAGCCCTCGACGATGCAGCGGCCGGCGCCGGCGCGGCCGCCGGTCTGCGCGTATTCCCAGGCCGCATCGATTTCCTCCGGCACCCGCACCGTGCTCTGGCCCTTGCCCGAGGACGACATCACCGGCTTGACCACGCACGGCAGGCCGACCAGCGCGATCGCCTGGTGGTACTCCTCGAGCGTGTCGACGAAGCGGTAGGGCGAGGTCGGCAAGCCCAGGGTCTCGGCGGCCAGCCGGCGGATGCCCTCGCGATCCATGGTCAGGCGCGCGGCGCGCGCGGTCGGGATGACCTTCTGGCCGTGGTCGGTCTCCAGCTGCACCAGGGTCTCGGTGTGGATCGCCTCGATCTCCGGGACGATCAGGTCCGGCTTCTCGCGCGCGATCAGGTCGCGGAGCGCGAAGGTGTCGAGCATGTCCAGCACGTGGCTGCGATGGGCGACCTGCATCGCCGGCGCGTCGGCGTAACGGTCGGCGGCGACCACCTCCGCCCCCAGCCGCTGCAGCTCGATGGCGACTTCCTTGCCCAGCTCGCCGGACCCCAGCAGCAGGACACGGGTGGCGTGGGGGGACAGCGGGGTTCCGATGCGGACCATGGGCGGCGTCGAGGCGAGAGAGGGCCGCACAGTGTAGAGCGGGGCCTGTCCCGCTGCCCCGCCCGGCTCCACGGGTCGGCCGCTCCATCACCTGCCCCCGCCCTGCGCGGGCTTCTGCGCGGTTTCCTCGTCGTGGTCGCAGCGGGGCGAGCCCCGCTCTACGACAGCCCGGGCCCTCCCTGGACCATTGACAACTGATATCACAATGATATCTTTTTCTTGCGACCCAGGAGACCCGCCATGAAAGAGCTTCCGATCCGTTCCCTGCCCGGCATTCCCGTCCTCATCGTGGCCCTGCTCGCCAGCGCGGCGGCGGCCTGGCTGTTCTTCACCGGCATGGGCGCCGGTGGCGCGCCGGGCAGCGGCATGCGGGTGGCCGCCTCCGGACTCCTGGTCCTGCTGGTGATCCTGCTGTTGACCGGCCTGTACTCGATCCAGCCCAACCAGGCGGCGGTGCTGAGCCTGTTCGGCAAGTACGTGGGCACGGTCAAGGAAGCCGGCCTGCGCTGGAACAACCCCTTCTACTCCAAGCGCAAGGTCAGCCAGCGCGTGCGCAACTTCGAGAGCGGCAAGCTCAAGGTCAACGACCTGGACGGCAGCCCGATCGAGATCGCCGCGGTGATCGTGTGGCAGGTGGTCGACGCCTCCGAGGCGGTGTTCAACGTCGACGACTACGAGAACTTCGTCCATATCCAGTCCGAGTCGGCGCTGCGGGCGATGGCCGCCAGCTACCCCTACGACCAGCACGACGAGGGCCAGACCGCGCTGCGCAGCCATCCGCAGGAGATCTCCGACCACCTGCAGGCGCAGATCGCCGAGCGCCTGGGCACGGCCGGCGTGGAGGTGATCGAGGCGCGCATCAGCCATCTGGCCTACGCCCCGGAGATCGCCCAGGTGATGCTGCAGCGGCAGCAGGCCAACGCGGTGATCGCCGCGCGCACGCGGATCGTGGCCGGCGCCGTGGGCATGGTCGAGATGGCCCTGCACGAGCTGCAGAAGAACGGCGTGGTCCAGCTGGACGAGGAGCGCAAGGCGCAGATGGTCAGCAACCTGCTGGTGGTGCTGTGCGGGGACCGTGGCATGCAGCCGGTCCTGAACGCCGGCTCGCTGTACTGAGGCGGCCTGCCGTGGACGCGCTGGTGCCGCTGATCGTCGCCGTGACCGGGTTGCCCGCGCTGGGCATCGCCGCCTGGCATGCCCGCGCGGACGACGCGCACGGTCGCGGCACCGCCTTGCGCTGGGCGCTGATCGCCCTGTCCATCCTCGCCGGCGCGGTCGGCCTGTACTTCGCCACCGGCCGACAGGCCGCGCAGGTCGCGGTGGTGGTGGCGATGGTGGTGGCGGTCAACGCGCTGGCGGTGTCGATGGTGCTGCACCTGCGCCGCGGCGGCACGAGGCGCTAGGCGATGGCGGAGAAGAAGGCCTATCCGCTGCGAATCAACGCCGAGGTGCTGGCGGCGGCGCAGCGCTGGGCCGACGACGAGCTGCGCAGCCTCAACGCGCAGATCGAGTACGTGTTGCGCGACGCGCTGCGCAAGGCAGGCCGGCTGCCGAAGCCGGGCGGCAACGGTGAAACGGAGGAGTGAGCATGCGCTGGCAGTACCAGGTGATCGAGGTCAAGCCCAGCCTGATGGGCGCGTTCAAGCAGGAAGTACTGCAGGAAGCCCTGGTGCGCCAGGGACAGCTGGGCTGGGAACTGGTCCAGATCGTATCGCCCGGCCCGATGATGGCGCTGCTGGCGGTGTTCAAGCGCGAAGCCTGACGGAGAAACGCACATGCTGCACATCGTCCACCTGATCGAGCGCCGGTTCGGTCCGCGCGCACGGCCCTTGCTCATCGCCCTCGTGGCCGCATCGGCCTGCACCCTGCTCGCCGGCCTCGCGCTGGCGCTGCGCTGACTTTCGCGTGGCGTACCTTCCCCGGCGATGACGGCCCCGCTGCTTCCCTCCATCCGTTCCTCGATTGCGCCGGGAGTCCCGCAATGAGTCCAGTCGCCGAACCTCGGTTCCAACTCGTGCCCCCGGGCCCCCGCGCACGCGCCTGGCTGTTCACGCTCTGCCTGCTGCTGCCGCTGGTGCTCACCGCCGCCACGCTGGCAATTCCAGTACTGACCGGCAGCGCGACCAGCCTGGTCGGCGGCAGCGTGCCCCTGACCGTGGCGCTGGTCCTCGGCGGACTGGTCCTGCTGTGCGGCGCGCTGTGGTGGGTGCTGGCGCGCTCCATGCAGCGGCAAGCCCTGCGTGTCTCCGCCGACGCGCTGGAGGTCCGTTCGTCCTTCTACCGCTGCACCACGCCGCTGGCGGAACTGAAGCTGGACCAGGCGCGGGTGGTGGACCTGGACGAACGCACCGAGCTGAAACCCACGCTCAAGACCAACGGCTTCTCGATCCCCGGTTTCCACAGCGGCTGGTTCCTGCTGCGCAACCGCCGCCGCAGTTTCGTCGCCATCACCGATGGCCGGCGCAAGCTGTGGCTGCCGGGCAGCGGCAGGCACGACCTGCTGATCGAACCGGCCGACCCGGCCGCGCTGCTGGCACGGCTGCGCGAACTGGCGATGCACTCCGGACGCGGCTAACCTGCCGCCACGATGCGCACGCCCCTCGCCCCGCTCCAGGCCCGCCTGCTCAATACCGCCGCGATCGAGCTGTGGCCGGCCGGGCTGCTGCGCGCGCGCGGCAACGCCGACGCGCGCGCGCTGTCCCGCGCCCGCCAGGTGCTGCGACGCAAGCGCGATGGCCGCTACCTGGCCGCGGTGCTGGACGAAGGCCTCTGGCCGCTGGTGCCGCGGCTGGCCCGCGAACCGGGCATCGACGCGGCCCTCGACCTGCTCGACGCCCCGGGCCCGGCCCGCGGCCCGGCGCATCCCCCCCGGGACATGCCGCTGCACGGCCTGGAAGACCGGCTGGCGGCGCTGGGCATCGATGGCGCGTACGCGCGCCGCACCGGACTGGCGCTGGTCGCCGAGCCGGAGTGGCTGCTGCTGGCCGGCTTCGACCGCTA
The DNA here is from genome assembly GCF_040446535.1 of Pseudoxanthomonas sp. Soil82. NCBI lineage: Bacteria > Pseudomonadati > Pseudomonadota > Gammaproteobacteria > Lysobacterales > Lysobacteraceae > Pseudoxanthomonas > Pseudoxanthomonas sp. Soil82. The sequence goes on from NZ_JBEAAK010000002.1 coordinate 560,307, forward strand.
CCGCCGCCCGCTGTGGCTGGCCCCGGCCGCGGCGCGCGCCTGGCAGGCGATGCGGCGCGACGCTGCCGCGGGCGGAATCGCGCTGGAGGCCATCTCCGGCTACCGCAGCCACGACTACCAGCTCGGCATCTTCGAGCGGAAACGCGCCCGCGGACTGGAAGTGGCGGAGATCCTGCAGGTCAACGCCGCGCCGGGCTACAGCGAGCACCATGGCGGCGAAGCGCTCGACATCGGCACGCCGGGCGAACCGCCGGCCGAGGAATCGTTCGAGACCACCCCGGCGTTCGCCTGGCTGTCGCAACACGCGGCCAGGCACGGGTTCTCGCTCAGCTACCCGCGCGACAACCCGCACGGCATCGTCTACGAACCCTGGCATTGGCGGTTCCGCGGCCGCGATCGCTGAGTCGGCAAGACGGTCGCCCGTCGCGGCCGCGTCCGCACGGGGATGGCCGCCGGCTCCCTTGACCACGATCAAGGCCCACCGCCGGACCGCGGCCGATACTCGGCAGAGGCGACTCTTGGACACGACCATGCCCCCGATTCCAGCTGCCCGCTTTCCTCGCCGCCTGGTCGTCCTGCACTGGCTCACCGTGCTGCTGCTGGCCGCGGTCTACGCCACGATGGAGCTGCGCGGCCTGTTCCCGCGCGGAAGCGCTTCGCGCGAAGCGATCAAGACGGCGCACTACTTCCTCGGCCTGTCGGTCTTCGCCCTGACGTGGGTGCGCCTGGGCCTGCGCCTGGCCGGCAGGCCCCCGCCGATCACGCCACGCCCGCCTGCGTGGCAGTCGTTCCTGTCCGCGGCCGTCGCGCTCGCGCTGTACGGCCTGCTGCTGGCGATGCCGGTCATCGGCTACCTGCTGCTCAACGCCGAAGGCCACGCGCCGTCGATCGCCGGCCTGCAGCTGCCGCTGCTGGTTGCCGAGAACCATGCCCTGGCCGAACGCCTGGAAGGCTGGCACGAGGGCATCGCAGTCGCCGGCTACTGGCTGGTCGGACTGCACGCCCTGGCGGCGCTCTACCACCACCACGTGCGCCACGACGACACCCTGCTGCGGATGTCGCTTCGCCGCTGAGGTCAGTCCTGCGAGCGGTTGACCGGCGCCTTCGCCTCCGCGGCGAAGTCAGCGATCCGCCACAGATACAGGCTGGCATAGGTCCGGTACGGCCCCCACTTCTCGCCGCGCGCGGCCAGCTCCTTCGGCGTCGGCATCGCCTCCAGCCGGTCGACCCTCTGCGCGCCCTTGCGGACGCCCAGGTCGTCCACCGGCAGCACGTCCGGCCGTCCGAGGCGGAACATCAGCATCATCTCCACCGTCCAGCGGCCGATGCCCCGCACCGGCACCAGCGCGGCGACGATCTCGTCCTGGTGCATGGTGGCCATGCGGCGCAGGTCGGGAATCTCCCCCCTCGATTCGCGCGCGGCCAGGTCGCGCAGCGCGAGGGTCTTGTTGCCCGACACCCCGCAGGCACGCAGTGCGGCATCGTCGATGCGACCGAGCGTATCGTGGTGCAGCCGGCTGCTTCCGATCGCCGCTTCGACCCGGCCGACGATGGTTGACGCCGCCTTGCCGGACAGTTGCTGGAACAGGATCGCGCGGGCCAGGGCATCGACCGGGTCGAAGGGCTTGCGCCAGCGCGGTTCGGCCGGCAACGGGCCGAGCCGCTTCATCCATGCGCCGAGCCGGCGGTCGCGACGGGAGAGGTGGTCGTAGGCGGCCTCCACGTCGAAGCCTCGGGCGTGGCGCGGCATGTCAGCGCCTCGCCACGCCGACCGCGTACAGGAGCCAGCTGGCCATCAACACGGTGCCGCCCAACGGCGCCAACCGGGTCGGCCAGCCCAGCAGCGCGGCGAAGGTGAGACTGCCGGCGAACAGCAACGTACCGGCCAGAAGGCCTGCCAGCGCGAGCAGCGGCACGCGCCGCGCGGCGGCCGGCGCCAGCGCGGCCAGCGCGATGCCATGGCCGAACGCATACAGGCTCGCGAGCTGCAGGTTGCCGCGCGCATGCGCGTCGGCGACGCCATGGGCGGCATAGGCCGACAGGCCGACCGCCAGCGCCGCCAGCACCGCACCGGCGGCGGCCAGCCACGCCCCTGTTCGTCCACCGTCCCGCCACGCCATCGGCTTTCCTCCACGGCGCAACTGCGCCGCTGGCGCGAGCCTAAACGAAAAAGCGCCGCTTGCGCGGCGCTCGTTCGCGGGATCCGGTAGCCGCGCCGGCCAGGGCCGGCGACCGGTTACTTGATCGCCCAGTAGATGTCGTACGTGCCTTCGGCGGTGAACGACTTGTCGACGCCCCCCTTCCAGATTTCGTACGGACGGTCGGTGACCTCGTAGCCGTGGGTCACGGCCCAGGCACGCAGCGAGCTGCGCGCGGCATCCAGCTCGGCCATGTAGCCGGTGTAGGAGGCGAACGCGGCGCGACGCGGCTCGGTGCGGATGTACTCGACCGGGGCACCCGCCGGCACCGTGACCTTCAGCGGCTCGCCTTCGGCGGCCAGCTGCACGGCCACGTCCTCGGCCGGGGTGTCGGTCTCCGGGTCCTTCGGCTCGCCGGCCAGCGGGGCCTGCGGGGCCTCGGCGACCTTGCGGCGGACCGGCACGGCCACGTCGAACGCGTACTTCTCAGCGCCGAAGTCGGTGGTGATGATCCGCACCGGACCGGCGGCCTCCAAGCCCGGGTTCGCTTCCAGGGTGCGCTTGATCCACTCCTGGTTGTTCTTGATCGACTGCTTGATCGCCTCGTTGTTGCGGTCGATGTTGCCGGCGTTGACCACCAGCAGGTCCAGCGCGGGCACGTCGACGATCTTCAGGCCGGTCAGCGGCACGCCCTCGGCGCGGTAGTCGAAGTTCGGCACCGAGGCGAGCATGTTGGACATGCGGCCCAGGCCGAGCTTGATGTCGTCGCCGACGTGGCGGCTGACGTACAGGCCGGCATAGCGGCCCAGCAGGTTCCAGCCGTAGTCGACGTCATAGGTCTGGGTGATCTTGACGTTGCGGTTGTTCTTGCCGGTCGGCTCCAGCAGGAACTGCACGGTCTTGTCGTCGCCGCGCGCCGGGTCCTCGACCTTGATCACGACCTTCTCGTTCGGGACGCTGTCGACGATCTCCCAGCTGCCCTTGCCGATGCGGCCCTCGTTGGACACGTAGTCCAGGCGCGCGCCGACGCCGGCTTCGGGGCCGGTGACGTTCAGCTGCATCTGCGGGTCGCGCAGGACCAGCGGGTTCCAGTCCTTGAAGCGGCGCAGGTTGTTCACCGTGTCGTACACGATGGTCATCTTGCGGTTGGTTTCGACGCTCTCGGAAATATGGCGGTGCGAAGGCAGGACAAGGCCGATCACCAGGGCCAGAACAGCCACGATGCCCAAGGCGATCAGGAACTCGTAAATGCGGGTCATGCAGGAGTCTCCGGGGCCGAATCCACGGCAAATTGACAAGGCGAGCCGCGAATCCTAACAGGCTTCGCCGCCCGCGCGCAGCCGGCCAGGTGACCCGGCCACGACGTGAACGAAATTCTTACACCGGGCGTGGCCCGATGTCCCCATGGGACAGGCTGCGTAGGCACCGGGTTCCCGCGCTTGCCGGCCAGGCGCTGAACGGCCTCGGGCCCCGGGATACGCTCGCGTACGCGCGGCGATCGACGGGACATCCCGGCCGCTGCCCGGGAGCCGCCGCGTGCGCCCGCGATCGCCCGCCGCGCTGCGGTGGGCCGGGCATCCTGCCACTCAGACCAGCTGCAGCTCGAAGGCCTTGAGGACGGCGCGGGTGCGGTCGCGCACGCCGAGCTTGCTCAGGGTGAGCGGGCGCCGTTTGCGAGCCGCCGGCTCGCGCGCCCGCGAACGCCCGCCGCGCTGCGGTGGGCCGGGCATCCTGGCCTTCAGACCAGCTGCAGCTCGAAGGCCTTGAGTACCGCGCGGGTGCGGTCGCGCACGCCCAGCTTGGACAGGATGTTGGACACGTGGTTCTTGATCGTGCCCTCGGCCACGCCCAGCGAGTTGGCGATCTCCTTGTTGGAGAAGCCGCTGGCCATCAGCCTCAGGATCTCGGTCTCGCGGTCGGTCAGCGGGTCCGGGCGGTCTAGGCTGACGAAGTCGTTGCGCATGTGCTCCAGCCCCGACAGCAGGCGCTGGGTCACGGCCGGCTGCACCAGCGATCCGCCCTCGGCCACGGTCCGGATCGCCCCGACCAGCTGCTCCAGCGACACGTCCTTGAGCAGGTAGCCCTTGGCCCCGGCCTTGAGCCCGGCCAGCACCAGCTGGTCGTCGTCGAAGGTGGTGAGGATGATCGTCGGCGGCAGCTGCTCCTGGCGCGACAGCACCTGCAGCGCCTCCAGGCCCGACATCGCCGGCATGCGCATGTCCATCAGGACCACGTCCGGCTTGACCTGGGGGATCATCTCGACCGCCTGGCGGCCGTCGCCGGCCTCGGCGACCACCTCGATGCCGCCATCGAGCGCCAGCAGTGAACGGATGCCCTGGCGGACCAGGGTCTGGTCGTCGACCAGGCAGACTCGGATCATGGAAGCGCTCCTTCGATGGCCGGGTGGGCCGGGGTGGAGACGGGAATGGAAAGGCGCAGGCGGAAACCTTCGCCGCGCCGGGTCTGGATGTCGAGGGTACCGCCGCACTGCTGGACCCGTTCGCGCATGCCGCGCAGGCCGTTGCCCGGAACCAGCCCGTCGGCGCCCTGGCCATCGTCGACGGCCTCCAGCACCACCGCGCCCGACTCGCGCCGCACCCGGATCCGCAGGTGGCGCGCGCCGGCGTGGCGGACGGCATTGGTGATGATCTCCTGGGTACAGCGCAGCATCACGTGGGCGCGCTCGGGGTCGTCGATGGCCAGCGGCGACTCCACTTCCAGGGTGATGTCCAGGGACGGCACGTGGTCGGCCAGCGGCCGCAGGGCGGCGGCCAGGTCGATGCCGCCGCTGGAATCGCGCAGCTGGCTGACCGCCTCGCGCACGTCGGTCAGCAGCAGCCGGGCCAGGGTGTTGGCCTGGCGCACGTGTTCCTGGGCCCGGCCCTGGGTCATGTGGCTGGCCACTTCCAGGTTCAGGCTCAGCGCGGTCAGGTGGTGGCCGAGCAGGTCGTGCAGCTCGCGCGAGATCCGGGTGCGCTCGTTGACCCGCGCGCTTTCGGCCAGCAGCGCGCGGGTGGCGCGCAGTTCGGCATTGAGCCGGCGCTGCTCGTCGCGGGCCTGGGCCTGCTGCCGCGCGACCAGGCTGGTCACGTAGATGAACATCGAGAAGCCGGCGTAGAGCAGCGACTGCATCAACGCCTCGAACAGCGGCATCCGGAACACGGTGTAATAGATCGGCAGCACCGCCAGCTGGCTCAGCAGCAGCAGGACCACGCCCGACCCGGCCGGCAGCAGCCACGGGATCACCCCGGCGGCCACCATCAGCAGGATGCTGCCCAGGCCGGACCCGTTGAAGTAGCTCACCGCCAGCGCGAACACGGTCAGCACCAGCAGCAGCAGCCGGTCCATCCAGCTGCCCGCGGCATGGCCCAGCCCGCGCGTCAGCCACCAGTAGCAGGCGCCGAAGCCCAGGTAGCAGGCGAACAGCCAGATCGCACGCGCGCCCAGGCTGGCCAGTTCCTCGCCCCCGTCGGCGGGCACGTACTGCGAGTACACCAGCGGCACGCCCACCATCGCCCAGGTGAACAGGCCGGCGTAGCGCAGCAGGCGGGTATGGCTGAGGCGTCCGAACATGACCGCATCTTACGGGCCCGCCCGCCCGGCCGCGGCGGACGGAAGTCATGCCTGCTCGCGGGGGCTTCCCCCCCGTGCGATAATCCCGCCCGGCCGCGCCGCCGGCCGGTTTTGTCCTACTGGAGTCGGCTTTACCCCCATGTCCATCGTCATCCGCGACGTGCGCGAACACGAGCTGGATTCGGTCCTGGCGCTCAACAACAATGCCGGCTCGGCGATCCTGCCGCTGGACGCGGCCCGGTTGCGCGCGTTCTACGAGCAGGCCGAGTACTTCCGCGTCGCCGAGCGCGACGGCAACCTGGCCGGCTTCCTGGTCGGCTTCGGCAGCGGCAGCGACCACGACAGCAGCAACTTCGCCTGGTTCAAGGCCCGCTACCCGCACTTCTTCTACATCGACCGGATCGTGGTCGCCAGCCGGCGCCGCGGCGGCGGTGTCGGCCGTGCGTTCTACGCCGACGTGCAGAGCTACGCCGAGCTGCGCTACCCGCAGCTGTGCTGCGAGGTGTTCCTCGACCACGGCGCCGACCCGGCGCTGCTGTTCCATGGCAGCTTCGGCTTCCACGAGGCCGGGCAGAACGTGATGCCCGACGTGGACGTGCGCGCCAGCATGATGACCAAGACCCTGTGCAGCTATCCGTGGGTGCACGAGACCTACGGCGACGCCCTGCCCGACCTGCCCTGGGTCGGCCGTCCCCGCCAGCGCCAGCCGCGCGACAGCCGTGCGACGGGTACCTGACGTGGCGGTGGCGGCGAACGACTACGAACAGGCGGGCGAACTGAAGATCGGCCAGGTCGGCATCGCCAACCTGCGCATCCGCACCCTCGACGTCGACCAGCTCGTGCGCGAGATGCGCGAGCGCGTGCAGCGCGCGCCCAAGCTGTTTGGCCGTGCCGCGGTGATCGTCGACTTCGGCGGCCTGGCCCGCACCCCGGACGAGGCCACCGCCCGTGCCCTGATCGACGGGCTGCGCGAGGCCGGCGTGCTGCCGGTGGCACTGGCCTACGGCACCCGCGACAACGACGCCCTGGCCGAACAGCTCGGGCTGCCGGTGCTGGCCAAGTTCCGCGCCCAGTACGAACATGCCGATGCGGCGCCGGCGCCGGCGCCGGCACCACGCGCCGCGCCGGAACCGGCCGCCGCCCCGCGCGCCGCCGCCCGTACCGCACCGGCGGAAAAGCCGCGCGCCCCCGGCCGCATCCAGAAGACCCCGGTGCGCTCGGGGCAGCAGCTGTACGCCGAAGGCTGCGACCTGACCGTGCTGTCCACCGTCGGCGCCGGCGCCGAAGTCATTTCCGACGGCTCGATCCACATCTACGGCACCCTGCGTGGCCGCGCCCTGGCCGGCGCCCAGGGCAATGCCGAGGCGCGGATCTTCTGCCGAGACTTCCACGCCGAGCTGGTGGCCATTGCCGGCCACTACAAGGTGCTGGACGATATCCCCGAGAAGCTGCGCGGCAAGGCCGTGCAGATCTGGCTGGAAAACGACCAGCTCAAGCTGGCCGCGCTCGAATGACCCCCGGCGCGCCGGCGGCAACGCCGCCTGGCGCGCCCACCCCCCGCACGCAGCACCAGGAGACATCCATTGGCTGAAATCATCGTAGTCACTTCCGGCAAGGGCGGCGTCGGCAAGACCACCTCCAGCGCGAGCATCGCCATCGGCCTGGCCAAGCGCGGCCACAAGACCGCGGTGATCGATTTCGACGTCGGCCTGCGCAACCTGGACCTGATCATGGGCTGCGAGCGCCGCGTGGTGTACGACTTCGTCAACGTCGTCCACGGCGAGGCCACGCTCAAGCAGGCCCTGATCAAGGACAAGCGCTTCGACAACCTCTACGTGCTGGCCGCCTCGCAGACCCGCGACAAGGACGCGCTGACCAAGGAAGGCGTGGAGAAGGTGCTCAAGGACCTGGCGGCCGACGGCTTCGACTACATCGTCTGCGACTCGCCGGCCGGCATCGAGAAGGGCGCGTTCCTGGCCATGTACTTCGCCGACAAGGCGGTGGTGGTGGTCAACCCGGAAGTGTCCTCGGTGCGCGACTCCGACCGCATCATCGGCCTGCTCGACTCCAAGACCCGCCGGGCCGAGGGCGGCGAGACCGTGCCCTCGCACCTGCTGCTCACCCGCTACAGCCCCGCGCGCGTGGCCACCGGCGAGATGCTCAGCATCACCGACGTGGAGGAAGTGCTCGGACTGAAGGCGGTCGGCGTGATCCCCGAATCGTCGGACGTGCTCAATGCCTCCAACAAGGGCGAGCCGGTGATCCTGGAAGGGGAGTCGGAGGCCGGCCAGGCCTACGACGACGCGGTGGCGCGCCTGCTCGGCGAAGACCGGCCGATGCGATTCACCACCCTGGAGAAGAAAGGCTTCTTCAGCAAGCTGTTCGGAGGTTGAGCATGGGACTGTTCGATTTCCTGAAGGCCAAGAAAGACACCGCAGCCACGGCCAAGAACCGGCTGCAGATCATCATCGCCCAGGAGCGCAGCAGCCGCGGCGCCCCGGACTACCTGCCGCTGCTGCGTCGCGAGCTGCTCGAGGTGATCAAGAAGTACGTCAACGTCGACGTCGACGCGGTCAAGGTCGACGTGATCAAGGACGGCGACCACGACGTGCTCGACATCTCGGTGGCCCTGCCGGAAGGCAACGGCTGACGGCCGGCCGGGGCCGCGCGCCCCGGCGACCCACCCTGTAGCGCCGCCAGCCACGCGACCGGCGCGCGCGAGCGCAACCCGGACGATGGACGCCCCCGCCCCCCCGATCCTGTGCCTGCGCGACATCGCCCTGGGCGATGCCGCCTCGCTGCTGTCGCGCCACGGGCTGACCCTCGAACCGGTCGCCGACGGCGACCCGATCCCGGGCAGCTACTGGGGCGAACCGGAGGCCGGGATCATCGGCACCACGGTCTTCGCCCGCGGCGACACGCCGGTGCATTCGATGCTGCACGAGGCCTGCCACCTGATCGTGCTGCCGCCCGAGCGCCGGGCCGCGGTGCATACCGACGCCACCGACTCGGTCGCCGAAGAGGACGCCACCTGCTACCTGCAGATCGTGCTGGCCGATTCGTTGCCGGGCGTGGGCCGGGCGCGGCTGATGGCGGACATGGATGCGTGGGGGTACACCTATCGGCTGGGGTCGACGCAGGCGTGGTTCGAGCAGGATGCCGACGATGCGCGGCAGTGGCTGGTCGAACGCGGCCTGCTTCCGGCCTGAGCGCAGGACAGCGGCAATGCCGCAGCGCGTGGCGACGCGCCGACCCGTGCCAGCGCCCTGGCGGCATGGCGGCGCGGTTCGAGCAGGACGCCGACGATGCGCGGCAGTGGCTGGTCGAACGCGGCCTGCTTCCGGCCTGAGCGCGGCCCGGTCGGCCGCCCCGGCCGCCGACGCGCCGGGCGCTGCGGCGCGCACGTCGTCATTCACGCAAGGCGCGAGCGCCCCAGGTCCAGGCTCACGCGGGTCCCCTGCGGCTGGCGCGCGGTGAACACCAGGCGCCAGCCCAGGTGCTCGCACAGGCGCGCGATCAGTTCCAGGCCGATTCCCTCGGAACGGTCGTCGCCCGTGCCGCGGGCCAGGCGCGCGTGGATCGCGCTGATCTCCTCGGGCGACATGCCGTGGCCGGGATCGTCGATCGTGGCCACCCCCGCAGCCGACAGGCCGACGCGGACGACCCCGCTGTCGCTGCTCTCGATCGCGTTGCGCAGCAGGTTGCCGATCGCCGCGCGGACCACGCCCGGCGGCGCCATCACCGTGCATGGCGCCAGCGGTTCGAACTCCACTGCCAGCTGCTTGTCGCCCAGCAGGTGCGCATGGTCTTCGACCACCTGCCGGATCACCGCGTCCAGTTCGACCGGCTCGGACAACGCCGCCAGCCGCGCCGGTTCGCGCGCGAGCACCAGCAGCAGCTGGATCAGCTGCTCCACGTCCTGCGCGGTACGCAGGACCCGCTGCATCTGCGCGCGTGCCTGCGCGGGTAGCGCGGGGTTGCCCAGCGCCAGCTCGGTGGCCCCGCCGATCACCGCCAGCGGCGTGCGCAGCTCGTGGCTGGCGGTGGTGATGAACACCCGTTCGCGCTCCACGAAGCGGGCATTGCGCTCGAGGTAGTCGTTGAGTGCCTGGGCGATCACGTACAGCTCGGAACTGCCGCCACGCGCGACCTCGATCCGCTGCCCCGGCGCGCCGGGACGCAGGTGGGCGATGTCCTCGGCCAACACCGAGAGCGGCCGCACCAGCCGGCCCACGCCGAGCCAGGCCGCCAGTCCGGTGACCACGATCAGGACGATGCCGCCCAACAGCGCCAGGCGCTCGGCGAACGACTCCATCTCGTGGAAGTCCTCGATGTCCAGCACCAGCGCCAGCCGTCCGTACCGCCCACTCCGTCGCACCATGACCGCGCTCAGGCGGCCGTCCACGTGGACGTTGTCGTGCAGGCCGTCAGCCAGCCCGCGCAGCTCCCCGGGCAGGTCGGTGGTCGAATCCAGGCGATACAGCCGCAAGGTGTCCGAGTCCTGCCAGCGGTAGCCCGGGTCGCGCGCGGCATGCTCCTCGATCGCCGCGAGTTCCGAGCCCAGCAGCGAGCGCCACGCCGCGTGCTCGGCGTGCTCGTGGACCTGGATGCCCACGGCGAACACCAGCACCGAGACCACCGCGGTGAACGCGAGCAGCCACAGGACCATGCGCCGGCGCAGCGATGCCGGCCTGCGCGGGCGCTCAGCCATCGCCCGGCGCCTGCCTGGCGAGCCGGTAGCCGACCCGCGGCAGTGTGTGGATGAGCTTGTGCGGGAACGGCCCGTCGACCACGCGGCGCAGTTCGTAGATATGCGAGCGCAGCAGGTCGCCCTCCGGCGGAGCATCGCCCCAGAGCGCGAACTCCAGCTCGCCCCGGCTGAGCGCGCCGGGACTGGCGCGCATCAGCGCCTCCAGCAGTTTGCGGCAGGCCGGGTACAGGTGCAGCGGGCGGCCGTCGCGCCGTACCTCGAGCGTGGCCAGGTCCAGCACCAGTCCGTCCACTTCCAGGACCTTCTTCTGCTGCCGTCCGCGCACGCGCAGCAGCAGCGATTCCAGCCGGATCTCCAGCTCGGGCAGCGCGAACGGCTTGGTCAGGTAGTCGTCGGCGCCGGCACGGAACCCGGCGATCTTGTCCGGCAACTCGTCGCGGGCGGTGAGCATGATCGCCGGCGTCTCCAGATGGTGCTGCTCGCGCAGGCGGCGCAGCATCTCCGGGCCATCCATCCGCGGCAGCATCCAGTCGACCACCAGCGCGTCATAGGCGTGGCTGGTCGCCAGGTGCAGGCCGGTCAAGCCGTCGGGCGCGGCGTCGAGCACATGGCCGCGCGCCTCGAAGTACTCGAACAGGTTGGCGACCAGTTGACGGTTGTCTTCGATGACCAGCAGCCGCATGGCCGGATCCGGGGGGCGACGGGCCATGGTAGTCCTCCGGCCGTCGGAATTCCGTCGGAGGCCGGCGGAAACTCCGGTCGCCGCGATCCACCCGCGATGAACGCCGCCTGCACCTTAACCCGGTGGCAACACCGCTCCGACCGCAGTCCGACACCGGCGCCACCAGCATGGCCGCGCCTTCCCTGCCTCGCGTGCCGCCTTGTCGTCCATGCCCGATCCGTTTCCTGCGCCGCGGCCGACGCTGCCCACCTGTTTCCTGGCCCGGCACCTGGCGTGGCCGTTGGCGGCGGCCGTGGTGGCGAGCGTGCTGCTGATGCGCGCCGGCGGCGACCGCTGGCTGGCCGACGCGCTGTTCGGGCTGGAGGGCGGCCACTGGGTTCTGCGCGAGCACTGGTTGACCAGCACGGTGATCCATCGCGGGGGCAAGTGGCTCAGCCTGCTCGCCGGGCTGGTGGTGCTCGCCCTGAATCTGGCCGCGCTGCGCCGCCCGCGATGGGCGCCCCTGCGCCGGCCCCTGCTCTACCTGCTGCTCGCCAGCGCGCTGGGCAGCGCCAGCGTCTCGCTGCTCAAGGCCGCGACCGACGTCGCCTGTCCCTGGGATCTGGCACGCTATGGCGGTGCGCGCGACGACGCCGGCGCGTCCGCGCTGGCCGCCGCCCGCGTGCCGCGCCTGGCGTGCTATCCGGCCGGCCACGCCAGCGCAGGCTACGCATGGGTCTCCCTGTACTTCGCCGCGCTGCTCTGGCGGCCGCGCTGGCGTTGGCGCGGGCTGGCCATCGGCCTGGCCGCCGGCGCGCTGTTCGGCGCCGGACAGCAACTGCGCGGCGCGCACTTCCTCTCCCATGACGTCGCCGCGCTCGCCATCTGCTGGGTGGTGTCGCTCGGCCTGTACTGCCTGTTCGTCCGCGTCCGGCCCGGCCGCCTGCCGCCGCAGGTGCAGGCATGAGCACCTGGCCGCTGCGACGCCCGGCCTGGCCGGCGCTGGCCAACCGCCTGCGGGCGCGTCCAACCCTGAGCACCGAGGCGCTCATCGGCTGGGCCGCGCTGTTCTTCACCCTCGCCTGCAACGGCCTCTTCTGGCGCAGCGCGCTGGCGGTGCACCCGGGCAGCCTGCGGCTGGCGTCGGCGCTGTTCCTGCTGCTGGCCGGCGTCCATGGCCTGCTGCTGGGCCTGCTGGTATGGCGCTGGAACGCGCGCATCGTGCTGGGCACGCTGCTGCTGGCCGCGCTTGCCGCCGCGCACTACATGGACCGCTACCACATCTATTTCGACGTGGACATGCTGCGCAACGTGCTGGCCACCGACCCGAAGGAAGCCGGCGAACTGCTGACGCTTTCACTGCTGTGGCCGCTGGCCCTGGCAGTGGTGCCGGGCTGGCTCCTGTGGCGGGTACGGCTGTTGCGACGGCGCCTGCCGCAGGCGTTGCGGCGGCGGGCACTGCTGCTGGCCACCGCCGTGGGCATGGTCGCCAGTGGCGTCCTGCTCGCCTCGCAGGACCTGACCCCGCTGCTGCGCGCGCACCGCGAGATCCGCTACCTGGCGACTCCAGCCAACCTCCTGGTCGGCCTGCCGCGCGCGTTGCGTCAGGCCGACCCGGGCCATCGTGCGCCCAGGTTGCCGCTGGGCACCGACGCCCGCGCCATCGTGCGCGGTCCTGGCAGCCGGCCGCGCTTGCTGGTGATCGTCGTGGGTGAAACGGTGCGAGCGGCGAACTGGGGCCTGGACGGTTACGCGCGTCAGACCACCCCGGAACTGGCCCGGATCGGCGTGGTCAACTTCCCCGACATGCGCTCGTGCGGCACCGCGACCGAAGTCTCGCTGCCCTGCATGTTCTCGCCCTGGGGCAGGCGCGACTACGACCAGGCACGCATCCGCGCCCACCAGTCGCTGCTGCACGTGCTCGAGCATGCCGGCATCGCCACCCTGTGGCGGGACAACCAGTCCGGTTGCAAGGGCGTGTGCGAGGCGCTGGAGATCGACCACCTGGACGATGCTGCCGATCCGGCGCTGTGCGCCAACGGCCGCTGCATGGACGAGATCCTGCTGGAGCGGCTGGCCGAGCGCGCGCGGGCCCGGCCCGGTGACCGGGTGCTGGTGCTGCATCCGCTCGGCAACCACGGCCCCAGCTACTTCCAGCGGTATCCGCCGGCGTTCCGCCGCTACCAGCCGACCTGCGACACCCCGGACCTGGGCGGCTGCAGCCGCCAGCAGATCGTGAACAGCTACGACAACGCGGTGCTCTACACCGACCATTTCCTCGCCCGCACCATCCAGGCGCTGGGCCGCATGGACGATTACGACACCGCCATGATCTACCTCTCCGACCACGGGGAATCGCTCGGCGAAAAAGGCCTTTACCTGCACGGCATGCCGTGGGCGATCGCGCCCGAACAGCAGGTCCGGGTGCCGATGGCCATGTGGTTTTCGGCCGGCTTCAGCGCCGCGCGCAAGCTCGACCTGGCCTGCCTGCGCGAACGGGCCGCCCAGCCGGCCGACCACGACAACCTGTTCTCCTCGGTCCTGGGCCTGATGCAGGTCCGCACCTCGCTCTACGAGCGGGACCTGGACCTGTTCGCCGGCTGCACCCCGCCGGCGTGAGCGGCGGCGGCCGGCCAGGAGCGCGCGGACGCGACCTACCCTTGCGACCGGGCCGTGCAGCCACTAGCCTGCCCGCACCGCAAGCCCACCGGGGACCCTACGTGAAACACCGCCACCTGCTGCTCCCGCTCGCCATCGCCGCGGGCGTGCTCTCGCTGTCCGCCTGCAAGAAGGAAGCCACCCCCGGGGATGCCGCCGCCCCCGCCGCCACCGCGCCGTCCGGCGAGACCGCCGACGAGTTCGTCGCCCGGGTCAACGCCGAGTACAAGGCGGCGTTCCCGGAGATGACCTCGGCGCAGTGGCTGTCGTCGACCTACATCAACGACGACAGCCAGCGCGTGGCGGCCAAGGCCAACGAGCGTGCACTGGCCCAGCTCAATGCCTGGATCGAGGAGGCCAAGAAGTTCGAAGGCCAGCCGATGAGCGAGGACAGCAAGCGCGCCCTGGCGCTGCTCAAGCTGATGACCGCGATGCCCGCGCCCAAGGACCCGGCCAAGCTGTCCGAGCTGGCGAGCATCGCCGCCAAGATGGAAGGCGACTACGGCGCCGGTACCTACTGCACCGGCGAAGGCGAGGCGAAGCAGTGCCGCCAGCTGGGCGAGCTCGAAGACGTGCTGCGCTCCAGCCGCGACTACGACGCCCAGCTCGATGCGTGGCAGGGCTGGCACAGCATCGCCAAGCCGATGCGCCAGGACTACGCGCGCTTCGTCGAGCTGGTCAACGAGGGCGCCAGGGAGATGGGCTATGCCAACACCGGGGCGATGTGGCGCAGCGGCTACGACATGCCGCCGGACCAGTTCGCGGCCGAGACCGACCGCCTCTGGGAGCAGGTGCGCCCGCTGTACGAGCAGCTGCACTGCTTCGCGCGCGACCGCCTGCAGCAGACCTACGGCGTGGAGAAGGGCCAGGTCGGCGGCGGCCTGATCCCGGCGCACCTGACCGGCAACATGTGGCAGCAGGACTGGGGCAACCTGTGGGACATGCTGCAGCCCTACCCCGGCGCCGGCAGCCTGGACATCACCGGCGCGCTGGAGAAGCAGTACCAGCAGGACCTGGGCGCGGCGCTGTACAAGCGCGGCCCGGGCGCCGACGCCAAGGCGCGCTTCGAGGCCGAACGCGAGGCGCAGCTGCAGGTCGCCAAGCAGATGACCGAGCGCGCGCAGGACTTCTACGTCTCGCTGGGCATGCCCAAGCTGCCGGAGAGCTACTGGCAGAAGACGCAGTTCATCAAGCCGCTGGACCGCGACGTGGTCTGCCACGCCAGCGCGTGGGACATGAACATGGAAGGCGACGTGCGCACCAAGATGTGCATCAAGCCCAACGAGGAAGACTTCACCACCATCTACCACGAGCTGGGCCACATCTATTACGACCTGGCCTACAACGTGCAGCCGCCGCTGTTCCAGAACGGCGCCAACGACGGCTTCCACGAGGCCATCGGCGATACCATCGTGCTGGCGATGACGCCGAAGTACCTGGAGTCGATCGGCCTGGTCGGTGCGCAGAGCCAGAGCCAGGAGGCGCTGATCAACGCGCAGATGCGCATGGCCCTGGCCAAGGTCTCGTTCCTGCCGTTCGGCCTGATGATCGACCGCTGGCGCTGGGGGGTATTCGACGGCTCGATCGCCCCGGAGCGCTACAACCAGGCCTGGTGGGAGCTGAAGGCCAAGTACCAGGGCGTGGCCCCGGCCAGCGCG
Source organism: Pseudoxanthomonas sp. Soil82 (assembly GCF_040446535.1). Classification (NCBI taxonomy): domain Bacteria; kingdom Pseudomonadati; phylum Pseudomonadota; class Gammaproteobacteria; order Lysobacterales; family Lysobacteraceae; genus Pseudoxanthomonas; species Pseudoxanthomonas sp. Soil82. Next base: position 575,706 of record NZ_JBEAAK010000002.1, read on the forward strand.
CGCGGCGAGGAGTTCTTCGACCCGGGCGCCAAGTACCACGTGCCGGGCAATACCCCGTACACGCGCTACTTCCTCTCGCACGTGCTGCAGTTCCAGTTCTACAAGTCGCTGTGCGAAGCGTCCGGCCACACCGGCCCGCTGTACGAATGCAGCTTCTACGGCAACCCGGAGGCGGGCCGGAAATTCCAGGCGATGCTGGCGCGCGGCGCCAGCCAGCCGTGGCAGGCCACGCTGAAGGAGCTGACCGGCAGCGAGCAGATCGACGGCGGCGCGGTGCTGGAGTACTTCGCCCCGCTGCAGGAGTGGCTCAAGCAGCAGAACCAGGGCAAGCAGTGCGGCTGGCAGGCGACGGCGGCCGCACCGGCCGCGCCGCAGGCTCCCGCGGTCCCGCAAGCGCCGGAGGCGCCTGCCGGACAGGGCTGAGCGTCACTCCACCGATGCAACACGGGCGCCCTCGCGGCGCCCGTTCTTTTTTTGGCCGCGGGCCGCCTGTTCCACCGCAGCGCCCATCCACCGGCAATCCCGCATCGTCGGCAGGGCGGTGGCGTCGTGGCTCTCCAGCGGCGTCGGGTCGCCCATGAGGATGGGCTCCTACACGAGCTGGCCAGCCGCTCCTCATGCAGGAGCCGATTCATCGGCGACCCGACGCGGTCGACCTGGACAGCGATCCCATGGATCCAGCGGCGTCCGCCGACCAGGGGGGCGCCTACGCGAGCGCGGTCACTGCACTGTGCCCTGCGTCGCCGGCTGCGCCGCGGCCATCTCGTCCTCGAGCTGCTTCTCGTAGTCGGCCAGCGACTTGCCGTGGGCGGCCGCTTCCAGCTCGGCCTCGTCACGCAGGGCATCGGAATAGACCAGCTTGACCGGAACGCCCTTCTCGTCGTGCAGGCGCTGGGCGCGGCGGATCAGCATGAGCACCTGCGCGGCGCTGTCGCTGCTGCCGACGATGCGGCCGTCCATGCCCAGCACCCACACGCCGGACTGGCGGACGATCCCGGCCAGGAGGTTGTCGTCGCGGTCGCGCAACTCGGCGTGCGGCTCGATCGCCGGCGCATCGCCGCGGCGGTTGCGCTCGCGCTCGGCCTTGCGCCTGCGGGCGTCGCGACGGGCCTTGGACTGGATCGACATGCGGTACTCCGGAGGAAAAAAGATCAGAGCTGGTCGCCCGGCTCCAGTGTCGGCGATGAGGGCGGTGGCGGGAAGCGGCGCGACACGCGCGCCTCCCAGCGCCAGAACGCCCAGCCCAGGACGACGAAGGCGGCCATGCCCAGCGCCAGGTGCAGGCCGTGCTGGCTCAGCAGCGGCGACAGCGCGCCGGCCACGGCCGCATTGAGCACCAGCTGGGTGAACGCCTGCAGCGACGAGGCCGAGCCGCGCTGGCGCGGGTACATGTCCAGGATCGCCAGGGTCAGCACCGGGAACACCAGGGCCACGCCGAACGCGGCCAGGCTCATCGGCAGCACCGCCCAGGGCACCGACAGCGCCGGCGCCAGCGCGCTGTAGAGCACGTTCGCCAGCGCCGCCACGCCCATGCAGGCATAGCCAACCCCGACCTGGTACGGCGGCTGCCAGCGCCCGGCCACGCGTCCGGACAGGAACGCGCCCAGGGTCATGCCGCCGATGGTCGGGATGAACAGCCAGGCGAACTGCTGCTCGCCCAGGCCCAGCAGGTCCATCACGAACGCCGGTGCCGAGGCGATGTACAGGAACAGGCCGGCGAAGCCGAACGCGCCGGCCGCGGCCAGGCGCTGGAAGCGCGGGTTCAGGGCGATGGCCAGGTAATCGCGCGCCAGGCGGCCCGCCCGCAGCGGCATGCGCGAGGCCGGCGGATGGGTCTCCGGCAGCCACAGCGCGGTGCTGGCCAGCAGCAGCACCGAGAACGCGGCCAGGAACCAGAAGATCAGCGGCCAGCGCCCGGCGCCGAGCATCCAGCCACCGATGATCGGCGCGATCGCCGGGGCGATGCCGAAGATCATCGACACGTGGCTCATCAGCCGCTGCGCATCGCTGCCGTGCAGCACGTCGCGGATCACCGCCCGGCCCACGATCAGGCCCACGCCGGCCGACAGGCCCTGCAGCGCGCGGAACGCGAGCAGGATCCGCAGGTCGGGCGCCAGCGCGCAGCCGACCGAGGCGACGATGAACACCGACAGCCCGCCCAGGATCACCCGGCGCCGGCCGATCGCATCGGACAGCGGCCCATGGACGATGCTCATCAGCGCATAGGCGGCCAGGTAGACGCTGATGGTCTGCTGCATCGCCAGCTTGTCGGCGCCGAACTGCGCGGCCATCTGCGGGAAGGCCGGGAAGATGGTGTCGATCGAGAACGGGCCGAACATGGCCAGCCCGCCCAGCAGCAGGGCCAGGCGGCGGGTCGACGGGGCGCGGGGACCGTTCACCGGCGCGCTCCCGGCGCCCGGGCGGCCCGGTTCGCCTGACCCCGCGCCCGCGCCACCCCGGCCGGAACCCCGCCGTGCCCGGGTCGGGAGGCGGGTGCCTGATGGGGTGGAACGGCGGGTATGCGCATGGCGGCTCCTGGACCGGGCTGGCCCGCCGGCATGCCAGCCCCCCGCCGATCGCGAGGGTGCCGGAGACGGCGCTGAATGCGGGCCATGGTAAGCCATCGCCCGCGGCCGGCGTGGCACCGGCCGGCGTATAATCCCGCCCACACCGCGTGCGGTGGGAGAAGCGGGGCAACCCGCTGCCGAAGGCGCAAACGCCCGTAATCGCTCAGGCTCCCATACCACCGCGCCGAACACACACTCTGGAGAGACCGGCCGCCCGCCAGGGCCGCGCCGGCGCCGAAGGGGCACGAAGCCGCGACCTCGTCCGCGCAGCTTCCAAACTCTCAGGCAAAAGGACAGAGGGGCACCCCGTCGCGCGACCGCGCGGCGCCTTCCTGCCCCTGTCCGGACCGACTCCATGTCCCAGCACACCTCCTCCCTGCGCGGGCACAGCCTTCGCCAGCTCGAGCAGCACGACGCCTTCGTCGGCCGCCACATCGGCCCCAACGATGCCGAGATCGAAACCATGCTCGCCACCGTCGGCCACGCTTCGCTGGAGGCGCTGACCGATGCGATCGTGCCGGCCAGCATCAAGTCGCCCGCCCCGCTCGCGCTGCCCGACAGCCTCACCGAGGAGGAGGCGCTGGCCAAGATCCGCGCGCTGGCGCTGAAGAACCAGGTGTTCCGCAACTTCATCGGCCAGGGCTACCACGGCACCCACACGCCGAAGGTGATCCTGCGCAACATCCTCGAGAACCCGGCCTGGTACACCGCCTACACGCCGTACCAGGCGGAGATCTCGCAGGGCCGGATGGAAGCGCTGATCAACTTCCAGACCATGTGCGCCGACCTGACCGGCATGGAGATCGCCAACGCCTCGCTGCTGGACGAAGCCACCGCCGCGGCCGAGGCCATGACCCTGGCCAAGCGCTCGGCCAGGTCGAAGTCCGACACCTTCTTCGTCCACGACGCCGTGCACCCGCAGACCCTGGAAGTGCTGCGCACGCGCGCCGAGCCGCTGGGGATTGTCTTGCGCGTGGGCACGCCGCAGGAGGCGATGGAGGCCGAGTCCTTCGGCGTGCTGCTGCAGTACCCGGACACCTTCGGCCACGTCGGCGACCACAAGGCGCTGGCCGAGGCCGTGCATGCGCGCGGCGGCCTGGTCGCCGTGGCCACCGACCTGCTCGCGCTGACCCTGATCGCCGCACCCGGCGAATGGGGCGCGGACATCGTGGTCGGCAACAGCCAGCGCTTCGGCGTGCCGTTCGGCTTCGGCGGCCCGCACGCGGCGTTCATGGCCTGCCGCGACGCCTACAAGCGCTCCATGCCCGGGCGCCTGATCGGCGTATCGGTGGACGCGGCCGGCAATCCGGCCTACCGCCTGACCCTGCAGACCCGCGAGCAGCACATCCGCCGCGAGAAGGCCACCTCCAACATCTGCACCGCGCAGGTGCTGCTGGCGGTGATGGCCTCGATGTACGCGGTCTACCACGGCCCGGAGGGCCTGGTCCGCATCGCCCGCCGTACCCATCGCCTCGCCGCGATCCTGGCCGCGGCGCTGCGCGCGGCCGGCGTGAACGTGGGCGAGCGCTTCTTTGACACCCTGCACGTCAAGGACGTGGACGCCGGCGCGATCCTGGCCAGGGCGCGCCAGGCCGGCATCAACCTGCGCGAGATCGACAGCGAAGCGCTGGGCATCAGCCTGGACGAGACCACCACCCGCGCCGACATCGTCGCCCTGGGCGCGCTGTTCGGCGCGCAGGTCGACGTCGACGCGCTCGACGCCGCCACCGCAGACGCGTTGCCGGCGGACCTGGTCCGCACCAGCCCGTTCCTGACCCACCCGGTCTTCAACACCCACCACAGCGAGCACGAACTGCTGCGCTACATGCGCGCCCTGGCCGACAAGGACCTGGCGATGGACCGCACGATGATCCCGCTGGGCTCGTGCACGATGAAGCTCAACGCCACCGCCGAGATGATCCCGGTGACCTGGCCCGAATTCGGCGCGATCCACCCGCTGTCCCCGGCCGAGCAGGTCCAGGGCTACCGCCAGCTGATCGAGGAGCTCGAGGCGATGCTGGCCGAGTGCACCGGCTACGACGCGGTCAGCCTGCAGCCGAACTCCGGCGCGCAGGGCGAGTACGCCGGCCTGCTGGCGATCCGCGCCTACCACGCCTCGCGCGGCGAGGCGCACCGCGACATCTGCCTGATCCCCGAATCGGCGCACGGGACCAACCCGGCGTCGGCGCAGATGTGCGGCATGAAGGTCGTGGTCACCAAGTGCGATGCCAACGGCAACGTCGACGTGGAGGACATCCGCCGCGCCGCCGAGAAGCACTCGGCGAACCTGGCCGCGATCATGATGACCTACCCCTCCACCCACGGCGTGTTCGAGGAGGACGTGGTCGAGATCTGCCGGATCGTCCACGAACACGGCGGGCAGGTGTACACCGACGGCGCCAACATGAACGCCCTGGTCGGCGTGGCCAAGCCGGGCAAGTGGGGGTCGGACGTCTCCCACCTGAACCTGCACAAGACCTTCTGCATCCCGCACGGCGGCGGCGGCCCGGGCGTGGGCCCGTGCGCGGTGAAGGCGCACCTGGCGCCATTCCTGCCCAAGACGCTCGGCGGCCACGGTGAGGTCGGCATGGTCAGCGCCGCCAGCTTCGGCAGCGCCTCGATCCTGCCGATCAGCTGGATGTACGTGGCCATGATGGGCGCGGCCGGCCTGCGCAAGGCGACCCAGGTCGCGCTGCTCAACGCCAACTACATCTCCCGGAAGCTCGCGCCGCACTACAAGACCCTCTACACCGGCCGCAACGGCCTGGTCGCGCACGAGTGCATCCTCGACGTGCGTCCGCTGGAGAAGGCCACCGGCGTCACTGCCGAGGACGTGGCCAAGCGCCTGATCGACTTCGGCTTCCACGCGCCCACGCTGAGCTTCCCGGTGCCGGGCACGCTGATGGTCGAACCGACCGAGAGCGAGTCGCTGCACGAGCTCGACCGCTTCATCGACGCGATGATCCAGATCCGCGAGGAGATCCGCGCGATCGAGGACGGCCGCCTGGACCGCGAGGACAATCCGCTCAAGCATGCCCCGCACACCGCCGCGCAGGTGTCGGGCAGCGAGTGGACCCATTCCTACCCGCGCGAGCTGGCGGCGTTCCCGCTGACCACGCTGAAGCAGCAGAAGTACTGGCCGCCGGTGGCCCGCGTGGACAACGTCCACGGCGACAAGAACGTGTTCTGCGCCTGCATCCCGGTGGACGCGTACAAGGACGAAGCCGCCGAGGCCTGAGCCTGGCGGTTGTGTGGCAGGAGGAAAGCCCCGCAATGCGGGGCTTTCTTTTTGGGCGGCACACGCACGAACCGCGTCGCGTGTCCTTCGCGGGCGACTCCGTCGTTGCGATGGCTCGGCGATCGGAAGCGCAAGGTCGAATGCAACAGCGTGGCGGCGCCAGCTCCGGGCTGAGCCGCGGCAATGCGCATGTGTTGCGGTCGGCGCGGCGGCACATCCGTGTGCCGACGCGCCGACGCGGACATCCTTGTCCGCTGCCGCAACACATGCGCATTGCCACGTCTTCGGGCGGGTCGGGGTCGTGGCTCCGTTACGGCGTGCAGGAAACAGCCTCCGGCCCGTTTCCTCCACCGAAGCCGGCTCGCGACCTTCAAGCTGGCGGCTAGCTTTCCAAGCCCGGCCGTCGAAGCCAGCGCTTTCGCCCAAGCACCGCTGCGGCTTTCCGAAGAAGAAGATCGCGACGCCTCCGCTTCCTGGCTCAGCCGAAGCCGCGCCCGCAATCGCCCCCGAGGACGCCGTCCTGCCGGGGCATGGCGCAAGTGGCACAAGGATGTGCCACGGCCCCTCGTACGGACAGGACGTCCGCCCGAGGGGTAAGCCATGCCCCGGTAGGACGGCGGCCCCCGGACGAAGCCAGCGCTGTAGCTGTAGCTGTAGCTGTAGCTGTAGCTTTGACTCAAACGCCAGCAGCACGCTTACGCATGCCAGCGGAATGAAGGCACTGGTTTACCATCGGTCCGAGTCCCCCTCGACCGCAGGAACCGCGCATGACCCAGGGTACCCAGCATTCTGCCGACGACCCGCGCAACGCCGACATCCTGATCTCGATCAACGGCACGATGAAGCATCGCAGGGAAGCGATGGTGTCCGTGTTCGACAGCGGCTTCGTGCTGGGCGACGGCGTGTGGGAGGGATTCCGCGTGGTCGGCGGGCACCCGGTCTTCCTCGACGCGCACCTGGACCGCCTGTACGAAGGCGCCAAGGCGATCATGCTCGACATCGGCCTGGACCGGACCGCCCTGACCCGCGCCATCTACGACACGCTGGATGCCAACGGCATGCGCGGGGACGGCGTGCACGTGCGGCTGATGGTCACCCGTGGGGTGAAGAGCACGCCCTACCAGGACCCGCGCGTCACCGTCGGCCCGGCCACCATCGTCATCATCCCCGAGTACAAGGTCGCCTCCGTGGCCGGCAGCCGGCGCGGATTGTCGTTGTATACGGTGCACGTGCGCCGCGGCTTTCCCGACGTGCAGGATCCCAAGCTCAACTCGCACAGCAAGCTCAACTGCATCACCGCCTGCATCCAGGCCTACGGCGCCGGCGCCGACGAGGCGCTGATGCTGGACCCGCACGGCTTCGTCGCCACCTGCAATTCCACCCACTTCTTCATCGTCCGCAAGGGCGAGGTGTGGACCTCGACCGGCCAGTACTGCCTGGGCGGCATCACCCGCGCCAACGTGATCGCCCTGTGCCGGGACAACGGCATCCCGGTATTCGAGAAGTCCTTCAGCCTGACCGACGTCTACGGGGCCGACGAGGCGTTCGTCACCGGCACCTTCGCCGGCGTGGTACCGGTGCGCACGGTCGACCATCGCCGCATCGGCTGGGAAGCCGAGTCCGACGCCGGCGCCGGGCCGGACGCGCGCGGCCCCATGGTCAGGCGCCTGCAGGCGCTGTACCAGGAGCGGGTCGCTGCGGACGTGGCCGCACGCGGGCCGCGTGCATGAACACGACCGCGGCCCCGCTGCGGGTGGCCATGTGGTCCGGCCCGCGCAACATCTCCACCGCGATGATGCGCGCCTGGGAAAACCGCGGCGACTGCGCGGTCAGCGACGAACCGCTGTATGCGCACTACCTGGCCCACACCGGTCTGGACCACCCGGCGCGCGATGAAGTCATCGCCGACGGCGAAACCGACTGGCGCAAGGTGGTGGACGCCCTGCTCGGCCCGGCGCCCGGCGGCGCGCCGGTCTGGTACCAGAAGCACATGACCCACCACCTGCTGCCGCACATCGGGCGCGACTGGATCGGCGGCCTGCGCAACGTGCTCCTGATCCGGGACCCGCGCCAGGTCGTGGCGTCCTACGTGAAATCCCGCGCCACCGTCACCGCGACCGACATCGGCCTGCCGCAACAGGTGGCGTTGTACGAGGAGCTGGCCGCGCGCGGCCAGCCGCCCCCGGTGATCGATGCCGGCGATTTCCTGCGCGCGCCCGAGGCGCACCTGCGGGCGCTGTGCGACTGGCTGGGAATCGGGTTCACGCCGCGTATGCTGGCCTGGCCAGCGGGACCGCGCGACAGCGACGGGATCTGGGCACCGCACTGGTATGCGCAGGTGTGGCAGTCGACCGGCTTCGAGCTTCCTGCGGACCGGGCACTGGAACTTTCCGGAGCCGCCGCCGAGGTGGCCGCCCGATGCCGCGACGACTACGAGCGCCTGCACGCCCTGCGCCTGCGCGTGGACGCGTGACCTGGTGCGCCGCCGGCGCTCGCAGCTGCACCCGGGTTCGAGCCGGCGCCTGACGCGGGCTTCACTCCACCTTCGCACCGCCTGCGCGCGCAACAAACGAACCGGCGTCCACCATGGCCTGTCCTACGCCGAGAACCAGGACCGACCATGGCCAGCCCGAAGAAGCCCGCCCGCGCTCCCGCCGCCGCCAAGTCAGCCGCTAAGCCGCCGGGTACCCGGCCACACCCTGGTTCCGGCGTCGATGCCGCCGACGCGCCCCGCGGCAACGGCGACGAGCTGCACCAGCAGGCCGGCGGGTCGCGCCCGCAGCTGACCACCAACCAGGGGGTGGTGGTCGCCGACAACCAGAACTCGCTGACCGCCACGCCGCGCGGCCCCACCCTGCTGGAGGACTTCATCCTCCGCGAGAAGATCACCCACTTCGACCACGAGCGCATCCCGGAGCGGATAGTGCACGCCCGCGGCAGCGCCGCGCACGGCTACTTCGAGCTCGACAAATCGCTGGCCAGGTACACCCGCGCGAAGCTGTTCACCGAAGTGGGCAAGCGCACGCCCGTGTTCACCCGCTTCTCCACCGTGGCCGGCGGGGCCGGCTCGGTCGACACCCCGCGCGACGTGCGCGGCTTCGCGGTGAAGTTCTATACCGAGGAAGGCAACTTCGACCTGGTCGGCAACAACATCCCGGTGTTCTTCATCCAGGACGCGATGAAGTTCCCGGACGTGGTGCACGCGGTGAAGATGGAGCCCGATCGCGCCTTCCCGCAGGCCGCCAGCGCGCATGACACGTTCTGGGACTTCATCTCGCTGACCCCCGAATCGATGCACATGATCATGTGGGCGATGAGCGACCGCACGATCCCGCGGTCGCTGCGCACGATCGAGGGCTTCGGCATCCACAGCTTCCGGTTCCTCGACGAGAAGGGCCAGAGCACCTTCGTCAAGTTCCACTGGCGGCCCAGGCTGGGCCTGCAGTCGACGGTATGGGACGAAGCCATGAAACTGCAGGCGGCCGACAACGACTTCCACCGGCGCGACCTGTTCGAAAGCATCCAGGCCGGCGATTTCCCCGAATGGGAACTGGGCGTGCAGCTGTTCACCGAGGAGGAGGCCGACGCGTTTCCGTTCGACCACCTCGACCCGACCAAGATCGTGCCCGAGGCGCTGGTCCCGGTACAGATCATCGGCCGCATGGTGCTGGACCGCTGGCCGGACAACTTCTTCGCCGAGACCGAGCAGGTGGCCTACTGCCCGGCCAACATCGTGCCGGGCATCGATTTCAGCAACGATCCCTTGCTGCAGGGCCGGCTGTTCTCCTATCTGGACACCCAGCTGTCGCGCCTGGGCGGTCCGAACTTCCACCAGCTCCCGATCAACCAGCCCAGGTGCCCGTTCGCCAACCACCAGCGCGACGGCCACATGCAGATGCAGGTGCCCAAGGGCCGGGTCAACTACGAACCCAGCTCGCTGCAGGAAGACAGCCCCCGCGCCGACCTGCGCGCCGGCTTCCGCAGCCATGCGACCCGGCCCGACGACGGCGCCAAGGGCCGGGTGCGCCCGGAAAGCTTCGCCGACCACTACAGCCAGGCGCGCATGTTCTTCACCAGCCTGGAGGCGCCCGAGCAGGCGCACCTGGCCTCGGCGCTGGTGTTCGAGCTGTCCAAGGTGGAGACGGCCAAGGTGCGTGAGCGCATGGTCGGCCACCTGATCCACATCGATGCCGCGCTCGCGCAGCGGGTGGCCGATGGCCTGGGCATGGACGGCGTGCCGCCCGCGCCGCCGGCGGCGGTGCCGCCCGCGCAGATGCCGCCCGCACCCGAGGTACGCATCATCGGCCGCATGCGCGAGACCCTGGAAGGCCGCTGCGTCGGGATCCTGATCGACGATGGCAGCGATGCCGCCGCGCTGGCGGCATTGCGCAAGGCCGCCGAATCGGCCGGCGCCACGGTGAAGATCGTCGCGCCCAAGCTGGGCGGTGCCGTGCTCTCGAACGGCAAGAAGCAACCGGCCGATGGCCAGCTGGCCGGCACGCCGTCGGTGGTGTTCGACGCGGTGGCGGTGCTGCTCGGCGAGGCGGCCGGGAAGAAGCTGGCGAAGGAATCGGCCGCGGTCGATTTCGTCGCCTTCGCCTGGGCGCACCTGAAGGCGATCGCGCACGACGCCGGCGCCGCGCCCCTGCTCAAGGCGGGCAACGTGGGCAAGGATGCCGGCATCGTCGATGCCGCCGACACCAAGGGCTTCATCGCCGCGGCCAGGACCCGGCAATGGGCGCGCGAACCGAAGGTCCGCACGCTGGCGTGACGGCAGGACCCGCCGCTCGCGCCGCGGGCGCGGGCGGCCGCGCCGTTACCGGTGCCGGGCGACCGCGCTGGCCGTGGCGATGGCCAAAGTCAACGCCACCATCGACAGGAACTGCACCCGCGTCTGCGGCCCGGCCAGCAGCAACGCGAAAATCAGCGCCACGATCGCCAGCGCCAGCATAGTCAGCACCGGGAAACCCGACATGCGGAACGGCAGGCGGGTACCGGCACGGTCCGCGCGGCGGCGCAGCACCCATTGCGACAGCAGGGCGATGGTCCACACCAGCAGGCAGGTGGAGCCGACGATGTTGAGCAGGGTCGGCAACACCCGCTCCGGAAACAGCAGTTCCAGGCCGGCGGCGACGAAACCGAACAGCACGCTGGCCAGCACCGCCGTCACCGGCACCAGGCGCGCATCGCTGCGGCCGAACACCGCCGGCGCTTCGCCGCGCTGGCCCAGTGACTGGATCATGCGCGAGGCGCCGTAGAGGTTGGCGTTGAGCGCCGACAGCAGCGCGACCACCGCCACCAGGGTGATCGCGGCGGCCGCGCCGGGGATGTTGGCCGCCTGCAGGACCGCCGCGAACGGCGACTTCAGCGCCGGGCTGGTCCACGGCACCACCGCGACGATCACGCTCAGCGAGCCCAGGTAGAAGACGACGATCCGCCAGGCCACGGTGCGGATCGCACGGGCCACGCTGCGCTCCGGATCCTCGGTCTCGGCCGCGGCCACCGCCACGATCTCGGTACCTCCGAATGCGAACACGACCACCAGCAGGGCCGCGCCGATCCCGGCCAGGCCGGCGGGCGCGAAGCCGCCATGCGCGGTGAAGTTGGACAGGCCGGGCGAAGCCACGTCCGGCAACCAGCCCAGCAGCAGGGCGACGCCGACCAGGATGAAGGCGACGATCGCCGCGACCTTGATGATCGCGAACCAGAATTCGAACTCGCCGAAGTTGCGCACGCCCAGCAGGTTGACCACGGTGAACGCGGCCATGAACAGCAGCGCCAGCGCCGGCACCGACAACGAAGGCCAGAGGGTGGCGAGCAGGCCGGCCGCGCCCACCGCCTCGGCCGCGATCACGATCACCAGCTGCACCCACCACAGCCAGCCCACGGTCGCGCCGGCGGTCGGACCCAGCGCATCGGCCGCGTAGACCGAGAACGCGCCCCGGTTCGGCCGCGCCGCGGCCATCTCGCCCAGCGCGTGCATCACGATGATCACCAGCGCGCCGGCCACCAGGTAGGACAGCAGCACCGCAGGACCGGCCAGTTGCACGCCCACGCCCGAGCCGAGGAACAGGCCGGCGCCGATCGCGCTGCCCAGGCCCATCATGATCAGCTGGCGCGGCTTGAGTGTGTGCGCGTTGCGCGCGGCGACGGGGGCGGCGGAACGGTCGACGGACATCGCGGGGACTCGCGGAAGGACGGCACACGATACAGGCAGCGGCTCCGGTACGGCAGGCCCGGCGGGCGACCCGGCGCGGCCGGGACGCACGCCGCCGCCGTCACCCCCGGCAGGCGCGCTGGTGCCAGGCGAGCACCGCCGGCGGCAGGCGCGCCTCGAGCGGGATCTGCAGCGCCACGCAGGCATCGAGCACGTCGCGCACCCGCCGCTGTGCGCCCGTCTGGCCGGCCAGGCCGTCCAGCTCTTCCACCGGCAGCTGGGCCAGGGTCCATTCGTGCAGGCGGTCGGCACGCTCGACCAGCGCGGCGCGCAGCCAGCCCCGCAGTGAGTGCACCCGGTAACCGCGCTGGCCCAGCGCCGCCACGCGCGCGGCGAGCTCGGCTTCCGCGCCGCGGAACCATTCGGTGTGGCCGCCAGCGGCCGCTGCGATGGCCAGGGGCGCCGGCGCGTTGTGCTCGCCCAGGCCACCGCGCAGCTCCAGCTCCAGGTCGCGGGCGTCGCGCGTGGACTCGGCCTCGACCAGCCGGCCGCGCTCCAGGTCGAAGAACTCGAACCAGCGCCGGTGCAGCGCGCCGATGCGCGAGAGCGGATCGTTCGAGAAGCCGATCTTGCAGTGGTCTTCCCAGCGGCAGGGGAACACGTAGGCGAAGCAGCGCCCGTCGGTCGGCACCCGTCCGGCCGGCTCGCCTGCCCCTGCCATGCAGTCGCTGGCGCGACCCGCGGCGACAAGGCGCGACGCCCTCATCGCGCACCGGCCTTGCGCGGGAGCCGGCCCACGTGCCGTCCGGCATCCATGCCACCACGCGATGCGTCGGCGACATGCCGCGCGTTCTCCTCCGGCGCCGACACCCCGCCGCGCAGTCCCTGCGCCGGGGTGAAGGTGCGGCGCAGCCCGCCGCTGGCCGGCGGCGACGACGGACGCGGCGGCACGTCCGGGCGCGCCCGGAACACCACGCTCATCCGCGGCGGCACCGGCCGGGTGGTCTTGGGGATGCCGTGCTCGTGGGTGACCTGGCTGGCATGGCTCATCACCAGCAGGCTGCCCGGCTCCAGGTCGATTCCGAGCGCGCGGCCCCCGGCCTTGGCGCGGATGTTCATGCGGCGCGCGGCGCCCAGCGAGAGCAACGCGATCGGCTGCCCGGGCACCAGCATGTGCAGCTTGTCGTTGTGCATGGCGACGCTGTCGCGGCCGTCGCGGTACAGGTTCAGCCCGGCCGAGTTGTAGGCGCCGGGGACCACCGCCTGCACGCGCGCCAGCATCGCCGCCAGTGGCAGCCCGGGCGGCATCGCATCCAGCGGGTACCAGGCCTGCAGCCGCGGCACGTCGACCACGCGGTCGTACATCGGCCGCCGCTGGTGCTGCCAGTCGCAGCCCTCGCTCAACGCGTGGAACCACGCCGTGGCCTCGCCGTCGCCGAGGAACGCGGGCCAGTAGCGGATCCCGCCTTCGGCGTCCTCGACCAGCTGCAGCGGAGTGGCGGCGAACAGGTCCATGCTCATGCTCCCGGCACGCGTGTCGCCACGGCGGGGCCGCGCGGAGGCGCGGGCACGCGGCACCCGCGGATCGCGCATGCAGGGCGTGCCGCGCGCCAGTGCTGTCGCGTGGTGGTGACGGCGGCGGTGTTCAATGGAAGTCCCGCGAATCGACCGGCAGGCCGCCGAGCAGGCCGCTGAGGTCTTCCATGCGCCCGGCGACCAGGTGCTCGACGCCATCCACCCGCTCCCAGCGCCCGCGCACGGCCAGCAGCCGCGAGTGCAGCAGCGGCTTGCGCTGGCGGATGGCCAGGTGCGGCCAGACGATCACGTTGACCATGCCGTGCTCGTCCTCCAGCGTGACGAAGATCGTGCCCTTGGCCGTGGCCGGGCGCTGGCGCTGGGTCACCAGCCCGGCCACGTGCACGCCGCTGCCGTGCGGCCGCCCGCGCAGTTCGCGCGAACCGAGGATCCGCCGCTGCACCATCTGCTCGCGCAGCAGGGCCATCGGATGGGTGCGCAGGCTCAGTCCGGTGCTGCGGTAGTCGGCGGCCAGTTCCTCGCCCAGGCGCGGCGCCGGCAGTTCGATCCGCGCCTCGTCGGGACTGCCAGGCAGCAGCGGCCGCCGCTGCTCGATGCCGGCCACTTCCCAGCGCGCGGCGTTGCGGTGGCCGGCCAGCGCATCCAGCGCGCCCGCCTCGGCCAGCGCATCGCGTGCCTTCGCATCCAGGCCGGCGCGCAGGCACAGGTCGCGCACGTCGGCGAACGGCCGCTGCGCGCGCGCGGCCACGATCGCACCGGCCACCGCCTGCGACATCCCGGCGACCTGGCGCAGGCCCAGCCGCAGCGCCGGCTGGCCGCCATCGTCGTCCAGCCCGGCACGCATGCGTCCGCCCTCCAGCGTGTTGTCCCAGTGGCTGTGGACCACGTCCACCGGCCGCACCTCGATGGACGCACGCGCGCCGCGGCCGCGGCGCGCGTCCTGCACGATCTGGCTGGCCGAGTAGAAACCCATCGGCTGCGCGTTGAGCAGGGCGCAGGCGAACGCCGCCGGTTCGTGCCGCTTCAGCCAGCAGCTGACGTAGACCAGCTTGGCGAACGAGGCGGCGTGGCTCTGCGGGAATCCGTAGGAACCGAAGCCCTTGATCTGCTCGAAGATCTGGTCGATGAATTCGGTCGAGTAACCCTTGTCCTCCATCAGTTCGCGGATGCGGATCCGGTGCGGCTCCATGTCGCCACCGCGCTTCCAGGCCGCCATCGAGCGGCGCAGGCCGTCGGCCTGGTCGGCGTCGTAGCCGGCATGCATCACCAGCTCCATCACCTGCTCCTGGAACAGCGGGATGCCCAGGGTGTCGCCGAGGATCGCCTTCACGCCCTCGGAGGGATAGGTCACCGGCTCCTTGCCCATGCGCCTGCGCAGGTAGGGATGGACCATGCCGCCCTGGATCGGGCCGGGGCGCACGATCGCCACCTGCACCACGATGTCGTAGAACTTCGCCGGCCTCAGCCGCGGCAGCATGCTCATCTGCGCGCGCGACTCGATCTGGAACACGCCGACCGTGTCGGCGGCCTGCATCATCGCGTACGTCGGCACGTCGCCGCCCGGCACGGTGGCCATCTCCAGCTTCAGGCCGCGATGCCGCTCCACCAGGTCGAAGGCCTTGCGGATGCAGGTCAGCATGCCCAGCGCCAGGCAGTCGACCTTGAGCAGGCCCAGCGTTTCCAGGTCGTCCTTGTCCCACTGGATGATGCTGCGGTCGACCATCGCCGCGTTCTCCACCGGCACCAGCGCCGACAGCGGCGCATCGGAGATCACGAAGCCGCCGACGTGCTGCGACAGGTGCCGCGGCCGGCCTTCGACCATCCCCGCCAGCCCCAGCACCTTGCGCACCAGCGGGTTGCCGGGGTCGAAGCCGGATTCGCGCAGGCGCTGCTCCATCGGCGTCTCGCCGTTGCCCCAGCCGAAGCATTCGGCGAGCAGTCCGATCTGGTCCTGGGGCAGGCCGAAGGCCTTGGCCACGTCGCGCACCGCGCTCTTGCCGCGGTAGCTGATCACCGTGGCGGCCAGCGCCGCGCGCTGGCGCCCGTACTTGCCGTAGACGTACTGCATCACCTCTTCGCGGCGCTCGTGCTCGAAGTCCACGTCGATGTCGGGCGGCTCCTTGCGCGCGCGCGACAGGAAGCGGGCGATCAGCAGCCGGGTTTCGGCCGGGTTCACCGCGGTGATGCCCAGCGCGTAGCACACCGCCGAGTTGGCGGAGGAACCGCGGCCCTGGCAGAGGATTCCCTTCTCCCTGGCGAAGCGGACGATGTCGTGCACGGTGAGGAAGAACGCCTCGTACTCCAGCTCGGCGATCAGGGCCAGCTCTTCCTCGATCTGCGCGCGGACCTTGTCCGGCGCGCCACCGGGCCAGCGTTCGCGCATCCCCGCCTCGGTCAGCGCGCGCAGGTGACTGGCCGGCGTGTGGCCTTCGGGCACCAGTTCCTTCGGATACCGGTACTTCACCTCGCGCATGCTGAAGGTGCAGCGCTTCGCCAGCGCCGCGGCCGCTTCCAGCAGGTGGGCGGGATGGATGTTCGCCAGCGCGCGGCGCGTGCGCAGGTGGCGCTCGCCATTGCGGAACAGCAGCGCACCGGCTTCGGCCAGGGTGGTGTTGTGGCGGATCGCGGTCAGCGTGTCCTGCAGCACGCGCTCGCGGCGGTGGGCCATGTGCACGTCGCCGCTGGCCAGCGCCGGCATGTCCAGCTGCGCGGCCAGCGCCAGCAACTGCCGCAGGCGCGCGGCATCGTCCTGCTCGCGGTGCAGTTCCACCGCCAGGTGCGCGCGGCCACCGAACACCGACTGCAGCCAGCGGCCCTGCGCCGGGTCGGGCTGCGCCCCGGGGATCCACAGCGCGAACAGGCCGCACGGAGGCCGGCCGACGGTGCAGCCGGGCAAGCCCGGCTCTACGCCGGGTGCCTCCGCTCTCGTAGAGCGGGGCTTGCCCCGCTGTCCCGCGCCGCGTTCCTGCGACCCGTGCGGGCAGCCGGGCGAGCCCGGCTCTACGGCGCCATCCGCTTCCCGTAGAGCGGGGCTTGCCCCGCTGCCTTGCCTCCCCGCAGCGACCACCCGCTCCACGTCCGCGCGCGCCAGGCGGTAGCCCTTGCCGTCGACGTTGCGCCGGGCCACGGTGATCAGCTCGCACAGCCGGGTGTACCCGGCATGGTCCTCGACCAGCAGCACGCACTTCAGGCCATCGTCCAGGACGAACTCGCTGCCGACCACCAGCGGCACGCCGGTGGCCTCGGAGGCCTCCAGCGCGCGCACGATCCCGGCCAGCGAGCATTCGTCGGTGATCGCCAGCGCGCCGTAGCCACAGCGCCTGGCCCGCTCGAACAGCGAGGCCGCATCGCTGGCCCCGCGCAGGAACGAGAAGTCCGACAGGCAATGCAGTTCCGCATACGCCGGCAGGCCGTCGTCAGCGGCGGCCACGTCGTCGTTGGCCGCGCGCAGCCCGAGCCGCTGCGCCACTTCCCACGCGCGCGGCGGACGCCCGCCGGGGGTGTCGCGGTCCACGCCGTCGACGGCCTCGTCCCAGCTCATCCGAACCACCCGTGCAGCATCCAGCCGCCTTGCTCGCCCGGCGGCGCGAACGCCCAGGCGCGCTGGCCCTGCGCAGTCTCCAGCACGTAGTAGTCGCGGCGCGCGTCGGCATCGTCCCACCAGCCGCTTTCCAGCCGCTCCGGGCCGGACACGATGTGCACCGCGCCGCGCAGCGGCACCGGCTGCGGCAGCAGCCAGGCGGGCCGCGCCGGTCGCGCCGGCGCGGACGCGATCTTCGCCTCGTCGCCCTGCATCCGCCGCCAGGCGCGCTCCGGGCGCGGATCGCCGTCCGGCGCGACCCGGTACACCGCCTCGTCGCCCAGCCGCGCGCGCAGGCGCTCGCGCAGCTGCGGCCAGGGCAGCTGCTGCTGGTGGCGGGTGTCGAACAGGTCGCGGCTGGCCGGCACGAACGGCGGCAGCTGCCGCGCCAGCAGGCGCATGGCCACCACCGGCGCCGGGATCCGCACGCGCTCGAGCCGGCTGCGCGCCAGCTCGAACAGCATCGCCGGTTCGCGCTCGGCGGCGAGCAGGCCGACGTCGACGTCGGTATGCGCGTTGCCGCGGCTTGCCGTGCCCTGCCCCGTTGCCATCGACGGCGTCCGCTCATGCTCCAGCCGCAGCACGAAGCGCTGCACGCCGCCGTCGCGGATCGACAGGAAGGTGCACAGGTCGCCGATGAGGCGGCGCAGCGGGAACAGCAGCGCGGTGTGGCTCTCGACCTCGTAGCCCAGTTCGACCCGCGCCTCGAAGTGGTCGGGGGGCTGGTAGAGCTCGAGCGGGTCGTCGGCCTGGCCGTACAGCCGGTCTAGGTGCTCCAGCAGCGGCAGGCCGAAGCGGCGGCGCAGCGCATCGCGCGGCATGCCGCGCAGCATGCGCAGGTCGGCGATGCCCATGCGCTGCAGGCGCGTGCCCAGCCCGTCGGGCAGGCAGGCGCGGCGCACCGGCACCCGGTCCAGCTGGGTGGCCATGGTCGCCGCGTGCGGGATCGCCAACCCGTCGCGCAGCCCGGCGAACACCCGTGCCGCGCGCGGCGTCGGCGCCAGCGCGATGCGGTGGCGGAAGCCCAGCGCCTCGAGTTCCCCGCGCAGGCGCGCCTCGATCCGTGGCCACGGCCCGAGCAGGCCGAAGCTGCCGCGCACCTCCAGCAGCAGGCAACCGGGCCACTGCGCGCTGACCAGCGAGCTGTGCCGGTAGGCCCAGGCGGCCAGGAACCGCTGCACGCGTGCTTCGGCCGCTTCCTCGTGCTCGACCATGGCGAAGTCGCGCAGCAGCGCGTGCGCGGCGACCAGGCGCATGCCCGGCGCCAGGCCCGCGGCCGCGGCGGCGGCATTGACCGCGTGCAGGGTGCGCAGCTGCGCCGGCCCTTCGACCAGCGCCAGCGGCGCCTGCGGATCAGGCCTTCGGCGGAGGACGGCGTCGAGCGCCAGCTGCGGCAGCAGTACACAGGCCCAGAGCATGGCCCCGCCTCACGCCGCGCCCGGAAGGACGAAAGCCTGCGCAGGCGCAGGACCGCCGCGGCACTTGCGTACCTGCCACGCGCTCGCGCCCTGCGCATCGCGCGTACGCTCCAGGCGCAGCGCCGCCGGCGAGGCGTTGACCGCATGCCTGCGGTCGCGCAGGGCGAAGCCCAGGCAGGCGCCGCTGTCGGCGGCCACCTGCAGCCGCCGCAGCGCGGCCGCGTCGGCCTGCTGCGGCCAGCCCAGCACCGCGGCGCAGGCGCCGCTGCGCAGGCACTGTTCGAATGCCCACAGCGCATCGCGCGCACTGGCCTCGACGATCTCCAGCCAGGCCAGGTCCACGCCCGCGTCCTGCCAGGCTGGCGCATAGGGGATGTACGGCGGCGCGACCAGGGCGACGGTGCCGCCGGCGCGGGTCATCCGCGCCAGCGTCGGCAGCAGCAGCGACAGCTCGCCCACGCCATCGGCCGGCAGCAGCAGCTCGGTCAGCGCGCGCCGCGGCCAGCCGCCCTGCGGCAGCAGCGCGTCCAGCGCGGCGTGGCCGGTGGGCTCGCCATCGGCGGCGATCGCCGTACTGCGCCCGGCGTGCCACAGCGTGCGCGCGGCGAGCATCGACTCCAGGGCGACCGGCTGTCCCATCTCAACCCTTCCGTACCAGGCCGCAGTACACGCCCTCGATCGCGAAGTCCTGCCCGGGCCCGACCTCGATCGGCGCATGCGCCGGATTGCGCGGCAGCAGCCGGATCGTCCGCCGCGCGCGCTGCAGGCGCTTGATGGTCAGTTCGCCGTCGACCCGCGCGACCACGGTCTGCCCGTCGCGCGCTTCCGGCGTGCGGTGCACGCCGACCAGGTCGCCGTCGAGGATGCCGTCGTCGATCATCGAATCGCCCTGGACCCTGAGCAGGTAGTCGGGACGCGGCGAGAACAGGCGCCGGTCCAGCCACAGCTGGCTGTCCGGATCGACCAGGCCCGCCCCGGCCTGCATCCCGGACCCGGACACGCCCTCGGCGCTGATGGGATGGCCGGCCGCGACCCGGCCCAGCACCGGCAGCGGCAGCAGGTCGGCTGCCCCGCCCGGCAGGCGCAGGCCGCGCTTGCGCCCGGCCGCCTGCTCGATCAGGCCGTCGGCGACCAGCGCCTGCACGTGCTTCTGCGCCGCGTTGCGCGAGGCGAAGCCGAAGGCGCCGGCGATCTCGGCCAGGCTCGGCGCACGCCCGGCGGCCAGTTCGGCACGCAGGAAGGCCAGCACGGCGGCGCGCTGGGGCGGGAGGTTCGGCGGCGTGTCGGCGGGATCCATGGTGTACATTTGTACACCTTCCGGTCGCAGGAGGCGAGAGTCCACCGTCACGCCCGCCCATGGACAGACCGGTGCTTTCGTAGAGCGGGGCTTGCCCCGCTGCTTTGGCCCTGGATACGCCATCGGACAGGCGCAGCCGGGCAAGCCCGGCTCTACGGCGGCGCGTCCGGAGAACCTGCAATCCGGACCGGCACGACCTCACATAGAGCGGGGCTTGCCCCGCTGCTGCGCCATTGGATGCACCATCGGACAGGCGCAGCCGGGCGAGCGCGGCTCTACGGCGGCGGTGCAAAGGCGTGCAATCCGGCGCGGGCCGCGCACGCCGGCCGCTTCGATGCCGCATCCGCCGCGCCCGATCGCGCGGTAGGCTCCGCCCATGGATAGCCTGCGCCCATGGATTCGCTGATCGCCGCCTCCGCGCGCGCGCTCGCCGGCGGTGATGCGCTGGGCGTGCTCAAGCGCATCGCCTTGCGCGAGGACCCGCCGGCGCTGGCGCTGCGCGGGATCGCGATGGCCCAGCTCGGCGACCTGGCGCGCGCGCGCGAACTGCTGCAGCAGGCCAGTCGCGGCTTCGGCCCGCGCGAACCGCTGGCGCGCGCCCGCTGCAGCGTCGCCGAAGCCGAAGTCGCCCTGGCCCTGCGCGACCTCGACCAGCCACCGCGCACGCTGGCCGCCGCCATCGACACCCTCCAGGCCCACGGCGATTCCGCCAATGCCGCGCATGGACGGGTAATCGCGCTGCGCCGGTTGCTGCTGCTGGGCCGGCTGGGCGAAGCCCGCGCCGCGCTGGCCCAGCTGGACGGACAGGCCCTGCCCGCGCCGCTGGCCGCGATCGCCTGCCTGGCGGCGGCCGAACTGGCGCTGCGCGCGGTACGCACCGCACCGGCACGCGAAGCGCTGGCCCAGGCGCAGGCGGCGGCCACCCGTGCCGGCATTCCCGCCCTGCTTGCCGAGATCGAAACCACCCGGGCCACGCTGCAGCAGGTGGCCGCGCGGCAACCCACCGCCGGCGGCGAGCGCGCGCTGCGGCTGGCCGACGTCGAAGCGCTGTTCGCTTCCGGTGCGCTGGTCGTCGACGGCTGCCGGCTGCGCGTGCGCAGTGCCGATGCGTGGTTGCCGCTGGTCCGGCGCCCGGTACTGTTCGCGCTGGTGCGCGGCCTGGCCATGGCCTGGCCGCAGGCCGCACCGCGCGACGCGCTGGTCGCCGAGGCGTTCCGGTTGCGCCGCATCGACGAGACCCACCGCGCGCGCCTGCGCGTGGAGATCGGCCGGCTGCGCGCACTGCTGGCGCCGTGGGCG
Source organism: Pseudoxanthomonas sp. Soil82 (assembly GCF_040446535.1). Classification (NCBI taxonomy): domain Bacteria; kingdom Pseudomonadati; phylum Pseudomonadota; class Gammaproteobacteria; order Lysobacterales; family Lysobacteraceae; genus Pseudoxanthomonas; species Pseudoxanthomonas sp. Soil82. The sequence continues at coordinate 596,798 of NZ_JBEAAK010000002.1, forward strand.
GCGATCGAGGCCAGCGGCGAGGGTTTCGTGCTGCTGCCGCACGACGGGCGCGCGGTGGCGATGCTGCTGCCGCCGGTGGACGACGAACATTCGCCGCTGCTGGCCCTGCTCGGCGATGGCGAGGCCTGGTCGACCACGGCGCTGGCCCTGGCGCTGGGCAGCAGCCAGCGCACCGTGCAGCGCGCGCTGTCCGCGCTGGAGTCCGCCGGGCGCGTGCGCGCGGTCGGCCGCACCCGCAACCGGCGCTGGGTGGCCGCGTCCGCGGGCGGTTTCGCGACGACATTGTTACTCCCCGCTTCGCTGCCCGCGGCGTAAGGTCCATCGCAACGCACCGCTACGGTGCCCCATGCGGAAGATGCCCCGATGAACGACTCCCACGACCCGCGCGACGTCGCCGCAGTGCCGGCCCAACCGGCCGAACTCGTGCGCGAGTACGGCCCGTTCGATGGCGACGTCGGCGGCGTCAGCTTCGACGGCCGGCGCGTGTGGGCCGCGATCGGCCCGCGCATGCTCGCCTTCGATCCGGCCAGCGGCGAGACCGAACGCGTGCTCGAACACGCGGCCGACGCCGGCACCGCCTTCGACGGCACCCATCTCTACCAGCTCGCCGAAGCGCGCATCGACAAGATCGATCCGGCCACCGGCGCGGTGGTGCATTCGATCCCCGCGCCCAGCCAGGGCCGCGACTCGGGCATGGCCTGGGCCGACGGCAGCCTGTGGGTCGGCGAGTACCGCGAGCGGCGCATCCACCAGGTCGATCCGCAAAGCGGCCGCATCCTGCGCAGCCTGGACTCCAACCGCTTCGTCACTGGCGTGACCTGGGTCGACCACCAGCTCTGGCATGGCGTCTGGGAAGGCGAGGAAAGCGAGCTGCGCCGGATCGACCCCGACGACGGCACCGTGCTCGAACGGCTGAGCCTGCCGGAAGGCATCTTCGTCAGCGGCCTGGAGTCCGATGGCGCCGACCTGTTCTATTGCGGCGGCGGTGGCAGCCGCAAGGTCCGCGCGCTACGCCGTCCGGCACGCGGCGGCGGCTGACCGCCCACCCGCCTTCCGCCCTTTCCGATGTTCCGCCTGCCGGCCCTGCGCCGGCACGGGCAGGCCATGCCCACTCCCTCCCCCACGAAGGACACGCCATGAACGCGATCGCCACCCCAACCCTCCCCGACGCTCCGCGCATCGCCAGCCGCGAGGCCTGGACCCGCCAGCGCCTGGAACTGCTCGAACGCGAGAAGGCGCTGTCGCGCCTGCAGGACCAGGTCGCGCGCGAACGCCGCGCTCTGCCGTGGGTGCGCGTGGATACCCGCTACGTGTTCGACACCCTCGACGGCTCGCGCACGCTGGCCGAGCTGTTCGGCGGACGCAGCCAGCTGCTGGTGCAGCACTTCATGCTCGGCCCCGGCTGGGAGGAAGGCTGCCGCAGCTGCTCGTTCATGGCCGACCACATCGACGGCATCGCCGTGCACCTGGCCCATCGCGACATCGCCCACGTGGCCGTCTCGCGCGCGCCGCTGGCGCAGATCGAGCGCTTCCGCCAGCGGATGGGCTGGCGCTTCCGCTGGGTGTCCTCGCACGGCACCGCCTTCAACCGCGATTTCGGCGTGGGCTTCGACCCGGACCAGCGCGTCGACGGCGAGGTCGTCTACAACTACGCCCGCCGGGCCATCGCGCGCGACGAGGCACCGGGCATCAGCCTGTTCGCGCGCGACGCCGCCGGCACCGTGTTCCACACCTACTCGACCTACGGCCGCGGCGTGGAAGCGATGATCGGCGCCTACCGTCTGATCGACCTGGCGCCGAAGGGCCGCGACGAGGACGGCCTGCCGTACAGCATGGCCTGGGTGCGCCACCACGACCGCTACGAGGACGCGACGGTGGCGCCCGCGTCCTGCTGCGGCGGCAACCGCTGACCGACGCCGCAGGCGCGTACCGCCTTGGCCGCTGCCACGACGACCGTCGCGCGCCATGGACATCGTTTGGGCTGTACTGTCGACGACGGGGCGATGCGATCGCCACGAACGCGCTCCGTCGCGGACTTTCCTGCGGGGAGCGAGGATGAGGATGGACATCCCGTTGCGCTTGTTGCATGAAGCCGGCACTGGAGGCCCGCCATGAGCACCTGGTGGCCCTGGCTGCTGGTCGCCGGCGCCGGTGCCCTGCATGGCCTGCATCCGGCTTCGGGCTGGCCGCTGGCCAGCGCCTGCGCCTGGCGGGGGCGCGATTGGCGCGTGGCGGCGCGGGCGATGGTCCCGCTCGCCGCCGGCCACGTCGCCGCGGTGGCGCTGTTCGCGGCGGCGGTGATGTTCGGCACCCGGTTTTCGCCGGCGCTGGTGACGGGCGGGATCGCAGCCGTGCTGCTGGCCATGGTGGCGCACTGGTTTTTCCGCCGTTCCATGCACCACTCAGTGCACCGCTCGATGCACCGTTCCGTGCCGCCACTCGCGCACTCTTTGTTGCGCCACGTCATGGAGTGGAATGTGCTGCCGCCCTGCGGCCGCATGCCGACGCTGGGCCTGGGCCTGGCCGCGTTCCTGCTCGCCCACCTGCACGGCGCGGGATGGCTGCTGCTGCCGGCGCTGCTGCCGCTGTGCGCCGCTGCTCCCGGCTCGCACCCCGCCCTGGGCATGGATCCCCGGGTAACCACCACGCTGGCGGTGGTGGCCGTGCATGCCACCGCCATGGTCGCCACCGCCGCGCCGCTGGCGATCGGCGCCGCCTTGCTCGCCCGGCGTCGCAGCAACGCGTAGAGCCGGGCTCGCCCGGCTGCGCCGTCACCGAGGACGCCCGAAGCCAAGGCAGCGGGGCGAGCCCCGCTCTACGAGGAGCATGTCGCCGCGGGCCGCGCGCACGCCAAGGTGGCCGGGCGCGCGTAGAGCCGGGCTCGCCCGGCTGCGCCGTCGCCGAGGACGCCCGAAGCCAAGGCAGCGGGGCGAGCCCCGCTCTACGAAGAGCGTGTCGCCGCGGGCCGCGCGCACGCCAAAGGTGGCCGGCGCACGTAGAGCCGGGCTCGCCCGGCTGCCGTGCCGAAGACGCCCGAAGCCAAGGCAGCGGGGCGAACCCCGTTCTACGTCGGGTAGCGGCACCAGGCGTATGGATAGGCGCCGGCCTGGGAAACGAGGCCACGCCGGATCGGGTTGCCGAGGATGTAATGCGCTGCGCCAGCAGGTCCTCGTGGTCGCGCATCCGGTGGTCGTAATAGCCGGCTTGCCAGACCGCACCATCCGTGCCGCGGAGCAGGTTGATCCGACGCGCGCTGCACGACTTCACCCGCCCCACCACCTGCGCCAGCGAAAATCCCTGCAGCTCGAACATCCAGTGGAGGTGGTCCGGCATCACCACCCAGGCCAATGACATGGCCATGCCCAGGCGCCCGGCCAGCCGGAGCTCATCGACGACCGCTTCGGCAGCGTCGGCATCGGCGAACGTCGCGCGCCGGCCCGCCGCGACCGCGGTGATCGCATACGTTGCGCCGTGGATGGCCTCGCGGCCGTGCTGCAGGCGGGGACTGGACATGCCGCCAGCATCACCCGTCCGCAGAAGTCCGCGAATCGGCCTACCTCCCGCCCACACGCCGGAAATTGCCATCCACCGAGCCGGGCTTGCCCGGCTGCCCTTGCAGGAAAAGCTCCCGGGGGCAGCGGGGCGAGCCCCGCTCTACGGCCCCATCGTCGCGGCACGCTCGTAGAGCCGGGCTTGCCCGGCTGCCCTTGCACCAAAGGCAGCGGCGCGACAGGCCGCCCGCGCGCGCTCAGTGCACCAGCGTCTGGATCGCGTGCGCCGGGATGGTGACCCGGGTCGAGGCGGTGCCGACGTAGTAGTTGTAGGCGATCTCCTTGCCGGTCGGATTCATCACCACCGTGGCCAGGGTGCCGTCCGGGTTGAGGAAGGCGGTCGCCAGCAGGTTGCTGCGGCTGCTGGCCGCGCTCACCCGCCGCGCCTGCGGGCGCAGGAACTTGGAGAAGTGGCCGATGTACCAGTAGCTGGGCGTGTAGACCAGTTCGCCGGTGCGGGTGTCGGCGTGGATCGGCGAGAAGCAGTAGTTGCCGACGTGGTTCGGGCCGCCGGTCTCGTCGAGCAGCATGTTCCAGTCGATCCAGCCCGACGCGCCGTTGTTGAGGTCGTTGATGATCGAGGTGCCGTAGCGCTCGCCGTTGGCCCAACGCTGCACCTGCGACCAGTCGAACTTCTCCACCGTGGCCTCGGTCAGCAGCAGCACCTTGTCCGGGTAGGACTCGTGCACGCGGCGCACGTTCTCGAACATGGGGTCGAAGCCGGCCCAGGTCTCGTACCAGTGGAAGCCCATGCCCCACGCGTACTTCGATGCTTCCGGATCGCCGAAGATCACGTTGGCACGATGGACCATCATGTCGCGGTTGTGGTCCCACACCACGATCTTCGTGTCCGGATGCGCGCTGGCCTTGATGGTGGGACCGAGGTGGTTCTTGAGGAAGTCGCGCTCCTCTTCGGCCGTGTACAGCATCGACTCCCAGGTCTGCTTGGCCATCGGCTCGTTCTGCAGGCTGATCGACCAGATCGGAATGCCCTCGGCGGTGTAGGCGTCGATGAACTTCGTGTAGTAGTTCGCCCAGGCGGCGGCGTATTCGGGAAGCAGCTTGCCGCCCTGGAGCATGCGCTTGCTGTCCTTCATGAAGGCCGGCGCGCTCCACGGACTGGCCATCATCGGCAGCGTGCCGCCGGCGGCGGCGATCGCGCGCTTGATCATCGGGATCCGGTACTGGCGGTCGTGCTCGATCGAGAAGGTCTCCAGGTCCTTGTCGCCTTCCTCGACGTAGGTGTAGCTGCCGCTGGCGAAGTCCGAGCTGTGGATGGTGGTGCGCGCCAGGGTGTAGCCGATGCCCTGCTCGGTGTCGTAGTAGGCGCGCAGCAGTTCTTCCTGGCGCGCGGGCTCGAGCTTGGCGAAAGTCTCGGCGGTGGCGTCGGTGATCGCCCCGCCGATGCCCAGCAGCGACTGGAAGCGCATGCCGGGGTCGACGAAGACCGAGTTCTCGCCTTCATTGAGCGGATGGCCGGCCTTGAGCGGCGCGGCCTGGCTGCGCGCCATCTGCTGCCTGGCGCCCTGCGCGCTGGTGTAGATCGTGACCACCTCGCCTCCCTTGCCGCCTGCGGCAGTCCCGGCCTTGGGCGTGGCGGCCTGCGCCGGCAGCGCCAGCATGACCAGCGCTGTCATCAAAATGGACTTCACGGCTCCCTCCTCGTTGTCGTGACGGCGCAGGGTAACCCGGCCGGCGCATCGACGTCCTCGTGGGGCCGGGTTTGGCCGCCTGTGTCGCCCCGCGTAGAGCCGGGCTTGCCCGGCTGCCTCACCGCCGAGGCGTCCCTCGAAAGCAGCGGGGCAAGCCCCGCTCTACGAACGCACCGCCCCGCGCGGAACCGGGCAGGCCCGCCTGCGCCACCCCGAGTAGAGCCGGGCTTGCCCGGCTGCGCGCGCACTTCAGAACGGCCGGCCGATCTCCAGGAACAGCACGCCGTCGCCGCCCTCGCGCAGTCCGTAGCCGAACTGCATCGGCCCGATCCACGAGTCGAAGCCCACGTACACGCTGCCGTTGAACACGCCGTCGCTCCAGTCCATCTGCCACCGCCGCTCCCAGGCGTTGCCGTACTCGAGCGTGGTCCCCACGACCGCCGAGCGGCTGAATATCGAGGCCAGCTGGTAGCTGTAGCCGAGCATCACCAGCGCGTAGTTCTGCCCGGTCAGTTCGTTGTAGTGGTAGCCCACCAGGCGCCCGCGCCCGCCCATGCGGTGGCGCTCGGACAACGGCAGCACGCCGTCGATGGTGGCGTGGTACGCCAGCGCGGCCTGCACCGCGTGGCGCCCGAACGGAATCGCGCCGAGCACGTCCAGCCCCACCTCCTCGAAGTCGGCATCGCCGCCCAGCCAGCCGGTGGTGGCGCGATACATCACGCGCGTCGAATAGCCCTCGCGCGGGAAATACAGGCTGTCCAGCCGGTCCACCTGGGCCCAGGTGAACCAGGTCCCGGCGCCCAGGTCGAGGTCGGGCAGGTCCGGATCGCCGACCAGCACTTCGGCCGTGCCATCGGTCCGTTCCAGTCCCAGTTCGGCCGCGCCATAGCGGCCGAAGGTCCGGCCCAGGCTCAGCGCCATGCCGGCCACCGAGCCTTCGTAGGTGGCGACGCGGTCGCCGCGCAGGTTGAACAGCGGCATGTCGCTGCCCTGGATCCCGGCGCGGCCATAGAAGTACCAGCGCCACATCGGGTCGAACGGGTGGTAGTACTCGCCCTGCAGGCCGGGCTCGCTGCCGAGGCCGAGCAGGATCCGCGCCTCGGCGCCGTACGGCGTCACCGGGGCGCGCAGCAGTGCCAGCTGCAGGCTTGATTCGTAGTTGCCGTTGAAGTCGGTCTGCAGGCGCAGGCCGGCCTGCAGGTAGTTGGGCCCCTGCGGCTTCTCGCGCGCATGCACGACCACGCCGGTGCGGCCGTCCTCCTCCACCACCTGGTAGCTGACGCTGGCGAAGGTGTCCTCGCTGTACACCCGCAGTATCGACGCCTCCATCCGCTGCGGATCCAGCGGCTGGCCCAGCGGGACCTCGAGCATCCCGGCGATGACCTCGTCGGCGTAGGGGCTCTCGTTCTCCAGCCGCACGAACTCGATGACCGGCTTGTCGACCGGCGCCGGCCTGGCTGGCGCGCCGGCGCGCCAGCGCGGCATCGCCGCAAGCTTGCCGTTGGCGGCCTGCGCGGCTTCGTCGCCGATGCGCAGGGCATCGACCGCCTTGTCGAAATCGCCGGTGGCCACCTCGTCGCCCAGCGGCGGCACGATCAGCACGTCGTTGGGGCCCAAGGTGTCGGTGGAACGGCGGGTATTGCCGACGGTCAGCATGCCGGTGAGCTGGGACACCACCTGCAGCACGCTGGCGTTGCTGCCCAGCGCCATCAGTGGCGTGCCCACGTCCACCGCGATCACCACGTCGGCGCCCATCCGCCGGACCGTGTCGATCGGCACCTGGTCGGCGATGCCGCCGTCGATCAGCACCCGGCCGTCGATCTCCACCGGCTGGAAGATGCCCGGCAGCGACATCGACGCGCGCATCGCCTCGGGCAGGCTGCCGCTGCCCAGCTCCACCGCCTCGCCGGTGTTGAGGTCGGTGGCGATGGCGCGGAACGGGATCGGCAGCTCGTCGAAGTCGCGCACCGTGGCCACCGCCATGGTTTCCTGCTGGAACATCGACAGCACCCGCTCGCCCTGCATCACCCCGGGCGACACCTCCAGCTTGCCGCGGCCCAGGCCGATGCCGATCGTGGCCACGCCGTCGCGGTCGTCCTGCTTGCGCCGGAACGAGCGGTCGCGCCGCTCGATCGAATCGTCGAACAGGCGCTTCCAGTCGGTCTCGGTGACGATCCTCTCGAGCTGGTCGATCGAGCCGCCGGCCGCGTACATGCCGCCGACCAGCGAGCCCATGCTGGTGCCGGCGATGCAGTCCACCGGGATACCCAGTTCTTCCAGCTTGCGCAGCACGCCGATGTGGGCCACGCCGCGCGCACCGCCACCGCCCAGGGCCAGGCCGATGCGCGGGCGCGAGGTGTCGCCGTCGCGCTGCGGGCACGAGTGGCCGTTGCTGGAGATGGCCGGCGCGGTCGGCACCGGCGCCGGCGACTGCTGCGCCTGTTCGATCCGCTCCAGCGCCGCCTCGGCGCGCGAGGCTGGCGCCTGCGCCAGGGCCGACGGCGCCAGCAGTGCCAGGAGCAGCATGGCCAACGCGCGGGCGGGCCGGTGCCGGGTCGCGCCGTCCAGTACGGGGGAGATGCAGGAATGCGCGGGAACGATGGGGTGCGCGTGGCCGGTGGTGGCCCGTCTCCTGCTCCGGTCCTGCCGATCCTGCATGTGGGCGCTCCATGGCGTTGGCGTGGGTCGAACGCAGCGTGCGCCGGCATTATGCCGACGCTGGCCGCGCCAGGACCCCAAGCCTGCGGGATGCCAGGCATCCCCGCCCATCGGACCTAGGACCCACATCGATCCTTCGGCGGCCGCGTCGCGCCGGATCGCCCCGCCGCACTCGCGTAGAGCCGGGCTCGCCCGGCTGCGCCCGCCCTTGCGCTCCACCCCGGCACCCGGCGGCGCTTGACCGACGAGGCATCCGCTGCGTCCTGCCGACCACGCACCGACGCACGGGCAGCGGGGCAAGCCCCGCTCTACGCGATGCGGCGCCCATAGAGCCGGGCTCGCCCGGCTGCGCCCTACCCACGCCACACCCGCTGCGCCCTATCGGGCCGCGCGTGGCCGGCGCAGCGCCAGGGCCGACACCAGCGACACCAGCACTCCGACCGGGAAGATCTCGACGAAGGTCATCGGCATGCGCACCAGCGGGTTGCGGTACATCGCCTCGAACGCCTGCGCCTCGGCGATGACCCGCTCGAGCTGGGCGCCGTCCACGCCCTTGCTGCGCGCGCCCTCGACCATCGAGTTGGCGAAGAACGCGGCGAAGTCCCGGTCGGCCAGCACCAGGCACAGCTCCCAGGCGGCCACGTAGACCAGCCCGGCGACCGCGCTGATGCCCAGCCCCAGCCCGAACGCCGGCCAGAACCGGATCACCCCGCCGCCGGCAACGTCGCGGTGGTGGCGGATGCCGACGTACACCGCGCTGAGCGCGATGAGCATCGAGGCGAACCCGAGCGCCATGCCGACCCCGCCGGCCGGCGGCTGGCCCTGGAACACCAGCATGGTCGCCAGCAGTGCGCCGCCGGCGACCACCCCGGCGATCAGTCCGTACTTCAGGAGAGTGCGCCACATGGCCATGACCTCGTCGTGTTGAAGGACGCCCATTGGGCACCGCGGCCACGCCGCCGGCAATCGTAGGAAAGGGTGATTCGGCATCCGCCGCCCTTTCGAGCGGGCCGCAGCCATTCGTAGAGCGGGGCTCGCCCCGCTGCTTCTTTCGCCGGCGCCGCGACAGCGCAGCCGGGCAAGCCCGGCTCTACGGGAGCATCGCCGAAGGCAGCCCGCGAACCCGTCGCGCCATTCGTAGAGCGGGGCTTGCCCCGCTGCTCTTCCAGGGGGGGCACCGCGACAGCGCAGCCGGGCAAGCCCGGCTCTACGGGACCAGGCCCAGCTCGCGCGCGCGACGCAGGGCGTCGGTGCGGCGGCGCGCGCCGAGCTTCTCGAACAGCCGCGCCACGTGCGTCTTCACCGTATTCGGCGAGACGTGCAGGCGCGCGGCGATCTCCTTGTTCGAATGCCCCGCGGCCAGCTCGGCCAGCACCGCCATCTCGCGTGGGCTGATGCCCAGCGCCGCCTGCGCGCGCGGATTGCCGTCGAACGCCGGCGCCGGCCCGCCACGCCGGCCCCACAGCCGCGCCCCCAGCCACAGGCCCAGCGCCAGGAAACCCCCGGCCAGCAGCAGGTCGTAGACCTCGGCCGCATGGCTGCGGACCAGGCGCTGGTAGTCCAGCCAGGCGAGCGCGCCGGAGCCGGCGGCGAGCAGCGCGCCGTACAGGACGGCGGCCTTCCACCAGGACGGCAGATGCGGACGCGAGGGCATCATGGCGCCATGCTAACCGCCACGGTTGCACTACCCCACAGGATGCCCGGCCTGTCGCCCTACAGCGCGGCGGCGTGCGTCCCTCCCCCGGTTCATGGACGCCGACGGCCAGCGCTGGCGCGCCGGGTCGGGAGGCCGCGCCGCAGTTCCGGATGCCCGGCCAGCATCCGCAGCAGGCGGGCATCCACGTGGCCACGGTCCTCGGCCCGCGCCTGCCCGCGGATACGCCCCGCGAGCGCGTCGAACTGGGGCCAGAACTGGGCCGGGTGGCGCAGGTGCGCCAGCCACGGCGACAGCATCGCGGACAGCCGGTCCAGCTCCCGGTCCAGCGCCGCCCGGTCGCGGGTCACGCCGGGCCCCTGGGCCACTGGACGTGCACCTCGTGGATGCCGCCGTCGTCGACCAGCGCCAGATCGAAACCCGGCTGAACCTGGCCGTCGACGCTGAGCCGGCCCGCCGAGCCGTCGACCTGCTCCACCGTGATCCGGTAGGCGCTGCCGCCGAAGCGGTACTGCATGCCGTAGCCGGGCCAGTCCGCCGGCAGGCACGGCTTCAGCGCCAGGCGCTCGCCGGTGCGGCGCAATCCCAGCAACGATTCCACCAGCAGCCGGTACATCCACCCGGCCGAACCGGTGTACCAGGTCCAGCCGCCACGGCCGACGTGCGGCGCCACGGCGTAGACATCGGCCGCCAGCACATACGGTTCGACCTTGTAGATCGCTGCCGCCGATGCATCCAGCGCATGGTTGACCGGGTTGATCATCTTCGCCAGTTCCCAGGCCCGGGCCGCATCGCCCTGGTGGGCGAACGCCATCGCCGCCCACACCGCCGCATGGGTGTACTGGCCACCGTTCTCGCGCACGCCGGGCACGTAGCCACGGATGTAGCCCGGATCCTTGGGCGTCTTGTCGAACGGCGGATCCAGCAGCTGTACCAGCCCTGCCTCCGGTCGCACCAGGTGGCGGTAGAGCGAGTCGAGCGCCTGCCGCGCGCGCTCCGGGCCGGCCGCGCCGGACAGCACCGACCAGCTCTGGGAGATCGAATCGATCCGGCATTCGTCGCCCTGCGCCGAACCCAGCGGCGTGCCATCGTCGAACCAGGCCCGCCGGTACCACTCCCCGTCCCAGGCGTGGGCTTCCAGGTTGTCGCGGAGTTGCACGGACTGCCCGGCGCACCAGTTGGCGAACTCCGCATCGCCGCGTTGCGCCGCCACCACGCCGAAGCGTTGCAGTGCCTCGTACAGGAAGAACCCCAGCCACACGCTCTCGCCGCGGTTGGCCTCGCCGACCCGGTTCATGCCGTCGTTCCAATCGCCGGTCGCGATCAACGGCAGGCCGCGACCGCCGACCAGGCCGCAGCCGCGCCGCAGCGCCAGCACGCAGTGCTGGTAGAGCGACTGCCGCAGCCGCGACGGCACCGGCAGGTCGTAATAGCCCTCTTCGTCGGGATTGACCGCACGCCCCTCGACGAAACCGACCTGCTCGTCGAGGACGCCGGCGTCGCCGCTCACCTCCAGGTAGAGGCAGGTGGCCAGCGGCAGCCACAGGTAGTCGTCCGAGCAGCGCGTGCGCACGCCGCGTCCCTGCGGCGGATGCCACCAGTGCATCACGTCGCCCTGCGGGAACTGATGCGCCGCGCTCAGCAGCAGGTGCTCGCGGGACAGCGCCGGGATCGCATGCACGGTGGCCATGCTGTCCTGCAGCTGGTCGCGGAACCCGAACGCCCCACCGGACTGGTAGTAGCCGCTGCGGGCGACATAGCGGCAGCCCAGGGTCTGGTACAGCAGCCAGCCGTTGGCCAGCGCATCGACCGCCGGATCGGGCGTGCTCACCTGCACGGTGGTCAACAGCCCGCGCCAGTGGATGCGCACCGCATCGAGCGCGTCGTGCGCCTGGCCGGCACCGGCCACCCGGCGCGCCAACTCCTGCGCCTCCGGGTAGTCGCGGCCGGCGCCCAGGCGGAACACCGTCTCCCGCGATTGCCCGTCGGCCAGGTCGATAGGCACCTGGATCGCCGCGCACGGATCCAGCCCCACGCCGAGGCGCCCGGAGAGGCGCTCGCGCTTCAACGCCGCCGGCCCGGACAGGCTGCCGTTGCGGCCGAGGAACTCGACCCTGTCGGTGGTCCAGCTGCAGTCCGCCGCATCGGTGTCGAAGAACGCCACCCGGCCGCCGAACTCGGTGTTGTAGGGGTTGCGCGCGAACAGCGCACCGCTGGCGGCGTCGCGCTCGCACACCACGTGCATCTGCGACTTCGAACGCAGGTCCCCCAGCACCCACTCGACGTACCCGGTGGCCGTCAGGCGCCGCGCGCGACCGGACAGGTTGCGCAGGCGCAGCACCGAGAACTTCACCGCGTCCTCGACCGCCACGTAGATCCACAGCTCGCTGGCGATGCCGTCCTCCTCGTGCTCGTGGACGGTGTAGCCGAAGCCGTGCCGGGTGCGGTAGGCGCCCCGCCCGCGGCACGGCAGCGGCATCGGCGACCACACCCGCCCGGTCTCCTCGTCACGCAGGTAGAACGCCTCGCCGCCGGTATCGGATACCGGATCGTTGTGCCAGGGCGTGAGCCGGAACTCGTGCGCGTTCTCGAACCAGGTGTAGCCCGGCGAACTTTCGCTGACCACCGTGCCCAGCCGGGGATTGGCCATCACGTTGGACCACGGCGCCGGGGTCGGCAGGCCCTCGCGGGAGACGACGATGTATTCGCGGCCGTCGGCGGCGAACGCGCCGAAGCCATTGTCGAACAGCATGCCGGCCGACAGCGGCAGGAACGGCCACGGATCATGCGCGCCATCGGGCGGCTCGCCGCCAGCGGCCGCGGGCGGCGGCAGGCCTGCGTCGGCCGAGGCGGGCGGTTCGACCGTGGCGGCGACCGGGCTTTCCGGCAGCTTCGCCGGCAGCGCGCGTTCGGGCGGCGCATAGCGGCCCATCTGCGCGGCCAGGGTGCCCAGCTCGTCGCTGACGATCACCCGCGCCACCGCCTGCAGCAATACCCGGTCCTCCTGCGACATCAGCTGCGCCGGCCGCACGAAGATGCCGCCGGGCAGGTCGAGCACGCTGGATTCCGGATCGGCCGAGACCATGCCCAGGATCTGGTCCTGCAGCTGCTGGCGGTAGCCGCTCTTGCTCTCGTTCCAGATCACCAGGTCCGCACGCAGGCCCTTGAGCCGCCAGTACGCATGCGCCTGCACCATCTGCCGGACCAGCTCGATGTTCTCGGCGTCGGTGATCTTCAGCAGCACGATCGGCAGGTCGCCGGAGATCGCATGCCCCCACAGGCCGGACTGGCCGCGCTGGTTCTGCAGCAGCACCTCCGGGTCGGCGCGCAGCAACGGGTTGGCGTACAGCACCAGGCCGGCCAGGCGTTCGTACAGCTGCGCCTCGGCCTGGCTGGCGTTGATCTGCCGGCGCACCACCTGGCTGTGGGTCCAGGCCAGGTCGAACACGCGGTCGGCCAGGCGCCGGTCGCGGTACTTGTCGACGAGGCCGGCGCAGGCCTCGCGATCGCCACCCACGCCGTAGACCATGTCGACCATCGCCGTCTGCCCAGGCTCCAGCGCGATCCGGCAGCGGATCGCCGCCACCGGATCGAGCACCGAGCCGTCGGTGTCGGACAGGCTGGCTTGCCCGGTCAGCGCATCCGGCGCGCGCGGGGTGTTGCCGCGGCCGAGGAAGCGCGCGCGGTCGGTCTCGTAGGAGATCTCGGTGATGTCGGCGTCGTGCACGGCGATCAGGTGGAACATCCACGGCGGCACCTCGTCGTGCGCGCGCGGCCGGCGGGTGCACAGCACGGCCTGCTTGGCGCGGACGATCTGCGTCTGCACGAACAGGTTGCTGAAGGCCGGATGCACCTCGTCGGAGATCGCCGGCGCCAGCACCACCTCGGCGTAGGTGGTGATCTCGATGGTGCGCGTGCGCCGGCTGCGGTTGCTCAGGCGCAGCCGGCGCAGCTCGATGTCGTCCTCGGCCGAGATCGCGATCTCCAGGTGGCTTTCATAGCCGTTCCTGGCGCCGCGGAACTCGACCTTGGCATCGGAGAAGATCGCCTCGTAGTGCTCCATCGCCACGCCGGTGGGCTGCGCCGCGGTGGACCAGAACTCGCCGCTCTCCACGTCGCGCAGGTAGCAGAACGTGCCCCACGGATCGCAGGTGCCGTCCTCGCGCCAGCGCGTGGTGGCCATGTCGCGGTGCCGGCTGTAGCCGCCGCCGGCGTGGGTGAGCATGGCGTGGTAGCGGCCGTTGGACAGCAGCTGCACCTCCGGCCGGGCGCTTGCCGGGTTGCGCAGGACCCGCAGCTGGGTCTCGGTCTCGCCCGACATGGCGCGCGCGCCCTGCACCTCGGCCTCGTGCGGATGGAACAGGCCGGTCTGCGGGATCCGCTCCTGCAACAGCAGCACGGTGGCCTGGAACTCGGCATCGGCCAGGAAGCGCCGCTGCATCGGCTGCCGCCGCAGCAGGTAGTCCAGCGCCAGCAAGCCCATGCCCTGGTGGTGGGCCATGAACGAACGGATCAGCACGCAGTCCTGGCCCGGCGGCACCCGCGCGGCCGTGTAGTCGATCGCCTCGTACATGCCGAACGCGCCGGAGAAACCAAGCGACTCCAGCCGCTGCAGGTTCTGGCAGGCCGCCTCCGGCGCCACCATCAGCGCCATCATGCTGGCGTATGGCGCGATCACCCGGTCCTGGGCCAGGCCGCGCTTGAGCCCCAGGCCCGGCACGCCGAACGCACGGTACTGGTAGTTCATCCGCGCATCGACCGCGTTGTAGCCGGACTCGGAGATGCCCCATGGCACCTCCAGGGTGCGGCCGTGCCTGATCTGCGCCTCCACCGCGTGCCGCGAGGTCTGGTCCAGCAGCGTGTCCGGATAGCTGGGCATCACCAATTGCGGCATCAGGTACTCGAACATCGAGCCGCTCCACGACAGCAGCGTCGCGTAGCCGTCGACCTCGGTCAGCAGCCGGCCCAGCGCGAACCAGCTTTCCTGCGGCAGCTGGCCCTGGGCGATGCCGACGAAGGTGCACAACCGCGCCTCTGAGGCGAGCAGGTCGTAGTAGCCGCTGTCCAGGCGGTGCTCGTCGAGGTTGTAGCCGATCGCCAGCAGGTGGCGGCCGCGGTCGTACAGGAACCCGTACTCCATCAGCGAGAACTGGCCGGCCAGGTGCGCCAGCCGCTCCAGCTGGTGGATGCGTTCGCGCGCGCGCATCCCGGCCGGCGATTGCGGCGACTGCGCGTGCAACGCGCGCAGCGTGGGGATGGGCTCGCTGGCGTCACCGGCGGCGAGGCGATCGCCGGCCAGCAGGCCGGGCATGAAGAACAGCAGTTCGGCATGCGCGTCCTGGCAGGCCTCCAGCAGCGCGGCCGGCCAGTGCCGCCGGCCGTCGACCGGAGCCAGGGCCGGCGGCCATGCGGCGAGGATCGCCTCGGCGTGCGCCATCAGTTGCGCCAGACGGCGCTCGGCCTGGCCGGCGGCCTGCGCGCGCAGCTCCACGGCCGGAGCGAGCGCCTCGCGGAAGCCGGACAGCGCGGCGGCGAGCGCATCGGCCTCCGCGCCCGTGGCCAGCGGCTGCCGGGCCAGCTCGTCTTCCAGCACGCCGAGCGTGTCGGCCAGGCCGTCGAAGGTATGCGGCGCCAGCACCGGTGCATCGGCCAGGGCCAGCAGGCCCTGGCGCAGGGTCAGCAGGTGGCCGGCCAGGTTGCCGCTGTCCACGGTGGAGATGTAGCGCGGCGGCAGCGGCTGCAGGGTCGCGGTGTCGTACCAGTTGCAGAAGTGTCCGCGGTGGCGCGGCAGTTCGTCCAGCGTGCCGAACACCCGCCGGGTGCGCTCCATCACCGCGCCCACCTGCGCGTAGCCGAAGTCGTACGCCGACAGGTTGGCCAGCAGCGACAGGCCGATGTTGGTCGGCGAGGTACGCCGCGCCACCACCAGCGACGGATGCTCCTGGATGTTGTCCGGTGGCAGCCAGTGGTCCTCGGCGCGCACGTAGGTCTCGAAGAAGGCCCAGGTGCGGCGCGCCAGGCGTCCGAGGAACGCCCGCTGCGTTCCGGTCAGTTGCGCGCCCTGCGTGCGCGGCGGCCAGCCCAGCCACGCCATCAGCCCAGGCGACAGCAGCCACAGCACCAGCACCGGCGCGGCCAGAGGCAGCACGCCCGGACGCGCGACCGCCAGCCAGGCCGCCACGCCAAGCGCCAACAGCGGCGCCAGCGCCATGCTGCGCCACTCGGCGCCGCGGTCGCGGCCCACGCTGCGCTCGACCTCGCTCGACGGGTTCCACTGCAGCAGGTGGCGGCGGCTGAGCAGCAGCCGCCACAGCGTGCGTGCGATCGCCAGCAGGTTCACCGAGGCCTCGTACGGCAGGCAGGCCAGCGTCACCACCGCGCGCAGCAGCTGGCGCAGGCTGTCCTTGCCCACCTGCGCCAGGTGCGCCTCCCAAGGCATGTCCAGCGGCAAGGCGGCGGCGTTGCGCAGCGCCTGCAGCAGCACCGGCAGCAGCCACAGGCCGAGCACCCACGCCATCCACGCCAGCGGCTGCGGCGACCACGCCCAGCCGAGCAGCAACAGCGCCACGGCCGCCGGCGCCACCAGGCTGCGGCGCAGGTTGTCCAGCAGCTTGCCGCGCGAGAGCCAGCTCAGCGGATTGCGCTCGAACCCGCCGCCACGGCGCGGCACCCAGGGCAGCAGCCACGGCAGCAGCTGCCAGTCGCCGCGGATCCAGCGCGCGCGGCGCTTGATGTCGGCGGCGTAGCGCTCGGGGTACTCCTCGTACAGGCGCACGTCGCTGACCAGGCCGGCACGCGCGTAGCAGCCTTCGAGCAGGTCGTGGCTGAGGATGCTGTTGTCCGGGAAGCGCTCGCCCAGCGCGTACTCGAACGCATCCACGTCGTAGATCCCCTTGCCGACGAACGACCCTTCGCCGAACAGGTCCTGGTACACGTCCGAGACGGTGCGCGTGTACGGGTCGATGCCCGGTTCGCTGCCGAACAGACGCGCATAGCGCGAACTGCGCCGGCCGCCGAGGCTGGTGCCCACGCTGGGCTGGAGGATGCCGTAGCCCTCCACCACCCGGCGCCGGGCCACGTCGAAGCGCGGCCGGTTGAGCGGATGGGCCAGGGTGGCGACGAACTCGCGCGCCGCGTCGCGCGGCAGGCGGGTGTCGGTATCCAGGGTGATGACGTAGCGCACCTGCGCCAGCGGCGCGGTCCGGCCGACCACGCGCACGAACGCGCCGCCGTCGCCCCCGCGCAGCAGCCGGTTGAGCGCGGCCAGCTTGCCGCGCTTGCGCTCGTGGCCCATCCAGCGGCGCTCGCGCGGGTTCCACTCGCGCGCCCGGTGCAGCAGGAAGAAGCGGTCGCCCTGCTCCGGCGCATAGCGCTCGTTGAGCCGCTCCACCTGGCGGCTGGCGTGCGCCAGCAGTTCGTCGTCGCCCGGCAGCGCCTGCCGGTCGGCGTCGAGGAAGTCGGTGAGCAGGGCGAAGTGCAACTGCGCGTCGCGGTTGGCGAGGAAGCGCACCTCCAGCCCTTCGACCAGCGCATCGATCGAAGCGGTGGTGGACAGCATGCTCGGCACCACCACCAGGGTCCGGAACTGCGCCGGGATGCCGTGCGAGAAGTCCATCCGCGGCAGTGGTCGTGGCGGCACGCGCAGGGTGGCCGTCCAGTTCACCAGGACGATGCCCAGCTCGCTGAACACCACCACCGCCAGCACCGCCGCCCACCACGGCGACAGCGGCCCGCTGCCGGCCGACAGCAGGCCCCAGGTGCTGATCGCGGTGATCACCGCGATCGGCAGCAGGTAGGCCGCC
Organism: Pseudoxanthomonas sp. Soil82; assembly: GCF_040446535.1. NCBI lineage: Bacteria > Pseudomonadati > Pseudomonadota > Gammaproteobacteria > Lysobacterales > Lysobacteraceae > Pseudoxanthomonas > Pseudoxanthomonas sp. Soil82. The sequence continues at coordinate 614,115 of NZ_JBEAAK010000002.1, forward strand.
AGGCGCACCCGGCGCGGCGGCAGGCGCGCGTGCCGGTAACGCGGCGCCGCCGCGGCGACTTCGGCCTGGATCTGCACCACGCCGTCGTCGACCAGGTAGTAGCCCACGTGCGCGCGGCGGTCCTGCGGATCGACCTCGGCCACCGCCCCGGCCAGGCGCAGGGCGATGGCGGCCACCTCCGGCTCGGGCGCTCGGCTGCGCCGGGCGATCTCCTCCACCACGTGGCGGTAGGCGTCGCGGGTGCTGAAATCCATCCGCGCGTAGGTGCCGGCCGGATCCCCGCCCAGCGCCTGCTCGACCACGCTCATCTCTTCGACGAACAGGCGCCAGTCCATGGTGGCCAGGAAGCGCAGGCTGCCGATGCTGTTGCTGATCGAGACCTGGTCGGCGGCCTGCTGCTGGCTCTCGCCGTGGACCAGTTCCTCGATGCGGTGGCCGCCGTCGGCGGCCCACTGGTCCAGCCACGCCAGCGGCATCGCCAGCACCGAGCCCTGCCCCTGCAGCGCGCGGGTCAGTTCGGAGACGAACGCCCCGGTCAAAGGCGGCCGGGAGCGCGCCATGTCGGCGACCACCAGGACCACGTCCACCGGGTTCTCCGCGGCGGTGCGGTTGAGCGCCTCCACCCACAGGCTGGCCCGCTGCCGGTCGGCGCCATCGCGCATCACGCCGACGGCCATGCGCCGCAGGTTGTCGATCAGCGCCAGCCTGAGCATGATCGGCACCGCCCACAGCTCGCCCAGCTGCAGCGGCGTCACCTCCTGGTAGGCGGCGACGAAGCGGCCGATGGTGTCGGCGTCGATCCGGCCATCGCCATGGGCGATCGCCTGCAGCGAGAGGTCGTAGACCCGCGGCAGGCCGGCCGAGGGGCCCTGCGCCAGCGTCGGCAGCTGCTGGCTGTAGGCCTTGGGCAGGTGCCGGCGCGCGGTCTGGATCTGCTCCTGGACCAGGTAGAAGTTGTCCAGCAGCCATTCGCCGGCGGGCGTGATCCGCACGTCGTCCTGCACCAGCCGCGTGAGCAGGGTGCTGGCGTCGTCCAGCACGCGTTCGTTCTCCTGCAACCTCTCCAGCAGCCGCACCGGCCCGGGCCGCGGCTGCAGGCGATGGGCCTGCGCCAGCACGCGCCCGTGCAGCTCCATCTGCTCGACGTTGTACAGCGCCGCGCGCAACGGCTGCTCGATCGCAGGTGCCTGCGCGGCGGCGCGACGGATGCGCCAAACGCGCCGCAGGCGACGGCGCAAGCGCAGCCAGCGACCGAACATCCGCTGCGACGGTGACATGGTGCGTCCGTGGGGAACGAGGCACCGGCCTCGGCACCCATCCTTGCACCGGCGCGGGGACACCGGCGTGAACGCGGCAGAGGGTGGCGCGCCGGCGCCGGACATGAACGGCGACGTGGCGCCGGTTTGCTATTCGGCCGCGATCGGCCTACCGTGGCCGTGCTGAGTTACAAGGGTCACTCGAATCCGTGACCCGATGCCGTCGATCAAGATCCACTGCACCGTTGCACCCATTCCCTCCTTGCAGCCAGCTCCCCGCCGCCCAAGCGGCTCTTTTCCATGCTCCAAGGAGATATACACATGTCCCAGACCCAGACCGGCACCGTGAAGTGGTTCAACGACGCCAAGGGCTTCGGCTTCATCACCCCGGAAAGCGGCCCGGACCTTTTCGTCCACCACAATTCCATCCAGTCCTCGGGCTTCCGCAGCCTGCAGGAAGGCCAGCGCGTGCAGTTCGTCGCCGTGCAGGGCCAGAAGGGCATGCAGGCCGACCAGGTCCAGGCGCTCTGATCCAGGCCCTCACCGGCTGATGGACGTGCAAGGCCCGCGAAAGCCGGCCTTGCGCAAGAAGAGCCCGGCGCATGCCGGGCTTTTTTTGTTGCCCGATGCCCCGCGCCGGCCACCCGGCCGGCCAGCCCACCGTCCTCATTCCAGCTGCGCCGGGATACCCCGCGCGCGATCGCGGCTGTAGTCGATGCGCAGCGCCCGACAGTAAGGCCCGTTCATGACGAAGCGCCGGCATACGTCCGGACGCTGCGCGTAGATGCTGCAGTTCATGTGCTCGTGGTCCAGCGCCACGCACCAGCCGGAGGCATCATGGTCCATGGCTTTGCCTCCGTTCGGCAGTGGCACGGTCAGGTGCTCGGGGATGTCGTCTTCCGGCTGCAGCACCACAGTCAACCGGCAGCACACCGCCACGCAGCGCTCGCACTGGGTGGTCGGCGCCGGCAGCGGCAGGCGGCTCATGCGGCCACCGCGCCGGCGCGGCGCGCGTGCAGCGGCCGCCAGCCCGGGTCGCCGGCGGAGACAGGATCGTCGTGGATCGGGCAAGCGGCCATGGGCTCTCCCGTCAGCGCCATCCCGCCGGGGCGGGACGGGTCACGCATGGAAGGGAGCGAAGCGGAGGGCCGGGTAACAGCGGGCCTGGCCTGCGGGACGCGCGCGGCAGCAACGGAGCCTGCGGGGCCATGCTACTCCACGCGCGTGACGCCGCGGTCGCCGCCTCACCGGCGTGCACCGGCGGACCGCGCATCGGCGCCGGGCAGCGCCGCGCGGGCGTTGCGGTGGCCGGTCCCGGCCGTGGCCCATGCCAGCGCGCCCAGCCCGAGGGTGGCGCAGGCCACCGACGCGACCAGGATGCCGAGCTTGGCCGAAGCCAGGCTGCCGGCGTCGAACGCCAGGTCGGCGATGAACAGCGCCATCGTGAACCCGATCCCGGTGAGCACGCTGCCGGGCAGCAACAACCGCCAGGGCAGGCTGGGCGGGCGGATCGCGATCCCCGTGCGCACCGCGGCGACCGCGAACAGCGCCACGCCTGCCGGCTTGCCGAGCACGAACGCCGCCGCCACCGCCAGCGCCAGGCCGCCATCGACCGCGAGGCCGCGCAGCGGCACGCCCGCGTTGGCGAGGGCGAACAGCGGCAGCACCGCGAACGCGACCCAGGGATGCAGCGCCAGCTCGAGCCGTTCGATCGGCGACAGCGCCTCGCGCGTGGCGATGCCGGCGCGGCTGAGGTCGTGGCGCGCCATCGCGTTGCCACCCCAGCGCTCGTCGAGCGGACGCGCGGTGACCCGGTCGAGGATGGCGCGCAGGCGCGTGTCGCTGACCCAGCGGCGCGACGGCGCCAGCAGGCCGAGGATGACGCCGGCCACGGTGGCATGGAGGCCGGACCGGTCCAGCGCCACCCACAGGCCCACGCCGAGCGCGACGTAGATCGACATGCCACGCACGCCCATCCGGCCCAGGGCCACGATCGCCCCGACGGTGCCCGCCGCCAGCGCCAGCGCGATCGCGTCCAGCGGCCCGCCGTAGCCCACCGCCACCACCAGCACCGCGCCGACGTCGTCGAAGATGGCCAGCGAGAGCAGGAACAGCCGCAGGCTGCCGGGAATGCGCGAGCCGAGCACCGCCAGGCAGCCGATCACGAAGGCCGTGTCGGTGGACATCACCGTGCCCCACCCGCGCGCCTGCGGTCCCGGCTCCACCAGCATCAGGAACACGCCCACCGGGACCAGCATGCCGCCCAGCGCCGCGGCCATCGGCAGAGCCGCCACGCGCGGGTTGCGCAGCTCACCCAGCACCAGCTCCCGTTTCAGCTCGAGCGAGATGACGAAGAAGAACAACGTCATCAGCCCGTCGTTGATCCAGTGCTGGAGCGAGCGGCTCGTCTCCAGCGCCCCCGACGCTCACGCCGACCGGCAGCTGCCACAGGCCGATGAAGGCCTGCGACCACGGGCTGTTGGCCAGGGCCAGGGCGGCGGCGGTGCTCGCCAGAAGCACCACCCCGGCCATCGCCTCGACGCGCACGAAATAGAGGAACGGCCTCGCGAGCCGGTCGACCGAGGCGTACGGCAGGCGCGAGAGGTCCTCGCCGCGGGTGGCGCGCGTGCCGGAACCGCGAAGGCGCGCCCGCATGTGCTGCTCCCTGGCGACGGAATCGCCGCTGGCGCCAGCATGGCGCGGCGTGGATGACGCGCACGTGATCCGGCGCCGGCCACGCCGCCCACGCGCACGCCCCCGCGCGCCAGCGCCCTCGCGCGCGCTGGTCTAGACTGCATTCCTTTCCACGTCCCCACCCGCTGCCGTCAGGCCGCGCACGACGCGTGGGCCTTCCTGTTTCGAGGACACCGCGTGCCGCCCTTCAAGGAAACCGAGACGACGCACACCCCCGACAGCGAGCGCGTGCGCCGGGCGATGGCCGCCGGCGTGATCGTCGGCACCTGGTCGTGGGACGTGGCCCGGGACCGCCTGCACATCGACGAATCCCTCGCCCATGCCCTGGGCCTGGACCCGGCGCTGGCGCGTGGCCCGGTGTCCCTGGACCACGTGGTGGGCGCGATCCACCCCGACGACCAGGCCGGGCTGGAAGCGGCGATCGCCGCGGCGATCCGGCGCGGCGGCCGCTACGTGCACCAGTACCGCGCGCGCGGCGCCGACGGCGCCTACCGCTGGCTCGAGGCGATCGGCCGGGTCGAGCTGGATCCGGACGGCCGCGCGGTCGCCTTCCCCGGCGTGCTGATCGACATCGGCGAACGGCGCCGGCTCGAGGCCGAGCGCGACCAGGCCCAGACCCTGCTGCGCTCCTTCGTCGAGGCGATGCCCGGCGTGGTCTACGCCAAGGACCGCCAGGGCCGGCTGCTGATCGGCAACCGCGGCACCACCGAGCTGATCGGCCGGCCGCCGGAGGCCTATGTCGGCCGCACCGACGCCGAACTGCTCGCCGACCCGGCGCAGGCCGCCGCGGTGATGGCCGCCGACGCGCGGGTGATGGCCAGCGGCCAGGCCGAGCAGCTGGAGGAGGAAGTGAGCTTCCCCGACGGCCGGCGCGCCACCTGGCTGTCGACCAAGGCGCCGCTGCGCGATGCCGACGGCACCGTGGTCGGCCTGGTCGGCACCTCGCTGGACATCACCGAGCGCAAGGCCGCCGAACAGCGCCAGCGCGAGACCGAGGAGCGCTACCGGCTGGTCGCGCACGCGACCAACGACGCCATCTGGGACTGGCGCATGGCCGATGGCCACGTGATCTGGAACGAGGCCCTGACCACCCTGTTCGGGCACGCCCGCGCCGAGACCAGCGCGCAGTGGTGGCTGGAGCACATCCATCCCGACGACCGCGCCCGCATCGATGCCGACATCCACGCGGTGATCGACGGCACCGGCAGCACCTGGACCGGCGAATACCGCTTCCGCCGCGCCGACGGCAGCTATGCCGCCGTGCTCGACCGCGGCACCGTGCTGCGCGACGACGCCGGCGCGCCGCTGCGCATGATCGGGGCGATGTTCGACCTGACCGAACGCAAGCAGGCCGAAGCCGCCCTGGCCGAGCGCGAGGAGCGCCTGCGCCTGGCCACCGACGCCGGCGACATGGGCTTCTGGGACGTGGACCTGGTCAACGACCTGCTGGTCTGGCCGCCGCGGACCAAGGCCATGTTCGGCATCTCCGCGCACGTGCCGGTGTCGATGCGCGACTTCTACGAAGGCCTGCACCCGGAGGACCGCGAACGCACCAGCGCCGCGTTCGACGCGGCGATCGACCCGGGCCGGCGCGCGCTCTACGACGTGGAGTACCGCACCGTCGGCAAGGAAGACGGCGTCGTGCGCTGGGTCGCGGCCAAGGGCCGCGGCCTGTTCGAGGGCGATGCCTGCGTGCGCGTGGTGGGAGTGGTGATCGACGTCACCGCGCGCAAGTGCGCTGAGGCGCAGCTGCAGGAACTCAACGAGCGCCTGGAGCACCGCGTGGCCGAGGAGGTGGCCGGCCGCCTGCAGGTGGAGGAAGCGCTGCGGCAGAGCCAGAAGATGGAAGCGGTGGGCCAGCTCACCGGCGGCATCGCCCACGACTTCAACAACATGCTCGCCGCGGTGATCGGCCCGCTCGACCTGCTGGCCGCGCGCATGGGCGACGACGACCCGCGCGCGCGCCGCTACGTGGACCTGGCCATCGACGGCGCGCGCCGCGCCGCCCTGCTCACCCAGCGGCTGCTGGCGTTCTCGCGCCAGCAGCCGCTGCAGCCGGTGGCGCTTGACGCCAACCGCCTGGTCGCCGGCATGTCCGACCTGCTGGTGCACTCGCTGGGCAGCAGCGTGCGCCTGGAGACCGTGCTCGGCGCCGGCCTGTGGTGGACCCACGCCGACGCCAACCAGCTGGAGAACGTGATCCTCAACCTGGTGGTCAACGCGCGCGACGCGATGCCCGACGGCGGCCGCCTCACCGTGGAGACCGCCAACTGCCACCTCGACCACCGCTACGCCGCCGAACAGGTCGGCGTGCCGGAAGGCCAGTACGTGATGATCGCGGTGACCGACACCGGCACCGGCATGCCGCCGGAGGTGATCGCCAAGGCGTTCGATCCGTTCTTCACCACCAAGCAGGTCGGCCGCGGCACCGGCCTGGGGCTGTCGCAGGTGTACGGCTTCGTCAAGCAGTCCGCCGGCCACGTCAAGATCTACTCAGAGCTCGGCCAGGGCACCACGGTGAAGGTGTACCTGCCGCGACTGCTGCGGCATTCGCCGGCGCAGTCGGCCGGCGAGGCCACGGGCACCGCCTCGCCGCTGCCGCTGGGCGATTCCGGCGAAGTGGTGCTGGTGGTGGATGACGAGCCGGCGGTGCGCGAGTTCTCCGTGCATGCACTCACCGAGCTGGGCTACCGCGTGCTGGAGGCCGAGGGTGCCGACGCGGCCCTGCGCCTGCTCGAGGCCCATGCCGAAATCACCCTGCTGTTCACCGACGTGGTGATGCCCGGCCTCAACGGCCGCCAGCTCGCCGACCGCGCCCGCGAACGCCGCCCGGACCTGAAGGTGCTGTTCACCACCGGCTACACCCGTAATGCAGTCGTCCACAACGGCGTGCTCGATCCGGGCGTGCACCTGGTGGGCAAGCCGTTCACGGTGGAGGAACTGGCGCAGCGGGTGCGCGCGGTGCTCGACGAGGCCGCGCCGGCGCGCTAGCGGAGCCACACGGACTGTCTCCGGAGAGCGCGCCCGGCGCGCGCGCGCAGGACCGCGACCGGCGCCCGCCGCGTTCGACCGGCGCGGGACGATGCGCGCCACGACGGCGCCGCGCACCCCGCTCAACCGCGCGCTAGCGGCTGCTGTCGGCGTCCGGCTTCGGCCGCGGATGCGGACGGTGGTCTCCACCGACCGGCCGGTCGTGGCCGCCCTGCTCGCGGCGCACCGTCTCCTCGCCCGGCGAGGGCTGGCTGCGCTGCCGTTCCATCGCCTGGTCCTGCTGCTGCTCGGCCGTCTCCTGCCGCCGCGCGGCCTCGCCGTCGTTCGTACCGTCCCTGGCGGATGACCCGTCGCCATCGCCGCCGCGCCTGCCCCGTGGCATCGCCATGTCCGCACTCCTTCGAAAGGGCGGCGCGCACCGCCCGGATGCATCGAGCCTAGGCCGCGCTGCGTGAAGGCAGCGGGTGCGGCGTGGGCGGCGGCGCCCGGCAACACCGGCGCCATCCACGACTGGCGTGCTACGCGATCCACGCGCCCTGCCCGGCGCCATGCCTGGCCCGCGCTCAGTCGCCTTCCTCCAGCCCGGCATGCCAGTCCGCGTACGGCGTGTTGGCGACCATGCGCCGGTTGAAATCCGGTGCGCCGTCGTCCCACCACACCGGACCGCGCTCGCCGAGCGCGACCTTGGCCGATTGCACCGCCGCGCGCGCCAGGGCCAGTGCATCGGCATCATCGCTGCGCAGCGCACTGCGTACGGCGCGGCGCGCGACCATCAGCCGGTCGACCTCGCGCTGGCGTGTTCCTGGATCGAGGCCCGGATCGCTGGCGCGCCACAGGCGGCCGCGCACGACCAGGTAACGCCTGTCCGGCGTGAGCAGCGGCGCGGCCATTCAGCCAGCGCTGCGTCGCGCCTCACGGCCGCGGTGTGTCATCGGCTTCCTCGACGCCGTCGCCATCGTCATTGGGCGCGTCGGCGTTCTCGGCCTCCTCCGGCGAACGCGTCTCCTGCGCGCCGGTGCCGTACTCCGAATCATTGGCGGGCTGGTGCGCATCGGCGGTGGGCGCGGGATTCTCGCCGCTGCAGGCGGCCAGCAGGGCCAACCCCAGCAGCAGCATCGGCATTCGCAACACGGACCACGCAATCATCGGCACATCCTCCAGTCCTGGCATCGGCGCCCGCGCACAGGGGCCCGATGCGGTGGCGCAGCGATCGTGCGCGCGTGCCTCTCAACGCCGCGTGAGCGTGCGCACGCGACGAAGTGTGAGCGCACGACAACCGCCTGCGTTTTTTTCACGCTCCCTTCGGCCCGCAGGGGGAAGAATCACGTTCCCGCACACGCACCGGCCATCCGCCGACGCGATCCGCCGCGGCATCCCTGCCGCGCCTGGCGCGGCCCACCGATCCCCGAAACGATCCCCGAGGAGAACACCCATGGCCCGGAAAACCGATCCCGCGCAGGTCACCGAACTGCTGCTGCAGGCACTGGAGACCGAACGCGGCGGCATCCAGATCTACACCGCCGCGATAGCCGCCGCGCAGAACGAAGACCTGAAGAAGGAATGGGGCGAGTACCTGGAAGAGACCCGCACCCACGAGCAGGTGCTCACCCGCGTATTCCAGGAACTGGGCATGGACACCGAGGCGCAGAGCCCCGGCCGCGCCGTGGTCGCGCACATGGGTGAATCGCTGGTGGCGGCGATCAAGATGGCGATGGCCAAGGCCGACCCGGCCGCGGCCGAGCTGGTGGCCGCCGAATGCGTGGTCCTGGCCGAGACCAAGGACCACCAGAACTGGGAACTGATCGGCCGCGTCGCCGAACAGGGCGGGCCGCACGCCAAGGCGCTCAAGGCCGCGCACGAGGCGGTGGAACAGGACGAGGACCACCACCTCTACCACACCAAGGGCTGGTGCCGGGAACTGTGGATCCAGAGCCTGGGCATGCCCGCGGTGCTGCCGCCGCCGGAGGAGGAGAAGAACGTCGAGACCGCCATCGGCGCGGCGCGCGCCGAGAACGCGCGCGGCGACTACCTGTGACCGGCACGCCCGGCGCATCGTCGGCACCGGCGCAGGGAACGCGCCGGGACGACGACGCCGGCCGCCGCGGCGAACAGACCGGCAAGCACGACGCCGAGGAGCGCAACGACCCGGCGGTGCAGCCGGGCGCGCGCGAGGGCAAGCCGGATCCGGAAGGCGAGGCGCCGCCCACGTCCGGGCGTTGACGCACCCGGCGGCGAGGAGCCACCGGTCGCCGGCGCCACCCGGATCCGACAAGCTCCCGAAGACCGGGGGGCGGCAGCACCCGCCGTGCCGCCGCCGGCACCTCCATGGTATAACGTCCGTTATTACATCCGCGGACCCCGCCATGAAGCTCAAGATCACCGCCATCGGCAACTCGGCCGGCGTCATCCTGCCCAAGGAACTGCTCGCCCGCCTGCGCGTGGACAAGGGCGACGAACTGCACGCGCTGGAAACCCCCGACGGCATCCGCCTGACCACCTACGACCCCGTGCTGGCCGCGCAGATGGAAGTGGCCGAACAGGTGATGCGCGAACACCGCGACCTCCTGCGCAAGCTGGCGCAGTAGGGCCGGCGCCATGATCGTCTGGATCGAACGGTCGCTGGCCCTGGCCATCCACGAGCGCCAACTCGCCCAGCACGGCGGCGGCGTCGGCGTGCGCGACGAAGCCCTGCTCGACTCCGCCCTTGCCCGGCCACGGCAGCTGCTGGCCTCCGGTGATCCGCCGCCCGACCTGGCCTCGCTCGCCGCCGCCCTGGCCTACGGCCTGGCACGCAACCACCCGTTCGTGGACGGCAACGAACGCACCGCGCACGTCTGCTACTTCGTGTTCCTGCTGCTCAATGACGCCCGGCTCGAGGCCAGCCTCGAAGAGATGTACGTACAGATGATCGCGCTGGCCGAAGGCAGCCTGGACGAAGCCACGTTCGCCGACTGGCTGCGCGCGCGCATCGTCGTGACCCATGGCGGCCAGGTGCAGGAGAAGCGGGCCGGCTACCGGCGCTGATCCACCCCCGCCGCCGCGGCCTCCACGCCGCCCGCGCGGCGCACCGCTCAGCCCCCGACCAGCGCCACGCGCAGCGGCGCCAGGTCCTCGCCCGACACCGGCCGCACCACGCGCGCCAGCTCCTGTCCGTCATGCAGCACGACCAGGGTCGGCCACCGCTTGACCTTGAACGAGCGGCCCAGCGGCTGGCCGCGGCCGTCCTCGATCTTCAGGTGCCCGAGCAGCGGATGTTCGGACGCCAGCACCTCGATCGCCGCCTGCGCACGCTGGCAGTGCGGGCACCACGGCGCACCGAACTCCAGCAGCAGCACGCCTTCGCGCGCGTCCACCTCCGCGCGGGACGGCTCGGTTTCCAGGTAGCGGTCGGTGTAGGGCATCGCGGGCTCGGCGGCGGCTGTCGCGGCCACGCTCGCACAGGCGGTGTGGCTGCTTCGTGACGCAGCGGGCGTCCTCGCCGTCAGGGCCGCGCGTAACCACCTTCGCGCTGCGCACGGATCGCCAGCACCAGCGCCGTTTCGATCACCTGCAGGTAGCGATACAGCGCCACGTAGCCGTGCGCGTCGCGGCCGATCAGCAGTTCACGCCGATCGTCGCCGGCCGGGCGGCCGATCAGCGGATTGCCGTCCAGCACATCGAGCGCGCCGATGATCTGCGCCACCCGGGCGTCGGCATCGGCGACCTCGTGCTGGCGCAGGTGCGCGACGATCCGGTCGAGGTCGTCACGGCCGGCACCAGCGCGATCCGCGCCACGTCAGCGGGCCTGCTTCCTGGCCGCTGGCCGCTTGGCGGGCTTGCCGGCGAGGCGCTGCCTGAGCCAGGCGCGCGCGTCCTCCCACGGGATGCTCTCGCCGGTTTCCAGGAACCCGGCATAGCGCTGGTCGGCCAGCGCATGGAAATCCGCGCATTGCTCGGCCAGGTCCACCTTCTCGGCGATCGCCTCGAGGATGAAGTTGTGCGAGGTGGTGCCGGCCGCCTCGGCCGCCTTGGCGATACGCGCCTTGAGCGCTTCGGGCAGGCGGATGGTGGTGGTGCTCATGCGGAACTCCCGGCGGTGGAGGTTGGGGGCAATGTCGCACATGTATGAGACAAGCGGCCGCAGGCGAGTGCCGCGGCGGGCGATGGGAGGGCGGTCACCCGTGGCACCCGCTCATGCACCCATCCTTGCTTGCAGGCGACCAAGACGATGCGTGCGGATTACGCATGGTGCAAACAAAGAAGGCCGCCCGGAGGCGGCCTTCCCGATGACACCTGCGTGCCGCTCTCAGGCCGGCACGCCCTCCACCACCACCGTCTCGCGGCGGCCGCGGTTGAAGCGCGCCGACAGCATCTGCCGCAGGCCGTCCAGGCCGGTGCCCTTGCCGGCGACCTTGAGTACCGCGTAGCCCTCCAGCGACGCGGTCATCAGGTCGCTGCCCACCGCCATCTCGGTGTCCTCGAGCAGCTCCTGCAACCGGTCCAGGCGCTGGCGGCGCGGACGCAGCGCGTCGAGCGTGGCCAGGTCGCGGCGGTAGGACTCCAGGTCGAAGTTGCGCGGCAGCACCTCGGCGTTCTGGCTGAAGGCCACCACCGCCTGGCGGCAGAACGCTTCGGACTTGTGGCCCATCTTGGTCAGGCCGCGGCGCGACTCCGGGTCCAGCCCGAGCAGCGGAGTGAGATGGGTCTCCAGCGTGGCCAGCGCCGCGTCGATCGCGGCCAGGGACTCGGCGGACAGCTCCAGGTCGATCAGGTTCTGGGTCATGGTTACGGCTTCCTTGTCAGTGGGGCCGGGCTGATTGCCGGCGCGCACACGGTCCTCCGGAGGCCCTGCCCCCACCATCGGGCCGATGCCCGGGGCCGTGTAGGAAAACTCCCACGCGTGGGGTAGGAAAAGCCGCGGGCGGGGTAGGAAAACCGGCCAGCCGGCGTAGGAAAAATACCCATACGGGATCGGAAAACCGGCCGATCCGCATCGGAACGCCGGCCGGACGGGCGTCGGATGCTGCCGCGGCAAGCCTGGGATACCCGCATCCCCGGCACCGGACGCCGGCGCGGCGCCGCGGGTGCCCTGCCCGCCCCGCACGACCGGCACCCGGGTTTCCGGCCCCTCAACTGGTTTCATCCGCGCCGTTCGCAAGGCTCGGAGCCTTGCGCGCAAGGCCTGGAACGTTGCGCGCAAGGCGTCGAGGCTTGCGTGCAACGGCTAGAGGCTTGCGGGCAAGGCAGCGAGCCCTGCGCGCAAGCCGAAAAGCCCCGACCGCCACCCGTTTTGCCTTGCGCGCAAGGCTGCATGCTTGCGCGCAAGGCCTGGAGCATTGCGGCCGCAAGGGAAAAAGCCTCGCGCGCAAGGCTTGGAGGCTTGCGTGCAAAGCAGAAAGCCTTGCGATCGGGGCTGGAGCGTTGCGCGCAAGGCGGAAAGCCTCGCGATCGCAAGGCTCCCGGGCTTGCGCGCAAGGCCCCGAGCCTTGCGCACGAGGCTCCGAGGCTTGCGGCCGGTCCGGCGGACCCCGGCGGCCGGGCTCGTTCAGGTTCGTGTGCCCCTCCCCTATACTCGACCGGCATCACATTCCCGGGGAGGGAACGCGAGTGAGCCGCGAGATCGAGGAACTGCAGGCCGACCTGCGCCGCTTCGCCGAGGAGCGCGACTGGGGCCAGTTCCACACGCCGAAGAACCTGGCCGCGTCGCTGTCGATCGAGGCCGCCGAGGTGCTGGAGCACTTCCAGTGGCTGACCGACGAGCAGAGCCGGCAGCTCAGCGACGAACAACGGCTCAAGGTCGGCCACGAGATCGCCGATGTGCTGCTGTACCTGCTGCAGCTGTCCGACAAGCTGGGCATCGACCCGCTGCAGGCGGCCCGCGAGAAGCTGGCGATCAACGCGGCGAAGTACCCGGCCGACAAGGCCCGCGGCAGCAGCCGGAAATACACCGAACTCTTATTCCGGCAAGCCGAAGGGGAAAGGCTGGCGTGAACCGCGGCGGCCGGGCGGTCGAAGGCATCCATCCCAGCTACAAGGCCGGTCGGGTTCACCTCCGTTACTCGTCAGTCCCTAGTCCGCACCCAGATCCAGCTCTCTTTCATCGCCAGGTCCATTTCACCTGGCGCAGGCGGCTGGCAACGGCCGAGCAAAAAGTCCGCCGCGGCCACAAGACACAGAGCGGCATCGAACGCGTCGGAACTCCCGCCGCAGATTCGTCCCAGCCCGTCGATCTGGGCCATCAGACTGTTCGCCAGACCAAGGCGAACTTCGGCAGCATCCTTGTCCTTGTACTTCTTGGGTGAGACTCCGCACGCACGTAGCGTCGCGGCGGGATACACCTCGATCAGCCCGTTTCCGACGAATGTCGGCTCCCACACCATCGGCAAATCCAGACCACTGCCTGCGCGCAGTTCGTCGATGACCGTCAACGCCTCGTGCGCAGCGCGCGCAATCTTGTCAGCACCGATCTCCAACGGCTGGTGCTTTCCACCTGCCTCTGTGCGCAACCTCCGGTCCGTGAGGCGCCGGAACATCTCATCCTTCGTGGAAGCGATGCGCTCCCCTGCGCGATGCGTGACGACCGACGACATGGCATTCGGCCAGCCGAGCGGCGCGTCGACGGCGACAAGAACTCGCGTGGACTTGGCCGCCGCTCCAATTTCCCGAGCCAGTTCAGCGGTCCTGGATGGTCCGCCCAGCAATCCGGCATCAACCAGCTCGATCTTTGACCCGTTGAGCGTGCCGACGGCGTAACCGAACTTATTTCTATCCGATGCGGCGTCCAGTCCAAGAATCAACATGAGCCCTTCTCCAGCCGGATCCAACCAGAACCCAACCACCGCGACCTATGCCAGAACATGTCGTCAATAGCCGGAATCAGCTGACCTCGTCAGGAGCAGCGAAGGCTCTTGGCCAACCGCCATGCTGGTCGATGATGCGATCAATCTCGGCCATCAAGCGGATCGTTTCGGAGAGGGCGACGACGATCTTGTGGTACTGGCCGATGTCATCCTTCGACAGCGTGCGGCCTTTTCGGTCCTTGAGCCACTTCTGGCAGACTTGGTAGCCACCGATGTGGAAGTTCCAAACCTCCTCGCGCACGCCGTGGAAGCCGGCGGTCTGCGCCTTGTCGATCCACACGGTGTCGCGCGACCATGAGACCTTCTCGACCTCGGGGTTTTGGCCACCAACGAACTCGGTGATGGCCTGGGCGAGCCGGGGAGATTCGAGCAGGTGCAGGGAGGTGAGTTCGCCGCCGAGCCGGGCCAGCACGCGGAACAGCTCCAAATTCCCAGTCAAAGGCAGGCGCGGGAAATCAATCTTCAGAAACTCCGCGTAGCGACTCCGGTAGCCGGGACTGTGAAGCACAGCGTAGGCGTAATGGAAGATGCTTTCAGGCGCCTCCCCACGGTACTCCTTAGGCAGGGCGGCACTATTCAGATTTGAAGATGATCCGCGCTCGAAAAGAGACAGCTCGGCGCCGCTCTCATGTGGGGATTGCAGCGGAAAAACACTCTCTCTCCCCTTTGGGTCAATTGCAAAGATTCCCTCATTGATGGGCGAGTTAACTACGAAGACACTGGAGAACGGCATTTCTTTGGATTGGCGCTTAGCAATAATTGCGAGATTCCCGCCCAGCATGCGCTCCGTAGCCTCTCTTCTTGGTCGAGCGAGAAAGCCATTAGAGTTTCCGGTGAAATAGGTCCATTTCGATTCAAATGGCTTAACAGCCACTCTAATTGCAGAGCCTTGGCTTCCAGACACATCGCGCTTAGCCCAATGAAGCGACCAACTGGCCGTGGACTCAGGAAGATCGTACCTCCCCATTAGCTCCTGTACTGAGAGCGCACGAACATCTTCCACCACCCGAACCAGGCCATCCTCAGTCGGTTGCAGAGCAAAATCATCCTGCTTGGTCTGTATACCCTGACCAACAAATTTAAAAAGGAAAGACAACGAAGGACTACTGAGATACTCATCTACGTCATCGAGTGATTTCGGCACAAAGAAAAACTGCGGAGATACAACCTGATTCAAAGGCTTTGGCTGCACGGCGTTATCACGCTGGCAAAGTGCTTCATACTTCGCCTCACGCAAGCCCCAAAGTTCTGCATGCTCAACCCCATGAGATGCATTGATCGCGCGCCGGGCCATTACGGAAATTCCGACACCCTGCTGAATATCGAATACGTTCTCGTCCTTCGACCCATCTGGTGACTTCTCCAGCTTCTTTATATTTCCATGAAGGTCAATTACACGAATGAAAGAGAAGCTTGATTGTAGGTGCGCCCGCATCTGTCGATGCGTGATTCCATCAAGAAAAACGTTATTTGTAATCATCCCAAGCACTCCAGCATCTGCCTTGCTGACAAGATGCTCTGAGAAGCGCATAAATTTTATGAAGTCATCATCTAGATTCAGCTTCTTCTCATCGAGCCCGCGCTTGTAATCATCGAGCAATCCAAGAATGAACGGGTTCTTGTTGAGCATTCCGAAGTTTGAATACGGCGGGTTTCCGATAACGACCGTGAAGCGCTTGTGGCGTTTGATTTCGTTTACGGCGGCGGCTTCGTGGGCGAGGGCGTCGAAGCCGACAAGCGGGAGCTGTTTTAACCACGGCTCGAGGGCGTTGGTGAGGTAGATGCGGGCACGCTCCTCGGTGCCGAAGCGGTAGCCGGTCTCGGCGAGCTTGAGGCCGATCTTCATGTGGGCGATGGCATAGGGCGCCATCATCAGCTCAAAGGCGTGGAGGCGCGGGAGGAGGTGCTTGGGCACATATTCGTTCCACGCCTCCGTGCGTTTATCCTCCGACAGGCCTTGTTTCTTCCACTTCTCTCCCATCGCTTTGTGGATGACGTCGACCACTTCGACCAGGAAGGTCGCGGTGCCGGTAGCGGGATCAAGGATCTGGACGAAGGGTTCATCCGGGGAGATGGCCTGCGTCTCGCCAGGTGAATCGCTGAGCAGCGGCAGCTTCAGGCCGGGGTTCTTTTTCAGCATCTCGCCCCAGGTTGTGGTGTCGGCGAGACCATCGGCTAGGCCGAACTCGGTTTGCAGAAGCTCGTGGACGCTGCGAACGATGTAGGAGACCACCGGCTGCGGGGTATAGAAGACGCCGCGCTGCACCTTAAGCGCCTTGTTGTAGGCCTTGAGGAAGTGCTCGTAGAAATGGATGACCGGGTCTTCGCCTTGGGTCTTGTTGCCGAAATCGCGCAAAATGGCCGGCAGATCGGTGTCTTCGCCGCGCAACAGCTCGACCACATCCTGTACGCCCAGCTCGTCGAAGTCGATGCCGCTCTTGCGACCGCCGGCTTCGAGGAAGGTCTGCAGCATCTCCTTCAGGAAGGGGTTGGTGACAGGCACCATGTCGGCCAGATCGGACGCCAGCAGTGCGGTGCCGTGGCGGCCTTCCGACATCTCGGTGCGAGAGATTGCCGCGGTCAACAGGCCGTAGGTGATGGTCTGGGCGTAAGTGTCGGCGAAACCGTCCGGCGTTAGATCGTGGATCAAGGACTTCTTGAAGGCATCGTAGAGCCGTGTCAGCGGTCCCTTGGCGCTTTCGGCCTTCATCACCGCCTGGGCACGGTCGCGAATGGTGCGCGCGAGCTTGGCCAGTTCGTGTGCGAGTTCGTCGGACTTGCGGATGACATGACCAGGCCTGTGCCGGAACGGGCTGCGCCATAGCGCTCGCCAGGCATCCGTGTCGGCGGGATCGGCGGGCCAGCGCAGCTTGTTGGCGAGCACACCCTGCAGGTACTCCAGCTTCAACGGCGTGTCATTTCCGTCCCAGCCGATCACCCGCAGAGTGGGCAGATCGCCACCATGCCGGTGGAAGTGGGCAAAGGCGATCTCGCGGTTCCTGCCCGCCTCCTCACCGAATGCGGAGACGAACAGCAGATCATCGGTCCGCCAGGCGGCTCGCTCGGCTCTGTTGGCCGACTCCCGCTTCTTCAGCGCGAGCTGGCTGAGGATGCGGCGCAGCACGCCGACCGGCAGCTTCTTCTTCCTGAAGCGGACGAAGAAGATGCCCCAGGGCTGGCCGTCCACGACAGGCCTCAGCTGGTGGATGCTTTCGATGGCATCGGCGTACTGGTCCTGCAGGCCCAGCTCCTCCGGCTCGTACTGGAAGGTCAGCGCATCGAAGTCGTACTCGCCCTCCCCCAGCGGCCAGCCCAGCGTGTCCTCCAGATAACGACACAGCGCCTCGAAATCGCCGACGTGGCGCAGATCCTCTCCCCTTGCAGCCATCACCTTCCCTCAGTCCACTTGTTCCAGCCAGCACATCAGCGAGGGTGACACACCAACTGGCGCCTGCAGAGGGCGCAGATGATGTTTCACCAGTTCCTTCTCCACCTGCTCACGCAGGGCTATCAGCCTGCTCTTGGCCAGCTTGGTTGCCCGTTTTTCCTCAGCCTCGCACCGGATGTGGGGCGCTATGGCACCCACATCGTTGGTGGACGACTCCGGCGCCACTGCGACCTCGGTCCATACGGTATAACCCGCCGCCAGCGACCAGCGCGGCTGGCCCGGCTCCGCCTCGACCAGTGACGGGTCCGGCCGAGGGATCCGGTGACAGAAGAACACGCGGGCCTGGCCGTCGACCGACTTGCGACCGCTGAAGGCCTTGGAAGGAAGCGCAGTGGCGGCCTCGATCAGTTCGGGATGCTCATCCCGCAGCTGGTCGTACTCCAGCCGCAGCTTCTCGACTTCGGACATCACCCCGTCGAAGCGTTCGTTCATCTCCTTGACGGGATCGAAGTCGTCATCGGGACTCAGCAGCTGCTTGCCCTCGATGCCGAAGCTCCGGGAAATCATCACCGTTTTCTGGGTGACGCGGCTGAACAGGCTGAGCAGTTCGTTCAACTCCTCGGGCGGCAGGAAGTTCCAGAACTGGGTGGTGCCTCGCACGGCCTTCTGGTCCGGGTCGTCGCGAATAATCGCCTTTTCGACCTTCGGATCCAGACGCCGATCGGTACGGCCGATACGCTGCATCAGGCGTACGGGGTTCCAGTGCAGGTCGTAGTTGATCAGGCGGGTCGCGTCCTGCAGGTTCAGACCTTCGGAAAGCACATCGGTGGCGATGAGTACCCGGATTTCCTCCAAGCCATCGCTCTTGAGCACTGCCCTGCTGGTGTCGTTGTAGTACGGCGAGAAGCGTCGGATCACCTGGCTACGACGCTTCTGCGTACTGCTGCCGTCAATGCGCTCGATGCCTTCGATTCCCGCAGCCTTCAGTTCCCTCTCGAGATAACGCGCGGTGTCGGCAAACTCCGTGAACAGAATCAGCTTCTGGCTTTTGAGGACCTTGTCGGTCCTCAAAAGCTTGATGAGCGCCTGCAGCTTGTCATCCTTCTTTGGCGTCACATCCCTGACCATGCCAAGGAACACGGCCAACTGCTCCATGTCGTCGATGCAGTCGTCAATCAGGTCACCGACCTCGTACTCCTCCGGGTCCAGCTTCTCGACGTCGGCCAGCATCTCCTCGGTCAGGAACGGTTCGACCTCATCCTCGTCCGCCTCGTCGGAGAACAGATCGTGCTGATGAGTTTCGACGTATGCGAGAAGCTCCGCATGCTTGCTCTTGAACCGGTCCAGGCGCTTCCGGTCATGCGCCCCCTCCGCATGCACTTCAGCCCACGCAAACAGCTTCTTCAACAGCCGGAGACTCGACATCTCGAAAGCAGCCGCAGAGCTCTCGAAGCGCTTCAGAAACTGGGTTCGGATGAGCGTGACCACCTGCTTCTGCCGACCTTCTGCCAGGTGGTCGGCATCGGTCTCGCCCTTCTCACCCTTGTAATAGGCCAACGGGTTGTAGACACCGAGGACGAACAGGGGGGACTTCTTATTGAATGCCTTCTCCAGCTCCTCCAGCAACTTCCCGTAGGTCTTCTTGAGCCCGTATTCGGCCACGACCGGTGGCAAACGATCCGGGAACAGCGCCTTGTCGCCGGCCACCTGGATCTGGCTCTCCCGCACGTAGGCACGACTCCGCTGAACCACCAGCGCATGGAAGATGCGATCCATGGCCAACGCCAGTTCGGCCTTGTCCTCGTCCTCCGCCGTCTCGATGTCGAACAGATCGCCTTCCTTCCCCTTGCCCAGCAGCTTCTTCTCCAGGTCGATGAAATGCCTGCGCAAGCTGGAAATACCGAGCGTAGGCTGGAAGTACTTCGCGTCCTCGCCGCTGGCGATCTCGATCATGTGTCGGAAATCGTGAATCGAGTTATTCACTGGCGTCGCCGTAAGCATAAACACCTGCTTCCGGTTCGAACCGCTGGAGACGTATCGCTGGAGACGGCGATAGCGTGACTCCTGCGTGCGACCAGTCCCGCGACCACCAGGGTTACGGAAGTTGTGCGCCTCATCGATGATGACAATGTCAGCGTCCCGCAAGGTGAGCTCGATCTCCTTCTGGATCTTGCCGCCGCGCTGCAGATCTGTGTGATTGAATGACTTGAAGTTGACGAAGCCACTGTTCAGGTCGTCAAGGTACTTGGCTACCTTTACCTCCCAGACGTCCTCACGCGCCGCCTTGGGTGCGAACAGGACAACGCGCTTGCCTTCGTGAACGACGAAGCGCTCGATGAGCATAAGCCCGGCAAAGGTCTTGCCCAGGCCAACACCGTCGCAAAGAAATGCAAGCCCGTATGTCCTGGCAATGCTGAGCAGGTTGCGATAGGCATCCTGCTGGTAGCGATCAAGCTCGGGAAACAGCTTGGATTGAGTGCGATCCCAGACGTCCGGGGTAAGCGCTTCTCCATGAAACAGTTCATGCAACGCCTTTACCCAGATCTCGTAGGGCGATCGCTGGGCGGCGTGCTTCTCGATAATCTTCAAAATGTCGGCGCTGATGTCCTGAGCGTCTTCCCAATGGCGCTCGTACCACTCCTGGAGCAGGCCGACATCGGCGCCCCTGATCTGGACGTTGAGCTCAATATTGTCGGTCAGACCCGGGACGGTGAAGTTGGATGAGCCCACCAACGCGAAAGAGCCGACCACAGCCGACCGCCCGTGGGTTATGTAGGTTTTGGCGTGGAACTTGTCTTTGCGGTAGACGCGGCATTCCAGCTTTCCGCTGCGGATCGCTTCGACGATGGCGGGAACACCCTCAAGGAAATCGTTCTTCGCCTTCTCTGCGTCGAGCGACCCATCGAGACGCGCCGCAACTCGCTTCAACCCCTTGTCGAACGCCTGGGCCGTACGCATCGAAACCTCATTGCCCATCAGCAGGCGGATCTTGTCCACCTTCTGCCATCCTTCCTTCAATACAAGGAGCGCCCCGATCTCGAAGTATCCGGTCGCGATATCGATCCTTTCGGAGAGCTCGCACCATTCGGACAGGTACGACCGCACCTTCCAGTCGGTGTCTGAGTTGTCAACGATGAATAGTTGTGATGCGAGATTCGACATGTATATGCGCCCCTGATAGCGGATAGCTTCCGTGCAACTCTCACCGCGCCGACGACAGCCCCGAGATTGCGATATGGCCTTTATCAGGCTCCCCTTCTGACTTATAGACCATCTCGGAATGTCGCGGAAGCACCGACTTGGGCCTAAGAAAAAAGGACGCCATAGCTCGTATGACGCCCTTTGATCACATCAACATTTCGCGGCGGAAGATTCTCTTCCGAGTTTCCTCACGCAAACGGATCCTGCAACACCATCGTGTGATCCCGGTCCGGGCCGGTCGACACGATGCTGATCGGGCACCCCGCCAGCTCCTCCAGCGCGCGCAGGTAGGCGCGGGCGGCCGGGGGCAGCTTGTCCCACTCGGTGATGCCGTGGGTGTTCTCGCTCCAGCCGGGGAACTCCAGGTAGACGGGGGTGATCTCGTCCCAGCCCTGGGCGTCCAGCGGGGCGTACTCGGTGCGCTTGCCGCGGTACTCGTAAGCAATACAGATCTTGAGCTTCTCCATGCCGTCGAGCACGTCGAGCTTGGTGATGCACAGGCCGGAGATGCCGTTGATGGCCACGCCGCGCTTGAGGGCGACGATGTCCATCCAGCCGCAGCGGCGCGGGCGGCCGGTCGAAGCACCGTACTCGGCGCCGCGGTCGCGGATGCCCTGGCCGATCTCGTCGTCCAGCTCGGTCGGGAACGGGCCGCCGCCGACGCGGGTGGCGTAGGCCTTGGCGATGCCGAGCACGTAGTCGATCGCGTCCGCGCCTACGCCGGTACCGGCCAGCGCGCCGCCGACGGTGGTGTTGGAGCTGGTGACATACGGGTAGGTGCCGTGGTCGATGTCCAGCAGGGCGCCCTGCGCGCCTTCGAACAGGATGCGCTTGCCCTGCTTGCGCAGGTCGTGGCAGATGCCGGCGACGTCGGACTTCATCGGCTGCACGTACTCGCCGAAGGCCAGCGCCTCGTCGTAGGTCTGCTGGTAGTCCACCGCGTCCACGCCCAGGTACTTGGTCAGGACGAAGTTGTGGTAATCCAGCGCGGCCTTGAGCTTCTCGGCCAGCTGGTCGGGGTAATGCAGGTCGGCGATGCGGATGCCGCGGCGGGCGACCTTGTCCTCGTACGCCGGGCCGATGCCGCGGCCGGTGGTGCCGATGGCCTTGCCGCCGGCGGCCTTCTCGCGGGCCTGATCCAGGGCGATGTGGTACGGCATGATCAGCGGGGCGGCCGGGGAGATCTTCAGGCGGCTGCGCACTTCCACGCCGGCCGCTTCCAGCTCGCCGATCTCCTTGATCAGGGCCGCGGGCGAGATCACCACGCCGTTGCCGATCAGGCACAGCGCGTCCTCGCGCAGGATGCCGGAGGGGATCAGGTGCAGGACGGTCTTCTTGCCGTTGATGACCAGGGTGTGGCCGGCGTTGTGGCCGCCCTGGAAGCGCACGACGGCGCCGATCTCCTCGGTGAGCAGGTCGACGATCTTGCCCTTGCCCTCATCGCCCCACTGGGCACCGATGACGACGACTGACTGGCCCATGGCCGTGACTCCTATATCGGGCGGCCATCGGGGCCGCGGGATGGGACCGTGGCGGGGCCCTGCCCTGCCCGTTCCGTGGTGGATCGGGCAAGCCGATCCGGGAACACGCGCCGCCATCGGGGCGGCGCGAAGCAATGCGGGGTACCCGACACGGAAAAAGCCGGGCGGGTGGC
This sequence comes from Pseudoxanthomonas sp. Soil82, assembly GCF_040446535.1. Taxonomy (NCBI): domain Bacteria; kingdom Pseudomonadati; phylum Pseudomonadota; class Gammaproteobacteria; order Lysobacterales; family Lysobacteraceae; genus Pseudoxanthomonas; species Pseudoxanthomonas sp. Soil82. The sequence continues at coordinate 636,138 of NZ_JBEAAK010000002.1, forward strand.
TTCAAGGCGAAGCGGCTCCGACCGGCTTTTGCGGATTATCCGGGTTTTGGTTGGCGGGGGCCACCCGGGCGGGGACGACGGTTGGGCGGGCGTTGGGTTGAGGTCAGATCCGGCCTGCCGGCGATTGTAGGAGCCGATTCATCGGCGACCCGGGGGCGGGGGAAGGGCGATGGCGCCGGGTAATCCGCCCGCCTCGGGTCGCCCATGAGGATGGGCTCCTACAAAGGGCGGCGGCGCGGGGCTCTTTTTGTAGGAGCCGATTCATCGGCGACCCAGGGGCGTGGGACGGGCGATGGCGTCGGTGATCCGGCCGCCTCGGGTCGCCCATGAGGATGGGCTCCTACAAAGGGCGGCGGCGCGGGTGCCCCTCTATCGGCGCGGCTCGCCCTTGTAGGAGCCGATTTATCGGCGACCCGAGGGCGTGGGATGGGCGATGGCACCGGTGATCCCGGGCCGCCTCGGGTCGCCCATGAGGATGGGCTCCTACGGGCCGGCCTCGTACACCGGCTGGCCGTCGACCCAGGTGGCCTGGATCTTCAGGTCGTCCAGCTCGGCGGCGGGGATCGCCAGCGGGTCCCGGTCGAGGACCACGAAGTCCGCGCGCAGCCCGGGGGCCAGGCGGCCGACTTCGCCTTCGTCGTGGCCGGCCCAGGCGGCGGTGGCGGTGAAGCCGCGCAGGGCCTCGGCCGCGGTCAGCTTCTGCCCGGGCAGCCAGCCGCCGGGCGGGTGGCCGTCGCGGTCGGTGCGGTTGACCGCGGCGAACAGGCCCAGGCGCGGGTCGACCTGCTCGACCGGGAAGTCCGAGCCCAGCGCCAGCGGCACGCCCAGGTCCAGGAACCGGCGCCAGGCGTAGGCGCCTTCCAGGCGGTCGGGGCCGAGGCGGTCGCCGGCCCAGGGCATGTCCGAGGTGGCGTGGGTGGGCTGCATCGAGGCGACGAGCTTGAGCTGGGCGAAGCGCGGGATGTCCTCGGCCGCGACCACCTGGGCGTGCTCCACCCGCCAGCGGCTGTCGGGCTGGGCGGTGCTGCCGGACAGCGCCTGCGCGTAGGTGTCCAGCACCAGGCGGTTGCCGCGGTCGCCGATGGCGTGGCTGGCCACCTGCACGCCGCAGTCGCGCGCCTTGTACACGGCGATGGCGTAGGCGGCCGGGTCGGTGACCAGCAGGCCGCGGTTGCCGGGGTCGTCGCTGTAGTCGGCCAGCAGCGCGGCACCGCGGCTGCCGAGCGCGCCGTCGATGTACAGCTTCACGCCCTCCATCTGCAGGCGGCCGCCGGGGTGGCGGTAGCGGCCGTGCGCGCACAGGTCGGCCAGGGCGTCGCGGTTGCCGTCGGCGTAGGCGTCGATGCGCAGCGGCAGGCGGCCGGCGTCGGCGAAGCGGCGCATCAGCGCCAGGTCCTCGCGCGAGACGCCCATGTCGTGCACGCCGGTGAGGCCGTTGCGCACGGCCGCCTCCAGCGCGCGTTGCAGGGCCAGTTCGCGGTAGGCCTCGCTCGGCGCGGGGATCGCTTTCTCGACCAGGCGCATGGCCGCGTCGATGAACACGCCGGTGGCCTGGCCGCCCTCGCGGACGATGCGGCCGCCGTCGGGCTGCCAGTCGCCGGCCAGCGCGCGCGCATCGGCGGCCGCTTCGGCGGCGCGCAGCGCGGCGCTGTTGCCCCAGCCGGCGTGGCCGTCGATCCGCACCAGCCAGACCGGGCGGTTGGGGAAGGCGGCATCGAGGTCGGCGGCGGTCGGGAACTGCTGGCCGGGCCAGCGGTTCTGGTCCCAGCCCCAGCCCTGGATCCAGGTGTCGGCCGGGGCGGTGGCGGCGAACGCGCGCAGGCGCTCGATGACCTCCTCCTTGCTCGCCGCGCCGGAAAGGTCGGCGCGCAGCAGGGCGTAGCCGAGCTCCATCACGTGGGCGTGGGCGTCGATCAGGCCGGGGACGACGGTGGCCTTGCCGGCGTCGATGCGCCTGGCCTTCGGATAGCGCTTGCGCAGTTCACTGGCGGTGCCGGTGGCGACGATGCGGCCCTGCCCGTCCCAGGCGATCGCGGTGACCTGCGGCCGGGCGCGGTCCTCGGTGTGGATGCGCGCGGCGGTGAGGACGGTGACCTGGTCGGCGCCGGGGGGCGGCGCGGGCGGGGTGTCGTCGGTGTCGGCCGGCGTGGCGACGGGCGCGGATGCAGGCGCGGTGTCCTGGGCGGCGTGGGCGCCGGCATCGGCACAGGTGCCGGCCAGCAGCAGCGCGAACGGGAGGACGTGGGCACGCAGGCGCATCGGTTTCTCCGGAAAGGACAGGCGCCGACTATGCCGGCGCCAGGCATCCGGGGGCAAACGGGAGGCGCACCTTCGTGGGGCCCTCCCGTTCTTGTAGGAGCCGATTCATCGGCGACCCGAGGGCGTGGGACAGGCGATGGCATCGGCGACGCACGGGCGCGGGAAGGGCGATGGCGTCGCGGACCCGGCTGCCTCGGGTCGCCCATGAGGATGGGCTCCTACAGAAGGCGGCGGCGCGGGTGCCCCTTCATCGGCGCAGCTCCGCTCTTGTAGGAGCCGATTCATCGGCGACCCGAGGGCGTGGGACAGGCGATGGCATCGGCGACGCACGGGCGCGGGAAGGGCGATCGCGCCGGTGATCCGGCTGCCTCGGGTCGCCCATGAGGATGGGCTCCTACAGAAGGCGGCGGCGCGGGTGCCCCCTATCGGCGCGGCTCCGCTCTTGTAGGAGCCGATTCATCGGCGACCCGAGGGCGTGGGACGGGCGATGGCGTCGGCGACGCACTGGCGTGGGAAGGGCGATCGCGCCGGTGATCCGGCCGCCTCGGGTCGCCCATGAGGATGGGCTCCTACATATGGGAAGGCGCCGATGTGGCGTGGGCGCCTTCCCGCCTGCAGGGAGCGGCCGCTCAGCCGGCCAGTTCGGCTTCCAGGCTGATCGGCACCGCCGACAGGGCCTTGGACACCGGGCAGTTCTGCTTGGCGTCGTCGGCGATGGCGCGGAACTTCGATTCGTCGATCCCCGGGATCACCGCCTTCATCTTCAGGCGGATGTGCGACAGGGTCGGGCCGCCTTCCATCGACAGGTCCACTTCGGCGCGGGTGTCGATCGAGGTCGGGGTGAAGCCGGCCTCGCCGAGCTTGGCCGAGAACGCCATGGTGAAGCAGCCGGCATGCGCGGCGGCGATCAGTTCTTCCGGGTTGGTGCCCTTCTCGTCGCCGAAGCGGCTGTTGAAGCCGTAGCGGGTGTCGGCCAGCAGCCCGCTCTGCGGGGTGTTGAGCTTGCCCTTGCCGGTCTTCAGGTCGCCTTCCCAGTGCGCGGTGGCGTTGCGGGAGATGCCCATGGTTCGTTCCTTGGTGGGGGTGGAGGGGACGGCCAGCCTAGCGGCGCGGATGTTAGCGGCCTGTTGCCGGGCGCCGTCCCAGGGCCTCGGGTCGCCGATGAATCGGCTCCTGCATGGGGACCTCGCGCCGCGTCCTGTGTGTAGGAGCCCATCCTCATGGGCGACCCGAGGCGGCGGGATGACCGGCGCCATCGCCCCTCACGCGTCCGCGGGTCGCCGATGAATCGGCTCCTGCATGGGGGACCTCGCGCCGCGTCCAACAACGCACCGCCGCCGTTGTGCGCCGCAACGCCATGCGAACCGGCGACGCGCTAAGGTACCCGTCCGCCATGACCGCCCGCCGGGTCCGCACCCCGGGCTGCAAGCAATCGGCACCTCCTGGCACGCGCTCCCGGCCCGGACAGCCATGACGGCCCTTCAGACCCATCCACGGGAGGAACGGCCTCATGTCGTACGCAACCCATGACATCCGCAACGTGGCCCTCGCAGGCCACCCCGGCGCCGGCAAAACAACGCTGTTCGAAGCCCTGCTGCATGCCGGCGGCGCCCTGACATCGGCAGGCACGATCGAACGCGGCACCACGGTGTCGGACTTCGATCCGATGGAAAAAGCGCGCGGGCATTCGATGGACATCGCCATCGCCAGCATCGACCACGCGCCCACCAGCGACCGCGCTTTCCACCTCAACCTGATCGACACCCCCGGGTATCCGGAATTCCGCGGCCCTGCCCTGTCGGCGCTGGCCGCGGTGGAAACGGCGGTGATCGTGGTCGACGCCGACACCGGCGTGGAGCACGGCACGGTGCGGCTGATGGAACGCGCCAAGGAGCGCGGCCTGTGCCGGGCGATCGTGGTCAACAAGATCGACCACGAGCAGGCCGACTGCGCGCGCGTGCTGGCGCAGCTGCGCGAGATCTTCGGCCCGGAGGTGCTGCCGCTGAACCTGCCGGCCGACGGCGGCCGCCGCGTGGTCGACTGCTTCGGCAGCGGCACCGGCGAGTCCGACCTGGGGCCGGTGGCCGACTGGCACCAGCGCATCCTCGACCAGGTGGTGGAAGTCGACGAGGCGGCGATGGAGCACTACCTCGAGAGCGGCGAGGCCGGCATCCCGCCGCAGGAGCTGCACGACGCGTTCGAGCAGTGCCTGCGCGAGGGCCACCTGGTGCCGGTGTGTTTCGTCTCGGCGCGCAGCGGCGTCGGCGTGCAGGAGCTGCTGGAGATCACCGAACGGCTGTTCCCCGATCCGACCGAGGCCAACCCGCCGCCGTTGCTCAAGCGCAACGGCCATGGCGACGAACCGCTGGCCACCCGCGCCGATGCCGGCGGCCACGTCATCGCCGACGTGTTCAAGATCGTCAACGATCCCTTCGTCGGCAAGCTCGGCGTGTTCCGCGTCTACCAGGGCACGGTGCGGCGCGACTCGCAGCTGTTCGTCGACGACGGGCGCAAGTCGTTCAAGGTCGGCCACCTGTTCAAGCTGCGCGGCAAGGAGCATGCGGAGATCGAGGAGGCCATCCCCGGCGACATCGCCGCGGTGGCCAAGATCGAGGACCTGCACTTCGACGCGGTGCTGCACGACAGCCACGACGAGGACGGCGTGCACCTGGCGCCCACCGAGTTCCCGCGGCCGATGTTCGGGCTGGCGGTGCAGGCGGCCAGCCGCGGCCAGGAGCAGAAACTGTCGCAGGCGCTGCAGAAGCTCACCGAGGAAGACCCGGCGTTCCTGGTCGACCACAACGTCGAGCTCAACGAGACGGTGATCCGCGGCCTGTCCGACCTGCACCTGCGGGTGATGCTGGACCGGCTCAAGGACCGCTTCGGCGTGGACGTGGCCACCCGGCCGCCGCGGATCGCCTATCGCGAAACCGTCTCGACCCGGGCCGAGGGCCACCACCGGCACAAGAAGCAGACCGGCGGCGCCGGGCAGTTCGGCGAGGTGTTCCTGCGGGTCGAGCCGCTGCCGCGCGGGGCCGGGTTCGAGTTCGTCGACGAGGTCAAGGGCGGGACCATTCCCGGGCAGTTCCTGCCGGCGGTGGAGAAAGGCGTGCGCCAGGTGCTGCAGGGCGGCGCGATCTCCGGCCACCCGCTGCAGGACGTGCGCGTGGTCGTGTACGACGGCAAGCACCATCCGGTGGACAGCAAGGAGATCGCGTTCGTCACCGCCGGGCGCAAGGCGTTCCTGGATGCGATCGCCAAAGCGCGGCCGCAGGTGCTCGAGCCGATCGTGGACCTGGAGGTGGGCGCGCCGGAAGCGCAGCTGGGCGATGTCACCGGCAGCCTGGCCTCGCGGCGGGCGCGGATCACCGGCACCGATTCGGCGCGCGGGGAAATCGTGGTCAAGGCGCAGGTGCCGATGTCGGAGCTGGACGGCTTCGCCGCCGAGCTCAAGTCGCTCACCGCCGGCAAGGGCCGCTACGCGCTGGACTTCAGCCACTACGAACCGGTGCCGCCGCCGGTGCAGCAGAAGCTGGTGGAGGCGTACAAGCCGAAGCACGAGGAGGAGTGAGGCGCTGCGCCGCGCGGATGCATGTGCAGGAAGGCGCCACGGCCTCCCCTTGTAGGAGCCGATTCATCGGCGATCCGAGGACGTGGGACGGGCGATGGTGTCGGCGATCCGGCCGCCTCGGGTCGCCCATGAGGATGGGCTCCTACAGAGGAGGGCCGCGCCGATCTGGAGAACGGGACCTTCCCTTGTAGGAGCCGATTCATCGGCGACCCGAGGACGTGGGAAAGGCGATGGTGTCGGCGATCCGGCCGCCTCGGGTCGCCCATGAGGATGGGCTCCTACAGAGGAGGGCCGCGCCGATCTGGAGACCAGGGCCTTCCCCTTGTAGGCCGATTCATCGGCGACCCGAGGACGTGGGAAGGGCGATGGTGTCGGCAATCCGGCCGCCTCGGGTCGCCCATGAGGATGGGCTCCTACAAGAAGCGACGCGGATTCTCTTTGTAGGAGCCGATTCATCGGCGACCCGGGGGCGTGGGACGGCCGATGGTGTCGGCGATCCGGCCGCCTCGGGTCGCCCATGAGGATGGGCTCCTACAGACGAGGGCCGCGCCGATCTGGAGATCGGGGACCTTCCCCTTGTAGGAGCCGATTCATCGGCGACCCGAGGACGTGGGACGGGCGACGGTGTCTGCGACCCGACACCCCCGGCCCGCCCCGTCAACGCCCCGCCGATGGCGCGCGGCTCACCAGCAGCACCCCGCCCAGCACCAGCAGCGTGCCGGCGACCTGCCACGGGCCCATCGGTTCGCCCAGCACCAGCATGCTCAGCACGATGGTCGATACCGGGCCGAGCATGCCGATCTGCGCGGCCAGCCCGGACCCGATCCGGGCGATGCCGAGCATCACCATCAGCACCGGCGCCACCGTGCACAAGGTGCCGTTGAGCAGCGACAGCCAGTACACCTCGCGCGGCAGCAACGCCAGCGTCGACACCGGCCGCAGCAGCAGGAACTGGCCGATGCACAGCACGCTGGCCACGCTGCTGGCGTAGGCGGTGAGCCGCACCGCGCCCACCTTCGCCACCATCTCGCCGCTGCCGACCAGGTACAGCGCGTAGGCCAGCGCGCTGCCGAACACCAGCGCGCCACCCAGCACGATGCCCTTGTCGCCGCCCTGCAGGTCGTGGCCGAAGGCCAGCGCCACGCCTAAGTAGCTGACCAGCAGCGCGAGCCACTGCGTGCGACTGGGCCGGCGACCGAACGCGAGCCAGCCGATCAGCAGCACCAGGGTCGGAGTGAGGTACAGGATCAGCCGTTCCAGCGTGGCGCTGATGTAGGCCAGCCCGGCGAAGTCCAGGAAGCTGGCCAGGTAGTAGCCGAAGAAGCCCAGGCCGACGATGCGCCAGCGCTCGCCCTTCGCCAGCGGCCGCGGCGCACGCCGCGCCGCCCACCACCCCATCAGCAGGAACAGCGGGAATGCGACCAGCATGCGCAACGCCAGCAGGGTGACCGCATCGGCGCCGAAGCGGAAGCCGAGCTTGACGATGATCGCCTTGCCGGAGAACAGGATCGCGCCGCCGGCGGCCAGCGCGATGCCGGCGAGCCGGACGCGATGCATCGCCGCCACCGGCGCCGCGGCGTGAGTCGGCGCATGCGCGATTCCGGCCGGGGCTGCGGACGGCCTGGCCGCCGGGGGAGACGCCGCCGCGCCCGCGAGGTCCGCGGTCGCCGCGCCGGGCGATGTCGCGTCGGCCTCCCCGACCGTCGCTTCCGGATCCAGGGCGGCACTGGCCATCTCCGTGGCCGGATCGCCCGACGGCGCGGCCGTGCCGCCGCCGTGGCCAGGGCCACCGCTCACGCCAGCGCCGCTTCCAGCAGCCGGCGGATCACCCGCTGCAGCTTTTCCGCCTTCTCCGGCAGGTACTCGAAACTGTCCTCGTCCATGTAGGCGTGCTGGGCGATCTCCAGCTGCACCGCTTCCACGCCGATCTCCGGATCGCCGTAGTGGCGGGTGATGTAGCCGCCCTTGAAGCGGCCGTTGACCACGTGGGTGTACTCGCCCTGCACGGCCAGCACGTCGGCCAGGCGCTGCTGCAGCGCCGGCGTGCAGCTGGCGCCGGCGGCGGTACCCAGGTTGAGCTCGGGCAGCGCGCCGTCGAACAGGAACGGCAGCGTGCCGCGGATCGAATGGCCTTCCCACAGCACCACGCGGCCGCGCTCGCCGCGGATGCGCTGCAGCTCGGCGTCGAGGTTGTCGTGGTACGGGCGCCAGTAGGTCTCGACGCGCGCGGCGATCTCGGCCGCGTCCGGCTGCATGCCATCCCGATAGACCGGTTCGCCGCTGAACTGCACCACCGGGCACAGGCCGGTGGTGTTCTGGCCCGGATACAGCGAGGTGTCGTCCGGCGGCCGGTTGAGGTCGACGACATAACGCGAATGGCGCGGCACCAGGATCGATGCGCCGAGCTCGCGGGCGAAGGCGTAGAGGCGGCTGACGTGCCAGTCGGTGTCGGGCACGCGGCGGGCGCTGTCAGTCAGGCGCGCGGCGATGGCCTCGGGCACCGCGGTGCCGTCGTGCGGCAGGCTGACCAGCAGCGGCGCGGTGCCCTGGTGGAGTTCGTAGATGTCCATGCCGCGATTGTACGCCGCCCCATTGGTGTGGCCCGGCAGGCGCAACGTCGCCCGGTCGACTGCCTCGGGTCGCCGATGAATCGGCTCCTACAGAAAGGCGCGCGACGCTTACCGCATCAGCACCACTTCCTCGGCGCTGGTCGGGTGGATGGCGACGGTGTCGTCGAGCTGGCGCTTGGTCACGCCCAGCTTCAGCGCCACGGCGAAGCCCTGCAGGACCTCGTCGGCGGACTCGCCGAGCAGGTGGATGCCAACCACGCGCTCCTCCTCGCCCACGCACACCAGCTTGAACAGGCTGCGTTGCGGCGAATCGACCAGGGCGGTGAGCATCGGCCGGAAGCGGCTGGTGTAGACCTTGACCGCCTCGCCATGGCGCTCGCGCGCCTGCTCCTCGGTCAGACCGACCGTGCCCAGCGGCGGGTGCGAGAACACCACGGTCGGCACGTTCTCGTAGTCGAGCTTCGCCCCGGTGCGGCCACCGAACAGGCGGTCCATCAGCCGGCGCGCGGCGGCGATGGCGACCGGGGTCAGCTCCAGCTTGCCGGTGACGTCGCCGACGGCATGGATGCCGGGCACCGCGGTGTCCTCGAATTCGTCGACCACGATCGCGCCGTCGTCGTCGAACTGCACGCCCAGCGCCTCCAGGCCGATGCCCGCGCTGTTCGGGCGGCGCCCGGTGGCCAGCAGCACGCAGTCGAACGCCTCCGGCGCGGGCGCCTCGCCCTTGTGCAGCACGCGCACGCGGTCGCCGCCGTCGTGGTGCCGCCCGGCGCGCTCCAGCGCCTGCACCGGCGTGTCCAGGTGCAGGCGCACGCCGTGCTGGGCCATGTCGTCCTGCAGCTGGGTCGCCACCTCGGCGTCCATGTGCGCCAGCAGGCGCGGCCCGCGGACGAACAGCTCCACGCGGCTGCCCAGCGCCTGCAGCACGCCGGCCAGCTCCACCGCGACGTAGCCGCCGCCGATGATCGCCACCCGCGCCGGGGCGCTGCAGAGCTTGAAGAAGTCGTCGGACACGCCGGCCAGCTCGGCGCCGGGCATGTCCGGGCGCACTGGCGAGCCGCCGGTGGCCACCAGCACGTGCCCGGCGTGCAGGTGCACGCCGGTGTCGGTCTCCACCGTGCGCGCATCGCGCAGGCGGCCGCGGCAGGGCATCCAGACGATGCCGGCCTCGTCTAGCATGCGCTGGTAGATGGCGTGGATGCTGCCGATGTAACGCTGGCGCTGGGCCACCAGTTCCTTCCAGTCCAGGAAACTCCCGTCCGCGGCCTGCGCCGGTACCGCGAAACCCAGGTCGGCGGCCAGGGCGATCTTCGAAGCCAGGTCGGCCGCCAGCCACATCGCCTTCTTCGGCACGCAGCCGTGGTTGACGCAGGTGCCGCCGAACTCGGCCGGTTCCAGCAGGGCCACGCGCGCGCCATGGGCGGCAGCGCGGAAGGCCCCGGCCAGGCCGGCCGAGCCGCCGCCGAGCACCACCAGGTCGAAGTCCATCCGCGACGGATCGGGATCACGCGACGGTTTCATGCACTGCTCCTTTGCGTCGTGCCGCGGCGCGGGCACGCGCGGCGCGGATGGCTTACTGGAACCGCTCGACCCGGTACGGTGCCGGGTCGATCGCCGGGGCGCGGCCGGTCATCAGGTCGGCCATCAGCTGGCCGCTGGCGGTGCTCATGCTGATGCCCAGCATGCCGTGGCCGGCCGCCAACCAGACGTGAGGATGGCACGGCGAACGGCCCAGGGCCGGCAGGTCGTCCCAGGTCATCGGCCGCCAGCCGTACCACTTCTCCTGGATCGTGGCCGGATCGGGCGGCTCGCGCAGGTATTCGCGTGCGGCACGCTCCAGCGCCGACAGGCGCAGCGCGTTGAGCGTGGTGTCGCGGCCGGAGAATTCCATCGTGCTGCCGAGGCGGAATCCGCTGCTCCAGGCGGTGACGCAGACCGAGCGGTCCTTGAGCACGATCGGCCGCTTCGGCGCCAGCGCCGGCCGCGCGTAGGTGATCGAATAACCCTTGCCCGGCTGGATCGGCAGGCGCAGGCCGAGTGGGCGGATCAGCTCGGGCGTCCATGCCGCCATCGCCACCACCGCGTCGCGGCCGCGCCGCTCGCCTCGTTCCCCGTCCTGCCCGGCGATGCGCACGCGCACGTCGCCGGCGTCCGCTTCGATCGCCTCGACCCGGCAGCCCTCCTCGACCACCCCGCCGCGTTCGCGCACTACCCGCGCCAGTTCGGCCACGTAGCGGTCCGGGCGCAGGTGCGCGTCGTCGGGGAAGCGCACCGCGCCGACGATGCCGTCGTGCAGCGAAGGCTCCTGGCGCAGGTAGTCCGCGCCGTCGATCACCTCGGTGCGGATGCCCATCGCGTTGAGCGGCGCGCACTCGGCGACGTAGTGCGCGAAGTTGCGCGGGTCGCGGAACACGTAGTCCAGCCCGGTCTCGCCGAACTCGCAGTCCAGGCCGTAGTGGCCGATCCACTCGACCAGGCGCGCGCGCGAGTCGTCCAGCAGCGCGGCACGGCCGCGGGCGCTGGCCATCCAGGCGCTGGCGTTGCAGCGGGCGGTGAAGCGGGCCAGCCAGTACCACAGCGCCGGATCGATCCGCGGCTTGAGGTACAGCGGCGCGTCGGGCGTGAACATCCAGCGCAGCGCGCGCAGCGGCACGCCCGGCGCGGCCAGCGGCGGCGCGTGGCTGGGCGTGATCGTGCCGCAGTTGCCGTGCGAGGTGGCGCCGCCGACCGTGGCGGCTTCGAGGATGCGCACGCCGCGCCCGGATTCGAGCAGGGCCAGCGCGGTGGCCAGCCCGATGGCGCCGCCACCGAGGATGAGGACATCGTCTTGGGGGGGATTCACCGGTCCAAGTCTACCCGCCGGTCCCGGCGCGCCGCATCCGTTGCCGGCGTATCCAACGCGGCCGCGCCCGCGCGCATCGCCGCGCGTCCGCACGCCGGCGGCGTCGAGGCAGGCCGCCCCTGGCCCGTGCCAGGGGCGGCCGCCGCAGGCTCACTCCCGGTCCAGGCTCAGGCGCAGCCCGTCGGCGGTGTTGCGCACCACCACCAGCTCGAAGTCCGGCGTGCTGCCGCGCTTCTTGACCAGCACGTCCTCGCCGTCGTCGGTCTCCACGTTGTAGACCTCCTTGCCGAAGGTCTTCTTGACCGTGTCGCGCGTCAGCCGCGCCGCGGCGTTCTCGCCGGTGCCCTTGGGCACGGCGACCACCACGCTGGTGGCGGTCCCGCCCTTGGGCGTGAACGACAACTCGATCTCGCCATCGACCTTGGCATGGCCGCTGAACTGCATGCGCCACTTGTTCGACGGGCTGGCCCCCGCCGCGAACGCCAGCGCCAGCAGCGCCAGCACGGCCGGTCGCAGGCCGGCGAACCGGCGCCCTTGCTCGGACTTGCTCATCCCCTTGCCTCCTTCAGGTCCCGGCGGAAGCCCCATGCCCCGCCGTCAGATGACACGCGCGCCGTGCGGCCGGCGCCGCCTATTCGAACGGCCCCATGTGCAGCGTCATGCTCAGGATCGCCACCACGCCCAGTATCAGCAGCAGGATCGCGGTGATCAGGGTCATCGACGGCGGGAACGGGCTTTCCCCGTAGACCAGGCCGTCGGCCGCCATGGTGCGCCGCTGCCGCCGCAGCGCGAGCATGAACCAGGCGTGGTAGCCGATGCCGATGACCAGCATGACCACGCCCAGCAGCACGAGTGCCACGCCGAAGTTGCGCCCGGACGCGGCGTGCGCGATGGCGCCGCTTTCCTTCAGGCCTTCGAATACCTTGTGGATGGTGAAGCCGAAGCTGATCAGCGACAGCGAGGTGCGGATCACCGCCATCAACGTGCGGTCGGCTGCCAGCCGCGTGCGCTGGAACGCCATGCCGGTTCGGCGCGCGGCCAGCTCGGAGGATTCGTCCTTGAACAGGGGTTCGTCGTGGAGTTGTGGCGTGGTCATCGGGGGCTCCGCTTCTGCGACGGTGCGGCCGGCAGCGCCGGATGGCCCGGCCGGCCTTCTCCTCTTGCGCCGCCGGCGTGGCGCGGCGACGCAGTTCAGCGCTCGGGGAACAACAAGGTGAACGTGAAGCGCAGGCCCCAGTCCGGCCCGCCATCGGGGGACTCCAGGTAGTAGCGCACGCCACCCTGGTAACTGGCCATCTGCGTGCCGATCCTGGACACCTTGCTGTAGCCGATGTTGAGCGGCACCGACCACTGCTCGGCCTTCCAGTTGTACGAAGACTCGAAGTTCAGCGAGAACGTGCGCCCCTGCCCCATCCCCTTGGTGAGGAAGGGCTGCAGGAAGGTCGAACTGACATCGGCGCGGTCGCTTTCGCCGGCGAAGGACCACAGGTGGTTGACCAGGACGCCATAGGTCCAGCCGGCCGGCGTCTGCTTGAGCGCCACCGCGGTCGGGCCGGCGCCCCACTTGCCGGTGCCGAGCAGGTCGTCGCTGGCGGTGGGCAGCAGCAGCGCCGGGCCGACGCCGACGATCCAGCCGCTGGCGGTGGGCTGCTTGGGCGAGAAGAACAGGCTCTGGGTGATGTCGCCGGTGCCGAACTGGCTGCCCGCCCCCGGGAACAGGCCTTCCTGGTAGGTGATGGGCAGGATCGTGCGCGAGATCATGTTCCAGTTCTCGCCGATCGACACCGGCACCACCGGCTGCACGTTGACCCAGGTGCGGCTGCCACCGTTGTCCAGGTCGTCGTAGTTGAACTGGAACGGCACGCTGACCAGGTTGGCGACCGGATTGGACAGTTGCCGGGCCAGTTCGTCGGCGTCTTCGGCGTTGCCGGCAGCGCATGCGAGCAACGGCGCCCCGGCAATGGCCGGCAGCCAGCACCACCAGGCCCATGCAGACGGGAAGGTGCGATTGCGGCGAGTGCCAGCGACCGCGTCCCGGGGACCTGTCGATGCATTCCTGAACAGCGAAGCGAGGACTTCCATGCTCACCTCCTGCCTGACCGGCTGGGCAAACATAGCTCGCGCCTCCGGCACTTGCCAGCATCGCGCACGCCCCTCGCCCAGCGTGCACCCCCGGCCGTGGCGGACCCGGAAGGGCCGGCACGGCGGCCCCTGGTTCTACGGCAGGGCGGGTGCCACCGGCAGCCGCAGTGGCTGCAGCTTCCAGTAGGTCAGCGACCGCCACAGCCATTCGGCCGGGCCGAAGCGGAAGCGCGCCATCCACCACTGGCTGTACATCACCTGGATCGCGAACAGGCCCAGCGCGAACGGGACCTGCCAGAAGCGCGGCAGGTGCTCGAAGAAGCCCAGGCCGTAGCCGTAGAACACCAGCGTGCACACGATCGACTGCACCAGGTAGTTGCTCAGGGCCATGCGCCCGGCCGGCGCCAGCAGCTCCAGCCAGCGCGCGACCGCGGGTACCTCGAGCCCGCGCATCACCCAGGCCAGGTAGCCCAGGCACATCATCGCCGCGGCCACCGCGCCCAGCGCCTGGGCCAGGCCGGTGCGCAGGTCGAACACGGTCAGCGAGAAGCTCGAAGCGATCCGGAACGAGACCGCCATCAGCACCAGGCCCAGCGGCAGCACCGCCCAGCGCAGCCACGGATAGAGGCGTGGGTACAGCTCCGGCCGCTGGATCGCGCGGCTGCGGGTGAACGCGGCGCCGAGCAGGAACATGCCGAAGATCATCACCCCGAACACCATCAGGTTGGACAGCATCAGCCCGAAATCGCGCACGCGCTGGGCCACCGCCATCGCATAGCCGCCGGAGGCGTAGGCCTGCCGCTGCGCCTCGGCCACCTCGGTCATCTCCTTGCCGGCCTGGGCCATGAACGCGTCCCAGCCGGGCACCCACAGCGACAGCAGGCCCAGTCCGAGCAGCATCGCCGGCGCGGCCAGGTAGCAGGCCACGCCCAGCCACGCCAGCCAGCGCGCCGGCACGTCGCGGAACGCCAGCAGCGGGATCGCCAGCAGCGCATACGGGACCAGGATGTCGCCGGACCAGATGAGCAGCGAATGGGCCAGGCCGATGCCGAGCAGGGCCAGGCTGCGCCGCCAGTAGAGGCCGGCGAACGGGCGCCCGGCCGCTTCGGCGCGCTGGACCATCATCGCGAAGCCCATGCCGAACAGCAGCGAGAACAGGGTGAAGAACTTGCCCTGCACCAGGAAGTAGACCAGGCCGTCGGCGATCCGGTCGGCGCCGGTGAGCGCCGGGTCCAGCCCGGTGTTGGCCTGGAACACGGGCCCGACGAAGGACTCCATGTTCATCAGCAGGATGCCGCCGAGCGCGAAGCCGCGCAGCACGTCCAGGGTGGCGATGCGTTCGCCGGGGGCGATGGGATCAAGCTGGGTCGGGTTCACCGCGAATTCCATTCCGGGGATGCCCGGCGATGATGGACGAAAACCCCAGCCGGCGGGGGTCCGGTTGTTTGTAGGAGCCGATTTATCGGCGACCCGAGGCAGGTACAGGCGCCGGCCCTGCGATGCAGGTGCGTCGGGTCGCCGATAAATCGGCTCCTACAGAAAAGGCGTGGCGCCGGCATGGCTGACGTCAAGCCTTGTCCACCCTCCCCCCCGCCGGTACCCTCCCCGGGGCATGTCCGGCTTCGCCCACCTCCACCTCCATACCGAGTTTTCGCTTGCGGACTCGACCATCCGCGTGCCCGAAAAACCCGAGCAGGCCGACCCGGCCAAGGCCAAGCAGCCCAACCTGCTCAGCCGCGCGGTGGAACTGGGGCTGCCGGCGTTGGCGGTCACCGACCTCAACAACCTGTTCGCCCTGATCAAGTTCTACAAGGCGGCCGAGGCGGTGGGCATCAAGCCCATCGCCGGCGCCGACCTGGCCGTGGCGGCGGGACCGGGCGAGGCGCCCTGGCGCCTGACCGCGCTGTGCCGCGACCATCGCGGCTACCTCAACCTGTCACGACTGCTGACCCGGGCCTGGATGGAAGGCCATCGCGCCGAAGGCGGGGTGGTGGTGACGCCGGCCTGGATCAAGGACTGCGGCGAGGGCCTGGTCCTGCTGGCTGGCCGCGAGAGCCTGGCCGGCCGGCTGGCCGCCGAGCACCGCCACGACCTGGCCGAACAGCAGCTGGCCGACTGGCAGCGCGCGTTCGGCGGCAACCTGTGCCTGGAACTGGTGCGCACCGGCCGCGACGGCGAGGAGGCGTTCAACACGTTCGCCCTGCATGCCTCGGCCGCGCGCGGCATCCCCGTGGTGGCGTCCAACGACGTGCGCTTCCTGGACAAGGCCGGCTTCGACGCGCACGAAGCGCGCGTATGCATCGCCTCCGGCCGCGTGCTGGACGACCCCAAGCGCCCGCGCGACTACAGCGACGAGCAGTACCTCAAGTCGCCCGGCGAGATGGCCGCGCTGTTCGCCGACGTGCCCGACGCGATCGCCAACACGGTCGAGCTGGCGCGGCGCTGCAACCTGGAACTGACCCTGGGCAAGTACGCGCTGCCGGCCTACCCGGTGCCGTCGGACGAGACCCTGGACAGCTGGATCCGCAAGCAGGCCCACGACGGCCTGGAGGCGCGACTGGCGAAGAACCCGCTGGCCGAGGGCAAGACCCGCCAGGACTACGTCGAGCGCCTGGACTTCGAGCTGGACACCATCTGCAAGATGGGCTTCCCCGGCTACTTCCTGATCGTGGCCGACTTCATCCAGTGGGGGAAGAACCACGGCATCCCGATCGGCCCGGGCCGCGGCTCGGGCGCCGGCTCGCTGGTGGCCTGGGCGCTGCAGATCACCGACCTGGACCCGATCCCGTACAACCTGCTGTTCGAGCGCTTCCTCAACCCGGAACGCGTGTCGATGCCCGACTTCGACATCGACTTCTGCATGGACCGGCGCGACGAGGTGATCGACTACGTCGCGCGCAAGTACGGGCGCGAGCGGGTCAGCCAGATCATCACCTACGGCACCATGGCGGCCAAGGCGGTGGTGCGCGACACCGGCCGCGTGCTCGGCTTCCCGTACGGCTTCGTCGACGGCGTGGCCAAGCTGATCCCCAACATCCTGGGCATCACGCTCAAGGATGCGATGGGCGAAGGCAAGGACAGCGAGATGGCCTCGGCCGAGCTGATCCAGCGCTACGGGGCCGAGGAGGACGTGCGCGACCTGATCGACCTGGCGCGCGAGCTCGAGGACCTGACCCGCAACGCCGGCAAGCACGCCGGCGGCGTGGTGATCGCGCCCGAGCCGCTGCACACCTTCTGCCCGCTGTTCGCCGAACACGACCAGGACGGCCTGGGCCGCAACCCGGTCACCCAGTTCGACAAGGACGACGTCGAGGCGATCGGCCTGGTCAAGTTCGACTTCCTCGGCCTGCGCACGCTGACGATCATCGACTGGGCGGTGAAGGCGATCAACGAACGCCATGCCCGCGCCGGCATCCCGCCGCTGGACATCGCCACGCTGCCGCTGGACGACGCCAGCGTGTACCGCGACATCTTCGCCAACGGCAACACCGGCTCGGTGTTCCAGTTCGAATCCTCCGGCATGCGCCGCGCGCTGAAGGACGCCAGGCCCGACCGCTTCGAGGACCTGATCGCGCTGAACGCGCTCTACCGCCCCGGACCGATGGAGATGATTCCCTCGTTCGTCGCGCGCAAGCACGGGCAGGAGGAGTTCTCCTATCCGGACCCGCGCACGCAGCCGATGCTCGAAGAGACCTACGGGATCATGGTCTACCAGGAGCAGGTCATGCAGATGGCGCAGATCGTCGGCGGCTACTCGCTGGGCGGCGCCGACCTGCTGCGCCGGGCGATGGGCAAGAAGGTGCCGGCGGAAATGGCCAAGCACCGCGAGATCTTCCGCGAGGGCGCGGCCAAGGGCGGCGTGGGCGAGAAGAAGGCCGACGAGATCTTCGACCTGATGGAGAAGTTCGCCGGCTACGGCTTCAACAAGTCGCACGCCGCCGCCTACTCGCTGGTCGCCTACCAGACCGCGTGGCTGAAGAAGCACTATCCGGCCGAATTCATGGCCGCCACGCTGTCCTCGGACATGGACAACACCGACAAGGTGGTCGGCTTCCTCAACGAAGCCCGCGGGCTGGGCCTGACCATCCTGCCGCCGACGGTCAACGATTCGCCTTTCATGTTCGAGGCGGTGGCCGCCGACACCATCCGTTATGGGCTGGGTGCGATCAAGGGCGTGGGCCGCGGCCTGTGCGAGGCGATCGTGGCCGAGCGCGAGAACGGCGGCGACTACGCCGACCTGCTCGACTTCTGCCGGCGCGTGGACTCGACCAAGCTCAACCGGCGCGCGCTGGAGGCGATGGTCAATGCCGGTGCGCTCGATGCCCTCGGCCGCAACCGCGCCACGCTGATGCTGCAGCTGCCGGAAGTGATCAAGGCCACCGACCAGATGGCCAAGGAAGCGGCTGCCGGCCAGGTCTCTCTTTTCGGCATGCCGACCGGCGACAGCGGCGGCCCGGCGCTGAAACTGGACCTGCCGGAAGCCGACGAATGGCCGCTGCGGCAGTTGCTCGACGGCGAGCGCGACACGCTCGGGCACTACCTCAGCGGCCACCCGTTCGACCCCTACCGCGAGGAAGTGCGGCAACTGGTCGGTTCGGACCTGGGCGAGCTGGACCGCCTGTGGGGCGCCGCGCCGCAGGGCGAAAAGCGCGGCTGGCGCCCGGAAGTGCAGGTGGTGGTGGCCGGACTGGTGGTCGGCATCCGCCGCAAGGGCGACAGCCAGGTGTTCGTGCAGCTGGAGGACGGCCGCGGCCGGCTGGAATGCGGCGTGTTCGCCGAGGCGGCGGCCGACCTGTCCAGCCTGCTGGTGCGCGACCGCGTGCTGGTGGTGCAGGGCGGCCTGCGCGAGGACGAGTTCAACGGCGGCTGGAGCCTGCGCCTGAAGGCGGCCTGGGACTACGAACAGTTGTGCGCGCAGCACGCGCAGCGGCTGTCGTTGCGCCTGGACCTGCGCGACCCGGGCGCGTGGCAGCGCGTGGACGCGGTCCTGGCCCGCCATCGCCCTGGACCCACCCCGCTGCGCCTGCACCTGCAGGTCGGTCGCAACGGCCAGGGCGCCACCGGCGTCCTCGACCTCAACGGCAGCAACTCGGTGCGCATCGCCCCGCCGCTGCTCGACGCCCTGCGCGCCCAGCCCGGCGTCCGCGCGGTGAAGGTCGCCATCAGCCGGCCCTGGGCGAACTGAGCCGGTCCGCCGGCGCGTAAATCGCCTGTCCGCGCCGGCGGCGATGAAGGTGGTGCAGCGGCGCGGCAGCGGCACCCCTGCCAGAGCCACAACAACAACAACAGCAACAGCAACGGCGTCACGCGCCTCGCTCCGGCGGGAGCCGCGGCAGGCACGGGGTGTCGCGGTCCCCGCGACCGGACGTCCTGTCCGGACGCGGTGACGTGGGCCCTCCATGGCCCACTGCCGCGACACCCCATGCCTGCCACGTCTTCGGCGATCTTCAGGGTCGATGCTTCGTTCTTCCGCGCTTCCCGTGCCCGGCCCGATCACGACGGCTGTCCCGTAGAGCGGGGCTTGCCCCGCTGCTTTCCCTCCCTGTCCGGTCCCGGCCCATTGGAGAGCAGCGGGGCAAGCCCCGCTCTACAAGAGCGCTGCGCATTCACCGCACGCGCTACCCGAGCTCTTGCGTTTCGATCGAAGCCACCACCCAGACGACACCCGCAGGACGTCGTCCCATGGGGGCATGGCGCAAGTGGCACATGGATGTGCCACGGCCCCTCGTACGGACAGGACGTCCGCCCGAGGGGTAAGCCATGCCCCCGTGGGACGGCGGCCCTTCCGGAGCCTGCGCGTTTGGCCTGGCCTGGCACGGTCCAGCCCGAGGCGCGCCGTTTGGGAATGCGCCCGCGCGCGCCACCTCCTCCATACCGTACGGTCCGGTCCCGCCGGGGGCGTTCGGCTACACTTCCGGGCCACTGCACTCCCCGGCATCGCCGGCCAACGGATGAACCCGAACTACCTCGATTTCGAGCAGCCCATCGCCGACCTGGAAGCCAAGATCCAGGAACTGCGCAACGCCAGCACCGGCCCGGCCGTCAACGTGGACGCCGAAGTGCACGCGCTGCAGGACAAGCTGCGCAAGCGCACCGCCCAGATCTTCCGCGACCTGTCCTCCTGGCAGGTCTCCCAGCTCGCCCGCCACCCGGCCCGTCCGTACACCCTGGATTACGTCCGGGTGATCTGCGACGAGTTCCAGGAACTGGCCGGCGACCGCGCCTTCGCCGACGACAAGGCGATCGTCGGGGGCCTGGCCCGCATCGACGGCCGCCCGGTCGTGGTGATCGGCCACCAGAAGGGCCGCGACACCAAGGAGAAGATCCGCCGCAACTTCGGCATGCCCAAGCCGGAGGGCTACCGCAAGGCGCTGCGCCTGATGAAGTTGGCCGAACGCTTCGGCCTGCCGATCCTGACCTTCATCGACACCCCCGGCGCCTGGCCGGGCATCGATGCCGAGGAACGCGGCCAGTCCGAGGCCATCGCCCGCAACCTGCTGGAGATGGCCGAGCTGAAGGTGCCGATCATCTGCACCGTGATCGGCGAGGGCGGCTCCGGCGGCGCCCTGGCCATTGGCGTGGGCGACTGCACGCTGATGCTCGAGTACAGCACCTATTCGGTGATCTCGCCGGAAGGCTGCGCCTCGATCCTGTGGAAGGACGCCGGCAAGGCCAAGGACGCGGCCGAGCAGTTGGGCCTGACCGCCAAGCGCCTGCACGGGCTGGGCCTGGTCGACAAGGTCGTGCGCGAGCCGACCGGCGGCGCGCACCGCAACCCGCGGCAGATGGCGCGCCGGCTCAAGGCCGTGCTGCTCAACGAACTCGACGCGCTGGCGCAGATCCCGGCCGCCGAGCTCGTCCAGCGCCGCTATGCACGCCTGCACGGCTATGGTGCCTACGAGGCGGCCTAGTACGTCGTTCGTGGTGGCGTGGCCCGGCAAGGGCCGCGCCCGCGCGGCGTCCCGCCCCGCCCGCGATCCGGAGGACCGCTCATGAGCGCACTGCCTGGCTGGGCCCTGCCGCTGGCGCTGTTCCTGGTGCCGTTGCTGGTGGCGGTGATCGTGAACCGCCTGTTCCGGCACCGTCCGACCAATCCCAACTACGTACTGGCCTGGTTCGTCGCCGTGTGCTGGATCTCGGCGCTGGTGGTGATCTGGCGCCAGGTGCGCTGAACGCGCCGGCGGCGGCCGCATGGCCGATCCCTGCGCACCTGGCTCCATGGTGATGAACACCGCAGATGCCCGCACCCTCGCCCTGCCCGCGCTTCCGGTGGAAACGGCCGGCGCGCTGGTGGTCGGCTACAGCGGCGGCCTCGACTCGACCGTGTTGCTGCACCGGTTAGCCGCCGAGCCGGCGATCCGCGCGCGCGGCCTGCGCGCGGTGCACGTCCACCACGGCTTGCAGGCCGACGCGGACGCCTGGGCGAACCACTGCGAACAACAGGCCGGTGCGCTGGGCGTGCCGCTGCAGGTGCTGCGCGTGGCGGTACCACGCGACGGCGGCAGCGGGCCGGAGGCGGCCGCGCGCGAGGCCCGATATGCCGCCCTGTCCTCGACCATGGCCCCCGGCGAGGTGCTGGCGACCGCGCATCACCGGGACGACCAGGCCGAGACATTCCTGCTGCGCGCCCTGCGCGCCTCCGGGCCCGAGGGCCTGGGCGCGATGCGCCCGTTGCGGCGGCGCGGCCCCGGCTGGCACTGGCGGCCGCTGCTGGCGCTGCCGCGCGGCGCCCTGCAGGCCTACGCCCAGGACCACGGCCTGGCCTGGATCGACGACCCCAGCAACGCGGTTGCCGACGCCGACCGCAACTTCCTGCGCCTGCAGGTGCTGCCGCTGCTGCAGGAGCGCTGGCCGCACGCGGCCGCGTCGCTGGCGCGCAGCGCGGCGCTGTGCGCCCAGGCCGGCGCGCTGCTGGCCGACGAGGACGCGACTCTGCTGCGCATGCATGCCGGCGACGACCGGCGCACGCTGCGCGTGCCGGCCTTGCTCGCGCTGCCGGCGGCGCGGCGCGCGCGCGTGCTGCGCCACTGGATCCGCGCGCTCGGGCTGCCGCCGCTGCCGGCCGAAGGCGTGGAAAGGATCGAAGGCGAGCTGCTGCACGCGCGTGCTGACGCCGAGGCCGGCTTCGCCTGGACCGGCGCACGGGTGCTGCGCTGGCGCGAGTTCCTGCACGCCGACATCCTGCGCGCACCGCTGCCGGCGGACTGGGAAAGCGCATGGGATGGCCGCGCGCCGCTGGCCTTGCCCGACGGGGGACGTCTGCTCTTGCGCGACGACCACGGCACGGCGACCGGCGGCTTCGACGCGCCGCTGCGCGTCCATGCCCGGCGCGGCGGCGAGCGCATCGTCCTGCCCGGACGCAGCCACTCGCACCTGCTCAAGCACGTGCTGCAGGAGCGCGGCGTGGCCCCGTGGCGGCGCGCGCACCTGCCGCTGCTGTCCGCGGCCGACGGCCGCCTGCTGGCGGCCGGCGACGTCGCCTGGGCCGACGACATGGCCCGCTGGCTGCATGCCCGCGGCTGGCACCTGGCCTGGCAACCGCCGGCGTGAACCGCGCCGCGCGTTGACCCTCCCGGTCGCACCGCGCACACTTCGCGCATGCCGAAGAAAGCCCCCCAAGACGCCTCGCCGGTCGCCCAGTTCGAGCACTCGCTGGACGAGCTGGAACAGCTGGTCGAGAAGATGGAACAGGGCGAGATGAGCCTGGAGGATTCGCTGGCCGCCTACGAGCGCGGCGTCGGCCTCTACCGCCGCTGCCAGTCCGCGCTGGAACAGGCCGAACTGCGCGTGCGCCTGCTCACCGACCCCGAACAGCCCGACAGCGCCCAGCCCTTCGCCGGTACCGATGGGCAGTGAGGCCTTCGCGCGCTGGGCTGCGCGCACCGAAGCCACGCTGGACCGCTTGCTGCCCGATCCCTCGCTGGAGCCGCGCCGCCTGCACGCGGCGATGCGCCATGCCACGCTGGGCGGCGGCAAGCGCATGCGCCCGCTGCTGGTCTATGCAACGGGCACCGCGTTGGGTGCCGGCGAAGCGCTGCTCGACGCGCCGGCGGCGGCAGTGGAACTGGTCCACGCCTATTCGCTGGTCCACGACGACCTCCCGGCGATGGACGACGACGACCTGCGTCGCGGCCAGCCCACCGTGCACGTGGCCTTCGACGAGGCCACCGCGATCCTGGCCGGCGACGCCCTGCAGACTTTGGCGTTCTCGGCGCTGGCGCAGGCCGACGCGCCGGCGCAGCTGCGGATCGAGTGGGTCGGCGCGCTGGCCGCGGCATCCGGCGCCGCCGGCATGTGCGGCGGCCAGGCGCTGGACATCGACGCGACCGGCCGCACCCAGGCGCTCGAGCAACTGCAGCGCATGCACTCGCTGAAGACCGGGGCGCTGATCCGCGCCGCGGTACGGATGGGCGCGCTGGCGGCATCAGCCGACGCCGCCACCCTCGCCCGCCTGGACACGTTCGCCGCCGCGCTCGGCCTCGCCTTCCAGGTCCGCGACGACCTGCTCGACATCGAAGCCAGCTCCGAGCAGCTGGGCAAGACCGCCGGCAAGGACATGGCCCAGGCCAAGTCCACCTATCCCGCATTGCTGGGCATGGACGGCGCGCGCGCCCGGCTCGTCGAGCTGCACGCGGAGATGGACCAGGCGCTGGCACCGCTGGGCGGGCGCGCCGCCGCGCTGGCCGCGCTGGGCGAACTGGCGGTACGCCGCTCGCACTGACGCCCGCGGACCGCGCCGGGCCTTGATTCCCCAAAACGCATGCGGGGCCCGGATCACTCCGGGCCCCGCATGTGCGGCACGTGTCGCCGGCAGGACGGGCTACTTCACCAGCCTCAGCGCGAACGGATACCGGTAGGCGATGCCGTCGTTGGCCTTGACCGCCCCGATGATCGTCAGCACCAACCAGGCGATGAACACCAGCAGGCCCAGCGGCGCGGTCACGATCACGCCAATGCCGAAGGTCACCAGGGTGATGAGGAACAGGATCACGCCCACGATCAGCAGGGTGATGTTGAAATTCAGCGCTTCCTTGGCCTGGTCGCTGGCGAAAGGCATGGAGTCCTTCTTGACCAGCCAGATGACCAGCGGGCCGACGATGTTGCCGACGCCGCCGGTGAACAACCCGGTCAAGGCCGACAGGTGGCCGAACAGCGCCCATTGCCGTTCCTCGCGGCTGGATTCTTCCTGCGGCGCCGGCGGTGGCGCGGTGTACGTCTCGAATTCGCTCATTGCCTGATCCCCTTTGCGGTGGCGTTCTCTTGGTGACGGAATCGGCGCCGACTCCCTCGACGCCTCACGCCCGAGCATACGTCATTCGCCGCCGGCAACGGTCATGCGCCCCACCAGGATGGGCCCGGTGCGGATGTGCGAGCGCGGGTCGACCTCGCTGCCGACCGCTTCGATCCGGGCGAACATGTCGCGCAGGTTGCCGGCGATGGTCAGTTCGTCGACCGGATACGCCAGCGCGCCGTCCTCGACCCAGAAGCCGGCCGCGCCGCGCGAGTAGTCGCCGGTCACGCCGTTGACGCCCTGCCCCATCAGCTCGGTCACCAGCAGGCCGCGACCCATGCCGCGCAGCAGCTCGTCCTGGGTGCCGGCGTTGGCCCCCACCTGCAGGTTGTGCACGCCGCCGGCATTGCCGGTGGTCTGCAGGCCCAGCTTGCGCGCCGAGTAGGCGCCGAGCACGTAACGCTGGAGCACGCCCCCGGCCACCAGTGCACTGTCGCGGGTGGCGACGCCGTCGGCGTCGAACGCGGTCGAGCGCAGTCCGCGGCGCAGCAGCGGCCGCTCGTCGATGTCGAACCAGTCCGGGAACAGCCGGGTGCCGACGCTGTCGAGCAGGAAGCTGGCACGACGGTACAGGGCTCCGCCCGATACCGCGTTGAGCAGGTGGCCGACCAGCGAGCGCGCGATTTCGGCCGAGAACAGCACCGGGAACTCGCCGGTCGGCGCGCTGCGCGGCTGCAGCCGCGCCACCGCGCGCTCGGCCGCCCGGCGACCGATGGCCGCCGGCGCCTCCAGGTCCTCGCGTGCCAGGCCGATGCTGTACCAGCCATCACGCTGCATGCCGTCGCCGCGGCCGGCGATCAGGGCCACCCCGAGCGAATGCTGGGTTTCGCGCTCGCGGCCGAGGAAGCCGTGGCTGTTCGCGTACACCGACAGGCTGCCGCCGCTGCCGAAGGAGGCGCCATCGGAGTTCTCCACGCGCGCGTCGGCCTCGCGGCCGGCCGCCTCGCAGGCCAGCGCCAGGTCGATCGCCTCGTCCGCGTCCAGCCGCCACGGATGCCAGGTCTCCAGGTCGGGGAACTCGCGCGCCATCAGCGCCGCGTCGGCCAGGCCGGCGGCCGGATCGTCCTCGGTGTGGCGCGCGATCGCGCAGGCCTGCTCGACGGTGGCTTCCAGGCTGGCCTCGTGCAGGTCGGCGGTGCTGGCGCTGCCCTTGCGCTGGCCGAAGTACACGGTCACCGCCACGCCGCGGTCGCGCGTGGATTCCACCGTTTCCACCTCGCCCATGCGCACCGACACGTTGAGCCCGTGTTCCTCGCTGCAGCTCACCTCGGCCTGGCTCGCGCCCAGCGCGCGGGCGCGCGCCAGCAGCCGCTGCGAGATCTCCGCCAGCCGGTCCAGCCGGGCGTGGCTGTCGTCGTCATGCACGATGTCGTTCACGTGTTACACCTCGGAAAATTCGGTCTTTGATCAGAAAACAACAAGCGCCGCGCCGGATCGATGCGATGTGGGCGGACAGCTTGCCCATTGCGCGGAACACGCCGTGAATCCATCCATGGAGGCTCGACGGCGCCATCCATGGCGCCGACGGTTCCGCGCAACGGGCAAGCCGTCCGCCACCCTTGGCAGCAGGCTGTTCCCAAGCGGCAAAACGAAACCACGCCCGGCACGATCGCGAAGGACGCGCCATGCCAGGGGTGCCGCGACAAGCGGGACATGGATGTCCCGCGCCCGCGTCGGGACAGGACGTCCCGCCGCGGGAAAAGCGGCACCCCTGGCGTGGCGCGGCCCCCTCCGGAGTCGCTGCCGTGCAACGCCGTTGATTTTGCTGTTGCCGTGGCCGTTGCCCGACACGCCTGCCGGACGTGACAGATCGCGGTCGCCAGCAAGCTGGGCTCCTGCCAGGGCCGCCAACCCGGAATTCAGGCCGGCCCGGGTAGAATCCCCGGCAACCGAAAGAGCCCCAGCCCCATGCGCGGACGCGACGAAGACACCGGCGAATTCCTTTCCCCCAGCCGCAGCCAGCAGCGCCGCGACGCGCTGGAAGTGCTGGAGCTGGCGGAGAAGCTGGCCTCGCTCACGCCCACCCAGCTGGCCAAGCTGCCGATCCCCGAAGACCTGCTGCCGCACCTGGAGCACACCCGCAAGATCACCGCGCACATCGCCCGCAAGCGCCAGCTGGCCTTCCTCGCCAAGCAGATGCGGCGCGAGGACGACGAGGCGCTCGAAGCGATCCGCGATGCGCTGGACGAAGATGGCGTGGCCGCCCGCCGCGAAGTGGCCGCGATGCACCGGGTCGAAGCCTGGCGCGAACGCCTGCTGGCCGACGGCGACGCCGCGCTGGCCGAACTGCTGGAAGAACATCCGGCCGCCGACCGCCAGCACCTGCGCCAGCTGGTCCGCAACGCCAACGAGGAAAAGCTGCGCAACAAGCCGCCGCGGGCCTTCCGCGAGCTGTTCCGCGAACTGCGTACGTTGCTGCTCGGCGGCAACAGCGCCCAGCAGGACGACGGTCCGGTCGATCCGGACGACGACGGCGACAGCGACGACCGCCAGGACTGAACCGGCGGACGCCGCTCCGCCTGCAAGCGGTTCGTCCGGCACTGCCGCCCGGCCCGCAGCCCGCGCGCGACTCACGCGCGCGTGCCGCCCACGGTCAGCCCGTCGATCAGCAGCGAGGGCTGGCCCACGCCCACCGGCACGCTCTGCCCGTCCTTGCCGCATACGCCCACGCCCTCGTCCAGGGCCAGGTCGTGGCCGACCATGCGCACCTTCTGCATCGTCTCCGGGCCGTTGCCGATCAGGGTCGCGCCCTTCACCGGCGCGGTGACCTTGCCGTCCTCGATCAGGTAGGCCTCGGTCGCCGAGAACACGTACTTGCCGCTGGTGATGTCGACCTGGCCGCCGCCGAAGTTGACCGCGTACAGGCCCTTCTTCACCGAGCGGATCATCTCCTGTGGATCGTGCGAGCCGGCGAGCATGTAGGTGTTGGTCATGCGCGGCATCACCAGGTGCGCGAACGATTCGCGGCGGCCGTTGCCGGTCGGCGCCATGCCCATCAGCCGCGCATTGAGCGAATCCTGCATGTAGCCGACCAGCACGCCGTCCTCGATCAGGGTGGTGCAGCGCGTCGGCTCGCCCTCGTCGTCGATGTTGAGCGAGCCGCGGCGGCCTTCCAGGGTGCCGTCGTCGACGATGGTCACGCCGGGCGCGGCCACGCGCTGGCCCATGCGCCCGGCGTAGGTCGAGGTGCCCTTGCGGTTGAAGTCCCCTTCCAGGCCGTGGCCGACCGCCTCGTGCAGCAGCACGCCCGGCCAGCCGGCACCGAGCACCACCGGCATCGTCCCGGCCGGCGCATCGATCGCCTCGAGGTTGACCAGCGCCTGGCGCAGCGCTTCGCGCGCCAGCTTCTCCGGGCGCCCGCCGGAGAACAGTTCTTCGTAGGAGCAGCGGCCGCCACCGCCGGCGTAGCCCGATTCGCGGCGTCCGGCCTGCTCGACGATCACCTGCACGTTCAGCCGCACCAGCGGGCGCACGTCGGCGGCCAGCACGCCGTCGCTGCGCGCCACCAGCACCGTGTCCACGCCGCCGGACAGGCTCACCGACACCTGCACCACGCGCGGGTCGGCCGCGCGCAGCAACCGGTCGAGCGCGCGCAGCTGTTCGACCTTGTCCTCGTTGCCCATGCCGTCGATCGGATCGACCGCCGCGTACAGCGCGTGGCCACCGGCGCGCACCAGCGAGCGCGGCGCATGCGCGGCGCCCTCGCGCGCGATCGCGCGCGCCGAGCCGGCGGCCAGCCGCAGCGCGTCGGCGTTGATGTCGTCGGAATAGGCGAAGCCGGTCTTCTCGCCGCTGATCGCACGCACGCCCACGCCCTGTTCGATCGAGTGCGCACCGTCCTTGACGATGCCATCTTCCACCGTCCAGCTCTCGCGGCGCGAATGCTGGAAATACAGGTCGCCGAAGTCGATGCCGGGGCCGAGCAGGGTGCCGAAGGCCCGGTCCAGGCCGGCGGGATCGAGGCCGCCGGGCAGCAGCAGGCGGGTTTGCGCGAGGGTCAGGGCGGAGTCGGTCATCGTCTTGGGATGGGGGCGCCGGTCAGGGAAGGCAACCACGGTCGCCTGGGCGACGCGGCCGCCTATGATGACAGCCCGGCCGCCCCGGACCTTCACCCGTCCGCCGCTGCCCGCCCGCACCCGCCCCGGAAAGCGCTGCATGAAAGTCACCGCCCACGTCCTCGACGGCCACACCCTGGACATCCGCCCCGCCCCGCGCGAACGCGAGTGGATGGACCGCACCGACCAGCGCTACGCCTACCGCTGCCTGCCGCTGGACATGGCCAACGCCCATGGCTGGGAACTACTGTGCCAGAGCGGGTTCTGGGTTGAATGGAACGGCACCGACGCGCTCGAGGCGATCCGCGTGATCCCCGATCCGGGCACGCACGCGCCGGCGATGAGCCACTTCGGCTACGGCGTGCTCACTTTCCACGTGCCCTGCCTGTTCCGCACCGAGGCCGGGATCGAGTTGATGGCGATGGCACCGATCAACCGGCCCAAGGACGGCATCGCTGCGCTGACCGGCCTGGTGGAGACCGACTGGAGCCCGTACACCTTCACCATGAACTGGAAGTTCACCCGACCCGGGCGCGTGCGCTTCGAGGCCGGCGAGCCGTTCTGCCACCTGCTGCCACTGCAGCGTGCGCTGCTGGAACAGGTGCAGGCGCGGTGGCGGCCCATTTCCGAGACGCCCGACCTGGCCGACCAGCACCAGCGCTGGACCGCCAGCCGCGGCCACTTCCTCCAGGAGCTGCCGGACCCGGAATCGGCGGCCGCGCGCGAGCAGTGGCAGCGCGGCTACTTCCGCGGCGTGGACCTGCATGGCTGCCCGGCGAAGGAGCACCGGGTGAAACTGCGCCTGCCCGCCTTCACCCGCGCATCGGCCACCGACGACGCCTCATCTCCGTAGAGCCGGGCTTGCCCGGCTGCGCATCACCGTATGCCGGGCCGCCCGGTCACGGCGAGCGACGCAACGGCAGCGGGGCAGGTCCCGCTCTACGAAGGACGGCGAGGGTTCCAGGCCCGCTGGCGCTCGCAAACGATGCCGGAACTCAATGCATCCCGGCGTCGTGACCCGCTGCGGCGGCGTCCTCTTCGCGGCGCGACTGCTCGCGGCTGATCACCTCGACCTTCGGCTCCTTCCACGGTCCGCTGACCCGGTAGGTCCTGGCGCCGATCTCGCCCAGCGGCTTGGCCAGCACCGCGTTGGCCGCCGCGCCGACCGCCGCACCGACCGGGCCGCCGGCCACCGCGCCAACCACGGTGAGCAGGTTGCCGGACTTGGGCAGCACGTCGATGGTCTGGTCGAAGCGCTGGGCGCGCAGGTCGGTATCGCCGCGGATGCGGATGTCGGCGGCCGGGCCGTCGATCACGATCCCGTCGGTGTGCGCCTGGCCGTCGGCGAAGCGCAGCTCGCCTTCCAGCTGGTCGAAGGCGAAGCCCTTGGAGAAGAAGTCGCGGAAATCGAGCATCAGCCGGCGCGGCAGCTGGGCCAGGCTGAACAGGCCGAGCACGCGGCCGGCGCCCGGCTCCACTTCCAGCAATTGGCCGTCCCTGGCGGCGATGCGCAGGCTGCCCTGCAGGCCGGCCAGGCGGAAGCCGGCGGGCGGGCCCGGCCAGCTGGCATCGAAGTGGACCTGGCCTTCGCCGCGGGCCAGCCAGTTGCGGTAGCCCAGGCCGTCCATCAGGCCGCCCATGTCCTGGCTGTCCACCTGCACGGCCAGGTGGGTGCGCGCGGCATCGCCGCGACCGAGCCATTCGCCGGTGGCCTCGACGGTCTGTTCCCCGGCGCGGATCTGCAGCCGGTCCAGGCGCAGGCCGCCGGGGACCGGCCGGGTGCGCAGCGAGGCCTTGCCCAGCTGGGCCTGGCGGAAGCGCAGGTCGTCCACGTCCAGGGCCAGCGGCGGAATGCCGGCCGGGTCGAATCCGTCGTCGGCCGGCGCCGCGCCACCGGCGGTGGCATCGCCGACCGGCGTCGCGGCATCGGCCCGCGGGGCTGCGGCGGGCGTTGCCTCCGCCGGCGGCGCGACGCCGGCGGCAAGCGCATCGGCCAGCCGCTCCTCGCCGCTCGCGGTCGTATCGACCGGCTTGGCGACCGGCTGCCAGTGCAGGCGCGCGAAATGCCCCTGCACCGGCGCATCGGCGGTGTCGGGCACGGTCACCGTCCCGGCCAGCGCGGGGCCGTCCACCTGCACCGCCAGCGCCTGCGCGCCGGGCTGCAACCTCAGGCGCGTGGCCGGGAAGGCGCCCCCCAGCAGGCGCAGCTCGTCGGCCAGCACGTCGATCTGGCGCAGCGGCACGCCGTCCTTGCCGCCGCCCTTGGCCAGGGCGATCCACTCCAGCGCGTCCAGCGAGGGCGTACGTCCGCCAACAACTATCCCCGATGCCGGCGGCTCGGCTTCGACCGTCGCGCTGCCCAGGCTGACCCGCACGCCGGTCTGCCCGTTCTGCTGCCGCGCGCGCAGCGCCATGCGCTCGCCGAAGGCCACGTCGATCGCGCCGCTGCCCAGCGGCAGCCCGACCTGCACCCGGGTAGGCAGCTTTTCACCCGCCGGCTTCGCCAGCGGCGATGGCAGGTCTAGCACCGTGCCGAGCAGCGACGAATCCAGCCGCAGCGTCCCGGCGCTGCCGGCGACCGGCTGCTTCGGCAGCGCCACCGCCAGCGTCCATGGGGAGCGGCCGCGCACGCGCGGCGCCAGCCAGTCCAGTTCCGGCGCACGCGCGAACAGGTCGGCCGCGTCCAGCGGTGCGTCGAGGCTGGCCTCGAACACGTTCGCCGCGTCCTGCACGTGGCCGCCGGAGCGCAGCCCGAGCGTGCCGTCCTGGCCGGCATAGCGCACCGACAACTGCTCCGCTTCGAAGCCGTCGCGGTCGTAGCGGGCGCGCCCGCGCACCTGGTCGAACACCAGGTTCCAGCGTTTTTCCGCCAGCCGTGCCCCCTGCAGGTCGACCGAGCCATCGACGACCGCCGGGCCGCGCCCGCTGCCCAGCGGCAGGTCCAGGGCGAAGGTGGTGGCGGCCGGCCCGGAAGCCTGCAGGTGGTCGAGGGTTTCGGCGTTCTCGGCATGCAGGGGACTGTGCCGCAGCAGTTCGAGCAGCGCGGCGGCATCGCCGCGGCTGTCGGCGCGCACTTTCAGCGGCGCCCGCCTGAAGTCGGCGATGCCGGCCTGCAGCCGTTGCACGGGCACGCCATCGAGGTTGCCCTGGCCCTGCACGGTGAAACCGTTGCCGACGAAGGCGACCTCGCCCAGCATCGCCTCCATGGCCGGCCAGCTTTCCTGGAAGCGGATGCGCCCGTCGCGGATCGTGGCGGTGGCTTCGAAGCGACCGTTGCCTTCCACGAACGGCCAATCGTCCAGGTCGCCGGCCACCAGGCCGCGGCCGCCGGCGACGGTGCCGCCTTCCAGCGCCATGTCCAGCCAGTCCACCGCGGCCTTGGACATCTTGTGGTGGATCCAGAACTTCTTCGCCACCGGCACCTCGGTATCGGCGATGTCGGCGGCGATCCCGATCCAGGGCCGGGTGCCGTCGCCCTGGAACCACAGGCTGCCGCGCGCATCGACGGCATAGTCGCCGCCGTCCACCCGCAGCGCCGAGGTGCCTACCTCCCAGCCCTCTCCCGCGCGCCAGGCCTGCAGGTCGCCGTCGAGCCGCAGCTCGTGGACCACGCCGAAGCCGCTGGGCCAGTCGAAGCGCAGCGCGCTGCGCGCGTCCAGCGCCAGCTTCATGCCGTCGGCGTCGCCTTCGAAGCGGCCGGCCAGGCCATCGATGCCCGGCGCCTTGCCGACCGGTGCGAACGCGATCCGCTCGATCCGCCCCTGCATGCGCAACGGCCCTCCGCGCAGCGCGGCCACTTCGACCTGCGACAGCGTGGCCTGCGGCGCGGCGTCCAACATCCACGCACGCAACGAGGGCGACAGCCGGTCGCTCAGGGCGGCAACGGCCAGCAGGGGCGTCGCGTCGACCCGGTCGGCCTGCAAGGCCAGGCGGCGTCCACCGGCGAGGAGAAGCCCGTCCAGCGACTGCGCCCCGCGCGCGTCGGCCACGCGCAGCAGCGGTGCGTCCAGGCGCCAGCCACCCGCGGTGACCCGCCAGCGCGCCAACCCGCGAAGCTCGTCCAGGCGCACCTGCGGCAGCAACCCGTCGGCCAGCGGCGCGCCGGACAGCAACAGGTGCCGCAGCTGGAACTGCGTGGTCACCAGCACCACGCGATGGTTCCGCACCTCGGCCCAGGCCTGGACCTGTCCGCGTCCGTCGACCGGCGCGATCCCGGCGTGGTGCAGCAAGGGCGCCCAGCCGCCCAGCGCCCCGGTCTCCAGGTCGAAGGAGCCGCGGCCATGGCCGCTGTGGCGGTCGAACTCGAATGCCAGCGCCGCCGGCGCCGCGTCCGGGCGGATCCAGGCGCGCGCGCCGGCGCTGACCTGGCGCCCGTCCACGCGCAGGCGCAGGTCGATCTTCGGGATGCGCGTGCGCAGTCTCAGCGCCGGTGCGCGCACGTCGAGCTGGCCGCCGATCACCTGCAACTCACCCAGGCCCTCGAGGTAGTCGAGCGGATCGGCGGTACCGGTCATCGGCAGGCCGCGCACCGACCAGCGCCCGTCGTCGGCGCGCTCCAGGGTGAGCGCGGGCCCGCGCAGCCTCAGCTCGGTGAACGAACGCCCCGGCAGCAGGCCGGCGTACATCGACACCAGCACCTCGGCCTGGCCGATGCGCACGCCTCCATCGGGCTCGCCGATGTGCAGCCCTTCAAGCTGCAACAACGGTCCGCGGCGGGTCCATTGCGTGTCGACGCGATCGAAGCTGACCGGCCGCCCGGCCTTCTCGCTGAGCCAGGCGGCGATGCGCTCGGGATGGCGCTCGGCCAGTGGCAGCACCTGGCTGGCCGCGCCCAGCACCAGCGCCATCAGCACCAGCACCACGGCCAGCAGGTAGGCGGCCCAGCGGCGGGCCAGGCGCAGGCGGCGGCGGACGGGGGTGGGCATCAGCGTGCCGCCCTGGCGCGCGGCCACGCACGCGCCGGGCACGCCGCATCGCACCGTGCGTGCGGCGGCGCGATCGTTTCCCTGCGTGTGTCCGATCCCTGGTGGCGGTGGCCGGGCCTAGAGCAGGACCACATCGAACTGCTCCTGCAGGTACTGCTCGTCCGCCTGGAAGCGGATGGTCTTGCCGAGGAACTCCTCCAGCTCGGCCACCGCGGCCGACTCCTCCTCGGTGATCCGCGCCACCACCTTGGGCGAGGCGATCACCAGCAGGCGCGCGGCATCGAACTGGCGCACCGCGCGGGTGATCTCGCGGAACACCTCGTAGGTCACCGTCTCGGCGGTCTTCACCGAGCCGCGCCCGCTGCACTGCGGGCAGGTCTCCGACAGCTGCCGCTCCAGGCTCTCCACCGTGCGCTTGCGGGTCATCTCGACCAGGCCCAGCGGCGAGAAGTCGTAGACGGTGGTCTTGGCATGGTCGCGCGACAGCGACTTCTCCAGCGTGCGCAGCACCTGGCGGCGATGCTCCGGATCGGTCATGTCGATGAAGTCGATGATGATGATCCCGCCCAGGTTGCGCAGGCGCAGCTGGCGGGCCACCGCCTGGGCGGCCTCGAGGTTGGTGCGGTACACCGTCTCCTCGAGGTTGCGCTGGCCCAGGAACGAACCGGTGTTGACGTCGATGGTGGTCATCGCCTCGGTCTGGTCGATGACCAGGTAGCCGCCGGACTTCAGCGGCACCTGCTTGTCCAGCGCGCGGCCGATCTCGTCCTCCACCCCGTAGAGGTCGAAGATCGGGCGGTCGCCGGCGTACAGCTCGATCTTCTCGGCCAGCACCGGCATGTACTTGGCGACGAACGCCTGCAGCCGGTCGTAGGTGTCGCGCGAATCCACCCGCACCTTCTCCACGTCGCGGCGGATCAGGTCGCGCACCGCGCGCAGCGGCAGGCTCAGGTCTTCGTAGATGATCGTGCCGGCGGCGACCTCGCGGCCGCGGCGCTCGACCACGTTCCACACCCGCGACAGGTAGGCGATGTCTTCGGCCAGCGCCTCGGCCGGCTGGCCTTCGGCGTTGGTGCGCACGATGTAGCCGTGGCCGCCGTGGCTGGCCGACAGGTCGGAGACCAGCGTCTTCAGGCGCAGGCGCTCGGCCTCGTCCTCGATCCGCGCCGACACCCCGACCGTGCGCGACTGCGGCAGCAGCACCAGGTAGCGCGAAGGGATGGAGATCTGCGTGGTCAGGCGCGCGCCCTTGGTCCCGATCGGATCCTTGACCACCTGGACCACGACCTCCTGCCCGTCGCGCAGCAGCTCGACGATGGACGGGGTGGAGATCGGCTGCGGCGGCGCGTCCTCGGTCTGGCCGGCATCCACCGGCGCCGGCCGCACCACGTCGTTGGCGTGCAGGAACGCGGCCCGCTCCAGCCCCAGTTCGACGAAGGCCGCCTGCATGCCGGGCATCACCCGCTGCACGCGCCCCTTGTAGATGTTGCCGACCACCCCGCGCCGCCAGCCGCGCTCGATGTGCAGCTCCTGCAGCATGCCGTTCTCAACCACCGCCACGCGGGTCTCGCGCGGGGTGACGTTGACCAGGATCTCCTCGGACACGGCGCCCCTCACCCGGCCATGGCGGCGCGGGCGCCGGTATCGTGCTGCGCGGCGGCGGTCGTGGCGTCGAGCAGGCGCGCGGTCTCGTGCAACGGCAGGCCCATGACCCCGGAGTAGCTGCCGGACAGGTGTTCTACGAAGGCTTCGGCACGGCCCTGGATGGCGTAGGCGCCGGCCTTGCCCATCGCCTCGCCGGTCGCGACATAGGCGGCGATGGCGGCTTCGTCCAGGGGCGCGAAGCGGACCGCGGTGCGGGACAGGGTTTCGCGCTCGCCGGCCGCGTCGACCACCACCACCGCCGAAAGCACCGTGTGGGTGCGCCCGGACAGCCGGCGCAGCATGGCCGCCGCATCGGCGGCGTCGGCCGGCTTGCCGAACACCTCCTCGTCCAGGACTACCTCGGTGTCCGCGCCGAGCACGCGCGCGCCGGGCTCGCCGGCGACCAGCGACCAGCCGGCGCGGGCCTTGTCGCGGGCCACGCGGCGCACGTAGTCGGCCGCACCCTCGCCCGGCGCCCGGACTTCCGTGACGTCGACATCGAGGAGGCGGTGGGACAGGCCGAGCCGTTGCAGCAATTCGGCCCGGCGGGGGGATTTCGAGGCCAGATACAGCATGGTGCAAGGATAACCCGCGGCGGCGGGCTGAACCGTGGGCCCATGCCCGTTCCCGGGGTTCCAACCCCATCCGGGCTCACGGCGCGTTCATCCCCCCGACCCGACCCTGCCGCGCAGTCCCGTGCGGACCCCGAAAACCCGACAAGGAGAATCCGATGCGCCACCCGTTCGTC
Organism: Pseudoxanthomonas sp. Soil82; assembly: GCF_040446535.1. Taxonomy (NCBI): domain Bacteria; kingdom Pseudomonadati; phylum Pseudomonadota; class Gammaproteobacteria; order Lysobacterales; family Lysobacteraceae; genus Pseudoxanthomonas; species Pseudoxanthomonas sp. Soil82. The sequence goes on from NZ_JBEAAK010000002.1 coordinate 671,125, forward strand.
GCCCTGCTCGCCGCCATGGCCCTGTCCGCCCCGGCGGTCGCCGGCGCACAGGCCACCCCGACCGTGCCCGCCGACGCCACCCTGCTCTCGGTCTCGTCCCAGGCCGAGGCCCGGCGCGCCCCCGACATCGCCACCGTCTCGGCCGGCGTCGTCACCCAGGCCGCCGACGGCAACACCGCCATGCGCCAGAACGCCGAACAGATGAGCCGCGTGCTGGCCGCGGTCAAGGCCGCCGGGGTGGCCGCCAAGGACGTGCAGACCAGCGGCATCAACCTCAATCCGCAGTACCGCTACGAGGAAAACCAGCCGCCGCGGATCACCGGCTACCAGGCCAGCAACACCGTGACGGTGAAGTTGCGCGACGTGGCGAAGATGGGCCAGGTGCTCGATGCGCTGGTGGCCAGCGGCGCCAACCAGATCAACGGCCCGAGCTTCGGCATCGACGATCCGGAGCCGCTGTTCGACCAGGCGCGCGCGGACGCGCTCAAGCAGGCACAGGCGCGCGCGGCCACCTACGCGGAAACCCTGGGCCTGCGCGTGCGTCGCATCGTCAGCATCAGCGAGGGCGGCGCGGGCATGCCGGTGCCGATGCCGCGCATGGCGATGAAGGCCGAAGCCTTCGACGGCAGCACCCCGGTCGCGGCCGGCGAAAGCAGCGTCTCGGTGCAGCTGGACGTGGTGTTCGAACTGGGTCGCTGAGGCCACCGGCACGCGGCAGGCGAAGCCCGGCTCCGGCCGGGCTTCGCTTTTTTTGCGAAACGGTCCGGGTCGGATGCCGCTGCCTTCGCCAATCCTGCGCCGGCATGCCGGCGCGGCCGGCTGGCCAACCTGTACGACTTCCGTCCAGGCCGCCTTGCAGGGGATTGCCCTCACTGCGGGGGCGGGCGCAGTCTGGAACCGGCCATCGCGGCCAACCCCGGCCGCCCTGTCCGTGCGTTGTTCCTCCCGTCATTCCCGCAATGGAGGTGGATCATGGTTCGCACGCTGCCGTCCGATGTCTCCCCCCGCCTGGACCCCTCGCGCATCCTCGCCATCAGTTTCGCGATGGCCGTGCATGTCCTGGCCCTGCTGGTCCTGCTGCTGCCGTTGACCCAGGCACCTGCGGTCGTGACGAAGCCCGAGCAGATGCCTCCGCGCTGGAAAGTCCCGGAGATCGTTCCCGTTCCCCCGATACCGCCGGAACTGGTTGTGCGGGAGCCCATCATCACTCCGCCGCGCGCGCCCACGACGGTGCAGCACACCACGCACGTGCAGACACCCAGCGTCGTCGACCAGGGCACATTGCAGGCCGATCCGCCCGCCGACGTGACCGGCCCACCGGACGTCGTCGTGCCGGACATCGGCGGCCCGCTGCAGGGCGCGCAGCTGCGCTATGCGGTAGCTCCGCCACCGCGCTATCCGCGCGATGCGATCGCCAACGGCGCCGAAGGCACGGTGCTGCTGCGCGTGCTGGTCGACGTCGACGGCCGGCCGCTGGAGGTAGTGGTCGACCGCAGCAGCGGACACCGCTCGCTGGACCGCGAGGCGGTGCGGCACGTGCAGCAGCGCTGGCGCTTCGAGCCGGCGATGCACGACGGCCGGCCGGTACAGGCCTGGGGGCTGGTGCCGATCGACTTCAGCCTGCAATGAAGCCTGGGGGCACGCCGGCGCGCTGCCGCCGGCGTGCCCCGCCGGCTGGACTCCGCTTCGCCGTCGCGATGCATCGCTGCCCCCTGCGCCGCGTAGGGGCGCGGTGCCCTGGCATCGAGCCAGCGCCGTCAGGCGCGGTGGTAGGGATGGTTGGCCAGCAGCGCGGCGGCCCGATACAGCTGCTCGGCCACCAGCAGGCGCACCAGCATGTGCGGCAGCGTCAGCGGGCCGAGCGACCAGGATTCGGAAGCGGCGGCGAGCACATCCGGCGCGTGGCCTTCGGGGCCGCCGACCAGGAACGCCAGGTCGCGGCCCTGCTGGCGCCAGTGTTCCATGCGCTGGGCCAGCTGCTCCGAGGACCAGGCGCGTCCGGGCACGTCGAGCGCGACCACGTGCGCGTTCTTCGGCAAGGCGGCGAGCACGCGCCTGCCCTCGTCCTCGATCGCGCGCTGGGGGTCGCGTCCCTTGCCGCGCAGGCCCGGCTCGACCTCGACCAGTTCCAGCGGCAGCCAGTGCGAGAGCCGCTTGCGGTATTCGCCGAAGCCTTCGGCCACCCAGGACGGAGCGCGTTCGCCGGTGGCGATCAGTCGTGCCTTCATGGCCGCCATGATATCGCCGGCGAGTTATTCCGCGGCGTGAGCGCTGATATGCCGCGGCATGCGCGTGCTACGTTCCGCCGCGCCCCGCATCGTGCGGGCGTCATGGAGGGAGTACGCATGGGCCGGACCGGTCACGCCTTGCATGCCGGCATCGCCGCGCTGCTGCTGGCTTCCACGACGGCCGCGGCCGCGCCAGCGCACGCTTCCGCCGGCGACGGGCACGACGCGCCGCTGGAGGCCTCGTTCGACTGGTTCGAGTACGAAGGCAGCGACCCGGCCGACGCCCGTTACGCGCCGGGCCCGGGCCAGTTCCGCAATCCGGTGCTGAAGGGCTTCTATCCCGATCCGAGCGTGGTCCGCGTCGGCGCCGACTACTACCTGGTGAACTCCACCTTCGGCTGGTTCCCGGGGATACCCGTGTTCCACAGCCGCGACCTGGCGAACTGGACCCAGATCGGCAATGCCATCGACCGCGCCGACCAGCTCGACTTCGGCAGGCACGACCTGGTCAACGGCGTGTTCGCACCCGCGATCGAGTACCACGACGGCCTCTTCTACATCACCAACACCTGCTTCCCGGCGTGCGGCGGCAACTTCGTGCTTACCGCGCGCGATCCGGCGGGACCGTGGTCGGACCCGGCCTGGCTGCCGGACCTGGCCGGCGGCATCGACCCGTCGCTGTTCTTCGACGACGACGGCCGCGCGTGGATCGTCAACAACGACCTGCCCGAGGGCGGCAAGGAACGCTATCCCGGCCACCGCGCGATCTGGCTGCAGGAGTTCGACGCCAAGGCGCTGCGCACCATCGGCCCGCGCCGGGTGTTGCTCGACGGCGGCGTGGTGCCCGCGCAGAAGCCGGAGTACGTCGAAGGCCCGCACCTGTTCAAGAAGGACGGCTGGTATTACCTGACCGCCGCCGAGGGCGGCACCGGCGAGATGCACCAGCAGGTGGTCCTGCGCAGCCGCGAGGTGACCGGACCCTACGAGGCGTGGGCCGACAACCCGGTCCTGACCCAGCGCGACCTGCCGCGCGATCGCCCGCTACCGGTCACTTCGGCCGGGCATGCCGACTTCGTGCAGACCCAGGACGGCGACTGGTGGGCGGTGTTCCTGGGCAACCGCCCGTATCCGCCCAACGCCGGTCACTTCGTCAACACCGGACGCGAAACCTTCCTGATGCCGGTGCGATGGGAGGACGGCTGGCCGCGGATCACCGCGCCCGGTAAACGGATTCCCTGGGTGCTGGACGCGCCGGCGCTGCCGGCGGGCAGCGCGCCGGTGCCCACCAGCGGCAGCTTCGCGGTCCGCGTCGGCTTCGAAGGCCGGCAACTGCCGCTGGACTGGATCACGGTGCGCAATCCGCGGCAGCGGTGGTACCGGCTCGATGGCCAGGCCCTGCACCTGCAGGCCCGCACGGTGGGCCTGGGCGAGCGCGACAATCCCTCGTTCCTCGCGCGCCGGCAGCAGCACCAGGAAGCGCTCGCCTCCACCGTGGTCCGCTTCGCGCCACGGCGCGACGGCGACATCGCCGGCCTGGCCGCGTTCCAGAACGAGGACTTCTGGTACCTGCTGGCGGTGACCCGCGAGAACGGCGCGCCGAGGGTGGTGCTGGACCGCCGTGACGGCCGTTGCAAGGACGAAGCCCGGACGGGCACGCGGCTGGCCTCGGTGCCGTTGCCGGCGGCCGCCGCCGGTCAGCCGCTGTACCTGCGCATCCGTGCGCGCGGGGCGGAGTATGACTTCGAGTACGCCACCCGGCAGGGGCAATGGCGGTCGCTCGCAGGCGGCCTGGATGGCACCCTGCTCAGCACGGCGGTGGCCGGCGGCTTCACCGGCGCGGTGTTCGGCCTGCATGCCGCGCGGCGGGAATCGCCGTTGTAGGCGCCGGGCTCCTGCCGAAGAGCGTCAGGCCGGGCCGGCTTCTTCCGGCTCGTCGCCCACCGTCCACAGCCGCTCCAGCGCGTAGAACTCGCGCACGCGCGGCAGCATCACGTGGACGATCACGTCGCCCAGGTCGACCAGCACCCATTCGGCCTCGCGCTCGCCTTCCACGCCCAGCGGCATCGCGCCGAGCTTCTTGGCGAACTTGATCACCTCGTCGGCGATCGACTTCACGTGCCGGGTGGAGGTGCCCGAGACGATCACCAGGTGGTCGGCGACGCTGGTCTTGCCGCGCACGTCGATCTCGACGACATCCTTGGCCTTGATCTCCTCCACCGCGGCGCGCACGTTCGCCAGCAGGACATCGACGGGCGGCGGCGGTTCGGGAAGGCGGGTCTTGATGACGTGGGCTTGGTTGCTCAAGGAGGACTCTGCGGAACGGCGGGGGCGGGACACGCGGCGATTATACCGGCCCGGGTGAGCGGGCCGTGTTCATGGGCGCCGATACAGGCCCTCGGTCCGGATCCAGGCCTCCACCTCCGGCGGCACCTGGTCCGGCCAGGCCGGGTCGCCTTCGGCGATAGCCCGGCGCACCGCGGTGGCCGATTCGGCGCGCAACGGCTGCCGCAGGGCATACACGCGACCGGCGGGGCGGGTGGCCAGCTCGGCCGGATCGTCGGTCCAGCGGCCCTCGACTTCGCCCGCCAGCTCCCTCGACAGCGGCGCGTCCCCGGCCGAGTCGCGGCCGGCCACGATGAAATGGGCCAGTTCTGGCAACTGCCGCCAGTGCTTCCAGGTCGGCAGCGAGCGGAAACTGTCGGCGCCCACCAGCAAGGCCAGCGGCGCCGCCGCGCCGCGCTCCGCACGCAGTTCGCGCAGGGTGTCCACCGTCCACGAAGGGCCGGCGCGCTGGAGTTCGCGCCGGTCCACGCGCAGGCGACGGTCGCCCGCCACGGCCAGGTCGAGCATGTGCGCCCGCTGCGCGGCATCGGCACCGGGCGCGGTGCGGTGCGGCGGATCGGCGGCCGGCACCAGCGTCACCGGCACGCCGAAGGTATCGGCCGCGGCACGGGCGATGGCCAGGTGGCCGTTGTGCACCGGATCGAAGGTGCCGCCGTACCAGATCGCCAGCACGACAGGACAGTGCCCGCTCAGCGACCGGCGCCGGCCAGCAGCCGCGTGGCCGGCGCCTGCTCGGCGATGGCCAGCAACAGCCGTTCCAGCAACTGCCAGGGCTCGCCGGCGCCGCGCCCCTTGGCGGCGCGATCGATGCGCGAGGCGTAGGCGGCGAAGCGGTTCCAGCGCAGCGGGGTGGCGTGGCGCTGCAAGGCGCGCTTGAACGGCGCCTGGCGGGACTCCCACAGGCCCTGCGACTTCATTTCCGCGGCCAGGTTGGCGCCGCGCGCCTGCGCCCGTGCCAGCGTGGCGGCGCGCAGCAGCTCGCGGATCACCATCGGCATCAGGCCGGCGACCTGCTCGCCTTCGGCACGCAGGCCGGCGAGCATGCGCCGCACCTGCGCCGGCTGCCCGGACAGGGCGGATTCGAGCAGGCGGAACACGTCGTAGCGCGCCGCGTCGGCCACCAGCGACTGCATCCGCTCCAGGTCCAGGGTGCCTTCCGGCGCCAGCAGCGCCAGCTTGTCGATTTCCTGCGCGGCGGCAAGCAGGTTGCCCTCCACGCGTTCGGCCAGTCCCTGCACCGCGTCGGGCGCTGCACGCAGGCCGCGCTCGCGCAGGCGCCGATCGATCCAGCCCGGCAGTTCGTGCGGCTTGACCGGCCAGGCGACCGAGACCACGCCCACGCGCGACACCGCGTCGACCCACTTGCCGTGGTGGGCCTTGCTCCAGTCGCCGGCGACGATCAGGAGCGTGACATCGCCGGGCGGATCGGCGCAGAACTCGCCGATCACCTCGGCGCCGGCCTTGCCCGGTTTGCCCGATGGCAGGCGCAGTTCGATTAGGCGGCGGCTGCTGAACAGGCTCGGGGCGTTGAAACTGGCCGACAGCGCGTCCCAGTCCGGCTCGCGGCCGTCGGCGTCGAAGACTTCGCGCTCGATGCCTTCGCTGCGCGCGCGCGCGCGGATCGCATCGGCCGCCTCCAGGACGAGTAGCGTTTCCGATCCGGCGACCAGGTAGACCGGCCGCAGCGGCTGGCCGGCGGCCTGGGCGGCCAGCTGGTCGGGCCGCAGTTCCATCAGCGCACGCCCCTCACGGCGTGGACGTCGGCGCGGCCGCGGGCGCCGGCTCCGCATCCGCATCCACGTCCGCATCTGCCGGCGGTGCCTCCGGCAGCGACGGCATGGCCGGGGATGCGCCCGGCGCAGATGCGGGCTCCACCACGGGCGATGCGTCATCGCCGGGCTCGGCCGCCGCGGCGGCCTCGCGGGCCAGGTTGGCGCGGACCACGCTGTCGATGCGGCGCATGATCGACGCGGCCATCTCGCGACGCAGCTCGTCGGCCAGGATCTCGCGCTCGGTACTGGTGCCGGTGGCATCCTCCGGCGGCGACACGTAGTCGCGCGACAGCTCCACCACCTGCTGCGGCACCAGGACCGTGCCATCGGCTAGGCGGAAGGTGAAGATGGTGGCGTAGCGCAGGCTGAACTCCTGGGCGCGGCCCTGCTCGTCGATAGCGATCGGCAGGTCACCCCAGCGTTCGGACAGCACGTCCAGCCGCGCCATCTTCGGCGCAGGCGTGGTCGAGGCCGGCACGGCGCCGGTCGGTCTGGCCGGCTCGCGCGGCGCGACGGTGGCGCCGGCATTGCGCAGGTTGCGCTCGAGGATGGTCACGAGTTCGCTGTACGGCGTGGTCGAAACCACCTGCACCGGTGGCGTGTCCTCCGGCAGCGCCAACTTGTCGCGCAGGTGGAAGCCGCAGCCGGCCAAGGCCACAACGAGGAAGACGGACAAGGCGGGTCGGATCATGGGCGCAAGTCTGGACGAGCCGGCAGGGAGCGGCAACAGGCACACAGCCTGCCGGACCGCGCGTGAACGGGGTTTGAGAAACCACCCCCCTCCCGCCCAGGCTGTCATTCGGTGCAAAGCCGCGCGACGATCGCCCAAAGGAAAGCATCTCTGCTCCGAGACGACGGGATCGGGACTCAATTGGGACTGCGCGGGTTCCGGCGGAAATGCACCGCCCACGCACGCAATCCAGCGCTCAAGCCCCCCAAGCTGGGGGGCAGCCGTGCGCAGCGCGGCCGGGGGGATGGAGGCTCAAGGCGCGGGGCCCAAAGTTCCGCTTGCGGAACTTTGGGGGGTAGATCGCCGCTGGCGATCTACCCCGCCACGATGTTGACGATCTTGCCCGGCACCACGATCACCTTGCGCACGGCCAGGCCTTCCAGGAACTTGGCGGTGTTCGGCTCGGCCTTGGCCAGCGCCTCGACCTGCTCGCGCGGGGCGTCGGCGGCGACCTCGATGGTGCCGCGCAGCTTGCCGTTGACCTGCACCGCCAAGGTGACCGCGTCGCGGACCAGCGCGGCGGGGTCGGCCTGCGGAAACGGCACGTCCTCCAGCAGCGCCTGCGCATGGCCCAACAGCTGCCACAGCGCATGGCTGGAATGCGGGGTGATCGGGTTGAGCAGCAGCACCGCCGCCTCCAGCGCCTCCTGGCGCACGGCCCGACCGGCGGGACTGGCGTCGTCGAACTTCGCCACGGCGTTCATCAGCTCCATCACCGCGGCGATCGCGGTGTTGAAGCTGTGCCGGCGGCCGTAATCATGACCGACCTTGTCGATGGTCTCGTGGGTCTTGCGGCGCAGCGCCTTCTGCGCGCCGTCCAGCGCCGCCGCGTCCAGCGCCGGGGCCGCGCCGTCGGCCACGTGCTTCTGCACCTGCGTCCACAGCCGGCGCAGGAAGCGCGCCATGCCGTCGACGCCGGCCTCGTTCCATTCCAGCGACTGCTCCGGCGGCGCGGCGAACATCGAGAACAGGCGCACCGTGTCGGCGCCGTACTTGTCGACCATCGCCTGCGGGTCGACGCCGTTGTTCTTCGACTTGGACATCTTCTCGGTGCCGCCCACCAGCACGGGCTGGCCGTCGGCCGCCAGGGTGGCGCCGGTGATGCGGCCGCGCTCGTCGCGCTGGACGTCCACGTCGGCCGGGTTGATCCAGTCCTTCGAGCCGTCCGCATTCTGGCGGTAGTAGGTGTCGGCGATGACCATGCCCTGGGTCAGCAGGTTGGTCGCCGGCTCGTCGCTGTCCACCATGCGCGCGTCGCGCAGGAGCTTGTGGTAGAAGCGGAAGTACATCAGGTGCAGGATCGCGTGCTCGATGCCGCCGATGTACTGGTCGACCGGCAGCCAGTAGTTGCCGCGCTTGTCGACCATGTCGCGGGCCTTGGGCGAGGTGTAGCGCGCGTAGTACCAGCTCGACTCCATGAAGGTGTCGAAGGTATCGGTCTCGCGCTCGGCCGCGCCGCCACAGTCCGGGCAGGTGGTCTTGCGCCACTGCGGGTCGGTCTTGATCGGCGAGCCGGTGCCGCTGAACTCCACGTCCTCGGGCAGCACTACCGGGAGCTGGTCCTCCGGTACCGGCACCGCGCCGCAGCGATCGCAGTAGATCACCGGGATCGGGCAGCCCCAGTAGCGCTGGCGGCTCACGCCCCAGTCGCGCAGCCGGTAGTTGACCCGGCGCTGGCCGCGACCCTGCCGCTCGAAGCGCTCGGCCAGGGCTTCGAACGCGCCCCAGTAGTCCAGGCCGTCGAATTCGCCTGAGTTCACCAGCTCCAGGTCGGCGCGGGCCTTGTCGCCGTACCAGTCGCGCCAGGTGGTCGGATCCCAGGACCGCTCGTCGTCGTTCTTCGGTTCCTTCAACGCGATCACCTGCACGATCGGCAGGGCATAGTTGTTGGCGAACTCGAAGTCGCGCTGGTCGTGGCCGGGCACCGCCATCACCGCGCCGGTGCCGTAGCCCATCAGCACGAAGTTGGCGACCCAGATCGGCACCTGCTCGCCGGTGACCGGATGCACCGCCTTCAGGCCGGTGTCGATGCCGCGCTTCTCCTGGGTCTCCAGCTCGGCCTCGGACACGCCGCCATGCTTGAGTTCCTCCAGGAACGCGGCCAGGGCCGGATTGGTGGCGGCCGCCTTCAGCGCCAGCGGGTGTTCGCCGGCGATGGAGACGAAGGTCACGCCCATCAGCGTGTCCGGGCGGGTGGTGAACACGCGGATCGGCTCCAGCACGTTGCCGGCGCCGTCCAGCACGTCGAACTGGATCTCCAGGCCCTCGGAGCGGCCGATCCAGTTGCGCTGCATGGTCTTGACCGACTCCGGCCAGCCCGGCAGGTTGTCCAGGCCGTCGAGCAGTTCCTGGGCGTAGTCGGTGATGCGCAGGAACCACTGCGGGATCTCGCGCTTCTCCACGAGCGCGCCCGAGCGCCAGCCGCGGCCGTCGATCACCTGCTCGTTGGCCAGCACGGTCTGGTCGACCGGGTCCCAGTTCACCACCGAGTTCTTGCGGTAGGCCAGGCCCTTGCGCATCAGCCGGGTGAACATGCGCTGCTCGTGGACGTAGTAGTCCGGCGAGCAGGTCGCGAACTCGCGCGACCAGTCGATCGCGTAGCCCAGCGACTTGAGCTGGCTGCGCATGTGCGCGATGTTCTGGTAGGTCCACTTCGCCGGCGCGACCCTGTTCTTGATCGCCGCGTTCTCCGCCGGCAGGCCGAACGCGTCCCAGCCCATCGGCTGCAGCACGTTGTGCCCGGTCATGCGCTTGTAGCGGCTGATCACGTCGCCGATGGTGTAGTTGCGCACGTGGCCCATGTGCAGCGCGCCGGACGGGTACGGCAGCATCGACAGGCAGTAGTACTTGGGCTTGTCGGAGGCTTCGTCGACCTCGAAGGCGCGGGTGCCGTCCCAGAAGGCCTGGGCGGCGGCTTCCACCGGCTTGGGATCGTAGGACGGGACGTTTTCGGGAACGGCGGACATTGCGGGTCGCGGCGGCTGCGGCAAAGTCGCCAAGGGTACCGCAGCGCAGCATGGGGCTCCACCTTGCCCCCCTCGACGGCGCCCACGCCCCGCGGCTGCATCCGGCGGGCCGGCGACCCGGCGCCGGTGGCCGCCGCCGAGGCCGACGCCACCAGGGCGCTGGCCATTTCCGCCGGGCAGGCACCGCCCACGGCCACCGTTGCTCCGGCTACCATCGATTCATCTTCCGGAGACCCATCGAATGCGCGCCCTGCTGCTGCCGCTCGCCCTGCTTGCCCCCTGCTCCGCCCTCGCCCAGTCCACGCCGCCGCCGGCCAGCACCGAACTGCACTGCGGCCAGCTGTTCGACGCGCGCAGCGGGCGGCTGGCGGGTCCGCACACGGTGAGCGTGCGCGACGGCCGGATCGCGGCGCTCGCCGCCGGCATCCCCGCCACGTCCAGCAGCGGCGCGGTCGACCTGCGCGGCCACACCTGCATGCCCGGCTGGACCGACCTGCACGTGCACCTGGAGGACCAGTCCAGCCCGCAGAGCTATTCGGAGGGGTTCCGCCTGGACCCGGTCGACTACGCCTTGCGCAGCGTCGGCTACGCCGAGAAGACCCTGCTGGCCGGCTTCACCAGCGTGCGCGACCTGGGCGGCGAAGTCGCCCCGCACCTGCGCGACGCGGTGAACCAGGGCCGGGTGCGCGGCCCGCGCATCTTCGCCGCCGGCAAGTCGATCGCCACCACCGGCGGCCATGCCGACCCCACCAACGGCTACAACTCCACCCTGTCCCACCTGCTCGGCCCGCCCGGCCCGACCGAGGGCGTGATCAATTCGATCGACGACGCCCGCCAGGCGGTGCGCCAGCGCTACAAGGAAGGCAGCGACGTGATCAAGATCACCGCCACCGGCGGCGTGCTCTCGTACGCGAAGTCCGGCGACGCGCCGCAGTTCACCGTCGACGAGGTCAAGGCGGTGGTCGATACCGCCCGCGATTACGGCTACCGGGTCGCCGCCCACGCGCACGGCACCGAAGGCATGAAGCGCGCGGTGCTGGCCGGGGTGGCCAGCATCGAGCACGGCACCTACATGGACGACGAGGTGATGCGGCTGATGAAGCAGCACGGCACCTGGTACGTGCCGACCATCTACGCCGGCCGCTTCGTCGCCGACAAGGCCAGGATCGACGGCTACTTCCCCGACGTCGTGCGGCCGAAGGCGGCGCGGATCGGCGCGCAGATCCAGGACACGTTCGCCCGGGCGTACAAGGCCGGTATCAAGATCGGCTTCGGCACCGACATGGGCGTCGGCCCGCACGGCGACAACGCGCGCGAGTTCATCTACATGGTCGAGGCCGGCATGCCGGCGGCGGTCGCGCTGCAGGCCGCCACGATCCGTGCCGCCGAGGTGCTGGGCGTGGACGACCAGGGCGTGATCGAGGCCGGCAAGCGCGCCGACATCGTCGCCGTGCCCGGCGATCCGCTGGCCGACATCGCGCAGGTGATGAAGGTGGACTTCGTGATGAAGGACGGCACCGTCTACCGGCAGCCGGACGACAACGGTGCCGCGGGTGCGCCATGAGCGGTGAATGGGTCGGCTATGTCGCCGCGACGCTGACCACGGTCGCGTTCGTGCCGCAGGCGCTCAAGACCCTGCGCACGCGCGACACCAAGGGGATCTCGCTGGGCATGTACGTGGTGTTCACCGCCGGCCTGTGCTTCTGGCTGGCCTACGGGATCGTGCTCGGTTCCTGGCCGATGATCTTCTCCAACGTCGTCACCCTGGTGCTGGCGCTGCTGATCCTGGGACTCAAGCTGCGCCACGGTTGAGCGGCGCCAGTGCCGCCAGCACGCCCCAGCCCAGCCATGCGGCGAACGCCACGCGCTGCGCGCCGGCCGCGCCGATCCAGCCGCTGCCGAGGAACCCGCCGGCCACCACCAGGATGCCGGCCAGCGCGGTGAGCGAGGCGAAGCGGCGCCATCCACCCATCCGCCACAGGCCGCCGGCCAGCAACAGCGCGCCCAGCGGGAACGCCAGCGCCCAAAGGACCCAGGCGGTGGCATGCAGGCGGCTGGCGCCTTCGTCGACCGCCTCCAGGTCCAGCGGCAGCACCCCCTGCGCGGCAAAACCCAATGCCGCCAGCAGGGCCAGCTGCGTGCCGATCCGTGCCGCCCAGCCGGCCGCGGCGGGCAGGCGTCCCCGAAGCTCCAGCGCCAGCCAAGCGCCGCCCAGGCCAGGCAGCACGAACGCGAACAGCCCGAACAGCGTACCGGGCACGCCCAGCTGCCGGGCGCCCAGCCAGCCCAGCGGATGGCGCAGCTGCGAGTAGCCCTCGGTGGCCATGCCCGCCAGCAGCGCGGCAATGACGACGCTGGCGATCGCCGCCAGCGCGACCGGCAGCCGGAGTCTCGCCGACAGGCTCATGCATTCCTCCAATGGAAGACGTCTTCCACGCCGACGCCGAACGCGCGGGCGATGCGGAACGCCAGCTCCAGTGACGGAGCATAGCGCCCGGCCTCCAGCGCGATGATGGCCTGGCGGGTCACCCCGCAGGCGTCGGCCAGCGCCTTCTGGGTCATCTCGCCGCGCTCGGAGCGCCAGCGGCGGATGTCGTTGCCGATCGGCGTGCCGGTCACGCGTGCACTCCGCGGTGATGCGTCCGGCGCCCGCCGGGCGAGGCGCTGGCGAGGCGCCCTCGCCGGGCCCGCAAGCAGCAGAACCTGGAGCGGAACGTCACTTCCATCGAAGCCGCCTTTGCCGGAGAGGAGGTAAGCCATACGTTACATTCCGACCGACCGATGTCAACTCGGGTTGACATCGACTTGTAAGCTTGCCCACCCGGCACCATCTCGGCGCCATCCACAGTCCCCACACCGGAAGCCCCATGGCCGACCTGCCCCACGTCGTCGACATCACCACCGATACCTTCGAGACCGAAGTCCTGCAGAAATCGATGCAGACGCCGGTGCTGGTCGACTTCTGGGCGACCTGGTGCGGGCCGTGCAAGTCGCTGACTCCGATCCTGGAGAAGCTGGCCGGCGAGTACGGCGGTGCGTTCGTGCTGGCCAAGGTCGACGTCGACAAGGAACAGCAGATCGCCGCGGCGTTCCAGATCCGTTCGGTGCCGACCGTGTTCCTGCTGATCGGCGGGCAGCCGGTCGATGCCTTCCAGGGCGCGCTGCCGGAAGGCCAGCTGCGCCAGTTCCTGCAGCAGCACGGCGTCGAGCCGCTGGCGTCTGCCGATGCCGAGCCGGCCGAACTGGCACCGCTGGATCCGCACGCCGAGGTGGTCCGCCTGCGCCACGCGGTGGAGTCCGAACCGGACAAGGCCGAGCTGAAGCTCGACCTGGCGCTGGCGCTGCTGAAGACCGGCGCGGCCGGCGAAGCCGAGCAGCTGCTCGACGCGCTGCCCGCCAACCTGTCCACCGACGACCGCGCGATCCGTGCCCGTGCGCGACTTGGGTTCGCCGCCCTGCTCCAGGATGCCCCGCCGGTGCCGGTGCTCGAACAGGCCATCGCCGCCAACGAAGGCGACCTCAGGGCGCGCCACCTGCTGGCCGTGCACCACCTGGTCGGCGGCGATCCGGCCGCCGGGCTTGAGCAGCTGATCGAGATGCTGCGCCGCGACCGCGGCTACGAGGATGGCTTGCCGAAGAAAGCGCTCATCGACGCCTTCCGCATCGTCGAGGACGAGGACCTGGTCGGCCAGTACCGGCGCAGGATGGCGTCGCTGCTGTTCTGAGCCACGGCGCCGGGGCGACATGGCCCGCCGCCCCGGTGACCTCAGCGCGGAATGGCCCGGCGATCACGGCCGAAGATCGCGATCGATGCGCAGAACGCACCGGCCAGCGCCACCGCCACGAAGCCCGGGCCGATACCGGTGGCGCGCGCAAGCGCGGGGAGGCATGCGGCAACGAAGGCCGCCTGCAAGGCGACCAGGATGCGCAGGCCGACCGGGACGTTGTAGAGCGCGCGCAAGTGTTCCATCGCAGTCTCCGGGATCCGCTGGCAACAGGTTTTCCACGCAAGCCTACATCCCGCGGAAGCGGTGCAGGAACGCGCCACTGACCGGCAAACGTTCGGCATGGCCTTTCAGGCTCAGGCTATGCCGGCCCAGTTCGTTCTTCGATACCCGGTCGATCGCCTGCACGCGCACCACCGTGCCGCGATGCACCTGCCAGAAGGCGTCCGGGTCCAGCCCGGCCAGCAGATCCTTCAGCGGCGTGCGGATCACGCCTTCGCCGCTGCCGGCGACCACGCGCACGTACTTCTCCTGCGCCTGGAAGAACAGCACCTCGTCGATGCCGAACATGCGCACGCTGTCGCCGGCGCTGGCGCTGATCCAGCGGATCAGCCGCTCGCCCTGCGGGCGCAGCCGCGACTCCAGGCCATCGATCAGCGCATGCAGGTCCGGGCCATCCGCACCGGCACGACGTTCCTGGAGGCGCTCGCGCAGCCGCGCCACCGCCTGCTCCAGGCGCGCCGGCTGCACCGGTTTGAGCAGGTAGTCGACCGCGCCGGCGTCGAATGCGCGTACCGCGTAATCGTCGTACGCGGTGGTGAACACCACCAGCCCGCCCTGCTCCACCACCGCTCGCGCCACGTCCAGGCCGCTCACCCCGGGCATGCGGATGTCGAGTAAGGCCACGGTGGGACGATGGGTCGTCGCCGCTTCCAGCGCCGAAACGCCGTCCTCGCAGACCGCCACGATTTCCAGTCCGGGCCAGGCCTGCAGCAACTGCTCGTGCAGGGCGCGGCGCTGCGGCGCCTCGTCCTCGGCGATCAGCGCGGTCGCCGGCTGGGGGGAACGGGCGCTCATGCCGCCGCTCCGGTCAACGCATCCAGCGGCAGCTCGATCTGCGCAACGGCTCCGTGCCCGTTCGCCGGCTCCAGGCTCAGGCGCGCCCGTGCGCCGAAGCGATGGGCCAGCTGCTCGCGCACGTTGGCCAGTCCCATGCCACCGCCGATGCCCGGCTGCAGGCCCGCGCCGTCGTCGACGACGCGTACGCGCAGCCGATCGCCTTGGCGCACCGCGGCCACCTCGATCCGCCCCGGTCCCGGCCGCGGCTCGATGCCATGCTTGATCGCGTTCTCCACCAGGGTGATCAACAGCGACGGGGGGAACGGTAGCGCGCGCAGCGCCGCATCGGCGTCGACCGAGTAGGACAGGCGCCCTCCCATGCGCACCTGCATCAACGCCAGGTAGCTGGCGCAGATGTCCAGCTGCTGGCCGAGCGTGGAATGCAGGCCGCTGTCGTCGCGCAGCTTGGGGATGGTCGCGCGCAGGAACGCCACCAGCGCATCGAGCGTGGCCTCGGCCTGGGCCGGATCCTGCCGCACCAGCGCGCGCACCGAGGCCAGGGTGTTGAACAGGAAGTGGGGCTCCACCTGCGCCTGCAGCACGCCCAGGCGCAGGTCGGCCTCGCGCACGCGCCCGGTCATCTCGTCGAGCCTGCGCGCATGGCGGTGCTCGTCCCAGCGACGCCGCTCGCTGAAGTAGGCGCGCAGCGCCAGGCCGCCGCCGAACAGGCCGTAGACCACGATGAGCGCGGCGATATTCAGTGCAAGTCCGAATGCCTTGAGCACCATCCCCGCCTCGGCGGCCTTGGGCGGCACCATGCCCAGCGCAGTCAGCTGCGGGTTGACCAGCGACATCACATAGCCCGAGGCGACCTTGTCGATCCCGTAGCTCAGGACCATACCCGCGAGTACCGCCAGCACCACCGCCTTGCGCTCGCGCGATTCGGGCCAGCGCCGATGGCGGACCACGGTCGCCAGCGCCGGTCCGAGCATCGCCATCAGGCTGAAAGCGACAAGCTGGGCCAACCCCGCCTTCGCACCGATCAGCGGATCCCGGGTCGCCAGCCCGACGCCCGCGCCGGTGAAGGCCGTGACCACGGCCAGGACGCTGCAGAACAAAAGGCTGCGCCCCGCCAGCCAGCGTGCGCTGAACACCGGGTACTGGCGATAGCGGCTCCACACCGCGTTGCCGCCGACCAGAACCTCGGCCGGCAGCACCTGTCGCAGCGGATAGCCTGGTCCTTCACTCATGCCTGATTCCCTAGTCGTCCGTCGACCCGCGCTGCCCGACCGTGGGCACCAGCAGGAGCAGCACCGCCAGCGGCGCCAACAAGTCCATGATCGTGTCCATCCGACCCTCCTTCAATGCCGGCGGCGTGCTTACTGGCGCGCACCGCGCATCACCCGGCCGCCCTGGTGCAGTTCCAGCGACTGCACCTTGCCGGCGCCATCGCGCTGGAAGCGGATCTCGATGCCGTAGGCCGGCGCCTCGAAGGTATCGGCCGCCGTCGCCGAGAGCGGGAATGCGCCCTGCCCGGTCGCCTGCGCCTGCAGCACGCCGCCCTGCTCGCGCACGGCCAGCGAAAACCCCGGCATCAGCGGGTAGTCGCCCGCGTACGCGGCCAGGTCCGCGGGCGACAGTCGCGGCACCGGCGGTGCGTCGCGGTCGACGCGGACCGCCGGGAACACCGCGCCCAGCTGCGTCCAGGTGAAGCCGTAGTTGCCGTCGGCCTTCCGCTGCGGACGCAACACCGCGTCGAGCGCCAGCGGGTAGAAGTCGCCCGCATCGTCGTGGCCCATCTCGTATTCGCCTTGGCCTTCGGCCTGCACGAAGAGCCGGCCGTCGCGCTCGCGCAGGGTCATCTTCATCGCGCCCTGCAGCTGGTACTCGCCGGCCAGCGCCTGCAGCAGCGCCGGGTCGGCGGCGACCGCCTTGCGCGGCTTGCCGAGCGGCAGCGAGTCATCGACCAGGTGCATGCCCAGGCTGCCCAGGCTGCCGATCGAGTGCCAGGCGGTGTCGGAGAGGATCACCACGCCGCGCTGCTGCTTCGGGTCGAGCGAGACGAACGCGGAGAAGCCGCCGGTCCCGCCCTCGTGCATCAGTACGGTGCGGTCCTTCACCGGTACACGCATCCAGTTCATGCCCATCGGCGGCTGTTCCGACACCGCTGCATGGGTGGCTTCCAGCGAGGTGCGGATCGGCGCATCGACCTGGCCCAGGCCGCCCTGCACGTAGCGGACCATGTCGTCGAGCGTGGCGCGCACGCCGCCGACGCCGGCCAGGTCGGTCGAGAAATTCCAGGCGGAGGTGGGCTTTCCGTTCGGCGTGTGGCCGACCGCGGCGCGCACGCCCGCCGGGCGCTCGTTGATGTAGGCGTGGTCCATGCCCAGCGGCGTGAACAGCTCGCGCCGGGCCAGGCTCTCGAAATCGGTGCCCGCCCGTCGCGCGACCGCGTAGGAAAGCAGCATCGAGGCGAAGTTGGAGTACTCGAACTGCGTGCCGGGCGCGGCGCCGAGCTTCGCGTCGCCCAGCGATGCCAGCAGCGCGGCTTCGTCGAGGTTGGCGTAGGGATCGTCCATGCTCTTGGCACCCAGCCGCGACGGCAGCGCCGGCAGGCCCGAGGTGTGGGTGACGACGTGCCGCAGCAGGATCGGCTGGCCCTGGTAGTCGGGCACCTTGGTGCCGGCGGGCAACCAGGAGGCCAGGGTGTCGTCCAGCGAACCCTTGCCCTGGGCGACCATTTGCGCCAGCAGCGCAGCGGTCATGGTCTTGCTGACCGAACCGATCTCGAACGCGGTATCGGCGCCGATACGCGAGGCGTCTGCGTCGCGCGCGCACTGGTACGTCCGCGCGACCCGCTCCGCTTCGACCACCGCCACCGCCATGCAGGCGCCGGTGCGGTCGCCCTGCAGGCGCTGCCGGACCACGTCGGCCAGTTGCGCATCGCTCATGGCCCGGGCTGGCATTGGCAGGGTGGAGAGGGTCGCCGCGACGGCGATGGCGAGTGAGGCGAGCCGGATGGTCATGTGGGCACTCCTGGGTCGGGATGCGGCCATGCTCCGGCGACTGGCGTACGCCCGTCGGTGTTTGCGACGAACGCCCCCGCTTCGGCGACGGACGCGGCGCCGACGGCGACCGGGCGACCGGCGGCTCAGTCGGCCAGCAGCGCCGCGACCGTGCTGCGGTAGCGGGCCGCGATCGCCTCGCGGTCGCGATGGCGACCACCCCTGACCACGGCCTCCCCGGCCACGCGCACCTCGCGCACCAGCGGGCGGTTGCCGGCGAACAGCCAGCGATCGGCTACGTCCGCCGGACGCGCGCCGGCGAACGCCGGCGCCTGCGCGTCCAGCACGATCCAGTCGGCAGCCTGGCCCGGCGCCAGCAGGCCGACCGCCTGGCCGGTCGCCGCAGCGCCGCTGGCCAGGGTTCCGTGCAGCAGGGTCTCGCCGACGCTGCCGTTGTCGGTGCGCACGGCGATGTTGCGGTGGCGCGTCTGCAGGCGCTGGCCGTACTCGAGCCAGCGCAGCTCCTCCACCGGCGACACCGACACGTGCGAGTCCGACCCGATGCCCCAGGCGCCGCCGGCATCGAGGTACTCGCGCAGCGGGAACAGGCCGTCGCCGAGGTTCGCCTCGGTGGTCGGGCAGATCGCCACGGTGGCGCCGCTGGCGGCGACGGCCGCGGTTTCCGGCCCCGTCAGGTGGGTGGCATGGACCAGCGTCCAGCGCGCGTCGACCGGGGCGTGGTCGAGCAGCCACTCCACCGGACGGGCGTTGCGCACGGCCAGGCAGTCCTGCACCTCGCCGATCTGCTCGGCGATGTGGATGTGCAGCGGGAGATCCGGCGGCAGCGCCGCCAGTGCCGCATCCATCGCTTCCGGCGGCACCGCGCGCAGGCTGTGGAAGGCCACGCCGACCCGAAGGGCCTCGTCTTCCAGCGCACGCAGCGATTCAACCAGCCGCAGGAAGGCGTCCAGGTCGTGGCCGAAGCGGCGCTGTCGATCCGACAGCGCGCGCCGGTCGAAGCCGCCGGCCATGTACAGCACCGGCAGCAGGGTCAGCCGGATGCCGGTCTCCCTGGCCGCCGCCACCAGCGCCTTGGACATCGCCGCCGGATCGGCATACGGACGCCCGTCGGGTGCATGGTGCAGGTAGTGGAACTCGCATACGGTCGTGTAACCGGCCTCTAGCATCTCGACATAAAGCTGCGCGGCCACCGCCTGCAGGCTGTCCGGATCGAAGCGCGCGGCGATGCGATACATGGTCTCGCGCCAGGTCCAGAACGAGTCCTGCGCATGGGTCTGGCGCTCGGCCAGGCCGGCCATCACGCGCTGGAACGCATGCGAGTGCAGGTTGGGGATCCCCGGCAGCACCCAGCCGCCGTCCCAGCTCGGTTCGGCATCGAGCACCCGCCTGATCCGGCCGTCCTCGGCTTCCAGTCCCGCATCCCCGCGCCAGCCGGCCGGGGTCCACAGCAACGAGGCATCGCGCAGTTCGTCCATGCGCCCATTCTCGCGCGAACGGCAACGGCTGGCGATTGCCGGCGCGCCCAGCCGGCAACGGCGCCCCCGCTTACAATCCCCGCCATGGAAAACACACACGCCGCCGTTTGGGACGGCCTGGTCGTCAACGCCCGCCTGGCCACCCTGGCGGGCGATGCCGGCTACGGCCTGGTCGAAGACGGCGCACTGGGCTGGAAGGACGGCCGCATTACCTACGCCGGCCCGCGCTCGCGCTTGCCAGAGGCGGCGCGGGCGGCCGAGGTGGTCGACGCGAACGGGCGGCTGCTCACGCCGGGCCTGGTCGACTGCCATACGCACCTGGTGTTCGGCGGCGACCGCGCCGGCGAGTTCGAACAGCGCCTGCAGGGGGCCAGCTACGAACAGATCGCCCGCGCCGGCGGTGGCATCGTCTCCACCGTGCGCGCCACCCGCGCCGCCGACGAGGAAACGCTGCTCGCGCAGTCGTTGCCGCGCGCCCGTGCGCTGCTGGCCGATGGCGTGACCACGGTGGAGATCAAGTCCGGCTATGGCCTGGACCTGGAAGGGGAGCGCCGCATGCTGCGCGTGGCGCGGCGCCTCGGCGAGGTGCTCGGCCTGCAGGTGCGCACCACCTTCCTCGGCGCGCACGCATTGCCGCCGGAATTCGCAGGACGCGCCGATGCCTACATCGACGCGGTCTGCGACTGGTTGCCCCGATTGCACGGCGAAGGACTGGTCGATGCGGTCGACGCGTTCTGCGAACGCATAGGCTTCGACGCTGCGCAGACGCGAAGGGTGTTCGAAGCTGCGCGGGCCCTTGGCCTGCCGGTGAAGTTGCATGCCGACCAGCTCAGCGATGGCGGCGGCGCGGCGCTGGTGGCCGGCTTCGGCGGCCTGTCCGCCGACCATGTCGAGCACACCTCCGCTGCCGGCGTGCGCGCGATGGCCGATGCCGGCACCGTGGCGGTGCTTCTGCCCGGCGCCTTCCACGTGCTCCGTGAAACGATGCTGCCACCGCTGGAAGCGTTCCGCGCGGAGGGCGTGGCGATGGCCGTGGCCACCGACTGCAATCCCGGGACCTCGCCGCTGCAGTCGCTGCGGCTGGCGATGTCGCTGGCCTGTACCCATTTCCGGCTCACGCCGGAGGAGGCCCTGCGCGGGACCACGGTCAATGGCGCCCGCGCCCTCGGACTGGCCGACCGCGGCCGGCTGCAGCCCGGGCTGCGGGCGGACCTGGTGCTCTGGAACGCGGAGCAGCCGGCCGAGCTTGCCTACTGGCTGGGAGGTGGACTTCGGGCCGCGAGCTGGATCGGCGGCCGTCGCGCCGGCGACTGAGCGGCGCAAACAAAAACGCGGCGCCAGGCGCCGCGTTTTGCTTCCAGGCCGGGCATGCGCCCGGACATGGCCGGGTCAGCCCTTGGCGACGGCCTTCTTGGCCACGGCCTTCTTCACCACCGGCTTGGCGACGGCGGTCTTCTTCGCCACCGGCGCAGCGGCGCCCGCGGCGGCCCGGGTACCCCCATGGCGGCGCGCGTTGCCGTAGCTGGCGTTGTAGCGCTTGCCCTTGGCGGTCTTGCGGTCACCCTTGCCCATCTTTCGACTCCTTGATCTGCATGAAATAGCGCCCGCGCCCCGCGCGAGAGACCGGAAAGCCTAGCACGGGCCCTCAGTGGGCGCAGCTGGCGTCATGCACGTGGCCGTGGTTGAGCCGCAGGTTGAGCAGGTGCGCCAGCCCCACCAGGGTGCCGCCGAAGGTCATCACCACGGCATGTGGCACCACTGATTCGTGCAGCGGCGCGTACAGCAACCCCGCCCAAAGCGCGGCCAGGCCCGGCACCAGCAGGCCCAGGGCGCGCAGCGCGCGATGCCGCCGGTAGCTCCAGCCCAGGCTGAGCAGGCCCAGCAGGGTGACGAACGACACCAGCGCGGCCTCGAGGCTGCCATCGAACCAGAGCGACAGCCCCAGCGAGGGCAGCGCCGCCAGCAGCAGCGGCGTAAGCGCGCAATGCAGCGCGCACAGCAGCGAACCGGTGGCGCCGAAGCGGTCGAACAGCGAATGCCGGTGTGGGTGGTGGGGGCTCATCGGGGAGGCATGACGTTTGGGAGGGGTGTCGTCCAGTGTGGATACATTATAACATTCTTGTTCGACTGTCACCTTCGCCTCCCAACCGGTCCCCCGATGCCTACCATGTCCCGCCCGCTCCGCCGCCACGCCCTGTCCGCCGCCCTGTCGCTGGCCTGCACGACCGCCGTCTTTGCCGCCGCCGCGCACGAGCCCTCGGACCTGCCCACCGTCGAGGTGACCGCTTCGCCGCTGGCCGGCGATGCCGAATCGCTCGCCCGCCCGGTCGAGGTGCTGCAGGGCGATGCGCTGGACCGGGCCAAGGCCGCGACCTTGGGCGAAACCGTCTCCAAGCTCCCTGGCGTGCAGAGCACCTATTTCGGCCCCGGCGTCGGCCGGCCGATCCTGCGCGGCCTCGACGGCCCGCGCGTGCAGGTCCTGTCCAGCGGCCTGGGCACCATGGATGCCTCCACCGTCAGCGCCGACCATGCGACCAGCGTGGAGCCGTTCCTGGCCGACCAGGTCGAAGTCCTGAAAGGGCCGGCCACCCTGCTGTTCGGCAGCGGCGCGATCGGCGGCGCGGTCAACGTCGCCGACGGCCGCATCGCCCGCGACCTGCCGGAGGAGCCACTGAGCGGGCGCGCGGAAGTCCGCGGCAATACCGTCAACGACGAGCGCGCCGGCATGTTCCGGCTGGACGGCGTCAACGGGAACTGGGTCATCCATGTCGATGGCCTGGTCCGCAACACCGGCGACTACGAGATCCCGGGCGTGGCCGCGGTCGAGCATGACGACCACGACGGCCACGACGACGACGACCATGAGGGCGAGGACGGGCAGGCGCGCGGCGTGCTTCCCAACAGCTCGATCCGTACCCGGGCCGGCGCGCTCGGCGCGACCTGGCTCGGCGAGGCCGGCTATTTCGGCCTGTCGGCGAGCACCTACCGCACCAACTACGGCATCCCGACCGGCGCGCACGTGCATGCCGACGACGACCACGACCACGACGATGCCGACGACGACCACGCGCACGAGGAGGAAGAGGGCGACGTGCGCATCGACCTGACCCAGAACCGGATCGAGCTGAAGGCCGGGGTCTACGAGCCGCTGTCGTTCCTGGAAAGCGTCGAGCTGCACGGCGCCTACAACGACTACGAGCATGTCGAACTCGAAGGCGGCCAGGTCGGCACCCGCTTCACCAGCGAAGGATATGACGCCCGCCTGCAGGCGGTGCAGCATGAAGCCGCCGGCTGGCGCGGCGCGTTCGGCCTGCAGCTGGGACGGGTCGATTTCGCCGCAGTCGGCGAGGAGGCGTTCGTGCCGGCGACGCTGACCGACAGCTGGGGCCTGTTCGTGGTCCAGGAGAAGAACTTCGATCCGTTCAAGCTCGAGCTCGGCGCGCGCTACGACCGCGTGGACATCGCGCCCGACGACGCGCAGCCGCGCCGGAGCTTCGATGCCGGCAACCTGTCCGCCGCGGCGATCTGGCGCCTGAACGAGGCCTTCGACCTGCGGGTGGGCGTCGACCGCTCCGAGCGCGCGCCGACCCAGGAGGAGCTGTACGCCGGCGGCCTGCACGTGGCCACCGCGTCGATCGAGATCGGCGACAACGCGATGGACACCGAGCGCGCCCTGCGCGGCGAGATCGGCCTACACGCCCACAACGAGCGCGTCGACTTCAAGGTCTCGGTCTATCGCAGCGCGTTCGAGGACTTCATCTACCTGGCCGACACCGGAATCGAGGAGCACGGCACCCCGGTTCGCCTGTGGACCCAGGCCGACGCGACGTTCACCGGCGCCGAGGCCGAGGCGGTGCTGCACCTGGCCGACAGTGCGCACGGCGCCTGGGACCTGCGCGTGTTCGGCGACATGGTCCGCGGCGAACTGGACGGAAGCGGGTCGCGGACCGTCGCGTTCGACGTGCCGCATGGCGACCATGCCCACCACTACACCACCGAACTGGCCAACGGCGGCTACCTGCCCCGGATCGCACCGGGCCGCTTCGGCGCGGACCTGTCGTGGGCACTGGGCGGATGGCGGGCCTCGCTGGGCGCGGTGCGCTACCTGGAGCAGGACCGCGTCGCGCAGAACGAGGAAGCCAGCCCGGCCTACACCCTGGTCGATGCGCACCTGGCGTACCGCTGGGACCGTTCGGCCGGCAACAGCTGGGAGGTCTTCCTCGACGGCAGCAACCTTGGCAACGAGGAAGTACGTCCGCACACCTCGCTGCTGCGCGACTACGCGCCGCTGCCGGGTCGCGCGGTGGCCTTCGGCATCCGCGCCTGGTTCTGAGCCGGCGCTATGTCCACCCCGTCGCGATCCGGTCGTCCGGTCGCGACGGGGGCGCGCCTTCAGGGCAACGACGGACGGACCAGGCCACGCCTGCAGCGTGGCTTCAGCTCGCCGCGCAACGCGCGCACAGGCCGTGCACTTCCAGGGTCTGCGCCTGCGGCTGGAAACCCAGCGCCTTGGCCCGCGCGTCCAGCTGGGCCACGACCTCGCTGTCTTCCAGCTCCACCGCGCTGTGGCAGCGGTCGCAGATCAGGAACGGGACCGAGTGCTGGGCGCTGTTGGGGTGGTGGCAGGCGACGAAGGCATTGACCGACTCGAGCTTGTGCACGAAACCGTTGGCCATCAGGAAGTCCAGCGCGCGGTACACGGTCGGCGGCGCGTCGGCGCCGGCGCCCTTGCCCTCGCGAACCTTCTCCAGCAGCTCGTAGGCCTTGACCGGCTTGCCGGCGTCGGCGATCAGGCGCAGCACGTTGGCGCGGATCGGCGTCAGCCGCAGGCCGCGCTCGTTGCACGCGCGTTCCACCGCATGGACGAACGCATCGGCGCTGTCGACGTGGTGGTGCGGATCGGTGCAGGCATGCCGGGCGGGCATCGGTAACTCCGGTTGCGGTGCGGACTCAGGACTTGCCCACCTTGATAAGCGCTGCGTCGATGCGTTTCAAGGCTTCCTCGCGGCCGGCCAGGTAGACCGTATGGGAAATGTCCGGGCTGACCTGGGTGCCGGTGATGGCCACGCGCAGCGGCTGCGCGACCTTGCCCATGCCCAGCTCCAGCGCCGCGGCCGCGTCGTGCAGGGCCTGGCCGACACCATCGACGTTCCATTCCGGCAGCGCGGCCAGCAGCTCGCGCGCCTTGGCCAGCGGCACGTCGGCGCCGGCCTTGAGGTGCTTGGCCACCGCGGCCTCGTCGTAGCTCTCCAGCGGCACGTACCAGACCACCGCCTTCTCGGCCATTTCCTTCAGCGTCTGCACGCGCTCGCGCAGCGCGACCACCACGTCCACCGGCGCCGGGCCGGCGGCCACGTCCAGGCCCAGCTTCTCCAGCTGGTAGACCAGCTGCGGCGCGATCGTCGCCGGGTCGTCGGTCTTGAGGTAATGCTGGTTGACCCAGCCGAGCTTGGCCATGTCCAGGCGCGCGGCCTTGGAGTTGACGTTGGTGACGTCGAACAGCTCGACCAGTTCCTGGCGGCTGAATATCTCCTGGTCGCCGTGCGACCAGCCCAGCCGCGCCAGGTAGTTCACCAGCGCGTGCGGCAGGTAGCCGGCATCCTTGTACTGCATCACGTCGGCCGCGCCGGTGCGCTTGGACAGCTTGGCGCCCTGCTCGTCCAGGATCATCGGCATGTGCGCGAACTTCGGCACCGGCGCGCCCAGCGCTTCATAGATGTTGATCTGGCGCGGGGTGTTGTTGATGTGGTCGTCGCCGCGGATGACTTCGGTGATGCCCATGTCCCAGTCGTCGACCACCACCGCGAAGTTGTAGGTCGGGTAGCCGTCCGGGCGGAAGATCACCATGTCGTCCAGCTCGCTGTTGGCGATCTCGATGCGGCCCTTGATCAGGTCGTCGAACGCGACCACGCCGTCAAGCGGGTTCTTGAAGCGGATGACGCGGTTGGGATCGTCGCGATGCGGCAGGCCGGCCTCGCGCGCGGCGCCGTTGTAGCGCGGCTTCTCCTGCTTCGCCATCGCCGCCTCGCGCATGGCGTCCAGTTCCTCGCGGGTCTCGTAGGCGTAGTACGCCTTGCCCTGCGCGACCAGCTGCTCGGCCACTTCGCGGTAACGGTCGATGCGCGCGGTCTGGTAGACCGGGCCCTCGTCGTAATCCAGGCCGAGCCAGTCCATCGCCTCCAGGATCGCGTCGATCGCGGCCTGGGTGCTGCGCTCGCGGTCGGTGTCCTCGATGCGCAGGATGAAGTCGCCGCCGCGGTGGCGCGCCTCCAGCCAGCAGTACAGCGCGGTGCGGGCGCCGCCGATGTGCAGGTAGCCGGTGGGACTGGGGGCGAAGCGGGTGCGGCAGGTCATGGTGGGTGGTGTTCCTGGAAGTGCGGCCATTTTACCCGCTCGGGCCAGGCGGCTCCGCCAGTCCTCCGGAGCCCGCGGCCCGGGCCTGGCCTGCAGTGGAAACACGGGCACGGGCAAACGAACGCCTTCCAGGGGGCGATGCGTGCCCACGGGAAGGCAGGACGGTCCCGGCAGACGCAAGCACCGCAGTGCAAGCGCCGCGGACGGGCGTGGCACCCTGCCCGGCGCGGCAGGTTTTTCCGCGGTCTGGCGGCACTACAATCGGCCGATGACCACCTTGTTCGTCTCCGACCTGCACCTGGACCCGGCGCGCCCGCCGGTCACCGAACTGTTCCTGCGCTTCCTCCGGGACGAAGGACGACGGGCCGACGCGCTCTACATCCTGGGCGACCTGTTCGAGGCCTGGATCGGCGACGACGATCCCTCCGAGGCCGGCGAGGCCGTCGCCGCCGGCGTGCGCGCGGTCGCCGATGCCGGCGTGCCGGTGTATTTCATCCACGGCAACCGCGACTTCCTGGTCGGGGCCGACTATGCGCGGCGGGCCGGGATGCGCCTGCTGCCCGATCCGGCGGTGGTGGCGCTGTACGGCGAACCGGTCCTGCTGATGCACGGCGACCTGCTTTGCACCGACGACACCGCCTACCAGGCCTTCCGCGCGCAGACCCGCGACCCCGCCTGGCGGCAGCGCTTCCTCGCGCAGCCGCTGGCCGCGCGGCAGGCGTTCGCGGCACAGGCGCGCGAGGCGAGCATGGCCCGCCAGCGCGAGATGATCGCTGGCGACCGCGGCACGTTCGAGACGGTCACCGACGTCGCACCGGCCACGGTCGAGGCCACCCTCGTCCGTTTCGGCGTATCGACCCTGATCCACGGGCACACCCATCGCCCGGCGATCCACCAGCTGCAGGCGGCAGGCCGGGCGTGCCGGCGGATCGTGCTGGGCGACTGGTACGAGCAGGGCTCGGTGCTGCGGGTGGACGCCGACGGATTGCGCCTGGACGCGCTCTGAGCGACCGCACTACGCGCGCTTCGTAGAGCGGGGCTCGCCCCCTGCCCTCCGCAACGCAGAGCCAGCGGGGCAAGCCCCGCTCTGCGGATTCACGCCTTCGACTGCGTGGCCTCGACGTATTCCAGCGCCGCAAGCTCGTCCTCGTCGAACCCGGCCAGCAACCTGGCTTCGACATTGAACGGACCGTGCAGGTAGCCGCCCGCATACTCCTGCAGCAGCTCGCGGAAGCGCGCACGCGGCTCGACGCCGGCGCGCTCGCAGTACCAGCGGAACCAGCGCGAACCGGCGGCCACGTGCGCCACCTCCTCGCGCAGGATCACCTGCAGGATCTCCACCGTGCGCGTGTCACCCAGCGTGCGCAGGCGCTCGATCATGCCCGGGGTCACGTCCAGCCCGCGCGCCTCCAGCACGCGCGGCACCAGCGCCATCCGCGCCAGGCCGTCGTGCGCGGTCTTCTCGGTCATTTCCCACAAGCCGTTGTGCGCATCGAAGTCGCCGTAGTCGCGACCGAATTCGCGCAGCCGCTGGCGCAGCATCAGGAAGTGGCGGGCTTCGTCGCCGGCCACCTGCACCCAGTCGCGATAGAAGTCGCCGGGCAGCCCGCGGAAGCGGTAGACCGCGTCCCAGGCCAGGTCGATGGCGTTGAGCTCGATGTGGGCGATGGCGTGCAGGAACGCGGCGCGTCCTTCGGCGCTGCCCAGTCCGCGCCGCGGCAATTCGCGCGGATGCACCAGCCGCGGCCGCCCGGGCCGGCCTGGCATGCGGATCGGACCGGGCGGCGGCGCATGGGCAGGCACGTGGCGTTCGCCACGCGCAAACGCCGCCGCATGCAGGTGGGTCAAAGCGACTTTCTCCGCCGGATCGGCGGCGGCCAGGCATTGGACGGCGGCTTCGAACAGTGAGGTCATGGAATCGGCAACGCTACCGGGATCCCTTCCCGGCGACTCGGGCGAGCACGGCCACCCCCGGCTGCCTGCGGATGCGGCACGCACGCCGCACCCGGGCGAACCATGCGATGCCGCAGCGCCCCATCAGGACGCGACGCGGCGCTTCTTCTTGGCCTCGTCCGAGCGCAGCTGCTGGATGCGCTCGAAGTAGCCCGGCTCGATGCCGGTCACATAATCGCCGTCGAAGCACGAGGAGTCGAAGCGCTGCAAGTCCGGATTGCCCTCGCGCACGGCCGCCTCCAGGTCTTCCAGGTCCTGGTAGATCAGCCAGTCGCAGCCGAGCAGCTTCTCGATCTCCTCGATGCTGCGCCCGTGGGCGATCAGCTCGTCCGGCGAAGGCATGTCGATGCCGTAGATGTTGGGATGGCGCACCGGCGGCGCGGCGCTGGCCAGGTACACCTTGCGCGCGCCGGCGTCGCGCGCCATCTGCACGATCTGCTGGCTGGTGGTGCCGCGCACGATCGAGTCGTCGACCAGCAGCACCACGCGGTTGCGGAATTCCAGGTTGATCGGGTTGAGCTTGCGCCGCACCGACTTCACCCGCTCGCCCTGCCCCGGCATGATGAAGGTGCGGCCCACGTAGCGGTTCTTGATGAACCCCTCGCGGTACTTCACGCCGAGCACGTTGGAGATCTCCAGCGCCGCGTCGCGCGAGGTGTCCGGGATCGGGATGATGGTGTCGATGTCGTGGTCCGGGCGCAGGCGCAGGATCTTCTCGCCCAGCTTGACGCCCATGCGCATGCGCGCCTTGTGCACCGAGACGTTGTCGATCATCGAATCCGGGCGGGCGAAATACACGTACTCGAAGATGCACGGCGCCTGCGGCGCGGGCTCGGCCACCACCTCGCTGAACAGCTCGCCGCGCGCGGTGATCACCAGGGCTTCCCCCGGCTGCACGTCGCGCACGCGGACGAAGCCAAGGATGTCCAGGACCGCGGACTCGGACGCAACGACGTACTCCGTGCCCTCGTTGTGCTCGCGCTTGCCCAGCACCAGCGGGCGGATGCCGTGCGGGTCGCGGAACGCCACCAGGCCCAGGCCCAGCACCACGCTGACCACCGCGTAGCCGCCCTTCACCCGCTTGTTGACCCCGGCCACGGCGCGGATCGCCGCTTCCGGCGACAGCGTGCGCTGGGTATCCAGCTCGTGGGCGAACACGTTCAGCAGCACCTCGCTGTCCGAATCTGTATTGATGTTGCGCCGGTCCTGGGCGAACACCTGCTGGCGCAGGTGGTCGGTGTTGATCAGGTTGCCGTTGTGCGCCAGGGCGATGCCGTAGGGGGAATTGACGTAGAACGGCTGCGCCTCGTCCATGCCCTCCGAACCGGCGGTCGGATAGCGGCAGTGGGCAATGCCCACCCGCCCCTCCAGCACGCTCATCGCCTTGGCGTTGAACACGTCGCGCACTAGGCCGTTGTCCTTGTGCACGCGCAGGCGGGTGCCGTCGGCGGTCGCGATACCCGCCGCGTCCTGGCCGCGATGCTGGAGGACGGTCAACCCGTCATAGAGCTGACCGGCAACGTTCTGGTTGCCGACGATTCCGACGATGCCGCACATGTTCCGGGGGTCTCCGCAACGGTCCTACTGACCGGGGGTGGACGGGGGTGGCGGCTCCGCGCCGGATGGGGTTCCGTTCTCTTCGACCGGGACGGGCAGCGCCCCGGTGATCGTTTCGACCACGGCACCTGCGTGTTCGAGGAGCGCATTATCGCCGCTCGCCCGGCCATTGCCAAAATCCAGCTCCTGAACGGCCCAGTCAGGCAGCCAGCGCGCCATCCACTGCGCGCCCGGCGTCAGCACGGCCACCGCCCGCGACTGCGGCCAGGCCGGCTCCTGCGGCAGGCTGCTGAAGGCCAGCAGCAGCACCAGCATGCAGGCGACCAGCAGGCCGCGGGCCAGGCCCAGGCCCAGGCCAAGGACGCGGTCCACGCCGGTCAACCCGACCGATTGCAGCAGCTTGCGCGCCACCCAGCCGACGATGCCGACCAGCAGCAGCACGCCGATGAAGGCCATCGCGTAGCCCGCCAGCAGCTCGGTGGCGCCGGGCTGGCCATCATCGGCGAACCAGAACGCCAGTTCGGCGCCGTAATGGAACGCGCACCAGCCTGCGCCGATCCAGGCCACCAGCGAAGCGATGGTGCCGACGAAGCCACGAAACAACCCCAGCAATGCCGAGGCGAGCAGGACGCACAGCAGGACCAGGTCGATCGTGTTCATGCGTCGCAGCTTCCGCCTGCGGCGGCGTCCACGGTCACGGGTGCGGGACCACCATGCCGGCACCGAATCCCGAGGCCAGCCGCGCCTTCAGCTGGTCGGCCTCGGCACGGGTGGACACCGGCCCGACGCGGACCCGGTTGAGCGTGCCCTTGTCGGTCCGCACCGGCTGGACGATGGCGCTGAACCCGGCCGCGCGCAGCCGGTCGCGCAACGCATTGGCCTCGGCCGTGCTGGCGAACGCACCCATCTGCACCGCGAAGCCGACACCCGATGCGGCCGGCGCCGGCGCGGCGGGCTCGGCCTTGGCGGCGGCGGCGGGCGCAGCGGCGGCCGGTGCCGCCGGCTTCGGCGCCGGCGTGGCGGGCGTGGCGGGCGTGGCGGCGGCGGGCCGCGGCGTCGGCGCATCGGCCGGCAGGCTCTCGGTACGCGTGGCCGCGGGCGATGCGGCCGCGGTCGCCTGGCTGGCGGCCGGCGCGGCGGCGGCAGGCGCGGGGCTGGCGGCCGGCTCGGCGGCGGCAGGCGCGCTGGCAGCGGCGTCCTTGCCCGCATCGAGCGCGATGACCTGAGCGTTCACGTCGCTGCGGATCCGGACCGCCTGCAGGCGCCCGGCTTCGGCCAGCGCCCGGTCCGCATAGGGGCCCACGCGTACGCGCCAGGCCTGGCGGCCGTTGATGCTGGCCTCCTCGCGGAAACCCTCCAGCCCGGCCTGGCGCAGGCGCTGCAGCACGGCATCGGCGTCGCGGGCACTGGCATAGGCGCCGAAGCTCACCGCCCACTGGCCGGCGGCGATGGCCGGATCGGGCGATGCGGCGGGACCGGCAGGCGACGCCGCTGCGGCCGCGGTGGTCGCCGGCGCCGTAGCGGGCAGCGCCTTCGGCCCGGCGGGCGTGGCCGCCGCGGGCCCGGCGAGCGGCAGTTCGCGGGTCTCGAATCCCTCGGCCGGCGCGTCGGTGACGCGCGTGGACACATTGGCCACGCCGCTGTCGGGCGCAGGCCCCTGCACGAGCATGGGCAGGAAGATGACTGCCAGTGCGACCAGCACGGCGCCGCCGATCAGGCGTTGTTTGAGCTGGGTATCCACTCGGACTCGGGGGAAGCGTCGGGAGTGCGGGGATTATAGGCCGGCGGGTCGGGGTCGCGCCGTCAGGCCGCTGAATGCCGTGCCGCCAGCGCGGCGGCCGCGGTATGGAACGAACCGAACACCAGCACCCGGTCGCCCGGCGCCGCGGCGGCCAGCGCACGCGCCAGGGCATCGGCCACCCGTGCATCACGGCTGGCCGTGGCCGCGGCGGTCGACGACAGCCGCGCCGCGAACGCCTCCACGTCCTGGCCGCGCGCCACGCCGTCCAGGCCGGCCAGGTGCCAGCCCGCCACGGAGCCGGCGAGCGCGTCCACCATCGCCGCCGCGTCCTTGTCGGCCAGAGCCGCGAACACCGCCCGCGTCGTGCGCGCACCTGGCTGTGCCAGCAGCCAGGCCGCCAGCCCGCGCGCGGCCTGTGCGTTGTGGGCGACATCGACCACCACCTCGACGCCATCACGTTCGAAGCGTTGCAGGCGCCCGGCCAGGCGTGCGCCGGCCACGCCCTCGGCCCAGGCATGCGACGACAGCGCGCGCGGCAATGCGCGCAGCGCGGCGATCGCGGTGGCGGCGTTGGCCCGTTGTGCCGGTGCGTCCAGGCGCGGATGGGGAAGAACCAGTTCGGCGCCGACTTCGCGCCAGCGCCAGTGCGCGGCGTCGACCGGCTCGTGGAAGAAATCGCTGCCCAGCCGGATCGCGTTGGCGCCGATCGCGTAGGCATGGCGCAGCACGCTGGACGGCGGATCGACCTCGCCCAGTACCAGCGGCTTCCATGCGCGGGCGATACCGGCCTTTTCCCGGCCGATCGCCTCGCGGTCGCTGCCGAGCCAGTCGGTGTGGTCGATATCGACGGTGGTGACCACGGCCACGTCCGCATCGACGATGTTGACCGCGTCCAGCCGCCCGCCCAGGCCGACCTCCAGCACCGCCAGGTCCAGCGCGGAGCGGCCGAACAGCCACAGCGCCGCCAGCGTGCCGTACTCGAAATAGGTCAGCGGGGTGTCGCCGCGCGACGCCTCGACCGCGGCGAAGGCCGCGACCAGCGACTGGTCGGATGCTTCTTCGCCATCGATCCGCACGCGCTCGTTGTAGCGCAGCAGGTGCGGCGAGGTGTAGGCCCCGACCTTCCAGCCGCCGGCGCGAGCGATGGCCTCGACGAACGCGACCGTCGAGCCCTTGCCGTTGGTGCCGGCGACGGTGACCACCTGCGCGGCGGGACGGCCGAGCGCCATGCGCGTCGCGACTTCCCGCACGCGCTCCAGCCCCAGCTCGATGGAGCGCGGATGCCGTGATTCGATGTAGGCGAGCCAGGCGTCCAGGCCCGCTGCGGTCGTCGGCGCGTCAACCATGGCCGGGGCTCCGCGTGCCTGCGCTCACAGCGCCCGGTGCTTGGCCTCGCCGAAGAACGGGGTGTGGTGCGCGCAGTCGTTCAGGCGCACCACTTCCAGGCTCTCCAGGTCGGGACCTTCGAGCAGGTTGAGCGTGGTCGGGGCCTGGCGGAAGGTCCACAGCTTGCCGATCGGCAGGCCCAGGATCCGGCACAGCACGACCCGGTTGACCGCGTCGTGCGCGACCACCAGCAGGGTGTCGTCGTCGGCCAGGCCCTCGGTGGCGCGGGCCAGGCCGCGCCAGGAACGGTCCAGCACCTGGCGCAGCGATTCGCCGCCGGGCATCAGCACGGTATCCGGCTCCTCGCGCCAGGCGCGCAGGCGCGCCGGATCCTTCTCGCCGATCTCGCTGGCCAGCAGGCCTTCCCACTCGCCGTGGGCGATTTCCTGCACCTCCGGCTCCAGCTGCAGCATCGACGCGCGCTGCTCGCCCAGCGCCAGTTCGGCGGTGCGCCGCGCCCGCGACAGCGGCGAGGCCACCGCACGGGTGATCGGAACCTCGCGCAGGCGCTCGCCCAGGGCGCGTGCCTGCGCCTCGCCCACCGGCGAAAGCGGAATGTCGATCTGGCCCTGGTAACGGCCTTCGGCGTTCCACGGCGTCTCTCCGTGACGGGCAAGCAGGATTCGCATGGGGTCCCCGGTGTGGCGGTCTCCCGCGCCGGGCGGCGCGGGGGTGCGAATGATAACCCGCCGGCGGCCGGCCGGACCGCCATCGCACATGCATCCGCGCGTCCGTTCCCGATAACGGAAAAGGCGCCGGCAACGGCCGGCGCCCTCCCATGGATCCCGCGGCGCGATCAGCGCGGCGCGACGTTCATTTCCTCCAGCAGCTGCGGCGCCGGGAAGACCTCCTGCATGATCCAGCGCATGTAGCGCTGGTCGACCGAGATCATGCGCGTCATCGTCGGGTCGAACACCCAGTTCGACGCCACCGACTCCCAGTTGCCATCGAACGCCAGGCCGACCAGGCGCCCGTGCGCGTCGAGCACCGGCGAACCGGAGTTGCCGCCGGTGATGTCCAGGTCGGAAAGGAAGTTCACGGGCACCGAGCCCAGGCGCTCGTCGGCGAGCCCGCCATGGCGCCCGGCGGCCACCGCGTCGAGCAGTGCCTTGGGCGAGTCGAACGGATCGGCCCCGGTCTCCTTGGCGACCACGCCCTCCAGCGTGGTGAACGGCGTGTACTTGACGCCGTCGCGCGGCACGTAGCCCTTCACGTTGCCGAAGGTGATGCGCAGCGACAGGTTGGCGTCCGGATACACGAACTCGCCCTGACTCTTCTTGTAGTCGGCCAGCGCCTGCAGGTAGACCGGACGCGCGGCCAGGTTCTCGCCGGCGCGAGTCTTGCGCTCCTGCTCAAGCTTGAGCAGCGTGGGCATCACCGCCACCGCGTACTGGATCGCCGGATCGGTGCTGGCCTCGAACGCGGCGCGGTCGGCGCCGAACCACTTCAGGCGCTCCCCGGTGCCGCCCAGCTTGGTGCCGGCCAGGCGATCGAGCGCGCGCTTTACCGCCGCCGCGTCGTTGCCGCCCAGCCACTGGTCCACCGCGGCCACGCGCTGGCCGGCAGGCAGCTTGAGGTACTCGTTGAGCCAGTACTCCTGCAGCTGGCGGTCCATCGCCGGCACGTAGCGGCGCTCGAGCTGCTTGAGCCCACCCTCGATCGCGGCCAGGTCGCGATCCTGGTAGCCCGATTCGCGTTCGGCATCGGGCTTCTGCCGCTCGATCGACAGCCGGTACAGCTGGGTGGCAGCGCCGAGCATGGCGGTGTTGTTGAACATGGCCAGGGTCAGGTCGCGTTCGCGCGTGGCCTTGGCCTGCTCCAGCAGCGCGATCAGCTGTGCGTGCGCGTCGAGCGCCGCGGAGCCCTTGGCCCCCTGCCCCTTCAGCCACGCCAGCACCGCCGCTTCCTCGGCGCGCTTCTGCCCGGCCGCGTCGATGCGCTTGAAGCCTTCCAGCTGGCCCTCGTAGTTCTTGCTGGTGTTGTTCCAGCTGGCCATGGTGTTGGCGTAGCGGACCTGGACCTCCGGATCCTTCTTGCCGGCCGCCTCGACCAGGGCGATCTGGTTCTTGTAGTGGCGGGCGATGGTCGGGTAGGTCCATTGCGCGGTGTTGTCGAACTCGGCCGCCAGCGCGTAGCGGTTGGTCGAACCCGGGTAGCCGGCGACCATGACGAAGTCGCCCTCGCCCAGCGGCTTGTCGGCGATCTTCAGCCAGCGCTTGGGCTTGAACGGGACGTTGTCGGGCGAGTACGCAGCCGGCTTGCCGTCCTTGCCGACGTAGGCGCGGTAGAAGGCGAAATCGCCGGTGTGGCGCGGCCACATCCAGTTGTCGATGTCGCCGCCGAACTTGCCGACGCTGCCCGGGGGCGCATAGGCCAGGCGCACGTCGCGGATCTCCAGGTTCTTGAACAGCCGGTAGGCGTTGCCGCCGGAGAAGCTGTACAGCCGGCAGCGGAAGCCGGCGTCGGCTTCGCAATCGGCGATGAGCTTCTTCTCGAAGGCTTCCAGAGCCTTCGTCCGGCCCAGCGCGTCGTCGCCGGCCGCCGCGATCGCCGCCTGCGCCTCGCGGGTCACGTCGGTGATCTCGTCGAGCACGAACACGCGCGCATTCGGCCCGGCGCTGACTTCGTCAGCGGGGGTCGGGGCATTGAAGCCGTTGCGGATCAGGTTGTTCGCGGGCGTCGAATTCAGCTGGATCGCGCCATAGGCGCAGTGGTGGTTGGTCACCACCAGGCCCTCGGGGGAAACGAAGCTGGCAGTGCAGCCGCCCAGCGCCACCACCGCGCCCATGGGATCGCCGGTCAGGTCGGCCAGCTGCTGCGGGGACAGCTTCAGCCCGGCATCCTTCAGCGGCCCGGCGATCTCCGGCAACTGCTGCGGGACCCACATGCCCTCGCCCGCCAGGGCGGCAGGGGCGGCGGCGAGCGCGGCCAGGACGGAAGCGGTGAGCAGGCGAAGGCGCATCTGGACGGTTCCACTTGAAAGGATTCCCGATTCTAGCGGCGGCGCCCGCCGCGCCGGTCCATGACCTTCGGCAGGGGGCGGAAGGGGTCAGAGTGCCTTTTCCCGCGGAAGGAGTCAGGCTTCAGGTCATGCGGGGGAAAAGGCACTCGGACCCCGGGCGGTGGTTTCCCCCGCAACCTATAATGTCGCTCTTTCCCTGCCGAGGTTCCCGACGATGGCCCGTACCATGAAGGCGCTGGTCAAGCGCGAAGCCGCCAAGGGCATCTGGCTGGAAGAAGTGCCGGTCCCGGCACCCGGCCCGAACGAGGTCCTGATCAAGGTCGAGAAGACCGCCATCTGCGGCACCGACCTGCACATCTACCTGTGGGACGAATGGAGCCAGCGCACGATCAAGCCGGGCCTGGTGATCGGCCACGAGTTCGTCGGCCGCGTCGCCGAGCTGGGACCGGGCGTGTCCGGCTACAAGGTCGGCCAGCGCGTGTCGGCAGAAGGCCACATCGTCTGCGGCCACTGCCGCAACTGCCGCGGCGGCCGCCCGCACCTGTGCCCGAAGACCGTGGGCATCGGCGTCAACCGCGACGGCGCCTTCGCCGAGTACATCGTGATGCCGGCCTCCAACCTGTGGCCGATCCCCGACCCGATCCCGTCGGAGCTGGCCGCGTTCTTCGACCCCTACGGCAACGCCGCGCACTGCGCGCTGGAGTTCGACGTGGTCGGCGAGGACGTGCTGATCACCGGCGCCGGCCCGATCGGGATCATCGCCGCGGGCATCTGCAAGCACATCGGCGCCCGCAACGTGGTCGTCACCGACGTCAACGATTTCCGCCTGAAGCTGGCCGCCGACATGGGCGCCACCCGCGTGGTCAACGTCGCCAACCAGTCGCTCAAGGACGTGATGAACGACCTGCATATGGAGGGCTTCGACGTCGGCCTGGAGATGAGCGGCAACCCGCGCGCGTTCAACGACATGCTCGACTGCATGTACCACGGCGGCAAGATCGCCATGCTCGGGATCATGCCCAAGGGCGCCGGCTGCGACTGGGACAAGATCATCTTCAAGGGCCTCACCGTGCAGGGCATCTACGGCCGCAAGATGTACGA
Organism: Pseudoxanthomonas sp. Soil82; assembly: GCF_040446535.1. Taxonomy (NCBI): domain Bacteria; kingdom Pseudomonadati; phylum Pseudomonadota; class Gammaproteobacteria; order Lysobacterales; family Lysobacteraceae; genus Pseudoxanthomonas; species Pseudoxanthomonas sp. Soil82. The sequence continues at coordinate 707,503 of NZ_JBEAAK010000002.1, forward strand.
GACCTGGTACAAGATGACCCAGCTGGTGCTGTCCGGCTTCCCGCTGGGCAAGGTACTCACCCACCAGCTGTCGATCGACGAATTCCAGCAGGGCTTCGACCTGATGGAACAGGGCAAGGCCGGCAAGGTCGTGCTGAGCTGGAACTGACCTGCCCCCTGCGCTGCAGGCAAAGAAAAAGGCGCCCTCCGGCGCCTTTTTCTTCATCCGGACTACCGCTCCGGCGATCGCTCAGTTGCCTACCGTAAGGGTCAGCACGACGCGGTCGTCGGCAAGGTCGCCGAACAGGTCGGTCCCGCTGCCATCGGTGCCCACGTACGACAGGCCAGCGGTGAACAGGCCCCAGCTGCGGCTGACGCCGATGTTCCAGTCGAGGTAGTCGTCGCCCAGCGCGTCATCGGTCATGTTGTAGCCGACGCCCGCGCTGAGGCCGAACTCGTGCGGCAACTCCCAGCTGCCACCGGCGTTGAAGTACCACGCGTCCTCGTCGGTGCCGCCGAAGTCGTCGCTGTAGGCGACCAGCAGGCTATAGGTGTCGATGAAGGTGAATTTGGTGATCAGCTCGTTGAAGTTCAGGCCGCCGGCATCGGGGTACATGTAGCGGTTGATCATCACGTCGAAATTGACCGAATCGCTGAAGTCGGTGTTGTAGCCGACGAAGCCGTCGACCTCGACGCTCGGGTCGCCCGGGCCGAAGTCCACGCCCGAACCCCAGACACCGGCATAGAACCCGGAGTCGTGCGAATAGGTCAGGCCGGCCTGGGCAGTGGGATCTTCGTTGGTCTGCGAGACGCCGCGCCAGACGTAATCGGAGACCGCGGAAACAGACCAGGTGAACGGCGAGGATTCTTCCTCGGCGTCCTGCGCGAACGAAGCGAACGGTACGGCGGACAGCACAACGGCGAGCGAAGCGGCGAGCTTGGACGGCTTCATCCTGGATCTCCTGTCGGTGGGGGCTGCTGCGGCGGGCGGGACCGTGTGCGTTTCCGCGAACGTGCGCACGGCTTCACAAATAATTAACCGGCCCGATATTGCGATGCAACATTACCGACGTCAAGTCCCGGAACGCATGCGTCCTTCGCTGTCCGGAATGGACATCGCAGGACAGGGAATCAGACAGCTCACGCCGCTGGAAACGCGCCGTACCGCGCCGGCAGCAAGCCAACCCGGCTGCCCGGCGGATGCGCGGCGGCCGCGTCCACCGGCAGCTCCAGCTCCACTTGTTCGTCCACGCCATGCAGTTGCGCGCGCAACCGTACCCGCGGGCCGCTGCGCTGGCTGCCCACGACGGTCGCTTCCCAGCCGCCCTCGCCCACGCGGAGGTCTTCCGGCCGCACGTAGAGGTCCAGCTCGCCGTCGCCGGATGAACCTGCGGTCGCCGGCAACGCAAGGCCCGCCACTTCAATCCGGTCACCGCTGCGGCGACCGCGCAGGCGGTTGACCGCGCCGACGAACGAATACACGAACGGCGTGGCCGGCAGGTCGTAGGCATCGGCCGGGGTGGCCAGCTGTTCGATGCGCCCGCCGTTGAGGATGGCGACCCGGTCGGCCAGTTCCAGCGCCTCCTCCTGGTCGTGGGTGACGAACACGGTGGTCAGGCCGGTCTGCTCGTGCAGCTGGCGCAACCAGCCACGCAGGTCGCGCCGCACCTGCGCGTCCAGCGCACCGAACGGCTCGTCCAGCAGCAGCACGCGCGGCTCGATGGCCAACGCGCGCGCCAGCGCCACGCGCTGGCGCTGCCCGCCCGACAGCTGCGCCGGATAGCGCCCAGCGAGGCCCTGCAGCTGGACCAGCGACAGCAGCTCTTCGACGCGGCCGGCGATCTTCGATGCAGGCCAGCGATTGCGGCCTCGACGCACCTTCAGCCCGAAGGCGATGTTGTCGGCGACGGTGAGGTGGCGGAACAGCGCGTAGTGCTGGAATACGAAGCCGACCCGGCGCTCCTGCACGCTCAGCTGCGTGGCGTCCTCGCCCCCGAACAGCACCCGGCCCCGGTCGGCGTGCTCCAACCCGGCGATGACGCGCAGCAAGGTGGTCTTGCCCGAGCCGGACGGACCGAGCAGCGCCAGCAACTCGCCCTCGCGGATGTCCAGGCTGATGTCGTCCAGCGCAGCGAACGCGCCGAATTTCTTTTCCAGGTGTTCGATCCTGATGCCCATGTCGGTTCCTCAGTGGCGGTGGTTGGCGGCCAGCGACTCGCCGTGGCGCCATTCCAGCCAGGTCTTCAGCACCAGCGTGACCAGTGCGCTCAACGCCAGCAGCGAGGCGGCGGCGAACGCGGCGCTGTAGGCGTATTCGTTGTAGAGGATCTCCACGTGCAGCGGCAGCGTGTTGGTGCGCCCGCGGATGTGCCCCGACACCACCGATACCGCGCCGAACTCGCCCATCGCCCGCGCCCCGCACAGCAGCACGCCGTACAGCAGCGCCCAGCGGATGTTGGGCAGGGTGACCCGCCAGAACGTCTGCCAGCCGCTGGCTCCCAGGCTCAGCGCCGCCAGCTCCTCGTCGGCGCCCTGCTGCTCCATCAACGGCATCAGTTCGCGGGCGATGAACGGGAATGTGACGAAGATCGTCGCCAGTACGATGCCGGGGAGCCCGAAGATGATCTTCGGCAGCTGCAGGTGGACCTCGCCCCACAGCGGCACGGTGAAGCGCCAGCCTTCATCGATCAGCGGATAGGCCCAGCCCTGGGCGCCAAAGATCAGCACGAACACCAGGCCGGCCACCACCGGCGACACCGCGAACGGCAGGTCGATCAGCGTGACCAGCCAGCGCTTGCCGGGGAACTCGTGCTTGGAGACCAGCCACGCCGCGGCCACGCCGAACACCAGGTTGAGCGGCAGCACGATCGCGGTGACCAGCAAGGTCAGTTTGATCGCCGCCAGTGCATCGGGCTCGGTGACCGCCTGGACGAAGGCGTGCGCGCCCCCGCGCAGCGCTTCGGCGAACACCAGCACCAGCGGCAGCAGCAGGAACGAGAGCAGGAACAGCAGCGCACCGGCGATCAGCACCCACTGCACCCAGCGAGGCTCGGTGGTCGGGGAGGCCGAACGGGACCGACTGCGTTCGCGCGCGCGCTGCGCCACCGACCCAGCTGCATCCACGGCAAGGCCTGCACCCGATGTATCACCCATGTCAGCCGCCTCCCCTGCGCTCGCCGCGCGCCAGCCGCGACTGCAGGCTGTTGATCACCAGCAGCAGCGCGAACGACAGCAGCAGCATCGCCGCGGCGATCGCGGTGGCGCCGGCATAGTCGAACTCCTCCAGCTTGATCGTGATCAGCAGCGGCGCGATCTCCGACACCTGCGGGATGTTGCCGGCGATGAAGATCACCGAGCCGTACTCGCCCACGCCGCGCGCGAAGGCCAGCGCGAACCCGGCCAGCACCGCCGGCCACAGCGCCGGCAGCACCACCCGGCGCACGATCTGCCAGCGGGCGGCGCCGAGCGTGGCGGCCGCTTCCTCCAGCTCGCGCTCGACCTCGGCCAGCACCGGCTGCACCACCCGCACCACGAACGGCAGGCCGATGAACACCAGGGCCACGGTGATGCCCAGCGGCGTGTAGGCGACCTGGATGCCGATAGCTTCCAGCCAGCGCCCGAGCCAGCCGTTGGGCCCGTAGAGCGCGGTCAGGGCGATGCCGGCCACCGCGGTCGGCAAGGCGAACGGCAGGTCGATCATCGCGTCGAACAGGCGCCGGCCCGGGAAGCGGTAGCGCACGAACACCCAGGCGACCAGCGTGCCCATCACCGCGTTGAACGCCGCCGCCGCCAGCGCGGTGCCGAAGCTGATCCGCAACGCGGCCAGCACGCGCGGCTCGGTCCAGATCCGCCACAGCCCGTCCAGCCCCAGCTGCGCCGAATGCACGAACAGGCCCACCAGGGGAACCAGCACGATCAGGCCCAGCCAGGCCATCGTGTAGCCCAGGCTCAGGCCGAAACCGGGGATCACCCGGCGCCTGCGTCCGCCCACGGACACGCCGCGCGCAGGCGGCGTGGATGGCGACGACACACCGGCTCGTATCGCGGGCATCACCGCGCGCCCCGGTCGGTCACGTCGGTGCGGGGCTCGATCGGCTGGATCACTTCTTGGCCTGGATCTGGTCGAATTCGCCACCGTCGGCGAAGTGCTTCTTCTGCGCGGCGGCCCACGAGCCGAACACGCCTTCGATCGTCACCAGCTCGACCTTGGGGAAGCGTGCGACGTCGGCCGGATCGGCGTGCTGCGGATGGCGCGGGCGGTAGTAGTGCCTGGCCGCGATGCGCTGGCCCTCGGGCGAATACAAGTGCTGCAGGTAGGCCTGGGCGACCTCGCGGGTGCCATGCTTGTCCACGTTCCTGTCGACCAGCGCCACCGGCGGCTCGGCCAGGATCGAAAGCGAGGGGACCACGATGTCGAACTTGTCCGGACCCAGTTCCTCGATCGACAGGAACGCCTCGTTCTCCCAGGCCAGCAGCACGTCGCCGATACCGCGCTGGACGAAGGTGGTGGTGGAACCGCGCGCACCGGTGTCGAGCACGGGCACGTTGCGGAACAGCGCGGCCACGAAGTTGCGGGTCTTGGCCTCGTCGCCCCTGAAGATCTTCAGCCCGTACGCCCAGGCAGCCAGGTAGTTCCAGCGCGCGCCACCGGAGGTCTTCGGGTTCGGCGTGATCACCGACACGCCGGACTTGAGCAGGTCGGGCCAATCGCGGATGCCCTTCGGGTTGCCCTTGCGCACCAGGAACACGATCGTGGAGGTGTACGGCGCGCTGTTGTCGGGCAGGCGCTTCTGCCAGTTGGCCGGGAACAGCCTGGCGCGCTCGGCGATCGAGTCGATGTCATAGGCCAGCGCCAGCGTGACCACGTCGGCCTCCAGGCCGTCGATCACCGCGCGTGCCTGCTTGCCCGAGCCGCCGTGCGAGGTCTCGATGGCGACCTTCTGGCCCTTGGACGCCTGCCAGTGCCTGGCGAAGGCGTCGTTGAAGTCGCGGTACAGCTCGCGGGTGGGATCGTAGGAGACGTTGAGCAGCTGCGCATCCTTGGCCGCCGCGCCCATCGCCAGCACCAGCCCGAAGGCGGCCGCGGCCAGGCGCAGCCCGGTCCTGCGGCGGTTTTGAGTCTTCATGTGCATCGCTCCGGTTGTCGTGGGGGTGCAGGTCAGAACGCGACCTGCAGCCGGGTGAACACCGCCTTCTCATCCTCGCGGTCGGCGCCGGCGGCGGCACCGCCATCGAAGCGGGTCTGCAGGTAGTTGGCGATCAGCTTCAGGTTGCTGGTGAGGTACCAGTTGACGCCCACCGTCCAGGACTGCGCGCTGCGCGCGGCCACGGCCGGGTCGGCGAACAGCGGGAAGGCACCCTCATCCACGTCCAGCTCGCCGTAGCGACCGACCAGTTCCCAGGCGCCCCAGCCGCCCTTGCCCGGGCTGAAGGGACTGGAAGGCTTGGCCACGCCGCGGTAGCTGGCGTCCTCGCCGGTCAGCACCCAGCTGACGGTGGCCTGCCAGGCGTTGTTTTCCAGCTCGGCCCGGGTGGCGCCCACGCGCAGCTCCTGCGTCGTCTCGATGTACTCGGCCAGCAGGCCGAAGGCGTTGCGGTAGAAGTAGCCCTGCGGCGACCAGCGGGTGCGGCGGCCATCGGCAGCCACCGCGGCGTGGTAGTTGAAGAACTGCACCTGGCCCGGCGTGCGGTAGCGCGGCAGGAAGTTGTTGCCGGTGCCCTCGGTATCACCGACGCTGCCGCCGATACCGAAGCCCAGGCCCGACCAGAAGCTGGCGTCGTTCTTGAACGGTTCGAAGAACAGGCGGCCGGCGTATTCGAACTCGTTGTCCGGGTTGCTGGTGATCGCATCGCGCCCATCCACGGTGCCGTTGAACACGCCGATGCCGTAACTCAGCTTGCCCTTGGCCACCTCGCCCTGCAGCTGCACGCCGATGTCGCGGTTGGGCGCCAGTTCGCTGGGCAGCGCGCGCTCGATCGCCGACAGCGCCGAAGAGGACTCCAGCCGCTCCAGTCCGACCGGCGAGGTGAACTTGCCGACCCGCACCGTGGCCGCCGGCGAGAACTTCAGGTCCGCATAGACATCGACGATGCTCGCGCTGTCTCCGGCGAACTCCGGGGTGAACCGGTAGCCGATCCACTTGCCCAGCGTGCCTTCGATGGTCGGCCGCGCGGTGCGCAGCAGGAAGGTGTCGTAGGTGCCGGCCGGCTCGCCGCCGGTGAAGAAGCGCCCGTCGCCCTGGATCAGGCCGCGGATCTTGACCTCGTAGTCGCCATTGGCCGACTTGAACGAGGCGCCCCTGTCGTTGACCGCCACCACCGCGGCCTCCTTCTCCCTGGCCACGCGCGCTTCTTCCTGCAGTTCCAGATTGCGCTCCAGCACGCGCAGGCGCTGGTCGAGTGCCGCCACGTCCAAGACCTGGCCATCGGCGGTGGTCTGCTCGGCGGCGCCGTAGCGCTGCTCCAGCGCCTCCAGGCGCTTCTGCAGCTCCTCCACCGTCGGCTTGTGCTGGGCCAGCGCAGGCGCGGCCAGCGAACAGGCCAGCGCCCCGGTCAGCCAGAATCCCGGCCTCCCGCCGGCACCACGCCTGTCGCCCGCTTGTCGCTGCTGCATGAGCTGTCCCCGTCGTCATGGCCGGCTGGCCGGTGGGGAGATAGTCCCTATTCAGGTTCAATGCGGGAAATGAATAAGGAGGTCGTCGATATAGCCGATGCGCATGAGCCGGCCGGCCTCGCGGCGGCCGGGTAAAATGCCGCGCCTGCTCCGCCCGACCCTTGCCAGAAAAAGGATTTGCGCCATGTCCGACGCCGCCCTCGCCCGCTACGCCAGCCAGCTGGAGGGCCTGCGCGAACAGGGCCTGTTCAAGTCCGAGCGGATCATCACCAGCCCGCAGTCGGCGGAGATTGAACTGGCCGATGGTCGCAAGGTGCTGAACTTCTGCGCCAACAACTACCTGGGCCTGGCCGACCACCCGGAGGTGATCGCCGCCGCCAAGGACGCGCTGGACAGCCACGGCTTCGGCATGGCGTCGGTGCGCTTCATCTGCGGTACCCAGGACCTGCACAAGCAGCTCGAACAGACCATCGCCGGGTTCTTCGGCACCCAGGACACGATCCTGTACGCGGCCTGCTTCGATGCCAACGGCGGCCTGTTCGAACCGCTGCTGGACGAGCACGACGCGATCATCTCCGACGCGCTCAACCATGCCTCGATCATCGACGGCGTGCGCCTGTGCAAGGCCAGGCGCTACCGCTACGCCAACTGCGACATGGCCGACCTGGAGAAGCAGCTGCAGCAGGCCCGCGCCGATGGCGCGCGCACGATCCTGGTCACCACCGACGGCGTGTTCTCGATGGACGGCTTCATCGCCCCGCTCGACCAGATCACCGCGCTGGCGAAGAAGTACGACGCCCTGGTCCATATCGACGAGTGCCACGCCACCGGCTTCCTCGGCGCGACCGGCCGCGGCTCGGCCGAGGTCAAGGGCGTGATGGACCGGATCGACATCTTCACCGGCACCCTCGGCAAGGCGATGGGCGGCGCGCTGGGCGGCTTCACCACCGCGCGGGCGGAGGTCATCGAACTGCTGCGCCAGCGCTCGCGCCCGTACCTGTTCTCCAACTCGCTGCCGCCGCACGTGGTCGCCGCGGGCATCAAGGCCTTCGACATGCTGGCTTCGGCCGGCGACCTGCGCGTCCGCCTGCAGGAGAACACCACCTACTTCCGCGAGCGCATGGCGGCGGCCGGCTTCGACATCAAGCCCGGCACCCACCCGATCTGCCCGGTGATGCTTTACGACGCGCCGCTGGCGCAGAGGTTCGCCCAGCGGCTGCTGGAAGAAGGCATCTACGCGATCGGGTTCTTCTTCCCGGTGGTGCCGCAGGGCCAGGCCCGGATCCGCACGCAGATGAGCGCGGCCCACACCCGCCGGCACCTGGACCAGGCGATCGACGCGTTCACCCGCATCGGCCGCGAACTGGGCGTCATCCGCTGAGGCTAGCCCCCGGCGGACGCGGCGGGCGCCGTCAGTCGCGCTTGCGCTTGTCCTTGGACTTGGACTTGGCGCCCTTGGCGTCCGGGCCCTTGGCGATGCGCAAGCCATTGGCCTTCATCCACGCGTCGAAATCGTCGGCGCTCATCTTCTTGCCGCGCTGGGTCATGTCGAAGCGATAGGCCTTGGCATCGGTACCCTTGACCACCACCGCCGGCGACCCGGCCTCCGCCCTGGCCTGCTGCCGGGAACCGGAGCAGGCCGACAACAGCAACGCGCCGGCGAACAGGCACGCGAAAGGAAGCAGGCGCAGCGAAGTCGTCATGGAATCCCCCGGGGCAATGGTCGCGCGCAGTGTAGGCAGGGCCCTGCCGCGCAAACCGTGTCGCAGTGCGTAAATGGCGCACGCGGTGCGGGCGACGCTTCCCCCCACCCGCGCTTCCGGCACCGTCCGCCATGCGCGCCCGGAGCCAGCTCATCGCTGTCCACGTGACGGCACGCCGGGCGTGGCCCGCGCGAGCGCGTCGCGCTCGTGCGCGTCCAGCGCGCGCCACTGGCCCTTGCCCAGCGTGCCCAGCGGCACCCCGCCGATGGCCACGCGGACCAGGCGCAGCACCCCGACGTCGAAGGCCTCCAGCAACCGCCGGATCTGCCGGTTGCGGCCTTCGTCCAGCACGATCTCCAGCCACGCGTTGCGCCCGCCGCTACGCAAGGGGACGACGGACTTCGCGCGCAGCCATTCGCCGCCGTCGCCGGCGCCGTGGCGCAAGGCCGATAGCAGCGCCTCGTCGGGCAGCCGGTCGACCTGCACGTGGTAGGTCTTGTCCGGACCGCTGGCCGGATCCAGGATCGCCGCGGCCCACTGCGGGTCGTTGCTGAACAGCAGCAGGCCCTCGCTGGCCTTGTCGAGGCGGCCGACCGGCGCCAGCCAGGGCAGGCCCGCGCCATCGAGGCATCGGTACACGGTGTCGCGACCGCGCTCGTCGCGCGCGGTGGTGACGAGGCCGCGCGGCTTGTTGAGCATCAGGTAATGCCGCTGCGGTGGTGACGGATCCAGGCCATCGATACTGACCCGGCGCATGCCATCGTGGATCGGATACTCGGGATCGCGGACGATGCGCCCATCCACGCGCACGCGGCCATCGCGTATCCAGGCCGTCGCATCGGTGCGCGAACACAGCCCGGCCTTGGACAGTACCCGTGCCAGGCCATGGCGCACGGAGCCGGTCGGAACGGCGGTGCGCGTCGGCGGAGCCGGCGGACGGGATGGCCTCCCGCCCATGCCTGGGATCAGTCCTTCTTAGGCGGCGTCGCCGGGGGCGTGGCCGCGGCCGGCTGCGCCGCGCCGTTGGGCTTGGGCTTGCCCGTGGCCACGCGCGCACCACGCGCCTTCATCCAGGCATCGAACTCGTCGGCGGTCATGCGCTTGCCGCCCTGGGTCATGTCGAAGCGCCAAGGGGTGTTGTCGAACTCGGTCTTGGGCTTGTAGGCGGCCGGATCGTTCGGGTTGGCCGCGGCCGGGGTGGCCGGCAACGCCTTGGCGACATTGCGGCAGCCCTCGATGCGCAGGCGCAGCAGGACGCGGTCCAGCGACTGGGCGCTGTCGCCGCCGGGGGCGAGCACGCCACTGGGCATGCCCAGCTGCGAAGTGCGCGAGCCGAGTTCGGCGGCGACGGGAGCGACGGCCGTGGCCGGCAGGGGCAGCGGCGGTTGCACCGTGGGACCGGTGCAGTTGGCGGCGGCGATCGCGGCAGCCGGGACGGAAGCAAGGCCGAACAGGCCGGCAGCGACGAACGCGCGCATCGGAAGACTCCCTCGTAACAGTGCGCACGAGTGTAGGCAGCGCGTCCCGGCGATTCAAGGACGGGTCGCCCGCAAATCCCTCGACGCGCGCACAAAAAACAAGGCCCGGCATCGCGCCGGGCCTTGTGGTGTTACCGCTTCGCGTCCGGTCAGTTCTGGACGTTCAGCTCGGTGCGGCGGTTACGCTCGTTCTTGCAGCCCGGCAGCGTCTGCGCGGTCGGCTCCAGCGGACGGCTCTCGCCGTAGCCCACCGGACCGGCCAGGCGCGAGGACTCGATGCCATTGCTGGTCAGGTAGTCGTACACGGCCTGGGCACGACGCTCGGACAGCTTCTGGTTGTAGTCCTCGGCACCGCACAGGTCGGTGTGGCCAGCCACTTCGACGCGGATCTGCGGGTAGCGACGCAGAATCTCGGTCGCCTCGCCGAGCACGGCCAGGGCGTCCGGACGCAGGTTCGCCTTGTCGAAGTCGAAGTTCACGCCCTTCAGGTCGATCGACACCGGCACCGGGCAGCCATCCGGACCGACGACGGTACCGGCCTGGGTGTCGGGGCACTTGTCGTCGCAGTTGTTGACGCCGTCGCCGTCGTCATCCAGGTCGGCGCAGCTCGGTGCGACCGGAGCCGGCGGAGCCGGGGCGACCGGCGGCGGGCCCAGCGGGATCACCACGCCGATCGAGGCGAGGATGTCGCCGAACCAGTCTTCGGTCGGGGCATTGACGCTGCGGTCGTCGAAGTCGGCGCGGTAGGCGACTTCGGCGCGCACGGCCACGCGCTGGTCGAAGGTGGTCTGCAGACCCAGGCCGACCTTGGCGGCCAGGTTGCCGTCTTCGCGCTGCTGCGGCGAATCCGGGTTCGGGAACGCATCCCACTCTTCCTCGGCCTGCTGGTAGCCGACGCCGAACAGGAAGTACGGGTTGTAGTCACGGCCGTCCTGGATCCAGAAGCGGCGGAAGTCCAGCGACACGCCGTACTGGCTCCAGTTCAGGTGGCGGTTGCTGTTCAGACCGGGGTTCTGGTAGTTCAGCTCGCCGTCGATCGACCAGTTGGGGCTGACGAACTTGCCCAGGCCCAGGCCCAGGAAGGGGACGTCTTCGGTGCCGCGATCGCTATCCTGGAAGTTGAAGCCCGCCGAACCGGTCAGGTACCAGCGGTCGTCGAACTCCTGCGCGGAGGCAGCCTGTGCCATGGCGAGGCCGCCAAGCAGTGCTGCGGTCAGAAGTTTCTTGTTCATCTCATCTAGCTCCTTGCTGATTCGGGGGTGAAGAAACCTTGTTGCCTCAGGTCACACCAGATGCCCACGTGTTCAATTTTTTCGGCGGACATCCCTGACGGCCGTTCTGCACGTCGTCCCGCGAAAGCCTAGGCGGGACCAGGTGAAGACGGTGTTAACAGTACCATAACATGTGAAAACCGTCGATCCGGTTGCACTTTTACCCATTCCTTAATGCTCCGCAAGCGGTTTTGTGGTTGGCAACCGACCCCTCCGACCAAAGGACCGGGACCCGGATCGGGGGCGGCGGCATACTGGACAGGCACCCACCGGGATGACTGCATGAAAGCCGTAGCCCTGACCCGCTACCTGCCCATCGAAGACCCCGCCTCCCTGGAGGACGTCACCCTGCCCGACCCGACGCCCAGCCCGCGCGACCTGCTGGTGCGGGTCGAGGCGGTGTCGGTGAACCCCGTGGACGCCAAGCTGCGCGCCCCGCGTCCCCAGGTCGAGGCGATGCCGCGCGTACTCGGCTATGACGCGGCGGGGGTGGTGGAGGCCGTGGGCAGCGAGGTGACCCTGTTCCAGCCCGGCGACGAGGTCTACTACGCCGGCGATGTCACCCGCCCGGGCTGCAACGCGCAGTACCACCTCGTCGACGAACGCCTGGCCGGACCCAAGCCCACCACGCTCGACTTCGCCGAGGCCGCCGCCCTGCCGCTGACCACCATCACCGCCTGGGAGCTGCTGTTCGAACGCATGCCGTTCGACTTCGACAGCGAGGACAACCGCCGCAGCCTGCTGGTCATCGGCGGCGCCGGCGGGGTCGGTTCGATCGCGATCCAGCTGGCCCGGCACGCCGGCTTCCGCGTGGTCGCCACCGCCTCGCGGCCGGAAACGGTCGACTGGTGCCGCCGGCTCGGGGCCCACGACGTGATCGACCACCGGCAGCCGCTCGCGCCGCAATTGCAGGCGCTGGGACTGGCCAACGTCGACGCGGCGGTCAACCTGGCCGACACCGACCGTTACTGGGAGGTGCTGGGCGAGGTCCTGGCGCCGCAGGGCCACCTGGGCCTGATCGTCGAACCCGCCGGCGCCCTGCGCATCGGCGATCCCTACAAGGCCAAGTGCATTGGCATGCACTGGGAATTCATGTTCGCCCGGCCGCGCTTCCGCACCGACGACATGATCCGCCACCACCAGATCCTGTCGCGGGTCGGCAGCCTGGTGGAAGCGGGCGAGCTGCGGACCACCCTTACCGAGGTACTGGGCCCGATCAACGCCGCCAACCTGCGCGAGGCGCACCGGCGCATGGAATCGGGCAGCACCATCGGCAAGCTGGCGCTGGCTGGCTGGGACTGACGCCCCGCCCCGGGACCGGCCGGTCCGGCTCGACCGCCGACCGGGCGCAAGGCTTGCCGCGATCCGCGTTTGGCGGGAGGATGCGACATCCGTACGCCAGCGTATCCGCAATGACGCCGACCGCCCACGCCGCCACCGCCACGCCCTATCCGCACCTGTTCGCACCGCTGGACCTGGGCTTCACCACCCTGCGCAACCGGGTGCTGATGGGCTCGATGCACACCGGCCTGGAGGACCGCGCCCGCGACTTCCCGCGGCTGGCAGCGTACTTCGCCGAGCGCGCCGCCGGCGGCGCCGGCCTGATCGTCACCGGCGGCTTCGCACCGAACACGGTCGGCTGGCTCAAGCCGTTCGGCGGCAAGCTGTCGTGGCCGTGGGAGGTGGCACCGCACCGCCAGGTCACCCGGGCGGTGCACGAACACGGCGCGAAGATCTGCCTGCAGCTGCTGCACGCCGGCCGCTACGGCTACCACCCGCTGTCGGTGGCGCCCTCGAAGCTGAAGGCGCCGATCAATCCCTTCACCCCGCGCGCCCTGTCCGCGCGCGGCGTCGAGCGCCAGGTGGCGGCCTTCGCCAGCGCCGCCGCGCGCGCGCGCGAGGCCGGCTACGACGGCGTGGAGGTGATGGGCTCGGAGGGCTACCTGATCAACCAATTCACCGCACCGCGCACCAACCGCCGCGAAGACGCCTGGGGCGGGGACGCGGAGCGGCGCATGCGCTTCGCGGTGGAGATCGTGCGCCGGGTCCGCGAGGCCTGCGGCCCGGACTTCATCCTCGTCTACCGGCTCTCGCTGCTGGACCTGGTCGAGGACGGCAACGCCTGGGACGAGATCGTGGCCCAGGCCCGGGCGGTCGAGGCGGCCGGTGCGACGATCATCAACTCGGGCATCGGCTGGCACGAGGCGCGGGTGCCGACCATCGCCACCTCGGTGCCGCGCGGCGCCTTCGCCGGGATCACCGCGCGCCTGAAGCCGCACGTGTCGCTGCCGCTGGTGGCGGTCAACCGGATCAACATGCCGCAGGTGGCCGAGGACATCCTCGCCGCCGGCCAGGCCGACATGGTGTCGCTGGCCCGGCCGTTGCTGGCCGACCCGCAGTGGCCGGAGAAGGCACGCACCGGCCGCGCCCATGCGATCAATACCTGCATCGCCTGCAACCAGGCCTGCCTGGACCACGTGTTCGAGAACAAGGTCGCCAGTTGCCTGGTCAACCCGCGCGCCGGCCATGAGACCGAGCTGAACTACCTGCCGGCCGCTGCGAGGAAGCGCATCGCCGTGGTCGGTGCCGGCCCGGCCGGGCTGGCCTGCTCGACCGTGGCCGCCCAGCGCGGCCACGCGGTCACCCTGTTCGACGCGGCCGGCGAGACCGGCGGCCAGTTCAACCTGGCCAAGCGCATCCCGGGCAAGGAAGAGTTCCATGAGACGCTGCGCTACTTCCGCCACCGGCTCGAGGAGACCGGAGTCGACGTCCGCCTCGGCACCCGCGTCGCTGCCGCCGACCTGGCCGGCTTCGACGAGATCGTGCTGGCCACCGGCATCGTCCCGCGCCGGGTGGACTTCCCCGGCGCCGACCATCCAATGGTGGTCAGCTACGTCGACGTGCTCGCCGGCCGGGTGGCGGTCGCCGGCCGGGTGGCGATCATCGGCGCCGGCGGCATCGGCTTCGACGTCGGCGAGTTCCTGGTCCAGGAAGGTCCCTCCCCGAGCCTGGACCCGGCCCGCTGGCGGGCCGAATGGGGCGTGGACCTCGACAGCGATGGCCGCGGCGGCCTGGCGCGGCCGCAGCCGGAACCCCCCGCGCGCGAAGTGTGGCTGCTGCAGCGCAGCCCCGGCCGCCCGGGCGCCCGCCTGGGCAAGACCACCGGCTGGATCCATCGCGCCACGCTCAAGGCCAAGGGCGTGAAGATGCTCGGCGGGGTCGAGTACCTGGGCGTGGACGACGAGGGCCTGCATATCCGCATCGACGGCGGCGAGCAGCTGCTGCCGGTCGGCAACGTGGTGGTCTGCGCCGGCCAGGAGCCGCAGCGCGAGCTGCAGGCGGCCCTGCAGGCGGCCGGCGTGTCCACGCCGGTGCACCTGATCGGCGGCGCCGACGTGGCTGCCGAACTGGATGCCAAGCGCGCCATCGACCAGGGCAGCCGGCTGGCAGCCCGCCTCTGAGAGCCGGGAGGGAGCGCCGGCGAGCCGTGCGCCAGGCTCCGCCGGGATCGTCGCGCTCTTCCCGCCCCCTGGCGGCTGGCCCGACTGCTTAGCGCGTCGGCCCGGCGCACCGCAGCTGTACCGCCCGCTAGCGACGCGCATTGCCTACGAAACCGGGCGCCCGGCCTGCATCGACACTCCGCGGGCTTTCGTTGCGGGCCGGCAAAAGCGCGCCAGCGCCCGCAGCTCACGCTGCTTAATACGCCAGAAAACCGTGCGCCGGTCACTGTTTCACACCCCGTGCCAAGCCCTGGTGTCAAGCGAGGCCGTTCAGTTTCGGTTGGCAAACCGCCACCTATCTTGCGCGCCACTTCCCCGGCCCGCCCTCTTCGGCGAGCCCGCCGGCCTCCAGATTCGCCGGCAACCCGGGCGGCCCGTGGTCACCAAGGCCGCCTCCCCATGACGCCCCGCGGCGCAGCGCCCGTCCGTATCCACGGTCGCGGCACGACCCCGCGCAGACGGAGCAAGGAGAAACAGATGAAACTGGCATGGATCCTCTGGCTGTCGCAGCTGATGCCGCAGCCGGCCGCCGATTCGCTCTGCCTCAGCACCACCGTGTACCTGGAAGCCCGCGACCAGAGCCTGCGCGGCCAGGAGGCGGTCGCCGAGGTGGCCCTGCGCCGGCTGGACAGCGGGCTGTGGGGCGACTCGATGTGCGACGTGGTCACCGCGCGCAAGCAATTCGCCCCGACCATCGTCTCGCCCAACACCCAGCTGGCCAACATGAAGGCCTGGGACCGCTCGATCGACGTGGCCCTGCGCGCCGAGCGCAACTGGGCCCTGCCGGTCGGCCAGCGCCGGGAGATCGTGCCGGGCGCCAGCCACTTCGCCGCCCACGCGATCGCCAGCCCGAGCTGGAGCAACTCCTACCAGGTGGCCACCATCGGCGACCACACCTTCTACCGGGTGCAGAAGCTCAAGCCGCGCGCGCTGGCCGCCACCGGCACCTGAGCCGGCAAGCCCGGCTGCCACGACGGTCCGTTGCGGGACCGGCACGCACCAGCAACGGAAGGCCCGCGATAATCGCGGGCCTTTCCTTTTTCCGCCCCCCAAGGAACCCGCATGAAGCTCTATACCAAGCCCGGCGCCTGCTCCACCGCGGTCCACATCGACCTGGCCTGGACCGGCCAGCCGTTCGAAGTCGAAGTGATGGACGCCGAGTCGATGAAGGCGCCCGCCTTCCGCGCCCTGAACCCGGCCGGCTCGGTGCCGGTGCTGGTGGACGGCGACTTCGTGCTGACCCAGAACGCAGCCATCGTCGGCTACATCGCCGACACCTTCCCGCAGGCCGGCCTGGGTGGCGACGGCAGCGCGCGCCAGCGCGCCGAAGCGACCCGCTGGCTGGCCTTCGTCAATTCCGACCTGCACCCGGCATTCAAGCCGCTGTTCGGCCCGGCCGCCTTCATCGAGGACCCGGCGCAGTTCGATTCGGTCAAGGCCGCCGCGCGGCGGCGCGTGCGCGGGCTGTTCGAGAGCGCCGACCGGCAGTTGACGGGCCGGCAATGGCTGGCCGGCTTCCGCAGCTTCGCCGACCCCTATCTGTACGTGACCCTGCGCTGGGCCGGGCGCTGCGGCATCGACCTGTCCGACCTGCAGGCGCTGGCCGCGTTCCAGGCGCGCATGGAAGCCGATCCGGGCGTGCGGCACGTGCTCAAGGCCGAAGGCCTGGCCTGACACAAGGCCCGGCGCGGCCACAGGGCCGCGCCCGGACCGGCATGACGGAGGGCGGGCGCGCAGCGTTCCCGGCCGACCGGCCGGGCCCCGCGCATGCCGGTCAGGCCGGCACCTCCAGCGTGCGTTCCCAGTCGCTGGCGAAGCTCTCGCCCTTGGCCTTGGCCACGGCGGCGCGCAGCTCGGGCAGCAGGGCCTGCAGGCTCGCGATGTCGGTGCAGCGCTCGACCTTGAGCTGCAGGAAGTAGCCGCGAAGCCCCAGGTGGGCGCGCACGGCCTCGCTCATGCGCTCGTAGAGGTACAGGTAGGCACCCGAGCCCGTGTCCGCCGCGGCGGCTGACCCGGCCACCGGCGCCGGCGCCGCGGCATTGGCGGCTGCCTCGGCCAGCACCACGCTCGGCGGCCGGCTGGCCGCCCGCGGCCCGATCGCGCCCATCAGGCCGGCCGGGTCGAAGCCGCTGGGCACCGCTTCGATCAGCCCGTCGGCCAGCAGCGCCTCGAGCGCGTCGGCGGGCGCCTTCATGCCGGCCATCACCTCGCGCAGCTGGGCCAGCGTGCGCTGGCCGTCCACCATCAGCAGGACCGTGCGCAGCGGCGGCGACAGCCGCCGGCCGCGATCACGTATCTCGTCCCGTCCCGCATCGGTCTTGCGGTAGATCCCCTCGCGCATCGCTCCCCCCGAGCATCAGCGTGGCCTGGTTGTATCCCCTACCCGCGCCGGTCGATCGGGACGAACTCCAGGTTCTCCGGACCGGTGTAATTGGCGCTGGGACGGATGATCTTGCCATCGATCCGCTGCTCGATCACGTGGGCGCTCCAGCCGGACGTGCGCGCGATCACGAAAAGCGGGGTGAACATGGCCGTGGGCACCCCCATCATGTGGTAGCTGACCGCACTGAACCAGTCCAGGTTGGGGAACATCTTCTTGATGTCCCACATCACCGTCTCCAGCCGCTCGGCGATGTCGTACATCTTCATGCTCGACTGCTCGGCCGACAGGTCGCGGGCCACCTGCTTGATCACCTGGTTGCGCGGATCGCCGACGGTATAGACCGGGTGGCCGAAGCCGATCACCACCTCCTTGCGCTCGACCCGGGCCCGGATGTCGGCCTCGGCGTCCTCGGGGCTGTCGTAGCGCTTCTGCACCTCGAACGCGACCTCGTTGGCGCCGCCGTGCTTGGGCCCGCGCAGCGCGCCGATCGCCCCGGCGATGCACGAGTGCATGTCGCTGCCGGTGCCGGCGATCACGCGCGCGGTGAAGGTCGAGGCGTTGAACTCGTGCTCGGCGTACAGGATCAGCGAGGTGTGCATCGCCCGCACCCACGACTCGCGCGGCGGCACGCCGTGCAGCAGGTGCAGGAAGTGGCCGCCGATGGAGTCGTCGTCGGTTTCCACGTCGATCGCGCGGCCGTTGTGCGACCAGTGGTACCAGTACAGCAGCATCGAACCCAAGCAGGCCATCAGCTTGTCGGCGATGTCGCGCGCGCCCGGGTGGTTGTGGTCGTCCTTCTCCGGCGACACGCAGCCGAGCACCGACACGCCGGTGCGCATCACGTCCATCGGGTGGGCCGAAGGAGGCAGCTCCTCCAGCGCGGCCTTGACCGCGGCCGGGATGCCGCGCAGCGACTTCAGCTTGGCCTTGTAGCCGGCCAGCTCGGCCGCGTTGGGAAGCTTGCCGTGGACCAGCAGGTGGGCGATCTCCTCGAACTCGCTGGTGGTGGCCAGGTCGAGGATGTCGTAGCCGCGGTAGTGCAGGTCGTTGCCGCTGCGGCCGACCGTGCACAGGGCGGTGTTGCCGGCGGCAGTGCCGCTGAGGGCGACCGATTTCTTCGGCTTGAAGGTGGTGGCGGTGTCGTTCATGCGATGCCTCCCGGGCGTTGCTGTATCGGGTGTTCGTATCAGGGTTGCGCCGGACGCGGTCCGGCGCCCGCGGCCTGTTGCAGCAGCTGCTGCAGCATTTCGATCTGGCGGTTCTGCAGCTCGACCAGGGCGGCCCAGTCGCGCTCGCGCAGCTCGTTGAGCTTCTCGTGCACCTGCAGGATCTCCAGTTCGGACTTGATGTTGACCTCGTAGTCGTTCTGCGCCTGCATGCGGTCCGCCTCGGCCTGGCGGTTCTGGCTCATCATGATCACCGGCGCCTGCAGCGCGGCCAGGCACGACAGCACCAGGTTGAGCAGGATGAAGGGATAGGGATCGAATGCCCTGCCCATCGCGCTGTTCAGCGCCATCCACGCCAGCAGGAACACGCCGAAGGCGATGATGAAGCGCCAGCTGCCGCCGACCCGCGCCACGCGGTCGGCCACGCGCTGGCCCAGGGTGAGCGAGGCCGGGAACTCCCGGCCGATGTTGCGCGCCACCCGGCGCCTGGCGATGAAGCGCTCGACCACCTCGCGCTCGTCCGGCGGCAGTTTTTCGATCTCGACCTGCAACAACAGGCGCGCGGTGTCGCGGCGGTCGAGGGGGCGGCGCGCATGCGGATGGGCGGCGGTCGTGCTCATGGCTCGGGTCCGGGCAGGAGGTCTCCCCAGTGTGCGCCGCTCAGCCGCCCTTGCGCGCGAACAGCGCGTCGAGCTTCTGCTCGAAGGCGTGGTAGCCGATGCGGTCGTACAGCTCCTCGCGGGTCTGCATCGTGTCGAGCACGGCCTGCTGGCCGCCGTCGCGGCGGATGGCCTGGTAGACGTTCTCGGCGGCCTTGTTGGCGGCCCGGAACGCCGACAGCGGGAACAGCTGGATCGCCACGCCCACCGAGGCCAGCTCCTGGCGGGTGAACAGCGGGGTCTTGCCGAACTCGGTGATGTTGGCCAGCACCGGCACCTTCACCGCGTCGACAAAGCGCTTGTAGGTCGGCAGGTCGTAGGCGGCCTCGGCGAAGATGCCGTCGGCACCGGCCTCCACGCAGGCGATGGCGCGCTCGATCGCCGCGTCCACGCCGTCGACCGCGATCGCGTCGGTGCGCGCGATCAGGAAGAAGTCCGGGTCGGTCCTGGCGTCGGCGGCGGCCTTGACCCGGTCGGCCATCTCGCCGGCCGGCACGATCTCCTTGCCCGGGCGGTGGCCGCAGCGCTTGGCGCCGACCTGGTCCTCGATGTGGCAGGCGGCCGCGCCGGCCTTGATCAGGGACTTGATCGTGCGCTCGATGTTGAACGCGCTCGGGCCGAAGCCGGTGTCGATGTCGACCAGCAACGGCAGGTCGCACACGTCGGTGATGCGGCGGGTGTCGACCAGCACGTCGTCGAGCGTGTTGATGCCCAGGTCCGGCAGGCCGAGCGAGCCGGCGGCCACGCCGCCGCCGGACAGGTAGATCGCCCGGTAGCCGGCGCGTTGCGCGAGCAGGGCGTGGTTGGCGTTGATCGCGCCGATCACCTGCAAGGGCGACTCGGCTGCCAGGGCGGCGCGGAACTTCGCACCGGCCGAGTGGCCGGCGGCAGCGCCTGCGTTGGCGGGAGTGGACATGGTTCGGTTCCTCGGCCTGGCGACGGTGGGCGCGGGCAGCCCCGCGGCAGCGGCAATGTGTCACCCTGCCATCGGTTGATCAATCTTGATCGTATCGATCAATATTTCCCGATGGATCGCGACCTCATCCCCGCCGCGGAAGCCTGCCGGATCCTCGGCATCAGCGCCGCCACCCTGTACGCCTACGTCAGCCGCGGCCTGCTCGAGTCGCGTCCGGGCGCGGACCACCGCAGCCGCGTCTACCGCCGCCAGGACGTGGAGCGGCTGGCGCAGCGCAAGCGCCTGGGACGCGGGCCGGCCCGCGGCGCCGCGCAGAGCCTGGACCGTGGCCTGCCGGTGCTGGAGACCCGGATCTCGCTGATCCGCCCCGATGGCCCCTACTACCGGGGCCGCTCGGCGGTCGCCGCCGCCGAGGCCGGCGCCACCCTGGAGGACATCGCCCGGCTGTTGTGGGATTGCGGCAGCCAGGATCCGTTCGCCGACCCGCCCGGCGACTGGCCGGCTCGGATCAAGCCGCTGGCCACGGATGCCGCCCTGCCGCCGCTGAGCCGGGCGATGGCGGCAATCCCGCTGCTGGCCCTGCACGTTCCGCACTCGTTCCAGGCCGACCAGCCCACCCGCCGCGCGGTGGCCGCCACCCTCCTGCGCCAGAACGCCGCGCTGCTGGTCGCCCGGCGGCCGGCCGGGCCGGTCCACCGCCTGCTCGCCGACGCCTGGCGTCCGGGCGATGCGGGCTTCGCCGGGCTGGTCCGCGCCGCGCTGGTGTTGTGCGCCGACCACGAACTCAATGTGTCCGCGTTCGCGGCGCGCGTGGTGGCCTCGACCGGCGCGCACCTGCATGCGACCGTCTGCGCCGGCCTGGCGGCGTTGTCCGGCCCACGCCATGGCGGGGCCACCGCCCGCGCCTACGCGCTGGTCGAAAGCGCGCGCGACTCGACCGACATCGACCGATTCATCGCCAGGCGCTGGCAGCGTGGCGAAGACCTGCCCGGTTTCGGCCACGCGCTCTACCCCGACGGCGACCCGCGCGCGGCCACGCTGCTGGCGATGCTGCGCGCCGCCCCGGTCGACGCCGGCACGATGCGCACCCTGGAAGCGGTGATCGCCGCCGCCGAAGCGGCCAGCGGCCGCCGCCCGAACGTCGACTTCACCTTGGCCGCGATCTGCCTCGCGCACGGTCTTCCGGCTGCGCCAGCGCTGTCGATGTTCGCCGCCGGACGGCTCGCCGGGTGGCTGGCGCATGCGCTGGAACAGCAAGCCCAGGGCCAGCTGATCCGGCCGCGCGCCAGCTATACCGGCCTGCAGCCCGAAGCCGACGCGGATGTGGCGCACGACTAGCGCCGCTTTGCCGGCATTGTCGGCATCGCCGTGGCGCAGGCACGGCCACGACGTACGGCCGCCCGGGGCCACCGCCGCGCAGGCATCCCGCCGGCGCGCTAGGGGCGGTCCCCGGCCGTCCTGCCGCCGAACGCGCGCCTGCTGCGCCGCATGCGCGCGCTCGCGCCGCGCGGGACCATCAGTTCCACTTCCGTGCCGTTGCCCGGCTCGCTCCAGATGCGCAGCTCCGCGCCGATGCCCGCCGCGCGCTCGCGCATGCCGGACAGGCCCCAGTGGCCGGCGCGGGCGCCCTGGCGCTGCACGTCATTGCCGATGCCGCAACCGTCGTCGCGGAAGCGCAGGACGAGGTTACCGCCGGCACCGGATATCACCACTTCGATCCTGCCCGCGTCCGCGTGCCGGAACGCGTTTCCCAATGCTTCGCGGCCGATCCAGTAGACCTCGTCGCGCACCATCGCATCCAGTGGTGGCAACCGGCCTTCGACCACCACGTCGAACGCCGCCGGGTAAAGCTGCGCCAGCTCGCCACCGATGCGGGCGAAGGCCTCGGGCAGCGCCTGCCGCACCGAGGCTTCGACCAGGCGCAGGGAGAGCACGCGCTCGCGGCCCTCGTCGATCGCCTCCTCGCCGCGGTCCAGCGCCTGCTCCAGCGCGGTGCGCACCGGGTCGGCTTCCGGCAGGCGGTTGGCGACGGCCTGGAACCGCAGCAGCAGGCCCTGGAAACTCTGCAGCAAGGTGTCGTGCAATTCGCGCGCGATGCGTTCGCGCTCGCGATGGCGCTCGTCGAAGCGCATGCGCATGTGCTGCGAGATCCGGCGCAGGCGCAACAGGTAGGCGGCGTAGGCCAGCGCCCCCGCTCCGAAGAGGGCGAGGAACCACCCGGTCTGGGTGAAGCGCGGCGCGACCTAGAACGCCAACGTCGCGCTCTCGGCGCTCCATACGCCGCTTTCGTTCGCGGCCTGCACCTGGAAGCGGTAGTCGCCCGGACCGAGGTTGGTGTAGTAGGCGACCCGGCGGTTGCCGGCGTCCTGCCAGGCATCGTCGAAACCCTCCAGCCGGTAGCGGAACCGCAACCGCTCCGGAAAGGCGAGGCTGCTGGCCGCGTACCGGATCCGGATGTCGCGCGTACCCGGCGCGAACTGCCGTCCATCGGCCGGCGCATGCTCGACCGCTCCGACCGCCAGGCCCTGGATCCGGACGGTCGGCACCACCGGATTGTGGTACGGCGTGCCCGGATCGATCATCGCCAGGCCCTGGTTGGTGGCGAACCAGAGCCGGCCCTGGCCATCGGCCGCGATCGTGGACGTCAGCGCCGATTGCTGGGCGATGCGAGCATGCCATCGGCGGTGTCGTACAGCCGGCCGTCGACGTACCCGGTCCGCGCGGCCCGTGCCATCACCTGGCCCGGAATGTGGAGCACGCCGTTGATACCGTTCATCCACACATCGCCATCGGCCGCCAGGTGGATGCCGGTGATGCCGTTGAGGCGATTACTGTCCGCCGCGCGCAGCGGCTGCACCTGGCCATCGCGCAGCAGCGCGGCGCCGCTCTCTCCACCGGCGAGCATGCCATCGCCCACCCGCGCCAGCGCCGACACCGTACCGATGTCCAGTCCGTCGCGCGTTCCGTAGCTGCGCAGCACGCCATCGCGCCAGTGCACGAGGCGGCTGCCGTTGTAGCCGATCCACAGCGATCCGTCGGCATCGCGCAGCAGCGCAGTCGCGCCGTGCGCGGGTATCACCCCGTCCCCCACGCGGCTCCAGTCCTGGCCGTCATAGCGGAACAGGCCCTCGTCCTGGCGCATCACCAGCAGCCCCGAGGCGCCGTCGCCGGCGACCGCGCCCAGCGTGCCCGCACCCGGCAACTCCAGCCTGCGCAGGCCGTCGGCCGCATAGCGGTAGACGCCGTCCCACGCGACCAGGTAGGTCGCGGCCCCGGCCGGATGGATCGCGTAGATCCGCCTGCCCGGGGTTTCGGCGAGCAGGGCCAGGCCATCGTCGCCCACCCGGTACAGCCGGCGTTCGCTCGAAACCAGCAGGCCATGGGCGGCGGAGAACGCCATGCCGTAGACATCGTTCTGGCTCAGGCGCTCGTCCTGCAGCACCTGCACGCTGCTCGTGCGGAAACGGTGCAGGCCCATGTTGGTGCCCACCCAGATGTTGCCTTCGCGATCGGCCAGGACGGGAATGGTGCGGTCCGACGCCAGGCCGTCGCGCTTGCGGATGATCGCGGCGGCATCCTGTTCGCGCAGCACGTGGCCGGGCGGGAAGGCATCCAGTGCCGGCACCCGGACCACCCCTCCCTGGCGCCGGTCGGTCCCCCACAGGGCACCGTTACGATCCAGCCGCATGCTCGCGAAATGGCCGAAGCCGGATGCGCTCGCCGCTTCCGTCGCCTGCGGCGACAGCGAGCGCGTGCCATAGGTGCCATCGGAAACCCACAGCGCGCCGGCCGGCGTTTCCAGCAGCGAGGCGTACAGGCCGGTCGCGATGCCAGTCTGCTCGAAGCGCCGTCCGCCGGGCGGCAACTTGAGCAACGTCTTGCCCGCCGCCACCCACACGTTGCCCTGCGAATCCACCATCACGTCATCGGCCGACTCCGATGGATAGCCCATTCCGGCACCGATGCGCCGCCAGCCATCGCCATCGAAGCGGTAGAGCCCGCTGAACGACGCCACCCAGATCTGGCCGAGGTGGTCTTCGACGATCCGCATCACCAGGGAGGTCGGCAGCTGCGGGGAGGGCGGGTAATGCCGCAGCCGACCTTCGTCCAGCACGCTGATGCCGCCGGGATAGAAGCCGATCCACAGCCGCCCGCGCGCATCCGCGTGCAGCGCGGTGATGTTGCTGGAGGCGAAGCCCTGACCCTGCGGCGGGTCGAAGTGCTCGAACTGGATCCCGTCGAACCGGTACAGCCCCACCCCCGTGCCCAGCCATAGCGTGCCGCCGCGGTCCTGGGCCAGCGCCCAGATATCCGGCGGGGCACCGTCGAGCTGGGTCCACGAACTGCGGTGGTAGCCGGACGTTTCCGTCGGTGCAGCGATGCCGGCCGCGGCCTGCAGCCACAGCAGCGCGCACAGCGGGAACAGCCAGTACCGCCTCCCATGCGCGCTAACGGACCCGGTCGACACGCCGCTTCTTCTCCCCGCTTTCCGCCAGAGTCTATCCATCCGGGCGGCGCGCGGGCGCCTCCCCAAATTGGGGGAGGCGCCCGCG
>NZ_JBEAAK010000002.1:731733-758891 GCF_040446535.1 Pseudoxanthomonas sp. Soil82
CAGCACGCTGATGCCGCCGGGATAGAAGCCGATCCACAGCCGCCCGCGCGCCGTCTTCGGCTGGGATGGCGTCACGCTTCGCCTGGTTCTTGCCGATGACCCAACCGTTGATGCCGTTGTTTCCCAGGGGCTCGCCCGGCGCCGGGCTGCTGGCCCTGCGGCTGGGCGTGCTGGCGGGAATGCTGGCGTGCAATCCGGTGGCCGGCCTGCCACTGCCCCCGCCGGTGTCCGGATTCCTCACCGGCATTGCCGCGCTGGGGCTGGTACTGGGCCTGTTCACTTCGTGGATCGCCCGGCTGGCCGGCGCCTGCGCCCTGCTCGGCCTGATCCAGGCCATGCCGGATGCGCGCGCGATCGCACTCGCCGCCCAGGGCCTGTCGGTCGTCGCCCTGGCGCTGCTGGGCCCCGGCGCTTACTCGATGGATGCGCTGTTCTTCGGCCGACGCATCGTGCGCATCGACGAGTGAAGCCAGGCGCCCCGCCAGGGCCAACCCGGCAGGAGGCGGAAGTGGACGTGGACGTGGTGTACGCAGGACGCACCGCACCCGGACGGTGCGCGTGGGGCCAAGGGCCCATTCCCCGCGGCCAGGCCTGGACCTACCCTGCCTGCGCGATTGCGCGACCGCCAGTGGATGGCCCGCATGTCCGACGTGAACGACGACGCTGTGCTGAAGACGCTGCTGGACCGGTTGCTGCGGTTCCGCCTGCCTCGCGCGCTCGAGCTGAAGCAACGCGTCGATGGTGGGGAATGCCTGACCGACGCCGACATCGACTTCCTCAAGCGCGCGCTGGAAGACGCCAGGGACGGGCAGAAGTTCGTGTCCCGGAATCCGCAGTTCCACGCCCTCGGAGCGCAGATCGTCCAGCTGTACGAGGCCATCGTCTCGCGGGCGATAAAGAACGAGTCGGCGCGCGGATAGCGCCGCGACAGCACCGGCACGGTGGGCGCCGGCTTTCGCTGCCATGCGCCCGGCACTGGCGCCGACGGGAGCATTCGCGACCGCGATCGAGTTACGGCCGACGCAGGCCGCACCACCACCGGTTCAGCTGCCCGCGTCTGCGCCCCGCTCCAGCGCGCGCTTCACTTCCTCCAGCGCATTGGGATCGTCGAGCGTGGAGAGGTCGCCCGGGTCGCGGTGCTCGGCCAGGGCCTGCAGGGAGCGGCGCAGCAGCTTGCCCGAGCGGGTCTTGGGCAGGGCATTGACCACGTAAACGCGCGAGGGCCGCGCGACCGCGCCCAGCTGCTCGGTGACGGTGCGCATCATCTGCGCGGCCGCTTCCGCCGATCCGGCATCGCTGCGCTTGAGCGTGGCGAACACCACGGGAACCTGGCCCTTCAGCTCGTCGTGCACGCCGATCACCGCCGCCTCGGCCACAGCCGGATGGCTCGATACCGACTCTTCGATCTCGCGCGTGCCGAGCCGGTGGCCGGCGACATTGATCACGTCATCGGTGCGACCCAGGATGAAGGTGTAGCCGTCCTTGTCGCGGATGGCCCAGTCCAGCGAGCTGTAGAGCAGCTGGCGGAAGTGGCCGAAGTAGCTGGAGAGGAAGCGCGCGTCGTCGTTCCACACCGTGGTCATGCAGCCGGGCGGCAGCGGTGGTTCGATCACGAGCACGCCCTTCTCGCCCACCGCCGCCTCGTTGCCGGTGGTCTCGTCGATGACCCGCAGCTTGTAGCCGAGGTTGGGAAGGCCCGGCGAGCCGAACTTCACCGGCTTCATGTCCAAGCCCGGAAGCAGGCACAGCACCGGCCAACCGGTCTCGGTCTGCCAGTAGTTGTCGATGACCGGCTTGCCCAGCGCATCGGTGATCCATTGCGCCGTCGGTTCGTCCAGCGGCTCGCCGGCCAGGAACAGGTAGTGCAGCTTCGACAGGTCATGGTCGCGGATGTACGCCACGTCGTGCTTCTTCAGCACCCGGACCGCCGTGGGCGAGGAGAACATGGTGCGCACGGCGTACTTCTCGCACAGCGACCACCAGATGCCCGGGTCCGGGTTCACCGGCAGGCCTTCGTAGAGCAGCGAGGTGGCACCGACCAGCAGCGGACCGTACACGTTGTACGAATGCCCCACGGCCCAGCCCACGTCGGAGGTGGAGAACATCACCTGGCCAGGACCGACGTCGTAGACCGTGCGCATCGACAGCGCCAACGCGACCGCATGGCCGCCGACGTCGCGCTGCACGCCCTTGGGCTTGCCGGTGGTACCGGAGGTGTAGAGCAGGTAGCTGGGCTCGTTGGATTCCAGCCACTCCACCGCGACCTGCTCGTCGCCGACCTGCGCGCGCAGCGACGCGTAATCCTCGTCGCGACCTTCCACGCGCGGCTGTGCGGCGTCCAGTCCACGCGAGACGATCAGCACCTTCGGCGGCGGGAACTTCGCCTCCGCGCAGGCCTGGTCCACCAGCGGCTTGTACGGGATCACCTTGCCGCCGCGGCTGCCGGCGTCGGCGGCGATCAGCAGCCTGGGCTGCGCGTCGTCGATGCGCAGCGCCAGGTTGTGCGCGGCGAATCCACCGAACACCACCGAGTGGATCGCGCCGATGCGCGCGCACGCCAGCATCGCGAACACCGCCTCGGCCATGTTCGGCATGTAGACCACCACCCGCTCGCCGCGCCCCACGCCCAGCCGTTTGAGCACCGCGGCGAACGCATTCACCTCGCGGTGCAGCTCGCGGTAGGTGATCTCGCGGGTGACCCCGGTCTCGGTGGATACCGCCACCAGCGCCAGCTGGTCGGCACGCTGCGCCAGGTGCCGGTCGACGGCGTTGTGGCACAGGTTGGTGGTGCCGCCGGCGAACCACTTGCGGAACGGGGGCTGCGTGTACTCGAGGATCTTCCGAGGCGGCTCGTTCCAGTCGATGGCGGTGGCCGCCTCGGCCCAGAACGCCTCGGGCTGCTCGATCGAACGCCGGTACAGGTCTTCGTAGCGCATGGCGGCTTCCCCTCCCGGGGGTGGCGGGCTGGCGATGGGCGGAGCTTAGTCCCGCCCCCCGCTCCCGGCCTTGCGACCTTGGTCGAAAATCCGCCCCTGAAACGGAAAAGGCCGGGAATTCCCGGCCTTTCCGCTGGCAACAGGTTGACCGGTCCGGTCAACCTGTTCCGACCCGCGCCTCAGCCCAGCAGGTGGGCGACGCCGGCGCGCTCTTCTTCCAGCTCGCCCAGGGTCTTGTCGATCGCCTTCTGGCTGAACTCGTCGATCGGCAGGTCGCGGACCATCGTGTACTTGCCGTTCTCGGTGGTGACGGCGAAGCCGAAGATCACGCCTTCGGGGATGCCGTAGGAGCCGTCCGACGGAATGCCCATCGTCACCCACTTGCCGTTGCTGCCCAGCACCCAGTCGCGGACGTGGTCGATGGCGGCATTGGCGGCCGAGGCGGCCGAGGACAGGCCGCGGGCCTCGATGATCGCCGCACCGCGCTTGCCCACCTTCGGGATGAACTCGTTGGCGTTCCAGTCGGCGTCGTTGATCTTGTCCTTCAGCGACACGCCCTTGGCGGTGGCGAAGCGGTAGTCCGGGTACATGGTCGGGCTGTGGTTGCCCCACACCACCAGCTTCTCGATGTCGCCCACGGCCACGCCGGCCTTGGCCGCCAGCTGGCTCAGCGCGCGGTTGTGGTCCAGGCGCAGCATGGCGGTGAAGTTTTCCGGCTTCAGGTCCGGCGCCGACTTCATCGCGATGTAGGCGTTGGTGTTGGCCGGGTTGCCGACCACCAGCACCTTTACGTCGCGGCTGGCGACCTTGTTCAACGCCGCGCCCTGGGCGGTGAAGATCTTCGCGTTCTCCAGCAGCAAGTCCTTGCGCTCCATGCCCGGGCCGCGCGGACGCGCGCCGACCAGCAGGGCCACATCGGCGTCCTTGAACGCCACTTCCGGATCGTCCGTGCCGACCACGCCGGCCAGCAGCGGGAAGGCGCAGTCCTCCAGCTCCATGATCACGCCCTTCAGCGCCGCCTGGGCCTTCTCCATCGGCAGCTCCAGCAACTGCAGGATCACGGGCTGGTCCTTGCCGAGCATTTCGCCGGAGGCGATGCGGAACAGCAGGGCGTAGCCGATCTGGCCGGCGGCGCCGGTGACGGCAACTCGAACGGGGGTCTTCATCGGGTGGGAGGTCCTTCGTTGGATGCGGTGGTTCGCGTGGGAGTGGAGCGGACCGCGTGCGCGGCACCGCGCAGATTAGTAGACGTCGTAGCCCAGGGGCGTCAGACCTTCGTCGAGGGCACCGGTGTCGTAGCCGCGGACCACGGCCTGGCCGATGACGGTCACCGGCACGCCGCGGGCGCCGAGCGCGCGCATGGCGCGCCCGCCGTCCTCGTCGTCGATGTCCAGCACCCGGTAGCGCACCCCGGCCCGCTCGAAGTCGCCCTGCTGCTTGCGGCAGTAACCGCACCACTCGGCCGCCAGCATGACGATACCGGCGTCGCCAGTGGCCACCCGCGGGTCGTCCGGATGCAGGTCGGGCTGGCGGTCATGGGACCACCAGGCATAGAGCCCGCCGGCGAGGCCGGCGATCAGCAGGAGACCGAGGATGCGCATGGGGTCGGGTCCAGGGCCGGCGCGTGGCGGGCCGGTCGGGATGGTGGGTCCGGGGCCGGTGATTTTATCACGCGGCCCCCGGGCGGCCGGGCCCGCGGGTGCGGGCGGGCCGGCCAGGTCGGATGCCGGTCAGGCGCTCAGGTAACGGTTCCACTCGGCGACGCGGTCGGCCTTGGCCGCCAGCACCGCGGCGGCGTCGCCCTCGATCTTCACCGAGTTGATCTTGTCGCCCTGGGCAACGGCGTCGACCACGTCCAGTCCCTCGACCACCTTGCCGAACACGGTGTGGCGGCCGTCCAGCCACGGGGTGGCCACGTGGGTGATGAAGAACTGGCTGCCGTTGGTGTTCGGACCGGCGTTGGCCATGGACAGGACGCCACGCTCGTGGGCCACGCCATTGCCGGTCTCGTCCTCGAAGCGGTAGCCCGGGCCGCCGCGGCCGGAGCCCTCCGGGCAGCCGCCCTGGATCATGAAGTCGGCGATGACCCGGTGGAAGCTCAGGCCGTCGTAGAAGCCGCGCTGGGCCAGGTTGACGAAATTGGCCACGGTCAGCGGCGCCTTCTCGGGCAGCAGGTCGACCTTGATGACGCCCTTGGCGGTGTCGAAGGTGGCGGTCAGGCTCATGTGTTCAGCTCCAGATGCCCGGTGGGGGCGGTTGACCGGTTATAATAGCGCGCTTCCTTTCGCCCCCTCCCCGCGCCTTGCCCCTTCGAAGGGGGTACCTGGGTGCGCGTTCCCGATCCCACGCGTCACGATCCCAGAATCCATGTCCATCGAAAACCTGCGCAACATCGCCATCGTCGCCCACGTCGACCATGGCAAGACCACCCTCGTCGACCAGCTGCTCAAGCAGTCGGGCACGCTGTCCGAACGCACCGTGCTGGCCGAGCGCGTGATGGACAGCAACGACCAGGAAAAGGAACGCGGCATCACCATCCTGGCCAAGAACACCGCCATCACCTGGCAGGGCAACCGGATCAACATCGTCGACACCCCCGGCCACGCCGACTTCGGCGGCGAGGTCGAGCGCGTGCTGTCGATGGTCGACACCGTGCTGATCCTGGTCGACGCGATGGACGGCCCGATGCCGCAGACGCGCTTCGTCACCCAGAAGGCGTTCGCGATGGGCTTCAAGCCGATTGTGGTCGTCAACAAGATCGACCGCCCCGGCTCGCGCCCGGACTGGGTCGTGGAACAGGTGTGGGACCTGTTCGACCGCCTCGGCGCCACGGCCGAGCAGATGGACTTCCCGATCGTCTACGCCTCGGCGCTCAACGGCTACGCCTCGCTGGATCCGGAAGCGCGCTCCGGCGACATGACCCCGCTGTACGAAGCGA
Source organism: Pseudoxanthomonas sp. Soil82 (assembly GCF_040446535.1). Lineage (NCBI taxonomy): Bacteria > Pseudomonadati > Pseudomonadota > Gammaproteobacteria > Lysobacterales > Lysobacteraceae > Pseudoxanthomonas > Pseudoxanthomonas sp. Soil82. The sequence goes on from NZ_JBEAAK010000002.1 coordinate 737,608, forward strand.
TCATGCAGCACGCGCCGCGGCCCGAGGTCGACCTCGAAGGCCCCTTCCAGATGCGCATCAGCCAGCTGGACTACAACAGCTTCGTCGGCGTCATCGGCATCGGCCGCATCCAGCGCGGCACGCTGAAGAAGAACATGCCGGTGGCGGTGATCGACCGCGAGGGCAAGAAGCGCCAGGGCAAGGTACTGCAGGTACTGGGCTTCATGGGCCTGGAGCGGATCGAACAGGAATCGGCCGAGGCCGGCGACATCGTCGCCATTTCCGGCATCGCCGAGCTGACCATCTCCGACACCGTCTGCGCACTCGAGGCGCCCGAGGCGCTGCCGGCCCTGACCGTCGACGAGCCGACCATCTCGATGACCTTCCAGGTCAACAACTCGCCGTTCGCCGGCAACAAGGACCTGTCCGGCGGCAAGTTCCTGACCAGCCGCCAGCTGAAGGACCGGCTGGACCGCGAGAAGGTGCACAACGTCGCGCTGAAGGTCGAGCAGCTGGAGGACGCGGACAAGTTCCTGGTCTCCGGCCGCGGCGAGCTGCACCTGTCGGTGCTGATCGAGAACATGCGCCGCGAAGGCTACGAGCTGGCCGTGTCGCGCCCCGAGGTCATCATCAAGGAGATCGACGGCCAGCTGATGGAGCCGATCGAGCAGCTCGTCGTCGACGTGGAGGAGATCCACCAGGGCGGCGTGATGGAGAAGCTGGGCACCCGCAAGGCGCAGCTCAAGAACATGGAGTCCGACGGCAAGGGCCGCGTGCGCCTGGACTATGAAATCCCGGCGCGTGGCCTGATCGGCTTCCAGAACGAGTTCAAGACCCTGACCCAGGGCTCGGGCCTGCTGTTCCACGTGTTCGACCACTACGGCCCGAAGGAACAGGGCGCGATCGCCAAGCGCATCAACGGCGTGATGATCGCCAATGCGCCGGGCGCCACCCCGGCCTACGCGCTGGGCCCGCTGGAGGAGCGCGGCCGCCTGTTCGCCGCCGAAGGCGACATGGTGTACGAGGGCCAGCTGGTCGGCATCCACTCCAAGGACAACGACCTGACCGTCAACGCGATCAAGACCAAGCCGCTGACCAACATGCGCGCTTCGGGCAAGGACGACGCGATCAAGCTGACCCCGGCGATCAAGTTCTCGCTGGAGCAGGCGCTGGATTTCATCGAGGACGACGAGCTGGTCGAAGTCACCCCGAAGGAGATCCGCCTGCGCAAGAAGCTGCTGACCGAGAGCGACCGCAAGCGGGCGTCGCGGGCGGCCTGACGCCCGCAGCAGCCTGCTGCGGCTGCATGCCTGCCCCCCTCCAGGACGCCGGCTCCCACGCCGGCGTTCTGCGTTTCGCAGGTTTGCCAAGGCCGCGAAGCGGTCGTAGGCTCTTTCCGGAGGCTCCGGGGAGAGTTCGATGCGCCCGACCACATGGCTGGTCATCGCCGTCCTGTGCTGCCTGGCATCGGCCTGTCGGCCCGATCCGGAGGCAGCGCAGGACGCCGCACGACCGACGCCATCCACCACCGGCTTCGCCTATGCCGAAGCCGGCATCGCCGACCTGCAGGCGGCAATGGCCCGCGGCGAAACCAGCAGCCACGCGCTGGTGCAGGCCTACCTGGCGCGGATCATCGAGCTCGACCGCAATGGCCCGCGCCTCAATGCGATCATCAGCCTCAATCCACGCGCACGCGCCGACGCCGCTGCGCTCGACGCCGAGCGCGCCGCGGGGCGCGTGCGCGGCCCCCTGCATGGCATCCCGGTCCTGCTCAAGGACAACATCGACGCCACGCCCATGGCCACCACCGCCGGGTCGCTTGCCCTGGCCGAGCTGCGGCCGGCGCACGACGCATTCCTGGTGGCGCGGCTGCGCGAGGCCGGCGCGGTGGTCCTGGGCAAGGCCAACCTCAGCGAATGGGCCAATTTCCGCTCCAGCCGCTCGCTGTCCGGCTGGAGTTCGATCGGTGGGCAGGCGCGCAATCCCTACGCGCTGGACCGCTCCCCTTGTGGTTCCAGCTCGGGCACGGCGGTGGCGGTGGCGGCGAACATGACCGCGGTCGGCATCGGCACGGAGACCGACGGCAGCATCCTCTGCCCCGCCGCGGTCAACGGCGTGGTGGGGCTGAAGCCGACCGTCGGTCTGGTCAGCCGCAACGGCATCGTGCCGATAGCACCCAGCCAGGACACCGCCGGGCCGATGGCGCGCAGCGTGGAGGATGCCGCGATCCTGCTGGCGGCGATCGCCGGTCGCGATCCAGCCGATCCGGCCACCGCCGACAACAGCGTGCTGGCCAGTTTCGACTACGCGCAGCAGCTGCGCGGCGCCAGCCTGCGCGGCGTGCGCATCGGGCTGCTCCGCGACCGCCTGTCGATCTCGCCCGAGGCGGCCACGGCGACCGAGCGTGCGGTGGCGGCGATGCGCGATGCCGGCGCGGTCGTGGTCGACGCACGCATTCCCACCCAGGACCAGTGGCGGGACGACGAGCGCGAAGTACTGCTGTCCGAGTTCAAGCCGGCGCTGGAGCAGTACCTGCGCCAGCGGCAGGCGCCGGTGCAGAGCCTGCGGGCACTGATCGACTACAACCGCGCGCATGCGCCCCAGGTGATGCCCCTGTTCGGCCAGGACCTGTTCGAGCAGGCCGACGCCCGCACCGGCCTGGCTTCACCCGACTACATCTCCGCGCGCACGCGGGCCCGTCGCCTGGCGGGACCGGAAGGCATCGATGCCGCGCTGGAGGCGCAGCAGCTGGATGTCCTCGTAGCGCCGACCACGGGGTTGGCCTGGCCGGTCGATCCGGCGCATGGCGACCACTTCCCCGGCAGCGGCTACGGCGCCGCAGCGGTCGCCGGCTATCCCGCGCTGACCGTGCCGATGGGCCACAGCGATGGCCTGCCGCTGGGCCTGACCTTCATCGGCCCGGCATGGAGCGAGGCGCGGTTGCTGCGCATCGGTCATGCCTACGAACAACTCACCCGTGCGCGCCATCCTCCGGGATTTGCAGCGGGCGGCCCGCAATCCGTTGCGCCGGGCAACGCCCGCTGAAGCCTCGTCTCATGGCGTTCCGGGCAGGTCGTCGACGTCTTCGGCACGCGGCGAACTCGGGATGCCGGCCGCCGGCAGTTGCGCCGGCGAGGAACCGGCAGCCTCTGCGTGCCGTTCGACCTGCGCACGCAACCTCGGCAACGCCTGCGGGTGGTGCTCGGCCAGGAAGGCGATCATCCGCTCGCGCACCGCGCAACGCAGGTCGAATGCCTCGCCCGAATCCCTTGCGCTGACCAGCAACCGCACCTGCATGACGTGCTCGCTGGTTTCGGTGACCTGGGCGATGCAGACGCGGCCATCCCAGCGCGGATCGTCGTGGCAGATGCGCTCAAGCTCCGCGCGGACCTGGTCCATCGGCGTGCGGTAGTCGAGCCACAGGAACGCCGTACCCAGCATCTGCGCTGTGCTGCGCGTCCAGTTCTGGAACGGGTTCTCGATGAACCAGGACAACGGCACCACCATCCTGCGCTCGTCCCAGATGCGCACCACGACGTACGTGCTGGAGATCTCCTCGATCCGCCCCCACTCGCCCTCCACGATCACCACGTCGTCCAGGCGGATCGGCTGCGCCAGCGCGATCTGCAGGCCGGCGATCAGGTTGCCGAACACCGGCCGTGCGGCGATGCCGGCCACCAGGCCCATGATGCCGGCCGAGGCCAGCAGCGTGGTGCCGATCTGGCGCACCGCGGGAAACGTCATCAGCGCCAGGGAGACGCCGAGCAGGATGATGGTGCCCATGGCGATGCGGCTGAGCACCCGCGCCTGGGTCTGGATCCGCCGCGCATGCAGGTTGTCGGCAATCTCCATCGGATTGCGGCGCAGGATCGAGGACTCGATCGCCCCGACGATGCGCACCAGCAGCCAGGTGACGCAGGCGAGCAACGCCAGGCGCAGCAGGTGGATCCACAGCTCCAGCTGCGATTCGGGCATCGGCACCGTGCGTACCGCCACGCTCACGAACAGCAGCGGCAGCGCGAATGCCATGGGCACGGTCACCACCCGCACCCAGCGCGCCCGGCTGGAGTCGCGCTGGGCGGCTCGGCGCGCAAGCAGGCGCAATCCGAAATGGACGAGGAGGCCGAGCAGCAGCGCCCCGCCCAATGGGACCACGTAGTCTCCCCAATGGCTCCAACTCCATGCGTCCATCGTTCTCCTCCTGTGGGGGCTCGGGAAGGTGCGCGTGGCACGCGTGTGGCTCCAGGCAGGAGCCACGCGATGGAACGCGCGATGGCTTCCCATCCTGCAGGATCCGGGGTGATGGCGGCGTCGGCTGCGCCGGCACGCCACGGAAGGTCGCAGCGCGCGTTGAGTGCCTTTCGAGGATGAGCGAGACGCGGCGATACGCGGGGCGCCCCGCTGCTGCAGCGCCAAGCCCTATCCTTGCGTGCCCTGGCGCGCGTGGCTCAGGTCGATGCGTCGCCGCTGCGCTGGCCCTGCTTGCGCACGATCGCCATCGCGATCTCCAGCGACTGCTCGTAGTTGAGCCGCGGGTCCACGGAGGAGCGGTAGGCGCGCTCGAGGTCGACCTCGGTCAGTTCGCGCGCCCCACCGGTGCATTCGGTTACGTCCTCCCCGGTGAGCTCCAGGTGCACGCCACCCAGGCGCGTCCCGGCGGCTGCATGCAGGTCGAAGGACTGCTCCACCTCGGACAGGATATTGGCGAAGCGGCGGGTCTTGTAGCCGTTGGCAGTGCTCTCGGTGTTGCCATGCATCGCATCGCAGACCCACAGCACGCGCCGACCGTCGCGGCGGACGGCATCGAGCAGCGGCGGCAGCCGGTCCGCGATCTGGGCGGCCCCCATGCGGTGGATGAAGGTCAGCCGCCCCGGCTCGTCGTCCGGGTTGAGCACCTCGACCAGGCGCAACAGCTGGTCCGGCTGCACCGACGGACCCACCTTGATCGCGATCGGGTTGCGGATGCCGCGGAAGTACTCCACGTGGGCGCCGTCCAGCGCGGCGGTGCGCATGCCGATCCACGGATAGTGCGTGGACAGGTTGAACCAGCCCCACTGCCGCGGTACCTGCCGGGTCAGCGCCTCCTCGTACGGCAGCAACAGGGCTTCGTGCGAGGTGTAGAAATCGATCCGGTTGAGGTTGTGCACCTCCACGCCGGCCAGCGTCTCCATGAACCGCACGGCGTCGCCGATCGAGTTCACCATCTTCTGGTAGTCCTCGGCCAGCGGCGAGCAGCCGACCCAGCTCAGGCTCCAGTACTCGGGATGATGCAGGTCGGCGAAACCGCCGTCGATCAGCGCGCGCACGAAGTTCATCGTCATCGCCGAGCGCGCATGGGCGGTGATCATGCGCCGGGGATCGGGCACGCGCGCTTCCGCCGTGAACGCCGGGCCGTTGACCACGTCGCCGCGATAACTCGGAAGGCTGACCTCGCCGCGGGTTTCCAGGTCGGCCGATCGCGGCTTGGCGTACTGGCCGGCGAAGCGGCCGACGCGGACCACCGGCAGCCGCAGGCCATGGACCAGCACCAGGCTCATCTGCAGCAGCACCTTGAGCCGGTTGGAAATGGTGCCGGACTCGCAGTCACCGAAGTTCTCGGCGCAGTCGCCGCCCTGCAGCAGGAAACGCTTGCCCTCCTGCGCTTCGGCGAGCTGCTTCTTCAGCGCGAAGATCTCCCACGATGTCACCAGTGGCGGCAGCTGCCGCAGCTCGGCCAGCGCCAACTCCAGCGCGGCTGCATCGGGGTACTGCGGCAATTGCAGCGCCGGACGGGCGCGCCAGCTGGAAGGCGACCAGCTCTGCGCCAGGTCGACGGCGTGCAGGGTGCGCTCGGGCGTGCTCATGGGCGGGTTCGCGTGGGAAGGAGGATCACAGGCGGTTGCGGCCCTTGCGACGCCGGAACGCCGCGAACAGGCCCCACAGCGCCAGAAGGACGAAGCCGGCCAGGCTCCAGGCCGGCATGCTGAGGCCGAACAGGGTCCAGTCGACATCGCCGCAGTTGCCGGTGCCCGTGAGCACCTTGCGCACCAGCTCGAGCGGGCCGTGTGTTTCCTGCAGGAACGACAGGGGCGGACCGCACGACGGCGCCAGCTCCTTGGGCAGGGATTGCAGCCACACATGGCGGCCGGCGATGCCGATGCCGACGGCCGACGCCAGCAGCACCAGTACGCCGTAGAAGCCGCGGCCGCCCGGGGAGCGCGGCGCATGCAGGCCGCCGAGCAGGAACACCAGTCCCAGCGCCGCGTAGGCGATGCGCTGGAAGATGCACAGTGGGCATGGTTCCAGGCCCTGGTAGAGCTGGGTATAGATCGCGTAGCCGATAAGCGCGACGCAACCGAGGAAGCCGGCGAGGAACTGCGCGCGGAAACTCCAGCGGAAAGGATTCATTGGCAGGATCGGGGCCGCCGCCCGCAGGGAAGATGCAGCGATTATTCCGCATCCGGGGCCGCAGCGGTAATCGTCGCGCCTGAAACGAAAAAGCCCCGGCGGTGCCGGGGCTTTCGATCCCGCCCGCCACGGGGACGGCGGACGGAATGTGCCGTGCCGGATTACTCGGCGGCCTGCGGGCGATCGACCAGCTCGACATACGCCATCGGCGCGTTGTCGCCGGCGCGGAAGCCGCACTTGAGGATGCGCAGGTAGCCGCCCGGGCGGCCCTGGTAGCGCGGGCCCAGCATGGTGAACAGGTTGCCGACGGCTTCCTTGTCACGCAGGCGGGCGAACGCCAGGCGGCGGTTGGCGACGCTGTCGACCTTGGCCAGGGTGATCAGCGGCTCGGCGACGCGGCGCAGTTCCTTGGCCTTGGGCAGGGTGGTCTTGATCAATTCGTGCTTGAACAGCGAGGCGGCCATGTTCTTGAACATCGCTTCGCGGTGGGCGCTGGTGCGGCTGAACTTGCGGCCGGCTTTCTGGTGGCGCATGGTCGTGGTTCCTGTGGAATGTTGTGGCGGTTGTGGTTCGCTGTCGCCATCCAGGCGGTGCTGCTGTGGACTGCGCTGGCCCGAACCGGCACTCCTTGGCCGGTGAGTCGCCGCGGGCCTTTAGGCCCGTCGGCGCCGAAACGTTCCCGCATCGCGATGGATGCGGGAACGGTGTTGCGGTGTTGCAGTTGGACACCCGCACACGGATGTGCGGGCTCTTGCGAGGGACTCGCCTTAACCCAGCATGCCGTGGGCGGCGACGCCCGCCGGCGGCCAGTTCTCGAGCTTCATGCCGAGCGAAAGGCCGCGCTGGGCGAGGACTTCCTTGATCTCGGTTAGCGACTTCTTGCCCAGGTTCGGGGTCTTGAGCAGCTCGACCTCGGTCTTCTGGATCAGGTCGCCGATGTAGTAGATGCTCTCGGCCTTGAGGCAGTTGGCCGAACGCACGGTCAGCTCGAGGTCGTCGATCGGGCGCAGCAGCACCGGATCCACGCCGGTCGGGGTGGCCTTGGCGGCGCCACGGTCGCGATGGGTGAAGTCACCGAACACCGACAGCTGGTCGCTGAGGATGTCGGCGGCGGTGCGCACGGCTTCCTCGGCGTCGATCGTGCCGTTGGTCTCGATGTCCAGGACCAGCTTGTCCAGGTCGGTGCGCTGCTCCACGCGCGCGGCTTCCACGGCGTAGGCGACGCGGCGGACCGGTGAGAACGAGGCGTCCAGGACCAGGCGGCCGATCGTGCGGGTTTCCTCGTCCGGACGGCGACGGGCAGTCGCCGGCTGGTAGCCGAAGCCGCGCTCGATCTTCAGGCGCATGTTCAGCGCCGTGTCCTTGGTGAGGTGGCAGATCACGTGGTCGACGTTGAGGATCTCGACGTTGTGGTCGGTCTTGATGTCACCGGCGGTGACCACGCCCGGACCCTGCTTGGACAGGCTCAGGGTGGCGCTCTCGCCGTTGTGCATGCGGATGGCGACGTCCTTCAGGTTCAGCAGGACTTCCAGCACGTCCTCCTGCAGGCCTTCGACCGTGGTGTACTCGTGCAGCACGCCGTCGATCTCGACCTCGGTGATCGCGAAGCCGGGGATCGAGGACAGCAGGACGCGGCGCAGCGCGTTGCCCAGCGTGTGGCCGTAACCGCGCTCGAGCGGTTCGATCACGATCTTGGCGCGATTGTCGGTGAGGCGTTCGATCTGCGGTCCGCGGGGACGCAGGACCTGGTTGGCGGTAACCGTCATGTTGCGGATTCTCCTGCAATGAGCCGACGATCTGGGAACCGCCGGCTCTGGCTTGTGGCCCCGTCATCCGGGGGCGGCCGGAAGGCGGGGCGACGCGATCCGGCCGGGGTGTGGGATGCGGCGCCGCGCCCGGGAGGGCGCGGCGGCCAGCCACTGTTACTTCGAGTACAGCTCGACGATCAGCGCTTCGTTGATGTCGGCCGGCAGGTCGGCCCGGTCCGGGACGGCCTTGAACACGCCGGCGAACTTCTTGGCGTCGACCTCGATCCACGACGGGGTCATGTCGTGCTGCTCGGCCACGGTCAGGGCTTCCTGGACGCGCAGCTGCTTCTGCGCCTTCTCGGACAGGGCGATCGCGTCGCCGGCCTTGACCTGGTACGACGGCAGGTTCACCGGCTTGCCGTTGACCAGCACGCCGCGGTGGCTGACCAGCTGGCGCGCCGACGGACGCGTGACCGCGAAACCCATGCGGTAGATCACGTTGTCCAGGCGGGTTTCCAGCAGCTGCAGCAGGTTCTCGCCGGTGTTGCCCTTCTTGGTCGAGGCCTTCTTGTAGTAGTTGCGGAACTGGCGCTCCAGCAGGCCGTAGATACGCTTGACCTTCTGCTTCTCGCGCAGCTGGGTGGCGTAGTCGGACAGCTTGCCCTTGCGCGCGGTCGCGCCGTGCTGGCCGGGCTTCTGCTCCAGCTTGCACTTGGAGTCCAGCGCACGGGCCGGGCTCTTGAGGGAAAGATCGGCGCCTTCGCGGCGCGCGAGCTTACAGGTAGGACCGATATAACGAGCCATTTCTTATCGCCCCCTTAGACGCGACGCTTCTTCGGCGGACGGCACCCGTTGTGCGGGATTGGCGTCACGTCGATGATGTTGGTGATCTTGTAGCCCACGTTGTTGAGCGAGCGGACGGCCGATTCACGACCCGGGCCCGGCCCCTTGATGCGGACTTCAAGCGACTTCACACCGTAGTCGAGCGCGGCCTTGCCGGCCTTCTCGGCGGCGACCTGCGCGGCGAACGGGGTCGACTTGCGCGAGCCGCGGAAACCCGCGCCGCCCGAAGTCGCCCACGAGAGCGCGTTGCCCTGGCGGTCGGTGATCGTCACGATGGTGTTGTTGAAAGAAGCATGGACATGCGCGATGCCGTCGGTGACGACGCGCTTGATCTTCTTCTTGGTCTTGGCTGCTGCCGGCTTTGCCATGGTCGGTATCCCTTACTTCCTGATCGCCTTGCGCGGACCCTTGCGGGTGCGGGCGTTGGTGCGGGTGCGCTGGCCGCGCAGGGGCAGGCCACGACGGTGACGCAGGCCGCGGTAGCAGCCCAGGTCCATCAGTCGCTTGATGGCGATGCCGATTTCGCGACGCAGGTCGCCTTCGACCACGTACTTGCCGACTTCGGCGCGCAGGCGCTCGACTTCGGGCTCGGACAGGTCACGGATCTTGGTGTTGGAAGCCACACCCGCGGCTTCGCACACCTTCTTCGACCGGGTCCGGCCGATGCCAAAGATGCTCTGCAATCCCACCCAGACGTGCTTCTGGGTCGGCAGGTTGACGCCTGCAATACGCGCCATGACGCGATCTCCAAACTTGAGGGTCGGCACGCGCCCATGGCACGCCCGACAGGATGGTTCAAAAGTGAACTGCGAATTCTATCAATGTCCCGGATTACTTGGAAGCCCGGGGCCCGAAGGCCCTGGACCCGGCATGGGGAGTGTGCCCATGCTCCGGCGCCGGATCCCGCTGACCGCCCGGTTGCCCGGTGGCCGGCCGCGCTACTCCAGCGCGGCACCGCAGAATCTCACCCTCGCGCGAGACGTCGCGAGGGCCGCCCATTTGGTTGATCCGGTCATGTCCGGATGCCGGCGGAATGGGTCCGCCGGGATGGAATCTGGGGTCAGCCCCGGGCGAGACCGCCGCGGGAGCCACCCTTGAGGTTGGCCTTCTTCAGAAGGCTCTCGTACTGGTGCGACATCAGGTGGGCCTGGATCTGGGCGATGAAGTCCATCACCACGACCACCACGATCAGCAGCGAGGTGCCGCCGAAGTAGAACGACGTGTTGAGCTGGGTGCGCATCACCTCCGGCAGGAGGCAGACGATCACCAGGTACGCGGCGCCGGCGGCGGTCAGGCGGGTCAGCACGCCGTCGATGTAGTCGGCGGTGGCCTTGCCCGGCCGGATGCCCGGGATCAGCGCACCCGACTTCTTCAGGTTGTCCGCGGTTTCCTGCGAGTTGAACACCAGCGCGGTATAGAAGAACGCGAAACCGGTGATCAGCGCGGCGAACACGATCATGTGCAGCGGCTCGCCCGGGGCCAGCGCATTGGACACGCGCTGCAGCCAGGTCGCCTGCGTGGCCTGGCCGGACCACATGCTCAGCGTCGCCGGGAACGCCAGGATGCTGGAGGCGAAGATCGCCGGGATCACGCCAGACATGTTGAGCTTGAGCGGCAGGAACGAGGTCTGGTTCATGTACGCGTTGCGGCCACCTTGGCGCCGCGCGTAGTTGACCGTGATCCGGCGCTGGCCGCGCTCGACGAACACCACGAACCAGGTGAAGCCCAGCACCACCACCACGATCAGCAGCAGCGACAGGAAGTTGAGGCTGCCGTTCTGGTAGGCCTGCACGGTCTGGATCACCGCCGACGGCAGGCCGGCGACGATGCCCGCGAAGATGATCAGCGACACGCCGTTGCCGATGCCGCGCTCGGTGACCTGCTCGCCCAGCCACATCAGGAAGATGGTGCCGGCGGTCAGCGCCACCACCGCGGTCAGGACGAAGCCGATGCCCGGGGTATAGACGACCGGCACGCCACCCGGCGCGGTCTGGTTCTGCAGCGCCATGGCGATGCTCCCGCCCTGCACCACCGCCAGCAGCACCGCGCCGACGCGCGAGTACTGGGTGATCTTGCGGCGGCCGGACTCGCCCTCTTTCTGCAGCGCCTTCAGCGCCGGGAAGATATGGACGGCCAGCTGCATCACGATCGACGCCGAGATGTACGGCATCACGTTGAGCGCGAAAATGCTGAAGCGGTGCAGGGCGCCGCCCGAGAACATGTTGAACATGTCCACGATGCCGCCGCCCTGCGCCTGCATCATGGCGAGCATGGCATCGGGGTTGACGCCCGGGACCGGCACGAAGCAGCCGATCCGGTAGACGACCAACGCACCCAGCACGAACAGCAGGCGCTGGCGAAGTTCGGTGAACTTGCCCAGGCCGCTGCCGAGATTGCCGATGCCAGCTTGCGCCATGTGCTTCTTACTCCTCGATGCTGCCGCCGGCGGCTTCGATCGCGGTCTTGGCACCCGCGGTCACCTGCACGCCCTTGATGGTCAGCTTGCGCGACAGCTCGCCCTTCTTGACGATCTTGGCGCGCTTGGCCGTCGACGGAACCAGCTTGGCCGCCTTCAGCGTGGCGAAGTCGACGGTGTCGCCTTCGACCAGGTCGAGCTTGTAAAGCAGCACTTCGGCGGTGTCCTTGGCGGTAACCGAGCGGAAGCCGACCTTCGGCAGGCGACGCTGCATCGGGGTCTGGCCGCCTTCGAAGCCTGCCTTGATCTTGCCCTTGCCGGAGCGGGCGAAAGAGCCCTTGTGGCCGCGGCCGGCGGTCTTGCCCAGGCCGGAGCCGATACCGCGACCGACGCGGGTCCGCTCCTGGCGGGCGCCCTCTGCGGGCTTGAGAGTGTTGAGACGCATGGTGTTCTCCTTAGTCCTCGACCCGCACCAGGTAGTGCAGCTGGTTGATCAGACCGCGGACCTGCGGGCTGTCCTTCAGCTCGCGCACGTCGTTGAGCTTGTTCAGGCCCAGGGCCTTCACCGACAGGCGGTGGCGGGACTGGGTGCCGCGCAGGCCGCGCACCAGGCGCACCTTGACGGTCTTGTTGGACTCGTTAGCCATTGAGGAGTTCCTCCGCCTTCTTGCCGCGCTTGGCCGCAATGCGGGTCGGCGACTGCATGGCTTCCAGGCCGGCCAGGGTGGCGCGGACCAGGTTGATCGGGTTGCGCGAACCGACCGCCTTGGCCAGCACGTTCTTCACGCCGACCGCTTCCAGGACGGCGCGCATGGCGCCGCCGGCGATCACGCCGGTACCTTCGGAGGCCGGCTGCATGAACACGCGAGCTGCGCCGTGGCCGGCCTTCACCGGGTGCCACAGGGTGCCGTTGTTCAGGTCGACGGTCAGCATGCCCTTGCGCGCGTATTCCATCGACTTCTGGATGGCGACCGGGACCTCGCGGGCCTTGCCGTAGCCGAAACCGACCTTGCCGTCGCCGTCGCCGACCACGGTCAGCGCGGTGAAGGTGAACTGGCGGCCGCCCTTGACGGTCTTGCTGACGCGGTTGACCGCGACCAGCTTCTCGATCATGCCGTCGTCGACTTTCTCTTCGCGGTTGCGGTCGCGATCGCGGCCCCGCGGCTGACGCTCTTCTGCCATTGCTGTGATTCCTTGGTTGTCTGGATATGTACGGCTCGTGGCCGCTTATGGTTGTGGGCTGTCGCGGTGCAACGTCACGCCCCCGCAGAAGGAGGACGGCGTCCGGCGCACCCTGCGCCGGCAGGTCGGGGCCCGCCGTAGCGGGCCCGCTGGATCAGAACTGCAGGCCACCCTCGCGGGCGGCGTCGGCCAGCGCCTTGATGCGGCCGTGGTAGCGGTAGCCGGAGCGGTCGAAGGCGACCTTCTCGATGCCCGCGGCCTTGGCGCGCTCGGCGATCAGCTTGCCGACCTTGGCGGCGGCGTCGCTGTTCTTGCCGTTCTTCAGGCCTTCTTTGACGTCGGCCTGCAGGGTGTTGGCGGCCGCGATGACCTTGGCGCCATCGGCGGTGAACAGCTGGGCGTACAGGTGCTGGCCGGTGCGCAGCACCGACAGGCGCGGCACGCCGAGCTTGCGGATGTGGGCCCGGGTGGACTTGGCGCGGCGCAGACGGGCGTCGTTCTTGATGCTCATGTGTATTTACCTCGTGGAAGCTGAAGGATGGTGCGGGGCGCTGCCGGGACTTCCGGCCGACGGCCGGGCTCGAGTGGACGACCCGCGAACACTTACGCCTTCTTGGCTTCCTTGCGGATGATGACTTCGTCGGAGTACTTCACGCCCTTGCCCTTGTACGGCTCGGGCTTGCGGTAAGCGCGGATCTTGGCGGCGACTTCGCCCACCAGCTGCTTGTCCGCGCCCTGGACCAGGATCTCGGTCTGGGTCGGCGTGGTGATGGTGATGCCTTCCGGCGCCGCGTACACGACCGGATGCGAGAAACCGAGCGACAGGCTCAGGTCCTTGCCCTGCATCGCGGCGCGGTAACCGACGCCGACCAGCTCGAGCTTGCGCTCGAAGCCTTCCGAAACGCCCTTGACCATGTTGGCCAGGATCGCGCGCACGGTGCCGGTCAGCGGGACCAGCGAGGCATCGTTGGCCGACAGCACGGCATTGCCGTCCTCGACGGCGATCTGCACGCCGGCCGGCTTGGCCAGCGACAGCGTGCCCTTCGGACCCTTGGCGCTGACGCTGGTGTCCTGGATGTTCAGTTCGACGCCCTTCGGGAGGGCGATCGGCTTCTTGGCTACGCGGGACATGCTCGTCGTACTCCTTCGATTAGGCCACGTAGCACAGGACTTCGCCGCCCACGCCGGCGTTGCGCGCCTGCTTGTCGGTCATGATGCCCTGGGAGGTGGAGATGATGGCCACGCCGAGGCCGCCGAGGACCTTCGGCAGGTCGCTCTTGCCGCGGTACAGGCGCAGGCCCGAGCGCGAGGCGCGCTTGAGCTGGTCGATGACCGGGCGGCCTTCGAAGTACTTCAGCACGATCTCGAGTTCGGCCTTGTTGTTCTCGCCCTGGGTGACGCGCAGGTCCGAGATGTAGCCTTCGTCCTTGAGGACGTTGGCGATGGCGACCTTGATCTTCGAGGACGGCAGCTTCACCGTCGGCTTGCCCACAGCGGCCGCATTCTTGATGCGGACCAGCATGTCGGCGATGGGATCAGTCATGCTCATGAATGGTTCCTTGAGTGCACCGATATCCGCTTTCGCGAAATCTGGATTGTTCCTGGAAGGGGCCAGGGCCCTTGGCCATCCCCGGCTGGCCGGGGGAAGCGCGGAATAATAGCAGGAAAACCGGCCCTTGGGCCGGCTTGCCGGTTACAGCACCCGGTCGGGCGACCGGGGGTCGCCACGCCCGTCTTACCAGCTGGCCTTGCGCAGGCCGGGCACGTCGCCGCGCATGGTGGCTTCGCGCAGCTTGTTCCGGCCCAGGCCGAACTTGCTGTAGACGCCACGCGGGCGGCCGGACAGCTCGCAGCGGTTGCGCTGACGGCTCGGCGAGGAGTCACGCGGCAGCTTCTGCAGCTTGACGACCGCCTCGGCCTTCTCGTCGTACGAAGCGGTCTGGCTCGCGATGACCGCCTTCAGGGCGTCACGCTTGGCCGCGTACTTCTTGGCCAGCTTTTCCCGCTTCACGTCGCGGTTGACCATCGAGGTCTTTGCCATGTGTCTAACCCTTAATTGCGGAACGGGAACTTGAACGCTTCGAGCAGCGCCTTCGCTTCGGCGTCGGTCTTGGCGGTCGTGGTGATGGCGATATCCATGCCGCGGATCGCGTCGACGGCGTCGAAGTCGATTTCCGGGAAGATGATCTGTTCCTTCACGCCCATGTTGAAGTTGCCACGGCCGTCGAACGAGCGGCCCGACACGCCGCGGAAGTCGCGGACGCGCGGCAGCGAGACGCTGATCAGGCGATCCAGGAACTCGAACATCTGGTGGCGCCGCAGGGTGACCTTGCAGCCGATCGGCCAGCCGTCACGGATCTTGAACGAGGCCACCGAGACGCGCGACTTGGTCGTCACCGGCTTCTGGCCGGTGATCTTGGCCAGGTCGGCGACGGCGTTCTCGAGCACCTTCTTGTTGGCAGCCGCTTCGCCCACGCCCATGTTCAGCGTGATCTTGACGAGCTTGGGGACTTCCATGGGGTTGGTGTAGCCGAACTTCTCCATGAGAGCCGGCACAACCTGTTCCTTGTAGATCTTTTCGAGCCGCGTGGTCATTGCTTCATTCCTCAGGCGTCGAGCGCCTCACCACTGGAGCGGAACACACGCAGTTTGCGTCCATCCTCCAGGACCTTGAATCCGATCCGCTCGCCCTTGCCAGTGGCAGGGTTGACCGGCATCACGTTGGAAATGTGGATCGAGCTCTCGCGCTCGACCACGCCGCCGGCGACGCCCGCCTGCGGGTTCGGCTTGGTGTGCCGCTTGACCAGGTTGACGTTGGAAACGACCACGCGGTCGCCATCCACACGCACCACCTCGCCCTGCTTGCCCTTGTCCTTGCCGGTCGTGACGACCACCTGGTCGCCCTTCTTGATACGGTTAGCCATGTCTGCTTCCTCCGCTCAGAGCACTTCAGGCGCGAGCGAGACGATCTTCATGAACTTCTCGGAACGCAGCTCACGGGTCACCGGTCCGAAGATGCGGGTACCGATCGGCTCCTGCTTGTTGTTCAGCAGGACGGCAGCGTTGCCATCGAAGCGGATGAGCGAGCCGTCGGCACGACGGACGCCCTTGCGGGTACGGACCACGACGGCGTCGTAGACTTCACCCTTCTTGACCTTGCCGCGCGGGATCGCGTCCTTGACGGTCACCTTGATGATGTCGCCGATGCCCGCGTAGCGGCGCTTGGAGCCGCCGAGCACCTTGATGCACATCAGTTCCTTGGCACCCGAGTTGTCGGCCACGTCGAGGTAGCTCTGCATCTGGATCATGATTCAGATCTCCCTTATTCGACCGCGCGGGTGACGATTTCCACCACGCGCCAGTTCTTGGTCTTGGACATCGGCGCGATCTCGGTCACGCGCACCACGTCACCTTCGTTGCAGCTGTTGTCCGCATCGTGGGCGTGGAGCTTGGTCGAGCGCTTGATGTACTTGCCGTACAGGGCGTGCTTGACCTGGCGCTCGACGAGGATGGTTACCGTCTTGTCCATCTTGTTGCTGATCACGCGGCCTTCGACCGTGCGCAGCGCCTTGTTGTTGTTGTCGCTCATCGCTGCGATCCCTTACTGGTTGCTGCCGAGCAGGGTCTTCACGCGCGCGATCTCGCGGCGCACCCGGCTGGTTTCGTGGGTCTTCGACAGCTGGCCGGTCGCCTTCTGCATGCGCAGGGAAAATTGCTCCTTGCGCAGATCCAGCAGGTGGGCCTTCAGCTGGTCAGCCGACTTTTCGCGGAGTTCGTTGATCGTAGCCATTAGCGCACCGTGCGGGTCACGAAGGTGGTGGTGACCGAGAGCTTGGCGGCCGCCAGGCGGAACGCCTCGCGCGCCTGGTCTTCCGGCACTCCCTCGATTTCATAGATCATGCGGCCGGGCTGGATCTGGGCCACCCAGTACTCGACGTTACCCTTGCCCGAGCCCATGCGGACTTCGATCGGCTTCTGGGTGATCGGCTTGTCCGGGAACACGCGGATCCACATCTTGCCGCCGCGCTTGACGTAGCGGCTGATCGTGCGGCGAGCCGCCTCGATCTGGCGCGCGGTCAGGCGGCCGTGGGCGGTGGCCTTCAGACCGTACTCGCCGAAGGAAACGGCGTTGGCGCTCCAGCTCAGGCCCTCGTTACGGCCCTTGAACTGCTTGCGGAACTTGGTTCGCTTGGGTTGCAACATCGCCGTTACCTCGCTTCACGTGCGGGACGGGAGGGACGCTCGCGGTCGCCGCGCTCGCCGCGCGGGCTGCTGGCTTCTTCCTGCTTCTCCTGTCCGACCTGGGCGAAGTCGAAGATCTCGCCCTTGTAGACCCATACCTTGATGCCGATCACGCCATAGGTGGTGTGAGCCTCGGCAAACCCGTAGTCGATGTCCGCGCGCAGGGTATGCAGCGGCACGCGGCCTTCGCGGTACCACTCCGAACGCGCGATCTCGGCGCCGTTCAGGCGGCCGGCGACGTTTACCTTGATGCCCAGGGCGCCCAGGCGCATCGCGTTGCCGACGGCGCGCTTCATCGCGCGACGGAACATGATGCGGCGCTCGAGCTGCTGCGCGATCGACTCGGCGACCAGCTGCGCGTCGAGTTCCGGCTTGCGGACCTCGGTCACGTTGATGTGCGCCGGGACGCCCATCAGCTCGCTGACTTCCTTGCGCAGCTTCTCGATGTCCTCGCCACGCTTGCCGATCACCACGCCCGGGCGGGCGGTGTGGATCGTGACGCGCGCGGTCTTGGCCGGGCGCTCGATCAGGATCTTGCTGATCCCGGCCTGCGCCAGCTTCTTGCGCAGCATCTCGCGCACCTTCAGGTCGGCCGCCAGGTACTGGGCGTACTCGCCCTTGTCGGCGTACCACTTCGAATTCCAGTCCTTGGCGATGCCAAGACGGATGCCGGTGGGGTGAACTTTGTGACCCATATTACTTGCCCTCTCCGACGACGACGGTGATGTGGCTGGTCCGCTTCAGGATGCGGGTGCCGCGACCCTTCGCACGCGCCATGAAGCGCTTCAGCGTCGGACCTTCGTCGACCATGATGGTCTTGACCTTCAGCGCGTCGACGTCCGCGCCCTGGTTGTTCTCGGCGTTGGCGATCGCAGACTCCACCACCTTCTTGATCAGGGCGGCGGCCTTCTTGTCGGAGAACTTCAGCAGGTTGACGGCCCGTTCGGCCGGCAGGCCGCGCACCTGGTCGGCGACCAGGCGGGCCTTCTGCGGGGAGATGCGCGCGGTGCGCAGGATGGCTTTCGCTTCCATGGTCATCTCTCCTTACTTCGACTTCTTGTCGCCGCCGTGACCCTTGAAGGTCCGGGTGACGGCAAACTCGCCGAGCTTGTGGCCGACCATGTTCTCGTTCACGAGGACCGGGACATGGTTCTTGCCGTTATGCACAGCGATCGTGAACCCCACCATTTCCGGCAGGATCATGGAACGGCGCGACCAGGTCTTGATCGGCTTCTTGGTGCCGCCCGCGGCTTCCACCTTCTTGACGAGGTGGTGATCGACGAACGGGCCTTTCTTGAGGGAACGTGGCATGGCCGATTAGCTCCTGCGATCGCGCACGATGAACTGCTGGGTGCGCTTGTTCTTGCGCGTCTTGTAACCCTTGGTCGGCACGCCCCACGGGGTGACCGGGTGCGGGTTGCCCTGGCCGGCCTTGGCCTCACCACCGCCGTGCGGGTGGTCGACCGGGTTCATGGCCGCGCCGCGAACGGTCGGGCGCACGCCACGCCAGCGCTTGGCGCCAGCCTTGCCCAGCTTCTCCAGATTGTGCTCGTCGTTGCCGACTTCGCCGATGGTGGCGCGGCACTCGACCGGCACCTTGCGCATCTCGCCCGAACGCAGGCGGAGCAGCGCGTAACCGGCCTCGCGGGCCACCAACTGCACGCCGGCGCCGGCGGCGCGGGCGATCTGGGCGCCCTTGCCCGGCTTCAGCTCGATGCAATGCACCGTCGTACCGACCGGGACGTTGCGCAGCGGCAGGGTGTTGCCGGCCTTGATCGGGGCGTCGGAACCGGCGATCACCTGGTCGCCGGCCTTCAGGCCCTTCGGCGCGATGATGTAGCGGCGCTCGCCGTCGGCGTAGCACAGCAGGGCGATGTGCGCGGTGCGGTTCGGGTCGTACTCGATCCGCTCGACGCGCGCGACGATGCCTTCCTTGTTGCGCTTGAAGTCGATCAGGCGGTAGTGCTGCTTGTGGCCGCCGCCGACATGGCGGGTCGTGATGCGGCCGTGGTGGTTGCGGCCACCGGACTTGCTCTGCTTCTCGACCAGCGCGGCGTGCGGAGCACCCTTGTGCAGGTCGGGCGTGACCACGCGGACCGCGGAGCGGCGGCCGGCAGAGGTGGGCTTGAATTTCATCAATGGCATGGGTTTACCCTCAGGCCTTGGCGGACACGTCGATGCTCTGGCCATCGGCCAGGCGCACGTACGCCTTACGCCAGTCGCCGCGGCGACCGGAACGGAAGCGGAAGGACTTGTTCTTGCCCTTCACGTTGACGACGTTGACCGACTCGACCTTCACGTCGAACAGCTGCTCCACGGCGGCCTTGACGTCGGCCTTGGTGGCGTCGCTCGAAACCTCGAACACGTACTGGTTGCTGACTTCCTGCAGGCGCGCGGTCTTCTCGGACACGCGCGGCGCGAGCAGCACGCTGAAAACTTTCTCGTTGGCGCTCATGCCAGCCACTCCTCGACCTTCTTGACCGCATCGGCGGTGATCAGCACGGAATCGGCGCCGACCAGGGCGACCGGATCCAGCCCCTGCACATCGCGGACCTGCACGTACGGCAGGTTGCGGGCCGACAGGAACAGGTTCTCGGAGGCATCCTCGGTGACGATCAGCGGGCGCTTGCCCAGGTCGAAACCGGCCAGCTTCTCGATCAGGCCCTTGGTCTTGACGGTCTCGACGTCGAACGACTCGACGACCTTCAGACGGCCCTGGCGGTTCAGCTCGGACAGGATCGCGGCCATCGCGGCGCGATACTGCTTGCGGTTGACCTTCTGCGCGAAGCTGCGCGGCTTGGCCGCGAAGGTCACGCCGCCGCCGACGAAGATCGGGGCCGTCAGGGCGCCGTGACGCGCGCCGCCGCCCTTCTGCTTCTTGGACTTCTTGGTGGTGCCGTTGACCTCGGCGCGGGTCTTCTGCGCCTTGGTGCCGGAACGGCCGGCGTTGCGGTAGGCGACGACGACCTGGTGGACCAGGTCCTCGCTGAAATCGCGGCCGAACACTTCGTCGGAGACCGACAGCTTGTTGGCGCTACCCGTAATGGTGAGTTCCATCGTGATTCTCCTTACGCCTTGCTCGCCGGGCGCACGACCACGTCGCCACCCGGTGCACCCGGGACGGCGCCGCGAACGGCGATCAGGCCGCGCTCGGCATCGACGCGCACCACTTCGAGGTTCTGCGCGCTCTGGGTTTCGGCACCCATGTGACCGGACATCTTCTTGCCCGGGAACACGCGACCCGGCGTCTGGCGCTGGCCGATCGAACCCGGCGAGCGATGCGACAGCGAGTTACCGTGGGTGGCGTCGCCCATGGTGAAGTTGTGGCGCTTGATCGTGCCCTGGAAGCCCTTGCCCTTGGTCACGCCCTGGACGTCGACGATCTGGCCAACTTCGAAGATGTCGGCCTTGATCTCGCCACCGATGGCGAAGTCACCGAGCTTGTCGTCGGCGACGCGGAACTCCCACAGGCCGCGGCCGGCTTCGACCTTGGCCTTGGCGTAGTGGCCGGCCAGCGGCTTGTTGACCAGGGCGGCGCGGCGCGAGCCGGTCGTCACCTGGACGGCGCTGTAACCATCGGCCTCGACGGTCTTGATCTGGGTGATGCGGTTCGGGGTGGCCTCGATCAGCGTCACCGGGATGGAACGACCATCATCAGTGAACACGCGGCTCATGCCGGCCTTGCGGCCGACCAGACCCAACGAATACTTCTTCGTCATGTCGGCAGTCCTCAGGCGAGCTTGATCTGGACGTCGACGCCAGCCGCGAGCTCGAGCTTCATCAGCGCGTCCACGGTCTTGTCGTTGGGGTCGACGATGTCGAGCACGCGCTTGTGCGTGCGGGTCTCGTACTGGTCACGCGCATCCTTGTCGGCATGCGGGGAGACGAGAACGGTGTAACGTTCGATCTTGGTCGGCAGCGGGATCGGGCCACGCACCTGCGCGCCGGTCCTCTTGGCCGTCTCGACGATCTCGCTGGCCGAACGGTCGATCAGACGATGATCGAACGCCTTGAGCCGAATCCGGATCTTTTGGTCCGCCATGACGGAGTTCCTTCGTTAAAAGAGCGACGGGCTAGGCCTCTGGGATGCCTGCCCCGATATGGTTCGTAAGACTTCGGCCGCGCATCGGCGACGATTCCGGCCAGGGCCATCCGGCCCCAAAAGCGCGGGCAGACCAGCAAGCCGGCCTGCCCAGACGGAAAAGTATAGAACGCGTAAACATGCGCGTCAACAGCCTGTGAGGCTGCTACGCGCGTAACGTCACGCGACCCTTCCCTGTCCGGCGAACACGAGGCACTTCCTGTGCCTCTTTTCGCTGTAAGGCGGCCGCCCACCCAGGGGGCGGCGCCTGTAACTTGCTGAATTACTTGATGATCTTGGCCACGACGCCGGCGCCGACGGTGCGGCCGCCCTCGCGGATCGCGAAGCGCAGGCCTTCGTCCATCGCCACCGGGTTGATCAGCGTGACCACCATCTTCACGTTGTC
>NZ_JBEAAK010000003.1:0-562268 GCF_040446535.1 Pseudoxanthomonas sp. Soil82
CGAGATGATGTCGGCGATCTTGCGCGAGGAGGCCTGGATGTCGGCCATGGTGGTGACGACCTGGCCGACGACCTGGCCGCCCTGGGAAGCCACTCCGGCCGCGCCGATGGCCAGCTGGTTGGCCTGGCGGGCGTGGTCGGCGTTCTGCTTGACGGTGGAGGTGAGCTCCTCCATCGAGGCGGCGGTTTCTTCCAGGTTGGCGGCCTGCTGCTCGGTGCGGCGGGACAGGTCGTTGTTGCCGGAGGCGATCTCGGTGGAGGCGGTGGAGATGGCCGAGGAGGCGCCCTGGATGCGGGAGACGATGGAGGTGAGCTGGGCCACGGTGGCGTTGGCGTCGTCGCGCATGCGGGCGAACACGCCGTGGAAGTCGCCGTCCATGCGCGTGGTCAGGTCGCCGTCGGCCACCGCCTTGAGCAGGGTGGACAGCTGCCCCAGGTTACGGTCGCTGGTGGCCATCATCGCGTTCAGGCCGTCGACCATCGCCCGGAAATCATGCTGGTAGCGCGTCCGGTCACCGCGCGCGGAGAAGTCGCCGGCGGCGGCGGCATCGGCCAGCCGCCGGATCTCGGCGTTGATGGCCAGCAGGCTGGCCTTGGCCGCGTCCATCGCCTCGTGCAGCACCGCGCGGGACTGGGGCAGGCGCCGCGCATCGCGCGAGAGGTCGCCATTGGCGTACTCGCCGAGGATGGCGACGGCGTCGGCGATCGCATCCAGGTGCTCGAACATCATGGTGTTGATGCCGGCCGCAAGCTCGCCATAGACGCCGGGGAAGTCCTCGGGCATGCGGTGGCCGATGTCCGGGCCGGCATGCTGGTCGATCATGTGCCGGGTCTGCCGCGAGAACCGTTCGAGCATGTGCACCATCTCGTCGGTGGCCTTGAGCATCTGACCGACTTCGTCGCGACCGTGCTCGCCGGTGCGCACGGCCAGGTCGCCGCGCGATACGCCCTTGACCGCGGCCAGCGCGCGCCCGACCGAGTCGAGCACGGTGCCGCCGATCAGCCAGCCGATGGCCAGGTTGAGCAGGACCAGCACGCCGCCGGCCAGGGTCATGATCCCGGTGAACTGCAGCGCCTGCGCCTGGGTATCGTCCATGTACACGCCCGTGCCCACCACCCAGCCCCACGGCGCATACAGTGCCGCGTAGGAGGTCTTGCGCACCGGCTCCTTCTCGCCGGCCTTGGCCCAGGCGTAGTCGACGAAGCCGCCGCCGCCCTGCGCGGCGCGGACGAAGGCCGGGAAGATCGCCTTGCCGTCCGGGCTGAGCACGTCGGCGACCGACTGGTCCTTGAGGTCCGGGCGGGTGGGGTGCATCAGCATGCGGGGCTGTTCGTCGGTGACGAAGAAGTAGTCCACGCCCTTGGTGGCCTGCATCGCCTTCAATGTCTCCAGCGCGCCGGCCTGCGCGGTGGCCAGGTCCAGCTCGCCGCTGGCGGCGCGGTCGGCGTAACGCTGGATCACGCCCATCGCCATTTCGGTCTGCGCCTTCAGGCCGGCCTGGCGGGTCGAGTTCAGGTCCAGGTACTGCATGCGGGCGGCGACGACCGCCAGGGCGATGATGCCTGCCGCGACCACGGCGGTCTGCAGCAGGAACTTGCGCTTCATGGGGAGGTTGGAAAGCAGGCGGTGGATCGCTTGCACGGGGCTCATCGGGGACGTCCGGGTAATTCGAAGGGGGCTCTCCCGTTAGCGGCTGCGCAGGAGCGTTCTTTGGCCCGCGGGCGGTCCGCAGCGGCGAACGCGGTCACGGAAACGCCATCACCGCGGTCGAAGACGGCGGCATAAAAAAGCCCCGGCCGGAGCCGGGGCTGGAAGTACCGCGATGCACCGGGTCCTAGAACTCGGACCACTCGTTGTCGGCCAGGGCGGTGTTGCCGGCGATCCGCGAGGCGGGGACCGTGCGTGCCGCCTTGCGCACCGGCACGAACGCCGGCCTGGAGGTGGTGGTGGAGGGGGTGGGCGCAGCGGGCGCCGCGGCGGTGCCGGGGGCGTGGCCGCCCTCGATCCGGAACACGGCGATGGCCTGGGCCAGGCTGGCGGACTGTTCCTCCATGGCGCGGGCGGCGGCGGTGGCCTCCTCGACCAGGGCCGCGTTCTGCTGGGTGGTCTCGTCCATCTGCACGATGGTCTGGTTGACCTGCTCGATGCCGGCGGCCTGTTCCTGCGAGGCGGCGGAGATCTCGGCCATGATGTCGGTCACCCGCTGCACCGAGGCCACGATCTCGCCCATGGTCTTGCCGGCCTGCTCGGCCAGCGCGGCGCCATCGGCGACCTTGCCGGTGGAGTCCTCGATCAGCGACTTGATCTCCTTGGCCGCGGTGGCGCTGCGCTGGGCCAGCGAACGCACCTCGGTGGCGACCACGGCGAAGCCGCGGCCCTGTTCGCCGGCGCGCGCTGCTTCGACCGCGGCATTGAGCGCCAGGATGTTGGTCTGGAAGGCGATGCCGTCGATGACCGAGATGATGTCGGCGATCTTGCGCGAGGAGGCCTGGATGTCGGCCATGGTGGTGACGACCTGGCCGACGACCTGGCCGCCCTGGGAAGCCACTCCGGCCGCGCCGATGGCCAGCTGGTTGGCTTGGCGGGCGTGGTCGGCGTTCTGCTTGACGGTGGAGGTGAGCTCCTCCATCGAGGCGGCGGTTTCTTCCAGGTTGGCGGCCTGCTGCTCGGTGCGGCGGGACAGGTCGTTGTTGCCGGAGGCGATCTCGGTGGAGGCGGTGGAGATAGCCGAGGAGGCGCCCTGGATGCGGGAGACGATGGAGGTGAGCTGGGCCACGGTGGCATTGGCGTCGTCGCGCATGCGGGCGAACACGCCGTGGAAGTCGCCGTCCATCCGCGTGGTCAGGTCGCCGTCGGCCACCGCCTTGAGCAGGGCCGAGACTTCGTCCAGGTTGCCGTCGGTGGTTTCCATCAGCTGGTTCAGGCCCGCGACCATGGCCCGGAAGTCGTGCTGGTAGGCCTGCGCATCGCCGCGCTGGGAGAAGTCGCCGGCGGCGGCGGCCGCGGCCAGGCGGGTGATCTCGGTGTTGATCGCCGACAGGTTGCGCTTGCACAGGTCCATGGTGTCGGTGATGACCGCCTTCTCGCCGGGCAGGCGGTCCATGTCCACCGACAGGTCGCCGGCGGCGTACTGGCGCATCACCTCCACCGCGCGGGCGTTGACCTGGATGTGCTGGGCGACCAGGGCATTGGTGTCGCGGACCATGCGACCGTAGTCGCCGGGGAAGCCGCTGTCGTCGATGCGATAGCTGATCTGGCCCTCGTCGTGGCGGACGGTCATCTCGGCCTGTGCGGCGAGCACTGCCTTCAGCTGGTCCTGCATGGTGCGCATCGAGGCCAGCAGGCGGCCCGCCTCGTCGCGGCCGTCGGCGCTGATCGCATTGTCGAGGCGGCCCTGGGCGATCTCGCCGGCCACGCGCGTGGCACGCTGCAGCGGACGCGACACGGCGCGGGCGATGGTCCAGCCGAGCAGCCCGGCGAGCAGGCCGAGCAGGCCCATGCCGATCCAGATCGCGGCCACGGTGCGGGCATGCGCGCTGTCGGCGGCCGCCACCTGCGCATCCAGGCCGTCCACGTTGTACTTGATCAGCGCCTTCAGCGCGCCGGCGAACTCGCGCCGCGCCGCCCGCGACGCATCTTCGGAGATCGCCGTGGCGGTGGCGAAATCGTCGGCCGCGATCGCCTGGGCGATGTTGTCGTGCGAGCTGAAGTAGGCCGCGCGGGCTGCCTTGACCTTGTCGTAGAGGGCGAGCTCATCGGCCTTGGACTCGGCTTCGATCGCGTTGTACTCGGCCTCGGCCGCCTCGATGCTGGCGCGGGTGGTGGCCAGGCGCTTGTCGTAGTCGGCCAGCTCCTCGGCGTTGCCCTGCCGGCCCAGCTGCGCCAGTTCGTAGGTGCGGTATTCGTTGAGCAGCGAGAGCATCTCACCCAGGTGCACGACCGCTGGCATCCAGTTGCTGCTGGTCTGCTTGATCTGGTCGTGGGCGGTGTTCAGCCGGAGCAGCGAGAACAGGCCCAGGGCCACGGTCATCGCCGTGGTGGCGACGAAGGCCAGGGCCAGCTTGCGCGCGATTGGCAGGTTGTTGAACCACTTCATGTCGGTATCTCGTCTCGGTGGCGGCGCACCGCGGGGCGGGCGCGCACGGATCGATTCCGTGCATTCCGGATAGCGGCGCCGTGCACGGCGACTTGACAGGAAAATGCTGAACGTGGTCGCGCCGCCGGCATGCGTCGTTTCGCTCTCCCGCGTGCGATTGCCACCAGATAGCGGCGGATGCGCTGAAGGGCAAAGCGCGATGCGTCACCGCAGCAGAGGCGGTGGGTAGTCGTCGCCAGAGCAATCTCGAACGGGAGCCGCAGTACAGCCGGGCGTCGCCGGGAGTGGCGCGGCGGCTGGCAGTACCGGCCGGCGTATGCGGGTCTGCCGGGCTCAGGCCGCCTGCGGCAGCTGCTGGCGCAGGCGGACCAGGCCGCCGACGTCGACGATCAGCGCGACATGGCCATCGCCGAGGATGGTCGCGCCGGAAATGCCGGGCACTCGCCGGTAGTTGCGCTCTAGGTTCTTGACCACGACCTGCTGCTGGCCCACCAGCTCCTCGACCTCGACCGCCAGCTTCTGCCCGTCGCCCTCGACCACGACCACCAGCGGCTCGGGTCCGGCGTCGCGGAAGCCGTAGTGGTCGGCGAGCGAAAGCATCGGCAGGTACTCGCCGCGCACGCGCAGCACGCGGCCTTCGCCGGCCACGGTGCGGATGTCCTCGGGCTGCGGCTGCAGCGCCTCGAGCACGTGGTTGAGCGGCAGGATCAGGATCTCGCCGCCGGTCGAAACGACCATGCCGTCGAGGATGGCCAGGGTCAACGGCAGGCGGATCACCACGCGGGTGCCGCGGCCGATGCCGCTTTCCAGCTGGACCTCGCCGCCCAGCGCCTGGATGTTCCGGCGCACCACGTCCATGCCCACGCCGCGGCCGGACAGGTCGGTGACCTGGTCGGCGGTGGAGAAACCGGGCTGGAAGATCAGGTCCCACACCTGCGCGTCGGTCGGATTCTCCGGCACCTGCAGGCCGCGCTCCTGGGCCTTGGCCAGGATCCGAGCGCGATCGAGGCCGCGACCGTCGTCGGCGACTTCGATGACGATGTGCCCGCCCTGGTGCGAGGCAGCCAGGGTGATCGTGCCGGTTTCGTCCTTGCCGGCGGCGCGGCGCACGTCCGGTGCTTCCAGGCCATGGTCGATCGAGTTGCGGACCAGGTGCACGAGCGGGTCGGCGATCTTCTCGATCAGGCCCTTGTCCAGTTCGGTGCCTTCGCCGACCGTGCGCAGGCGGACCTGCTTGCCCAGGCGTGCCGAGAGGTCGCGGACCAGCCGCGGGAAGCGACGGAACACCGCGTCCACCGGCAGCATGCGCACGCCGATCACGGCTTCCTGCAGGTCGCGGGTATTGCGTTCCAGCAGCTCCAGGCCGGCGGTGAGGCGCTCGGACAGCGACGGGTCCAGCCCGCCGCTGACCTGCTTGAGCATGGCCTGGGTGATGACCAGTTCGCCGACCAGGTTGATCAGCGCGTCGACCTTGTCGACGCTCACCCGGATCGAGGATTCGGCCTCGGCGGTGGCGGCCGGCGTGGCCGGCGGCGCGCCGGTACCGGACGCCGCCGGAGTGGCCGCCACGACCGGCGCGGTGGCAACCGCGGCGGCCGCGGCGGCCGCCTGCGGCCGGATGTCCAGCTCGCAGTCGTCCACCACCCAGGCGAACACGTCGTCGATGGCGCTGCGCGGCACCTTGCCGCGCAGGCCGAGGTCCCAGGCGATGCACGCTTCGAGCGGATCGAGCTGGGTGAATCCGGGCAGGCGTTCGAGCCTGGCGTCGACCTGCAACGGGCCCAGGTGTTCGAGCTCGCGCAGGATGCGCAGCGGATCGTTGCCGCTCATGAACAGCGAGGGCGCCGGGGTGAAGGCGATGTCCCAGCCGTCCGGTTCGGGCGTGGCGGCGGCGGTGGCCTGCGCGGTGCCGGCGCCGGCGCCCAGTTCGCGTTCCAGCCGTTCATGCATGGCGGCCACCGTGGCCGGGTCTGCCGGCTTGCCATGTTCGGCTTCGGCCAGCAGGGCGCGCAGCACGTCGACCGAACCGAGCATCGCGTCGACCGCGCTGGCGGCCAGCGCGCGCTTGCCGCCACGGACCTCGTCCAGCAGGGTTTCGAGGACGTGGGTCAAACCGGCCATCTTGCCGAAGCCGAACGTCGCGGCGCCGCCCTTGATCGAGTGCGCGGCGCGGAAAACCGAGTTCACCACTTCCGGATCGACGCTGCCGCCCTCGAGCGCGAGCAGGCCGGACTCCATTGCGTCCAGGCCTTCGCGGCTCTCCTCGAAGTAGGTGGCGTGGAAACGTTGCAGGTCCATGCTCATGGCGACGCGGCTCGTGGGGGCGGGTGGCGGCGGAACTCAGCCGAGGACTTTCTGGACGGTGGCGACCAGCTGCTCGGGGTTGAACGGCTTGACCAGCCAGCCGGTGGCGCCGGCGGCCTTGCCTTCGGCCTTCTTGTCGGCCGCCGATTCGGTGGTGAGCATCAGCATCGGCGTGAAGCGGTAGTCGGGCAGGCCGCGCAGCGCCCGGATCAGCGAGATGCCGTCCATGTTCGGCATGTTCACGTCGGTGACCACCGCATTGAAGCGCTGGCCCTGGGCGCGGCCCAGCGCGACCTGGCCGTCCTCGGCTTCGTCCACCGCGAAGCCGGCGGAAGTCAGGGCGAAGGAGACCATCTGGCGCATCGACGCCGAATCGTCCACTACCAGGATGCGTGCGCTCATGCGGCTTTCTCCACAGGGTTCTTCGTTTCCCGTCCATCGACGGTCGGTTCGTTGCTTGCCAGCCCGAGCGTGCCGCCCAGGCCGAGCAGGCGCGCGGCGTCGCGCAGCGGTTCGCTGCAGCTGGCCAGTTCGGTGCTGCGCCCGTGTTCGGCGCGGCTGCGGAAGAAGGCGCAGAGCACCTGCATCGCCGCGGTGTGGACGCGGCGCACCGCGCCGCCGTCCAGCGCCACCGCCGGGTCGTCCAGGTGCGCCGCCAGGCGCTCTTTGAGGTCGGCGCTGGCCTCGATGCCGAGGTCTTCGCCGAGGGACACGGTGTTCATCGCGTCTCCGCAATCGGGTTCAGGACAGGTAGCGGCCGGCACGGGCCGGTCTTTAGCGTGCACCGGCGCGGGCCGGGTCGAGCAGGCCGGAGGCGTCGAGCAGGATCACCGGATCGCCGGACTGGCGGGCCACGCCGCGGAACAGGTCGCTGTGGATGCGGCCGGCGCGGGTGCGGTCGGGCGCTTCGATCTGCTGCTCGGTGAGGTTGACGACATCCTCGACCGCCGAGACGCGCAGCCCCAGGGTTTCGCCCTTCTCCTCCAGCACGACGTAGCGGGTCGCCGCCGTGGCCGGCTGCGGCGCCTGGCCCAGGTGCACGCCGAGGTCGAGCACCGGCACGACCTGGCCGCGCAGGTTCATGACGCCCAGCATCGCCGGTGGCGTGCCGCGCAGCGGCAGCAGCGGCGTGGGCAGCACCACTTCCTGCACCTTCAGCAGTTCCAGGCCGTAGGCCTGGCCGGCGCAGCGCAAGCGCAGCCAGCGCGAACTGCGGTCGGCGGCGCGGCGGTGCGGCAAGCCCGGCTCCTGCGCCGACAGCGCGGCGATGGCCGCCAATGCCGGAGGGGCGGGGGATGCCGCTTCCGCGGAGCGCGGCGCCATGGCGGGCGTCGCCGGGGCCGGGGCCAGGGCGACCACCGCGGTCGGGGCGCGGGCCGGAGCGGGCGGCGGACGGTCCACGAGCAGCCCGTCCAGGTATTCGTCGAGGGCCGCCACCGCGCTCATGCGGCACGCTCCATGGGTTCGGCGTCGCCAGCCAGGATCCAGTCCAGCGCCCGGCGGTAGCTCGACAGGGCCCGGCCCGGATAGCCGCCGTCCTCGCCCACCGGCTGCACCAGCAGCTCGGCGTTGCACAGCCGGGTGTCGACCGGGATCGCGTCTTCCCAGACCCGCTCGCCATGGTCGTCCTGCATCTTCCGCAGCGCTTCCTGGCCGGCGCGGGTGCGGCGGTCGTACAGCGTCGGCAGCACTGAAACCGGCAGCGGCCGACGGCGCGAGCGCTCGACCATCTCCGCGGTGCGACGCATGCCGGCCAGGCCGTGCAGCGCCAGCGGTTCGGCCTGGGTGGGAATGACCACCCGGTCGGCGGCGGCCAGTGCGTTGATCATCAGCAGGCCCAGCGTGGGCGGGCAGTCCAGCAGTACGTAGTCGTGTTGCCCGCTGTGCCGGGCCAGCGCCTGCGACAGCGCCAGGCCAAGGCCGGGCTGGTTGGCGCTGCGCCGCTCCAGCGTGGCCAACGCGGTCTGCGCGCAGACGTGCGACAGGTGCTCGATCCGGCTGGGCCGGGCCAAGTCCGCCAGCGTCTGCGGCGGGGTGGAGAACAAGTCCAGCACCCCTTCCGGCGCCGGGTCCGCGGCGACGCCGAAGGCCCGGGTCAGCGAGGCGTGCGGGTCCAGGTCGACCAGCAGCACGCGCTGGCCGCGCAGGGCCAGGCCGCGGCCCAGGGCCAGGGTAGTGGTGGTCTTGCCCACGCCGCCTTTCTGGTTGGCGATCGCCCACACTCGCATCGGTCAGGTCCTCGTCCTAGGGATTGGCGCCGACCGCCACGCTGCCGGCACCGGCGACGGGGGATGCGTCCATCGTGGATATCGGCGCGGCCGCGGCGGTCTTGACCGCATCGTCGCGGCCGGCGTCGTCCGGCGCGGCCAGCACGATGAGCACCACCCGGCGGTTGCGGTTGCGGCCTTCGTCGGTCAGGTTGTCGGCCCGCGGCCGGTATTCGCCGTAGCCGACCATCGCCAGCCGCTCGGGCGCCACGCCCTGGGCGGCGAACAGGTGCACCACGCTGGCCGCGCGCGAGGCCGACAGCTCCCAGTTGGACGGGAACTGGGCGGTGGCGATCGGCTGGTTGTCGGTGTAGCCCTCGACCCGCACCGGGTTGGGCGTGTCGTGCAGTACCGCGGCCAGCTTGGCCAGGACGCCGCGCGCCGACAGGTCCAGCGACGCCGAGCCGGTGTCGAACAGGATGTCGCTGTTGATCTCCACCTCCAGCCACAGCTCCGACCGCTTGACCGTGATCAGCCGGGCCTCCACCAGCGAGGCCAGCGCCCCTTCGATCTGCGAGGCGATGTCGCCGAGCTGCCGCTGCGCCCGCTGCACGGCGCGGGTGTCGGCCACGTCCATCGGCTGGCCGGTGCGCAGGTGCGAGGCCAGTGAAGGCAGCAGCGTGGGGTTCGGTGCGGGCGAGGGGGCCGACGGCCCCTGCTTGGCGCCGGACTTGATCGGCGAGGGCCGGTCGTAGTCCGAACCCTGCTGCTGGTGGTTGCCCACCTGCACCGGGTTGATCGTACGCGGCGCGCCGCCGAAGGCCGCGGTCAGCGCATCGGCCATGACCCGGTACTTGCCCTCGTTGAGCGAGGAGATCGCGTACATGACCACGAAGAACGCCAGCAGCAGCGTCATCAGGTCCGCGTAGGGGATCGCCCAGGCCTCGTGGTTGCCGTGTTCCTCGTGCTTCTTCTTGCGCGCCATCGCTGCCGGGCCTCAGTGCAGGAAGCCGGCGAGCTTGGACTCGATGTTGCGCGGATTCTCGCCCTGGGCGATGGCGATCAGGCCTTCGATGATCATCTCCCGTTCGCCGGTGCGGCGTGCGATCACGCTCTTGAGCTTGGACGCCATCGGCAGGAAGAACAGGTTCGCCGAGGCGATGCCGTAGATGGTCGCGGTGAACGCGGCGGCGATGCCGTGGCCGAGCTTGCTCGGGTCGGCCAGGTTCTTCATCACCGCGATCAGGCCGAACACCGCGCCGATGATGCCCAGCGTCGGCGCGTAGATGCCCATGCCTTCGAACACCTTGGCCGCGGCCAGGTCCTGGTGCTCCTGGCTGTCCAGGTCGATTTCCAGCATGTGCCGGATCTGCTCGGGCTCGACGCCGTCGACCAGCATCTGCAGCCCCTTCTTCAGGAACGCGTCGTCCTGTTCGGCCACCTGCTGCTCCAGGCCGAGCAGGCCCTGGCGGCGGGCGATGTTGCTCCACTCCAGGATCTGCGCCATCAGCGCCTCGCGGTCGGCGGCCGGCGGCTTGAGGATCCAGCCGACGATCCGCAGCGCCCGCTTGAACACCGTAGGCGGGGTATGGACGAAGATCGCCGCGACCGTGCCGACGATCACGATGACGAAGGCGGCCGACGACCACAGCGAGCTGAGGCCGGCACCCTTGAGGATGCTGCCACCGACCAGTGCGACCAGCGCCAACAACAGACCGACAAGGCTGAGGATGTCCATGGACCCGCTATCGGCATCCCCCGGGCGGGACTTGAGCCGGCGCGGGCGTTACCCTTGCCCCGGGCCGCATCCGCGGCGTGGTGCGGAGACCGGCGATGACCCTGGAATTGCGTTGCCAGTGCGGCCAGCTGCAGGGCCGGGTGGACCTGACGCGGGCGCAGGCGCGGGCGATCTGCTACTGCAGGGACTGCCAGGCCTTCGCCCGCTTCCTCGGCCAGCCCGGCCTGCTGGACGCGGCCGGCGGAACCGAGATCCTGGCCATGGCCCCCGATGGCGTGCACATCGATACCGGTGGCGAACACCTGGCCTGCATGTCGATGAGTCCACGGGGGCTGCTGCGCTGGTACGCGGCGTGCTGCCGCACGCCGCTGGCCAACACCTCGCGCGACCCCGGGCTCTATTACACCGGCCTGGTGGCCGCCTGCGTGCATGCGCGCCCGGGCGAACTCGACGCCGCGCTCGGCCCGGCCGACCGCCTGGTGGCCAATACCGGGTCGGCGACCGGCCCGGTGAAGTCGGCGCCGCTGCGCTTCCTCGTCGGCGGCGTGCGCATCTTCGTCCCGGCCATCCTTGCGCGCCTGCGTGGCCGCCGCGCAGGCGCGCCGTTCTTCGACGCCGCGGGGCAGCCGGTGCGCGAACCGCAGGTGGTCAGCCGCGAGCAGCGCGAGGCTTTGCAGCGCGGCTGAAGCCAGCGGCGGACCCTTCTGCTGCATCGCGCCCGCTTCGGGCACCGGTGCGCTCGACCCGTGATCGGGTCAGCCCGGGTCCGCGGGCGAGTGCGCCTCAGCTTGCGTCGCGGTCGTAGAGCGGGGCTTGCCCCGCTGCGCGGTGCGGGCGGCGCGGCCAGCCGGGCAAGCCCGGCTCTACATGATGCGCCCTCAACGGTGGCCGCCCGGCTCGTGCGCCCGCAGCCAGGCGGCCGCGGCACGGCCGGCGCGCAGGCCGCTGGCGAAACAGGCGGTCAGCAGGTAGCCGCCGGTCGGGGCCTCCCAGTCGAGCATCTCGCCGGCGCAGAACACGCCGGGCAGCGCGGTCGCCATCAGTCCCTCGTCCAGCGCCTCCAGGCGCACGCCACCGCCGGTGCTGATCGCCTCGGCGAGCGGCCGCGCACGCTGCAGCCGCAGCGGCAGGCGCTTGAGCGCGGCGGCCACGCGGTCCATGTCCGCCAGCGAAGCGGCATCGAGCACCTCGCGCAGCAGTGCGGCCTTGACCCCGTCGACGCCGGCCTGCCGGCGCATGTGCTCGCTGAGGCTGCGACCGTTGCGCGGCCGGCCCAGCTCGCGTCGCAAGCGCGCCAGGTCGCGGCCGGGCACCAGGTCCAGCCACAGCGTCGCCTGGCCATCGCGGGCGATGGCCTCGCGCAGCGGCACCGACAGCGCGTACACCAGGCTGCCTTCGATGCCGCTGGACGTCGCCACGCACTCGCCCTGAAGCGCATGTTCCCTGCCGTCCGCGCCGATCCAGTGCGCGATGACCGGCTTCAGCGGCGCGCCGGCATGGCGTTCGGCGAAGTGCGGGCTCCAGTCGACATCGAAGCCGCAGTTGCTCGGCAGCAGCGGGGCCACTTCCAGGCCGCGCCCGGCCAGCAGCGGCACCCAGGCGCCGTCCGACCCCAGTTGCGGCCAGCTGCCGCCACCCAGGGCCAGGACCGTCGCTGCGGGGCGCGCGCGACGCTCGCCGTCGGGCGTGTCGAATCGCAGCGTCGTGCCGTCATCGTCCCATCCCAGCCAGCGGTGCTGGACATGGAACCGCACGCCCTGGTCCTTCAGCCGGCGCACCCAGCCGCGCAGCAATGGTGCAGCCTTGCGGTCCAGCGGGAACACCCGGTCGGAGCTGCCCACGTAGGTGTCCACGCCCAGGCCGCGCGCCCATTCGCGCAGGTCGTCGGCGCCGAAATCGCGCAGCCATCCGGCCAGCGCTTGCTCGCGCGCTCCGTAGCGTCGGGCGAAGCCGGGCATCGGTTCGGCATGGGTGAGGTTGAGCCCGCCCTTGCCGGCGATCAGGAACTTGCGCCCGACCGAGCCCTTGCCCTCGAACACATCGACCTCGACCCCGGCCGCACGCGCGACCTCGGCGGCCATCAGTCCGGCCGGACCGCCGCCGATGATGGCCAGCCCGGGCAGTTCGGATGGGGATCCGGGCGCGGCCATGGCGTCAGTGCGGCTTGACGGCCAGCAGTTCGACCTCGAACACCAGCGAGGCGTTGGGCGGGATCACCCCGCCCGCGCCGCGGCGCCCGTAGCCGTAGCCGGAAGGAATCAGCAAGGTGCGCCGGCCGCCGACCCGCATGCCGGCCACGCCGTCGTCCCAGCCACGGATGACCTGGCCGGCGCCGAGCAGGAAGGTGAACGGCTCGTTGCGGTTGCGCGAGCTGTCGAACTGGGTGCCACGCCTGTCGGGGGCACGTTCGTCGTAGAGCCAGCCGGTGTAGTGCACGGTGACGTCGCTTCCGGCAGTGGCCGTCGCACCGGTGCCGACGCGTTCGTCGATGCGCTGCAGCTCGGCGACGCTGCCTCCGGGTGGGACGCTGTCCGGTCCCTCGCATGCGGCGAGCAGCAGGGTGGGAAGCAGGAGGAGCAGGGCGGCGAGGCGGCGCATCGGGGCAGGTCTGTTCGCGGGGCGGCAAGGGTAACCGATGGCGGCCCGGGCGCCGCCGGCCGCTATGATGCGCCGATGGCGAAACTGCTCTTCCACCTGCGCAACGTGCCCGACGACGAGGCCGACGACGTGCGCCAGTTGCTCACCGCGCACGGCTTCGACTGGTACGAGACCCGGCCCGGACCCTGGGGGATCTCCGGTGGCGCGCTGTGGCTGCGCGACGCCGACGCCCATGCCGACGCGCGCCGCCTGCTCGACGACTACCAGCGTCGCCGCCGCGAGCAGGCCCGCGAACTGGAGGCGCGCGAAGGCCGCCAGGGCTTCCTGGAGCTGTTGCGCGAGCGTCCGGGGTTTGTGCTGCCGCGGCTGGCGGCGATCGTGGCCCTGGTCCTGCTGGTGCTGGCCTTGCCCTGGCTGCTGCTGCGCTGACCCGACCACCGCGGCACGCGGCCGCTGCCTGCGTCGGTCGCGTCCTGGTCAGGTCTGCCGTGGAGCGCGGCCCTACAATGCCGCCATGCTCAACCTTGCCGCCTACCACTTCGCCCCGGTGGACGACCCCCGGTCCCTGGCCGACCGCCTGCATGAGGCCGCCTCCCTGGCCGGACTGAAAGGCACGATCCTGGTGGCGGGCGAGGGGATCAACCTGTTCCTGGCCGGCGAGGACGCGGCCTTGCGCGGCTTCGTCGCCGCGCTGCGCGAGGACCCCCGTTTCGCCACGCTGCAGGCCAAGTACAGCCACAGCGAGCGGGTGCCGTTCGCCCGGCTCAAGACCAAGGTCAAGCCGGAGATCATCAGTTTCCGCGACGACCGTGCCACGCCGCTGGCGGCCGGCCGTCGCGCGCCGGTGGTCGATCCGCCGACCCTGGCCCGCTGGCTGGCGCAGGGCCGGCGCGACGATGCCGGCCGGCCGGTGGTGCTGCTCGACACGCGCAACGCACAGGAGGTCGAGCACGGCACCTTCGCCGGTGCGCTGACCCTGCCGATCACCCGCTTCACCGAACTGCCCGGGGCGCTGGCCCCGCACCGCGAAGCGCTGCGCGGGACGACCGTGGTCAGCTTCTGCACCGGCGGCATCCGTTGCGAGAAGGCGGCGCTGTGGATGCACCAGGACGGCATGGACAACGTGGTCCAGCTGGACGGCGGGATCCTCGGCTATTTCGAGCAGGTCGGCGGCGCCGGCTACGACGGCCGCTGCTTCGTGTTCGACGACCGCGTGGCGCTGGATCCGCAACTGCAGCCGCTGGCGGACTGAGCGCCGGCCGGGCGCGGACCGGCGCGGCACCGCACCCGCGAAGTTTTTTCAGGGGAAGGCTTGCGCGTTCACGAAAGCCTGCATACAATTTCGCTCCTCAGCTCGTGGGGCCATAGCTCAGCTGGGAGAGCGCTTGCATGGCATGCAAGAGGTCGCCGGTTCGATCCCGGCTGGCTCCACCAACTCCTCGCCGCGTGCGGCAGGAGGGGCAACAGGTTCCAAGTCCCCATCGTCTAGAGGCCTAGGACATTACCCTTTCACGGTAGCGACCGGGGTTCGAATCCCCGTGGGGACGCCAAACGGCAGACGGGCCCGCAGAAATGCGGGCCCGTTTTCTTTGGTGGCATCCGTCCGTTCGGGCGGCTTGCCGACCGGGGCTTGCCGGCTACCAGGCGTCAGCGCTGCTGGCGATGCTGTTCGTCCTGCGGACGCTGCTGCTGGTTGTCGCCCTTCTTCTGCTGATCCGGATCCTGCCACTGCTGCTGCTGGCGATTCTGGTCCGGCTGGCCCGGGGTCTGGTTCTGGCGGTTCTGATCGTTCTGGTTCTTCTGGTTGCCCATGATCGTCATCTCCGATGGAGCGGTCGGGTGACCGCACGGACAGGCTAGGGCGATGCGGGTAAAACGCAGGTCGACCGTCCGCTAGCGTGGCGTGATGCGTTCATCCGCGCGCGGCGTGCGCTTAAGCATTCAGTCGCCACAGCCGTCATTCAGCCCGGGCCTGAACGGTGGTTCAGGCGCGTTGCTTGATCCCCAGGCTGTAGCGTCCTGCCGCACCGGCATCCTTGTGCCGGACCGTAAGCCAGTAGTGGCCGGGCTGGAGCTTGCGCACGAGCCGCGCGTTGCGGCCTCGACCCAGGTCGTCGTCCCAGGCCAGCACCGCGCCGCGGTCGCCCGGGCCGTGCAGGGTAAGCACGGTATCGGTCGGTCCTTCGGTAGTGATGATGAAGGTCGCCGCCGCGGCGACCTCGAAGTGGAAGCTGTCCACCTCGCCGGCCAGAGCCAGGTCGGTCTCCACCCGCGCCCCGCCGATCTGCAGCTCCTGCATCGCCGGCGCGTTGCGCGGGTACTGGCGCCTCATGAACTCGATATCCGTGGCCGAGAACTCGGTATTCCAGCCGATCGCGTAGGAACCGACGGTCAGCGAGTCGGGCACCGCGTACTGCATGATCGAGGCCGGATCGAAGGCGCTGTGGTTGGTGCTGTCCTCGTCGTAGACCTGGAAGATGTTGAAGTCGACGTCGTCGCGGTCCCAGCCCTGCTGCGCGTAGTAGGCGTAGACCTTGGGGCGGTCCCAGGGGATCTTGCCCGACGCCGCCGGATTCTGGTGCTCGTGGATCATGCCGAGCGCGTGGCCGAATTCGTGGCGCACCACGCGCTGGTATTCGCGCAACGGGGTGTCCGGCTCGAGCCAGCCGTAGTTCATGGTCGCCTCCGATGCCGGTACGGTCAGCGCATCGGTGCCCACCGTCGACCAGGAGAATCCTTCCTCGGCGAAGCTGATCCGGATCTGCGCCGGGCCGCTGTCGACGAATTGCAGCTGCAGGTTCGCCAGCGCCTCCCACTCCCTGGCGATGTCGCGCACGCGCGCCTGCACCTCGGGACGGCCGTCGAGGAAGCGGACCCGCAGCGTGCGCCCGTTCTGCCACAGCTTCATGCGCTCGACCGCGGCGCGGGTCCGCCCGGACCCGGCGCGCATCGGGGTGATGCGCAGGTTGTCCACGCGCTCGGTGCTGGCCGCTTCGTCGGATGCTTCGCGCGCGGTGTCGGCGTGGGTCAGGCCGGGGACATACGGCGAGCAGATCCTGCAGGTGTGGGCCATGGGAGTCCTCGATGCGACGATGAGCGAGTGCGGCGACGCGTGATGCGGATCAGGCGTCGTCGTTTCCCGTATCCGGTGCGACCCGGATCCAGCCTTCGCGCAGTTCGGCCGGGCTCTCGGGCAGCAGGGCGGCCTGGGTGGCCGCCAGGATCGCATCGGTGCGCCAGGTCGCGGGCGTGTCGCGCCAGAGGAAGTTCTGGTCCTTGCCGAACACCGACACCTTGGGCAGGCGCACCTGGCCTTCGACCGCCAGGTCGGTCTCCACCAGCACCGGCCCGGTGCGCAGCGAGGGCGCGATCGCCGCCAGCCCGGGACCGACCCAGTCGCGCGCCAGTGCCAGCTGCTTGCGCGGCAGCACGCCGGAGGTCAGCGTGGCCTTGCCCGACGGCTGCATCAGCAGGGTGAGGGTGACGCGCTGGCCGATATGCAGCTGCAGGGTATCGGCATCGTCGCTGCCGGCGATGTAGGGATGGGCCAACGGTTCGTTGGCCGGCATGCCGGCCGGCGGCGGATAGAGACCGAGCTGGCCGCGGCTGCGTCCGGACTCCGTCGCCGCCCCGGCGATGGCCTTGTCGACCAGGCGGAAACGCGAGTAGTCGTCGTCGACGAAGAAGCCGAGCACGCCGTCGTCGCTGCGGGTGACCTCGCCGATCCGCACCGGGAACGCGTAGCGCGCGGCATCGCGTTCGGCCCGCTGCCATTGCTGCGCGTGCACCGGGTCGGACAGGTCGATGTCGTCCGGCGGACGCAGTTCCAGCCGCAGCTGCGCGCGCACCACCGCGATCGGGCGTCCGACCAGCCCCGCCACGTGCTCGCTGCCCAGCGAAGCGAAGCTGTCCACCGACCACAGGGTGGTGTCGATCGCGCGCAGCATCGCCGACAGGGCGCTCTCGCGTGGCCCGTCCGGGTCCAGCGCCGCACCCTCGCGAGCGGCGGCATCGGCGGCCACCAGCGCGCTGGCCAGGTCGCCCAGGGCCTTTTGCGCCGGTGCCAGGCCGTAGTGTGGCCCGGCATCGGCCGGGCCTTCGCGGCCAGCGGCGATTTCCCACATCACGCCACCGCTGCCCGGTTCGTGGAGCAGCTCGCCTACCGGCGCGCCGCTGGCATCGAATACCTCCAGGCTTTCGTCCAGGTGGTCGGGCATGAGGAAGCCGGCGACCGGATTGACCTGCAACGCCGGTTCGATCTGGTCCACGCGCGCCTCGATGCCTTCGGCAGCGGGCGGGGTGCCTGCCTCGACCAGCCGGAACAGCCATCGCGCCGGCCGCAGCAGGCGCGGCGGCAAAGCCAGTGCGCCCGGCTCGCCCTCCAGCGAAGCGCGTGCCGGCGTACGCACGCCATCCACGGGCACCTCGAGCGTGCGACCGAACGCATCGAGCAGGCGCGCGCGGCTGAGCTTCAGCTGGCCGGCAAGCAGGGCATGCGGCGCATCCTCCGGCACCGGGTTGGCCACGCCGGCAGGCGTGGCCGGGCGGCGCAGGCCGTCGCTCGAGCGCAATCCAAGCAACTGGTGGCGCAGGCCGTCGAGCGTCGCGGTCACCACGTCCAGGCCTTCGACCGCATCAGCCAGCGTGCGATAGCTTTCCTCCAGGGCATCGTCGACCTGGCCGGCGTCGGCCCGGTCCAGCGCCTCCTCCTTCTGCAGCCAGTCGTCGATGGCCGAATGCAGCGTCTTGGCCGCGCCCGTGGTGAGGGGCGAGCGGCCGCGCACGTAAGCACTGGCGCCCTCGATCGCCATGCTGGCGTTTTCCAGGTCGACCGCGCCCAGCGACCAGGCTTGCAGGCCGGGCGGATCCAGTCCGTCGACGGCGACTTCCCACTCCAGCCACAGCGGAATCCACGGCTGCGCCCAGGTGGTGACGCCGACCGGATCCGGATCGGCGCCCTTGAACAGCGAGAAGCGGCGCATCTGGTCGGCGACCTGCTTCTGCTGCTGCCAGGCGCCAGTGCGCGCCTGCTGGCGCGCGGCCATCGCACGCGCCGGCGTGGCCCGCGCCAGCACCGGATCGAAGGCGACAGTGGCGCCGTCGTAGGTGCCGTCGCGCCCGTAGCGCAGCACCGATTCGGCCTTGAGCCGTTTCAGCAGCGCGGTGCGCCCGGTACCTGGCGGCGCGAGTGCCGCGGCGATCCACTCGTCGTGGTACGGGTCGTGCAGCAGGGCCTCGCGCGCCAGCGCCAGCACCTCCGATGGCAGCGAGCCGTTGCCGAGCGAGGGGATGAAGCGGTCGGCGGCGATCACCCCGTCGATGGAAGCGACCACGTGGCTGGGCCAGCGGCAGGTGAGCTTGCCATCGGCCGAGAAGCGGCCGTCGCTGCCGTGGCGCAGGCTGCGTCCGGCGCCGCGCACGGCCAGCATCGGCTCGGTCGGGAACGCATGGCGCGGCGCGGGCCGATCGACGACGCGCGCCTCGGTGGGTGCCAGGACGTCGCCGACGCGGGAGCGGGCCAGGTCGCCGATCAATGCCTCGCTGGCGATCATCAGCGACGGGCGCGCCTGCAGCGAGAAGTGGGTGCGGGCCTGCAGCATCGGGCCCTGCGCCGCAGCCCCGGTTTTATTCAGGCGCGTGGCGCTGTCCTTGGCGCGCTTGCGGCCCATGCCCAGTCCGCCGACGCCGCCGGTCTGCACGCGCTTGAGGTAGCGGTCGTTGCCGGCCGAACCTGCGGGCAGGGACGCGAACGCCGCGCCGTGTTCGTGCTCCTCCAGTTCCACCGCGCCGTCGGCCGCGCCGAGCCGGTCGACCTTCTGCGCGGTGAACGCGGTCAGCAGGCGATCTGCGCTGCGCCGCTCCTCCAGGCTCGCGCTGGCGGGCACCGCGAGCGCGGCGACCAGGTCGTCCTCCTGCAGGCCCAGGGAGACCTCCAGCGAACGACTGTCCGGGCGCCGGTCCAGTGCCGGTGCGCCGCGTACCGGCACGCCGTGGATCACGCCGTGCAGCAGGCTGGAACGCAGTTGCCAGGCGGGTGCGACGAAGCGCTCGACCGCATCGTTGGCGAAAATCGAGGCGGCCACGTACGGCTGCACCGCCAGCACGTTCCTGTCCACCGGCACGAAGGCGCTGGCGCTGGTCGCTTGCGCGGCGGCGCGTGCCCGCCCGGCGGACTTCTTCGTCGGCCGCGGCGTGTCCCGGCGCCCTGCGCTCGACAGGCCCAGCGCCTTGCGCAGGTCGTCCTGGGCCTGCTGGCGGCTGCGCTCCCCGGCCTCGTCGCCCCATTCGTAGAGCAGGCGCCAGCGCAGGCCCTCGAGCAGTTCATGCAGGCTGGCCCTGTCGCGCGCCGCATCGAGCGGATCGCGCGCCGCGTCGCTCCACCAACCGGCGACCAGGTAGCTGGCGCAGTCCTCTTCCACGCCCGGGCGCGCCAGTGCGTCGGCATCGTCGAGCGGATCGTGGAAGGCAAAGCGGTTGAGCACCGCGTCGTAAACGCCGGACCAGGCCACCGAGCCGCCGACGGTACCGGTCAGCGCTTCGGCGTCGATCGGCGTTCCGGCCGGCGTGGCTGCGTTGGAAGCCTGGCCGTCCTCGGTCCATTGCGCCAGCGGGACCGCGACCGCGCGATCGGCTTCCAGTACCCAGCCGGTCACCACGGGGCGATCGGCGCCGCTGGGCAGCAACAGGCGCAGCACGACCCAGCGGTCTGGCAGCGGCGGCAAGGCCAGCCGGTTGGCGCTGCCGTCACCGGCTTCCTTCAGTTCGCCGCGCAGCAGCGCGTCGGGCATGGCCCAGTGCAGGTGCACGCCAGCCGGACGCGGCTGCCCGGGATCGAACGGATCGGGCATGCCGTCCTCCACGTCCTCGACGGTCGTGCCGCCGGCGCCCGCGACCAGCATCGGCAGGCGCACCATCGGCTCGCTGCTGCCGGCGGGCACGTACAGGGCCTGCACGTCCACCGGCACCAGCAGGCGCCGCTCGCGCAACAGGTACTTGTCCCAGGTGGCGATCTCGCCCAGGTCGATGGCGGCGCGGTCGGCGGCCAGGAAGCGCTTGCTGCGCAATGCCGCGATCGTGGCGGCGTTCGGGTTGGCGGCCGCGCCGGCGGGTACGGAAGCGGCGTCCTTGCGGGTCCTGCGGCTCATCACGGACCTCCGTCGAGCTTGGACAGCAGCGTGGTTTTCCAGGTGTCCAGGGCGACGGTCACCTTGAACTTGTCCAGCGGATAGAACCGCTGCTGCTCCTGGTTGTCGGGATCGCCGAACACCTGCCGGTACGGGAAGCGCAGCATCTGCAGGGCGAACTCGTTGGATTCCAGGGTGCCGCCGGAGTTGGGCGCCTTGGCCGCCAGGCGCCTGCGCAGCTCGTGCAGGTTGATCACGCCCGGTGCGTTGGCCCGGAACGGAACGGCCACCGAGTTGGCGTCCACCAGCGAGGTGAGCGGTGGCACGCTGTCGCCGTTGTCGCAATCGCGCACGTGCAGGCGCGACTGGCTCGCGCCCTGGCTGTTGCGCGTGGTGCGCACGCCGAACTGCAGGCCCTGGCGCGGCTCCTCCACGTGCACCACCGCCGGCACGCCATCGAACAGGACCAGCAGCACCGACGGCGCCAGCCGTTCCATGCGCAGCACCTTCATCCGGTACGGGCTGGACTCGGCCAGGGTGGTGAGCTGGTTGTCGGGCATCGAGTCGACCGAATAGGCGCGTACGTGCAGGTTCGGCCAGCCGGATACCAGCCGCGAGCGCATGACGAAGCCGGTGATCGCGCCGCCTTCGGCCTTGAGCAGCTTCTCTTCCTTCGGGCGGCGGATGTTGCGCTCGGCTTCGTCGACCTCCTTGCGGATATGCGGATAGACCGCTTCGAGCTGGGCGCGGTCGGCGCTGCTGATCGTGCCCACGCTCAGCGCGCCCTGAACCAGCGCATCGGTCCACGCACGGTCCAGGTGGAAGAAGCGGACCGACTCCAGCGGCAGCAGTCCGGCGTCCGGCACCAGGTAGCTGAACGGCACGCCGTGCAGCAGGCGCAGGCGTCCAAGGAAGCGGCGCAGTTCGCCGGGGACGACATGGGTGCCATCCTCCGGGTCCTGGTCGGTGACCAGGTCGGCATACTGCGTGGCCTTGGTCGCGGCCTTGAGCACCACGTTCGCGGTGACGGCGAATTTCATGGCGTGCCCTCCGTGCCTTCATCGTCTGCCGGCTCGCCGGCCAGGGCGTCGAGCAGGTCGTCCAGCGCGTCGCGCGCGGGCGTGGCAGCAGCGGCCACGCGGCCGCGGGCGGCGCCACGCAGGACGGCCTTCTTCGGCACGGCCACTTCGAGCGTGCGTTGCAGCTCGCCGCGCAGCGCGGCCTGCAACGCCGGCAGCATGATCTTGTCCGATGGCGCGCGGCCGGGGCTGGCCAGCGGCGCCGCGGTGGAGTCCAGTGCGGCCAGCACGCCGACGCTGTCGGCCTGCTTGCGAAGGGAAGCCAGGTCCAGCCCGAGGCCCTCGGCGATGACGGCGTCGAGGTCGCCCGACACGCGCAATGGCCGGCCCGGATCGGCAACAGGACGGCGCGTGCCGAACGTGGCCACGGTGTCGCGCGCGAATCCCTCGAGCGCGTGCAGGGCGACCAGGCGTCCCAGGTCCACGCGCGTCCCGGCCAGCACCGGCAGGTCGAAGTCGACCAGCTCGGCGAGCAGTTCGCGCACGCGACCGGCGCCGAACTGCTCGCCGCGGAAGCGCAGCAAGGCCGAGACCACCGACAGCTGCGACAGGGCCATCAACCGGCCGATCTCGAATGCCGAGGCCAGGCCCAGGTCTTCGCGCCCGTCGGGAATCACCCTGCGCAACTGGTCGGCCGAATGCGCCAGCGGCGCGGCGCCGGGGCCGGCCTCGCCATTGCGCGCAGTGGGGAAGGGCACGCACGGGCCGCGATACCAGGCGCGCACCGGATCGCCGCGACGGGTACGGTGGTCCAGGCCGATGTGGCCGGTCTGCACCAGCTCGGGTGTCGATGCCGTTGCGGGCTGCTGCTGGGGCAGGGTACCGAGCAGGCCCACGTCCAGGTCCTGCATCAGGGTTTCGAAGCTGACGTCGCCAGCGGTGGTGAACGACCAGTGCGCCAGCACCGGGAAGCGCAACACCTTCTCCCGGGCGTACAGCTCGATCGGCAGGCGGAAGCCCCTGGCCATGGTGTCGCGGACCAGCCGCCTGGCGTCGGGGTCGCTGGCCGCGGCGGCCACCTGGGCGGTGACCGGCGACCATTGCCGGGTTACCGGCACTTCCTGCATCGCGGCCGCGCCATCCAGCGCGGCGCCCATCGCCGAGGCGTGGACCTTGGGTGGATTGGCCGCGGCGGCGATGGGCACCTCGCGCGAGTCGCGGTGCACCGGCTGCGGCAGCGGCAGGCCGCCGAGGACGCGCAGGTCCGGACTCTGCGCCTGCAGCTTGCCCAGCACCGACCAGTCCTGGGCCAGCTCGAACACGAAGCTGTCGGCGATGGCCTGCGGCGGCGGCAATGCATCCAGCTGGCCTTCCAGGTTGACCAGGCACGCCATGTAGCGCACCGCCTTGCCGTTGGCGTGGTCGAACACCGGCAGCCGGTTGGCCAGCACGACCGCCAGCCAGCCATCGTCGTCGCCGTTGGCCAGTTCGGTGTCGTTGACGTCCACCTCGCGCACGTGCGCCAGCAGCGGCAGGTCTTCGCGGGTCGGAAAGATCTTGCGCACCACCGTTTCGGTCACCGCCAGGTAGAGGCCCTGTTCGACGTCGCGGTCTTCGGGGTGGGAAAGCGTGGTGC
Organism: Pseudoxanthomonas sp. Soil82; assembly: GCF_040446535.1. Classification (NCBI taxonomy): domain Bacteria; kingdom Pseudomonadati; phylum Pseudomonadota; class Gammaproteobacteria; order Lysobacterales; family Lysobacteraceae; genus Pseudoxanthomonas; species Pseudoxanthomonas sp. Soil82. Next base: position 22,723 of record NZ_JBEAAK010000003.1, read on the forward strand.
CGGGCGTCACGCACTCGCCGACCGCGGTGGCGGTGGAGAGCTCGGCCTCGCCCTCGGCCACCACCACCAGCGCCAGCCAGGGCGTATCCGATGGATCCAGACCGCCGGCCGGATTGCGCTCCCACGGCAAGGTGCGGCGCTTGAGCACGACCTGCGGCAGGCGTTCGCCGAACGCGCCCTCGGCATTGGCCGGCGGGAAGCTGGACAGGATCTGGTCGGTGGGCATCGTGTAGCGCGGCGAGGACACCTGGATGTGGGTGACCTCCGGTTCCACGTCGAACGGCGTGCCGTCCTGCCGCGTCCGCAACTGGTAGCGACCGGCGGTGAGCCGTGGTATCACGTTCGAGTGCAGGATGAAATGGCCTGTCTGCGGGGGCATCAGCGTCGCGCTCCGTTCTTGGCTGTCTTGCCGGGTTTCCCGCGCCGGTTGGCGGCGGGCTTGGCTGCGGACGCCTCGCCACTCTCGAGCGGACGACCGGACTGGGCGCGGGCGGCGATGCGCGCCTGGCGGCTGCGCACCGGTCCACGCCACGCCAGCCGGCTGCTCGTGTCGGTGCCGGCCACCGGCGTTGCCGCGAACGGGGCGACCACCGCATCCAGTCCGCGCGCACCGATGCTGGCCACCGCAGAACCTGCATCGATGCCGGTGGACGCCATCACTCCGACCAGCGACCAGTCGTCGTCGCTGGCGATGGTGACGACCACCGGCCTGTCGCCGTCGGCGACGATGTCGTAGGCCAGCACGCTGCGGTTGTCCATGACCAGCAGCACCGGCGGCCGGTCGCCGATGGCATCGCGCGCTCGCACCGCGCCGTCCAGGCCCAGCAGCAGTTGCCGCGCCGCGGACGGATCGCCGGCCAACGCCGGATCGTCGAGCACCACCAGCACCATGCGCACCGGATCGACGAACGTGGTGGCCACCGTGCCGGTCCCGCGGGCCAGCTCGGCACCGCCGACCCAGCCGGCGTGGTGGCGTTCGCGATGCAACGCCAGGCGCTGTCCGCGCGCGCGGACGACGCAGCCCGGGCCAATGGCGGTGGACCAGCCGGCGTAAGGCAGTTGCATGCCGGCATGCCAACCCGACAGCCCGTGCGCGGCAACGGTGTCGACCTCGGGTGTTCCCAGGCCGATCGCGACGATCCGCTCGGTGCCCACCGGCACTTCCAGCGTCGCCGACGCCTGGCCGCTGCCGACCCGTGCATCGGCCAGCCAGCGTCCGCCGTGCGCGAGCAGGACCACGCGTGCCGGCATGCCACTGACCGCCAGGTGCGGTCGCGGCCCGGAGCCGGCGACGTCGGCGCGTGCATTGGGCAGCTGCAGGACCACGGTCTGGCCGGCGGCCAGCGATGCGCCGGCAGGCGCGGAGGCGCGCCGGCGGCGCGTGGCCTGTGCGGTCGCGGCCATGGCCGCGGCGAATCCCTCCAGCGCCGCCTGCTGCGCCGAGCCATGCCGGGCCACACTGGCCGTGGCCGCGTGCGCGATCGCGGTAGGCGGCAATGCATTGGACGCCAGCACCGTGCCGCCGCGCAGCGATTGTGCAGGCGTGTCGATCACGGTCAGGCGCGCGGCGATCGACCGGCTGCGTCCGGCATCGACCGCGGCCAGCGTCGGCGGTGCGATCCGCCAGCCCTTGGCCGAGCCCTTGACCGTCGTGCGCGCCTTCGGCGCGACCGTCAGTCCAACGGTCGCGCCATCGAGCAGGCCGACCACGACCGGCGCATCGATGAAGTGGTCATGGTCGGCCACCGCGGGCGGGTTGGCGGCATCGGGGACGACCGTGGACTGGGCAATCTCCAGCCCTTCGGTCAACGCACCCACGCGCGGCGGGGACTGGCGTTCGCCGCGCAACGCGGCCAGTGCCGTGGGCGTGGCACTGCGCGACAGGTACTGGCGTGCGATGGCGAACGCGGCGGCAGTGTCGGCCGGCTGCTGCACCAGCGCGGCGACCGACTGCGCCGCGGCCAGCTGGGCCTGGACCGCGTTGGGCCTGCGGCTGAACGGAAGTGGCTTGCGCTTGCCGATCTCCACCTGGTGGTAGGCGATCTGCGGGCCGCCGCCGGAGGGCAGGGCCTTGCACATCAGCTCCAGCTCGTTGAGCGCCTTGACCATCTCGCCCTTGGGCACCTTGCGCGCATTGGGATCCTGTTCCGGCCCCCATACGCCCAGTGGGAAGCTGCCGTAGGGGCGTGCCTTGTCGTCGAATGGGAAGCTGCGGTCGGCGCCGTCCGCGCGCCATGCCAGGGCGATGGTGGAGGTGGCCATGGCCGCGCCCATCGGCGCCACGCCCAGCCCGCCACTGGGCGGGTGCGGGGTCGACGCCTGCTGCCCGGGCTGCGGCAGGGTGCGCGCGACGCCGGTGGCCGGCACCGTGGTGGTGAAGGTCATCGAGAACTCATTGACCACCACGAACGGCCGCGACGAGGAGCCGTCCGGGGTGGAGTCTTCGCCGCGCGCAGGCAGCGCGCCGGTGTTGACCATCACCGCGTGCGGGCGCGCCTTGCCGTTGTCGGCCGCTTCCAGGTACTTGGCGACGAACGCTTCGGACCCCAGCACGTTGCGGTCGGCCTTCTCGCTGCCGCCGAACCTCACGGTCAGTTCGATCGGCCCGACCTCGAAGGTCGCGCTGCCGCGGAAGTCCGGGCCCAGCACGTGGATGCGCGCACCGATGTTGATCGAGAAGGTGACCTCGCCGAACAGCCAGGTGTCGATGGTCACGCCGGCGGCGATCCGCGCATAGGCGCTGACGTCGTAATGGAACGGATCGAAGAACACGATGCCATGCGCGCCGAACTTGACCTCGGCCCAGGCCGGGCCGAAGCGCGCTGAGACCTCGAAGTCGCCGCCGGCCATCAGCGCCTCGGAGGTCAGCGCGAAGTAGGTGCCGGCCTTGATGACGATGTTGCTGCCGATGCTCCAGCGCAGGCCCAGGCGCGGCACGACCGGGTAGCCGTCGCGGTGGAAGTCGGGGTGGTAGCCGCCCAGGGTCAGCACGAACTCGCCGGCGCGCTGTCCCTTGAACCAGATCACGTAGGCGAAGCCGCCGGTGATCTTGACGTCCTCGTACAGCAGCCAGGAGTTGTCGGTCAGCTGGCCCTGCACCCACAGCACGCCCTCGCTGCTGGAGAACCGCACCAGCAGCGCCAGCTCGATCGACACCAGCGCCGCCTGCGGGCGCGGCAGGGCCATGCGCGCCAGGCCGAGCAGGTTGATGTCCAGGCCGTCGCCGATCTGCACGCCGACCACGGCGATGCCGTCCACCAGCGCGAAGCTGTTGAACGACATGCCCGCCGCGAACCAGAACGTGCCGCGCTGCATCGGGAAGTACGAACCGAGCTGGAGCAGCTGGGTCATCGGATCGGCGGGGGAGGCGGCGATGTCCAGCGCCTGGATCAGCGGGTAGTCGCCGAACCGGGCCAGGTCGGAGGGCAGGCGCAGCTGCCGGTTGATGCCGAAGCCGCCGCCGATGCCGGTGAGGAAGAAGGCCGGCGGGCCACCGATGGGCCCGTTGACCGCGCCGATGGCGAAGAAGGCGGTGAACTTCTGCCCGTCCTGTTCGCCTTCGCCGTAGCCGCCATAGACCGTCAGTCCGTAGACGGCGAAGCGGCCCAGCAGCATGCCGAGGTACTCGACGCCTTGCGGAGTGGCCTGCTTGAGCAGGCCGCCGGCGAGGGAGACGCCGCCGATGTCGGCCGAGACGGCCAGCCCGGCCAGGTCCACCTGCCAGCTGCCCGGGTTGAAGAAGTCGTCGTTGCCGGCCAGGTAGGTGATCTGCAGGTCATCGACCGCGCAGGTCAGGCCGAACATCGATACCGACCCGTCCATCAGCAGCGAGATCCGTTCCAGCCGGCCCTGCAGCGAGGTCGCGCCGAATCCGACCTGCTCCAGGTACAACGGGCCGAAGCCGCGGCGGATGCCGATCCACCACGGACCCGCCCCGTCGCCGGCCGACAGCGACACGTTGACCGCACCGCCGTCGTGCGCCTGGATCGCCAGCGCCGGCGAGAACGCCGGCTTCGGCGGCGTCGGCCCGGTGTCGCGCATGATCCCGGCCGCGATGCCGTTGCCGCCCTGCGCGCCGGAGGCGGCAACCGCCAGCTCCGAGAACTGCAGCTGCAGGCCCCAGTCCGCCGGTGTGTCCCCATCGACATTGGCGAACACGTGCAGCGCCACCGAGCCGATGCCGATGCCCGCATCCAGCAGCGGCGCGCCGGAGCGGCCCACGCGCAGGCCGACGCCGCGCACCGCCAGCGAAGGCTTGAACGCCAGCGGACTGGTCTTCACCAGGCCCACGAACAGCCCGCCATCGTCGCCGCCGGCGCTGGACGTGATCCAGTCGGCATCGGTTTCCAGCCAAAGGCAGACATCGCCCTCGACCAGGGCGAAGCGGTCGGCGATGCCGACCTGCAGTCCGATCCGGCCGCCGTCGCGGGCGATGCCGAGGGTCAGGCCCTCGACCGTGACCTCGAACTGCGCGTCGGCGATGTTCCCGAACAGCACCTGCACGCGTTCGAGCAACGTGTCCGGGTCGAACACCCCGTCGATGAGCTGGTCCGGATCGGCGGCATCCAGCAACACGCCCTTGAGCAACGCGCGCACGTCCGCCCCGCTCGTCGTGCCGAACGGCGTGTCGAGCAGGTCCTGCACCGGCTGCTGCTGCATCGCCATCGCGGCGACCACGTCGGCGACGACATCGACGACGCGCAAGGCCACCTGCGCCGGGTCGGCCGTGGCGATCGCCTCGGCGAGCAGGCCATCGCTGGCGACGATGTCGAACCCGCCGCCATCCAGGCGCCAGCGTGCGGCGAAATGACGGGTGTCGTCGGCCGACAGTCCGACCATGACGCGCTTTCCGCCCACCGGTGCATTGCCCACGGCCAGGCTGGCGAACGGACGCAGCAGCACGCCGCCGGCATCGATGCGGGCCGGCCCGATTGCCACGGCCAGTTCGTCCAGGCCGGCGGCGCTGACCGCCAACGCCAGGCCCAGCGTTTCGATGCCTGGTACCGCGATCGCCGGCGCATTCACGCGCACGCGGCCTTCAGCCGGGCGCCAGGCCAGGGTCACGCCGGAGACGGTGACGTCCAGCTGGGCCGGTGTCGCGGTCGCCTGCACGGCAGCGGGCAGGAAGTCGTCGAGCAACGGACCGATCGCCTGCAGCGCGCTGCCGGTGAGGGTCGGGATCGCACCGGCCAGCGCGGCGGCCGGATCGGCGGCCCACGCGCGCAAGGCCTGCGTGTCGAAACGTGCCGGCGTGCCGCGGCGCAGCGCCAGCGCATCGCCGACGGTGCGCACCAGGTTGCCGGGCGTGCCGGACAGTCCGGCAAGCTCATCGAGCAGATGGGGCAGGGCGGCTTCGGCCACGCTGGACAGCCCACCCAGTCCGGCGAATGGCACCAGCGAGATGTCGCCGCCGCTTTCCGGCCGCAGCAACACGCGCAGCTCGCTGCCATCGAGTGCGACGACCAATGACTGCCGCCCGCCGATCGCACCGGACAAGCCCAGCCGCGATTCCAGTCCGACCCGCGGCGCACCGGTTGGCGTGATCGCCAGAGCCGCACCGATACCGCACGCCAGCCGACCGGTAATGGCAGGCGCGGCAGTCCAGCTCGAAGAATCCACGTTCAACGCCAGCCGTGCGCCGCTGCCATCGACCGCCACGGCCAGGGCCACGCCAGGTGCCAACGCGAGTGGTTGGCCGTTGCTGCCGGGCAAGCCGAGCAACGGCCGCAACGAATCGAACAACGCCTGGATCCGCACCGGATCGGTCGCCAGCGCGCTGCTGCTGCGCAGCCAGGCAACCGGATCGGCGAACATTCCGGCCAGCGGACGCAACGCACGCTGCGCATCGCTGGCTGCTCCAGCCAGCATGCCCAGCGTATCAAGCACCCCATCGAGCATCGGCCGCACCGCTTCGTCGGCGCGGCGCATGGTTTCCACCGCCGCCTGCGCGGCAAGACCCGGTGCCGCACGCGCGGCCATCCGTGCCAATGCCTGCGGATCGGGCGCCGGCCACAGCTCGACGATCTCTTCGCTGCCGCCGGGCAACTGCCAGTCCAGTGCGATGCGCAGCGGCGCCAGGTCCAGGTGCAGTTGCAGGCCGCCGACCATCGGCAAGGCCGCATTGCCCAGGCTCGCATGACCGGCGATGCCATCGGGGCCGGCGGACAGGTCCAGCTCCCAGTCGAATCGGCCATGGCCTTCGCCTTCGACATAGGCCCGGCGTGCGGGCAGGTCGATGCCGATGCCGCGCTGGCCCAGCAACGAGGCCACGGCGATGGCCAGTTCCACGCCTTCGCTGGCCAGGCGCTGGCGCAGCAGGCCCAGCGGGTCGTGGACGAACTGGTCGAGCGCGCCGCCGACCAGGCTGCCGGCGGCATCGAGGATGCCGAGCGCCTTGAGTACCTGCGACAACGCCAGCGAAGCCTGGCTGGCCAGGTCCTGGGTCAGGCGTTGCATGGCCGCCGACAGCAGCACGCGTGCCTCGGGCAGGATCGCGGCGACCGCATCGGCCGCATCGCCCGACCTGCCCAAGGTGAGCGCTTCCCAGGCCTGGCCGTAGATGCGCGCGTCGTGCAGGACCACGCGCGAAACCGCCTGCGCATCGCCCACCAGCGGCACGGTCAAGGCCACCGAAACCGCGCGCAGTTCGATGTCGTGCGCGCCGACGATCCAGCCGGTCGCGTCCTCGATCCGCAGGCGCACGTGCAGGGCGCGGGCCAGTTCCGGCAGCCCCTCCAGGTCGCACGCGGCCAGCTCCAGCTCGGCGCTGCCGCTGATGCGCAGCGTGCCGGCAGTATTGGTCGGCAGTGGCCAACGCAGGCCGGCGCGGATGCCGGCTGCCGCGGCTGGAGCCGATGCGGTGCGCACACCCAGTGCGGCCGACACGATCGCGGTGAGCGCACGGGTAACGTCGGCTTCGGCCACCACGCCGAAGATCGCCGCCACGCGCAGGCCGGCACGGGGATCGGGCAAGGGGTCGGCCGGCAGGCGCAGGTCGATCCCCGGATCGGCCTGCGTGGCCAGCTCCATCAGCGATTGCACCAGGCCGCGACCAAGCTTGAGGTCCGTCGAATCGGCGCTGTCAGGCGCGGGCAGCAGCCGCTGCAGCAGCCGCAGTGCATCGGCGGTGGGCTGGATCGCCAGGGCGGTGAGCGAGACCGGCGAAAGCGGCGTGCCGAGTGTGACTACATCGGTGACATGCGCGCACGCCGGGTCCTGCGCAGCCAGGCGCGCAGCATGGCCGGCGCCGGCCACGGCGACTAGTGCGACCTGGCTGTCGACCCCATCCAGCTCAAGCAGCCAGCGCTGCAGGCGCTGCGCCTGTTCGGGCGTGCCGTCGCTGCTGGCATTGCTGCCGCGGCAATCGGCGCGCGTGCCCAGGGCCACGAACCACTCACCGCTGGCCGCGGCCGGCAGCGCGAACATCGACGCATCCAGGCCCGCCCCGCACAGGTCGATGCGGCGGCCGGCCGGCGCGTCGGGCCAGGCGTCGCTGCCGATCGCCACATGCACGACGGTGGTCAGCGTCCGGCCCAGCAACGTCGGCAGGTCGATGCGCCCGTGCAGCTGCACCGACGACAGCGGCGCGGTATGCAGGCTCACGCCCGGCGGCGCGGTCGCCGGCATCACGATGCGTCCGTCGCCGCCGGCCCAGCGCTGCACCAGCGCGGTCAGCCCGCCTTCGACATCGCGGCCCTGCAGCAATGCCTGCAGGTCGGCCGACAGGACCGAGCGGGCGAGCAGGGCGGCATGCAATGCCGCAGCCGACAGCCCGTCGTCGCCGGCTTGCCACCCATCCAGCAGCTCGTCGATCGCCGGCACCACCGGCGGCATGCCGTCGGGCGCGAACCACAGCGCCAGCTCGGGCAAGGCATCGTCCAGCGCGATCCGGTACGGATCGTCCGGGCGTCCGATGCCCTGCAACGCGCCGGGCAGCGAGGGCGTGCCGGCGAACAGGTCCGCGGCCACGGCCAGTGCGCGCTCGCGCAGGTCGCCGCTCAGCAGCGACGGCAGCCAGGTGCGCAACGCGGCGGCCGGATCGTCGACGAGGTCGGCCAGGCGCAGCCGATGCGATGCCGGCGAGTCCGGCGGCGCATCCCAGCCCAGTACCGCGGCCAGTTCGGCGGGGAACCCGCCGGCCAGTCGTCCGATCTGGCCGGCGAGGGCTTCCACGCCATCCCAGTCGGCCGGCGTCAGATCGACGCTGCCATCGGCGGCGATCGCCGGCAGCGGGATCGGCCAGTGGCTGGCACTGCGATGCAACGCCAGTTCGGGCGCGTCGGCCGTCACCGACAGGCCAGCCGCAGGCGACCAGCCCACGCGTAAGCCGGCATGGCCGGCTTCCAGCGCCAGGCCATCGGCCAAGGTCAGTCGTGCCAGCGGCGATCCGCCATGCGAACGCGTGGCCAGCAGCGCGTCGACCTGCCCGAGCAGTTCGATGCCGCGCGCCGCCAGGTCGATGCGGGCCAGGCGCGCGGCGATGCGCGATTCCACCGTCGAGACCGGACCGAGCGAGGCCACGCGCGTTTCCACGCCCAGGTCGACGAACAGGACATCGCCATCGCGCCACAGCTCCAGTTGCAGCGGCCCGGCCAACGCCAGCCGCCAGGGCTGCGCGCGCGTGCCTGCACCGGTCACCGGCAGCGCGTCCTGCGCGGCATCGGCAACGGCACGGCGCAGTTCTTCGAGCACGCTGGTCGCCGCCGCGGGCACCGCCAGCAGCGAACGCCAGTAGTCGGCGACGGCGGCGAGCGGGTCGCTCAGCAGTTGCTGCGCACTGATCGCGCCCACGCCCGCCGGCGGCGCCAGTCCGGTCAGGCGACGCACCAGCGCCAGCGCGTCGCCGAGGCCTTCGAATATCTCCTCGGCGATCTCGTCCAGCGCGTCGGCGGCGATCTGCCCGGCCGCGCCCATGACCGCGTCGGGCGTGCCCAGGTCCAGGGTGCCGTAGGAGGTGCCGCGCAGGACCACGCCATCGGCGGCCAGTACGAAAGTCAGCCGGCGCGAGGCGTCCAGGGCGAAGCCCAGGCGCAGCGTTTCCGCGCGGGCTTCGGGGGTGTCCAGCAGCGGGCTGGCGGCCGTGCCTGCCGCCGCCCACAGTCCCAGCGAGGGCAGGGCGAGGGCCTGGCCGCTGACCAGGTCCACCCGCATCAGGTCCGCGCGCGCTTCCACCCGCGCCGTGCCGTCGCCCAGCAACACCGACAGCGCCGGGGTCAGGCAAGGGTTGCCGGTCGGGCCATTGTCCACGCGCAACGCCAGTTCCAGTTGCGCCGCACCGCCCAGGTCGAAGCGTGCCGCACCGCCAGACACGCTGCCGCCGAGCAGCGAAGCCAAGTGGCCAAGCCAGTCGGTGCGCGCCGCGGCATCGAGCAGGATCCCACGCACCCAGTCGGCGATGGCCAGGGCGCCACGCGCCGGCAGCGCGGTGATCGGAAAGTCCGGCACCTGGTCGCCGTCGGACAGGCCCAGCAGCCCGGCCAGCGCGGACAGCTCGGCCGAGGCACCCGCCGCATCGGCCTGCGCCTTGACCAGCGACAGGACCAGGTCGAGCAGGGCGTCATCCAGTTCGTCGGCGCCGTTGGCCGACACATGCACATCGCGCGGCGCAGGCGCGCCGGGCAGTTGCAGGCCTTCCAGCAACAGTCCGAACACCGGGCCGGCCGGATCGGAGGGCGAGGTCGGCAGTTCGATTTCCAGGCCGATGCCGCCCAGCCGCGCCTGCCCGGGCACCGGAGCTGCATCGTCGAGGGTGATCGTGCTGCCCAGGCGGATCCGACCGCCGACCGAGCCCAGCAGCAGCGGCTCGACCGTCGGTCCGCCCTGCTTCTGCGCGCGGAACAGCGGGATGGCCACGGTGGTGGCCGAGGTCGGGCCGGTGGTCGAGCAGCGCAGGCCGAGGCCAATGTGCAGGCCTTCGGCAGGCCGGTCGTCCACGGTAATGGCAACCTGCAGTGGCGGGTCGTCGAGCTCGAGCAGCGGCAGCCAGGTGACGCCGTTGTCGGTGCTGCGCTCGTCGCCGCCCATCGCCTCGTCGATGAACGCCATCAGCGCTTCGCGTTGCGCCGGGTTGGCCAGCATCGACTTGAGGGATTGTTCGGGATTGGCGAACCAGTCCTGGTTCGGATCGCCGTCCGCATCGAACAGGCCCAGTGCCTTGCCGAGCTGGCCCAGCACGCCGAATTCGTCGCTGCCCAGGCTCATGGCTTCACCGCCGGGCTCTTCGAGGTGCTGGACTTGAGCGTGCTCGAACCGGAGAAGCGGAACCGGGCCATCGGCACGATCTCGATGCCCTGCCTGCGCGCCGACAGCTCCACCGGCACCAGCAGGTTGCCGCGCTGGTCCTTGCCCACCGCGGCGGCCATGCCGCCGACCAGTTCCAGCAGGCAGTTCCAGGCAAAGGCGACCAGCGCCTCGCTCCACGCTGCAACCACCGGCTCCGGTCCGCTGGGACGGCCGGCGGTGGCCGCATACAGCCCGGCCGGTGCATTGGGCGAGCCGACCGCGAACAGCACGCCGACATTGACCTTGCCGACCTGGTCGCAGCGCACCGGCAGGGTGACCAGCAAGGTGCCATCGCCCGCCTGCACGCTGACCGCGGCGAAGTTCACCGCCAGTTCGCTGTCGCCCTGGACCCAGACCACCTCGGTACGCTTGGTGGCGCGGAAGAACCCGGCGGCGCGCCGCGCGGCCACGCGCAACAGCGGGTCCAGTCGTGCCGCGGCGATGAACACGCCGGGAAACACGTCGCCCTCGGCCATCCTGGTGCGCGTGGCCGCCTGCGGCAGGCGGCTGGCCTGGCGCTCGGCCCGGATGAAGTCGGCGAATTCGGGAGCGACGGTCTCGGTCATCCGCGGAGCCCTCCAGTGGCAAGCGGGCAGACAGGCAGACATGCGGCGCATGGCGTCGCAGGTCTTGCAGCAGGGGGAGCAAACGACAGTTGCCCTCTGTCCAACGCAGGGTCGCCGGCCGTCCGGCCAACGGCCGCATAACCATTCATTCCGGTGCTTTTGCGTCGCGCGAACGCCTTGGACCGCATGCGGTTCTTGCGGATTCCGGGCGCGCACGCCGCGCAGCGGCGCCGGCGTGCCCGATTTGCAATCGGGCGGGGCGGGGCACAGGATGGCCCGGACCGCCGCGACCGCGGCCCATGGGATGGGGTGGGGTATGGCATCCGCCGACGCGAAGATGTCCCGGTTCCAGCTCACCGCGATGGTGGTGGGCAGCATGGTCGGCGCGGGGATCTTCTCGCTGCCTCGCACGTTCGCTGGCGCCACCGGTCCACTGGGTGCGGTGATCGCCTGGATCATCGCCGGCACCGGCATGTACATGCTGGCGCGGGTGTTCCAGTTCCTGGCCGAGCGCAAGCCGCACCTGGATGCGGGCGTGTTCGCCTACGCAAAGGAGGGATACGGCGACTATCCGGGCTTCCTGTCGGCGTTCGGCTACTGGATCGGAAGTTGCATCGGCAACGTTTCCTACTGGGTGCTGATCAAGTCGACCCTGGGGGCGTTCTTCCCCGTGTTCGGCGACGGCAACACGCTGGTGGCGATCCTGGTCGCGTCCGTGGGCATCTGGCTCTTCCACTTCATGATCCTGCGCGGCATCCAGCAGGCCGCCGCGCTGAACATGATCGTGACCATCGCCAAGATCATCCCGATCCTGGTGTTCATCGCCATCCTGTTCGTCGCCTTCAAGATGGACATGTTCCGCTTCAATTTCTACGGTGGCGGACTGGAAGGCAACATCTTCGACCAGGTGCGCGCGACCATGCTGGTGACCGTGTTCGTGTTCCTGGGCATCGAGGGCGCCAGCGTCTACTCGCGCTATGCCAAGGAGCGCAAGGACGTCGGCTTCGCCACCATCGTCGGCTTCGTCGGCGTGACCTCGCTGATGGTCCTGGTCACGCTGCTGCCGTACGCGGTGCTCCAGCGCGAGGACATCGCCGGCATCCGCCAGCCGTCGATGGCCGGCGTGCTCGAGGCGGTGGTCGGCCCATGGGGCGCGGTGTTCGTCAGCGTCGGCCTGCTGATCTCGGTGCTGGGCGCCTATCTGGCCTGGGCGCTGATCTGCGCCGAAGTGATGTCGGCCGCCGCGCGCACGCGCGACATGCCGGCGATCTTCGCCCGCGAGAACAAGGCCAAGGTGCCGGCGGCGGCGATGTGGGCCACCAGCATCGTGATCCAGGTGATCGTCATCACGACGTACTGGTCGACCGATGCCTTCGCGCTGATGCTCAACCTCACCAGCTCGATGGCGCTGATCCCGTTCCTGCTGGTGGCCGGCTACGCGATGCAACTGACCACGCGCGGGGAGACCTACGAGACGAGTGCTTCGGGGATCCGCACGCGCGACATCGCCATCGCCGCGGTCGCCACCGTCTACACCGGTTACCTGGTGTACGCGGGCGGACTCAAGTTCCTGGTCCTGTCGGCCATCCTGTATGCGCCGGGCAGCCTGCTGTACGTCTGGGCGCGTCGCGAGCAGGGCAAGAAGGTGTTCGAGCGCACCTCCGACATCGTGATCCTGGCGCTGGCCACGCTCGGCGCGATCGTGGGCGTCTACTGGATCGCGACCGGCTACATCGTCCTGTAAGGCGGCATGGCCGCACCGGCCCCGCAACGAACCGCCCCGGCCGAGGCCGGGGCGGTGGTTTGCGGCTCTGGCCGGCCTCTGACGTTACAGGCGGGTGACGCGCGTGGTGACGCCGTCGGATGCGACGTTGACGCGATCGCCGGCGCGGAACTGGTCCGGGCTGCCTTCCTGCACGACCGCCACGGTGCGGCCGTTGTCCAGCTGCACGGTGACTTCCACGCCGGGACGGGTGGTGCCGGCCATGGCATTGCCGGCCGCGCCGCCGGCGACCACGCCGCCGACGGTGGCAGCGGTCTGGCCGCGGCCGCCACCCACCGTGTTGCCGGCCAGGCCACCGAGCACCGCGCCGGTGGCGGTGGCCACGCCGCGCTGGTCGTTCTGGATGTTGACGGCTCGGACCGCCGTGACGGTACCGGCTTCCACGTTCTGCGCACGCCCCGCCTCGGAGCGGGTGAACGTGTTGGGACTGCTGCTGGTCGCGCATCCGGATGCGACCAGCACGCCGATGACCAGGAACGCGCTGCCGATCGTTGCCTGAAGCTTCATATGCTCCTCCTTGCGTTGTGGAAGTGGAACCGCGGTGGGTTGGGACACTTCGGCCACGCCTGCCAGCGGGCATGGGGCGTGGATCTGCGAGGGCGACGGCGCCGCAGGAATGGGCGGATGCACCCTTCATACTCGCCATGCACCGGGTGCACAAGAGCCGCCGCAGCATCGTTGCAGCGCGGCAATCGACACGCCGCCGCCGCCGGTGTAAACATGGCTCCCGGCACGACCCGCCGCGCCGCGGCCCTCGCGCCGGCCGGTTCCAGCAAGGATGCCGGCGGCCGCAAGCCACACATCGCTAGGGAGACTCGAAATGTCCGGTCACGCGTATGGCGTCCATTCGGAAGTCGGTGTTCTTCGCAAGGTGCTCGTCTGCTCCCCCGGCCTGGCGCACATGCGCCTGACGCCGCGCAACAAGGATGACCTGCTGTTCGACGATGTGATGTGGGTCGACAACGCCAAGCGCGACCACTTCGACTTCGCCTCGAAGATGCGCGACCGCGGCGTGGACGTGGTGGAGATGCACCAGATGCTGGCCGAGACCGTGGCCATGCCCGAGGCGCGCAAGTGGATCCTCGACCACCAGATCAACGCCAACGAAGTCGGCCTGGACGTGATGGACGACGTTCGCGCCTACCTGGACAGCCTGCCGCCGCAGGAGCTGGCCAACGCGCTCATCGGCGGGCTCAGCGTGCTGGAGGTGCCGGACGAGTTCGCAGGGCCCGTGCTCAAGGCCGCGCGCGCGGCGCCGGACAAGTTCGGCTACCTGCTGCCGCCGTTGCCGAACATGCTCTATACCCGCGACACCACGTGCTGGATCTACCAGGGCGTGACCCTCAATCCGCTGTACTGGCCGGCGCGCCACGAGGAGACCATCCTCACCACGGCCATCTACCGGTTCCATCCGGACTTCACCAGCGCCGACTTCCCGGTCTGGTACGGCGACCCGACCATCGACCATGGCAATGCCACGCTGGAGGGCGGCGACGTACTGGTGCCGGGCAACGGCGTGGTGCTGGTCGGCATGAGCGAGCGCAGCTCGCGCACCGCGATCCTGCAGATGGCCAGCTCGCTGTTCGCCAACGGCGCGGCCGAGAAGGTGATCGTCGCCTCGATGCCCAAGCTGCGTTCGGCGATGCACCTCGATACGGTGTTCACCTTCGCCGACCGCGACGTTGCAACCTACTTCCCGGGCATCGTCGACCAGATCACCCCGATCACGCTCCGGCCCAGCGACAAGAAGCCCGGCTTCGACGTCACGGTCGAGAAGAAGCACTTCAACGAGGTGGTCGCCGAGGCGCTGGGATTGAAGACGCTGCGGATGGTTCCTGCCGGCGGCGACCACTACGCGGCCGAGCGCTCGCAGTGGGACAGCGGCAACAACCTGGTCGCGATCTCACCCGGCGTGGTCCTGGCCTACGACCGCAACGTGACCACCAACACCGCCCTGCGCAAGGAAGGCATCGAGGTGGTGACCATCGTCGGCGCCGAGCTCGGCCGCGGCCGTGGTGGCGGCCATTGCATGACCTGTCCACTGATCCGCGACCCGGTTTCGTTCTGATGCGGCCGGCCAGGTCCGGCGCAACAGGGGAGGGCGGTTTCATTACCGTCCTTCCCCGCAGCGTGTCCTCCCGGGTATTTCCAGGGTCCAGATGAACAAAGCCACGCGCGCCGACTCCCGTTCCATCCACTTCCGCCGGCATCCCAAGCGCCTGGGGCCAGCCATGCTTGTCGCGCTGGCGACGACGGGTGCGCTGGTCGCCACGCCGGCCATGGCCCAGGTCGACACCGATCCCATCGCCGACCTGATCGACGAACCGGGCAGTGCCGGCCTGGGCTTCCTCTACCGCTTCGAGGAGTCGCCGTACCTCGATGCCGGGCAACGCACCGACCTGCTGCCGCTGTACCTGTATGAAGGCGAGCGCTTCTACCTCAACGCCGACCGCGCCGGCATCAAGTTCATCGACGACGACACCCACCGCTTCGATGCATTCCTGGCCCGACGCCTCGAGGGCTTCGCCGAGGACGACATCCCCGACGTGCTCGAAGGCATGGAGCCACGCAACGCCGGTGCCGACCTCGGACTGCGCTACCGCCACCACCTGCCCTGGGGCACGCTGCGCGCGACCGCGCTGCGCGACGTCATCGACACCTCCAACGGCAGCGAACTGCGCCTGGGCTACTCGTACACCTGGGCCGGTGACCGCTGGAGCCTGCGCCCGGACATCAGCGTTTCGTTCCGCGATGCCGACCTCAACAACTACTACTACGGCGTGGAGCCCGACGAAGCCACGTCTGACCGCCCGGCTTACGCCCCTGGCAGCGGCGTCGACTTCACCATCGGTCTGTACGGCACGTGGAGCTTCTGGCAGAACTGGCGGCTTATCGGCGGCGTGGCGGTCACCAAGCACGACAGCGCGATCGAGGACAGCCCGATCATCCGCGACGGCCTGCAGCCGGCGGTCTTCGCCGGCGCGGTCTACGACTTCGGCACCGCGATCGCCCGCTGGGACGACGCCGACGTGCCGCTGCTGGCCAAGGTGTTCTACGGGCGCGCCGCGGGCGACGGCTGCCACATGGTCAAGATCATGACCCTCAGCTGCACCTCGCTGGACCACGACATCCCGAGCAGCGTCACCGGCGTGCATGTGGGCCGGCCGTTCGTGGAGCGCATCAATGGCTGGCCGATCGACTTCCACGGGTACGCCGGGTTCTTGTACCGCAACGAGATGAACCGCATCTCGCCGGACGCCTGGCAGTTCGACGCTTACATGAAGGGGTTCTTCTACGGCTTCCCGTGGAGCGACCGGGTCAATACCCGCATCGGCATGGGCGCCGGCATCTCGTATTCCAACCACGTGCCATCGCCGGAAGTGGTGAGCCAGGCCCGGCGCGAGCGGCCGACCTCCAAGCTGCTCAACTACCTCGACCCGAGCATCGACATCAGCCTGGGCGACCTGTTCGGCAACAAGGACTGGAAGCAGACCTACTTCGGCCTGGGCATCTCGCACCGCTCGGGCATCTTCGCCAGCTCGCGGCTGCTGGGCAGCGTGAACGGCGGCTCGAACTACATCTACGCGTACGTCGAGACCACGCTGTAGACGCAGCAGCGCGGCAGCGTCGGTGGGTGGCGAGCCTCGCGACCACCGGGCCGGGGAGCGGTTGCAGCACGATCACTGACACGAGCATCAGGCGCTTCTGACCCGGTACGCGGGCGTTTCCCGCAGGCGCCCGCAGGTGGTGGTGCATACGCTGTGGGCATGCGAACCCATGCGCGCCGCGCGATCCTGCTGACCCTCGCCTGGCTTCCTGCCGCCGCTGCTGCGCAGCAGGTATTCAAGTGCGTCGCCGGGGACGAGGTCGCCTACCAGTCCGCCCCATGCGTGGCGGGGCAGGCGACGGAGAAGGCCTGGGAGCACGGCACGTATGCGCCGCCCGACGAAACCCACCTGCAGCGCATCAGGCAGATGGAGGCGGCCAGCCGCCAGCGGGACATGGAGCGGCGCAATGCTTCGAGTCCCGCGCGATCGAACTCCTCGCGACGGGGGACCAGCACCGGAACAGCAGCGAGGGGCAAGTCGTCAATCGGACGCTGCGACGCAGCCAAGGCGCAGCGCGACCGGGAGCTCTACCAACTCGGTCCGTGGCGGAAGATCGAGGACCTGCGACGGCAAGACAAAGCGGTGGCGGAGGCGTGCAAACCCTAGGGAGGCGGCCAATCCTGTGGAGCAATACGACTGTAGGAGATCCTAGTTGGCGTCAAAGATGTTTTTGCTTATAAATCAATAGCTTAGAAATTTCCCCGTTTTGGATGATCAGGTCGCTGCCGGATTGGGACACGAATGCGGCACAAACTGAGCCGCGTGACACGATCTAAGCCCAATCTAGGCTGAGAACGGGGGACGCGGCCAGCGCGGACAAGCATGAGCGACCAGCCCAGCGCGGAAGCCAGTATCTCCAGCCGCACTAAGAGTGGGTACGATCGAGGGTTAGAGAAATCGATGACACTCGACCGATGCGCGAGAAATTCCTGGTTGTTCAGCTTGTTCGACATGCGGAAAGTGCGGCAAACGCAGGAGGCGTCACTAAGGATCCTGCAGAAATTCCGCTGAGCGCCAAGGGTGAGAAGCAGGCGTACGACTTCGGTCAGGCGATCCCGAAGGCGCCTGCCCAGATCATCTGCTCGCCATTCCTACGTGCCAGGCAAACGGCAGCGCCAATCGCTCGTCGATTCGGTCTATCGCTGGAAATCTGGCCGGTCCAGGAATTTACGTATCTAGCCCCCGAGCGGTGTGTAAACACCACAGTCGTCCAGCGCCGAGCATGGGTAGAGGACTACTGGCGTCGAGCGAATCCAGACAGCGTTGATGGGCCTGGAGCGGAGTCTTTCGCCCAATTAATTGGGCGCATTGAGGCGACTCTGACCCGTCTTGCTGAATCCCAGATCAGTGGATGGATCCTGATGGTGGGCCACGGACAGCTCATGCAAGCACTGCGTTGGTACATCGCGCAGCGGCCCGGGCCCTTGACGAAAGAGCACCTCGATTCGTTCCGACAACTAGATCATGCGGCGCCGATCGAGAACTGTAGCGGTTACGAACTTCGACGCCGTTTTCTGTCCGATACTGCCAAACCATTTGGTTGGTACGTATCCAGTGGTCGACAGCTTTGAGGTGATGTCGGCGATATCTGACAGAGCCGGGCGCGCTCCTGCGAGCTTCCATGGCGCCGCCTCACCATCGCAGGGAGGGCATCGAATGCGACTTCGGGCAATCGAGAGAGTCTGATATTTTTATATCAAACTCTATGTAAAACAGTCAGTTGCGGGATTTTTGCCTACTGGATATCGGGCCCAAAAAGGCGTATTAGTCGGCCAACTGGGACTACCCGACGAGCCTGACGACGATACAGCAGCCCCCCGCATCCCCCTCCTGACTGGGAAAAAAGAAAGCCCGAGCGTGCGGCTCGGGCTTCCCATTTGGTAACCGGCTTGGTCTCCGATTACCCCCAGCCTGCTCCTTTGAATCCTTGTCGTCAAGAGGAGGGTGGCGTGCGGCCTGCGTTTGACCGGAGGCCATATGCAGCACGCAGATATCGCAAGACGCCCGCCCATCGATGATCCACAAGATGGCCGTGTGCGGCAGCAGATTGAGCAGACGATCGATCAGGCGTCGCTAGTCGACGAATGTGCTGGGCGCGACCGTCTATCGCCACCTAGTACCGAACTGGACGCGGATCCGGGGCCCTCAGCCGGAACCCCAGGAGCGCGCGACTCCACTAAGGCTAGGGTGCCTCAGGAGCTCGACTTCGGCGTGGCGAATAGTTCACCCAAGCAACCCCGTTCGCGTATCAGGGCGTCGGTCGCAGCTTTCCGTATTGTCCCCGGCGTTTCAGCGGTAATGAATGGCCGTGCGGTCCGGGTGATGGACGTCTGCAGTCACTCGAAGATCCAGGTACGCGTGGAGGGTACAGGGGAGTTGGCGTGGGCGCGGCCAGAGGAGCTGTCTGCACCTGTGCCCCTCTCCGATTCGGCACGCGTGCTTACCCATCCACACGAAGCTGATCCGGCGGCGGAATCACATGCCAAGGCTTGGTGCGATGCCTTGGCTGAGCTACCACTACGCCCTGCCGTGCGGGAAGTCGACCTTGTAGCCGTGGCGATGGGTGTTCATCGTCGAACGGTCATCAGGCGGCATGCACTCTATCTCGCTGATCCAACGCCTATATCCCAGCTTAACTCTTCCCCAGGACCGGCGCCGGGATCTAAGCGGTTGCGTCCAATAGTCGAGGCAGCCGTTGCGCGGGCCATCCAAGAAGTTCACCTAAAGCGTCCTGAGACGCCCATCACGGCAGTGCATAAGCGGGTACGACAGCTGTGCGCAGAGAAGGGTGAGAGATCACCTTCCTACAAGGCAGTCAGGCGGCGTGTCCATGCCGTTGATCCGATGCTGACGGCCAGGAAGCGTCTAGGTGTAGACCGCGCGCTCGCAGTCCAAGCGCCCTCCGTCCGCGGAATCACGACCCATCGTGCCTTGGAGATGGTGCAGATCGATCATGCCCTGGTCGATATGATCGTAGTTTGTCCGGAGACACGTCTTGCGATTGGACGTCCCTGGATAACGTTGGCCATTGATGTCCATACTCGATGCGTAGTGGGCTATTACCTCAGCATGGATTCGCCCACTCAAACGTGCGTGGCGTTGTGCTTGGCCCACGCCTGTCTCCCCAAGGGCGATTGGATGCGCCGTCTTGGAATTGAGCATGAGTATCCCATGTTCGGCAAGTTCGAGACCGTTAGTTGGGATAATGCCAAGACATTTCGTGCACAAGGCATCCAGACGCAGTGCGAGCGATACGGAATCCATGTCCACCTGCGTCCTGTGCGGAAGCCACATTACGGTGCCTTCATTGAGCGATACATCGGAAACCTGATGGGGAAGATTCACCTTCTCCCTGGAACGACATTTTCCAATCCCCAGAAGCGCAGCGACTATGACTCTGAGCGACACGCAGTCATGTCGTTCAAGGATCTGGAAGCCTGGATCGGCCAGGAGATTGTCGGGGTCTATCACCATACAGAGCACCGCGGCCTCGGGGGGGTGACACCCTTTCAGAAGTGGCAATCCAGTTGGATCACCAGAGGGGGCCAAGTCGAACTACCCACCATGATCGCTAATCCGCGCCAATTTCTGGTCGGGCTGTTGCCGCGACAGTTGCGGGCGGTAACGCGTGAGGGCGTCGCGCTCATGGGACTCAAGTACTGGGACCCTGCGATTGCTCAGCTCATCAACGATGGTCGCCGTCATTACGTTCACTACCATCACGGCGATCTGAGCAAGGTGTACCTGGCTTATCAAGGGGACTACATCGATATCCCACTGTTAGATCGTTCACGGCCACCTTTCTCGGTCTATGAGCTGCGTGATGCAAAGCGGTCGCTGAAGGCTCAGGCCGCAGGGCGGAAGTCGGAAGAAGTGTTGTTTGAAGCGATGATGCAGCAACGGAAGATTCAGGATGAAGCAGCTGTCACAACAAAGTGGGCACGTAGGAAACGGGCCCGTCGGGCGGAATCTCCTGTGTCCGCGCCTCCATCCAGCTCAGTCGATTACAGCCTTCCGGTCGGTCGAGTCAACTTCGATGAGGCAGACAAAGTATGAAGATTCCGTCGCATTTGCATCCGAGTATTGCCGAGCAATTGCACTTGGATCCACAGGCGCGCTGCGATCTCATGAAGTCGCAGCGGTTCATTCCGTATCCAGCTGGGATGGCCGCGTTGCGCTGGATGAGATACTTGTATACCAACGAGTGCGGTCGTAGCCGCCCGCGCAGCTTGCATCTGATTGGCCAAGCTGGCATGGGTAAATCATGTGTGCTTGAGCACTACGCTAACCTACACGGACAGGAACAGCGAGACACAGAGGGGCATCGCGCCCGACCGGTAGTTCTGGTTGAGATGCGTCATGTGGATGCAAAGTCGCTTTGCACGGACCTCATCAAGGCCTGTATCCCCGAGTTCCGGACGACAAGGCCTGCCAACTACTTGGATCGCCTTGGTCCGGCGCTAGTTCAGTGCGGGGTGCGTCAGATTCTGATTGACGAGGCAGGAAACCTCCTGTTGGGAGGTAAGCACACTCAACAGCAGTGTCTCGCGCTACTTAAGTCAATCAGCAACCAGGGGATCACTATTTGTATCGCGACTACCGAGAAAATGAAAGCGGTGCTGGCGGCAGATGAGCAGCTGTACTCCAGATTCAGGCAGGCGCAATTGCCACATTGGTCCGAGTCTCAGGAATTCCGACAGTTCTTGGCTGGCCTTGAGGCGCAGCTGCCATTGCCGGAGCCTTCCTATCTGGATCGCGTCCAAGTCGTTCGTTGGCTGCTGTCTCAGGGCTTCACGGTCACATCCGCCATAGTGGACCTTCTAAGGGACGCCGCAACCTCGGCGATCATGGCTGGCCGCCCCCATATCACCCTTGACCTACTCCGGGAAACGGCCACAGCAGTCATGCCTCCAGACTCGACAGGCTGATGGACTTCTCGACCTTGCCAAAGTGGCCTCAGGTCTTCCGGGGTGAGACTAAGCAGTCTTGGATGATGGCCGCTGCTAGCGAACAACCCATTGATGAGGCGGACTGGCTGGAGCTGGTCAAGCCGTCTCATCGCGAGCCAGAGCGACCTGCTGACGGAGCACGGTGGGATGGTCTGCCGAGCGGGCTAGGGGAGATCAGGTCCGTTGAGCCCGCGTGGCGCCTGGCACCCGGTCGGAGGCGTGTCTTCTGCCCGCAATGCACTGTAGGCACGGGCGACGGGCAGCGCTGGCCTACCCATGTACGCTGGCTTGATGTGCGACGACTGCAGTGTGGCCAGCATGGATGCCCGCTCGTCTATCGCAATCCTATGCTCGGTGTCGATCCAGGGCACGCTGGTTTCCAAACGAAACCAGAGGCGTTGAGCCTGTACGAGTGGACGCGAAGCTGGATACTCCTAGACTACTCAGTCCTGCCCGAGGCGCGGCTTGAAGGCCTATGGCGCCGCGATCTCGTCCATATGGTGTGTCGCAACTGGACGCCGGCCCGGTCTCACTCGGCAGCGGGCCTCGGTGCTTGGGAGCTTTACCTGATGGGGTGGTACGCGCAGGAGCAAAGTGGGCCATTATCAGCAGGTTGCCCTGGGCGCCTCGGTGAGCTATCAGCTCCAGAGCGCTTAGGCAGCCTGCTGCTAGCCTATCGAGCCTGGCGTTGTTTTCGCAAGGAGCCTGCGCCAATTCCATCGTTGCCGCGTATTGCATGGATGTGGCTTGGACGCAGGTGGGACGGGAGGTTTCCCTGTGAGCGACGTGAGTCGTTTGAGGAGATAGTGATTAATTTGATCACGCATGCGTGATCTCTTGTTCGAAGCTGCGATAGATGGTCGCGATTAGGCGCCGTTATCGAGGGTGGGCGGGCTGGATTGCCAACCCGAGCGGATGTTCAGTTGAGGCATCACGCCCTACCTCTGTCTTCTTCGAGAAGCGGCGCTTGTCCTGAGAGCAGATAACATGACTGCTGGGCGGGATCGATGCAGCAGCGCAGCAACCAGGCTGCGTCGAGGCGTAAACCTAGGGAGCCCCAAGAATGGCTGGCGAGTCAGGCTGCAATATCAACTGTGCCACTTCAGTGGGTGCCTCGCTCAACCAGCGGTGTGCATGCGAAGTAGTCGACGTCTTGCGGCTGCACGAGTCGATCCGGGCCGCCTTCTCGGAGTCCATGTCTGACCCGGCCGTTCACGCACATCTGTTCTCTCGGTACGCCCTGTTCGTCGACCGTGCGGCGTTGGACGCCATGGGGCGAGTCGCGGCGGCGCTCTTCGAAGTTGCAGAGAATCCACGATACCGCGAGCGCGTCCTGCAATGGGCCCCCGACATCGCAACCCATTACCCGGGTTCGGCGGGTGGCGTCCTGGGGCTGGACTTTCACCTGACCGTCGACGGCCCGCGGTTGATCGAGGTCAACACCAATCCAGGCGGGCTGCTCCTCAATGCCGTGCTGCTCGATGCCGTGAGATCTTGCGCGCCGGCTGCGTGGACCACCTGGACCACGGCGACGGAGGCCCATAGCGCGGCTGTAGCCGCCTGGCTTGACGATGCCCGGCAGCAGTCGGGCCGCGCGCCGTCCCGTGTGGCCATCGTGGACAGCGCCCCGCGGGAGCAGTTCCTCTACCCCGAGTTCGAGCTGTACGCGGACGCATTCCGGGAGCACGGCGTGGACTGCGTGATACGCGCGCCCGAGGATCTGAGGTTCGGCCCGGAGGGGCTTGCAGATGCCGACGGCCCGATCGACATGGTCTACAACCGGTTGACCGATTTCGCGCTTGAGGAAGCTTCGCATGCGGACCTTCGTCAGGCTTATCTCGCAGGGGACGTCGCACTCACCCCGCATCCGCGTGCGCACGCGCTGTTCGCCGACAAGCGCAACCTGGCGGTGCTTGGAGACGCGGCTTTGCTCGGCGGGTTTGGGGTCGATGCGGGTTTGACAGCCCTGCTGGCCGAGGTGATCCCGACAACGGTTGAAGTCGTCCCCGGAAACCGGGATGCGCTGTGGGCAGCGCGCAACGGCTACTTCTTCAAGCCTGCAGCAGGGTTCGGCAGCCGTGGCAGCTATCGGGGCGACAAGCTCACCCGGCGAACGTGGGAGTCGATGGCGTCGGCGACCTACATCGCACAGGCCTTCGCGCCACCGAGCATGCGGATCGTGCATGGGGGCCAGTCCCTCAAGGCGGACGTGCGCTGCTTCGCGTCCGAGGCGGGTGTGCTGTTGTTCGCGGCCCGGCTTTATCAGGGCCAGACTACGAACATGCGCACCCCAGGTGGTGGATTCGCAGCGGTACTCACGACGCCACTGATCGGCGAGTAATCCTGGCTGGGGCCGCCCTGGCGGTATGCCGTGGACTACAGCCAGGCCAATGCTGATTCGGCCAGCTCGCGTTCCTCATCGATCGCGACGTTCCAGATGGCCGGCCCGCTCGCGGCATCGATCCGCGTGGCCCCAGCATCGTTGTCGTCAGGTGCCAGCGCCAGGCCAAGCCAGCCCAAGCGCGCGATGATCCGCGCCCGCAGACCCGGCGCGCGGTGGCCGATGCCGCCGGAAAAGACGACATGGTCGAGTCCGCCGATTCCCGTGGCCATGGCCGCGATGGACTGCGCGATCCGGACTGCGAAGAGGTCCACGGCAAGCTGGGCCTGCGGGCCAGGATCGGCAAGCAGCACGCGCATATCGCCGTGCCCGGCGATGCCGGCAAGACCTGCAGTGCGGGACAAACCATCTTCAATCGCTTGCGCGTCCAGCCGTTCGTGCCTGAGCAGGTACAGCAACGCACCGGGATCGAGATCCCCGGAGCGGGTAGGGCTCGGGATTCCCCCCAGCGGAGTGAGCGCCATGGTGGTGTCGCGGCTCCGACCGTCCTCGACGGCGCAGACGCTGCAACCACCCCCCAGATGCGCGAAGACGGCGCGGCTCCGCAGGATTCCGGCGTCCTGGCTGGCCACGACTCGCAGTGCAGAGGCGAAGGCGAGTCCGTGGAAACCGTAGCGGCGGACGCCCAGCGCATCCCATGCTTCGGGGATGGGCAGGCGCTGGCTCCAGGGTGCGAGTGTCACGTGGAAGTCCGTGTCGAAGGCCACGCCCTGGCGGGCTTGCGGCCAACGCAGGCGCGCGGCACGCGCGAACGCGAGGGCGACCGGCTGGTGCAAGGGTGCGAATGGCACCAAAGCATCCAGTTTCGCAAGTACATCTTCGTCGAGCTCGCTGGCGTTGCGCAGGTCGCCGCCATGTACGATTCGGTGGACCACCACGTCGGGGCCGGGCGCCGGTATCGACAATATTTCGAGCAGGGTGGCAAGTCGCTCTTGCGCATCCGCGCCGACGGCAATCTCGGCCCGGGAGCGCTCCACGACGCGTGGCTGCGCGCCTGGCCCCTCAGCGTGCAACAGATAGCACGCGCCCTTGAGGGTGGACGAGCCAACGTTGAGTGCCAGAAGCCGGCGCGTGGTCATAGGTGTCGCCAGTTCATGTTCATGGGGACCGTACCGCCCGGCGCAACAGCTGCGCATTGATCGCCACCACGATGGTGCTCAGCGACATGAGCACTGCACCAAGCGCGGGTTGCAGCATGATCCCCCATGCAGCGAGAACGCCGGCAGCGAGCGGGATGGCGACGATGTTGTACCCGGCGGCCCACCACAGGTTCTGGATCATCTTGCGATAGGTCGCCTTGCTCAATGCAATGATCGCCGGCACGTCGCGCGGGTCGCTGCGCACGAGTACGACGTCGCCGGCCTCGACCGCGACGTCCGTCCCTGTGCCGATGGCGATGCCGACGTCGGACGTGAGCAGCGCCGGAGCGTCATTGACACCGTCACCCACCATCGCGACGCGCTTGCCCTGGGCCTGCAGCTCCTCGATCTTTGCCACCTTGTCCTCGGGCAATACCTCGGCGAAGACGGTGTCGATGTTGAGTTCCTTCGCGACCGCGTTTGCGACCGCCGTGGAATCACCCGTCAGCAGGACAACCTCCAGTCCTTCGTCGTGCAGCCGCTTGACCGCGTCGAACGATTCGGGACGGATGGCATCCGCGATCGCAAATACGGCGAGCACCCGGTCGCCTTCCACCAGGTAGGTTGCAGATTGACCATCGGCTGCCGCTGATTCGGCAGCCCGCCGAAGCGTCTCCGGCGGTTCGACCGCGAGCATTCTCAACAGACCCGGCCCGCCAACGTGAAGCGAGCGTTCCTCGACGACTGCGCGCACGCCGCGTCCCGGCATGGACTCGAAGTCCTGCGACATCGGAACGTCGATGCCATGTTCCTTGGCGCTGGTCATCAGCGCCTGCGCGATCGGATGTTCAGCGTCGCGCTGGACCGACGCGGCCACGCGAAGCACCTCGTCGTCAGTGAGTCCATCGGCGGCAGTGGTCTTCACGACGCGGTGCGAACCGAGCGTGAGCGTGCCTGTCTTGTCGAACACGACCGTGTTCAGCAAACGGGCCTCTTCCAGGCCGCGTCGATCGCGCACGAGCAGGCCGTTCCGTGCGCCAATCGTGGTCGAGATGGCGGTCACCAGCGGGATGGCCAAACCTAGCGCATGGGGACAGGCGATCACGAGCACGGTCACTACGCGCTCGATCGTGAAGCTCCACGGTCGACCGAGGAGTGGCCAGACAATGGCGGTAACCGCGGCGGAGACGATGGCGATGATCGTGAGGTAGAACGCCGCCCGGTCCGCCAGGGCCTGGGCGCGCGAGCGCGACGTCTGGGCCTGCTCGACGAGCCGCATGATACCCGCGAGCGCGGTCTCGTCGCCGGTTCCCGTCACCTCGACACGCAACGAGCCCTGTCCGTTGACGGTGCCGGCGATCACCCGGTCGCCCGTCGACTTGTCCATCGGCTTGGACTCGCCGGTGATCATCGCTTCGTTGACGGCGCTGGTCCCTTCCTTCACGACGCCGTCGGCGGGAATGCTCGCGCCGGGCCTGATGAGCAGCAGGTCGCCGCGCTTCAGTTCCGCGACAGGGACTTCCTTCGCGGTACCGGCCTCATCCAACCGCACCGCCATATCAGGCAGCAGCTTCGCGAGTTCCTTGAGAGCGCCCTGTGCCTGGTTGATCGAACGCATCTCGATCCAGTGGCCGAGCAACATGATCGCCACCAGCGTCGCCAGCTCCCACCACAGGTCCAAGCCCTCGACAACGCCGAGCGTGACCAACGCGCTGTAAAGGAAGGCGACGGTGATCGCAAGCGAGATCAGCGTCATCATGCCCGGCAGGCGATTTCTCAGCTCGTGGTATCCGCCGCGGACGAACGGCGAGCCGCCGTAGAAGTACACGATCGTGCCGAACACCGCCGGGATGTACGCCGACCCCGGGAACTGTGGTGCGGTGTAGTCGAACCAGTGCTGGATCATCCCGCTCCAGATCAGAGTGGGGATGGTCAGCAGCAGCGTGAGCCAGAACTTGTCGCGGAAGCTCGCCACGCTGTGGCCGGCATGCTTGTCGTGCCCGGCATGGACGTCGCCGTCAGCACCCTTGCGGGAATGCGGCGGTTGCCCGCCATGCGCCTGATGATCGTGCTGATGATGGTCGTGTTGCGTCATGGGTCTGCCTTCCTGGATGCACTGATGCACTGGGCATCAGCGGGGAGATAGATCAGTGATTCTGCAAGGGACTGTCTGAAATCGCGATCCCCAATGGTCGGGGCTCCAGCTGCTTACAAGTGCCCCGATCTGGCGATGGCCGTCACCAGCCGCAGCGAGAGCAATGCCGCAGCAGCGAAAGCCACGATAGCCAGGAAAGGCATGTGACCGAACACTTGCGGGCCGTCGGAGTGCAGGCTCAACAGCGCACCACATACATACAGGCCCAAGGTGACCAGGGCCAATGCCAGCCGATTGCCCGTGCGGGCGATTGCCTCCTGCGTCGAACTCAGGCCATGGTGATGTACGGAGAGGGCGGGCCGTCCGTCGCTCAGTTGCGCCTGCCGCAACAGGTCGGTGGCGATCTGGGGCAGCTGGCGGGCGGTGCGGGCCAGCCGCATGGCGAGCGGCCTGTTGCCGCCGGGGCGGCTGGCATCGGCGATCTCGGCGATCTCGGCGGCCTGTGCCGACAGCGTCCCCAGCAGATCCAGATCCGGATCCAGTGCCCGCAACGTGTTCTCGACCAGGAAAAGCGTCCGGATCAGGGACAGCAGGTGGGCAGGAAGCCGGAAGCCCGCGCCTTGGCCAATGCGTGCCACGCGCCAGATCGCCTCGGCAATGGACCACGCCGCCAATGGGCGGCTGGCCATCTCGGCCAGGATCAGGTGGATCTCGCGCACATGCGAGCGTCGCTCGACCTGCGGAGGGAAGAAGCCCAGGGCGATTGCCGCATCCAGGACACCCTCGGCGTCGTCGGCTGCAATGGCCTCGACCATGCCGCCAAGCGCGAGCCGCGATGCCGGGTCGAGCACACCGATCGAGCCGAAGTCATGCAGGCACAGGCGACCGTCGTCAAAGAAGAACAGGTTTCCCGGATGGGGATCTGCATGGAACACACCGGCGCCGAAGAGCTGATGCACGTAGGCATCGAGCAGCGCGCTCGCCAGCGCGGGAGCGGCCCCGGTTCCGTAAGCGGTCTCCAGGCGGGTGCCGTGGCTTCGGTCCTGGACCAGCACGTCGCGGGTAGCGTAGGGCTCGACGACGTGTGGCTGGGTAATGCCGGGCAGTGAGTCAAGCACCTTGGCCATGCGCCGCATGTTCTGTGCTTCGTGACGCATGTCGATTTCATCGCGCATGAAGGCGCCCAGTTCGTCCACGAGTTCGAGCGGCCGGTGTCGCTTGAGGGGCGGCCAGATCCACTGGGCCACGCGCATCGTGCGCCGGAGCAGCCGCAGGTCGGCCTGCACCTGGGCATGGATGCCGGGGCGGGTGATCTTGACGACCACGTTGCGACCGTCGTGCATGCGCGCAGGGTGGATCTGGGCGACTGAGCCCGCGGCCATCGGCTTGTCATCGAAACTGGCGAAGAGCGCGTCGACCGGTGCGCCGAACGCCTGTTCGACCATGTGCCTGGCCTGGTCCGCAGGAAACGCCGGCACGTCGCTGTGCAGCTGCGACAACGCATCGCGATACGGCGCAGGCAGCAGGTCCCAGCGCAGGCTCAAGCCCTGGCCCAGCTTGACGAAGGTGGTGCCGAGCCCCACCAGGGTGGTGCTGATGTAGGCGGGAAGCCGATCGGGTGCACGCCGGCGCAGGCGCAGCACGGCGACTCCGAGCTTCAGTCCGGCCCAGGCGATCTGACCTCCGCGGCGCACCGTGCCGGCCATCAGCGCGAGGTCCTGGCCGGCACGCTCACGACGCCTGTCCCGTTTCCGGGCGCAGGACGGTGGCCGGATCACCCCGCCCATCCACTGCCGCCAACTCGGCTTCGGACAACAGGCTGCCACGGGGCTGGCCGAGGACGCCCGCAGCCGCGTCGACCACGTGCGCCCAGGTGCTGCGATTGGCGAACAGCAGGCCCGGCACGTCCAGCGTGCCGCCGCGGTTGACGAAGCCCAGTGCCGCAGTGGTGGCCGGGCCGGTGTCGAGCCGGCGCAGCGCGCCGAGGAAGGGCTCGGGCCGGGTGTGGGTGACGAATACGCGCGGCCGCTCCGCCGGGAACAGCGTATGGACCTCGCTGTCGGCGTGCACGTAGCGCGCCTCCTCCGGATCGCGCGGCGCGCGGAACCGGCCGGGCTCGCCGAGATAGACGATCGCTGCCGACGCACCGCGTTCGACCAGACGCGCCTGCGCGCGACGCACTTCCTGCAGCTGGTAAGCGCCGGTGGCGACCAGCAGGATGGCCGCCGTCGCCGGATCGCCGGCCAGGCACGTTGCGCCGGTCTCTGCCAGCGCCTTGGCCTGCTGTGGCGTCAGCTCATGCGACACCGGGCGCTTGGGGACAATCAGGGTGGTGACCGTGCCGCGCTGCGCGTAGGCGTGGGCGAGGGCGGCTGCGGCGCCGTTGGCGTCAGGCGGAAACACCACGCGCGAGATGTCGGCCATTTCGCCCAGCAGCGTCTCGGCCATGGTCGGATCCTGGTGGGACTGCTCGTTCTTCGCGTTTTCCCAGGTGTGCGAGGTCAGCACCAGAGGCACGCCCAGCCAGCCGGGTGGACGTCCGGCTTGCTTCTGATGGCGGGCGAGAATCAGCTCCTGGCGCACGGCACCGAGCATCTTCGGCGCGAAGGCCTCGTACGTCACCACCAGGTTCAGCCCGCCCTTGTTGCCAAGCGCCGCGCACACGACAGCCTCCTCGTTGAGCGCGGTGATGACCGCGCCGGTCGTCGATTCGGCGACGCCGGGCTCGGGCTCGTGCACCCGGTGCTTCATCGCATCGAGGGTGCGGTCGAGCTTGTTGCTGCGCAGCTCGTCGGGATTGCCCACGCGCACGCGCAGCCCCGGGTTCGCTTCGGCGATGGCGACGAACTGTTCGTCGAGCGCGGTCATCGGTGAGCTCTTGCCGCCGACGCCGCG
The DNA here is from genome assembly GCF_040446535.1 of Pseudoxanthomonas sp. Soil82. Classification (NCBI taxonomy): domain Bacteria; kingdom Pseudomonadati; phylum Pseudomonadota; class Gammaproteobacteria; order Lysobacterales; family Lysobacteraceae; genus Pseudoxanthomonas; species Pseudoxanthomonas sp. Soil82. The sequence continues at coordinate 52,380 of NZ_JBEAAK010000003.1, forward strand.
ATCGGCAATGGCTGGAACGCGGGGCGGGTCTATCTGGCGATCGGCGAGCGCATGGTCGCGCTCGCGCACACGCTGCTGCAGGTCGTGGCTGTTGAGTGCGGCAATGGCCTCATCCAGTTCGGACGCGGCCACGAACAGCGCCGCGGCGCCTTCATTGAACAGCGCGCGTGCCGCGGCATCCTTCGCCGGATTCCCGGGCAGGGGCAGGTTGTGCGAGGCGTTGGTCCCGGCGCCGGAGAAGCCGAAGCCCTTGACGGTTTCGGCGATGCCATAGGGCAGCCGCACGTGTGCATCGGGGACGGCGGCACCCGCCTGCAGGCGCGACTCCATCACGTGGATGCCCCAGGCGATGCTGGCCGGATCGCGCCCGTCCAGCGCGATCGGATCAAAGCCGTTCAATCGCAGGTGCCGGTCCAGCCACCGCTCGCCGCCCTGCTGGGTGATCTGACTGCGCTGTTCGATGCGCCGCCCGTTGAGGATGATGATCGGGCTGACCAGTCCGCTGTCCTCGGCACGCCACCAGCGCGGCGCCCAGTCGCTGCCGCGCTGTTCCTCGAACGCACCGTCGCTGAGGAACGCCACCAGGCGTTCGTCCTTGAGCGGCGCATGCACGTACTGCAGCTCGGCGAAGCCGAGATAGCCGCCTTCCATCACGCCGCCGGCGGTGTGCGCATTGACGTGGGAGCCTAGGGGCGACGCCGGCGTGCCGTCTGGATTGAGCGTGTAGGCGTAGAAGTCGCCGACGAGCCGGCTCAGGCCGTCGTCCGATCGGTCGTAACGCTCCGCGTGCCGGTCGGTCATGTTGCCCACCAGCACGTTCAGCGCGTCGATCGCGGCCACGCAGTGTCCCTGGCCCATCATCCATGCGCGGGTGACGCCATCCAGGGCGTCCATCAGCAGGTAGCCGGCATAGGCGGGCACCATGTTGAGGGACCCGCCGGTGTGGCCTTCGGGGGTGATCTTGAAGTCATCGGACTCGAGGGCCGCACCGTCGGTACGGACCCGCTGGCTGTAGGTCATGTGCGCCACCAGCCACATGCCGGCGCTGGTGACGCGGTCGGCCGCGGCGAGCCGCTGCCAGGCGGTGCCGGCATCGGGCGTGCGGCCCAGGGTCACCAGCTCGTCCACCATCTGGCGGACCCGGAGCTGGGTGAGCGGGTCATGCCGGATCACGCCGTAGCCGGCAGCCCAATGGGCGAACGCGGGATCGGTCTGCCGGTGGGCGTCGGCCAGTTCAAGGATCCGCTGGCGCTCGGCGGCCGACAGCTGGTCGGCGGTGCAGCAGTTGAGATGCAGGTTCATGGGTCCTCCGGGGAATCGGTCGAAGCGCGCATCAGGGTCGATGCCGCGGCGGCGAGGTCGGCGCCCAGCGCGATCGCGTTCGACGGGTGGGGAATGGTGTCGGTGCTGACGATGCGGGCCAGGCCCGCCTCCTGCAGGCGGGCGTAGGCATCGCCCGCGAACACCGGATGGAGGGCGACCAGCAGCGGTGGCGGCAGCGACAGCTGGCGCAGGTGCGCGAGGGTCTCCAGGATCGTATGGCCGGACGACACGATGTCGTCGACCAGGACCGGGGTCCGGCCGGCCACGGCCGCCGGGTCAGGCAGGCTCACGCGCACGTCGTAGTCGCCGTGGCGTTCCTTGGCCAGCACCTGCCAGTGCATGCCGGAGCGGGCGGCGATGTCGGCGACCCATTGCTCGCTCTCGCTGTCGGGTCCGATCAGCACCGCGTCGGGGACGGTCTCCGCGATCCAGCGCGCCACGGCCGGCGTCGCCGACACGTGGGCCGTCGGAATCCGGTAGAGCGACTGCAGGCGCTCGACGCGGTGCAGGTGCGGGTCCACGGTCACCAGCCAGTCGAACGTCTCCTCCAGGAACTGGGCAAACAGCGGCGTGCTGACCGCTTCACCACCATGGAAACGCTTGTCCTGGCGCATGTACCCCAGGTAGGGCGCGATCAGGCCGACCGAGCGCGCCCCGAACTCGCGCGCCGTTCGGGCGGCGAAACGCAACGGGAGGGCCAAAGCATCGGCGTGGCGCAGGCTGGCCAAGATGGCCACATCCGCGCCAGCCAGCGAGTCCTCCAGGGTCACCAGCGACTCGCCATCGGGAAAGTGCCTCCAAGCCACAGGTGCAATGCGCGCCTGCATAGCCTGGTTCATGGTGCTGGCCAATGCTGCATCGGCCGGGAAAGGCATCAGCACACGGGTCATGGAACCTCTCCAAGGACGAAGGGTTGCAACGTGGCGGCGTGCTCCAGCGCATAGGCCAGCTCGCCCGGAGACTCCGCATGCAGGGTCAGCAGAGGCTGTCCGCGCTCGACCGCATCGCCGACGCGCAGACTCGTTTCCAGGCCGGCGGTGGGGGATGTGGGTGCGCCGGCCAACTTGGCCAGCTTGGCCAGCCTGCGGTTGTCGATTTCCGTGATGCGGCCCGACGCGGATGCCGGAACGTCGGCGGTGAATGGCGCCCGCGCCGGTTCGCGGAAGCCTCCCTGGGCTTCGCAGATCGCCAGGAACTTGGCCAGCGCCCTCCCGGAATCCAGCACGCTGCGCGCGCGCTCCAGTCCGGTGCCGGCGCTGCTGCCCGGTGCCATGTCCAGCAGCGCCGCCGACAGCGCAAGCGCGCGTTCGCGCAGGTCGGCCGGTGCGTCGGTGGCGTTGCGCAGCACCTTGAGCACATCGTGCGCCTCGAGCGCCGGGCCGATGCCCCGACCCACCGGCTGGGTGCCGTCGGAGCGATGGATGGCCAGCTGCAATCCAAGCGCGCTGGCGGTGTGTGCAAGCCGCGAGCCGAGGCTGTCCGCCGCAGCCTCACTGCGCACCTTGGCGGTCGGACCCACCGGCATGTCGATCAGCACGTGGGTGGAGCCCGCCGCGATCTTCTTCGACAGCACGCTGGCTACCAGTTGTCCGTCGCTATCGAAGTCCAGCGGGCGCTGGACCCGGATCAGGATGTCGTCGGCCGGGCTCAGGCGCACGTTGCCGCCCCAGACGATGCAGCCGCCCTCGCGCTCCACCACCCGCCGCATCGCCGCCAGGTCGAGCGCCACCGGCGCCATCACTTCCATGGTGTCGGCGGTGCCCGCGGGCGATGTGATGGCGCGCGAGGACGTCTTCGGGATGCGGTAGCCCAGCGCGGCCACGATGGCCACCACGATCGGGGTGGTGCGATTGCCCGGCAGGCCGCCGACGCAGTGCTTGTCCAGCACCGGCCCATCGCCCCAGTCCAGGCGCTGGCCAACCGCGATCATGGCCCGCGTCAGCGCGGTCGTCTCGACGTTGTCGAGGCGGTCGCCCGCGCTGGCCGTGACGAAGGCGGCAAGCTCCAGGTCCGACAGCCTGCTTTCCATCACGTCCTGCAACAGGGCGAGGTACTGCGCGTCGTCCAGCCGTGCCCCGAACACCTTGGCGCGGAGCGCGCCTGCCGACGCCGCGGGTTCCGCGTGCCGGACCCGGGCAAGGACATCGGGCATGGGATCGAGCAGCGTCCACGCGGTCTCCGAGAGCGCCACCTCGTCCAGGCCGAGCCGATCGTCCACGACCACGTTCAGCGTCGCCACCAGCGTGCGCGAACCCACGTCTAGCCTCACGCGAGTCATCGCGGCAAAGCCTTCCGAGCGGCAGACTTCACAGTCGCGGTGCATGTACACCACCGGCTGCTGGTAGGTGTCGATGCCGGCACGGGTGACGCGCAGCAGGGTGTGAGCAGCGGCCAGCTCGCTCATCGCGCATCCTCCAGCCCAACGCGCTCCAGGTGCTCCGGAACGCGCGCGCGCCAGCCCAGCTCGCGCTGCACGCGCCCGCGCAACGTGTCGGCTGCATCGGGCTCGCCGTGGGTGAGGTAGACGACGCGCGGCGCGGACGGCGCGGTGCGCATCCAGTCCAGCAGTTCCCCGGCGTCGGCGTGGCCAGAAAAGCCTTCCAGCTGCACTACCTCGGCGCGAATGGGGACCTCGCGGCCAAACATGCGCAAGGTTCGCTTTCCTGCCGCCAGCGCGGCACCGCGTGTTCCGCCGGCCTGGTAGCCCGCGAGCAGGATCGCGTTTCGGTCATCCGGACCGAACGCCTCGATGTGGTGCAACACGCGCCCCCCGGTCGCCATCCCGCTGGCGGAGATGATGATCATCGGTCCGCGCTGGCGGTTGAGCGCCTTCGACTCTTCCACCGTGTTGACGAAGGTGGCCAAGTCGAACATCCGCTGGCAGTCCTCTTCGGACACGTGGTGCTCGGAATGGTGGGCGTGGTAGTGCCGGGTCGCGTTGATCGCCATCGGGCTGTTGAGGTACACCGGCACGCGAGGGATCTCCTTGCGCTCACGCAGCCGGGCGATATGCAGCATGAGCGCCTGGGCGCGTCCGACAGCAAAGGCGGGGATGACGATAACGCCCCCGCGCGCGGCAACACGGCGGATGATCGGGGCCAGTTCCGCTTCCTGGTCGATGGGAATGTGTTCGCGGTCGCCATACGTGGACTCGCAGACCAGCACGTCACAGGCGGGCAGCGGCGTGGGCGGATTCATCAGCGATTCCTGCTGACGCCCCAGATCGCCACTGAAGTGCAGACGCTGGCCCTGGACGTCCAAGCTGAGGTGTGCGGCGCCCAGGATGTGGCCGGCGGGATGGAAGCGGACCTTGAAGCCCGACGCGACCTCGATGTCGCGCTCGTAGTCATGCCCCTTGAGCTGCTTCAGGCTGCGGCGGGCGTCCTCCTCGGTGTAAAGCGGTCGAGTTTCCTTGTGCTTGGAGTACCCCTTGCGGGCTGCGTATTTCGCCTCTTCTTCAAGCAGGTGCCCGCTGTCGGGAAGCAGCAGGCCACACAGGGACACGCTGGCGTGGGTGCAGTGGATCCAGCCGCGGAATCCCTGTTTGACCAGCGCGGGCAGGTAGCCCGAATGATCCAGATGGGCGTGGGTCAGGACCACCGCGTCGATGGACGCCGGATCGACTGGGAACGGTGCCCGGTTGCGGTCGCGCAGCTGCTTGTAGCCCTGGAAGAGACCGCAGTCGACCAGCACGCGCTGGCCATTGGCCTCGACCAGGTAGCGCGATCCGGTGACGGTACCGGCGGCACCGAGGAACTGCAGCGTCGGGCGGGAAGTCGAGGTCATGATGAGCTCCGGTTCTGGCAGGAAGTGATGGCGGACAGCGGGCACACGTCCGACGCAGATCGCGCCGGACGCGTGGCTTGCTCACGGTCGAATCAGCTCGACGATGTCATTGACCTTGGGCTTTCCGGAGATCACTTCAGCCTCTGCGTAGTGGTCGTCGAACAGCCCGGTGATGCGCACCTGACCGACGGCTTCCCGGCGAAAGCGCGGCCCGATATCCCGGGGACCGCGGTTACGGCGCTTGTGCCGGATCACATCCAGCACCTGGTCGACCTGGGCTCCGTCGGCCTTGCCGACGCAGACCACCAGTGTGTCGTCCTGCGTCTCCAGAACCTGGCCGCGCATCAACACGTTGTGGCGGAACCCGCCTTCGCTCGCGGAAGCAGCCCCCGGCAGTGCGAAGGAGAAGGCAAAGGCGCCCGCCAGCGCCAGCGCGGCGAACCAGCGATTGGGATTGGTGCGTGGGCCAGCAAAACAGGCGGCATGTGTGACGTTGTTCATTGTGTGGACTCCTTGAATGGATGTGAGGCGAAACAGCGAGACTGCGAGAGCACAAACGGATGGAACACGACGGTCGGCCTTCATCGGACTTCCCCCGCCGATCGGACAGGACCGCGCCGGCGTCGCGGTATGAAGGCCGGCACCTCCTGCATGTAGCTCACGTAGTCCTCGCCGAAGCGGCTCAGGCAATCTCTCTCCTCACGACGCGCGAGGCGGGCATAGGCCCACACCAGCACCGGATAGCTGGCGAGCGTGAGCAGCGTGGGCCACTGCAGGAGGAAACCAGTCAGTACGAGTACGAAGGCGACGTACTGCGGGTGACGCATGCGTGCATACGCGCCCTCCCGGGCAAGCCGACCCTCACGCTGTGCCCGATACAGCACGGGCCAGGCTGCCGACAGGAGCCAGAACCCGCCGCCGATCAGGATGAAACTCGCCAGGTGGAATGGACCGAAATGCGGATTGGCGCGCCAGCCGAACCACATCTCCAGCAGATGGCCGGCGTCGTGGCTGAGCCAGTTGACCTGCGGATAGTTGGCGCTGAGCCACCCGCCCAAGACGTACAGCGTCAGCGGGAAGCCATACATTTCCGCGAACAGGGCCAAGACGAAGGCGGAGAACATACCGAACCCACGCCAGTCCCAACGGGTCAGCGGTTTGTAGAAGCTCCAGGCGAAGAAGATGAAGAACGCGGCGTTGATGGCGGCGAGGAGCCAAAGACCGTAGCCGGAGTCAGGTGCGTGCATGTCGGTGTCCTTCGTTCGAGGTGTCGGACGTTTCGTCGTTCCATGCCCGGTTCCGACGGCTCTGATGGTGGCCATGGGGTGGGTCGTCGGCATTGCCGTCGCGCCCATGACTTCCGTCGCCTCCATGACCGCCATGCCCTTTGTGCATGAACACATGCATCAAGGGACACAGCAGCAAGATGGCCAGCGGCAGCCAGCGGAGCGTCCCCGCAAGGTGGGCGCGGTGCTCGACGCCGAGATAGAACAGGGCCAGCGCCAGGAAGATCCAGAAGACCCAACGTCGGGACCCTGAGGTGGCAGGACCAGGAACAGTCATGGCAAGTTCTCCTGAGTGGGGCGGCGTCCAAGGAGTCGCCCCGGGGTGGACCTGACGAATCCGCCGCCCTCAGCGGCGGCAACGGATTCGATCAATGCGCAGACATCGTCGCCAGTCGGGATGGAGTCCGGCAGCGAAGTCCAGGCGTGGACGGCATGCTCCATCCGCCCGTGCATGGCCAGCAGGTTGTCCAGTTGCTGGCGGGTGTCTTCGAGTCTGCGTCGGATGATGTCGCGCACCAGCGGGCAGGGACTCCTTCGCAGAACACTGTGGCGGACGATTTCCTCGATCTCCGCCAGCGTGAAGCCGAGCTGTTGGGCGGTGCGAATGAAGCGCATGCGCTGGAGCTCCGAAGCCGAGAACAGCTGGTAGCCGCTCTCGGTGTGCCTCGCCGCCTGCAGCAGGCCGCGCCGCAGGTAGTTGCGCACCACATGCACCGTGACATCGCCCTGCCGTGCCAGCTGGCGGACCGTCATCAGCGGCAGCGTCACTTCTTCCTTGGTCGTCATCGGCTTGCTCCCGGCGAGGTGTTGATCAGGCTAGACCTGTGTCTCGCACACAGGTCAACCGGCCTTGCGGTGGGCGAAGCCAGTAACGCGCGAATTGGCCCTAGACGGACGGATGTTCGCGGCCACAGTTGCATGAACCGTCGGTCCCTGCCTGCGTTGAACGGCCCCATCACTACTTCTCCTTGGGTAGTGCGGAGGAGGGGTGCGGCTTCCTGGCCAGCTGCCGCTGCTTGATCAGCGAGTACAGCGCCGGGATCACGACCAGGGTGAGGATGGTCGAAGACACCATGCCACCTACCATCGGCGCAGCGATTCGGCGCATAACTTCCGAGCCAGTACCGCTGCTCCACATGATGGGCAGCAGGCCCGCCATGATCGCGACCACGGTCATCATCTTCGGGCGCACGCGGTCGACCGCGCCTTCGATGATGGCCTCGCGCAGGTCCCGTGAATCCAATGCCCGGCCTTCGGCCTGCCTCTGCGCGGCACGCGCTTCAAGTGCGTGGTCGAGGTAGATCAGCATCACCACGCCGGTTTCCGCGGCGACGCCGGCCAGCGCGATGAAGCCCACGATCACCGCGACGCTGGTGTTGTAGTCGAGCATCCACATCAGCCAGATGCCACCGACTAGTGCGAAGGGCACCGACAGCATCACGATCAGCGACTCGGTGACACGGCGGAAGTTGAGGTACAGCAGTAGGAAAATCAGCGCCAGCGTCACCGGAACGACGACACGCATCTTCTCCGCGGCACGTTGCATGTATTCGTACTGTCCACTCCAGGTCACGTAGTAGCCAGGCGGGAACTGCACCTGCTCGGTGACCGCTTCCTGCGCAGCCTTCACGTAGCGGCCGAGATCGCTCTCTCGGGTGTCGACGTAGATGTAAGCCGCCAGCATCGCGTTCTCGGTGCGGATGCTCGGCGCACCCTTCCTGACCTCAATCCGCGCCAGTTCGCCCAGCGGCACCTGGGCGCCGCCGGGCACCGGCACAAGGACTTGGCTGCCTATCCGGTGCGGATCGTCGCGGAGTTCGCGGGGATAGCGCACGATCGCGCTGAAGCGTTCGCGGCCCTGGAGGATGGTGGTGACGATCTCGCCGCCCAGCGCGGCGGCCACCACGTTCTGCACCTCGCCCAGGGTGACGCCGTACTGGGCCAAGCTGCCAAGGTCGGGGGTGATGTCGAGGTAGTAGGCGCCGGTCAGGCGTTCGGCGAACGCGCTGGTCGTGCCCGGCACTTCGCGCACCACGGCTTCGATCTCGGTGGCCAGCGCGTCGAGTTGCTCAAGGTCCGTGCCGAAGAGTTTGATGCCCACGGGCGTGCGGATGCCGGTGGCCAGCATGTCGGTGCGCGCCTTGATCGGCATCGTCCAGGAGTTGGCGACGCCCGGGAACTTCAGCGCCGCGTCCATCTCGGCGATGAGCTTGTCGGTGGTCATGCCGTCCCGCCATTCGTCCTCGGGCTTGAGGTTGATGACGGTCTCGAACATCTCCAGCGGCGCCGGGTCGGTGGCGGTCAGGGCGCGACCCGCCTTGCCGAACACCGACTCCACTTCCGGGAAGCCCTTGATGATCCGGTCCTGCTGCTGTAGCAGCTCCGATGCCTTGGTCACCGACATGCCGGGAAGCGACGCGGGCATGTACAGCAGCGTGCCTTCGTTGAGCGTGGGCATGAACTCGCTGCCCAGGCGCGATGCAGGCCACAGGCTGGCAAACAGGGCGACCAGCGCGAACATGACTGTGGCCATGCGGTGCCGCAGAACGACGTTGATGACCGGCCGATAGGCCGCAACCAGGAACCGGTTCACCGGATTCTTGTGCTCGGGCACGATCTTGCCGCGCACGAACAGCAGCATGAGTACCGGTACCAGCGTGATCGACAACAGCGCGCCACCGGCCATCGCGAAGGTCTTGGTGAAGGCCAGCGGCTTGAACAGGCGCCCTTCCTGCGCCTCCAGGGCGAACACCGGCAGGAAGGAGACGGTGATGATCATCAGGCTGAAGAACAGCGCCGGCCCGACCTCGCGACAGGCATCGATGATCAGCTGGGTCCGGCTGCGGGAGCCGTCGGAGCGCTCGATATGCTTGTGCGCGTTCTCGATCATCACGATCGCCGCGTCGACCATCACGCCAATCGAGATCGCGATGCCGCCCAGGCTCATGATGTTGGAGTTCATGCCCAGCATGCGCATCGCGATCACCGCGATCAGCACGCCGACGGGCAGCATGACGATCGCGACCAGCGCGCTGCGCGCATGGAACAGGAATACCAGGCACACCAGTGCGACGATCAGGCTCTCCTCGAGCAGCGTCGTGCGTAGCGTCTTGATCGCGCGCACGATGAGATCGGAGCGGTCGTAGACCGCCTGGACGCTGACGCCCTCGGGGAGTCCACTCGCAAGCTGGGCGATCTTGTCCTTCACCCCCCCGATCACGGCCAGGGCGTTTTCGCCGAAGCGCGCAATGACGATCCCGCCCACAACGTCGCCTTCGCCGTCCAGGTCGACGATGCCACGGCGCTCATCGGGTACCAGTTCGACCCGGGCGACGTCGCCGATCAGCACCGGTGCGCCCCCTTCGGCGCGCAGAACCAGGCTCTCGATATCCTCGATACCGCGCAGGTAGCCGCGGCCCCGCACCATGTACTCGGTCTCGGCCATCTCGATCACGCGGCCGCCGACGTCGCGGTTGCTCTCGGCGATCACCTCGGACACGCGTGAAATCGGGATGTCGAACTCGCGCAGCCGGACCGGATCGACGGTGATCGAGTACTGGCGCACGAAGCCGCCGACGCTGGCGACCTCGGCCACGCCGGGCGCGGTGGTGAGCTGGTAACGCAGGTACCAGTCCTGCATCGCGCGCAGCTCGTCCAGCGAGTGGCGGTCGCTCTGCAGCACGTACTGGTAGACCCAGCCCACGCCGGACGCGTCGGGTCCCAGTGCCGGTGCCACGCCAGCCGGCAGGTTTTTCGATGCGACGTTGAGGTTCTCGAGCACGCGCGAGCGCGCCCAGTACAAGTCCGTGCCTTCTTCGAAGATGACGTAGATGAAGGAGGCGCCGAAGAACGAGAAGCCGCGGACGTCCTTCGACTTCGGCGTCGCGAGCAGGGCGCTGGTCAGCGGATAGGTGACCTGGTCCTCGACCACCTGGGGCGCCTGCCCCGGGTACTCCGTGAACACGATCACCTGCACGTCCGACAGATCCGGTTGTGCGTCCAGCGGCGTCTTCATCAGTGCGTAGATGCCACCGGCGACAATCGCCAGCGCCATCAGCAGCACCAGGAAGACGTTGCGCACCGACCATTCAACGAGACGGCCAAGCATGTCAGTGCCCCTCGTGGCTGGTGGCGGGAGCAGGTGTGCCGTGGTCGTTCATCGTTCCATGGTCGCCATGGCTGTCATGGCCGTCGGACGCGCCAGGATCGCTGGCGGCAGCCGGTGGATCTCCCGATGTCGCCGGTATGGCATGGCCTGCGTGGGGATCAGCGACCTCGTCAACATGACCTGCGTGCGGATCGACGGCGTCCTCACCGTGCCCGGCGTGTGGATCCTCAGTGGTGCCCGAAGGCGCGCCGTGTCCTGCATGACCCTCAAGCCCCTGGAGTGCCGACTGCAGGTTGCTTTCGGCGTCGATCAGGAAGTTGGCGGAGACCACGACCTGTTCGCCTTCGGCGATCCCGTCGAGCACTTCGATGCGATCGCCGCCACGGCGACCCAGGGTGACGTCGCGCGGTGCGAACCGGCCGGGGCCGGTCTCGACCAGCACCACCTGGCGCGTGCCGCTGTCGAGCACGGCCGAACGCGGAACGGTCAGGACCGGTCCAGCCCCCGGCTCCTCCAGCACCACCGTCCCATACAGCCCGGGACGCAGGTCGCCAGTAGGGTTGGGCAGGGCGATGCGCACGTCCACGGTGCGCGTCATCGCATCGATGACGGGCTGCACGAAGGTGACCTCGCCCTCGGCCACCTGGCCCGGCAGGGCCACGGTTTCGAAGCGGGCGGGCTGGCCGGGCTGGATGCCCGCGGCCTGCGCCGCCGGGACCTTGGCGATCACCCACACCGTCGACAGGTCCGCCAGGCGCAGGATGGTTTCGCCGGGCTCGAAGCGTGCGCCCTGGACCACCGGCTTCTCGATCACGACCCCGTCCGCGGGCGCGGTGAGCACCAGCCCCGTCTTGCCGAGTTGCGCGTCGCTGATTTCCCAGTTGCGCAGGCGGGTGCGTGCGGCATCGCGCAGGCGGGTCATCGATGCCGCGCTCGCGGGATCGGACCCGGCCAACCTGCGGGCGGTCTCGTCGGCCAGCCGGTATTCCTGCTGCGCCGCCGCCAACTGTGGGCTGTAGACGGAGAGCAGCGGCTGCCCGGCGCGGACGCGCATGCCGGTCTGGTTCGCGTACAGCCGCTCCACCCAGCCTTCAAAGCGGGGCGCGATCGCGTACTGCCGGGTCTCGTCGACCTCGACCGTGCCGCTGGTGCGCACGGTGGCGGACATGGCTCCTCGCTTGACCGCCTCGGTGCGCACGCCCAGCGCCTGCACCTTGTCCGGGGGCAGCACCACCGTACCCGGCGCCGCCGGCGGGGCGTCGTCGGCATAGACCGGGACGTAGTCCATGCCCATCGAATCCTTCTTCGGCACCGGCGACGTGTCCGCCAGGCCCATCGGATTGCGGTAATAGAGCACCTTGCGTTCCGCGGCCGCTGCCTCGGCGGACGTGGCTGCGGTGGGCGAATCGTTCGTGGCGCGGCCCGCCATCCAGCCGACGGCGAGTGCGGCGAGTGCGACGCCGATGGCGAGCGACAGGGTCTGGACACGGGTCATCGGATCTCTCCTTCGATGGCGCGCACGGCGGCGGCGCCCAACAGTTCGTCACGCAGTGCATCGACCCGTGCGAGGTCGGCGCCCTGCCATTCATTGAGTGCTTCCAGCAGCGTCCCGAAGTCGACTTCGCCGACCTGGTAGCTGGCCAGCGCGGACTGCCAGGTGGCGTCGGCCTGCGGCAGCAGCGTGTTCTCGATCAGCGCGCGGCGCTCGCGTGCGCTGGTCCACTGCGACCAGGCGGAGGCGCCGCTTTCCTCGACGGCCCGCAACGTGGCATCTCTGCGGGCCAGCGCCGCGTCTTCGAGCAGGCGCGACTCGCGCTCGCGTTCGCGGCGGGCGCGCTGCTGGAACGGGATCTCGACCTCGAGCATCAGCTCGGTGCTTTCGAGGCCGTTGCCGAGCTGCATCGCACCCACGCCCAGGGTGATGTCCGGAAAGCGGTTGCGACGCTGCAGCACCACGTTCGTGCGCGCCGCCTCGGCGCGGGCCTGCTGCGAGCGCACCGCGGGATGCGCATCGGCGTCATCCAGTGCCTCGGCAAGCGAGGCGCTGTGGACGGCGAGGCGCGGCGCCTCGCCGGGAGTCGCCAGCGGTGCATCGGACCGGCGCCCCAGCACCGCGTTCAAGGTGGCGGCCGCCTCCTGCTTGGTCGCGAGGCGTTCGATCCGCTCGCGCTGTAGGCTGGTCTGCTCGACCTGGGCGCGGATGGCATCCTGCTGCGCCGCGCGACCCAGGGCGTAGCGCACGCCGGCTATTTCCTCGACCTGCCGGAGCAGGGCGATGCGGCGGTCGAGCACGGCCACGGCCTGATCGGCATGCCAGTAGCGCACGTACGCCGCTTCAGCCTCTGCCAGCAGGTCGCGCGCCGCGGTGATGCGGTCAAGCCCGACCGCGACCGCGTCCTGGCTGGCCGCGGTCCGCGCCAGACCACGCTTGCCCCAGAGCGGGAAGCGCTGGCGCAGCGCGTAGTTCACCTCGCGCTCGGCACCGGCGGTGCGCCAGGGCTTGTCCGGATCGAGGCCGCGGAATCCAACCGAGGCCATCGGATCGGGCAGGGCACCTGCGGGAAGGATCCTCGCTTCGGCGGCCTGGGTTTCGAAGTCCATGGCCCGCAGCTCGGGGTTGTGTTCCAGAACCCAGGTGCGGATCGACTCGAGGCTGTGCCCCGGGATGGGGTCGGTGGCGGTCGCGGGCAGCGCCAGCGTCCACAAGCCGCCGGCGAACACGCAGGCAAGCAGGTGCCGGAGCAGTGGCCGACGGCGGAACAGCGGGTAAGGGTGCAGGCGCCTGGCCTGCATCGGGTCGAACAGGGATGCCATATCAGTGTCCTTGGGCCGACGCGACGCAGGTCGCTCGGACGAGGCAGAACACATGCCGTGACGCGCACGGCACGAACGCACAGCACTGCGCCGCACAGAGGCGTGCGGAGCAGTCAGCGTTCGGGCATCAGATCAGCAGGAGAGCCGCTGGATGGGCGGTGGGGCGGTGCCAGGCGGGCCTGGGTGGTGCATCCACCCATGCAGACGAAACCCCGGGACCGGCGTCTGCGGTCTGAGCGACCGCGAACCAGGAGAGCCACGCACCGACAATAAGCGGTGGCACCGGGGGGATGCGACTGCTGTCAGCCGAAATGCCCCCTTCGCTGCAATGTGCGGCACACAGCGCCGTGTCCGCTGAGGGAAGATCGGCGTCACAGCCGTGGTTGGGGTCGTGTTGGGCGTATGCGTCAGCCCCCTCTGCGGTGGTCGCTCCCGGGAGATCCAGGCAACCGCCATGACCGGCCAGCGCGAACTGGGACCAGAGTAGCGCCACCATCGCGAGAAGGGCGGTGCGCTGGAACCAGTTCCGGTGGCGACGGCGGATCATGACTCGAGGTTACCTCTAGCGCGGTCCAATGCAACTGATTCAGATCAACCCTGGGCCAGATCGGGCGTCTGGTCGGGCGTGGTCGCCTTTGGTGACGCCGGAACTGCGGCCGACCTTGCCAGGCGCAGCGCGTTGGCCACCACCGACACCGAGCTCAGGCTCATGGCAAGCGCCGCGACCATCGGGCTCAGCAGTATCCCGAACGCGGGGTAGAGCACCCCGGCCGCAACCGGAACCCCCAGCGCGTTGTAGAGAAACGCGAAGGTGAGGTTCTGCTTCATGTTGGCCACGGTGGCCTGCGAGATCTTCCGGGCGCGCAGGATGCCGCGCAGGTCGCCCTTGACCAGGGTGATCTGCGCGCTCGACATCGCGACGTCGGTGCCCGTGCCCATGGCGATGCCGACGTCGGCGGCCGCCAGCGCCGGCGCGTCGTTGATGCCGTCGCCCGCCATGGCCACCCGCCGGCCTTCGCCCTTGAGGCGCTGCACCAGCTGGGCCTTGTCCTCGGGGCGGACCTCGCCATGTACCTCGTCCAGGCCCAGCTCGGTGGCCACGGCGCGTGCGGTGGTGAGCCCGTCGCCGGTGGCCATGATGATGTGCAGCCCGGCAGCGTGCAGCTCGTTGATGGCGGCCGCAGCCGATGCCTTGATCGGGTCGGCGACAGCGACCAGGCCCGCCAGCCGCCCGTCCACGGCCAGGAACATGGCGCTCGAGCCCTCGCGGCGCATGCGCTCGGCCACGTCGACATGCGCGCCGGGATTGGCGCCCAGGTCGTCCATGAGTGCGGTATTGCCCAGCGCAAGCGCGTGGCCGGCCACGGTTCCGCGCACACCCATGCCGGTGACCGAGTCGAAGTCCTCCACGCGGTCGAACTCGAAGTTCCGGCGCCGGGCTTCGGCCACGATCGCATCGGCTAGCGGGTGCTCGCTGCCCTGGTCCAGGCTGGCCGCCAGGTGCAGGACCCGGTCGGCGTCGAAGCCGTCGAAGGCCACGACTTCTCTGAAGGCCGGGCGGCCCTCGGTGAGTGTGCCGGTCTTGTCGACGATCAGGGTGTCGATGCGGCGCATGTGTTCGATGGCCTCGGCATCCCGGAACAGCACGCCGACCTGCGCCGCCTGTCCGGTGGCGACCATGATCGACATCGGCGTCGCCAGGCCCAGCGCGCACGGACACGCGATGATCAGCACCGAAACCGCGTTCAGCACGGCATAGGTCCAGGACGGATCCGGGCCGAAGTAACCCCAGATGAAGAAGGTCGCGACCGAGATCGCCAGCACCGCCAGCACGAACCAGTAAGCGACGGTGTCGGCCATCCGCTGCATCGGCGCGCGGGAGCGCTGCGCCTGCGCGACCAGCTGCACGATCTGCGACAGCACGGTGTCGGAGCCCACCTTGGCGGCGCGGATCACGAGCGCGCCGGTGCCGTTCTGGGTCGCGCCGATGACCTGGTCGCCCGCGGTCTTCCCGACCGGGATGGGTTCGCCGGTCAGCATTGACTCGTCGACGCTGGAGCGGCCTTCCACCACTTCGCCATCCACCGGCACCTTCTCGCCGGGACGCACCCGCAGGTGGTCGCCGACGTGGACGTGGGTCAGCGGGATGTCTTCCTCGGTGCCATCGGGATTGAGCCGGCGGGCTTCCTTTGGCGCCAGGCCCAGCAGTCCCTTGATCGCCGCCGACGTTTTCGAACGTGCCCGCAGCTCCAGCATCTGGCCCAGCAGCGTCAGCGACACGATCACCGCCGCCGCTTCGTAATACACGCCGACGCGGCCATGCTCGTTGAACGAGGCCGGGAACAGCCCGGGTGCAAAGGTGGCGACCAGGCTGTAGCCAAAGGCCGCCGCGACGCCGATCCCGATGAGCGTGAACATGTTCGGGTGGAGGTTGCGGATCGACTGCACGCAGCGTTCGAAGAACGGCCAGCCGGCCCACAGCACGACCGGGGTGGTCAGCACCAGCTCGACCCAGGTCTGCACGTCGATCGACAGCGGCAGGAGCTGCACGCCGCCCAGTTCGAGGCTTGGGAGATGCCGGCCGAACATGGCCAGCACCAACGTCACCACCGTCAGCGGAAGCGTCCACCAGAACCGGCGCGAGAAGTCGCGAAGTTCCGGATTGTCATCGTCCTCCAGGCTGGGCATTTCCGGCTCCAGCGCCATGCCGCAGAAGGGACAGGTGCCGGGACCGGGTTGCCGGACTTCCGGATGCATCGGGCAGGTATAGATGGCGCCGGGCTGTGCCACCTCGGGCTCCCGTGGCGACAGGTAGCGCTCGGGATCCTCGACGAACTTCGCGCGGCAGCGCTCCGAACAGAAGTGGAAGGGGACGCCGGCGTGGTCCGCATGATGCGGCGTGGTGGCGGGATCCACCTGCATGCCGCAGACCGGGTCGGTCACCCGACCATTCGCGGTTCCAGCAGTGGTGGTCGCGTCATCAGGGTGGGAATGGTGGTGGGAAGACGGTGGGTTCATGCCAGATGATCTTCGAATTGGAATGGACTGCCAAGGTTCCAGTTGCACTGCATCCGTGAAGTCTGCCTGATGCTGGAGCCAGGCCGGGCGGAATCCCCCTCCGAAGACGGGCAGCAGATGGAGATGGTTAAGAAGCCTAGTCGAGACGGGATCTGATGCTCTCCATCTGGTCGATTTCGGAGCGCTGCGCCTTGGTGATGTCGTCACACAGTGCCAGCAGCTCGGCGTCATGCAAGCCGGCTTCCCGGCACATGAGGATCGCACCCGAGTGATGGGGGATCATCGAATCGATGAACTGTCGGTCATCCACGAGCGCCTGCGCCCGGGTTGCGGCGAATGAGCCGATCGTCACTACGGCGAAGATCGCATGGAGCGCAAGGTTCAGGCGCTTCTTGGGGAACATGCCAGGCATGGTGGCGAGCATAAATATCCCCATGGGAGCCCACATGGTCAGTGCCATGTAGAACATGTTCAGGTTGTTCCGGAAGTCGTGGACACCGTCGATCATCGAGAACATGACGATGTACATGACCGCAAGACCGAACACCATGTTGACCCAGAACAACAGATAGGGACGACCGCCGCCCTCGGAATTCTTGTGACCTGTGCCGTGATCAACGTGTGCCATGTCGATTCTCCTGGTGTTTCCGACTTGATATCCCACCCCGATGCCCAGCATCCTCAAAAGCCTTGCACTGCCAAAGTTAGGGAAACGTGTGCGGTCGGGACCATGTTGCTTCGGATGCATCGGGCACGCATGACCTGCCAGCATGTGCCATGGAAAGGAATAGTCAAACGGGGCTGAGCGTCCCGAGCACTGAAACGACAATCAGGATCAAGATGGCCAGCGCGGCCTCGGCCGTCACACTCTGCCGCAAGACCCGCACCTGTCGCGCAGGGTCACCGCTGCTCAGCGCCCGTCCCAGACGCGGCACCAGCGTCCATCGGTGCAACGCTCCCAGGACGAGCATTCCACCAAACAGGGAAAGCTTGAACAGCAGCAAGTTTCCGTAGGTGCTCTGCAGCAGCGCCGACAATGACCATGCGGTGAGATCTCCATAGTGCGCGATTCCGGACAAGACGAGCGCAGCAACGAAAATCGTTCCCAGCGTCGAAAATCCATGCAGGAAGTCATGCGTCGATCGCAGACGCCCGATGTCCGAGGGCTCCTTGTCGCGCAGGAGCATCCCCAGAAACATCAGGACCGCTGCGATCCAGCCACCTGCCGCGAGAAGATGGATGAAGCCCGCAGCAAGCCGGACCGCGCCTGCCACGCCCTCGCCAGCAGCGGCGTGGCCGTTCCATGCCAGCGAAGCGAGTGCGCCGCCCGCCAGCGTCGCCGCCAGCGGGAAGGCGGACTCCACCTTTCCGCGGCGGCGATGCCATCCGAGCACACACACCATGGCGATCAGCAGCGCGCCTCTCGCCATGGCTGCGCGGCCTGCGGACGTCTCAAACAGATACCAGCCAAGCGATTCGCGATCAACGTCGGCGACCGGCATTCCCATGATGCCGGCGGTCTTGAAGACGACATCGGCCCCGGTCAGCACGAGCCCGACGGCGGCACTCACCAACAGAACGCCCATGAATGGCCACCCGGCCAGGGCGTCGGCGAGTGCCGGTCGACGCGAACCGTACCAACCGAACAGTGGAACCCCGAAAAGAACCATGAGAACCAGATATTCGAGGAATCTCAGTGCATAAGCCGACAGGTCGAACATTCGCGACTCCTCAGCGCACCGTGAAGCTGAAGCTGCCCGGCATGGGGTGGTTGTCACCACCGACCGCGCGGTACTCCACGGTGTAGACGCCCGGAGCAAGCGGACCAGTCAACCTGGCGCGCAGGGTCTTTCCGTTGTTGACGATCTCGGTGGTGAAGTTCTCGATCGGCATGGCGGAGCTGCCGTGCTTCATGAGCAACTTGAGACGCGACGCCCGCGGAATCAGTGTTTCGTTGAACACGAGATCGATCTGGCCTGGAGAGGCCACCACCGCATCTGCCGCCGGTGTGGACTGCTGCAGCGCAGCGTGGGCATGCGCGATCTGCAGCGAGAACTGCCCTGCAGCGATCGCCAGGACGAGCGCGAAGGAGCGGAAAAGGTCTGACGACTTCATGGATTGTCCTCTTTGCGAGTGTGATGCAAGGTCCCGTTCCTGGGGCCGTGCAGTGGTGGACCCGACAGCGTTGGCTGCCTGCTTGTCAGTGAAACAACGGTTCGTCGACTCTTGATGCTTGTGGTTTCGCGAAGTGAGGATCCCGCTGGTTACGGCGGGATCCCCGACGCATCAGGCTGCCATGGCACTACAGCTTTCCGCGCAGCGGCGACAGGCATCGGCGCAGCGCGTCATCTCGGGGTCGTTCATGGCATCGCATGCATCGGCACACTGGCGGCAGATCTCCGCGCAGGCACCGCAAACGACGGAGTGAACGCTGGCGCCACGCAGCATCGCGTCGGCGCTGGTGGCGCAGATATCGGCACACGTCGCCAGCAGGGCGATGTGCTCCGGGGCTGCGTGGGCACCTCCTTTGCTTAGGCAATAGTTGATGGTCTCAAGGCAAATCGCGTGGCATTGCGTGCAGTTGTCGATGCACTCGTTCATGGCCTGAGACCGGTGGTCTTCGGAATGGTGAGTCATGTGGATCTCCTGCTTCATCGCGGACGAGAATCGGCGCGCCCGCAACACCGCCCCCTGGTGCTCTTGCGGATCAATGCTGTGCGAAGGGTTCGGTGGTTCCGTCGTGATGGACCAGCTCGACCGTATACGGCTGCTGGCGTCCTTCCGGGACCTCCATGCCCGGCGAACCGAGCGGCATTCCGGGCAGGACCAGGCCGCGTGCGTCCGGCTTTTCTTCGAGGAGGCGCTTGATGTCCTCGGCCGGGACATGGCCTTCGATGACGTATCCGCCGACCTCGGCCGTGTGGCAGGAGCCCTTTGCATAGGGGACACCCAGGCGCTCCTTGACCGGACCCAGGTCATCCATGTCATGCACATCCACGGTGAACCCCGCCTTCTTCACGTGGTCGATCCAGCTACCGCAGCACCCGCAGGTCGGGGTCTTGTGGACGGTCATGCGTGGCAGGGCGGCTGGAGTCGCGTCGGCTGTTTTCGGGACGACCTGTGCAGTGGGCGCGATGGTGGATTGCGCGGGTGTAGCCGCTTGGGTGCAGGCACCCAGGCCGGCGACCGCAAAAGCCGCCCACGCCAGTCGGTTCAATCTGCAGGTTTTCATTTCTGGTTCTCCGCTCAGCGCTTGGTCCGCGAAGACCAGTGGATGTGGGCGATCCGCCAACCGTCGGTGGTCTGCTTCAGCACCATGGTCTCGGTGCTCTGGACGGTCAGTGGCTTACCGTCTTTCTGGGCGTGCAGCTCGCTTTCGGTTCCGACCCATGCGAACTCACCAGCGGTGCGTGCACGCTGACGGAGCAGCTGGCGATGGGCGCCCTTGAGGAATGCCGCATCGCTGACTGCGTGATGACCCAGGTATTCCTCGCGGCTGCGCTCGGCACCACCGGACTCGAGGATGAGGACGTCGGGAGCGAGCAGGGATCCGACCGTGGCCAGGTCGCCGCTGGAGAGGGCGGCGTTGAAGCGCTCCGCCACGTCGACGGCGGCCTTCGCGGCGGCCGGCACGTCTACGTCCGCCGCTGCCGCAGCGGCGGGGTGATGTGCATGCGACTGTGCCGTCTGCGCCATTGCGGGCGACACCATTGCCAGCATCAGCGCGAGGCCAGACGAAATTGCTGTTGCATTCATTGTTCAACTCCAGGTTTTCAGTGAGTGTGCGCAGGGCCGTCTTCGGCCTCGGTCATATGGGGTGAAGGTGGAGACTGCACTTTGCCATCGGCATGGCGATGCTCTACCGCGCGGACTTCTGTGTCGGTAACACGCTTTCCGTGGTCATCGTCCATACCCGGCGACTGCGCGTGCGGCATCGCGTCGCTCCCGGCTGTGGGCTGGGCAGGGTGATCCTCCGTCGCCGCCTCGTCATGGTCGTCGTCGTGTGTCTCGCCGCCGCCATGCGCGTGGCCTTCGCTGCTGTCGACCAGTTCCCTGTATGCAGCCGCGTCGAGCGTGGGCAGCACCTGCAGGAACGCGGCCATGTTCCATATGTACTCGTCCTCCATGTTCTTGCCCCAGGCGGGCATGCCGCTTGCTTTGATCCCGTGCTTGATCACCCAGAACGCTTTTGGCGCATCGACCCCGTACTGGCTGAGGTTGGGCGGGGCTGGATACAGGCCTTGGCTCATCTCTGTTTCGGCCATCGATGGAGCCAGGTGGCACCCGGCGCACATCGCTGCGTAGTTGCCCGCGCCCTGCACGATTCTCGCTGGATCGTCCAGGCCCGGCGGGACGTCCAACCTTCCCGCACGCGCCAGGATGGAGCGCTCGCGTGCGGTCTCGAGCACAAAGTGCACGGGCCTGGTGTGCATGTCATCCGCGGCGACGTTGTATACGCCGCCCCAGATAAAGCCCGCCGCGCCCACTGCGGCAACCAGGGGAACTCCGATCAGCCAACCACGCTTGCGAGTCTTCGGTTGCATACGAGTACTCCGATCAGAACCAGATCCTCACGCCCGCCACGATACGGGTGTCGTCGACATCACCGGACTCCGCGCGACGGAAGTCTGCGGTTCCGCCGTAGGCACGCTCCCAGACCACGCCGACATACGGCGCGAACTGTCGATGGAACTCGTAGCGCAGCCGGAAACCGGCTTCGACCTTGCTCAGCCCGCTGCCGATTCCAACCGCCGGATCATCCTTGCTCCAGGCTTCGCCCTCGACCAGCCACTGGCCGATCAACCGGTTGGTGAACAGCATTTCGTATTCGGCTTCCGCGCCGAGACCGACCTGGCCGGACTCGCCCACGTAGGCGGTCGCTTCGACTTCGAACTTGTACGGGGCGAGACCGATGACACCAAGCGCGGCATAGGTGCGCGATGGACCGCCGTCGAAACCGAAGTCATGGCGGACACCGGCGACCGCGTCCCACCAGGGGGCGATGGCCCGACCGTACAGGACTTCCACATCCGCCGACTCGGTGGATCCGCCCGCACGCTCGCCCTCGCTGCGGAGCCAGAGCCGGTTCAAGTCGGAGCCGACCCAGGCTTTCGCTTCCCAGGCCATGCCGGTGCCGTCCTCATCCGCGTCCCAGGCCTCAAGCCGGTCAAGCGACCAGTAGGAGTTGATCGATTCGCCGTGTATCACGTGCGCGTCGAGGTCCTGGAACGCCGCGGCCCGATCGGCCGCGGTGATGGCAGGAATAGGCTCGCGCGGCTCCGCGGTCGCCGGGAGATCCTGGCTGGCACCAGGCTGATGGCCCATGGACGCATGGTCCATTCCCGCGTGGTCCATCCCGGAGCTGTCCATGCTGGAGTGGTCCATTCTGGAGTGATCCATCGTGGAGTGATCGTCGCCGGTCGTGTCTGCGGCCCCTTGCTTCATGGCGCCGTGGTCCATGCTGGCGTGGTCCATGGTCCCGTGGTCATCGGAACTCTTGGCGGGCGGAGTTGGCTGATGACCCGCGTGCGGGTCATCAGGCTTGGCCGGCGCCGGAGTTGCAGCTGGAGCTGGCTTCGCTGCCGCGTGGTGCGCGGTGTGGTCCGTCTCCTGCGCCCACGCCGGCGCGAAGCCCGCTGCGAGAGACAATGCGGAGGCCAGGCCGACGGCCAGGGGATGACGACTTGAAAGGATCATGGCGTTCATTCCTCCACCCGCACTTCGCGGAACATGCCGGCTTCCATGTGGTAGAGCAGGTGGCAGTGGTAGGCCCAGCGGCCAAGGGCATCCGCACGCACGCGGTAGCTGCGCTTGGTGCCCGGCGGCATGTCGATGGTGTGCTTGCGCACCATGAAGTTGCCCGATTCGTCCTCGAGGTCGCTCCACAGGCCGTGGAGGTGGATCGGGTGCGACATCATCGTGTCGTTGACCAGCACGATCCGCATGCGCTCGCCGTAGTTCAGGCGCAGCGGTTCGGCATCAGCGAACTTCACTCCGTTGAACGACCAGGCGAAACGCTCCATGTGCCCGGTCAGGTGCAGCTCGACCGTGCGACCGGGCTCACGCCCGTCCGGGTCGCTGAACGTGCTGCGCAGGTCGGAGTAGGTCAGCACGCGGCGGCCGTTGTCGCGTAAGCCGATGCCCGGGTCATCCAGCCTGGGCGCGGGCGCCATCGTCTGCATGTCGACCAGGGGGTTGCCGGTTTCGGTGGCAGGGTGTTCCTGCATGCCGCCGGCACCGTGGTCCATCCCGGCCATGCTCCCGCCGGTGCCATGATCCATGCCGGCCATGCTTCCGCCGGCCATTGCGCCTCCAGCCATCGCCGACATGTCGTGACCGCTGTGATCCATGCCGCCGGTTGCCCCACCGGCCATTGCGCTGTGAGACATCGAAGACATGTCATGGCCGCCGCCACCCATTCCGCCGTGGCCCATGTCGTCCATGGTGAGAATCGGCTTGGGATCGACGTTGGGCACGGGAGCCCGCAGCCCTTGCCTGACGGCGAGCGTGCCGCTGATGTAGCCGGTACGGCCACTGTCCTGGGCAAAGATGGTGAACGCATCCTGCCCGGTCGGTTCGACAATGACGTCGAAGGTCTCGGCGGTGGCGATGCGGAATTCGTCGACCGTGACCGGATGCACGTACTGGCCATCGGCTGCGACCACGGTCATCTTCAGGCCCGGGATGCGCACGTCGAAGTAGGTCATCGCGGACCCGTTGATGAAGCGCAGGCGTACCTTCTCGCCGGACCGGAACAGTCCGGTCCAGTTGCCGAGCGAGGTCGTGCCGTTCAACAGGTAGGTGTAGGTGTTGCCGTTGACGTCCGACAGGTCGGTCGGTGTCATCCGCATCTGGCCCCACATCTTGCGATCTTCGACCGTGGCGGCCAGGCCGTGCTGTTTCACGTCGGCGAAGAAGTCGCCCACGGTCTGCTTGGAGAAGTTGTCGAAATCCGACCGCTTCTTGAGCCGGGCGAACAGACGCTGCGGATCCAGGTCGGTCCAGTCGCTGAGCATGACCACGTAATCGCGGTCATAGGCGAAGGGCTCGGGCTCGAGTGGCTCGATCACCAGCGGCCCGTAGAGGCCGGCCTGCTCCTGGAAACCGGAGTGACTGTGGTACCAGTAGGTGCCGCCCTGTACGACGTTGAAGCGGTACTGGTAAGTCTCGCCGCGGTCGATGCCGTCGAAGCTGAGTCCCGGCACGCCGTCCATGTTGGCTGGCAGCAGGATGCCGTGCCAGTGGATCGATGCCTGGTGGCCATGGATGGAGCCTGGCGGCAAGGCATTGCGGACCCGCAGGTTGACGGTAGTGCCCTCGCGCCAGCGCAGCAGCGGTGCAGGAATCGAGCCGTTGACCGTGATGGCAGGACGCGTGGCGCCGGTGAAGTTCATCGGCGTCTCGCCGATGGTCAGGTCGAACTCGGTGCCAGAAAGTACGTTGGGCACGCCTTCAGCCTTGACGGCCCAGCTGGTGCGCGGCCAGAGGCCAAGCGCCGCGGCGGCGCCTCCGGCGGCAAGTCCTTGAACAAAGAGGCGGCGCGACGGGGCAGACAGCCCTCCGGCACGGCCGAAAGAATCGGATGACATGGGAACTCCGGGAAAGGTCGAGGGCTCGCGAAGCGAGCGTGACCCTGTCGGTGCGGACAACGCGGACAGGGTCCATCGGCGCCTCAAAGGCGCTCAGCGACACTTAGCCGATCGGAGGTCGGAAGAGATTGGTCAGGGCCGCGGACGCGTGCACCGACAGAAACGGTTCGGCGATCTGCCGGTAAAGAACTTCCACGACGGGAGACGCCGACCCTGCGAAGGCCGCGAAGCAATGGTGCATGCACGCACAGCAACTGTCCGTCTCACAGCAGTCGTCCCACGGCGATACCGCTCCGGCCTCGTCAGTGGCCTGGGGGTGATGGTGTTCATTGGCCCCCGTAGCAGCCGCTGCTCCTCCATGGCAGGCCGCCATGGCCTCGGCTGCTGTCGGTGCCGAGGTGACGTCACCGGCGGAGTCGCGCACGTGCTCCATGTGCATGGACGCGCCAGCGATGCCCGGACCGTTGGCGAGCAAGGCAACGACCAGGAACAATCGCATCAGGAGCGCGCGGAAAGGCATGCGCCTTAGTATACGTGCGGATATAAACTCCGGATGAATACAGTGACAACGCACGGGGGATCGAGCCGCGGGTCTTCGTCGCCTGCCTGACCCAACGTCGCCTCCCGCTTTTCGGCTACAGGGCCATGTCTTCGTAGCTGCGGGGATCGGAGACCGGTTCCAGGTGCCGGGTCACGCGCATGGCGGGAAACTCCGCCACGATCTTCTCCACCAGGTCTTCCATGGCGTCATGCCCGCGCAGCACCGTCCAGTCGCCGGGCACCAGCATGTGCATCTCCATGAACTGGCGGGCCCCGGACTCGCGCGTGCGCACGGCGTGGAATTCGATCCGGCCCGGTTCGGCGTGCGCGTCCAGGATGGCCTGGATCCGGGCGTTGTCCTCGGGGGACAGGGTCGCGTCCATCAGGCCGGAGGCGGATTCGGACATCAGCCGGTAGCCGACAACCAGGATGTTCACGCCCACCAGGATCGCGATCACCGGATCCAGCCAGTTCCAGCCTGTCAGCCACGCCAACCCCAGGCCCACCACGACCCCGACCGAGGTGTACACGTCGGCCATCAGGTGCTTGCCGTCGGCGCGCAGGGTGATGGAGCGGTGGCGCGTGCCGACCTTGATCAGGATCCGCCCGACGATGCCGTTGAGGACGGCGGCCATGATCGAAACGGCGAGGCCGATGCCGAGCGATCCCAGCGGCCGGGGGTTGAGCAGGCGATCGATGCCCAGGTAGATGATCGAGGCCGCGGCGACGAAGATCATGATCCCTTCCAGCGCGGCGGAGAAATACTCCGCCTTGCTGTGGCCGAAGTGGTGGTCGTCGTCGGCCGGCCGGGCGGCGATGGTCAGCGAGACCAGGGCGACGATGGCGGCCACCAGGTTGACCATCGATTCGGCGGCGTCCGACAGCAGGCCCACCGAGCCGGTGATCGCCCAGGCGCTGCCCTTGAGCAGCACCGTCAGCACCGCGGTCACGATGGCCAGCCAGGCGTATTTCCTCAGGTCCGGCGTGGCTTCGGCCGGTCTGTCGCGGGGTTTCATGGCGACCATTGTCTGCTGTGCGCGCGGGTCCGGCCAGCCGAAGCCTGTCGCCTCACGATCACCAGGGTCGCCCGGAATCTCCACGTGGCCCGTACGTACACGTTATCATTGCGGCGCGCGCCGGGCGATTTCCTCGCGCGGCGGAGGATGCCCCCGTTGGTCATGGTCTACCACACCCACCGCATCCCGAGCAGTTCGTCGCTGACCTGAAATCGCTCAGCAACAGCTAGCCGTTGGGGCGCCGAGTAAACGATACCGGCGCCGTGATCGTAGGCCGCTTTGGCCGGAAGCGAACATCGATAGGGCAGGGGATTAGGGATGTTTATCCCGTGTCAGCCGCCTGAGGCCTGCACCAGGGGGGGCATTCAGTACGAAACTGGAATGTGCCGCCGCGTGCTAGCGCTCGGTAAGCGCTGCATTTTCCGTTTGTCAGAATCATGGCCGGCAGCGTGCTGACGAGAAGCAAAAGCGGTCAAGGGCGCGCAGGCTCTCTTCATGAGCCCTGCCGCGTCTAGCCAACGTGGGTTCGGTACGCCAACAGCCGCAGCGCATTGAAAACCACGAGCAAGGTGGATCCTTCGTGAATAGCGACTGCTGGTCCGATCCCCAAGCCCAAAATCGTTGCGGGCACGAGGAAGGCGACAATGCTCAGGCTGACGAACACGTTCTGACGGATCACCTTGCGCGTGTGACGGCTCAAGTCCACCGCAAATGGCAGGTGGCGGAGGTCATCGGCCATCAGCGCGACATCCGCGGTCTCCAGTGCGACATCCGAACCCGCGGCGCCCATCGCGATGCCGACCGTGGCGCTGGCCATCGCCGGCGCGTCGTTGACGCCGTCACCCACCATCGCGACCTTGTCCTGCGCGCGCAGCTTGCGTATGGCCTCAACCTTGTCCTCGGGCATCAGGTCGCCCCAGGCTTCATCAAGGCCGACTTCCGAGGCGATCGCCTCGGCGACCCGTTGGTGGTCGCCGGAGATCATGATCATGCGGGTGATGCCGAGTTCACGCAGTGCCTTCAGCGCTTCAGGCGCACCGGCCCGCGCGGTATCGAGCAGGCCGATGGCGCCGAGATCGCGCGCCCCTTGCCTGACGACCATCGAGGTGCGCCCTGCAGCGCGAAGTTGTGCGATGGCGGCAGCCGCCGATTCCCCCAGCGGAGCGACGCCGTCGGCGCCGAACATCTCGGCCTTGCCAATCCAGACCGTCTCGTTGTCGAAGGTGGCAGTGACGCCGCGTCCGATCAGATTCTCGAGCCCGTTTGCGGCCGGGATCTCGCGCCGACCCAGCCGCTCGCGGCCATCCCGGGCGATCGCCGCGGCCAGCGGATGGTCGCTGAGAGACTCAACTGCCGTTGCAACGGTGAGCAGTTCCTCCTCCGCCACCCCATCGACGGCGATGACATTGGTGATGCGCGGACGCCCTTCGGTCAGGGTACCCGTCTTGTCGAAGGCCATTGCACTGAGCGAGCCGAGTTCTTCCAGGGGCGCGCCGCCCTTGATCAGCACGCCGCCGCGGGCCGCGCGGGCAATGCCTGACAGCACCGCGCTGGGCGTGGCGATGGCCAGCGCGCAGGGACTGGCGGCCACCAGCACCGCCATCGCGCGGTAGAAGCTGTCCCGGAAGGGTTCGTCGACGACCACCCACGCGAACAACAGCAGGAAGGCCAACACAAGCACCGCAGGTACGAAGATGCGCTCGAACCGGTCGGTGAAGCGCTGGGTCGGCGACTTCCGCGTTTCGGCCTCGCTGACCATCTGGACCACTCGCGCCAAGGCCGAATCGGTGGACTTGCGCGTGACCTCGACCTCGATTGCGCCGCTGCCATTGATGGTCCCGGCGAACACCCGTGAGGCGGCATCGACGCTATCCGGCCGTGTGCGCGCGGTCGAGGGGTCGTCCACGGGCCGCTTGTCAACCGGGATGCTTTCGCCGGTCACCGGTGCCTGGTTCACGCTGGAGGTACCGAGTACGAGAAAGCCGTCGGCGGACAGGCGTTCGTTCGGCTTGATCAGGACGACATCGCCGACAACCAGTTCTTCAACTGCGATCTCCTGTATCCGGCCGTCGCGTCGTACGGTCGCGGTGGCCGGGGCGAGCTCAGCCAGGGCCTCGATGGCGCGCTTCGCCCGGCCCATCGCATAGTGCTCCAGGGCGTGTCCGAGACTGAAGAGGAACAGCAGCAACGCGCCCTCGGCCCACGAGCCGAGGGCCGCAGCACCGGCCGCCGCCACCAGCATCAATGTATCGATCTCGAAACGCTTCAGGCGCAGGTTGTCGATCGCCTCGCGCAGCGTATAGAAGCCGCCGAAGAAGTAACCCGCGACGTAACAGGACAACGGCAGCCAGGCTGGCGCGCCGGCAACGAAGGTGTCCACGAGAAAGCCGGCGAGGAGCAAGCTGCCGCACGCCAGCGAAAAGATCAGCTCGGTGTTCGGGCCCAGCAACCCGGCATGTACGTGCGCCTCCCCACCCGTGCCATGGAGATGGTCGTCGCCCTCGCGGTGCACGTGTCGCGAATCGTCTGCTCCATGTGCATGTTGATCGTCAGCCAGAGTCTTCACCGGAACGACCTGCATGCCGGCCAACACGCTCAGGATGCGCGCTTCGGACACCTCGTCGCGGTCGAACTCGACACGGACGAGACCCGCCGCGCTGGCTTCGGCTTCGAGCACACCCCCGAGCGACTTGAGTTGCTCGGCGACGGTGCCGGCACGACGCTGGTGGCCAATGCCCCTCACTTCCCACAGGGCATGACCGTAGCGTTCGCTGATCGCCGCGCCGGCACGCTCGACCACCTCGCGAATGCTGGCGAGTGGCACGACGTCCGGGTCATGGTGGACGCACAACTGCGTCGGCGTGCCGTCCGACCCCGCGCGCAAGTGCACCTGCACAATGCCATCGCGGCTTTCCAGGTCGTGAATCAGCCGCCTGACGCAGGCGTCGGACTCGTCCGGCACCTGCGGTAGCAGTATCTGCAGGTCGATGCGGAGCTTTCCGGTCATTGTTGTTCTCCCACGATTCGAGCGCTGGTGTCGCGCCTGCGCAAGCGTCTTGTGCATAGACCCGTCGGCAGGCCACGGCGGCATGGCCGAACTCTATCCATCGGATCGCTTGTTCTCGCGGACGCTCTGCAGGATCTCGATGCCGCCTTTGAACGCGACAGCAGCAATCAAGGCACCTGCCACCAGGTCCGGCCAGGACGACCCGAGCCAGAGCACCAGTACCCCGGCCACGACCACGCCGCCATTCGAAATGAAGTCGTTGAAGCTAAAGGTCTCGGCCGCCTTCATGTTCACGTCGTCGGAACGGAGGCGGCGCAGCAGCACCAGGCACCACAGATTGATGGCTCCGGCGACGAGCGCCAGTCCGATCATGACGGGGCCGAGTGGCTCGGCCCCATACATCCATCGCCGGACCACGTCCGCCAGCACCATACCCGCGAAGATCAACAGAAGGACCCCCGACACGTTCGCCGCTCCCCGCTTCCAGGTGGGGCGGCGCTCGAGGGCAAGGTAGCTCAGCAGATAGACGGCCGCATCCGAACCGTTGTCGAGGGCATTGGCGAGCAGCGCGCTGGAATCGGCCACCCAGCCTGCCACCCCCAGTCCTGCGAACAGCGCGAGGTTCCATAACAAGACCTGCCGCAGAACACTCCTTTGCCGGGCCAGATTCGGGGTCATGTCGCGTGCCGCTTCGGACGATGCGCGATGGCCCGCGCCGCGAAGGTGGGCAGCACCAGCAGCGTCAGCACTGTCGCCGTGATCAACCCGCCGATGACGACGGTGGCCAGCGGCTTCTGCACTTCGGCGCCGGCACCGACCGCGATCGCCATTGGAATGAAGCCGACGATGGCCACCAGCGCCGTCGTGAGCACGGCGCGCAGACGGTTGGCGGCGCCGGTGGTCGCCGCTTCCAATGGCGCATCTCCAGCCTCGAGCCGCTCGCGGATGGCCTGCATCAGGACCAGACCGTTGAGCGTGGCAACACCGGAAACCGCGATGAAGCCCACGGCTGCCGTCACCGAGAACGGAATGCCGCGCACCAGCAGTGCCAGTACGCCTCCGACCAGTGCCAGGGGCACGCAGAGGAACACCAGCGCTGCCTCGCGGATCGACCCGAGTGCCATGTAGAGCAAGCTGCCAATCATCAGGAACACAATAGGGATCACCAGAGCCAAACGTGCTTCGGCACGCTGCAGGTTCTCGAACTGGCCACCCCAGTCCAGGTAGACGCCACTAGGCAAGGAAACGTCTGCAACGGCGGCCTGGGCTTCCTGGACGAAGCCGCCCAGATCCCGGCCACGCACGTTGGCCTGGACCACGATGCGGCGGCTGCCGTTGTTGCGACTGATCTGGTTGGGACCTTCGCTGACAGCGATGCGCGCGACCGATGACAGCGGCACCACGGTGCCGTCGGGAGCGACCACCGGCAAGGCGGCGAGCTGCGCCGGATCGTTGCGTGCGTCCTCTTCGAACCGTACCACCACATCGAAGCGGCGATCGCCCTCGAAGATCTGGCCGGCCGCGGTGCCACCAACGCCGGTCGCCAGCGCCTCGCTGACGTCAGCCGCGCTCAGGCCGTACTGCGCCGCGGCCGCATGATCGACCCGCACGGTCAGCGTAGGCAAGCCAGAAACCTGTTCCACGCGAACGTCG
The DNA here is from genome assembly GCF_040446535.1 of Pseudoxanthomonas sp. Soil82. Taxonomy (NCBI): domain Bacteria; kingdom Pseudomonadati; phylum Pseudomonadota; class Gammaproteobacteria; order Lysobacterales; family Lysobacteraceae; genus Pseudoxanthomonas; species Pseudoxanthomonas sp. Soil82. The sequence continues at coordinate 82,520 of NZ_JBEAAK010000003.1, forward strand.
GCCGCGCCGTCGATGCCGCGCAGATGGACCGAGATACGTTCTGCGACCGGCTGAAGGACGTCGAAGTCGTCGCCGTACACCATCACAGCAAGGTCGGTGCGCACGCCGGAAATCAGCTCGTTGAAGCGAAGTTCGATGGGTTGGCTGAACTCGAACGCATTGCCAATCTGTTTGTCGACAATGGACTCAAGTCGGCCGATCAGCGCTTCCTTGTCCACCGACCTGTCCGGCCACTCGGCTTTCGGCTTGAGCACGATCACGCTATCGGAGATGTTGACCGGCATCGGATCGATCGCGGCCTCCGCGGTGCCTGTCCGCGTGAAAATCGTCTCGACCTCCGGCTCGCCGGTGATGGCTTTCTCCAGCGAAAGTTGCATCGCCAGCGACTGCTCCAGCGAGGCGGAAGGCACCCGCAAGGCCTGCATCGCCAAGTTGCCCTCGTCGAGGGTCGGCATGAATTCCCGGCCCAACGAAGCGAATGCGGCGAAGCCGATGGCGAGCATGGCGACCGCCCCGATCAGCACGCGGCGCGGCCGCATCACCGCAGCGCGGATGACCGGTTCGGCCTTGCCGCGCACGAAACGGATGATTCGGGTCTCGTGTTCGCCGTCGTGCTTGCCTTCGTGGCTGTTGTCCTTTTCACGCGGCGGCGCTGCTGGCGCGGGCCGGGGCTTGGGATCACGCACGAACAGCGCGGCCATCGCCGGCACGAAGGTGAAAGAGAGGATGAACGCGCCGACCAGGGCCAGCATGAAGGTCGCGGCCATGGGCTGGAACGTTTTGCCCTCCACGCCCTCCAGCGTGAGGATCGGCGCGAACACCAGCAGGATGATGAGCTGACCAAACGCCGCCGGTCGCACCATCTTGCGTGCTGCCCGGATCGCCACGCCCACTCGCTCGCCTGCGGAAAGTGCGCGTCCCAGTTCGGCCCGTTTCTGGCCGAGCATGAGCAGGGTGGCCTCGATCACGATCACCGCACCGTCGACGAGGATGCCGAAGTCGAGTGCACCCAGGCTCATCAGATTGCCGCTGATCCCGAAGCGGTTCATGCCGATCACCGCGAACAGGAACGACAGCGGGATCACCAGTGCGGTGATCGCCGCCGCGCGTATGTTGCCCAGCAGCAGGAACAGCACCACGATGACGAGCAGTGCCCCTTCGGTGAGGTTCTTGGCTACCGTCCTGACCGTGGAATTGACCAGCACGCTCCGGTCGAGCACCGGCTCGGCGACGATGCCCGGGGGCAGTGAGCGGTTGACTTCGGTCAGGCGCTCCGCGGCCGCGAGTGCCACCGTGCGGCTGTTGCCGCCGGCGATCATCAACGCCGTCCCGAGCACCGCTTCGTGGCCGTCCCGCGTCGCGGCACCCAGCCGTGGCGCCTGTCCGATGCCAACGCTGGCCACGTCCGCGACGCGGATCACAAGGCCGTCGCGATTGGCGACCGGCGCCTGTGCCAGATCACCGACGGTCTGCGCCAGCGCATCTGCCCGAACGATCAGGCCTTCGCCAGCGCGCTGGACGATGCCCGCACCGGCCTGGACGTTGGCGCGTTCCAGCGCCTGAACCAGCTCGCCCAAGCCGATGCCGTAGGCCGCCAGCCGCTCGGCATTCGGGCGGACGGCGTATTCCTTGACGTAGCCGCCGATCGTATCGACACCGGCAAGGCCGGCGGTGGAGCGCATCTGCGGTGCGATGATCCAGTCCTGCACCGTGCGCAGGTAGGTTGCGCGCTCCTGTGCCGTCGCAAGCCGGTTGCCTTCCGGAGTCAGGTAGACCTCTTCGGCCTGCCAGCCAGGCTCGTTCGGCTTACTGACGTTCGCCGGGTCGAACGGCACGTAGTCCACCGTCCACATCAACACCTCGCCGAGGCCCGTGGTGACCGGCGACATCATCGGCGTCACGCCCTCGGGAAGATCCTCCTGCACCTCGCGCATGCGCTCGGCCACCTGCTGGCGCGCGAAGTAGATGTCGGTCTGGTCGGTGAAGATCGCCGTGACCTGCGAGAACCCGTTGCGCGAGAGCGAGCGCGTACTGGTCAGTCCGGGGATGCCCGCCAGCGCGGTTTCAAGCGGATAGGTGATCTGGCGTTCGATCTGGCCCGGGGCGAGCGCGGGCGCAATGGTGTTGATCTGCACCTGCCGGTTGGTGATGTCCGGCACCGCATCGACGGGCAGCCTGCCGAGCTGGAAGAGGCCGTACACAGCGATGACCGCCGCGGCGAAGACCACGGCCCATCGGAAGCGGACCGCTGTTTCGATAATGATCTTGAACATGTCGGGTCCTCAGTGGCCGTGTTCGGCCTCGCCCTTGGCGAGTTCGGCTTTCAGCAGGAACGCGTTGCTGCCAGCGACGCGCTCGTCGCCCGACAGCCCGTTGAGGATCTCGACGCGGTCGCCTGCGCGGCGGCCTGCGAGCACAGGGGTTACGCGGAAGCCTTTTTCATCGGTCACGAACACAACCGAGCGACCTTCCACCGTCTGCACGGCATCGACCGGCACGGTCAGCGTGTCGTCCTGGCCTGCCGCCACCACGACACCGGACACCGGTGAACCCGCTGGCGGCAGCGTCCCGGATTCAGGGCGTGCACGGATAATCGCCATGCCGCCCTGTTCGCGTACGTCGGCGGCCACGCCGATCACGACGGCGCTGAAGCTCTCCGTGGCCCCGGTAACTTCGATGCGCGCATCAGGCGCGATCTGCGCGGCGAGCGCGGGCGGCGCGGAAAAGACCAGTTCGGTCTGCGCAGGATCGGACACGTTCGCCACGAGGTCACCCGCGGCGACGAAGCCGCCTGGCGTCACCTGCACCGCGCCGACGATGCCGGCCACGGGAGTGGTGATGGTCACGCGGCCGCCTGCATCCGGTGAGCCGGCCGCGGCGACTTGGGCCGCGGCAGCCCGCGCAGCCGCATCGGCTGCCAGCGAGCGCGCGCGCGAGGCTTCGAGTTCCTGCCGTGCGACCACGCCCTGGGTGACCAGGGACTGGTCGCGCTGATACACCAACCGGGCCGCTTGGGCCTCCGCGCGTGCGGCATCGGCGCCTGCCCGCATGGTCGCCGCTTCGCCGCTGACGATCACGGCGAGCGGCTGGCCGGCGCGCACGGGGGTGCCAGGCGCCACGACGACGCGCTCAACGCGGCCGCCAACGGAGGCTGCAACGGCAGCGCGGGCGCCAACGGCGGACTCGACGCGACCGCTCAGGCGTGTCTCGCCGCCACCGCCGCGGCCCAAAGCCACGACCTGGATGCCCGACGCTTCGATCTGCGGTTGCGTGAGGACCACCAAGCCTTCTTCGCCCTCGGCCTCTTCATCGCCATGTTCGTCTTGGCCGCCACCGTCGACATGACCCGCAGGGCTGGGGCGGGCGTCCTGCCCGCCGGTGAGCTTCGCAAGGCCGTAGCCTGCGAGGACGGCGAACAGGAGCGCCGCGGCGAACATCATCAGTCGCCTGGTATCGGTTTTCATCGGGAATCTCCAAACGGGGCGCGGCCTTCCAGGCGCGCCAGGTCGATTTCGGCACGGACGCGCGCGATCCGCGCGTCCACGGCGGCGTTACGCGAGGCGATCAGCGCCGCACGTGTGCTGCGAAGTTCCAGCTGCGAGATACGGCCGGCCTCGAAGCCGATGCGGGACAGGCGATAGGCCTCTTCGGCGGCTGCGACGCCGTTGTCGGCGGCGCGCGTGCGGCTGCCGGACGCGGCAAGCGCCGCCACGGCGGCAAACCGGCCTGCTCGCGCTTCCTGCTGCTGCGCGATCAGTCGGGCTTCGGCGGCTCGCTCCTCAGCGTAGGCAGCGCGGATACCGCCCCGGTTGCGATCGAACAGCGGGACGGTCAGTTCGATGCCGACCGTGAACGCCTCATCGTCGGTGTCACGATATCGGCGCATGCCAAGAGAGGCGTTGACATCCGGGCGGGCGCGGCGCCTTTCGACCGTCACCAGCCGACCGGCGGTGACGAGTTCAGCCTGGGCGACCTGGACCGCCAACGGATCGGCGTCGCCTGCTTGCGGCGTCCCCGGCGCGCGATCAAGCAGGCTCGCGCCGATGGCCTGGACCGGCCGGTCGAGCAGGGCTATCGCCGACAGCCGCGCAAAGGCGGCGTCCCGAAGGGCGCTGGCCTCATCAACCGCAGCCCTGGCGGACGCGACCTCACTCTGCGCCTGGATGTCCCGCAGGGTGGCTTCACGCCCTTGTTCGACCATGGCGGCGACCCCGCGCGCATCCTGCTCGGTCAGGGAAAGGGCCTCGGCCGCGAGCTCGTGTCGCCGTGCCGCGGCTTCGGCCTCCGCGTAGACCAGCGCCACCTGAGCTGCGACCTGCCAGCGGACTTGTTCGCGTCGCAGGCCCGCAGCATCGGCGTCAGAGCGCGCCGCCTGGACCCGGGCGCTGCGCTGGCCGAACAGTTCGAGAGGTTGGTTGATCGACAGGGTCGTTTCGGCGTTGCCGATGCCGTTGTACGGACCGGTGCCGTAAACGTTCTCCATGTCGTACGCGATGGAGGGGTTGGGCAAGGCGCGCGCCTGGTCGGCGCGGGCGACGGCCGCGTCGTATCGGGCAACGGCCTCGAGCGATGACGGCAGTGCGTCGAGTCGAGCGATCAGATCTTCGTAGGTCGGGGCGGTATCGACGACCGGTTCGACCGCCAACGAGGGCGAGGCGAACAGCAAGGCAGTCACCAGCAACCCGACCGCCAGGAGCGGTCGGACAAGTTGCGTGAGCATGGGAACTCCAGAAGCAAAAGTTGACGTGGGAGCCCGTCATGACGGGCACGGCACGTCAGCTCTGCGGAGGTCTCATCGGTCCTTCGGACAGCGCAGATGCACGACTGGGGTCATGCTGTGCGTGCTGAACGACGTGCGCGGCGGGGTAAACAACGGCGGCACTGCCAAAGAAATTGGCTGTCGAATGATGGCAATGGTTGTGGACACAACCACCATGCGCGCTGTCCGGAGCGTCGCCCTCACCAGCCTCATCCTGGGGCGCTGGTCCAGCGTGATCGCTTGCTGCGTGAGTGTCGACTTCGAACGAGCAAACGAATGCATCGGCCACAGGCATGATCACCAACACTGCGACAAGCAGCGCGGCGATAGAACCTCTCAGTCGGAGAAGGGGGCGGTACATCTTTCGCAAAATATCAGGCTCGCGTATCCGGATACAATTACAACGCCGGTCGAAGACCTCAACCGACTGCAGGCCCGCCACTCTCTTCCTTTCACGACACGCATCTGGTGCCCCGGAGTTCCTGCCGCGCACCGCGCATCACTCGGACGGCGGATCGCAGAAACAGCAGCAGCAAGGCGGAGGCGATTACCAGGTCCGGCCAGCCCGCCCCGAACACCCACACCGCCAAAGCCGCCAACAAGACCGCGCAGCCCTCATAGATATCGTTCCGGGAGCACTCCCAGGCGGAGGACAGGTTGATGTCGCCGTTTCGATGCGGGGTCAGCAGCCAGAGGCAGAATGCGTTGGCGGACAGGTTCAGCATCCCCGCCAGTCCCATCGCCTCGAATACAGGCACGCCGGGGTTCTTGAGCCGCCACGCGATCTGGGCCGCGACCGCAACTGCTGCGCCCAGGATCAGCAGCCCTTTGAGGAAGGCGACTTTGGCCTTGGTCTGCAGGGACGAGCCAACGACGGCCAGGCTGACCGCGTACGTGAGGGCATCGCCAAGGTTGTCCAGCCCACCTGACAGCACTGAGGAAGAGCGGCTGAACCAAGCCGCGCCCATCATCATGACGAAGGTGGCGAGATTGATGGCCAGCACGATTTTCAAGGTGCGTCGCTGTGAGGCCTGCATCGACGCCACATCCACGATATTTCCACAGTCGCTGCAATCAGACATCACCAACTCCGTTAGCCAATATCAAGACTTCAATCGCGATCAGCTCGATCGCATACACCGGTTGCGCCCAGTAGCAGTCCAACTCATTGGCGGCCAGGCCGCGGGGTTAGGCAATCCTCCAGCCTTTCCACCAATGAAGGCCATCGCGGCATTCGGCGCCAGTGCAATCCACAGCACGCCCCTTTCCCGGGACTCCCTGGTCTGGTGGCAGTGAGAGTCGACACAGGGTAAAGTCCGTAGCCGCTACAGAGTCAAGCGCGGTGCCCATGAAGATCAGCGAAGCCGCCGCCGCCAGTGGCTGCCACCTGGAAACCATCCGGTACTACGAGCGCGTGGGACTCATCCAATCGCCGAACCGGACCGGGAGCGGCTATCGCGCCTACACCCCGGCAGACGTGGAGCGGTTGCGTTTCGTCAGTCGCGGGCGCGAACTGGGTTTCAGCCTGGAGGAGATCCGCAGCCTGCTGCGCTTGAACGACGATCCGAAGCTGTCGTGCGGCGACGTCGATGCGCTGGCGCGCGTGCACTTGGCCGACACCCATCAGCGGATCGAGGCGCTGACCCGCATGGCGGGCGAACTGGAGCGAGTGATTGCCCAGTGCGCTGGCGGCGAGCGCGGAACATGCACCATCCTGGGGGCACTGCGGCACACGGGCCACGATGTGACTTCGTGCGCCGATCCGGGGTGTCGCCCATGACCTTGGAACGATACCTGGAGGCCGCCGAACGCGAAAACACGCAGCGCAGCTACGCCTCGGCGCTGCGGCACTTCGAGGTCGAATGGGGTGGCCACCTGCCGGCCACGCCGGACAGCGTCGCCCGTTATCTGGCCGATCACGCCGCGCTGTTGGCGAATAACACGCTCCGACAGCGGCTCGCTGCGCTGGCGTCCTGGCATCGCGAACACGGGTTCGTCGATCCCACCCGCGCGCCATTGGTGCGCAAAGTGCTCAAGGGCATCCAGACGGTGCACCCCTCGGTGGAGAAGCAGGCCGAGCCTTTACAACTGACCCGACTGACGCAGGTCGACGACTGGCTCCGCACTGCGATCTCGGTCGCCCGCGAACGCGGCGATCGCGCGGACGAACTGCGCCATCGCCGCGACCGATCCCTGATCCTGCTCGGCTTCTGGCGCGGCTTCCGCGGCGATGAACTGATCCGCGTGCAAGTCGAGTACTTGCACCTGGTCCCTGGCGAAGGGATGACCTGTTTCCTGTCGCGCAGCAAAGGCGACCGTCAGGCCTTGGGCACCACCTACAAGGTGCCGGCGCTATCGCGATTGTGCCGGGTGACTGCGATCGTGGATTGGACGACCACGGCCGCCCTGACGGAGGGCGGCTGTTCCGCGGCATCGACCGCTGGGGGCGTGTGAGCGAGACGCCGCTGCACCCGAATAGCCTGATCCCGCTGGTGCGCCGCCTGCTGACCGCCGCCGGGCTTCCGGATGCGGAGGAGTACAGCAGCCACTCCCTGCGTCGCGGGTTCGCCGGTTGGGCCAACGCGAACGGCTGGGACGTGAAAGCATTGATGGAATACGTCGGCTGGCGCGACGTGCACTCGGCGATGCGCTACCTCGACGGCAGCGACCCATTTGCGCGCCATCGTATCGAGGCGAGCCTGCCGCCGCCTGCGTTACCTGCACCTTGACCAAATGAGGCTTCAATGGCGTCGATCGAACGGACCGCGTATCCCCAGTTCAAACGCAATCCCGTCGTCCGCGAATTGGTCGTCGCCTACACGCCCACCGACGCCGAACTGACCTTCATTGCCGACAATGCCCGGCAACCCGGCCATCGATTGATCTTGGCAATCTTGCTGAAATCTTTCCAGCGACTGGGCTATTTCCCCGCAATCGATGAAGTGCCCGCAGGGGTCATCCGGCACCTCCGCAATGCGCTGCGGTTCCGGGTCCAGATCAAGCCCGCCGACATCGCGCCGAACAAGCGCTACCGCTATTTCCAGCGGATCCGGGCCTATCTGCAGGTCCGGGCCTATGCCGACGGCGGCCTCGACGTGGCGGCCCGCGCCATCCATGAAGCCGCCGCCGTCATGGACAATCCGGCCGACCTGATCAATGTGGCGATCGAACAGCTCGTACGCGACCGGATCGAGTTGCCCGCGTTCTCCGCCCTGGATCGCCTGGCCCGCCGAGTTCGCACCCTGGTCAATGGCCGTTACTTCGCCCTCATCGACAAGCGGCTGACGGCGGACGAGAAGCAACGGCTGGACGATCTGCTGGTCGTCACCGACGCTCGCATCAAGAGCCCGCTGCAGGCCATCAAGCGGCTGCCGAAACGATCTTCTCTGCAGCACTTCCAGGAACTGCTCGACCACATCGCGGCGTTGGACGAGTTGGTCGGCAGCGAACGGCACCTGGCGGACGTGCCGGAACTCAAGCGCAAGCACTTCGCCGCCGAAGCCCGGGTACTGGACGCTGCCGAGTTGCGCGATTTCGGCCCGGCCAAACGACACGCGCTGCTGCTGTGCCTGATCCATCGCGCCCGGGTGCAGACCCGCGACGACCTAGCTGAGATGTTCATCAAACGCATGGGCAATCTCCACAACCGCGGCAAGGAGGAACTGGAGCGGCTGCGTGCGCGCTACCGCGAGAAGACCGAGGCCATCGTCGCCACGATGTCGGATGTGATCCAGGTGCTCGACCGTCACCCGGGCGACACCGACGCAGGACGGGAGATTCGCCGCCTGGTCAGCACGCGCGGGGGCGTCCAGACCCTGCAGGCTGACTGCGATGCCATCGCCGCCCACAGCGGCGACAACCACCTGCCGCTGCTGTGGCCGTTCTACAAGAGCCACCGCGCCACCATCCTGCGCATGGTGCGCATGCTGGACCTGGAATCCACCACCGAAGACCGTTCGTTGATCGACGCGATCGAGCTGATCCTGTCGCAGGAGCGTGCCCGCGGCGACTGGCTGGACGAACCGGTCGATCTGGCGTTCACGACCCAGGTCTGGCGAAAGACCATCACCCACCGCACCGAGCAGGGCGAGGAACGCATCCACCGCCGCCTGTTCGAGGTGTGCGTGTTCTCCTCACTGGCCAACGAACTGAAATCCGGCGACGTGGCCGTGCGCGGTTCGGAAACCTACGCCGATTACCGCGAGCAGTTGCTGCCCTGGGAGCAGTGCGAGCCGTTGCTGGACGACTACTGTCGCCAAGTGGGTTTACCGGCCTCCGCGGTGGGATTCGTCAATGCCTTGCAGTCCAAGCTGATGCAAGTCGCGGACCTGACGGATCAGGGTTACCTGGAGAACGGCCAGGTGATCATCGGCGACGACGGGTTTCCGGTGCTCAAGCGCCACAAGGCCAAGGACATGAGCAGCGGCGCTCGCGCCCTGGAGACCGCGATCCTCGACCGCCTGCGCGAGCGCAGTGTCATCGAGATCCTCTGTGACGTGGCGCACTGGACCCGCTGGCCGCGGCATTTCGGACCGCTGTCCGGGTCCGACACCAAGATCGACCAGCCCACCGAACGCTACGTGCTGACGGCGTTTACCTATGGTTGCAACCTCGGCCCGGCCCAGGCCGCACGGCATCTGCGAGGCGCTGCGTCGGCGCACATGCTGTCGTTCGTCAATCGCCGTCACGTGGATGCGAACAAGCTGGCAGCGGCCTGCCGCGACATCATCAACAGTTACGCCGGCCTGCAGCTTCCCAAATTCTGGGGCGATGGCAAGCGCCGCGGCCGACGGCACCAAGTACGACCTGTACGACCAGAACCTGCTGGCGTCGTACCACATCCGTTATGGCGGCTACGGCGGCATTGCCTATCACCATGTGTCCGACACCTACGTGGCGCTCTTCAGTCACTTCATCCCGTGCGGCGTCTGGGAAGCGGTGTACATCATCGACGGGCTGCTGAAGAACACCTCCGACATCCAACCCGACACCGTCCATGCCGATACCCGGGGTCAGTCGCTGCCGGTATTCGGGCTGTCGCACTTGCTGGGCATCCAGCTGATGCCGCGCATCCGCAACTGGCGCGACTACCGGTTCTTCCGTCCGGACGAGGACAGCCGCTACGAGCACATCGATGCGCTGTTCCGGGAAGATGTGGACTGGGACCTGATCGAGACCCACTGGAAGGATCTGATGCAGGTCGTGCTATCGATCAAGTCCGGCAAGATCGCGGCCTCGACGCTGCTGCGCAAGCTGGGCAACTACAGCCGCAAGAACCGCCTGTACCAGGCCTTCCGGGCACTCGGTGCTGCGGTGCGCACGTTGTTCCTGCTGCAATACATTTCCGATCGCGAGCTACGCGAACAGATCACGGCCTCCACCAACAAGGTCGAAGCCTATAATGGGTTTTCGAAGTATTTCTTCTTCGGCGGAGAGGGTGTGATCGCCGATAACGACCCGCTCGAACAGGAGAAGGCGGTCAAGTACAACGACCTGGTCGCCAACGCCGTCATCTTTCATAACGTGGTCGAACAGACCCGCATCATCAAGACGCTGATGCGAGCGGGTTGGAAGATCACCCCGGAGGACGTGGCGGCGCTCAGTCCCTACGTGACCAGCCACGTGAAGCGGTTCGGCGATTACCTGATCGACGTGGACGCGCTTCCGGAACCGTACGAAATCGAGCTGGCCCTGGCGGCGTAGCGTGGGTCAACCGGTACTGCCACAGCAGGGACTATGTTGCTGGATGGGCGGGCACGGTACCGTGCCGTAGGAACAGAACACGCAGCAATCGCCTGTTTTCGGGCGCAGGAGCGTGTGGCAGGCCGAGCACTCGTAAAAGAATTGGCACGCCGTAGTGGGCATGGTTTCGGTCGCCTGGTGCCCGCATGTCGGGCACGTGAGCGTGCTTTGCAACTGCACCTCAGCCACCGTTCGCTTTCGCCTTTGCAGTGGCTGGAAAACCGGCGTCGGTGATGGCCTTCGCGATGGCGGCCGCGTTGGTGCGCTCGGCATCGAATGCCACCGTCACGGTGGCGGCTCGGGTGTCAATACGCTTCGCCGTCACGCCCGGCACTGTATCCAACGCCTTTTCGATCGTGATGCTGCACGCCGGGCAGGTCATGTTCTCCACCTGCAGGACGACCTGCTTAGGGGTAGCCGCCCAAGCCAAGCCCATCCATGCCGTGAATACCAAACTGAGAAGAATCTTGCGCATGTGGGACTCCTACAGGAACCAACCGATGTAGTAGGGAAAGAGCAGCAGCAGAGCGATCAGGCCGGTAGCGATCCATAGCCAGCGCCGGCGGCGTCGCAATCGCGAGGGATCGACGCAGGCGCCGTCGATGCGACAGCGCGAGGCCGGGCCATAGAGCATCCAGAACGCCCAGCCCAGGCACACCAACGTGGCCGCGCTGAACCACGGACGCCACGCGTCCAGGGCAGTGAGATTGGCGATCCAGGCACCGCTGATACCCAACAGGACCAGCACCAGGGGCACGACGCAACACACGGACGCGCCAATGGCCGCGACGGCGGCGCCCAAGAGGGCGGGCAGGGAGGACTGTGGGGGAGGTTGGACCATACCCGCATGGTAATCTCCGTACCTAAGTACGGAGTCAAGCTGATGGCCACCCACGTAATGACAATCAGCCGGCTGGCCGCGGCCGCTGGTGTGCATGTCGAAACGGTCCGTTACTACCAGCGGCGAGGCCTGCTGCCGGAGCCTGAGCGCCCAATGGGCAGCGTCCGCCGGTACGGGCCCAACGAAGTCGGCCGACTTCAGTTCATTCGCAGAGCACAGGCGATGGGATTCAGTCTCGACGAGATAGCGGGGCTGTTGGAGGTCAAAGGCCAACGCGCTTGCGAGCAGACTCGGCGGCTGACCGAACAGAAATTGGCCGAGGTACGGCGGCGTCTGGATGAGCTACGACAATTGGAAGTCGACCTTGAGCATTTGGTGGAGGAGTGTCGCCACGTGGTGACAGGCGCACCGTGCCCGACGCTCGATCTTCTGGCGCAACCGGCCGAGAAGAAAAATATCGGCTAAGTCATTACGACGAAAGAATTATTTGAGTTCTGTGGGGCATTTTTACGCGTATCTCGGCTGAACCCCGTGGAGACCTGCCGCAGAGTAGCCAACTACCTTATTTGAGCAGCCGTGCCGCGGGATTGTCCTCTGCTGCACCTGCTTGAAAATACCCAATCACGCTCGCCACGGATCGGTGCTCGGTCATCGCCATCACCGCCGGCAAGGGCACGCCTTGCTTGCCAGCTTCGGTGACAAATCCCGACCTGAGACTGTGCGCCCCGAAGTCGCCTTCCAGCCCAGCCAGACGAGCACGACGTTTGACGATTGCGGCTACAGAGCCCGGAAGCAGGGCAGGGCCGACCCGCCCCTTCCATACCCGCCGGAAGATCGCCCCCTCATGAATCCCCGCCGCTTCCAGCCAGGCGGTGAGCGCGTCGGCGCTGCGTCCCAGGATCGGCTTGTCTGGCGTCGAATCTGCCTTCACCCCAGCCTGCTGGGTCTTCGAGTACTCCAGCCGATAAATGTAGCCGTCCTCGCCGACCTTGCGCAGGTCGCGCATATCCGCGGCCGCGATCTCGCTACGCCGGCGCCCGCCACTGGCAAAGCCAAAGCAGAGCAGGGCACGGTCACGCAGGCCTTCTAGCGAGTCATCGCAGATGGTCAGCATGGCTTCGAGCTCGGTTCGGGTAACCGCGGTCTTCTTGGTCGGCCGCTCACCGCGTTTGACCGCGGCTCGCCGGGCTCGGCTGAGCAACGTCCTGACAGTGGGCAACTCACAGGGGTTGGCCAAGCGCTTGAGCTTGTGCGCGGTCGATAGCACGGCCATGCGCTGGACCACGGTCGACAGTTTCAACGGCCCAACTCTGGCCTTGAGGCCGGCCGCAACCAACGCCTGATCCAACGCTGGCGGCAGTTCGCTGACCAGCCCCGTCTTGTTCTTGCGCTGGATGTGGTCTACCAGGAACTGGATCACCACAGCCTCGCTGACCGGCAGGCTTAGGTCGATGCCGTAGCGGCCTTGATGCCAGCCAGCCCAGTAGCGCAGGGCGGTCGCGTAGCTGCGCGTGGTGTTGGCGGCAGCCGCTTCCGCGAGCAATTCGCGCACGGCGTCCGCGGCTTGCTGTGCCAACTGCTCGGGCAGCACTAGGTTGGAGGCCGTCGCGGGGCTGGTCAGTAACGTGCCATTTCTTTTCATACTATGTAATGTACGTTATGGAATAGGTTGCCTACTAACGATAATCATCACTTATCGCAAGTATCGAATCAACAGAGCAGGGCACTTCTGTAGGAGACCTTCCAATGGCCCGTGGCATCACGGAAATAGACGTACATCAGGCAGCCGACGCCTTGGTGGGTAGCGGGGAACGTCCGACCGTGGAGCGAATCCGGGCCCATCTCGGTACCGGCTCTCCAAATACGGTGACTCGTTGGCTCGACACTTGGTGGCGAGGCTTGGGCTCGCGCTTGCAGGGACGGGCGGCCCAGCTGGCCATTCCGGACGCACCCGAGGCCGTGACCACGTTGGCCGGGCAGTTGTGGGCGCAGGCGCTGACTGCGGCCCAGCAATACGAAGCTGCCGGATTGGAACGTGACCGGGCGGTGCTCTCCCAGGAACGCGCCCGTCTCGAAGCCGAACAAGATGCGGCGAAGAACGAACTCGTTGCCCTCCGAAATGAGGCATCTAAAGCCCGCGCACAGCGAGATCTGACCCTTGCCCAGGCCGGCGAGCTCCAACAACTGATTGACCAACTCCGAGCCCAAGTGGCGGATCTGACCTCTCAGCGTGATGGAGTCCAAGAGCGCGTGGACCGACTGGAAGCCGAACGGACTGCTTTATCGGCGCGACTCGACAAGTACAAGGCGGCCGGCGAGCGCGAGCGAGAGGCATTTGAGCTCCATCGACGCACATTCGAGGACCGGGCATACAGGGAGGTGGATCTGGCGCGCCAGGCCGCCAAGGATGCGCGGACAGAAATGGCTGCTCGCCTCAAGACACGCGATGTCCGGGAAGCGACTCTAGGGCGTGAGCGCGACGATGCGATAGCACGATCGGCTAGCCTACAGGCCGAACTGGACGTGGAACGGGCTCACCGCCAAGGACTGGAAAATGAACTTAAGGTCCTTCGGCCCGCGCTGGCTCATCTGAGCAGAGAAGAGTCCATCAACAAAAGAAATAAAGGCTCAAAAGCGAAGAGCCAGGCACGTAAGGGCAAATCACATTCGAACGACTGAGCAGCAACAGGTCGTCGAGCTCAAATCTCGACTACAAAATTGGGATCGAAAGCCAGATTCTCTGAAGCACCATCTCTTTGGCTTGGATAGCCTAATGGATTGCAGACGACGCGCCCGCGGCCGATGCGGTAGTCCACAGATGTGTGAGTGTGGCCATGAATCCACAAATCTGCTTGCTCAACCAAGTACTCTAAACTTGATGCGTACGCTGCGGACAGTATTTGGCCTCGAAATTCTTCCGGAATGGATCGCTCAGATGGAGCCATATGTGTGATGACGACGGTCCGGCCGTCGAATGGCTCGGCTAATCGCGCCTCCAACCAAGCTCGTTCCATTGAGTGCCAAGCTTGAGTGTCAGAGGGCCTTAACTTGCGATAGCCTTGGTTTGCCAGTCGGATTCGTCGATAGTCGTTCATCATGTTCTGGACATCGTAAACAACGGTTGGAAATAGCTCCCTACCGTAGAGCATGAAGTCCGTCCAAAGTGTGGTACCAAGGAATCGCACACCTTCAATTCGAACCTCTCGTCGATTGAGGTAATGTATTTGACTGGTTGCTTCACAAGCAGCCATGAGCTTCTGCTGGACGTCATCCAGATTCCGGCCATAGCCTTCATGGTTGCCGGATACGTAAAGGACTGGCAGGCCAATGAAGGTCGCTCTTACCCAAGCAATCGCATTAGTCCCAACGTCAATATCACCGGCTAGAACTACTGCGTCGGGGCGCGAGATGGCTAGCTCGGTCTTAGGGAAACAATCTATCCATCTCGGGCACCAAAGTTCCCGATGCAGGTCTGAAAGAACCAGCAGGCGCACGGATCATCTCCGAGTACATGGTCGATAAGAATGCCCTAATGGGAGAATGCTGCGGTTTGAGTGATTGGAGGAGTGGCTTAAGTTATTCCTAGTTGATGCCGATGTTGAAAAAAACGCTTCGCAATCAACGAGTGGCGCGATCAAGGCAAAAAGGGCAGCAATTGGGATCAGCGACAACGACCTTGTATGCCGTTGGATGACACTCCCGTAATTTCGCATAATGCACATTATGTCCTTACAGATTCGAGGCTATTGCCCCCACGGCCTATGGCGGCCCCTCCGGACCTGCGGTAAATCTGGCCGCGCCACGGGTCCGGGGTCGTGGCCAGGGTCGGTGTCGTGTTCCCCGTACTCGATACCGGGGCAGTCATGGTGCGAGCGACGCGAAGCTTGAGGACGATGCGCCAGGTCCGCGCGGTACTCCTGGGGATCCTGGCCGGCCTGCTGCTAGCGGCCGGTGGCACGTCCGCCGCGACGCCGGCGCCATCGTCCCCGGTGCTGGCCACTGGCGCGACCCAGGCCTCCGCGCCGGCCAGCTCGCCGGCTGCCGAGGCGACGGTCCGCTTCTACAACCGCGACATCGTCACCCTCCGCAGCGAGTTCCTCGGGCGTGGGCCAGAACTGCGGGCGCGAACCAGCGAAGCGACAATCCGGCGAGTGGTCGAACGTGGCACCCCGGCGAAGATCGAATTCAAGGAATCGTCGGAAGGCACGCTGGTGCTGCTGGGTGACGAACTGACGATGATCCTGACGCCCGCCGACCTGGACGTGCTCAACGGCGAGACGATGGCCCAGGCCCGCGCTGGCGTGGCGCGTCGCCTGGGCGATGCGGTGACCACTGCCCAGCGCGAGCAGGCGCCGGCGCGGCTGTTCCGCGGCGTGCTGTGGTCGCTGCTCGCCACGGCGGTCGCGATCGCCGCGGCCCTGGCAGTGCTGTGGCTGGGCCGGCGGCTGCGCGAGCGCGTCAAGCGCTGGATCCAGCGCACCGAGGCCGCCGCCTCCCAGGGCTCGGTGCGGCACCTGCTGACCGGCGTGCGCATCGTCGGCGACTGGCTGCTGCGCATCCTGGTCGCGATCGCGCTGTTCCTGGTGGCCGAGGAATGGTTGCGCTTCGTGCTGGGCCAGTTCGGCTTCACCCGGCCCTGGGCCGATGCGATGACCGGCTGGATGCTGGACCTGCTGCGCGGTTGGGGCCACTCGATCGCCGGTGCCCTGCCCGGCCTGTTCGCGGCGATCCTGATCTTCCTGCTGGCGCGGCTGCTCACCCACACCGTCAGCTTGACCTTCCGCGGCGTGGCCGAAGGCCGGTTCCAGCTGTTCGGCATCGACCAGGTGCTGGCCGAGCCCACCCGCAAGCTGGTCAACGTGATCATCTGGCTCTTCGCGCTGGCGATGGCCTATCCCTACCTGCCTGGTTCGGATACCGATGCCTTCAAGGGCCTTAGCGTGCTGGTCGGCCTGATGGTCTCGCTGGGTGCCTCGGGCATCGTCGGCCAGGCCGCCGGCGGCTTCACCATCCTCTACTCGCGCACGATGGCGGTCGGCGACTACGTGCGCAGCGGCGAGGTCGAAGGCGTGGTGTTGCAGATCGGCCTGTTCACCACCCGCCTGCGCACGATCGCAGGTGTGGAAGTCAGCATTCCCAACAACGTGGTCCTCGGCGGCCAGCTGCACAACTTCTCACGCCATCCCGATGGGCCCGGCATGTGGATGGAGACCGGCGTGACCATCGGCTACGACACGCCGTGGCGGCAGGTGCACCGGCTGCTGCTCGCGGCGGCCTCGCGCACGCCGGGCGTGGCGCGCGAACCGGCGCCGTTCGTCCTGCAGACCGCGCTTTCGGATTTCTATGTCGACTACCGGTTGCGGGTGCGCGTGAACGATCCGCTACGGCGCTTCCCGGTGCTGAGCGAGCTGCATGCGCAGATCCAGGATGCGTTCAACGCCGAAGGCGTGCAGATCATGTCGCCCAACTACGAGGCCGACCCCGATCGGCCGAAGCTGGTACCGCGCGAACACTGGGACGGATTGCCGGTGCCTGAGCCTGCGCCGGACCTGCCGTCGCGCCTGGATTGAACGGAGGCGTGTCCCGTCAGCAGCGGCCTCCCCTACTCCGCCGGCAGGCCCGGGGGCGAGGTCCGCCATGCCTGCCCGGACAACGCGGCCCGGTAACCGGCGTCGTAAAGCACCGCCATCTGAGAGGGCCGGAACGCGGTCAGGTCCGGCAGCGCCACGCCTTCGCCGATGGTGGTCCAATGGAAGCGCGCATCGTGGCGGCGGGCGTAGGCGTACTCGCGGAACAGGTCGCCGACGATGCCCGCCCGGCCTGAGATGTCGATCGAGCGCACCGCGATCGCCCGCAGCGAGCGCGGGGTCGAGGCCGGGGGCGCGCTGAGCTGGCCATTGTGGATCACGTAGATGTCCTCCCGGCCCGGTTGTGCATGGGCTTGCCGGTGCAGGACGGCCGGCTCGAAGATGCCGGCGTGGAGGAACACGTTGGCCCACACGAAACCGTCCACGTGCATCTCGTCGTAGCGCCGGCCGCCTGCCTCGACCTCGAACAACACCGGCGGGAATGCGATCGGTACCGACGAGGAAGCCAGCATGACCTTGCGGAACAACGCCAGCGACTGCGGCCCGCCGTACTCGGCGATGCGGCCCATGTTCCAGACGGTGAAGCTCCGCGTATCCAGGTCGACCGTGCCCACGTACAGCCGCCGTCCCTGCCGGTGCGCGCGGGCAACCTCTTCCAGCAACGGCGCATCGACATACTGCTCCAGCAGTGCAGCCAGCGGCGCGGTGCGGGCGAGCGCGTCGCCGCGCATCAGCGCCATCATCCGCGAGCGCTCGGTGAACACGTCGGCGGTGGTGGTCGTGGTGTAGAACCGTTGCAGGGCTTCATCGTACTGCGGTCCGAGGAACGCGAACGGTGCCATCAACGCCCCGGTGGACACGCCGGTGACGATCTTGAAGACCGGCCGGGTGCCGCTTGCGGTCCAGCCCTTGAGGAACCCGGCGCCGAAGGCGCCATTGACCCCGCCGCCCGATAGGGCAAGGTGCGGATGGGAGACCAGGCCGTCGGCCCCGAGCGGGAAATCGCCCGCCGATTCCTGCTGCATCGAGCGCAGGTAGTCCTGCACCATCGCCGGGTCGGGGCGACCGGCCTGCGCACGGATGTCGGGCATGCCCGGAATGGTCGCTTCGCGCGCCAGCTCCGGAGGCACCGGGTTGCGCGGCAGGCTCGAACAACCGGCCAGGACCAGCACTGTCGCCAGCGCGGCCACGCATGCCACGGCTGCCCGGGTCAGCATCGTTGCCATCTCCATTCCCTCGCGCCAGCAGGTCGAACGACAGTACGCTGCCAAGGGCGACGTGCCCGGGTGCCGCGCCCTGCCCTGGCGGTGCGCGCCTGTCGTGCTGCGCCGCAGTTTCACCGCAAGCGCGAGGCCCTGCAACGGTGTCCCCCGGACACCGCCGCTGCACTTGACGCGGCATCGCCGCGGCGCGATGGTGGGCGCAGGCAAGTCCCTCCCGTTACAGGTCCAGGGGTGAGCGTCATGATGCGGATCGCGGTCCTGTCGGCACTGGTTGCATCGCTCACTGCCTGCGCGCATTCCGGGCCTTCGCTGGACACGGCCCAGCGCCTGGAAATCTACCGCGCGCACGCCGGTCCGCCCGTCGCCAGCTTCCAGATCAACCGCGTCGCCGGCGTCACCCGCTGGACGCCGCTGGGCGACCAGGCGCTGGCGATCTGGAACACCCCGGCGCAGGGCTACCTGCTCGAGTTCCGGGCGCGTTGCTCCGGGCTGTCCATCGCCAGCTCGATCACCATCAGCAATTCGATGGGCATGGTGAACGCGCGCCTGGACAGCGTTCAGCCACGCGCGGCGAACGGCTCGGCGATCTCGCAGCCGTGCCGCATCTCCAGCGCCCGACCCCTCGACGGCCGCGCATTGAGCGAAGCCAAGCGCGAGTTGCGCCAGGCCAGCGTGATCGACAGGCCCGAGGGCGTCACGCCCGAAGAGGAGTGAAACCAGCATCCCGGCCATCGCCGGGATGCTGGCATTCGAGCCCTCGGTTCATTGCCGCAATGCAATCGATGCAGCTCCCTGACCGCGCGGACGCGGGCCATCCGACCGACCCATTGCCCCCTCAAGAAAGCAGGAAACCATGCGCACCACGACGGCACGCCGGCGCTGGGGATCCCGGCAGCCAGCACTGCCTTGAGCACGGTGCTGGCGATGGCGCCCACTCTCCTCAAACATCCGAGCGAGAACCGGGTGCCGTTCCACACCGTAGCGGTGGCGGCCGCGGCCTTCATGCATGGCACGCTGGCCTGGCTGGCCCATCGCGGGCTGGCCAGGCTGCAGTCGCCATCGGGGAACTGAGGGGCTGTTGCGGCCTCAGACGGCCGCGGTCACCACGATTTCGACCTTCCAGCCCGGGTTGGCCAGTGGTGCCTGGACGGTGGCGCGCGGCGGCGTGTGGCCGGCGGCAACCCAAGCGTCCCAGGCCTGGTTCATGCCGGCGAAGTCGGCGATGTCGGCCAGGTAGATCTGCGCGCGCAGGATCCGGGTCTTGTCGGTGCCGGCATGGGCCAGCAGCGCGTCGATCGCCTCGAGTACCTGGCGGGTCTGGCCGACGATGTCGAGGGACGCGTCCTCGGGCACCTGTCCGGCCAGGTAGGCCACGCCGTTGTACACGGCCAGTTCGGACATGCGCGGGCCGACATCGAAACGCTGGATCACGGGGAATCTCCTGGGAGGGCGATAGGACCGCCGGCGGCGGCGGCGCAGCATACACCGGCGCGCCTCAGCGGATGCGCTGGGGTTCCAGGGCCGCGGCGCTGGCCTCCAGCAGTTCGCGCAGCACCTGCGGCGAGGCGTCGGCCAGGCGCCGCAGGTACAGGCACGACTTGCCGATGCGGTGGCGTCCCAGCCGGGCCAGCAGGGACTCGCGCCCGGCGAAGCCATCCATGACGTACAGCGACAGCTCCCTGCCCTTCGGCGAGAAACCGAGCAGGGGCCAGGGCTGCAGCCGGCCGTCCGCGTAGCGCTGCGCGTACTGGCCGAAGCCGACGATGTTGCCACCCCACACCACCGGAGGTTCCCCGGTGACGGACTGCATCAGCGCGGCGAGTTGGCGGGCGTCCTCGCGCCGGGCCTCGTCCAGCCCGGCCAGGCACGCCTCCAGCGACATGGCGGTGGGTCGGGTCTTGGGTTCGCTGGCCATGGGCCGGTCTCCTCCATCTGCCGCTGGCAGGCGCCGCGCCGCCCGGGCCACCGGCGCGGCTGCACGGCCCGGCCTGCCGGCTGCGAGTGTACGCGTCCGCGCGAGCGGGCTTAACTTCGGGCCGGCCACGCCGATACGGCAACGACACCCACGCGCGCGCCCCCCATGCTCATCATCGTCGGCTTCATCATCGTGATCCTCAGCGTGCTCGGGGGGTTCGTGCTCTCGCACGGCAAGCTCGGCGCGCTGTGGCAGCCCTACGAGGTGCTGATCATCTGCGGCGCGGCGTTCGGCGCGTTCCTCGTGGCCAACCCGCTGAAGGTGGTCAAGGGCGCGCTGCTGGGCATCCCCGGCCTGCTCAAGGGCGCGCGCTACAAGCGCTCGGACTACGTGGACATCCTGTCGATGATCTACGACGTGCTGGTCAAGGCGCGCAAGGAAGGCATGATCGGGATCGAGAAGGACATCGACAACCCCGGGTCCAGCCCGGTGTTCTCCAAGTACCCCAGGCTGCTGGCCGACCACCACCTGATGGAGTTCACCACCGACTGCCTGCGGCTGATGGTGAGCGGCAACATGGAGCCCCACGAGCTGGAGCAGCTGCTGGAGATCGAGGTCGAGACCCACCACCAGGAGGCGGTGGAGCCGGCGCATGCGCTGCAGGTGCTCGCCGACTCCCTGCCCGGCTTCGGCATCGTCGCGGCGGTGCTGGGCATCGTGATCACCATGGCCGCCATCGGCGGCGAGGTCGCCGAGATCGGCCACCACGTCGCCGCGGCGCTGGTCGGCACCTTCCTGGGCATCCTGCTGGGCTATGGCTTCGTCGGCCCGCTGGCGGCCTCGATGCAGCACCGCGCGCACGAGGAAGGCAAGGCGTTCGAGATCATCAAGATGGCACTGGTATCGAGCCTGCGCGGCTACCCGCCGACGGTGGCGGTGGAGTTCGCCCGCAAGCTGCTGTTCTCGGACGTGCGCCCGGCCTTCGCCGACCTGGAAGCGCACCTGCGCGGCAACCGCTGAGCGGCCATGGACAAGACCCAGCCGATCATCATCCGCCGGATCAAGAAGACCGCCGGCGGCCACCATGGCGGTGCCTGGAAGGTCGCCTACGCCGATTTCGTCACCGCGATGATGGCGTTCTTCCTGGTCATGTGGCTGGTGGGCATCGCCAGCAAGGAACAGAAGGCGGCGGTGTCCGAGTATTTCAAGAACCCCAGTGCGGTCGAGGGCACCGCCGCCATTCCCGGGACCAGCTCGCTCGGCCCGGGCGGTGCCTCGGACAAGATGATCCCGACCGCCAATGCGCTGTCGATGCCCGGTGGCGTGGGGCCGCGCGTCGGCGACCCGGGCGAGGCCACGCGCAGCCGTATTCCCACCGACGCGCAGGAAGACGCACGCGCGGCGGCCGCGGCCGAGGACCGTCGCCAGCTGGACGAACTGCGCAAGGAGCTGGAAGCGGCGATCGAGAAGAGCCAGGCGCTGGCGCCGTTCAAGGACCAGTTGCTGATCGACCTCACGCCGGAGGGATTGCGGGTGCAGATCGTGGACCGCATGAACCGGCCGATGTTCGACCTCGGCAGTTCGAGCATGAAGGACTACACGGTCGAGGTCATGCACGAACTGGGCACCCTGTTGTCCGGCACGCCGCACAAGATAGCGCTCGCCGGCCATACCGACGAGACGCCGTTCCAGGCGCCGCGTGGATACGGCAACTGGGAGCTGTCCAGCGACCGGGCCAACGCCGCCCGACGGGCACTGCTTGAGGGCGGCCTGGACGAGGCCCGGATCGCGCGCGTGGTCGGGCTGGCTTCCTCGGTGCCGTTCGACCGCGCCGATCCGCGCGCGCCGACCAACCGCCGCATCAGCATCGTGGTCCTGAACCGGACGCCCGATGCCGGCATGGACGCGCTGGCGAGCGCGCCGGCGAACCCAGCGACGCAGGCGATCGCAACGGCGCCTGAATTGGTACCACCGCTGGCGCCTCCCGCACCCCCCGCCAGCGCGCCCTTATAGGCATACACTCGGGGCATGGTCGGCTCATCCGGGAGGGTGCCATGCTGCCTGCATTGACATTGATGGCCGCGCTTGCGCTCGCGCCGCAGGCGACGAACGCCGGAACACCGGCAGCGGTTCCCACCATCGAACAGGTCATGGCCGTGCCGGCGCCGTTGCGCGCCGAGGTCCACGCGCGCGTGGTCGAACCCGGCGGTACGCGCAACGAGCAGCTCGAACGGCTTGCCGACTACGTGTTCGGCGACGATGGCCTGGCGCTCGAGTACGACAACGAGGTCACCCGCACGGTGGCCCAGGTCTACCAGGACCGCAAGGCCAACTGCCTGTCGTTCACCCTGCTGTTCGTGGCGCTGGCGCGCGAGGCCGGGCTGGAGGCGCAGGTGCAGGAAGTCGGCGAAGTGCTGGCGTGGTACCAGGACGAGGGCGTGATCTACAACGCCAACCACGTCAACGTCGGCGTCCGCACCACCATGCAGTGGCAGGTCGTGGACGTGGACACCAACATCCTGGCCGCCCGCAACCGTCCGCGCAGCATCGATGACCACCGCGCGATGGCCCATTTCCACAACAACCGCGGCGCCGAGCGGATGGCTTCCGGGGATGCGCCGGGCGCGTATGCGCTGCTGCGGGCCGCGCTGGAGGACGACAAGACCTTCGTCCCGGCCTGGAACAACCTGGGCGTGCTGCTGCTGCGCGAGGGCGACGCGCGCGGCGCCGAACGCGCCTACCTGACGGCGTTGCGGCTCAAGAAGGACCACGCCGCCACCCTGAGCAACCTGGTCACCCTCTATCGCCGCAACGGCGACGAAGCGATGCAGCGGCGCTACGAATGGCGCCTGGACCGGGTACAGCGCACCGATCCGTTCCACCAGTTCATGCTGGCGCTGGAATGCGAGAACAGCGGCGACTACGATTGCGCGATCGCCCGCTACCGGCGCGCGATCGCGCTGCAGGGCGAGGAGCACCAGTTCCACTTCGGCCTGGCCCGGGCCTATTTCCTCTCCGGCGACCTGGCCCGCGCGCAGCGTGAGCTGGGTCGCGCCTATACGCTGGGCGGCAACGAAAGCGTACGCAACGTCTACCGGCAGAAGCTCGACGGGCTGCGCCGCTGGCGCGAGCAGGCTTCCAGCCAGTTCGTGCCCTGAACACGACAACGGAAGGCATGGATGGTCGATTTCGAACTGGAAGGCGAATACGTCGAGTTGAACCAGCTGCTGAAGCTGGCCGGTCTCTGCGACAGCGGCGGCGCGGGCAAGGCCCTGGTCGCCGCTGGCCAAGTGCGCGTGGACGGCGCGGTGGAACTGCGCAAGACGTGCAAGATCCGGGCCGGGCAACGTGTGCAGTGCCACGGCGTGGAGATCCGGGTGGTACCGGCGGCCTGATCCGGCCGCCTGCCGGCCCGCGGACCGGTATCATGGCGCCTCGGATCGTTGCGCGAGGGGGACGCCGCATGCCGACACGGGCTTCCCCGGAACCAGAGGTTGCCGCCTTGCCGGGTGCCGCGCTTTCGAGCGTGGCGCCGGAACGACTGGCGCGCATGCCGCGCCGGGTCTATCCGTTGCGCATCCTCGGCATGGGCCTGGGCGGCCTGCCGCTGGCGGTAGTGCTGCACGAGATCGATGCCCCCGCTGCCTGCTGGGCCTGGCTGGTCTTCACTGCCCTGCTGTGGCCGCACCTGGCCCTGTGGCTGGCACTGCGCAGCCGTCATCCGCACCGGACCGAGGTGCGCAACCTGCTGTTTGATTCCGCCCTGGCGGGGTTGTGGGTGCCCCTGATGCACTTCAACCTGTTGCCAAGCGTGTTGCTGTTGACGCTGGCGACGGTGGACAAGATCAGCACCGGCATCCCGCGCCTGTGGCTGCAGTCGCTGCCGGTGGTCCTGGCCGGCATGGCGCTGGGCTGCGTGATCGCCGGACCGGCGTTGCAGCCGGTCACCAGCATGGCGGTGATCCTGGCGTGCCTGCCGATGCTGCTGATCCACACCATCGCGGTGAGCCTGGCCGCCAACCGCATGATCGGCCGGATCCGCGAGCAGAACCGCGAACTGGACCGCCTGCACCGGGTGGACGCGCTCACCGGGCTGGCCGGCCGCCGCCATTGGCAGCAGCAGGCCGACGCCACCCTGCGGCGCCTGCGCGAGCAAGGGGCGCCGGCCGCACTGCTGATGCTCGACATCGACCGGTTCAAGGACATCAACGACCAGTACGGCCATGCCTCCGGGGACGACGTACTGCGCCTGGTGGCCGGCGTGCTGCGTCGCCGCCTGGGCGAGCACGACAGCGCGGGTCGCTTCGGTGGCGATGAATTCGCGGTCGTGCTCGCCGGCGTCGATCGCGACACCGCGCGTGGCCTGGCCGAGGGCATGCGCCGCGACCTGGAGGCCGCCGCGGCGACGCTGCGCCTGCCAGGCCTGTCCTGTTCGATCAGCGTGGGCGTGGCGCAAGCCGATCCGCGCCATGCCAGCGTGCGCGAATGGATGGAGGCGGCCGACGCGGCGCTCTATGCGGCCAAGCATGCCGGACGCAACCGGGTGGTGGTGGCCGACGCGGCCGGCTTCTGAAGACGGCCCAGTTCCCGCATCCTTGTCGCCGCCTGCCGGCCGGTCCGGCCGCCCATCTCCTAGAATGGGCCGCCGCAGGCCGCACGAGCCGCTGGCACGACGAGGAACGTGATGACGGAGCGTTTGCCCACCTGGGTACAGGACTGGCTCGGCACGGTGTTGCCGATCGGCGAAGTGCTGCTGGTCCTGGCGGTGGCCTGGTTGCTGCAACGGCTGGTCCGGGCCATCGTCCGGCGCCTGGTGGCCAACCGTGGCCTGCCGCAGGAGATGGCCACGGTGCTGCGGCGGGTGTCGGCCACGCTGATCAGCTGCGCGGCGGTGCTGCTGGTGCTCGAACGCATGGGCGTCTCCGGCACGGTGCTGTGGACCGCGTTCACCGGCTTCGCCGCAGTCGGCGCGGTGGCGTTCTTCGCCGCCTGGAGCGTGCTGTCGAACATCTTCTGCACGGTCCTGATCTTCAGCACCCGGCCGTTCCGGCTGCAGGACCACATCGAACTGCTGGAGAACGGCGAGAAGCCCGGGCTCAAGGGCCGCGTGGTCGACATCAACCTGATCTACACCACGCTGCTGGAGGTGGGCGCCGACGCCAGCGACGAGGGCAGCGTGCTGCAGGTTCCCAACAGCCTGTTCTTCCAGCGGACGGTGCGCCGCTGGCGGGGCCAGGGCGTGCCGGCGCGGTGGCTGCCCCCTGCCCCTTCAGGCGACGGCTGAGCCAGGCCGGCGCACGCGCGTCAACGCAGCTGGCTGTCCTTGCTGCCGCGGCGGTTGTAGGCGCTGAAGCCGTTTTCCTGGTCATGCGCCTCCTGGCAGGCCACGCACAGGCGTACGCCCGGTATGGCCCTGCGCCGCGCCGGCGGAATCGGCGCATCACACTCTTCGCAGCGTTCCAGGCCAGGCCCCGTCGGCAGTTGGCGGCGCGCGCGCTCGACCGCGTCCTTCACCGTTGCGTCGATCTGGTCGTTGACCGCCCCGTCGCCTGCCCACCCGGTCGCCATGTCGTTCTCCTGGATGCGTCGCCTTCCACCACAGCCTGCCCGGAGGGACTTGAACAAAGCCTAAGGCAGTCCTCCTGACCAGCCACGCCCGGTTTGACCAGCGTCCGTCCCGGGACGACACCCGGGCCGATGCCTGCCGCGCCACCTGGCTGGCGGCGGGCATGCGCTTCGTACCTGAACCCCGGCATGGATCCCGGCTCCGGGGTCAAGGCTTGCATGCCCGGTCGCGAGTGGCGAGGCTGGTCCCTTCCGCGTGCCCCGCAGGAAGCCCGATGCCCGATCTGCTGCGCCGTCATCTGTTGTGGACCGGTGCCCTTGCGCCGTTGGCCCTGGCGTTGCCGTCCCCGGCCAGAGCCAAGGTGCCGCCCGCACCCGCAGGCCTGTCCGCCGGTTCGACCGCCGAGCAGGCCACCGCCGGCCTGGACCTGCGCGGCCGGACCATCCTGGTGACCGGCTGCAACTCGGGGATCGGCCTGGAGACGATGCGCGTGCTGGCATTGCGTGGCGCGCACGTCATCGGCACCGCGCGCACACCCGACAAGGGAAAGGCGGCCTGTGCCAGCGTGTCGGGCCGGGCCACGCCGGTGGTGCTGGACCTGGCCGACGTCCGCTCGGTGCGCGACTGCGCCGGGCAGGTGCGCCAGCTTGCCCCGCGCCTGGATGCGCTGGTCTGCAACGCCGGCATCGTGCTCGACGACTGGGAGAAAGTGGACGGGTTGGAGAAGCAGTTCGCAGTCAACCACATGGGACATTTCCTGCTGGCCGAGCAGTTGCTCGACCGCGTGGTCGCTGCGCAGGGACGCGTGGTCGTGCTTGGCAGCGGCGACCATCGGAATGCGCCGGCAGGCGGGATCCAGTTCGCCCGCCTTTCCGGCGAAGGCTGGTACCGCAGGGGCTACAGCCATTCCAAGCTGGCCAACGGCCTGTTCTCGCTGGAGCTGGCGCGGCGCCTGCAAGGCACCGGCGCGACCAGCAACTGCGTCACCCCGGGCCACACCCGCACCGCGATCCTGCGCAACAGCGGCAACAACTACCGCGAAGATGCGCGCACGCCCGCGCAAGGGGCGGCAACGCCGTGCTATGCAGCGGTCCACCCGGCGATGGCCGGAGTCAGCGGCGCCTACCTGCGCGACTTCACCGCCGGCGAGCAGAGCGCCCAGCAACAGGACGCGGCGATGGCCGCGCGCCTTTGGGCGGTGTCGCGCGAACTGGTCGCGCGTACCGCCTGATCCCCACCCTGGCCTGCAACGCCCGCGCGTGCGGCTCAGGCCGCCGGCTTGGGCAGCGCGTGCCAGGCCTTGAGCAGTTCGGCTTCCTTCTCGCGGCTGATGCCCGCGCGCAGCTTGGCCTGGCGTTCGGGCGGCTGCGAGGCCAGCCAGGCCAGCAGCTCGCTGATGGTGGTGTCCAGCGGCCGGAAGGTCAGCCCGGCGGCGACGGCGCGGGCATTGCTGACCTGGCCGTAGCCGCCGTACGGACCCTGGTCGCGCGGCACCCAGATCGGCAGTTCGATCTGCTTTTCTTCGACGAAGGCCGGGCTGACGTGGGTGAAGCTGGCCGTGCTTCCGGTGACGCGCTTGCTGGCCTCGAGCATGGCGTCCATCAGCAGCGGCTCGCGTGGGCCGACGGCGTTGAAGGTGCCGAAGGTGCGGGCTTCGGCCAGCCGGATCATCCACTCGCCCAGGTCGCGGCCGTCGATGACCTGGATCGGATCCTTGCCGTCGCCGGGCACCAGCACCTCGCCACCCTGGGCCACGCGGTGCGGCCAGTAGGTGAAGCGGTCGGTCTCGTCGCGCGGGCCGACGATGTAGCCCGGTCGCACGATGGTCACCGCATCGCCGAACTGCTTGCGCGCCTCGGCCTCGCTGAGCGCCTTGAGAGCGCCGTAGAGGTTCTCGATGTCGGCCATCAGCGTCTGCTGGGTCTCGGCCATCGCGTCGGCGCCCTTGTAGGCGGCCAGCGGCGCATCCTCGGTAATGCCCGGCCTGCTCCCGTCGGCATAGACCGAGATGGTCGAAATGAACAGGTAGTGGCCGACATTGCCCGCCAGCACCTGGCCGGCATCGCGCACCCAGAACGGCAGGCTGGTCGGGTTGTCGATGCATACGTCCCAGGTGCGGCCCTTGAGCGCCGACAGGTCGCCGGCGTTGCGGTCGCCGTGCAGCTGCTCCACCTCGCCCGGCCATTCCGGCGAGGGGCGCTTGCCGCGGTTGAACAGGGTCACCTGGTGGCCACGCGCCAGCGCGTAGGCGACCTGGAACGGTCCGGTGAAGCCGGTACCGCCGAGGATCAGGATGCGCAGCGGCTTGGCCGCGCGCGCGACCGGCGCCGGGTTGGCGGCAAATCCCGGAATCGCCGCCGCGGCGGCCGCCAGGGCGCCGATCCGGATCAGGTCACGACGTGTGGTGCGCATGCGGCTGTTCTCCTGGCAGGCGGGGAGCACGTCCGTTCGGTGCCTCCCCATGGCGTCGGGATTGATAGCATTCCTCCGGCACTGCCGCCCATGACGGAAGTGGGGGGGCGGACCGGCATACGGTGATGCGATCGGTCCCGGCGGCCCCTCCACTGAAACTCGATGACCGGCTCTTCATGGGCGCGCCGGCACGATGCGATGGTCCCCTTCCCCCAGTCCCCTGCCCGTCCGGAGCCCGTACATGGAACCCACCGTCCACGCCTTTTCCGAACTGTTCGCGCAGCTGGGACTGCCGGACGATGCAGCCAGCATCCGTGCCTTCATCGCCACGCATGCGCCGTTGGCCGACGACGTCCGCCTGGAGGAAGCGCCGTTCTGGACGCCGGCGCAGGCGCAGCTGCTGCGCGAGGAACGCATCGACGATGCCGACTGGGCGATCGTCGTCGACCAGCTCAACCTGGCGCTGCGCGCACCGTCGCATTGAGGCCGGCCGCAGCAGGCGACGCGGCGATCAGGCCTTGCGCAGGAACTCGGTCTTCAGCACCAGGCCCTTGATCTTCTCCGAGTGGCCTTCGATGTGCAGCGGGTCGTCTTCCACCAGGCGGATGTTGCGGATCACCGTGCCCTGCTTGAGCGGGATCGAGGAGCCCTTGACCTTGAGATCCTTGATCACGACCACCGTATCCCCGGCCGCCAGCGGGTTGCCGTTGCTGTCGCGCACCACCATGGCCTGCTCGGTCACGGGATCGGCGGTCCACTCGTGGCCGCAATCGGGACAGGTCCACAGCGCACCATCGACATAGGTGTTCTCAAGCCCGCACTGCGGGCAGCTCGGCAACGTAGGCACGACCGTTTTACTCGACGTCAGGGGCCGCACAGTTTACCCCGCGACACCGACCGGGCCCGTGGCGCGGATCTTCAAGCCGCCATGTCGCAGGCTACTGCGGCTCGCCCGGTGGCGGCATCGATGCCGGGCGGGCGCAGCCGTTGATGGGCGTGCCGCCATCGATGACCAGGACTGCGCTGTACGGGAACTGCGCTCCGGACATCGAGTCCTGGCAGGGAGCCGCCGTGACGGTGAGCTCGACCGCACCGCTCGCATCGACCGCGCGCACGGTGCGGGTATCGCCGGTGGTCTGGCTGCTGGCCACCGCCAGTTCCCGCTCGCCCTCGATTCCGCGCAGCAGCAGGGACGGTCCCGGACCGCTCACCTGCGCCTGCCAGAACGGCTCGTTGGTGGAGGCGACCAGCTCGCCGTCCAGTTCCGACTCCGCTGCCGGCGCCGCAGCATCGGGCATGGCGGTCGCGTCGGTCTCGGCCGCCGGCGCGGGGGTGGGCGTCGTTGCGGCCCGGTCCTGGCAGGCGGCCATGGCGAGGCAAAGCGCGAGGCCCAGTGCGGTCCGGGCGGTGAACGGAAGCAGGTGCATGCGGGTTCTCCTCGGCGGCGTTCGTCGCGCCGATCATGCGCCGGCACCGCCGCCTGCGCCACTGCTCAGCGCGAAGCGGTGGCTTCCATGCCATCGGCCGGGTTGGCGACTAGCAGCTGATCCACCGGATAACCCAGGCCGCGCGCCTGCTCTACCAGCGCCGAGTAGCGGTCGGGTGCCAAGGTGGGTTCGCGCGACAGGATCCACAGGTGGTCCCGGTCGGGACCACCGACCATCGCCCAGCGGTACTCCGGATCCACCGCGATCACCCAGTACGGCGCCCAGGCCAGCGGCAGCCAGGAGGTCCAGCCGGGCGCGAAGCGCACCCGCAGCGACCCCGGCGCCCCGGGCACGGGCTGGGCGACGCCGACCGCCTCGATCCGCTCGCCGTCCTTGCGCACGCAGGTGTTGCGCACTTCCAGTGTGCCGTCTTCCCTTGGCGTGTACGTGGCGGTGGTATCGCGTGCGCACTTGCGCTGGAAGAACATGGGCAGGTGCGCGACCTGGTGCCAGGTGCCGGCATAACGCTGCAGGTCCAGCACCGGCACCGGCTTGTGCATCGGCGGCTGCGCCGCAGCCCTGCCGGGTACGGCCAGCAGGCAGGCCAGGCCCAGGGCGATCGTCGTGGAAGCGCGCATCAGTTGGCTCGTGGGTCTCCGGATGGAAAAAGGTTGGCAGGGCCGGCGTGACGGGACGGTGTCGCCGGTGTTATCGCGGCGTCACGTGGCGGCCCACCGTGGATACGGTCACAGCTGCGACTCCACCGGCAGCACTTTCATCAGCCAGGCCTGCGCGCGTTGCGCGGTGGTCGCCTCCGGCTCGCGGGTCCAGGTCGCGTTGCCATCGCTCCAGCGCAGGCGGCCCTGCGCGTCCAGGGTGGCTTTCCAGGCATGCGCCGGCGCGGTCTGCCGGGCGAACAGCGCGGCCAGCTCGGACGCCAGCGCCGGGTGCTCGACCAGGATGCCCTGCTCGCTGTTGAGCGAGGTCGAGCGCGGATCGAGGTTGTAGGAGCCGACGAAGATGGTCCCGTCATCGATCACCATCGCCTTGGTATGCAGGCTCGATCCCGATGAACCCTTCAGGCTGAAGTTGGCCGGACCGCCGCCGGGCTTGAGCTCCCATATCTCCACGCCCTGCTCCAGCAGCGGGCGCCGGTAGCGGCTGTAGCCGCCATGCACCGCCGCCACGTCGTTGGCCGCCAGCGAGTTGGTCAGCACCTGCACCGTCGCCCCGCGCGCTTCCGCCGCCGCCAGTTCGGCGGTGCCGCGCGCGCCGGGCACGAAGTAAGGCGAGATGACCAGCAGCCGCCGGGCCGCCCGCTGCAGTTCCGGCAGCAGGACCTTGACCACTTCCGAGCGTTGCTCCGCCGGCAGCGTGGCCTTGAGCGGATCGTCGCTGACGAAACGCCAGCGTGGACTCCAGTGCAGCGCGCCGCCGCCTTCCAGCAGCCGCTGTACCTTGGGATCCTCGCGCAGCACCTGCGCGTACGGGCTGCCGTGCAGGTCGGCCGCGGCCTGTTCGAGCACGCCCCGCAGCGCCTGCAAGCGTTCGGGCGAGGACTGGTCCGGGGAAAGCTGGGCGATCGGATAGTTGGAAGGCGAATCCCAGAACCGCGCGAAGTTGCGCGCCACCTCGCCGACCGCCGGGCCGACGACCAGCAGGTCCAGGTCGACGAAGTTCGGGCCGTCGCTGGCGGCGAAGTACTCGTTGCCCAGGTTGCGGCCGCCGACCAGCGCCATGCGTCCATCGACGATCCAGCTCTTGTTGTGCATGCGGTGGTTGAGCCGCTTGAAGCCGGTGCCGAACTCGCCGGCCAGGCTGAGCGTGCCAGAGCGGCTGGCCAGCGGGTTGTAGAGCCGCACCTCGATCCGCGGGTGCGCATCGAGCGCGGCCAGGCCGGCATTCTTGGCCCGCGCATCCAGGTCGTCGGCGAGGATGCGCACGCGGACGCCGCGGTCGGCGGCCTGCAGCGCCTGCCGCGCCAGCATCCGCCCGGTGAGGTCGTCGTGCCAGATGTAGGTCTGGATGTCCACGCTGGCTACCGCGGCCTGGGCGCTGTAGGCACGCAAGGCATACGCTTCGGCGCCGTCGCCGACGAGGCGGAAACCCGATTGCCCCGGATGCGCCGCCTCGGCCGGCAGCGTGCGCCCGGCGATGGCGCCTTCGGTCGCCGGGGGCAGCAGCGCGTCGGGAGGGGTTTCGGCGCGCGGCGGCAGTTGCGCGCAGCCGGCCAGGAGCGCCAGCGCCAGCCACGCGCAGGCGCGAGGGATGGACGGGCAGCGGACTGCCATCCTGCCGCGACGACGACCTTCGGCTCCCCGCATGGCCCCTCCCCCGGTGCCCGTGTCTTTCGGCGCCCCCTGCGATAGCGCCGTGAGCGGTGAATAGCACATCGGCGGCCGACAATCCCGCACCGGCCGCGCATGCGCCATGCATGCCGCGGCCCGGTCCGTGACCCGCGCGGCCGTCCGCGTGGCCGCTGCCCGCGGCGGGCGATCGTTGGCGGACGCGACGCCCGGATCAGGCGCCGAAGCGCAGCAGCCGGTAGGTGTACAGGCCCAGTGCGGTGAGCAGCAGCGAGCCGAACAGGTGCGCCGCCACGCCGAGCAGCGCGGTTCCGTACTGATGCCGGGTCAGGTGCTGGACGATCTCGGCGGAGAAGGTCGAGAACGTGGTCAGCCCGCCCAGCAGTCCGGTGACCAGGAACAGCCGCCACTCCGGCGACACGCCGGGCCGGTAGGTGATCCACCCCAGCGCGATGCCGATCACGTAACCGCCGACCAGGTTGGCAGCGAGTGTCCCCAGCGGGATCGGGCTGCGCGACGGATTGAGCCAGACCGACAGGCCCCAGCGCATCCACGCGCCGATCGCCGCGCCGGTGCCCACCGCGATGAAGGAACGAACCATGTCCACTGCCCTGCTCCGTGCCCGTGCCTGTCGGGCAGCCCGCGGCCAAGCGTAGCGGATCAGTCGCCGGACGGGCGGCGCGCCTGGCTGCGCGCGGCGCGCAGCCGGTCGAGCTTGTCCTTGAGCTTGATCTCCAGGCCCCGCTCGACCGGTTCGTAGTACACGCGCTCGCCCATCGCGTCCGGGAACCCGGTCTGGTCCAGGGCGATCCCGCCCGCGGCGTCGTGGTCGTACTGGTAGCCCTTGGAGTAGCCCAGCTGCTTCATCAGCTTCGTGGGCGCGTTGCGCAGGTGCAGCGGGACCTCGGCGGTGCCGTACTGGCGCACGTCCGCCCTGGCCGCGTTGTAGGCGTTGTAGGCGGCGTTGGACTTGGCGGTGCTGGCCAGGTAGATCGCGACCTGGGCCAGGGCCAGGTCGCCTTCCGGGCTGCCCAGGCGCTCGTAGGTGTCCCAGGCGTCGACCGACATCTGCAGCGCGCGCGGGTC
Organism: Pseudoxanthomonas sp. Soil82; assembly: GCF_040446535.1. NCBI lineage: Bacteria > Pseudomonadati > Pseudomonadota > Gammaproteobacteria > Lysobacterales > Lysobacteraceae > Pseudoxanthomonas > Pseudoxanthomonas sp. Soil82. The sequence goes on from NZ_JBEAAK010000003.1 coordinate 115,385, forward strand.
GGCCAGGCCGATGTCCTCCACCGCCATCCGGGTCAGGCGCCGCGCCAGGTAGGCTGGATCGCAGCCGCCGTCGAGCATCCGCGCCAGCCAGTACACCGCCGCGTCCGGATTGGAGCTGCGCACCGACTTGTGCAGCGCGGAGATCTGGTCGTAGAACTGTTCGCCGCCCTTGTCGAAACGGCGGGTGCGGTCGGCCAGCACCTGCATCAGGGTCGCCTCGGTGACGCGGCCGCCCTCGTCGGCGGCCAGCTCGGCGGCGATTTCCAGCAGGGTCAGTGCGCGGCGTACGTCGCCATCGGCCGCGCCGGCGATCTCGCGCAGCAGCGCATCTTCCACTTCGATGCCCTGTCCGCCCAGGCCACGTTCGCCATCCTCCAGCGCCCGCCGCAGCGCATCGGCGATGTCGTCCACCGACACCGCTTCCATCACGTGCACGCGGCAGCGCGACAGCAGCGCCGAGTTCAGTTCGAACGAGGGGTTCTCGGTGGTGGCGCCGACAAAGACGATACTGCCGCGCTCGATGTGGGGCAGGAACGCGTCCTGCTGGCCCTTGTTGAACCGGTGCACCTCGTCCACGAACAGGACGGTGCGGCGCCCCTCGGCGAAGCGCTGCGCCGCCTCGGCCAGCACCTGGCGCACGTCCGGCAGGCCGGACAGCACCGCCGAGATCGCCCGGAAATCGGCGTCGGCATAGCGGGCCAGCAGCAGCGCGAGGGTGGTCTTGCCGCACCCCGGCGGGCCCCACAGCACCATCGAATGCACGCGGCCCGATTCGACCGCGCGACGCAGCGCCGAGCCCGGTGCCAGCAGGCGGCGCTGGCCGACCATCTCGTCCAGGCTGCGCGGCCGCATGCGCTCGGCCAGCGGACGCATGGCGTCCTGGCGCCCGCTGTCCACGGCCAGCAGGCCGTCATCGGACCCGGGGGACGAAGCGTTTCGGCGCGCGCGGCTCATCGCGCCATCCTAGCGCCTGGCCTCACCGGGACGCCTGGTTGCGCAGGCCGGCCGGACCTGGGATCGGCGTGGCCCGGTCACTGGCCGACGACGTCGACATCCTCGCCCGGCTTGAACTGGAAGGTGCCCGCGGCGAAGGCCGGGTTGCGCTTCCAGGCCTCGAAGCGGATCTCGGTCTTCTGCCCGACCAGGTCCAGCACCTGCATCCGGGCCAGGCCCTGCGCGCCGAAACCCAGCCGCGCCATCTGGAAGTTGGCCTGCGCATCCACCTTGGGGGTCAGGGTCAGCCACTGCAGGCCTTCGCTGGCGGCGGCCTCCTCGCTGACATCGAAATGCTGGTCCAGGCGCTTGGGATCGAACAGCGCCACCAGCGGGCTGTTGCGCTCCTCCTCGCCCTGCGGCCGCACCGTGGCCTGCTGCAGGTCCGGCTCATAGACCCAGACCTTCTGCCCGTCGGCCACGATCAGCTGCGCGAACGGCTTGACGTATTCCCAGCGGAACAGCCGCGGCGCCGACACGGCCACGCTGCCGGCGCTGCTTTCCTTGGCCCGGCCGTTGGCATCGAAGACCTGCTGGCTGAACTTCCCTTCCAGGCCCTTGAGCCCGGTGGTGAACCGGGCCAGGTCCTCGCGGGCGCCCGCGAAAGCGTGGCCGGCCAGGAGCAGGCCCAGGCCGATGCCGGAGGCGAGGCGGAGAGCGGTGCGCGATATGCGGTGCATGGCGTGATCGACGGAGGATGGATGGCGGAAGTGTGCGGATAGGAAGCTGAACAGGCGTGGATGCCCGGGTGGTGGCGGATGGCGTGGGCGGAAGGCTGATGGAAGCAGCCGCGCAAGCCCGGCCCCACGCGCCCCATTTCGTAGAGCGGGGCTCGCCCCGCTGGCGCTCCCCGCCCGGTCAGTCGCGCGGCGGCGGCGGCGCCAGCACGCTGCGGTCGCCGTTGTGCTCGGGCCCGCTGACCACGCCCGCCGCTTCCATCGCCTCGATCAGGCGTGCGGCGCGGTTGTAGCCGATCTTCAGCCGCCTCTGCACGCCGGAAATGGACGCGCGGCGGGTCTCGGTGACGATCCGCACCGCCTCGTCGTACAGCGGGTCGGACTCGTCGCCGCCGCCGCCGGATTCGGGCAGGCCGGTGGCGCCGACGACCACGCCGTCGCCCATGGTCTGCACTTCGTCGAGCACGCCCTCGATGTAGTCGGCGCGGCCGCTGGCCTTGAGGTGCTCGACGACCCGGTGCACCTCGTCGTCGCTGACGAAGGCGCCGTGGATGCGCTCGGGCATGGCCGTGCCCGGCGGCAGGTAGAGCATGTCGCCGTGGCCGAGCAGGGTCTCGGCGCCGGACTGGTCCAGGATCGTGCGCGAGTCGATCTTGCTGGACACCTGGAAGGCGATGCGGGTCGGGATGTTGGCCTTGATCAGGCCGGTGATGACGTCCACCGACGGGCGCTGGGTGGCCAGGATCAGGTGGATGCCGGCCGCGCGCGCCTTCTGCGCCAGCCGCGCGATCAGTTCCTCGACCTTCTTGCCGACGATCATCATCATGTCGGCGAATTCGTCGATGAAGATGACGATGAACGGCAGCGGTTCCAGCGGACGCGGCGCCTCGCCCAGTTCCGGGTTGGGCTTGAACAGCGGGTCCATCAGTGGCTGGCCCGCATCCTGCGCGTCGCGGACCTTCTTGTTGAAGCCGGCCAGGTTGCGCACGCCGACCGCGCTCATCAGCTTGTAGCGGCGCTCCATCTCCGCCACGCACCAGCGCAGGCCGTTGGCGGCCTCCTTCATGTCGGTGACCACCGGCGCCAGCAGGTGCGGGATGTCCTGGTAGACGCTCAGCTCGAGCATCTTCGGATCGATCATCAGCATCCGCAGGTCTTTCGGGCTGGCCTTGTACAGCAGGCTCAGGACCATGGCGTTGACCGCCACCGACTTGCCCGAGCCGGTGGTGCCGGCCACCAGCAGGTGCGGCATGCGCGCCAGGTCGGCCACGGTCGGCCGGCCGGCGATGTCCTTGCCCAGGGCCAGGGTCAGCGGGCTGGCGGACCTGTCGTATTCCTTCGAGCGCAGCAGCTCGGAGAGGAAGATCATCTCGCGGCTGGTGTTGGGGATCTCCAGGCCGATCACCGACTTGCCCGGGATCACGTCGACCACGCGCACCGACTTCACCGACAGGCCGCGGGCGATGTCCTTGTCCAGCGAACTGATCTGGCTGACCTTGACGCCCGGCGCCGGCTCCATCTCGAAGCGGGTGATCACCGGGCCCGGATAGGCGCCGACCACCTGCGCATCGATGCGGAAGTCCTTGAGCTTGAACTCGATCTGCCGCGACAGCGTTTCCAGGGTCTCCTCGGAGTAGCCCTTGGTCTGCGGCTTGGGGTCGTCGAGCAGGGCCAGGGGCGGCAGGCCGTCGGCGGTGCCGCCGGTGCCCTGGAACAGCGGGATCTGGGTCTCGCGCTTGGCCCGCTCGCTCTTCTCCACCACCGGCGCCGCCGGCGGTTCGATCCGCACCGGTTCACGCCGGGCCTGCCTGACCGCATCGGTCTTGCGGACCTCCTCACGCTCCTCGCGCAGATCGCGGGTGCGCTTCCACTCCTCGGCCTGCTGGGTCTTGCGCCGCAGCAGGTCCGGCAGCGCCAGCACGCCGGCGCCGATCTTCTCCATCACCCAGAACCAGGACAGGCCGGTGGCCAGGGTGATGGAGACCAGCAGCAGGACGACCAGGAACAGGTTCGCGCCGAGGGCACCGAAGCCCGCCGCCAGCGACTGCCCGACCAGCCGCCCGATGACGCCGCCGGCCTGGCCGACGTCGCCCGCGTGCAGGCGCAGGTGCAGCAGCCCGGTAAGCGCGATCAGGAACGCGACGATCCCGACCAGGCGCAGGGCCGGCCCGAGCTCGTCCTCCTCGCCCAGCCCGAACAGCGCGATCCAGGCGATCGCGCCGAGGATCACCGGCAACACGAAGGCGGCGTAGCCGAACAGCTGGATCAGGATGTCGGCGATATATGCGCCGGCCAAGCCGCCGAGGTTCTGCACCTGGCCTGTCACGCTGCCGCTGTTGGACCAGCCGGGATCGTCCGGCGAATAGCTCACCAGGCACGCCAGCAGGTACAGCAGCAGCGGCGCGATCACGATCAGGGCCAGGTCGCGCCACAGCCGTTGCCGTCGCGGGCTGGCGGCGTCGCGCTCGGCGCGCGCTGCGTTGCCGCGGCTGGACTTGCTGCGTTCCGTCAATGCCTTGGCCACGTCGACGTTTCGATCCCCGGGTCTGGAACTGCTCGCAGAATGCGATGTTAGGCCTTGATCTTAAATGCTTCTGTCGCCAATTGCCTAGCCGCCGTGCCGGCCGGCGGCGGCGACGGGCCGCCGCGCCGGCAGGATCGCCGCCGCCGGCGGCAGACGAGCGGTTGCGCCCCGCGAGCGGGAGTTCCCGGCGCGCTCGCCGGGGAAGCCGAGCCCCCCGCCCTGGCGCCCCAGCGTTCCGTCCTTCGCCTTGATTCACCCCGGTGCGGCCTCCACTCTATGCGCTGCTTCCCACTCGTCGCCACGGACTGCATGACCACCAAGCACTCGCGCCTGCTCATCCTCGGTTCCGGCCCCGCCGGCTGGACCGCCGCCGTCTATGCCGCGCGCGCCAACCTCAAGCCGGTGGTGATCACCGGCCTGCAGCAGGGCGGCCAGCTGATGACCACCACCGAGGTGGACAACTGGCCCGGCGACGCCCACGGCCTGATGGGCCCGGACCTCATGGCGCGCATGCAGGCCCACGCCGAGCGCTTCGATACCGAGGTCATCTTCGACCACATCCACACCGCCGACCTGTCGAAGCGGCCGTTCACCCTGTCCGGCGACAACGCCACCTATACCTGCGACGCGCTGATCATCGCCACGGGCGCGACCGCCAAGTACCTGGGCATCGAGTCGGAGGAGAAGTTCAAGGGGCGCGGCGTATCGGCCTGCGCGACCTGCGACGGGTTCTTCTACAAGGACCAGGACGTGGTCGTGGTCGGCGGCGGCAACACCGCCGTGGAAGAAGCGCTGTACCTGTCCAACATCGCCCGCAAGGTCTACCTGGTCCACCGCCGCGACACGCTGCGCGCGGAGAAGATCATGCAGGACAAGCTGTTCGCGAAGGTCGAGGCCGGCAGGATCGAGCCGGTATGGCACCACACCATCGACGAGGTGCTGGGCGACGACGCCGGCGTGACCGGGGTTCGGGTCAGGTCCACGCTCGACGGCAGCACCCGCGACCTCGCCGCGCACGGCTTCTTCGTGGCCATCGGCCACCATCCCAACACCGGCCTGTTCGAGGGCCAGCTGGCGATGGACAACGGCTACCTGGAGATCCGCTCGGGCCTGGGCGGCAACGCCACCGAGACCTCGGTGGCAGGCGTGTTCGCCGCCGGCGACGTCGCCGACCAGCACTATCGGCAGGCCATCACCTCGGCCGGCTTCGGCTGCATGGCCGCGCTGGACGCCGAGCGCTTCCTCGACAAGGGCGAGTAGCCGCCCTTGCATGCCGCCCCGCCGGTGGTTTGCGCGGCGGCGGGCGCCCGGTCATGCACAGCCGGGCCGGGCGTTGCGGAGCGCGTGGTGCGCCATGGACGGCGACACATCCGCCTGGAGAGGCCGAGGCTGCCGGAACAGATGAAAGCCCCCTCCCCGTTCGCGAATCCGCAGACCCCGCCTTGATGCCGACCGTACGCATCCTCGATTCGCTGGCGCAGGTTCCCGCCGCTGACTGGAACGCGCTGGACGACAGCGGCAACCCGTTCGTCCGCCATGCCTTCCTCGAAGGCCTGGAGCGGCACGGCTGCCTGCGTGCCGACTGGGGCTGGACCCCGCGCCACCTGACGCTCTGGGAGGGCGGACGGTTGCTCGCCGCCGCCCCTGGCTACCTCAAGACCAACTCGCACGGCGAGTTCGTGTTCGACCATGCCTGGGCCAACGCCTATGCGCGGCATGGGCTGGACTACTACCCCAAGTGGCTGTTCGCGGTGCCCTACTCGCCGGTGACCGGGCCGCGCCTGCTCGCCGGCGGCGAAGCGGCGCGGCGCGCCCTGCTGGAGGCAATCGCGCGCCAGGCCGACGAGGACGGCCTGCCTTCGGCCCACGTCAATTTCCACACCCAGGACGAGGACGCCCTGTTCGATGCCCAGTGGTTGCCGCGCATCGACGTGCAGTACCACTGGCACAACCGCGACGGCTGGGCGGATTTTCCCGGTTTCCTGGCGGCGATGGACCACAAGCACCGCAAGAACATCCGCCAGGAGCGGGCGCGGGTGGCCCGCGCGGGAGTGGAGTTCCGGCGCCTGCACGGCGATGAGGCGGGTCCGGCCGAGCTGGACCTCATCCACCACTTCTACCTGCAGACCTTCCGGGAGTACGGGAACGCGCCAGCCCTGACCCGGGACTTCCTCTCGCATATTGCGCGAGAAATGTCTCGTAACATTATGATTGTTATCGCATATCATGCGGGGCAAGCCGTCGCCGGGGCGCTCTTCCTGCGTGGCCGGGATACGCTCTATGGTCGGTACTGGGGCAGCGACGCAGTCCTGCCGGGGCTGCACTTCGAGACCTGCTACTACCAGGGCATCGAGTACTGCCTGGAACAGGGCCTGGCCCGTTTCGAACCCGGCGCCCAGGGCGAGCACAAGCTGGCCCGGGGGTTCCTTCCCGCGTTCGTGCGCAGCCGGCACCGCATCGCCGATCCGCGGTTCCAGCCGGCCCTGCGCGACTGGTGCCAGGAAGAGGCGCGCTCGGTCCGGCGTTACGCGGCGGCACTGGCCACGCGCGGGCCGTTCCGCGACCCGCCCTGAGCCGCCGCCCCCTGCCTACAATCCACCATGGCCCGACGCCCCGTCCTCCTGTCCGGCGATCCCCATGCCCCCTTCCCCGACGTATCGCTGGCGCTGCGGCAGCCGGATGGGCTGCTGGCAGTCGGTGGCGACCTGTCGGTCCCGCGCCTGCTGGCGGCTTACCGCAATGGCATCTTTCCCTGGTACTCGGAGGGCCAGCCGATCCTGTGGTGGAGCCCCGACCCGCGGACGGTGTTCCGCACCGGCGCGGTGCATCTGTCCTCGCGCTTCCGCCGGGAACTGCGCCGCCTGCGCTGGCAGGTGCGGGCCGATACCGCCTTCGACGCGGTGGTCGCCGCCTGCGCCGCGACGCCACGGCCCGGACAGGACGGCACCTGGATCGTCCCGGGGATGCGCCGCGCCTACGCGCACCTGCATCGCCTGGGACATGCGCATTCCATCGAGGTCTTCGACGAGGATGGGCTGCTCGCCGGCGGGATCTACGGCGTGGCGATCGGCCGGATGTTCTTCGGCGAGAGCATGTTCAGCGCACGCAGCGGCGGCTCCAAGGTCGCGCTGGCGGCACTGGCGCGATGGCTGGACGAACGGGGCTGGCCGCTGATCGATGCGCAGGTGGGCAACCCGCACCTGGAATCGCTTGGCGCCGAGGCGTGGCCCCGCGAACGCTTCATGGACGCGCTGGCTGCGCTCACCGCCGCCCCGGGCCTCGGCGGCAGCTGGACCGGCGAATTCGGGACCATTCCGGCCTCGGGGCTGGCCGGACCGACGGCTGGTTAACATAATTTTTGCCTTCGGCGCCAGTCTCGCGTAAAATGCGCGGCTTTCCGCCCGCCCGCCCCCTGACTGGAACCGCATGTCGAAAGACGACTCCATCGAGTTCGAAGGCACCGTCATCGAGACGCTGCCCAACACCACGTTCCGGGTTCGCCTGGAGAACGGGCACGAGATCATCGCCCACATCTCCGGGCGCATGCGCAAGAACTACATCCGCATCCTCACCGGCGACAAGGTGAAGGTCGAGATGACCCCGTACGACCTGACCAAGGGCCGTATCACCTACCGAATGAAGTGATGCACGGCCTTGCGCCGCGGCATCCAGCAAAGGCGGCCGATGGCCGCCTTTTTTTTGCCGCGCGCCGGCGCGCCGGACCACGCCGTGCGCACTGTGACGCAGGCACGTGGATGTGCAGCGCACATGAACAAGGCATTACCGAAACGGCATCCATGACCTTGGTCATTGTCACCACAGGCAGGTCCGGAAACGCATAAGCGGCCATAGCCTTGTGCGCGTCCAATCCGGACCACCCCGAGCCCCTATAAGCCATGAACATCAAGCGTCTTTGCACTGCAGCGCTGCTCGCCGGCGCCGCCTTCGCCGCCAATGCCGCCGACAACACCCCGATCACCGACTGCGTCGACCTGGGCGCGAACCAGGAGATCGTGCGTTCCGGTGGCGCGCAGAACATGCTGCTGCGCGACGGCGATGCGCACTACCTGGTCGGCTTCCGCGGCGACTGCAGCTCGCTGGCCACCGCCTCGAACATCCAGATCAGCACCGATGGCACGGCCAACCGCCTGTGCCCGAAGGGCACCAAGGTCAAGACCAACCGCGCTACCTGCAGCGTCGGCAAGGTCGAGGCGATCGACGCCGAGCAGTTCGCTGCCGGCAAGAAGCGCGCCTCGCGCTGATCGAGGACCTTATCCCGCCGTCGCCCGCCGCCCACTCGTCGTGGCGGCGGACGATGGCGTGGAGAAGAGTGCCGCCGCTGGCGCCAGCTGCCAGCGGCGGCTTTTTTTTTATCGCGACCGCGCGCCGGGACTAGACAGTCGCCGGCAACAGCCGCTCCGGCTCGGACTGGCTTTCGACCACCAGCTGGCCGTCGACCACGTCGATGTTGACCCGGCCGCCATCGACCAGCTTGCCGAACAGCAGCTCGTCGGCCAGCGGTCGCTTGATCCGGTCCTGGATGACGCGGGCCATTGGCCGGGCGCCCATCAGCGGGTCGAAACCGTGCTGGGCCAGCCACTCGCGCGCCGTCGGCGAGGCGGTCAACGCCACGTGCTTCTCGTTGAGCTGCATCTCCAGCTCGATCAGGAACTTGTCGACCACGCGCAGGATGTGCTCGAAGCCGAGCGGCTGGAACTGCACCACCGCGTCGAGGCGGTTGCGGAATTCCGGGCTGAAGCTGCGGCGGATCACTTCCATCGCGTCGGTCGAGTGGTCCTGCCGGGTAAAGCCGATCGAACGCCGCGAGGCCTGGGCGGCGCCGGCATTGGTGGTCATCACGATCACCACGTTCTTGAAGTTGGCCTCGCGCCCGTTGGTATCGGTCAGCACGCCGCGGTCCATGACCTGCAGCAGGATGTTGAAGATGTCCGGGTGCGCCTTCTCGACCTCGTCCAGCAGCAGCACGCAGTGCGGGGTCTTGACGATCTTCTCGGTCAGCAGGCCACCCTGGTCGAAGCCGACATAGCCCGGGGGCGCGCCGATCAGGCGCGAGACCGAATGCGGCTCCATGTACTCGGACATGTCGAAGCGCACCAGCTCGATGCCCAGCTGCAGCGCCAGTTGCTTGGTCACCTCGGTCTTGCCCACGCCGGTCGGGCCGGCGAACAGGAAGTTGCCGATCGGCTTGTCCGGGTTGCCCAGGCCGCTGCGGGCGAGCTTGATCGCCGAGGCCAGGGTCTCGATTGCCGGGTCCTGGCCGAAGATCACCATCTTCAGGTTGCGCTCCAGGTGCTGGAGCACGTCCTTGTCGGTGGCGCTGACCTGCTTGGCCGGGATCCGCGCCATCTTGGCCACGATGGTCTCGATCTCCTCGACGTCGATCAGCTCCTTGCGCGTCTCCAGCGGCAGCAGCCGCTGGCGCGCGCCGGCCTCGTCGATCACGTCGATGGCCTTGTCGGGCAGCAGCCGGTCGGCGATGTGCTTGACCGACAGGTCCACCGCCGCCTGCAGCGCCTCGTCGGCGTAGGTCACGCCGTGGTGCGCCTCGTAGCGGGGCTTGAGGCCCTGCAGGATCTCGTAGGCCTCGCCCACCGTCGGCTCGACGATGTCGATCTTCTGGAAGCGGCGGGCCAGGGCCCGGTCCTTCTCGAAGATGCCGCGGTATTCCTGGAAGGTGGTCGATCCGATACAGCGCAACTCGCCGGAAGCCAGCGCCGGCTTGATCAGGTTGGACGCGTCCATGGTCCCGCCCGACGCCGAACCGGCGCCGATGATGGTATGGATCTCGTCGATGAACAGGATCGCGCCGGGGATCTTCTTGATCGAGCTCAGCACGCCCTTGAGCCGCTTCTCGAAGTCGCCGCGGTACTTGGTCCCGGCCACCAGCGCGCCCAGGTCGAGCGCGTAGATCACCGCGTCCGACAGCACGTCGGGCACCTCTCCCTCGACGATGCGCTTGGCCAGGCCTTCGGCGATCGCGGTCTTGCCCACGCCGGCCTCGCCCACGTACAGGGGGTTGTTCTTGCGCCGGCGGCACAGCACCTGGATCGTGCGCTCGATCTCGTCGGCGCGTCCGACCAGCGGGTCGATCTTGCCGATCCGGGCCTGCTCGTTGAGGTTGGTGGCGTATTCGGCCAGGGCATCGCCCTTGCCCTCGCCGTCACCGCCTTCGGCCTTGCCCTCGCCTTCGCCGGGCGCGGGCTGGCCGCCGTCCGGCTCGTCGCCGAGCTTGGCGATGCCGTGGGACAGGTAGTTGACGACGTCCAGCCGGGTGACGTCCTGCTGGGTCAGGAAATAGACCGCGTGCGAGTCCTTCTCGCCGAAGATCGCCACCAGCACGTTGGCGCCGGTGACCTCCTTCTTGCCCGAGGACTGGACGTGGTAGACCGCCCGCTGCAGCACCCGCTGGAAGCCCAGCGTGGGCTGGGTGTCGCGGCCGTCGTCCTCGGCCAGGCGCGAGACCGAGGCCTCGATGGCCTGGTCGAGTTCGCCGCGCAGGCGGTTGGAGTCGGCGCCGCAGGCCCGCAGCACGGCCTGGGCGGACGGGTTGTCGAGCAGCGCCAGCAGCAGGTGCTCGACCGTCATGAATTCATGGCGTGCTTCGCGTGCGCGCTTGTAGCACTGGCCGATGGTCTGTTCGAGGTCTTTGCTGAACATGGCGGACTCCGTGAGATGCCAACAATATGCGGCCTGTCGTCCGGAATTCCACAGTGCCGGCGGATCGCAGCGTTCAGCCGGCGGCATGGCCCGGGCGGCCGGCCTTGGCCCCTGCCCAGGCGAGGCGCCATCCCGGGGTCAGGCCTTCTCCATGGTGCAAAGCAGCGGGTGCTGGTTCATCCGCGAGAACTCGTTGACCTGGGCCACCTTGGATTCGGCCACTTCGCGCGTGAAGACCCCGCAGACGCCGCGCCCGCGGGTATGGACGTGGAGCATGACCTGGGTGGCCTGCTCCAGGTCCAGGCTGAAGAACTGCTGCAGGACCGCCACCACGAAGTCCATCGGGGTGTAGTCGTCGTTGAGGAGGACCACCTGGTACATCGGCGGCGGAGCGACTTCCGGCTTGCCGGGATCGACCAGCGCGCCGTGCTCGTGTTCGTGTCGTGGGGTGTGGGGCATGCCCCGATTATACGGGCGCCTCCGCGATGGACTCGATCGCGCCGGCTGCCGGACAATGGCTGCGACCCGCGCACGCGCGCGCCTCCCGCCAGAGCCCATGTCGCCATACCGCCTCGCCTGTGCCTGCCTTTTCGCCTTCGCTTCGCTGGGGGCGCACGGCGCCGGCCAGGCGGCGTCCAAGGCCGATCCCTCGATCGCGCCGCTGCTGGAGGAGCTGGGCTACGAGTACGAACTGGACGAGGACGGCGATTACAAGATGGTCATGGCGCTCGACGGCGGGCGCACCCAGATGGTCTTCATCCGGTCCGGCGTGGAAACCTACGGCCTGCATCGCGTGCGCGAGATCTGGTCGCCGGCCTACCGGGTCGATGCGGGCGCTTTCCCCGGTCCGGTCGCCAACCGGCTGCTGGAGGCCTCCCATGCGCTCAAGCTCGGCGCCTGGGTGAACAATGCCGGTTTCGCCGTGCTGGTAGTGAAGGTCGACGCCGGCATCGATGCCGAGGCACTGGACCAGGCGATCGGCGCGGCGGTCACCAGCGCGGACGAGATGGAGCGGGAGCTGGCCGGCGATCCCGACAGCGACGAGTTCTGAGCATGGTCGCCACCCTGCCCGGCCAGGCCTGGCACCCGGACGTGACCGTGGCCACCGTGGTCGCGCTCGAGGGCCGGCTGCTGCTGGTCGAGGAAAGGATCGACGGCCAGCTGGTGCTGAACCAGCCGGCCGGCCACCTGGAACCGGGCGAGAGCCTGGTCGAGGCCGCCGTGCGCGAGACCCTGGAGGAAACCGGCTGGCAGGTCCGCCTGGAAGCGTTCGTGGGCAGCTACCAGTGGACGGCCCCCGGTGGCCAGCAATACCTGCGCTTCGCCTTCGCCGGGCAGGCGCTGGCCCACGACCCGTCGCGGCCGCTGGACGAAGGCATCGAGCGCGCCGTGTGGCTGGCCCCCGCCGAACTGCGCGCACGCACGGCCCAGCACCGCAGCCCGCTGGTCTGGCGGGTGGCCGCCGACTGGCTGGGCGGGCAGCGCCATCCGCTGTCGCTGGTGCAGGCGCTGTGACCGCCATACGCACCATGGTCGGGGTGTCCGGCGGGGTCGACTCGTCGGTCGCCGCCTGGCTGCTGGCCCAGGCCGGGGAGCCGCTGGCGGGACTGTTCATGCAGAACTGGGACGACGACGGCAGCGGCGACTGCCGCGCAGAAGAGGACCGGCGCGACGCGGTCGCGGTGTGCGGGCGGATCGGCATCCCGTTCCACTTCCGCGACTTCTCGAAGGAATACTGGGCCGGGGTGTTCGAGCACTTCCTGGCCGAATACGCCGCCGGGCGCACCCCGAACCCGGACGTGCTGTGCAACCGCGAGGTGAAGTTCAAGCATTTCCTGGACGCGGCCCGCGCGCTGGGCGCCGAGCGCATCGCCACCGGGCATTACGCCCAGGTCGCCCGCGAGCGCGGACGCTGGCGGCTGCTGCGCGGCGCCGACCGCGACAAGGACCAGAGCTACTTCCTGCACCAGCTCGGCCAGGCGCAACTGGCCGCGACCCTGTTCCCGATCGGCCACCTGCCCAAGGCCCAGGTGCGGCAGATCGCGCGCGACGCCGGCCTGCCGACGCATGCGAAGAAGGACTCCACCGGCATCTGCTTCATCGGCGAGCGCGACTTCCGCGAGTTCCTGGGTCGCTACCTGCCGGCGCAGCCCGGCGAGATCCGCGACCCCCGGGGGGTCAGGGTCGGCGAGCATCCCGGCGTGTTCTATTTCACCCTGGGCCAGCGCGAAGGCCTGGCCATCGGCGGCGTCCGAGGCCGTGCGGCCGCGCCCTGGTACGTGGTCGGCAAGGACGTGGCGCGCAATGTCCTGTACGTGGACCAGGACCGCGACAGTCCCTGGCTGCTTTCGTCCGTGCTGCGGAGCGAGCCGATGCACTGGGTCGAAGGCGCCCCACCCGCCTCCAGCTTCGAATGCACCGCCCAGGTGCGCTACCGCCAGCACGCGGAGCCCTGCCAGGTGCAGGTCCAGGACGATGGCACGCTCCAGGTCCGCTTCGAGCGCCCGCAACGCGCGGCCACGCCGGGCCAGTCGCTGGTGCTGTACGACGGGCCGGCCTGCCTGGGTGGCGCGGTGATCGAAGCCACGGACGCACCCACGCCAGCTTCTTAGGCGCCGGGTTCGCCCGCGAGCGAGCCTCGTCGGCCGGTTGAGGCCATCGCGATGCCGGCGCACGGCTCGCCCGCGAATCGTGTGCTGCGAGGGGCCCCTCCGCCGCAGGCGCGGGAGATGCCCGGTTAGAATGCCGCGCATGAACTTTTCCTACGACGACCGCGTGCTGGCCCTGGCCGGCCTGGCCCAGGCGCTGCAACAGGTACGCCGCATCGCCGAAACCGGACAGAGCCAGGATGCCGCCGCCCTCCCCGTGCTGGAGAGCGTGTTCCGGATCGACGCCGGGTCGGCCGCCGAGGTCTACGGCGACGGCGCGCGCGTGCTGGAGCCGGGGCTGCGTGCGCTGGGGGATTACCTCTCCAATCGCAGCGAAGACCCGCTGCTGCCGCGCCTGGCGCTGGCCACGCTGCAGCTGGAACGGCGCTTCTCGGGCGAACCCAACACCCTGGCCGCGGTCGGCAACGGCCTCGATGCGCTGTCGGCGCAGGCCGCATCGCTCGGCTGCGGCCACCCCGAGGTGCTGGCGGCGCTGGGCGGCCTGTACGCCGACACCATCAGCCACCTGCGGCCGCGGATCATGGTCCAGGGTAATCCGCACTACCTGGGCCAGGCCGGCGTGGTCTCGGAGATCCGCGCGCTGTTGCTGGCCGCGGTGCGTTCGGCCCTGCTCTGGCGTCAGCTGGGCGGCAGCCAGTGGCAGTTCCTGTTCGCGCGCCGGGCGATGGTCGAGTCGGTGGCCCGTCACCTGGGTTGAGCGGCGTCCCCTGCTGCGGCGCTTGCGCGGCGACGCAAGCCATGGACCGGCGTAGCGGGTCCAAGGCCGGGCGGCAAGGCGGCTAAAGGCACCGGGTGGGCGGCCGATACTGCTCACGTGGTTCCGCAGAGATCGCCCATGGACTCCCGCTTGCTAATCCGTATGGCCGCGCCGCTGGCGCTGACCCTCCTCGCCCCCCTTGCCTTCGGCTTCGACTGGCCGACACCGGTACGCTGGGCGATCCTCACCACGCTCACCCTGAGCTGGTTCGGCTTCGCCGCCTGGCTGCTGCTGCGCGGTAGCGGACTGGCGACGCAATCGCCGGAGCACCAGCGCGTGATGCGCGAGCAGGAACAACTGCTCGCCGAGCTGCGCAGCTTCGTCGGCAAGGAGATCGATGGTTCCCGCCAGGAAGTGGAGCGTGCCCGCGACCTGATCCGGCAGGCCGTCGCCGGGCTCGGCGCCAGCTTCGACGCGATGAACCGCAAGTCGCGCCAGCAGGGTACGGCCATGGCCCGGATCATCGCCGACCAGGACGGCAGCGGCGGGGTCGACGTGGCCCGCTTCGCCCAGCACGCCAGCTCGCGCATGGAGCAGCTGGTGGAGGCGCTGGAACAGGTCGCCGGCCAGAGCACGGTCACCGTGCAGCACATCGACCAGATGGCGCAGCACCTGGACGGCATCTTCGCCCTGCTGGAGGACGTCAAGTCGATCGCCGACCAGACCAACCTGCTGGCGCTGAACGCGGCCATCGAAGCGGCCCGGGCCGGCGAGGCCGGGCGCGGCTTCGCGGTGGTCGCCGACGAGGTGCGCAACCTGTCGGAACGCTCGACCACCTTCAACGAACAGATCCGCAAGCTGGCGCACAGCTCCAAGGACGCCATCGCCAAGGTGCGCGAGACCGTCACCCAGATGGCCTCCCGCGACCTGGACCGCTCGCGCGAAGCGCGTGCCGAGGCCGCGCAGATGCTGCAGAACGTGGCCGCGATCAACAGTTCCCTGGGCGACGGCATGCGCGAGATCTCCGAGTGCGGCCGCGCCATCGACGGCTCAGTCGCCGAGGCCGTGCGCGCCCTGCAGTTCGAGGACATCGCCACCCAGGCGCTGGGCGGAGCGCACGTGCACCTGGACCGGCTCGACGCGATCAACCGCGAAGCCCTGGCCCTGCAGGACCTGCTCCACCGCAGCAACGGCGCCGGCGACGAAGACCTGCTGCGCGCCCTGCAACGCCTGGGCCAGCGCCTGCGCGACCTGCGCGGCGAATGGGAAGCGCCGCCGCACAAGCCGGTCGCACAGCAGACCATGGGCGCCGGTACGGTCGAGCTGTTCTGAGCACCGCACCGGCGGTGATGCGGTCGCGGTCCGGATGGACCGCTTCCAGGCCCCGGCCGCACGCCGGGGCCTTCGCCTGTATCCGCAGCGAGGCTGTCATGGACGAGGATCAGCTGGCATCGGCGCGACAGGCGGCGGACACGTCCACCGCCGACCCCGGCAAGCCGGTGGACAAGGCCGCCCTGGCGCGCCTGGAACATCTCGCGTTGCAGGAGCTGTCGGCCGCCCGGCCCCTGCTCGGCGCCGGACGCGAGCAGGACGACACCCTGCTGGCGTGCATCCACTGGGACCTCGGTACGCCGCCGCGCTGAGCGGACAGGATCCGGCGTGGTTGAACCCCGGACACGCGTGCCCGAGGGGATGGAGTATCGCCGGCAGCGCGAGCGCACCTGGCTGACCGCATGGCGCGAGGCGTCCTGCTCCTGTCGAGGCGCATGCGACCCGGATCGTGGGCTCGACCCGGATCGTGGGCTTGCGACGCACTCCCCACCCCGCCGGACCGGTCGTCAGGACGATCGAAAGCGTCCACGGGTGTGGACAGGTTCGCGCGCACGCCATGCGCCATCGCCTGCCTGTCGGACTCCTCAAGCTGCGGCACCCGGTGACGCCGCTGCGCACATCGGGGTCCAGGCGAGGCGTACGGAGCGCCCGCCGGCTTCGGCAAGCGTGCCCGCGATGCGGCGAATCGTCGGCGTTGCGGGGCGATGCGGGCGCACCGGGGCGTCAATGACCCTGTGGCCGTTGCGCTGCGAAGGTGGCCAGGCCGCTACCGCTTGCGGCGCTGCCGGCGCTTGCCGGCGTGTGCCGCCCTCAGAGGTTGCGGCCGGCCAGTCCCGGGATCCAGGCGCCTGACATAGGCTCGATGGACAGCTGCCGCAGCCATTGCGCCAGCTCGCGCGGCGGCAGCGGCCGGGTGTAGAGGTAGCCCTGGATCTCGTCGCAGCCCCAGCGCGCCAGCTGCGCCTGCTCCTCCAGCGTCTCCACGCCCTCGGCGACCACCCGCATGCCCAGCGCATGGCCGAGGTGGATGATTGCCTGGGTGACTTCGCCGGCATTGGCATCGCGCAGCATGTCGGTGACGAAGCTGCGGTCGATCTTCAGGCGCTGTACCGGGAACCGGTTCAGGTACTGCAGGTTGGAGAAGCCGGTGCCGAAGTCGTCCACCGCCAGTTGCACGCCGTGGCGTTCGAAAACCGAGAAGCAGTGGCGCAGGCTGTCGCTGTCGACGATCAGCGCCGATTCGGTCAGCTCCAGCTCCAGCCTGCCCGGGGGCCAGCCGGCGCGCTGGCACAGCGTCACCACGCGCTCGGCGAAGCCGCGGTCGCGCAGCTGCACGCCCGAGACGTTAACCGCGATCCGGCCGAAGTCCAGCCCGGCGGCGTGCCAGGCCACCGCCTGGCGGCAGGCCTGCGCGATCACCCAGTCGCCGAGGCGGACGATCTCGCCGCACTGCTCGGCGACGGGAATGAACTCCCCGGGATGGCAGGCGCCGGCCGGCCTGTGCCAGCGCAACAGGGCTTCCACGCCCGGCGCCTGGCCGTCGCGCAGGCTGACCTGCGGCTGGTAGACCAGGCTGAATTCCTCGCGCTCCAGCGCACCGCGCAGGGAGTGCTCGATCTCGAGGCGGCGACGGGCGTGCCGCTGGATGTCCTCGTTGTGCAGTTGGCAACTGTTGCGGCCCTGCTCGCGCGCCGCGTGCAGGGCGGCGTGGGCCGCGCGCAGCAGGTCGTCGAACGCGCGCCCGTCGCGACCGAGCAGGGCGATGCCCACGCTGGCGCCGACCTTGAGCTGTTCGCTGCCGAACGCCAATGGTTCGGCCAGCACCGCGATCAGCCGCCGCGCCAGGTCCTCGGCCATCGCCGGATCGGCCGGGCCGCGCATCACCACCAGGAACTCGTCGCCACCCAGCCGCCCGAACAGCTCGCCGCTGCCCAGCGCGTGGTGCATGCGCCCCGCCGCGGCCTTGAGCATGGCATCGCCGGCGGCGTGGCCGAAGGAATCGTTGATGCCCTTGAAGCCGTCCAGGTCCAGCAGCAGCAGCGCCAGGCCGCTGCCGGCGCGGTCGTGGCTGGCGAGGATCGCCTCCTCGGTCTGCGCACGCAGCAGGAAGCGGTTGGGGAGGCCGGTCAACAGGTCGTAGTGGGACAGCAGTTCGATCCGCTCGCTGGTCTCGCGCTCGCGGGTGATGTCGCGGTACAGGGCGACCAGCCGCGGCACCATGCCCTCGCGCCGGTCCATCTCCACCATCACCTGCACCCAGACGCGCTGGCCGCTGTGGCGGTAGAAGCACAGCTCCAGCTGCTCGGGCGCGCCGCCGGCGGCCAGCCGGCGCAGGGCGCCCTCGAACGCCTCGCGCGAGTCGCGGGTGTACAGCGACAGCGCATCGTCCAGGGTGAGCGGGCCGTGCGGCATGCCGTGGATCCGGTAGCACTCCTCGGTCCACTGCACCCGCCGGCTGACCGGCTCGATCTCGCAGCCGCCGATGTGGCCCAGCGATGACACCCGGTCGAGCAGCTCGGTGCGCCAGCGCAGCAGCGCATCGGCGCGGCGCTGGCCGGTCACGTCCTGCAGCTGCCCGAGTACGCGCACGATGTGGCCGCCGGCGTCGAGCTCCGGCCGGGCCCAGGCCAGGACCTGCAGCGGCTCGCCTTGCGGGCCGTCGAGCACCAGGTCGAACTGCACCGGCTGGCCATCGCGGCGCATCCGGCGCCAGGCCCGGCGCAGCGCGCTGGCGGCGGGCCGCGGCATCCGCCGCAGCCAGGCGCGCGCCGAATCGCCCTCCTGGCGCGGGTGGCCGGTCAGGCGATAGAGGTCATCGGGCCACCAGCCGGTGTCGGTCTCCGGATCCCAGGACCAGGGCACCATCGCCGCCAGCCGCTGGATCTCCTCGAGCAGCGCCTGCTGCTTGCGCAGCTCGCCCTCGAGCTGCTTCTGCGCGTCGATGGCGGTGTGCGTGCCGACCATCCGCAGCGGCCGGCCGTCGGCCGACCAGGACACCACCCGGCCGCTGTCGCGGACCCAGCGCCAGCTGCCGTCGGCGTGGCGTACCCGGTGTTCGCCGGCGTACATGGGGCTGTGGCCTTCCAGGTGCGCGCGGACCGCGGCCCGCACCCGCTCGATGTCGTCCGGATGGACCAGGGCCAGCGCCGATTCCAGGTTCGCGTCGGGAACGTCGTCGGCGGTGTAGCCGAGCATCGCCAGCCAGCTCTCGGAGCGGAAGATGCGGTTGGCGGCGATGTCCCAGTCCCACAGTCCGTGCCCGGCGCTGTCCAGCGCCACCTGCCAGCGGCCGGAATCCTCCGGGTCGGGAATCCCCAGGGTGTAGGCGAGCACGCCGCCCTCCGGCGCCCGCACCGCCCGCAGCCAGCCGTCGAGCCGGCGCTGCGGCCCGGGCAGGCTGCAGGCCACCGCCTGCAGGCGGCCGTCGGCGAGGAGCTCGCGCAGGTCGCGCAGCACCGGCGCGTAGCGCGCGGCCGACGCCTGCAGGCCGAGCGCCTGCGCGGCCGGATTGGCGGCCAGCGGCATGCCGTCGCGGTCCAGCACCAGAAGCGCACTCTCGATCGGGTGCTGCATCAGGCTCGCGATCGCCCCTGCATCCACGCCAGCACTCCATGCAATCGCCCGCAGCGGGCCGTCATGCAGGTAGCGGCCGACGCCCGCGTTTTTTGAGCGGCTGGCCCGCGACGTGACCGCTTGGCGCACTGATATGCTTGCCCGGCGAGGCAGAGGGGGATTGGATGCGGCAGCAGGACCAAGCGATGGAAGGCGACGCCGCGCGGCCGGCGCCGCGGCCGATGGTCGTGCCGCGGGCGCGTGCCCTGGTCTGGCGCATCCCGCTGCTGTACGTCCTGCTGGGGATCTGCTGGATCCTGTTCAGCGACCAGCTCACCGCCGCGCTGTTCGACGACGCCGCGGCCATCACCCGCTGGCAGATGTGGAAGGGCGTGGCCTACATGGTCGGCACCGGCGTGCTGCTCTACCTGCTGCTGCGGCCGCTGGTGGAGCGCCTGCTGGAGGCCCAGCGGCGGATCACGGACTCGGAAGCGCGCTACCGCGAGATGTTCGAGTGCAACACCAGCCCGATGTGGACCTACGATCCGGAGTCGCTGCGGATCGTGGACGCCAACCCGGCGGCGAGCGAATTCCTGGGCTGGTCCCGCGGCGAGCTGCGCGGCATGGAACTGCACATGCTCTGGCCGGCCGAAAGCCGCGGCCACTTCGACGAGGGCATCGCCGCGATCCGGGCCGCTCCGGGCCAGCCCTGCGCGCGCATCGATCGCCTGCGCACCAGCGATGGCAGCTTCCGCGACGTGGAGATGCGCAGTTCGGAACTGGTCCTGTCCGATGGCCAGCGTATCCGCCTGATCGTGATGCACGACCGCACCGCCGAGCTGCAGTCGCAGCGCTCGCGCGAACACGCCATGTCCCGCCTGCAGGAGGCGCAGCGGCTGGCGCGCCTGGGCTCGTTCGAGGTCGACGCGCGGACCCGGCGCGGCCATTTCAGCCCGATCCTGCTGCGCCTGGTCGACCAGGCCGGCGACGACGACCGGCCCCGGGCCCTGGAGGAGGTGCTGGTCGCGGCCAACGCCGATACCCAGTCGCGGCTCGAACACATGCTCGACGAGCTGGGCGCCGGGCAGCTGCAGAAGATGGACGTGCTGCTGCCGTTCCTCGGCGCGGGCGGCCAGGAGCGCCTGCTGCGCGTGCGCGTGCAGCGGGTCGAGGAGGACCGCCGCTGGATCCTGCGCGGCACCGCCCAGGACGTGACCGAAGAGCAGCAGACGCGGCGCCTGCTCGGCGAGCGCGAGCAGCAGTTCGCCGAGCTGATGCGGATCCTGCCCGACGGGGTGATGCTGCTGTCGGCCGAGCACGTGATCTACGCCAACCCCGCCTGCGCAGGCCTGTTCGGGCGCCGCACCGAGATGCTGCTCGGCGAGCCGCTTTCGTCGCTGGTCCTGGAAGAGGACCTGCCGGCGCTGCGCGAGTACATGCTGGCCGGCACCGGCAGCGAACCCTCGCCACGGATGCGCCGCGGCGACGGCAGCTGCTTCCGGGTATCGGTTTCCTGCAGCAACGCGCGCTACGGCGGGCAGGACTGCAAGCTGCTGGTGGTGCGGGACCTGAGCGAGCCCGAGCGCATGCGCATCGCGCTGGCCGCCAGCAACCAGGAACTGCAGGCCATGGGCCACCAGCTGTTCACCGCCCAGGAGGACGAGCGCCGGGCGATCTCGCGCGAGCTGCACGACGACATCGGCCAGGCGATCACCGCGATGAAGCTGTCCGCGCACGCGGCCATGGGCGAGGAGGACGGCGCCCGCCGGCTCGAGGACCTGCAGGCGCTCGCCGGACTGGCCGACGCGACGCTGGACAAGCTGCGCAACCTCTCCACCCTGCTGCGCCCGCCGCAACTGGACGCACTCGGCCTGGAAGCGGCGCTGCGCTGGCATGCCGGCGTGCTCCTGCGCAACTCGCCGGTGCACCTGCGGCTGGACATCCAGCCGCTGCGCCAGCGGCCGCATCGGGAAGTCGAGCAGGCCTGCTTCCGGATCGCGCAGGAGGGACTGACCAACGTGATGCGCCACGCCGGCGCGCGCAATGTCAGCGTGGCCCTGGCCGACGTGGACGGCGCCTGGCTCCAGCTGCGCATCGAGGACGACGGACGCGGGTTCGAGCCGTCCCAGGCGCAGGGGCTGGGGCTGGTGATCATGCGCGAGCGCGCGCAGGGCGTGGGCGGGCAGTTGCGCATCGACGCCCTGCCCGGGCGCGGCACCCGGATCGAACTCGACCTGCCGTACGACCAGCAGCTCGCGGACTGACGCCTGGATGTCCGGCCACCTTCCCTACCCCGCCCCGTCCGCCACGCCCGGGCCCGCCCGCCTCGGGGCCGGGCACCCGGTGCTACAGCGCCTGGTAGAGGACGCGATCGCCGGTGGCCCGCGGCTGATGGTGGTCCACCTGGACATCGACCATTTCGCCTCGGTCAACGAGAACATGAGCGTGGCCGTCGGCGACCTGGCCCTGGACCTGCTCGCGCGCCGGCTCGAAGCGTGGCTGCACGGCCGCGGCCACCTGTGGCGGCACGGCAGCGACGAATTCGTGGCGGCGATCCCGTTGCCGGCCGGCGGTGCGGACGCGAGCGACCTGGCCCGGGACCTGCAGCGCGAGGCCGAGCAGCCGCTTAGCGTGCTGCCCTACACCCTGTTCCTGACGGTCAAGCTGGGCGTGAGCTGCTGCCCGGAGCACGGCCAGGACGCCGACACCCTGCTGCGCCACGCGGAGATCGCCGCGCGCCAGGTCGGCCACAGCGACGAGCGGATCCAGTTCTACGGCGGCCAGAGCCTGCAGAACGTCCACAACGAGAGCGTGATCGCGCGGCAGATCGTCGACGCGGTTCCGAACGGCGAGCTGCGGCTGAGGTTCCAGCCGGAAATCAGCGCCCGCGACGGCCGCGTGATCGGCATGGAGGCGTTGCTGCGCTGGCAGTCGCCGAGCCTGGGCATGCTGGTGCCGGAGCGGTTCATGCCGACCGCCGAACGCCTGGGCGTGATCGTGCAGATCGGCGGCTGGGTGCTGGAGAACGCGATCGAGCAGGTCAGGCAGTGGCGCGAATCGGGCTTCGACGACCTGTTCGTCACGGTGAACGTGTCGACGCTGCAGTTGCAACGGCCCGGCTTCCCCGACGAAGTGCTGGCGCTGCTGATGCGCGCCGGGGTGCCGCCGGAGTCGCTGGTGCTGGAGATCAACGAGAGCGCGCTGGCGGCCAACGTCACCCCGGTGTACGAGGGCCTGGTGGCGCTGCGCCGCGAAGGCGTGGGCCTGGCCCTGGACAACTTCGGCACCGGCGACTCGAGCCTCAGCTCGCTGGTGCGCTACCCGGTCGACAAGCTGAAGATCGACCGCAGCTTCATCCGCAGCTCGCCCGCCGGCGAGCGCGAGGCGGCGATCGTGCGCGCGATCATCGCCATGGGCCACCAGCTCAACATGAAGGTCGTGGCCAACGGCGTGGAGACCGAGGCCCAGCTGGGCTACCTGCGCCGCAGCGACTGCGACATGTTCCAGGGCTACCTGTTCGGCGAGCCGATGCCCGCCGACATGGCCAGCACCACCCTGCGCCGCCGCTACCTGCGCCCGGAGCTGTTCGCGGCCAGCAAGCAGGACCAGACCCTGCTGCTGGTCGACGACGAGGAGAACGTGCTGCGCTCGCTGGTGCGCCTGTTCCGCCGCGACGGCTACCGGATCCTGGCGGCGGGCAACGTGCGCGATGCGTTCGACCTGCTGGCGACCAACGAGGTCCAGGTGATCCTGTCCGACCAGCGCATGTCGGACATGAGCGGCACCGAATTCCTGGGCCGGGTGAAGATGCTCTACCCCGATACCGTGCGCATGGTCCTGTCCGGCTACACCGACCTGGCCACGGTGACCGACGCGATCAACCGCGGCGCGATCTACCGCTTCCTGACCAAGCCGTGGAACGACGACGAGCTGCGCGAGCACATCCGCCAGGCCTTCCGCACGCACCGCGAACGCCAGCCCCTGGCCGGCCCGCCCTAGCCCCGCGCGGGCGTCGGTCCTAGACCGCCTCGACCGTGGCCTGCGGCTGCCGCACCGGCAGCACGATGCGGAAGCGCGAGCCCTCGCCGATGCGGCTGTCCACGTCGATCCGGCCGTGGTGCTTGGCGACGATGCCGTAGGAGATCGACAGGCCCAGCCCCGTGCCCTTGCCCACCGGCTTGGTGGTGAAGAACGGATCGAAGATGCGGGCCTGCGCCTCCGGCGGGATCCCGGGCCCGCTGTCGGCGATCTCCACCCACACATGGTCGCCGTCGTGGCCGGTCTGCACGCGGATCGTGCCGCGCTCGCCGATCGCCTGGCCGGCATTGATCAGGATGTTCATGAACACCTGGTTGAGCTCGGACGGCAGGCATTCCACCGGCGGCAGCGTACCGTAGTGCTTCTCCAGCGTGGTCTTGTACTTGAGCTCGTTCCAGATGATGTTGAGGGTCGACTCCAGGCCGGCGTGCAGGTCCACCAGCTTCCACGACTCGTCGCGCTCGCTGCGCGAGAAGTCCTTCAGGTCGCGCACGATCCGCGTGACCCGTTCGATGCCCTCGCGCGATTCGGTCATCAGCTGCGGCAGGTCGCGGCTGATGAAATCGATGTCCAGGCGGGCGCGGGTCTGGTCGATCTCCGGGATCATCGCGCGCGGATCGGGCGAGCGCAGCGCGCGTTCGTAGGCCTCGATCAGCGCGAACAGGCTGTGCAGGTACTCCTGCAGGCTGCCCAGGTTCGAGTGGACGTAGCCGATCGGGTTGTTGATCTCGTGCGCCACGCCGGCGGCCAGCTGGCCGATCGAGGCCAGCTTCTCCGACTGCAGCAGCTTCTCCTGCGCGGCGGTCAGGCGCACGTTGAGCTCGGCGTGCCGGCGCACCAGTTCCTGGTCGTGGAAGCGGACCTGCCGCAGGTCCTGCATCAGCACCAGGAAGTGCTCGCCATGCTCGGCGCCGAAGTAGACGTGCACCATCAGGATCGCGTCGCCGCCGAAGGACAGGTGGCCGCTCCAGCGGCCCTCCGCGCGCGCCTGCGCCAGGGCGTCGCCGGGCAGCAGCTGCTGCAGGGTCAGGCCGCTGGACAGGTCGCGCGGATAGCATTCCCCGCACAGCTTGTGCGCGGCGGCGTTGGCGTAGACCAGCCGGCTGGCACCGTCGTACAGCAGGATGCCCTCGAACATGCGCCCGGCCAGCCCCTGGATGGTCTGCAGGGAGGGCAGGACGGTGGCTGCAGGTGTGTTGGTCACGGCGATGGCACGCGCTCCGGCGGCATCCGGTTCTGGAGGGCGATTCTAGCCGGTGCCTGCCGCGTGCTGCGGGCGCGCGCGGCGGCCGGGTTCAGGCGACGGCGAGGTCGCGGCGCGGCTGCAGCTGCTGGGCCTGGCCCTGGGCATCGTAGGCCGGGGCGCTCTCGGCGCGACCGAGGTGGCGCAGCGCCCAGTTCACCTCGCGCCGGCGGCGGGCCAGCAGCGCGCCATTGCTGCGGTTGGCCTCGGCCAGCTCGGCCAGCCGCTCGCCACGCCCGCTGGGGAGGTCGGCCTCGAGGTGGCGCAGCGATTCGAGCTTGTCGCGGGTCGATCGCACCAGCAGCTCGATATCGTGTTCGAGCAGTGCGCGGCGCTCGTCGGCCAGCGCGGCGGCGAGCCGGTCGAGCGCTTCGTCGCTGGCGACGGCGTCCATGGATCAGCCGCCCAGCTGCTTGTCCAGGTCCAGCATGCGCTCGGCGATCTTCGCCGGGTCGATGCGGTAGCTGCCCGACTCCAGCGCCTGCCTGACCTCGGCCACCCGGGCCTGGTCGATGGCCGGGGCGGTCGACAGTTCGCGCTGCAGGGCCTGCAGGCTGGTCGCTTCGCCGGTCAGGCGCAGGCTGTCGCCGGCCTGGGCGGCTTCGACCGGGGACGAGCGATCGGCGCCGGCGGGGGCGACGCGGCCGCCCACGGGGCCGGTGCTGCGCACGGCGGGGGGCGGGGTGCCTTCGATCTTGTGGCTCATGGCGATGAGTCCTTTACGGGGTACGCCGGGGTATCGGCTGGGTCGGGAGGGAACTTTAGGGCCGTTCCGGAAATTTTTTCGCAGGTCGGTTCAGCGGCTGACGACGACGTCCCCGCCCGGCCCGACCCGGCCCTGCAGGACGCGGCGGGTGGACAGGTTCTCCACCGCGACCCGCTCGTTCTCGCCGGCATCGCCGAGGGCGCGTCCGGATACCCGGACCTCCACCCCGCCGCGCCGCGATACCAGCGCCACCGCGTCGCCGCGGCGGACCAGCCGTGGCGCGGCCAGGTCGCCGGCCGACAGGACGGTGCCTGCCGGCAATGTCCGCCGCGCGACCTGGCCGGCGGCCTGGGACACGTCGGCCAGCGCCGCACCGGCGATGCGCGAGGTGTCGCGCGCCTCGGTGGCCACCGCATCGGCCGGGATCGCCTCGCCCGCGGCCACGCCCCGGACCAGCACGACCACCGGCTGGCTGCGCCGTACCTTCACCGGCACGAACAGCCGCCAGCCTTGCGGACAGGACACTTCGACCGTTCCGGCCGTCGCCTGCCGGGCCTCGAGCGCCTGGCCGCAGGCCGGCATGCGCAGCGCGGGATCCAGGCTTGCTTCCGCCTGTCCCCCGGGTACCGCCTGCAGCGCGGCCGCGCGGATCGATTCCACCGGCTCGAAGCCGGTCGCGGCCAGCGCCACCGTCATCGGCAGCGCGAGCAGGAACATGAGCATGGGGCGCAGCAGGAGCATGGCGGCCTCGCCGGTGGAAACTGGGCGGGGCCCATGCAAGCACCGTGCCGCGGCCGCGCTCAAGCCTCGCCGGCCAACGCCGATACCGGGGGCATGTCGCACAACCTGCTCAACCGCATCGACCAGCGCACCCGGCTGGCCGGCCACAACCGCCTGGCGCTGCTGCTGTTCCGGCTCGGCGGCCGGCAGCTGTTCGGGGTGAACGTGTTCAAGGTGCAGGAGGTCCTGCGCCGGCCGCCGCTGTTCCAGCTGCCGGGCCTGCCGGCGCAGTTCGCCGGCGTGGCCGACGTGCGCGGGCGCTCGGTGCCGGTGCTGGACCTGGGCCAGGCGATCGGCCACCCCGAGCACGATCCGGCCGCGGTGAGCGACGGCACCCACTACCTGGTGGTCACCGAATTCAACCGCTCGGTCCAGGGCTTCCTGGTCAGCGACGTGGAGCGGATCGTCAACATCGCGGTGGAAGACATCCACCCGCCGCCGGACCTGGGCTCGCAGAGCAGCTACCTGACCGCGGTCACCCGGTTCCAGGACGCGCTGATCCAGGTGATCGACGTGGAAAGCGTGCTGGCCGACATCACCCAGGCGCGGATGGACGCGACCCTGGACCCGGCGATGGCGCTGCCCGCCGGCAGCCCGCCGCTGCAGGTGCTGGTGGTGGACGACTCGCGCGTGGCCCGGCAGCAGATCCGCAGCGTGCTGGACCAGCTGGGGGTCGGCGTCACCCTGCTGTCCGACGGCCGCCAGGCGCTGGACCACCTCCTGCAGGTGCACGCCGGCGGCGAGAACCCGGCCCAGCGCTACGCCATGGTCATCTCCGACATCGAGATGCCGGCGATGGACGGCTACACCCTGACGACGGAAATCCGTCGCCACCCCGGCCTGGCCGGACTCTACGTGCTGCTGCACACCTCGCTGTCCGGGGTGTTCAACAACGCGATGGTCGAGCGGGTGGGCGCCAACGCGTTCGTGGCCAAGTACAGCCCGCACGAGCTGGCCGAACACGTCCTGGCGCGCCTGCAGCAGGTCGCCCGCGCCGCCTGACGGCGCTCCCGCCGCGGCTTCTGGCACGCCGCTTGCCTGTGTGACGGCAAAGGTCCGTCCGGAGGCAGCATGTCCAACCCGATCACGTCCTACATGGGGCTCCACGCCGATGCCCTGCCGTTGCGCGAGCAGCGGATGAAGCTGATCGCCAGCAACCTGGCCAATGCCGACACCCCCGGCTACCGGGCCCAGGACATCGACTTCAATGCCGCGCTGGACGCGGCGCGGCTGCAGCGCGAAGGCCTGCCGGGCAATGGCGCCGGCCTGGCCGCGACCCGCGAGGGCCACCTGTCCGACGCGATCGCCACCGGGCAGGCGCCGTTCCAGTTTGCCCGCCAGGCCAGCCAGCCCAGCCTGGACGGCAACACCGTCGACCCGGATGCCGAGCGTGCCGCCTACGGCCGTGCCGCGCTGGAGTACCGCGCGTCGCTGAGCTTCCTCGAATCCAAGGTGCGCACCCTGCTCACCGCGATCACCGGCCAGTAGTCCGGCCCAAGGAGAGCATGCCGCCATGAGCAACCTGCCGATATTCGACATCGCCGGATCCGCGCTGCAGGCGCAGTCGGTGCGCCTGAGCACGATCGCCAGCAACCTGGCCAACGCCGATTCGGTGGCCGGCTCGCCCGAGGCGGTCTACAAGCCGCTGGAGCCGGTGTTCCAGGCCCAGGCCAGCGGCACCGACCCGGCGCTGACCGGCGTGCGCGTGCGCGAGATCGCACAGAGCGAGGCACCGCCAGTGCGCCGCTACGAACCGGGCCACCCGCTGGCCGACGCGGACGGCTACGTGTTCTCGCCGGACGTGGATCCGGTGGCGCAGATGGTCAACCTGATCTCGGCCTCGCGCAGCTACCAGGCGGGCGTCGAGGTGATCACCACCGCCAAGGAACTGGCCCTGGCCACCCTGACCATGGGCCGCTGAGGAACCCGCACATGAGCACGATCGCTTCCGACATCTACTCCAGCCTGGGCCTGACCGGCGCGGGCGGAAGTTCCACTACCAAGAAGGAAGAGTCGCTGGGCCAGGCCGATTTCCTGCGCCTGATGACCGAACAGCTGCAACACCAGGATCCGCTCAAGCCGATGGAGAACAGCGCCTTCCTCGGCCAGCTGGCGCAGTTCTCCACGGTCCAGGGCATCCAGGACCTCAACAGCCAGGTGCAGAACTTCTCCAGCGCGCTGGGCAACGACCAGGTGCTGCGCGGCGCGGCGCTGGTCGGGCACCAGGTGCTGGTGCCGTCGTCGAAGCTGGCGCTGGGCGCCGAGGGCGGGGCCAGCGGCGTGGTCGCCGCACCGGGCGCGGGCACCGTGACCTTCACCATCTCCGACGCCAACGGCCAGAAGGTCCACGAGTTCAGCGTCGCCGCCTCCAAGGCCGGCGAAGTGGCGTTCAACTGGGACGGCACCGACGCGCTGGGCGACCGGCTGCCCCCCGGCAGCTACGGCGTGAGCGCCAGCCATGCCGCCGCCGACGGCACGACCGGCAAGGTCGACACCTACGTCAAGGGCACCGTCGACAGCGTCACCGTCGGCAGCGACGGGTTGTACCTGGACCTGCCCGGGCTGGGCACCGTCCCGCTCGATTACGTGCTCCGCGTCAGCTGAGCCATCCACCCGAACGTTACGCAAGACTCACGCAGGAGTCCGCCATGAGCTTCAATACCTCGCTGTCCGGCATCAACGCGGCCAATTCCGACCTCAACGTCACCGCCAACAACATCGCCAACGTCAACACGACCGGGTTCAAGGAATCGCGCGCCGAGTTCGCCGACCTGTTCTCGTACACGACCTACGGCCTGTCGCGCAACGCGATCGGCGCCGGCGTGAAGGTCAGCAACGTCGCCCAGCAGTTCTCGCAGGGCAACATCGACCCGACCGGGCGCAGCCTGGACTTCGCCATCGACGGCGAGGGCTTCTTCACGGTCAACAAGAACGGCAACACGCTGTACACCCGCGCCGGCAACTTCCAGACCGACAACCAGGGCTACGTGGTCACGCCCGATGGCGCGCGCCTGCAGGTGTTCGCGCCCAACGCCGGCGGTGCCGGCTTCGACGTCGGCCGCCTCAGCGACCTGCAGCTGCTGACCACCGACAGCCCGCCGGCGCAGACCGGTCTGGTCAACCTGATGGTGACCCTGCCCGGCAACGCCTCGCCGCCGGTGACCAGCCCGTTCGACCCGGCCGACCCGAACAGCTACAACGCCTCCAGCGGCGGCGTCACCGTGTACGACTCGCTGGGCGTGAGCCACGTGCAGACCTCGTACTTCGTCAAGACGGCCAACCCGAACGAGTGGCAGGTGCACAACTACGTCGACGGCACCTCGGTCGGCGCGCCGACCACGCTGCAGTTCTCCGGCAGCGGCACCCTGACCAGCCCGGCCAGCGGCCAGATCACGATGGATCCGTTCACCCCGGCCACCGGCGCCGGCGTGCTGAACATGACCCTGGACATGAGCGGCAGCACGCAGTACGGCAGCACCTTCGCCCTGCGCGACGTGCGCCAGGACGGCTACGCGGCCGGCAAGCTCAGCGAGATCAGCGTCGCCGAGGACGGCGTCGTGTTCGCCCGCTACACCAACGGCGACGACGTCGCCCTGGGCCAGGTCGCGCTGACCAACTTCGTCAACCCGCAGGGCCTGCAGTCGCAGGGCAACAACCAGTGGGGCGCGACCTACGCCTCGGGCACGCCGCGCACCGGCGCGCCGGACAGCTCGGACTTCGGCCAGATCCAGGCCGGCGCGCTGGAGTCGTCCACGGTCGACCTGACCGAGCAGTTGGTGAACATGATCGTGGCCCAGCGCAACTTCCAGGCCAACGCGCAGATGATCTCCACCCAGGACCAGGCCACCCAGACGGTGATCAACATCCGCTGACGCGGATCGCACCGACGGAGCTGATGCATGGACAAGGCCCTCTACATCGCCATGACCGGCGCCCGCGCCACGCTGCAGGCGCAGGGCACGGTCTCGCACAACCTGGCCAACGCCGATACCGCCGGTTTCAAGGCCGCGCTCGCCAACACCGAGGCGTTCCCGGTGCGCGGCGCCGGCCATGCCTCGCGCACGGCGGCCATGCACATCGACCAGGGTTTCAATGCCCTGGCCGGCGCACAGCAGGTGACCGGCAATCCGCTGGACGTCTCGCTGCAGGCCGACCGCTGGCTCGCGGTGCAGGCCCCTGATGGCGGCGAGGCCTACACCCGCGCCGGAAACCTGTCGCTCACGCCGAACGGCCAGCTGGTCACCGGCGGCGGCCATCCGCTGGTGGACGACCAGGGCAACCCGGTCACCCTGCCCCCGCACCAGGCGCTGGAGATCGGCCAGGACGGCACGATCTCGATCGTGCCGCTGGGCGAAGGCGCCGATACGATGGCCATGGTCGGCCGGCTGCGCGTGGTCGAGGCCACGCCCGACCGGCTCGCGCGCGGGCTGGACGGGCTGATGCGCAATACGGATCCGCAGCGGCCGCTGGCACAGGCGGCCGGTCCGGTGATGGCCACCGGCGCGCTCGAGCAGAGCAACGTCGATGCGGCCGGCGCGCTGGTGCAGATGATCCAGCTGCAGCGCCAGTTCGAGATGCAGGTCAAGGTGATCAGCCGCGGCGACGACAACGCGCAGGCGGCCAATTCACTGCTGAGGCTGGGCGGCTGAGGCCGACTAGTAGTGACCGGCGCGAATGGCGCCGGCTACCGCCACGACCTTGAGCCACGGCTGCCTGGACGTACGAGCTGGAGCCAACAGGCCTGGAGCGGCCGTGACGTGCAAGCCGACCATCGGTCCTGGAGCGGCGGTGACGTCCAGAGGCCAAAACCATCGGTTCCGGAAGGGGCCGCCGTGACCCGGGGGTATGGCGCCCCCCTCGGGCGGACGTCCTGTCCGTACTCGGGTCGTGGCACATCCATGTGCCACTGGCGTCATACCCCCGGGCCACGACGTCCTCGGGCGGCTTACGGGTCGTAGCTTCGATCGGGAGCGGGCCATCGCTTCGCCTGCGCGAACGCACGGGTGGCGACCCTACAGAAACCCCAGGCCGGCACCGGTACCGATGGCACCGCGTGAGGAGCCAGCACGGCTCCGCGGTCGAAGCGACGACCGCAAAGCATCCCGAAGACGCGTCGGGTCGGGGGTGTCGTGGCAGCGGCCATGGATGGCCGCGGTAGCGAGTGCGTACAGGGATGTACGCCCGAGCGGCCACGACACCCCCGGCCCGGCGCGGCTCCCACCGAGCCGACGCTGTTCCGCCACCCCTGCAACGGCGCGGCATCCACCGGAGCCGATCTGTTCTGCCTAGCGTGCACCGGGAGCGGCTCCCCGCCGGGATGGTGCACGCCCGGATCAGCCCCCCGCTTCCCGCGCTGCCGCCGTTCTGGCACGCCGCATGCATCTACCCCGGCGTCAATCCGTCCCTATCGAGGTCACGCGTCATGAATCAGGCACTCTGGGTCGCCAAGACCGGCTTGGACGCGCAGCAGACGCGCATGTCGGTGGTGTCCAACAACCTGGCCAACACCAACACCACCGGCTTCAAGCGCGACCGCGCCAACTTCGAAGACCTGCTGTACCAGCAACTGCGCCAGCCCGGTGGCTCGACCTCGGCGCAGACCCAGCTCCCGTCCGGCCTGCAGCTGGGCACCGGCGTGCGCGTGGTCTCCACCTCCAAGGACTTCCAGCAGGGCAACCCGCAGCAGACCGGGCGCTCGCTGGACGTGATGATCAACGGCCGCGGCTTCTTCGAAGTGCTGATGCCCGACGGCAGCCCCGCCTACACCCGCGACGGCAGTTTCCAGGTCAACGCCCAGGGCGAACTGGTCACCAGCAGCGGCTACCCGGTGCAGCCGGGCATCCAGATCCCCGAAGGCGCGCAGTCGCTGACCATCGGCAACGACGGCACGGTGACCGTGCAGATGGCCGGTGAAGGCCAGTCGCTGGAGGTGGGTTCGCTGACCGTGACCGACTTCATCAACCCCGCCGGCCTGCAGGCCCGCGGCGAGAACCTGTACGTGGAAACCACCGCGTCGGGCCCGGCGCAGAACGGCACGCCCGGCCTCAACGGCCTGGGCCTGCTCGAGCAGGGTGCGCTGGAGGGCAGCAACGTCAACGTGGTCGAGGAACTGGTGAGCATGATCGAGACCCAGCGCGCCTACGAAATGAACGCCAAGGCCATCTCCACCACCGACTCGATGCTCGGCTATCTCAACACCAACGTCTGACGCGCGCGCCCGCCGCGCCGCAGGAGACATACCGTGAACAAGCGCCTGACCCCTTCCCTCGCCGCCCTGCCCGCCGTGCTGCTGCTGGGCGGTTGCGTCGCCGCCGGCGATGTCCGGCCGTACCCGGCGATGGCGCCGATCGTCCCGGTCGTCGCGCCGGTCGCGGCGGCCACTCCGGGCGCGATCTACCAGGCCGGCCCCGGCCTGTCGCTGTATGCCGACCGCGTCGCCCGCGACGTCGGCGACATGGTCACGATCACCCTGGTCGAATCGACCACCGCCCAGACCAGCGCCAGCACCCAGGTCGCCAAGAACAGCGAGATCGGCATCGCCGCGCCGGAGATCTTCGGCGCGCCGGTCACCTACAACGGCCGCGACATCCTGTCGGCGACCGCCAGCGGCGAGCGCGATTTCGATGGCCAGGGCAAGAGCAGCCAGAGCAACCGCCTCCAGGGCAGCGTGACCGTCACCGTGATCCAGCGCCTGCCCAACGGCAACCTGGTGGTCCAGGGCCAGAAGAACATGCGCCTGAACCAGGGCGACGAGCTGGTCCAGATCCAGGGCATCGTGCGCCCGGCCGACATCGCCCCGAACAACACCGTGCCCTCCAGCAAGGTCGGCGAGGCACGCATCGTCTACGGCGGCCGCGGCGCCATCGCCCAGTCCAATGCGATGGGCTGGCTGGGCCGGTTCTTCAACACCCGCCTGTACCCGTACTGAGGCAAGGCCATGCGCATCATTCGCCAGCTCCGCGTCCCCGTCCCGCCCCGGGACCGGCGATCTTCCGCAACGAAGCGCCGGATCGGCGCCGTGCTCGGTGCGCTGGCATTGCTGGCCGCGGCCATCGCCCCGGCCCATGCCGAACGGATCAAGGACCTGGCCCAGGTCGGCGGCGTGCGCGGCAACGCACTGGTCGGCTACGGCCTGGTCGTGGGCCTGGACAACAGCGGCGACCGCACCAGCCAGGCGCCGTTCACCGTGCAGAGCCTGAAGAACATGCTCGGCGAGCTGGGCGTCAACGTCCCGGCCAACGTCAACCCGCAGCTGAAGAACGTGGCCGCCGTGGCGATCCATGCCGAGCTGCCGCCGTTCGCCAAGCCCGGCCAGACCATCGACATCACCGTGTCCTCGATCGGCAACGCGGTCTCGCTGCGCGGCGGTTCGCTGCTGATGGCCCCGCTCAAGGGCGCCGACGGCCAGGTCTACGCGATCGCCCAGGGCAACCTGGTGGTCGGCGGTTTCGGCGCGCAGGGCAAGGACGGCTCGCGGGTGTCGGTGAACATCCCCAGCGTCGGCCGCGTCCCCAACGGCGCCACGGTCGAGCGCGCGGTGCCGAGCGCGCTGGACGGCGGCGGCGACATCACCCTGAACCTGCATCGCAACGATTTCACCACCGTCTCGCGGATGGTCGATGCGCTCAACAACGCCTTCGGCGCCGGCGCCGCGCGCGCGGTCGACGGCGTCACCGTCTCGGTGGCGGCCCCGGCCGATCCCGGTGCGCGGATCGGCTTCCTGGCCCGGGTCGAGAACCTGGAGCTGACGCCGGGTTCTGCGCCGGCCAAGGTCATCGTCAACGCACGCACGGGCACGGTCGTGATCGGCTCGCAGGTGCGGGTGATGCCCGCCGCCGTGGCCCACGGCGCGCTCACCGTGACCATCGCCGAATCGGTCGATGTCAGCCAGCCCAATGCCTTCGGCGGCGGCCAGACCGTGGTCGCGCCCTCCTCCACCGTGAGCACCTCGCAGGAAGGCAGCCGCATGTTCAAGTTCGAGGGTGGCACCACCCTGGACGAGATCGTGCGCGCAGTGAACGAGGTCGGCGCCGCCCCCGGCGACCTGATCGCGATCCTGGAAGCGCTGCGCCAGGCCGGCGCGCTGCGCGCGGAGCTGGAAGTGATCTGATGCGCATCGGCTCGCCCTCGCCGATCGAACTGGCCGCCGGCCCGCAGAAGGCCGACGCGGCGCGCATCGACCATGTCGCGCGCCAGCTCGAGGGCCAGTTCGCGCAGCTGCTGGTCAGGAGCATGCGCGATGCCAGCTTCGGCGACTCGCTGTTCCCCGGCGAGAACCAGACCTTCCGCGACATGTACGACCAGCAGCTGGCCAAGGCGCTGACCGACGGCAAGGGCCTGGGCCTGGCGCCGATGATCGCGCGCCAGCTCGGCCGCCAGTCCGGACTGGCGGCCGATGCCGCGCCCGCGCTCGACACCCGCCTGGACCCGGCCGCGGGCCCGACCCGCGCCGCGGCGGCGGCGCTGGCCTATGCACGCCAGGCCGGCGCGGCGACCACCGCGGGCCTGCCGGACGCCGGCTCGACCCCCGAGATCGATCGCGCACTGGACGTGATCGCCGGCCGCGAGCCGGGCTCTGCGGCCGCGGCGCAGGCCTCGCCGCTGGATGCGCTGGTCGCCCGGCTGATGGCCGGTGCGCAGGTGCAGGCCACCGGCGCGGCGGTGCCGGCAGCCGATGCCGCGGCCGCGACCGAGGCCGCCGCCGGCTTCGCCCCGCGCAGCCCGGAACAGTTCGTGGCCAAGATCTGGCACCACGCCCAGGCCGCGGCCCGCGAACTCGGCGTCGACGCCCGCGCCCTGGTCGCGCAGGCGGCGCTGGAGACCGGCTGGGGCCGCAAGCAGATCCAGCGCGGCGACGGCGACAGCGCGCACAACCTGTTCGGGATCAAGGCCACCGGCTGGAAGGGCGAGCGGGTCAGCAGCGGCACCCACGAGTACGTCAACGGCGTGCGGGTAAGCGAGAAAGCCGAGTTCCGCGCCTATGCCTCGCCCGCCGAAAGCTTCGCCGACTACGTGCGGATGCTGAAGAACAACCCGCGCTACCGCCAGGCGCTGCAGTCCGGTGGCGACGTCAGGCGCTTCGCCCAGGCCCTTCAGAACGCCGGCTATGCGACCGATCCTTCCTATGCGGCCAAGATCGCCGCGATCGCCAACGGCCCGACCATCGGCCGCGCGGTCGATGCGATCGCCGGCATCGCCGCGCGCACCGGCGCCGAGGCGGCCGCCGGCGCCGCGCGCGTGGTGGCCGGCTCCGCAGCCGCTTTCAGGAGGTAACCCCCGATGTCCGTCCTGTCCACCGGTACCGGCGCACTGATCGCCTTCCAGCGCGCCCTGGCGACCGTCAGCCACAACGTGGCCAACGTCAACACCGAGGGCTACAGCCGCCAGCGCGCCGAGTTCGCCACCCGCAGCCCGACCGACTACGGCTACGGCTTCGTCGGCAACGGCGTGAAGATCGGCGACATCCAGCGCATCGCCGACCAGCTGGCCACCTCGCGACTGCTCGACAGCGGCGGCGAGCTGGCCCGGCTGCAGCAGTTGTCCGGCCTGTCCAACCGGGTCGACAAGCTGTTCTCGGACAACGCCACCAACATCGCCGGCATGTGGTCGAGCTTCTTCGACTCCGTCAGCGCCCTGTCTTCCAACGCGGCCGGAACCGCCGAACGCGGGGACATGCTCTCCCAGGCCGACGCGCTGGCCACCCGCTTCCGCCAGCTGGACGGCCAGTTGCAGGCGCTGGATTCGGAAGTGAACAACGGCCTGGTCGCCGGTTCCCAGGAGATCAACCGGCTTGCCGCCGAGATCGCGCGCATCAACGGCACCATCGGCGGCAACCTGTCGGCGGCCTCGCCCGACCTGCTGGACCGCCGCGACCAGCTGGTCAGCGAACTGGTCGGCTACACCGGCGGCACCGCGGTCGCGCAGGACGGGGGGATGCTCAACGTGTTCACCGCCGGCGGCCAGCCGCTGGTGGTCGGCAACCAGGCATCGACCACGACCACGGTGGCCGATCCCTACCGCCCGGAGCGCCTGCAGCTGGCCTTGAGCACCCAAGGCACCACCGTGGCGCTGGACCAGCGCACGCTGGGCGGGCGCATCGGCGGACTGGCCGAGTTCCGGGCCAGCGTGCTGGATCCGGCCCGCGCCGAACTGGGGCGCCTGGCCGCCAGCATGGCCGAGACGTTCAACGCCGGCCACCGCGCCGGCATGGACCTGTACGGCGACATGGGCGGCGACCTGTTCTCGTTGCCGGCACCGACGGCCGTCGGGCATGCCGGCAACACCAGCGGCGCCAGCCTGCAGGCCACGCTCGCCGATACCGGGGCGCTCACCGGGCAGAACCTGGTGCTGCGCTTCGACGGCAGCGCCTGGACCGCGACCCGTGCCGACACCGGCGTGGCGGTGCCGATGACCGGTACCGGCACGGCCGCCGATCCGCTCAGCGTCGGCGGCATCGCGCTGGTCGTTTCCAGCGCGCCGCCGCCGGCCGCCGGCGACCGCTTCCTGCTCCAGCCCACCGCCGGCGCGGCCGCGGGCATGGGCGTGGCGATCACCGACCCCTCGCGCATCGCCGCCGCCACCCCGGTATCGGCCCGCGCCGACCTGGACAACGTCGGCACCGGCGCGCTGTCCGGGCTCAAGGTCGACGATGCCGGGGATCCGGCGCTGTTGAACGATGCGTTGATCGAGTTCATCGATGCCGGCCAGTACACCGTCGACGGCACCGGGCCCTATCCGTTCACGCCCGGGCAGACGATCAGCGCCAACGGCTGGAGCGTCACCCTCGACGGCGCGCCTGCCGCCGGCGACCAGTTCCGGATCGCGCGCACCGCCGCGCGTTCGGGCGACAACGGCAACGCCGCGCTGCTGGCCAACCTGGACGATGCGCGGGTGCTCAATGGCGGCACCGTCAGCCTCAACGGCGCGCTTGGCGGCCTGACCACCCAGGTCGGCTCGGCCGCGCGCCAGGCCCAGTATTCGGCCGACGCCCAGCAGGTGATCCACGACGAGGCGCAGGCCGCGCGCGATTCGATCGCCGGGGTCAACCTCGACGAAGAGGCGGCCAACATGCTCAGGCTGCAACAGGCCTACCAGGCCGCGGCGCAGGTCATCTCGACGGCCGACACGATGTTCCAGTCCATACTCAACGCGGTGCGCTGATGACCGATCGCATTTCCACCGGAATGATGTACGGCCAGTCGCTGTCGGGCATGCTGGTCCGGCAGAAGCAGCTCAATACCCTGCAGCAACAGCTGGCGACCGGGCAGAAGCTGGTCACGGCCAAGGACGACCCGGTGGCCGCCGGCACCGCGGTCGGCCTGGACCGCACCCTGGCCGAGCTGGAACGGTTCGGCAAGAACGCCAACACCGTCGCCAACCGGCTGGGCCTGCAGGAGAACGTCCTGGCCCAGGCCGGCGACTACATGATCCGGGTCAACGAACTGGCGATCCAGGCCAACAACAGCAGCCTGTCCGACCAGGACCGCCAGGCTATCGCCGCAGAACTGCGCTCGATCTACGACGGCATGCTCAGCGTGGCCAACAGCACCGACGGCAGCGGACGCTACCTGTTCGGCGGCAGCGCCGACGACGCGGCCCCCTTCAGCCGCACCAGCGGCGGCGTGGCCTACCACGGCGACCAGACCCAGCGCCGGGTCGAGGTCGCGCCGGAAACCTTCGTCAGGGACGCCACGCCGGGCAGCGAGATCTTCATGCGCGTGCGCACCGGCGACGGCACCATGGACGCATCGGCGCAGGCCGCCAACACCGGTACCGGAGTGATCGCCGGATACGGCCGCGACAGCGGCGGTGCCTGGAACGGCGAGTCGTACCGCATCGTGTTCACCGGCGCCGGCGCCTACGACGTGCTCGATGGCACGGGCGCCACCGTCGGCGGCGGCACGTGGACCGCCGGCGAGGACATCACCCACGGCGGTGTACGCATCGCCTTCGACGGCCAGCCGGCGCCCGGCGACGCCTTCGACGTCGGTCCGGCCGGCACGCGCGACGTGTTCGCGACCCTGCAGAACCTGATCGGGACGCTGGAGTCCAGCCCCGCCTCGCCCGCCGGGCAGGCGGCGCGCCAGAACGCGCTGCAGGCCGCGATGCGCGACGTGGCGCGCGCGTCGGAACAGATGATCGATGCCCGCGCCGCCGGCGGTGCGCAGCTGGCCGCGATCGACGACGCCGGCGCGGTACGCGAGGCCAACGACGTGACCGTGCAGGGCACGCTTTCCGAGCTCCGCGACCTGGACTACGCCGAGGCGATCACCCGCTTCCAGCTGGAAAGCACCGCCCTGCAGACCGCGCAGACGGTGTTCACCCGCATGCAGGGCCTGTCGCTGTTCAACCTGCTGCGCTGACGCGGCTTCGGCCGCATCCGGCACTGGAAGGCGCAGTCCGCTGCGCCTTTCTTATCCCTTCTTCTTGCCGCGCTCCAGCACGGCTGCAAAGCCCGCACGGGGGGCAGCGCGTGAGCCATTAAAGCACCGGCTCCGGAACGTGCCGCCGGCCCCACGGGGCGTGCTCAGCATTCGGCTCAAAGCAAGAGCGCCGGTTCGGCGGGGGCCGCCGGGCCATGGGGGCATGGCTTACCGCGCGGGCAACATCCGTGTTCGCACGCGCGGCCGTGGCACATCCCTGTGCCACTTGCGCCATGCCCCCATGACCCGACGTCCTCGGGCGACCTGGATGGCTGTCGCTTCGTCTGTCAGGCACGCGACGACCCGCGTCGTTTGCCGCTCCCTGTAGGAGCCCATCCTCATGGGCGACCGGGCGCGAAAACAATGAAGGCGTCGGCTGTGCCGACGGCCTCGGGTCGCCGATGAATCGGCTCCTACATCGAGAACGAAGCGACGACGTCTAAGCGCTCCGAAGACGCGGTGGGCCGGCGGTGTCGCGGCCATTGCCGTGCCTTTGCCATGTCCCTCTCCTGGCCGGAAAAGCCGGACTAAATTTCCCGATGCCGGTGCCGTTACCGGTACCGGCGGGCGAACCGCCACGGTGGCGCAGCGGCAGGCGGCAGCGGAAAAACCGGGTAAATCGAAAAATTTCACCCGGACCCGCTAAAGCTTCTTGACAAAGCGCCGTTATCCAAACCAGCAGCGGCATCGGTCAACTTGATGACCCCCCTGCGGAGGCTCCGGCCAAGGCTCTGAAACCTTCCCGCCGGGATAAATCGCTTAGGAGAATCAAAATGGCACAAGTCATCAACACCAACGTGATGTCGCTGAACGCGCAGCGCAACCTGTCCACCAACAGCGCGAGCCTGGCGACCACCATCCAGCGCCTGTCCTCGGGCCTGCGCATCAACAGCGCCAAGGACGACGCGGCCGGCCTGGCGATCAGCCAGCGCATGACCACCCAGGTCCGCGGCATGGACGTGGCCGCCCGCAACGCCAACGACGGCATCTCGCTGGCCCAGACCGCCGAAGGCGCGCTGAGCTCGATCGGCGAGAACATGCAGCGTATCCGCGAGCTGGCCGTGCAGGCCGCCAACGGCACCAACAGCGCCGAAGACCGCGCTGCGCTGCAGAAGGAAGTGACGCAGCTGTCCGACGAAATCACCCGCGTCAAGAACAACTCCAGCTTCAACGGCACCAAGCTGCTCGACGGCTCGACCGCCAGCTTCACCATCCAGGTCGGCGCCGACGCCGGTTCGGACAACCAGATCGACATCAGCACCGTCGACATGACCGCCACGGCCACCGCCGTCGCCGCCCTGGACATCTCCTCGGCCTCCGGCGCGACCGCGGCGCTGACCGCGATCGACACCCAGCTGCAGACGGTCAACACCGCCCGCGCGGACCTCGGTGCGATCCAGAACCGCTTCAGCTCGGTGATCTCCAACCTGCAGAACAGCTCGGAGAACCTGTCGGCCGCCCGCAGCCGCATCCAGGACACCGACTACGCGAAGGAAACCGCCGAACTGACCCGCACCCAGATCCTGCAGCAGGCCGGTACGGCGATGCTGGCGCAGGCCAAGTCGGTCCCGCAGAACGTGCTCAGCCTGCTGCAGTAAGCCGGCGACCCCGCAACACAGAGCGGTTCCATGCAACACGGAAGGCCCCTCCCGCAACGGAGGGGCTTTTCCGTTTCCGGGCCGGCACGGATGCCGACGGCACGGAACTTGCCTGTGCCGGGGTCGACACCCGGCCACCACGCGCTCAAGGGCGGCGCGCGTCGGCCGATAGGACCTGAAAGGCACTGCCGCACGACGGCAAGCGCCCACGCGAGGACAGCGACATGGCGAACCAGATTTCCGCATCCGGCTCCGGCCTGGACATTCCCTCCCTGGTCTCGCAGCTGGTGCAGGCCACGCGCACCCCGACCGAAACCCGGATCAACAGCGCCGGAAGCGCGGCGACGGCCAAGCTGTCGGCCATCGGCCAGGTCAAGAGCGCCATGACCTCGCTGCAGTCGGCGCTGGAGAAGATGGCCTCGGCCGCCGATGCGCCGTCCTACAAGACCACGGTCGGCACGGGTGCCGGCTACGCGGCGAGCGCCTCGTCCAAGGCCGTGCCCGGCGACTACAGCGTGGAGGTCGTCCGCCTGGCCACGGCGCAGAAGCTGTCCTCGGCCGCTTACGCCAAGGACGCCACGGTCGGCAGCGGCTCGCTGCGGATCGCCTGGGGTGCCGGCGCCGACGATGCGGTGGACGTCGCCATCGGCGCCAACGCGACCCTGGCCGACATCGCCTCGGCGGTGAACCGGGCGGCGGGCGGCAAGGGGGTCACCGCCAGCGTGGTCACCGCCGACGATGGACAACACCTGGTGTTCAGCGCGGCCTCGACCGGTTCGGGAGGTGCGCTCGCCATCTCCGCCAGCGGCGGCGACGGCGGCCTGGTCGCGTTGACCAATGGCGCCGGCGGCGGACTGACCCAGACGGTGGCCGCCGCCGACGCGCTGGTCCGGGTCGACGGCTTCGAACGCACTTCCAGCAGCAACACCATCGCCGACCTGGTCCCGGGCGTCGACCTGACCCTGACCAAGGCCGCGCCCGGCACCAGCCACACGCTCAACATCGCTTCCGACAACGCCAACCTCAAGGCCGCGATCGGCGCCTACGTCACCGCGTACAACAGCGTGGTCGGGACCCTGAAGTCCACCAGCAGCTACAACAGCACCACGCGCACCGCCTCGGCGCTGACCGGCGACTCGCTGGTGCGCACGGTCCAGCAGCAGTTGCGCGAACAGGTCAGCGGCAACGTGCTGGCGCTCAAGGACCTGGGCGTCACCGTCAGCAAGGAGGGCGTCATGAGCTTCGACGCCACGTCCTTCGACCAGGCGATCGCCGCCGACCCGGGCAAGGCGCAGGCGATGTTCGGCAAGGAAGGCCTCTACGGCGGCGCGGTGGCCTCGCTGCTCGACCAGCACCTGGACTCGATCAGCGGCACCCTGGTCCTGCGCACCGAGAGCATCAACAAGCAGATCTCCGGGCTGGAGGACGAACTGGACCGGCTGGACGTGAAGATGGAGCGGTTGTCGGAGCAGTACACCCGGCAGTTCACCGCCATGGAAACCATGATCGTGCAGATGCAGAGCAGCGCCAGCTCGCTCAACAGCCTGCTTGCGCAGTCCGAATGACGACCGCACTCAAGCCCGGCGGCCCGCCGGCCGATAACCATCCTGTCCGGCACGCCGCCGGCGCACCCGCTCGACCGGCACCGCAAACAGGGGAATGACAGCATGTACGGGACCAGCCGCCACTTCGCCGAGCAGTACCGCAAGACCGGCGTGTCCGCCAAGGTGACCGAGGCCGACCCGCACCGCCTGATCTCGCTGCTGTTCGAAGGCGCCAGCCAGCGCATCCGCCTGGCCCAGGCCGGCCTGGCCCAGGGCAACCCGGCCAGCAAGGGCAAGGCGATCGGCGAGGCCTGCGCGATCATCGGCCACCTCAACGGCTCGCTGGACCACGAGGCCGGAGGCGAAGTCGCCGCAAACCTCTCCTCGCTCTACGACTACATCGTGCGGCGCCTGACCGAGGCGAACCTGCACAACGACGGCATGGCCCTGGCCGAATCGCTGGACCTGCTGGGCGAGATCGAGTCGGCCTGGAACGCGATCCCGCAGGCGCAGCGTGCGATGGCGGTGGCGCCGTGAGCGAGGCCGCCGCCCGCCTGGCCGCCCTGCGCGCCGGACTCGACGCGATCGCCGCGGCGCTGGAGCAGGATTACCTGGCCGTGCTGCCGGGGATGATCGACCGCCACGATGCCGGGGTCCGCGAATTCTGCGCCCTGCCCGGCGCCAACGCCCATGCGACGGAAGTGCGCGCCCTGCGCGACGCCCAGCAGGTCCTGGTCGAGCGGATGCGCGAACGCCAGGCCCGCCTGCTCGAACTGATCCGGCGCCAGCGCCAGACCTCGCAGGCCGCCACTGCCTACGCCGGCGCCGCCGCCGGCTGACCTCCGCCCAGACCGCCCGCCCCACGACCCATGAACGACGCCACGCCCGACGCGCTGCACGATGACCTGGTGGACCTGCGCGACGCGCTCGAGCGCGAGGACTTCCGCTGCGCCGGGGACGTGCTGGCCCTGCACGACCGGCGCATGCGCCAGTACATCGACACCGTCGGCATGCAGGCGCCGCTGCTCGCCCTGCGCGAACTGTTGACGCTGCAGCACCGGCTGCAGGCACCGGCGCTGCGCGCCCACGCCACCGGCACGCTGCAATGAACGCGTACTGGCCCGCACCGGCACGCGCTGCCGAAACGGCGCTGTTCGACGACACCCTGGCCTGCGAGGCCATCCTCCCGGCCGGCTTCGTGCCCGGCCCGGGCACCGGCCAGCCGCACCAGGCCGAGGCGCTGCTGCGCAGCCTCGCCCAGGTCGAGGACCTGCGCGGCGAAGACGGCGCCGAGGAGAAGCGCGGCGAGCTGCCGCAGCTGGCCCAGCGCATGGACGCCAAGCTGGACCTGGTGC
The DNA here is from genome assembly GCF_040446535.1 of Pseudoxanthomonas sp. Soil82. NCBI lineage: Bacteria > Pseudomonadati > Pseudomonadota > Gammaproteobacteria > Lysobacterales > Lysobacteraceae > Pseudoxanthomonas > Pseudoxanthomonas sp. Soil82. The sequence goes on from NZ_JBEAAK010000003.1 coordinate 158,193, forward strand.
TGGCCCTGCTCGGCCGCCTGGTCCGGCAGTCCTCGCCGGGGCTGCCGGCCCTGCCGCTGCGCTGGTCGGTGCACGGCGTCCGCCTGGAACTGCCGGCAGGCCCGGAACCGGACGTCCATGGCCACGGCCTGGTCCGCCTGCAGCCATCGGAGTGGCTGCCGGACAGCCTCGAACTGCCGGCCACGGTCCTGGCGACGGCCTCGGCCGAGGGACGCCGCTGGCTGTGGCTGCGCTTCGCCGACCTGCCGCCGGGGCTGGAGGATGCGCTGGAGCGGCAGCTGTTCCGCATGCACCGCCGCGAGGTCGCCGCACGTCGGCGCTGAGACGTCCGTCCTTTTCCCGCTCCGCCGCCTGGGCTAAGGTGGCTGCCTGTTCCGGGGAGCACCCAACCGCCCGTGCGTGTCCTGATCGTCGACGACCACACCCTGGTCCGGGCCGGGCTCAGCCGCCTGCTGCAGACCTTCGCCGGCGTGGACGTGGTCGCCGAGGCCAGCAACGCCGACCAGGCCATCGACCTGGCGACGATCCACCGGCCCGACCTGGTCCTGCTCGACCTCTCCCTGCCGGGCCGCACCGGACTGGAGGCGCTCAGCGTGATCCTGGAGCGGGCACCGGGGACGCGGGTGGTGATGATGTCCATGCATGACGACCCGCTGCACGTGCGCGATGCGCTGGACCGCGGCGCGGCCGGCTTCGTGGTCAAGGACGCGGCGCCGATGGAACTGGAGCTGGCCCTGCGCTCGGCGCTGGGCGGCGACGTGTTCCTGAGCCCGCGCATCTCCTCGCGGATGATCGCCCCGCTGCTGGGCAAGGCCAAGCCGGCCGGGGTGGCGGCGCTGCCGCCGCGCCAGCGCGAGATCCTGGCCCAGATCGGCCGCGGGCTGAGCAGCAAGGAGATCGCCGCCGACCTGGGGATCAGCGTCAAGACGGTGGAAACCCACCGCGCGCGGATGATGGAGGCGTTGGGCTGCCGTCGCGCCAACGAACTGGTGCTGCTGGCGGTCAAGCACCGCCACGAGCTGGGCTGACGGCCCGCCGTCGCCGCACCCGGCCGCCGCGCCGGCCCGTGCCGGAAACCCGTGGCCATGTAGGGAAATCCCCGACACCGGGTCAGGAAAACGACCACCCGCCTCGGGTATGCCCCGATTCAATTCCCGTCGCGCCGGGCGCACGATGCCTCCATCGCGCCAGGGGAGTCCGGCGCACGGGGAACAAGCCATGAAAGCCAGCGTCTCGGTCCAGCTCGGCCAGCAACTGCACCTCACCCCGCAGTTGCTGCAGTCCATCCGCCTGCTGCAGCTCGATGCCCAGCAGCTGCAGCTGGAAGTGGCACGGGTGCTCGAGCAGAACCCGATGCTCGAGCTGGACGAGGAAGCCGCGACCGCCGATGCAGGCGCCGTGCCGGAATCCGGCGCCGATGCGGTCCAGCTGGAAACGGCGGCCTTCGACGAACTGCCCGAATCCTCGATGTGGGACGTGGCCGGCGCCAGCTGGAGCGGCGAAGGCGAGGACCGCATGCAGCGCATCGCCGAGCCCGGCTCCAGCGACCCGTGCGTGCGCGTGCTGCAGCGCCTGGCGCTGGAACTGGATCCGAAGTCGCTGGAGATCGCCGCGTTCTGGCTGGAGCACTGCGACGACGCCGGCTACCTGGAAGGCGACCACGAGGCCCTGCTGCTGCGCGCCTGCGCCCGCTTCGACGTGGCCGCGCCGCGTATCGAGGCCATCCGCCAGCGCCTGCTGCACGGCGAGCCGGCCGGCCTGGCCGCGCGCGACGTCGGCGAATGCCTGCAGGCGCAGCTGGCCGCCCTGCCCGCTCCCTGCGCCGCGCGCCCGCTCGCCGCGCGCATCCTCGAGCATTGCGTGGCCGAACTCGCCAGCCACGACCACGCCGGCATCGCCCGCCGCCTGCACGCCGAGGAGGCCGACGTGGCCGAAGCGGTGCGCCTGGTCCTGTCGCTGCAACCGCGGCCGGCACAGGCCGAGGCCGGGCAACCGGACGATGCGGGCTACGTCGTCCCCGACGTGGTGGTGTGGCATGCCGACCGCCAGTGGCGGGTCGCGCTGAACCCGGCCACCGCGCCGAAGCTGGCGGTCAATGGCGCCTACGAGCGCGCCCTGGCCCAGGCCGGCGACAGCGAAGGCGCCGGCCGCCTGCGCGAGCTGCTGCAGGAAGCGCGCTGGCTCACCCGCGGCCTGTCGATGCGCTACGACACCCTGCTGCGGACCACCCGGGTGATCGTCGAGCGCCAGGCCGCGTTCCTGGAGCGTGGCGACGAGGCGATGGCGCCGCTGACCCTGAAGGAAGTGGCCGACGCGATCGGCATGCACGAATCGACCGTCTCGCGGATCACCAGCGGCAAGTACGTGCAGACCCCGCGCGGCACCTTCGAACTCAAGCACTTCTTCGCCGTGCGCCTGGAAGGCGCCAACGTCTCCGGTGCGGCGGTCAAGGCGATGGTGCGGCGTTTGATCGAGTCCGAGCCGGCCGCCCGGCCGCTGGCCGACGATGCGATCGCCGCGCTGCTGGCCCGCCAGGGCGTGAACATCGCGCGCCGCACCGTGGCCAAGTACCGCGAACAGATGTCCATCGCCCCGGCGCGCGAACGCCGCCGCGGCACCGCCCCCCTGCTGGCCCGCGCGGGCTGAGAAGGAACCAGACCATGCGTACCCTCCGCGTCCTGCTGGTGGACGACCACGACGGCTTCATCAACGCCGCGATGCGCCACTTCCGCAAGGTCGAGTGGCTGGACATCGCCGGCACCGCCGGCAACGGGCTGGAGGCGATCGAGCGCTCCGAGGCGCTGCGCCCGGACGCGATCCTGATGGACCTGGCGATGCCGGAAATGGGCGGGCTGCAGGCCACGCGCCTGATCAAGGCCCAGGACGAACCGCCCTACATCGTGATCGCCAGCCACTTCGACGACGCCGAGCACCGCGAGCACGCCATGCGCGCCGGCGCGGACGGCTTCGTCAGCAAGCTGTCCTACCTGCAGGAAGTGATGCCGATCCTGGAGCGCCTAGCGCAGGGAGAGGCCTCGTGAGCGAGTCGCGCATCCTGGTCATCGACAGCCAGGCCGAGCGCGCCGAGCGCGTCTGCGGCCTGCTGGAGTTCATGGACCTCAACCCGCGCTGGGCCGCCTGCGCCGGCGACGTCGCCACCGCCCGCCAGCGGCCGACCGACTGGATGGCCGTCGTGGTCGGCGAGCTGGACGACGCCGACGCCGCGCGCGGGTTCTTCGCCTGGCTGGGCGCCGCGCCGCTGCCGCCGCCTGTCCTGTTGCTGCAGGGTGATACCGCTACCTTCGCTGCCGCCCACGGGCTGCACGAGGCCGGCGTGTGGCCGCTGGAATCGCCGATCCGCCACGCCCAGCTGGAAGCCTGCCTGCGCCGCGCCAGCCTCAAGCGCCTGGACGCCGAGGCCCAGGCCGGGGCCGCGGTGCAGGACAACGGCCCGACCGGCAACAGCGTCGCCGTACAGCGCCTGCGGCGGATGATCGGCCAGGTCGCCCCGTTCGACACCACGGTGCTGGTGCTGGGCGAGTCGGGCACCGGCAAGGAAGTGGCCGCGCGCGCGATCCACCAGCAGTCGGCCCGCCGCGACGGGCCGTTCGTGGCGATCAACTGCGGCGCGATCCCGCCTGACCTGCTGGAAAGCGAGCTGTTCGGGCACGAGAAGGGCGCCTTCACCGGCGCGCTGACCGCACGCAAGGGACGCTTCGAGATGGCCGAGGGCGGCACCCTGCTGCTGGACGAGATCGGCGACATGAGCATGCCGATGCAGGTCAAGCTGCTGCGCGTGCTGCAGGAACGCAGCTTCGAGCGCGTCGGCGGCAACCAGACCATCAAGTGCAACGTGCGGGTGATCGCCGCGACCCACCGCCACCTGGAGGACCGGATCGCCGAGGGCAGCTTCCGCGAGGACCTGTTCTACCGCCTCAACGTGTTCCCGATCGACATGCCGCCGCTGCGCGAGCGCCGCGACGACCTGCCCGCCCTGGTGGAGACCATCGCCGGCCAGCTGGCACGCACCGGCCGCGGCGAAGTCCGCTTCGCCCGCGACGCGCTCGCGGCGCTGGCCGGTTACGCCTGGCCGGGCAACGTGCGCGAACTGACCAACCTGGTCGAGCGCCTGGCCGTGCTCAACCCCGGCGGTCTGGTGCGCCTGGACGACCTGCCGGCGCGCTACCGCGCCCACGTGCCGGCCGGGACCACGCCGGCGCCGCTGCCGGAGGTCGCGACCGTGCAGGCCAGCGACGATGCGGCCGTGCCGGCGGCACCCGTGCCGGCCGGCACCGTCCCCGCCGCCGATCCGGCCACCCTGCCCGAGGACGGCCTGGACCTGCGCGAGCACATCGCCCGGATCGAACTGCAGCTCATCCGCGAGGCGCTTGAACGCAGCCAGGGCGTGGTCGCCCATGCCGCCCAGCTGCTCGGTCTGCGCCGCACCACGCTGGTGGAGAAGCTGCGCAAGTACGGGATCGAGCGCGAACAGGCCGAACTGGCCGGATGAACGCCGACGCACGTGCGCCGGCATCGCCCCTGGCCGAGTGGCGCGACGCCCGCGGCAACCGGGTGCTGGCGCCGGCCGGGATCGGCGGCCTGTCGACCGTATTCAAGGGCACCGGCTGCACCCTGGAGATCGATGCGCGCGCTCGCCTGGGCTCGGTGACGGTCGAGTTCCACGGGTCCAACGCCCATTGCCGGATCGGCGCCGGCGGTCCGGACGGGAACTTCACGGCGCTGATCCGCCTGGGCCAGGACTGCCGGGTCGAGGTCGGCGCCGGGGTCACCACCACCGCCCGCGCCTTCCTGGCCGCCAGCGAAGGCACCCGCCTCGTGCTCGGCGACGATTGCATGCTCGCCTCCGACGTGCAGCTGCGCACCGACGATGCGCACCCGATCTTCGACGTCCACACCGGGCAGCGGGTCAATCCGGCCGAGGACATCCATGTCGGCGCGCACGTGTGGCTGGCCTACGGGGTCCGCTGCCTGGGCGGTACCCGCATCGGCGACGGCAGCGTGGTCGGGATGGACAGCCTGGTCAACGGCGCCATCCCCAACAACTGCATCGCCGTGGGCACGCCGGCGCGGGTGGTCCGCCGCGACATCGCCTGGGAGCGGCCGCACCTGGCCATCGATCCGCCCGCGTACAAGCCCGACGCCAGCCGCCTGGCCCGCTCGGCCTACTGGCAGCCGACGCGCGACTGACCGCCGGCCGCGCCGGGGCACGCCGCTTGCATGGACCACGGCAACGCCCGACGCCCGGAATACCCGCCATGGCCCTCGTCCTGACCTACGGCACCTTCGACCTGCTGCATGTCGGCCACGTCAACCTGCTCCGGCGCGCCCGTGCGCTGGGCGACCGGCTGGTGGTGGGCCTGTCCAGCGACGCGTTCAACGCGCTCAAGCGCAAGCACGCCACCCAGTCCTACGCCGACCGCGAAGCGGTCCTGCGGGCGATCCGCTACGTGGACGAGGTATTCCCCGAGGACAGCTGGGAGCAGAAGGCCGACGACATCCGCCGGCTGGGCGCCGGCCTGATGGTGATGGGCTCGGACTGGACCGGCCATTTCGACCACCTGGCCGCCCACTGCCCGGTCCATTACCTGCCGCGCACCGAGAACATCTCCAGTTCCCAGCTCAAGGCCGAGATCCGGCGCGGGCCGCCAGCGTTGGCCGCCGATGCGCCGCCGCGGCGGCTGGCGCGGCTGGTACAGGCGGGGCAGTACTGATGCAGCCACGGCTCCTGCTCCGGTGCGACGGCGATGACCTGCACCTGCAGCTCGATCCCCTGCCCGCCGGCGCGCGCGACCTGTGGCTGGGCACGCGCGACGGTGCGCTGGCGCTGCAGGTAGCGCTGGCGCCGGACGCGTCGGGCGGCGCGACCGCGCAGGTCCCCCTGGCCGGCCTGCTCGGCGCGGGTGTCCTGCGCCTGGACGTGCGCCTGCGCGGCGACGGCGAGTGGCCGCTGGTGCCGTCACCGCCCGCGCCGGGGCCGCGCCACTTCTTCCGCGAGCGCATCGGCGGGCACGGCCTGTCGGCCTACCTCAGCGACAGCGCCGCCTCGCTCGTGCTGATGACCGCACCGCTGGCCCAGCATGCGCGCCTGGCCGAGGCCGAGGACAGCCGCGCGGCGTTCGCCCGCGACCTGCGCAGCCTGCCGCTGGAGCCGGACCTGGTCCTGTTCGAAAGCTTCCTGGGCAAGCAGTACGCCGGCAATCCGCGCTACATCTACGAGGCCCTGCGCCAGCTGCGCCCGGACCTGCGTTGCGTCTGGGCCTACGACGGCCCGCAGGCCATTCCCGGCGATCCGCCGCGCGTGCGCCGTGGATCGCCCGAGTACTTGCGCGTGCTGGCGCAGGCCGGCTACCGCGTCAACAATGTCGTCTTCGCCGCGCACGGCCGCAAGCCGGAGACGGTGTACCTGCAGACCTGGCACGGCACCCCGCTCAAGCGCCTGGGCTGGGACATCGAGGTGGACGGGCCCGAAGCGGCGGCGCGCGCCAATTTCCATGGCGAGTCGCGCGGCTGGAGCGTGCTGCTGAGCGCCAACGCCTACTCGACCGGCACCCTGCGCCGCGCGTTCCGCCACGAGGGACCGGTGCTGGAGGCGGGCTATCCGCTGACCGATCCGCTGCTCGATGCCTCCCTGGACCGTTCGGCCGTGGCCGCGCGCCTGGGACTGCCGGCCGACCGGCGGTTCGTGCTGTACGCACCGACCTGGCGCGACCATCGCCCGGTCGGTCCGTGGCGCTTCGATTTCGACCTCCACCTGGACCTGCAGGCGGTGTCGGCCGCGCTGGCGCCGGACCAGATGCTGCTGATCAAGGCCCACCACCTGGTGGCGGCCGGCCTGGACGCGGCGGCGCTGCCGGACAATGTCCGCGACGTCTCGCACCTGGAGGACATCACCGAGCTGTGCGCGCTGGCCGACGTGCTGGTCACCGACTACTCGTCGGTGTTCTTCGACTTCGCCGTGACCGGGCGACCGATCCTGTTCTACTGCTACGACCTGGATCTCTACGCCCGCCAGGTGCGCGGCTTCTACCTGGACGTGGAACGCGACCTGCCCGGTCCGGTCGCCCGCGATTCCAGCCAGCTGCTGGCGCTGCTGGCCGACCTGCCGGCCGTGTCCGCCCGGTACGCCGATCGCTACCGCCGGTTCCGCGAACGCTATTGCACGCTGGCCGATGGCCGCTGCGCGCAGCGGGTGGTGGACGCGGTGTTCGGCCCGGCACCGGCAGCCGATGCCGGTCGCGCCGGCGAGCGCGGAACGGCGGAGGCGCGCGCATGCCTCGCCTGAACATCCTGGTCTTCCCCTGCGGCTCGGAGATCGGCCTGGAGATCCATGCCGCGCTGCGCTACGCCAAGGACATCCGCCTGCATGGCGCCTCCTCGGTCTCCGACCACGGCGAGTTCGTCTACGCGCGTTACCGCCAGATCGCCGCGCAGGCCGGCTCGGACGACCTGGTCGGACAGCTCAACGGCCTGATCGACGAGTGGGCCATCGACCTGGTGGTGCCGGCGCACGACAGCGTGATCCCGCTGCTGGCGCAGGCCGGATCGCGCCTGCGCGCGCCGGCGATGGTGCCCGATGCCGACACCGCGCAGGTCTGCCGCGACAAGCGCCTGACCTACGCGCGCCTGGAGAAGCTGGGCATCGTGCCACCGGCGGTAGCGTGGCCGGCGCCGGCCTATCCGGTGTTCGCCAAGCCGGCCATCGGCCAGGGCAGCCAGGGTGCCGAACGCGTGGACGACCCGCAGCGGCATCGCCAGCTGCTGGACAGCGGCATCGACTACGTGGTCAACGAGTACTTGCCCGGCGAGGAATACACGGTCGACTGCATCTCCGATGCCGATGGCCGGCTGCTGCACGCGGCGCCGAGGCGCCGGGCACGGGTCAAGTCGGGCATCAGCGTGCGCACCGAGCCGGTGCCGGCCGATGCCGGCATCGACGCCATGGCGACGGCCATCGCCGGCGAGCTGCGCCTGCGCGGCGCCTGGTTCTTCCAGGCGCGGCGCGACCGCGACGGCCGGCCGAAACTGCTGGAGGTCGCGCCGCGGATCGCCGGCTCGATGGGCCTGTCGCGCGCACGCGGCATCAACTATCCGTTGCTGGGGATATACGCGCACCTGGGGCGGCCGTTCGCGGTGCTCGCGCAGGACTATCCGCTGGTGCTGGACCGCGCCCTGGGCAACCGTTACCGCACCGGCCTGCGTTACGAGCGCGTGTACCTGGACCTGGACGACACCCTGGTGGTGGACGACGCGCCCAACCCCCTGCTGATGGCCCTGCTCTACCAGTGGAGCGCACGCAAGGTGCCGGTGGTGCTCGTGACCCGGCACGCGCGGCGGCCGCTGGAAACCCTGGACCGCCTGCATATCAGCCCCGGGCTGTTCGAGCGGGTGGTGCACATCGAGGACGGCTCGCCCAAGAGCGCGGCGATCGGCCGCGACCCGGCCGCGATCTTCATCGACGACTCCTTCCGCGAGCGCCGCGACGTGCTGGAGTCCTGCGGGATCCCGGTGTTCGACCTCGACGCGGTGGAGCAACTGCTGGACCTGCGCGCATGACCTGCCCCCCGCCCTTCCCCGCCGGACCCGGACCGCTGCTGTCGATCGTGGTGCTGGTCTACAACACCGCGCCCTACCTGCGCGAATGCTTCGATTCCCTGCTCGGCCAGCAGTACCGCAACATCGAGGTGATCGCGATCGACGACGCCAGCACCGACGACAGCCTGGCCATCTGCCGCGAGTACGAAGCCGCGCACCCGAACTTCCGCTGCATCAGCAAGGCCAACGAAGGCGGCGCGGTTTCCGGCAACCTGGGCGTGTCGCTGGCGCGCGGCGAGTACGTGGCCCTGGTCGATTCGGACGACCTGGTCACCCCGGCCGGCTATCGCCTGCTGATGGAGCAGGCGCTGCGCACTGGCGCCGACATCACCGTGGGGCGCGCCGCGCGACTGACCGCCAGGGGCCTGTCCTCGGTCGCATTCCTGTACGAGCCCTACGTGTGGTCGCGACGGCAGGCGTTCGACTCGGTGGACCAGTTCCCCGACCTGCACCACGACGGCTTCTACTGGAACAAGGTCTTCCGCACCGCCTTCCTGCGCCAGCACGGCCTGGGCATGGAACCGGGGCTGCTGTACGCCGACCGGCCCTTCGTGCACAGGGCGTACTGGTGCAGCCGGCGCACGGCGGTCGTCCCCGAACTGGTCTACCTGTGGCGCGTGCGCGGCGAGGGACTGTCGCGTTCGATCACCCAGAACATCCGCCAGTGCGACAACTTCCTGGACCGCATGCACTCGGTCCGGATCGAGTGGGAGCAGTACCGCGACCTGCCGGAGGCGCACGCCTGGCGCGACGCGATCGCCGTGAGCAACCTGCAGCGCGCACTCCACGCGGCCAACGGCATCGTCGCCTCGCCCTCCTTCCGCCGGGTCTTCATCGCCGCGATGCAGGAACTGCTGGACCTGTACGGCGACCTGGACTGGCGCTCCCTCGGCCCGCGCCGCTGCCTCTACCTGGAGCTGATCCGGCGCGGCGAGGTGGAAGCGCTGTGCTTCCTGCTCGGCGTGACCACCGAGCGCGGCTGGATCGCGGAGATCGACGGCGCCTGCTACTGGCAGCAACCGCTGCTGGACAACCCGGAGATCCCGCTGCCCCGCGAGACCATGCGCCTGGATTTCCCCACCGTGGGCTTCTTCCAGCTGCTGGACGTGGACCTGGACGACCGCCGGCTGGCCCTGACCCTGCACCTGCACGAGCGGATCATGGAGCGCTGCGAGGTCCGGTTCGAGCTGCACTCGATCCATGGCGAGGGCGGCTGGTGGTTCCAGCCGCTGGGCCGGGTCGACGAGCACCGCTGGCGTTACGCGCTCAGCCTCGACGACAAGGCCTGGGAACCGGGCGCGCTGTACGGACTGGTCATGCACTACACGACCCCCGACGGCGGCGCGGGCCGCTACCGGATCGGCCAGGCCATGGTACCGGCCGACTGGCTGCCAAGGCTGCCGCTGGCCAACGCGCACGGCCGCCTGCTGCATTCGCCGGAAGCCGGGGGGATGGGGTTCGCCGCCAACTGACCGGCGTGCCGCCGGCGGCACGGCGCTTGCATCGGCAGCGCTGCCGGCTCGGTGCCGGCATCGCGCCCCGGAGGGCCGCCGGATGAAAGCCAACAAGCCCATTCCCGTCACCAGCCCGCTGCTGCCGCCGCTGGAGGAATTCGTCCCGTACCTGGAACGGATCTGGGAGAGCCGGATCCTCACCAATGGCGGCAGCATGCACCAGGCCCTGGAGAAGGCCCTGTGCGCCTACCTGGGGGTGGAGCACATCGCCCTGTTCGCCAACGGCACCCTGGCCCTGGTCACCGCGCTGCAGGCGCTGCGCGTCACCGGCGAGGTGATCACCACCCCGTACTCGTTCGTGGCCACCGCCCACTCGCTGCTGTGGAACGGGATCAAGCCGGTGTTCGTCGACGTCGACCCGGTCACCCTCAACCTGGACCCGGCCAGGGTCGAGGCGGCGATCACCCCGCAGACCACGGCGATCCTGCCGGTGCACTGCTACGGCACGCCCTGCGACGTCGACGGCATCGACCGCATCGCCGAAAACTACAACCTCAAGGTGATTTACGACGCCGCCCATGCCTTCGGCGTGCGCGACGGCCGCGGCAGCGTGCTGCGCCACGGCGACCTTTCCGTGCTGAGCTTCCACGCCACCAAGGTGTTCAACACCTTCGAGGGCGGCGCGATCATCTGCCCGGATGCGCGCACCAAGCAGCGCATCGACCACCTGAAGAACTTCGGCTTCGTCAACGAGACCACGGTGGTGGCGCCGGGCATCAACGGCAAGATGAACGAGGTCTGCGCCGCCTTCGGCCTGCTCCAGCTCAAGCACATCGACCGTGCGCTGGAGCGCCGGGCGCAGATCGATGCGCTGTACCGGCGCCTGCTGGCGGGGATCCCCGGCCTGCGCTGCCTGCGCGCGCCCGCCGGCGTGGAGGGCAACCACGCCTACTTCCCGGTGATGGTCGGCGACGAGTTCCCGCTGCAGCGCGACGAGCTGTACCAGCGCATGCGCGACCAGCAGGTCCTGGTGCGCCGCTATTTCTACCCGCTGATCAGCGAGTTCCCGATGTACCGCGGCCTGCCCTCGGCGGCGGCCGACAACCTGCCGGTCGCCAGCGCCGCCGCGCGCCGGGTGCTGTGCCTGCCGATCCACCCCGACCTGGGCGACGCCGACGTGGAACGCATCTGCGCCCTGGTCGCAGCGCCGGCGCGGGTCCGCGCGGCGTGAGCGTGGCGGTGGCCAGCCCGCCGCCCTGGCGGCGGCGGATCACCCGCGCCTGGCTCGGGCTGCCGCTGCTGGCGCTGTGGCGGCTGCTGGACCTGCTGGTGCCCAAGCGGCTGGACCGCTGGGCCTTCTTCGCCCATCCGCTCAAGCCGGGCCAGTTCGTCGAGAACGCACGCGCGGTGTTCGAGCAGGTCAAGCACGAGCCCGGCCTGCAGCGCTGGATCTTCGTCCGCGGCGGCCACCGGCCACCGGGCATCGAGGAAGGCCCCGGCACCCGGATCGCCGACCTCGACAGCCTGGCCGGGCTGTGGGCGCTGGCGCGCTGCGGGGTGCTGTTGTTGACCAACTCCACCGCCATGGACATGTCGCTGGCCTGGCAAGGCGGCGGCTTCGCCGCGCCGCGGCCGTGGTTCGGTCGCCGGGTGGTGGTCAACCTGTGGCACGGCATCCCGCTCAAGCGGCTGTTCGCACTCGCCCACCCGCAGCAGCGCCACCACGGCGACCGCAACCGCTCGCGCCGGCGCGAGCGCCGGCACTACGACGGCCTGGTGGCGTCGTCCCCGGTGGACAGCCACGCCATGGCCGCGATCTTCCACCCGCTGCCGCCCGACCGGGTGTGGGTCACCGGCCTGCCGCGCAACGATTTCCTCCGCATGGACGAGGCCGCGCTGCCAGCGGCGCTGGCCGCCGAGCTGCAGCGGGTGCGTGTGCTGCGCCAGGGCCGGCGCCTGGTGCTGTACGCGCCGACCTACCGCGATGCCAGCGTGGCCCGCGACCTGTGCTATCGCTTCGGCGACACCGAGGTGCAACGGCTGAAACTGCTGCTGGAGCGCCACGGCGCCATGCTCGGGATGCGCGGCCACTACCTGGCCAACGCGCCTTCGCCGTTCGCGCGCGAACACTTCGACGGCCGCACCCTGGTCGACCTGGACCACGCCAGCTTCCACGAGCTGGCGCCGCTGCTGCGCGAGAGCGCGGTGGTGCTGACCGACTACTCCTCGGTCTACATCGATGCGCTGTACCTGGACCTGCCGGTGGTCAGCTTCGCCTACGACCTGGAGCACTACAGCCAGCGCCAGAACGGCCTGCTCTACGACATGGAGCTGGCCTTCCCCGGCCCGGTCGCGACCGACTTCCAGGCCTTGCTGGCCGCGCTGGAGGCCATCCTGTCGCGCCCGGCCTGCGTTCCGGACGAGCGCTACCGCGCCGCGCAACGGCTGTTCTTCCAGCACGGCGACGCCGGCAACTCGCGAAGGCTGGTCGAGCGCCTGCAGGCGGCCATCGCCGCGCGGAGCCGGCGATGAGCGGGGAACCGGCGATGCAGGGGCCGCTGGTCAGCGTGGTCATGCCCGCCTACAAGCCGACCTGGCTGCCGCAGGCGCTGGAGAGCGTGCGCCGGCAGACCTACCGGCCGCTGGAACTGGTGGTCTGCGACGACTCCCGCGACGGCCGCATCCAGGCCATCGTCGAGGCGTTCGCCGCCGGGGCCGGGTTCCCGGTGCGCTACTCGCGCAATCCCTCGCGCCTGTGGGAGACCCGCAGCACCGCGCGCGCCATCGCGATGAGCGCGGGCGAATACATCAAGTTCCTGCACGACGACGACGTGCTGCACGACGGCTGCATCGCCGCGCTGGTGGAGGCGTTCGCGCGCGCCCCGCAGGCGGCGCTGGCGACGGTGCGCAGGCGACTGGTGGACGAGGCCGGCGAGCCGCTGCCCGATACCGTGGCCACCGCCTTCCCGCCCGCGGACCTGCTGGTCGACGGCCACGACATCGCCTGCTTCCTCGCCGACCGCACGCTCAACTTCCTCGGGGAACCGAGCGCGGTCATGTGCCGGCGCGAGCCGCTGCTGGCGATGGGCGACGGCCTGTCGGTGCTGGACGGCGTGCGCGTTACCTGGGTCGCCGACCTGGCCCTCTACGTCAAGCTGCTGCGTTCCGGACCGGCGGCGATGCTGGGTGCGGCGCTGGTGGACTTCCGCGTATCGCCCGAGCAGTTCAGCCAGATCGGGCGCGACCGCCCCGGCATCGGCAATCCCGGCCACGAGGCCCTGCGCGCGGGCATCCGCTCGCTGGGCTGGTACCGCGGCGAGGATGGGTCGCGGCAGGTGGCGGCCGGTCCCCTCGACGGGTCCGCGCCGATGCAGCGGATCGACCTGGTCGATGCGCTCGAGCAGGCCCACGCGGCGAGGATGCCGCACTGGCACCGCGCCGATTGGCTGCGGGTACGCCGGCCGGCCGGCGTGCAGGCGGAACTGCTGGACGCGCACCTGGCGGCCGCTGCCCCTCCCCGCCTGGGCGTGCTGGTCGTGCCGGATGCGCGTGCACCCGGCGGCGCGCAGGCCACCGTGCACAGCCTGGCCGCGAACGCCCGGCCCGGCCTGCGGGTGCAGGCCAGGGTGGCGGGTGCGCCGGTCGACGCCGCCGGGTCCATCGACATGCAACCACTGCCCTGGGACGAACGCGACCCGGCCGGCGCGCTCAATGCCGCCATCGCCGGCTGGGACGTGGAATGGCTGCTGGTGGTCGAGGCCGGCACCGAATTCACCGCCGGCGGCCTGGCCCGCCTGGCGGTCGCGCTGGCCGCCAGCGGCAGCCTGCGCGCGCTGTTCGCCGACGAGTGGTACCGCGATGCCGCCGGCAACACGGCGCCGGCGCTGCGCCCGGACCTCAACCTGGACCTGCTGCTGGGCAGCCCCTGCGCCATGGCCGGGCACTGGGTGTTCCGCCGCGATGCGGTGCTGGCCGCGGGCGGCTTCGACCGCGCGCATGCCGGCGCCCACGAACTGGACCTGATCCTGCGCCTGCTCGAACGCGACGGACTGGACGGGATCGGCCACCTGGCCGAACCGCTGCTGGTCTGCGCGCCGCCGCGCCGCGCCGACGCCGCGCAGCGGAACGCGATCGCCCGCCACCTGCACGCCCGCGGCTACGAACAGGCGCAGGTCCATGAGGCCGGGCCCGGCCTGCACCGGATCGACTACGGGCACCCGGCCCAGCCCCGGGTGTCGCTCATCGTCCTTGCTCCGGACAGCCTGGCGGTGCTGGAGCGGTGCGTGCTCTCGATCCTCGAGCACACGGCCTGGCCGGACTACGAACTGCTGCTGGTCGACAACGCCAGCACCCCCGAGGTGCGCGACTGGATGCACCAGGTCGCTGGCCTCGCTGCCGGGCGCGTGCGGGTGGTCGCGACGACCGGCCCGCTCGCCCCGTCCGCCGCCCGCAATCTCGCCGCCGCGGACGCGAGCGGGGTCTTCTGCCTGTTCCTGGATGCGGACGCGGCGGCGGTGCAGCCGCAGTGGCTGCATGCCCTGCTCAACCACGGCCTGCGCCCGGAGGTGGGGATCGTCGGCGCGCGAACGGTTTCGGCCGACGGCACCATCACCCATGCCGGCCTGGTGCCCGGGCTGCGCGAGGGCGCTGGCCGGATGTTCCTCGGCAAGCCCATGCAGGCCGGCGGTTACATGGAGCGCCTGCGGGTGGCCCAGGACTGCTCGGCGGTCTCCGGCAGCTGCCTGCTGGTCGAGCGCGGCCTGTTCGACCAGCTCGGTGGATTCGACGCCGCCGCGTTCCCGGCCGGGGGCGCGGATGTCGATCTGTGCCTGCGCGCCGGCGCGCTCGGGCGGCTGGTGGTCTGCACGCCCGAGGCGCTGCTGCTGCACGGGCCCGACCCGGCGCCGCTGCCGGAACCGGCGTTCGATGCCCTGTGCGAGCGCTGGCTGCCGGCGTTGGCGCGCGATCCCGCCTACAGCCCCAACCTGCGCCTGGACGTGGCCGCTGGCTTCGAGCTCGAGCAGAGCGAGCTGACCTGGGATCCGCTGCCCTGGCGACCGCTGCCGCGGGTGCTGGCGCTGCCCAGCGATGGCCACGGCAGCGGCCACTACCGGGTGCTGCAGCCGTTCGCGGCGTTGCGCGCCGCCGGGACGATCGACGGTGCGGCATGCCCGCGGCCGCTGGACGTGGTCGAGGTCGAGCGCTTCGCCCCGGACGTGCTGGTGATGCAGCGGCGCGTGGCCGATGCCGACCTGGCGCGCCTGCGCCGGCTGCACCGCTTCTCCCCGGCCTTCAAGGTCTACGAACTCGACGACTGGCTGCCGGACCTGCCCGCGGCCAACATCCACCGCCGGCACATGCCGCGCGACGTGACCCGGCGCCTGCGCGAGGGCCTGGCCCATGCCGACCGCTTCGTAGTCTCGACCCCGGCGCTGGCCGAGGCCTGCGCCGGCTGGCATGCCGATATCCGGGTCGCGGAGAACCTGCTCGATCCGCGCCATTGGACGGCACTGCCGGCGCCGGGCAAGCGCGCCGGCAAGCCGCGGGTCGGCTGGGCCGGCGGGGTCAGCCACGATGGCGACCTGGCGGTGATCGCCGAGGTGGTCCGCGCGCTGGCCGGCGAGGTGGACTGGGTGTTCTTCGGCATGTGCCCGGAACCGCTGCGCCGCCACGTGGCCGAGTTCCACCCGGGCGTGCCGATTGGCCAGTACCCGCGGGCGCTGGCCGCGCTGGGCCTGGACCTGGCGGTGGCGCCGCTGCAGGACCATCCGTTCAACACCTGCAAGAGCAACCTGCGCCTGCTCGAGTACGGCGCCTGCGGCTACCCGGTGGTGTGCAGCGACCTGCTGCCCTACCGCGGCGACCTGCCGGCCACGCGCGTGCGCAACCGCCGGCAGGACTGGATCGAGGCCATCCGCATGCACCTGGCCGACCGCCCGGCCAGCCTCGCCGCCGGCCAGGCGCTGCGCGCGGCGGTGCGCCGGGACTGGATGCTGGAAGGCGCCGGCCTGGACGCCTGGCGTAGCGCCTGGCTGCCGGACTGAACCTTCCAGGCCCGCGCCCCTGTAGGAGCCGATCTTTATCGGCGACACGGGCGCCGGGACTATCTGGGTGCCCCCTTTGCCGAGTGGCGTCGGGTCGCCGATGAAGATCGGCTCCTACAACGGGGCACCCGCTCCCCCCAGCGCTCCGCCGGGAACCCGGCACCGTCGCGGCACGCCGCTTGCATCGTGGACGGCGTGCACCGCCCGGGGGTCCCATGACCGATTCGATCAGCTCCGTCCTGTCGCAGATCCGCGCCTACCAGAGCCAGCTGGGTCAGGCCCCGCGGGTGGCCGGCGACATGGCGCGCAGCGATGCGATCCAGGGGCTGCAGGGGCTGCAGGCGCCCGGCCAGGCCGGCGCGGTCTCCGGCCCGAGCTTCAGCGAGACCCTGCGCAGCGCGATCGACGGCGTCAGCGCCGCGCAGGAGAAGGCCGGCGCCTTGCAGCGCGCCTTCGAACGCGGCGACCCCGGTGCCGACCTGGCCCGGGTCATGGTCGCCTCGCAGCAGTCGCAGGTGGCGTTCCGCGCCACCGTGGAAGTACGCAACCGACTGGTACAGGCGTACCAGGACGTCATGAACATGCCGCTCTAACGCAGGGACCGGACCGCGATGGCGCTTTCGATCACCAAGGATTCGTTCAACCGCGAGCAGGCGACCGAAAAGGCCGCCTCGGCCGTGGTCAAGCTGCAGGAGATGCAGCTGGGCCGCAAGGCCGGCACGCTGCTGATGATCGCGCTGGCCGTGGCCGTCGGGCTCTACGTGTTCTTCTGGTCGCAGAAGCCGAACTTCAGCCCGCTGTACACCGGCCTGGACCCGAAGGCCACGGCCGAGGCCGCCGACCTGCTGCGCGCCGCGCAGATTCCGTTCAAGCTCGACCAGGCCACCGGCGCGATCTCGGTGCCCGAGGCCAACCTCCACGACGCGCGCCTGAAGCTGGCCGGCTCCGGCCTCACCGACAGCGGCCGGCTCGGTTTCGAGCTGATGGAGCGCGACCCCGGCTTCGGCGTCAGCCAGTTCGTCGAGAACGCCCGTTACCAGCACGCGCTGGAAACCGAACTGGTGCGCACCATCGCCACCCTGCGCCCGGTCCGCGACGCGCGCGTGCACCTGGCCATCCCCAAGCCGTCGGCGTTCACCCGCCAGCGCGAGGCCGCCAGCGCCTCGGTGGTACTGGAGCTGCGCTCGGGCGCGCTGCTGGAGCGCAACCAGGTCGACGCCATCGTCCACCTGGTGTCGTCCTCGATCCCGGACCTGGCGCCAGAGCGGGTCACCGTGGTCGACCAGAACGGGCGCCTGCTCAGCAGCAACAGCGCCGACAGCGAATCGGCGCTCAGCGCGGCCCAGTTCGAACAGGCACGCCGCCAGGAAACCTCGTACAACCAGCGCATCCGCGAACTGCTCGAGCCGCTGACCGGGCCGGGCCGGGTCAACGCCGAAGTCACCGTCGACATGGACTTCTCGGTCACCGAGGAGGCGCGCGAGCTGTTCAATGCCGAACCGCCGAAGCTGCGCAGCGAGCAGGTCTCGGAGAACAGCTCGGCGGCCGAAGGCCCGCAGGGCATCCCCGGCGCGACCAGCAACACCCCGCCAGGCGCGGTCGCCGCGCAGCAGGCCAATGGCACGCCGGCGCCTGCCGGTGCGGCTCCGGCCGCGGCCACTGCGGCGGCCGCGGCGCCGACGGAAACCTCGCGCAGCGCCACCCGCAACTTCGAGCTCGACCGCACCCTGCAGCACACCCGCCAGCCGGCCGGCCGCATCCGCCGGGTCACCGCGGCGGTGCTGGTCGACCACGTGCCGCGCCCGGGCAAGGACGGCAAGCCGGCGCTGCAGGCGCTCAGCGCCGAGGAAATCAAGCGCGTGGAGGACCTGGTCCGCCAGGCCGTGGGCTTCGACGCCGCGCGCGGCGACGTGGTTTCGGTGGTCAACGCGCCGTTCGTGCGCGAGGACGGCCAGGCGGTCGAGCCGGCGAAGTGGTGGGAGGACCCGCGCCTGCGCGACATCGCCCGCCTGGTGCTCGGCGCCCTGGTCGTGCTGGCGCTGCTGTTCGGCGTGCTGCGCCCGGCCCTGCGCCAGATCGCCGGCCCGGCGCCGAAGGCGAAGTCCCGCGCCGAGGCGCTGGCCGAGCAGACCGCCGAGGTGTCGCTGGTGGAAGACGAGTTGCCGGCGCTGGCCGACGACGTCGCCCAGATCGGCCGGAGCCGGCAGCCCATGGCGCTGCCGTCCGATGCCTACGAGGACCGCCTGCGCAACGCGCGCGAGGCGGTCAAGACCGACTCCAAGCGGGTCGCGCAGGTGGTCAAGGACTGGTTGGGAAATGAAGCCGCATAACGCCCACGAAGACCTCAACGGCGTGCAGCGCGCCGCGGTCCTGCTGCTGTCGCTGGGCGAGGCCGACGCCGCCGAGGTGCTCAAGCACATGAGCGCCAAGGAAGTGCAGAAGCTCGGCCTGGCCATGGCCACGATGAGCGGGGTCAGCCGCGAGCAGGTCATGCGGGTGATGGACGACTTCACCGGCGCGCTCGACAAGCAGACCTCGCTGGGCGTGGGCGCCGACGACTACATCCGCAACGTGCTGATCCAGGCGCTGGGCGCGGACAAGGCCGGCGGCCTGATCGACCGCATCCTGCTCGGCCGCAACACCACCGGCCTGGACACGCTCAAGTGGATGGACGCGCGCGCCATCGCCGACCTGGTCCGCAACGAGCATCCGCAGATCATCGCCATCGTGCTCTCCCACCTGGACGGCGACCACGCCGCCGACACCCTCAAGCTGCTGCCCGAGCGCACCCGCGCCGACGTGCTGCTGCGGATCGCGACCCTGGACGGCATCCCGCCCAACGCCCTCAACGAGCTCAACGAGATCATGGAGCGCCAGTTCGCCGGCGCGCAGAACCTGAAATCGTCGAACATCGGCGGGGTCAAGGTCGCGGCCAACATCCTCAACTACCTGGAGACCGGGCAGGACCAGTCGATCCTCGGCGCGATCTCGCAGGTCGACCAGGAGCTGAGCAACCGCATCCAGGACCTGATGTTCGTGTTCGACGACCTGGTCGAGCTGGACGACCGCGAGCTGCAGTCGCTGCTGCGCGAAGTGTCCGGCGAGCGGCTCGGCATCGCCCTGCGCGGCGCCGACGTCAAGGTGCGCGAGAAGATCACCCGCAACATGTCCCAGCGCGCCGCCGAGATCCTGCTCGAGGACATGGAAGCGCGCGGCCCGGTGCGCCTGTCCGACGTGGAGGCGGCGCAAAAGGAGATCCTCACCATCGTGCGCCGCATGGCCGACGAAGGCGTGATCGCGCTCAACGGTGGCGGCAGCGAGGAGCTGGTATGAGCGCGGCTGTCCGCTGGCTTGCACCGGACCTGGCGGCCGGCCCCCGGGCGGCCGCCGAGGCGGTGGCCGACGTGCCGGTGCCGCGCCCGCCCAGCCTGGAAGAGATCCAGGCGATCGAGGAAGCCGCGCGCCGCGACGGCTACGAGGCCGGGCTGGCCCAGGGCCACCAGGAGGGCTTCGCCCAGGGCCAGGCCGAGGTGCGTCGCCTGGCCGCCCAGATCGAAGGCATCCTCGACAACTTCACCCGTCCCCTCGCCCGCCTCGAGGACGAGGTCAGCGCCGCGCTGGGCGAGCTGGCGGTGCGCATCGCCGGCTCGCTGGTCGGCCGCGCCTACGATGCCGACCCGGTGCTGCTGTCGGACCTGGTCGGCGAGGCCCTCGACGCGGTCGGCGGCACCAGCCGCGAGGCCGAGGTGCGCCTGCATCCGGACGACATCCACGCCCTGGCGCCGCTGCTGGCGCTGGTCTCGGGCGCGCGCCTGGTCCCGGATCCGTCGCTGGGCCGCGGCGACCTGCGCGTGCATGCCGAAAGCGTGCGCATCGACGGCACCCTGGAGGCGCGCCTGCGCGGCGCGCTGGAAACGGTGATCCGCAAGTCGGGGAGCGGCGCATGACGCCGCCGCCCTCCCCGGCCAGCGAACACCCCGTCACCGGCGCGGTGCCGGCCGACTGGCTGGCCGCGCGCAACCTGCGCCTGGCCGCGCGGCTGGAAGGTATCGCGCTCGACACCGCCAGCGGCCGTGGCCTGATCCGCGAGGGCATCCTCCGCCGCGCGGTCGGCCTGACCCTGGAAGCGGTCGGCTGCGAGGCGCCGATGGGCGCGACCTGCAAGGTCGAAGTAGCGGACGGCGGCTGGGTCGAAGCAGAAGTGGTCGGCTTCGCCGGCGAGCGCACCTCCCTGATGCCCAGCGCCGAGCTGCACGGGTTGCTGCCGAACGCGCGGGTGGTGCCGGTGCGCCGCCGCGGCGGCGTCGAGGTCGGCGAAGGCCTGCTCGGCCGGGTGATCGATTCCGACGGCGTGCCGCTGGACGGCAAGGGCCCGGTCCGGGCCGAGGGCAGCGTCGGCATGGCCGGCGTGGCGATCAACCCGCTGGCTCGCGAGCCGATCATCCAGCCGCTGGACGTGGGCGTGCGCGCGATCAACGCCTTGCTGCCGATCGGTCGCGGCCAGCGCGTGGGCCTGTTCGCCGGCTCGGGCGTGGGCAAGTCCACGTTGCTGGGGATGATGACCCGCTTCACCGCGGCCGATGTCATCGTCGTGGGCCTGATCGGCGAGCGCGGCCGCGAGGTGCGCGATTTCGTCGAGACCACCCTGGGCGAGGAAGGCCTGCGGCGCGCCGTGGTGGTGGCCGCGCCGGCCGACCGACCGCCGCTGGCGCGCCTGCACGGCGCCTACCGCGCCACCGCCATCGCCGAGTGGTTCCGCGACCAGGGCCTGAACGTGCTGCTGCTGATGGACTCGCTGACCCGTTTCGCCCAGGCCCAGCGCGAGATCGGCCTGTCGGTCGGCGAGCCGCCGACCACCCGCGGCTACCCGCCGTCGGTGTTCGCCAAGCTGCCGGCGCTGGTCGAGCGCGCCGGCAACGGCGCGGCCGGCCGCGGCTCGATCACCGCCTTCTACACCGTGCTCACCGAAGGCGACGATCCGCAGGATCCGATCGCCGACGCGGCGCGCGCGATCCTCGACGGCCACATCCTGCTTTCGCGCCGGATCGCCGACGCCGGCCTGTACCCGGCCATCGACGTGGAGTCCTCGGTCAGCCGCGTGGTCCAGGACATCGCCGACGAGACTTGGCGCGAGCGCATCCGTGCGCTCAAGCGACTGGTCGCCGCCTACAACAGCAACCGCGACCTGATCGCGATCGGCGCCTACCAGCGCGGCAACGATCCGGTGGTGGACGAGGCGCTGGAGCGCTGGCCGGAGATCGTCGAGTTCCTCGGCCAGGACGTGGCCCGCGCCGCCGACCTGGAGCACAGCCGCGGCGCGCTCGCCGACCTGCTGCAGCGCAACCGGGCGCAACACAAGGAGAACGCCGCATGATGCAGTCCCGCCGCTTCGACCCCCTGCTGCGCCGCGCGCAGGACCACGAGGACGCGGTGGCCCGCGAGCTGGCCGAGCGCCAGCGTGCGCACGAGATGCAGGAATCGCGGCTGGCCGAGCTGCGCCGCTACGCCGAGGAATACGCCTCCAGCCAGATGGCGGCGATCAGCCCGGCGCAGCTGGCCAACCGGCGCGCATTTCTCGACCGCCTGGAGAGCGCGGTGGAGCAGCAGAGCCGCACCGTCGACAGCAGCCGCGAGCGGCTGGAGGCCGAGCGTACCCGGCTGCTGCTCGCCAGCCGTGACAAGCAGGTGCTGGAGCAACTGGCCGCCAGTTATCGCGCGCAGGAGCGCAAGGTCGACGAACGCCGCAGCCAGCGCGAGATGGACGACCTCGGCGCGCGCCGGGTCCGCGCCGCGCAGCAGGCCGGCGAAACGGAAGGAGAACCGCGTTGAACCTGTCGGTGATCGCCGGGACGGCCCCGAAGCCGCCGGCCAATGGCGGCGGCGCGCCGGCCTCGGCTTCGGGGAGCGGCGACGACGATTTCTCGCGCGTGCTCGGCCGCGCCGGGGACAGCGGGCCGCAGGCCGCCCGTGCGGGGACCGGCCCGTCGCGTCCGGCCTCGCGCGACGCGGCCCACTCGCGCGCCGATGCCGAGGCGCCCGCTGCGTCATCGCGGGAAACGGCTGCGAAGAACCCAGCTGCCGAAGCGCAGGCGTCGCCCGCGGACGCGGCCGGCGACAGCGCTACCGATACCGACGTCGCCGAGCGCGCCCCGACGCAGGCCGGCGAAGAGACCGGTGCGACCACCGACGGCTGGCCGCCCCCGGGACTGGCCAGCCTGCTGGCCGCCCCGCCGGTGCCGGCACCGGCCCCGCCGGCAGCCATGCCTACCGTCCAGGCTCCCGCGTTCCCCGCACAACCCTCCGCCTTGCCGACCCTGGACTTGCCGGCCGGACATTCCGTCGGCAAGGTCGCCTCCAGCCCGGGGCCCGCGCCCGTCGCCGGCACCGCCGGCACCGCTACGGCTCCCGCGCCGGCCGGACCCGCCCTGCCGGCCATGGCGGCCGGCGGCGAGGGTTCGGTACCCGCGCTCGTGCTAGCCGGTGCCGAGGCCAATGCAGCGGCCCTGCCGGAACCGTCACCGGCCGCCACGCCGTTCGCGCTCCACCTCACGCCGGCGCCGGGTCACGGCAATACCGCCGGCGCGACCGCGGTTCCGCTGTCGGCGCCGCACGACGCACCGGTGCCGCAGCTGCAGGGCGAAGGCTTCGCCGACGACATCGGCACCCATGTGCAGTGGCTGGCCGGGCAGAAGATCGGCCACGCCCACATCCGCATCGCGCCGCAGGAGCTGGGGCCGGTCGAGGTCCGCCTGCAACTGGATGGCGACCGCGTCCGCGCCGACTTCACCAGCGCCCAGCCCGAGGTCCGCCAGGCGCTGGAAAGCAGCCTGCCGCGCCTGCGCGAGATGCTCGGCCAGCAGGGCTTCGAACTGGCCCATGCCGGCGTCGGCCAGCAATCGCACTCCCCAGGCAATGGCAGCGGCCAGTCGCGCACCGGGCCAGGCGACGAAGTGGCCACCGCGGCGGACGACACGCCGACGCCGGCCCCGCGCACCCTGCGCCTGGGCCTTCTCGACGCCTACGCCTAGCGCCTCTCCCTTTCTGCAGGAGCCCATCCTCATGGGCGACCCGACGCAAGCCCGGCCAGGCGACTCCCGAAGGTCGCGCACGCCGCGCTCGCCCGGCGCCGCGGGCACACACAGTCGCGGTCGCGCGCAGTCGCGGTCGCCCATGAGGATGGGCTCCTACGGAAGCTGGGTCGCATCGCCCCCGTTCGCGCCCGCCCGCGGCCGGCGACGGATTCCCGTCTTCGCCACGGCACGCCGCTTGCATCCTGAACCGGGGACCTTCCTGGAGATCGACGCGTGGCCACCGCAGCCGACAAGAATTCACGATCCCCGGCGCAGAAGAGCGCCGCCCCGCCCGCCAAGGGCGGAAGCAAGCTGCCGCTGATCATCAGCGCGGTCGCCGTCCTGGCCGCCGCCGGCGCCGGCGGCGGCTGGTACTGGAGCTCGAGCAAGGCCGCCGCCGCCGAGCACGCGGCCGCCGAAGCGGCCAAGCCCAAGCTGCCCGCCCCCGCGCAGTACCTGGCCCTGGAACCACCGTTCGTGGTCAACCTCAACGGCGCCACCGGCGGCCCGCAGTACCTGCAGGTCGAGATCCAGCTGATGACCCGCGACGCGGTCGCGCTGTCGGACCTCGAGCGCCACGCGCCGGCGATCCGCGCCCGCCTGCTGATGCTGCTCGCCCAGCAGGATGCGCGGGGCATCGCCGATCGCGCCGGCAAGGAGAAGCTGCAGGCGCAGGCGCTGGCCGAGGTGCGCAAGCTGATGCGCGCCGAAACCGGCAAGCCCGGCGTCGAAGACCTGCTGTTCACCAGCTTCGTCACCCAGTAACCGGCGCGCCTCCATGAGCATCAACGACCTGCTGTCCCAGGACGAGATCGATGCGCTGCTGCACGGCGTCGACTCCGGCGCGGTCAGCACCGAGCCCGAGCCGGTCGACCCGGGGACGGCGCGCACCTACGACTTCGCCAGCCAGGACCGGATCATCCGTGGCCGGATGCCGACCCTGGAGATGGTCAACGAGCGTTTCGTGCGCCTGTGGCGGATCGGCCTGTTCAGCCTGATCCGGCGCTCGGCCGACCTGTCGGTGCGCGGCATCGACCTGGTCAAGTTCGGCGACTACATGCATTCGCTGTACGTGCCGACCAACCTCAACCTGATCCGCTTCAAGCCGCTGCGCGGCATGGGCCTGATCGTGTTCGAGCCCAAGCTGGTGTTCACCGTGGTGGACAACTTCTTCGGTGGCGACGGACGTTACCCCACCCGCATCGAGGGCCGCGAGTTCACCCCGACCGAGATGCGGGTGATCCAGCTGCTGCTCAAGCAGACCTTCACCGACCTGGTCGAGGCCTGGGCGCCGGTGATGGACGTGGAGTTCGAGTACATCAATTCCGAGATCAACCCGCACTTCGCCAACATCGTCACCCCGCGCGAGTACGTGGTGGTCAGTCGCTTCCACGTCGAACTGGAGGGCGGCGGCGGCGAGATCCACGTCACCCTGCCGTACTCGATGCTCGAGCCGATCCGCGAACTGCTCGACGCCGGCATCCAGAGCGACCGCATCGACCGCGACGAGAGCTGGAACAGCACCCTGCGCGAGCAGCTGATGCTGGCCGAGGTCACCGTCTCCAGCGTGCTGGCGCAGAAGCGCATCGACCTGCGCCAGCTCACCCGGCTGAAGGTCGGCGACATCCTGCCGATCGAGCTGCCCTCGAGCGTGCCGGTCTGCGTCGAGGACATCCCGGTGTTCACCGGCGAGTTCGGCCTGTCCCACGGCCGCAACGCGGTGAAGATCGTCCAGACCCGCCCGCCGGGCGCGCCCCAGCCGCGCACGGCCACCCTTTCCGAGGAATCGCCCGCATGAACACCCAGGAAGACTCCGCCACCGCGCTGGCGCAGTTCGACGCGCTGCAACCGGACGCGGCACTCGAGGCCCGCGACCTCAACCTCGACGTGATCCTCGACGTGCCGGTGACCCTGTCGCTGGAAGTGGGCCGCTCGCGGATGCCGATCCGCAACCTGCTCCAGCTCAACCAGGGCTCGGTGATCGAGCTGGAGCGCGGCGCCGGCGAACCGCTGGACGTCTACGTCAACGGCACCCTGATCGCCCACGGCGAGGTGGTGGTGATCAACGACCGCTTCGGCGTGCGCCTGACCGACGTGGTCAGCCCCAGCGAGCGGATCCGGAGACTGAGGTGAGCAGCGCACTGGCCGCCCTCGCCGTCGCCGCCGCACCGGCGGCGAAGGCCGCGGTGCCGGCCGCGCATGCGCCCTCCTCGCCGGGCCTGGCCGGGGCGCTCTTCGCCCTGCTGCTGGTGCTGGGCCTGATCCTGGGCCTGGCGTGGATGCTGCGGCGCCTGCCCGGCGCCGGCTTCCGCCCGGCCGAGGGCCTGCGCGTGGTCGCCAGCCTGCAGCTGGGGGCGAAGGAACGCGCGGTGGTGGTCGAGGTCGGTGGCCAGCAACTGCTGCTCGGCGTCACCGCCGCCGGCATCAGCCGCCTGCACGAGCTGCCGCAACCGTTGCCGCCGGCCGAGCCGCCCAAGCTCCCGAACCTGAAAGACCTGCCCAACTTCGCCCAGCTGCTGTCGCAGCGGCTGCGCAAGGACGCCTGACCCATGTCGCGCCGCACCCTGCTCCTGCTCGTCCTGCTCCTGCTCGCCCTGGTACCGGCGCTGGCCCTGGCCGCCCCCGGCGGCACGCCGCAGGTGCCGTCGCTGCCCAACCTGACCGTGGGCCGCATCGGCGACGCCCCGGTGAGCGTGCCGCTGCAGACCCTGCTGCTGATGACGGCCATCACCCTGCTGCCGTCGCTGCTGCTGGTCATGACCGCCTTCACCCGGA
Source organism: Pseudoxanthomonas sp. Soil82 (assembly GCF_040446535.1). Taxonomy (NCBI): domain Bacteria; kingdom Pseudomonadati; phylum Pseudomonadota; class Gammaproteobacteria; order Lysobacterales; family Lysobacteraceae; genus Pseudoxanthomonas; species Pseudoxanthomonas sp. Soil82. The sequence continues at coordinate 184,149 of NZ_JBEAAK010000003.1, forward strand.
TCATCATCGTGCTGGCGCTGCTGCGCCAGGCGCTGGGTACCGGCCAGACGCCGTCCAACCAGATCCTGGTCGGCCTGGCCCTGTTCCTGACCGCGATGATCATGATGCCGGTGTGGCAGAAGGCCTGGGATGGCGGCTTCGCGCCGTACCTCAACGGCGACATCGACTTCCGTACCGCCTGGGACCTGGGCACCGCGCCCCTGCGCGGCTTCATGCTGGCCCAGGTGCGCGAAACCGACCTGATGACCTTCGCCGGCCTGGCCGGCCACGGCACCTACGCCGGCCCGGAAGACGTGCCGTTCCCGGTGCTGGTGGCCTCGTTCGTGACCTCCGAACTGAAGACCGCCTTCGAGATCGGCTTCCTGATCTTCATCCCGTTCGTGATCATCGACCTGGTCGTGGCCAGCGTGCTGATGTCGATGGGCATGATGATGCTGTCGCCGATGCTGATCTCGGCCCCGTTCAAGATCCTGCTGTTCGTGCTGGTCGACGGCTGGGTGCTGACGGTGGGCACGCTGGCGGCGAGCTTCAACGGGGTCTGACGCCTTCGCACCTGCGGTCACGCGCGCCATCACCGAGGCCAATGCGCTTGCGGTTGCGGTCGATCTATTTGCTCTTGATGTCCCCGCCCGTAGAGCGAGCCGAGCATCGTTTGCCCTCGCTTCGCATTGGGCAGATCAAGCGCACAGCTTTCACTCGCTGCTTCGCATCGAGCGAGTCACTTTTCTTTGCTTGTGCAAAGAAGCGCTTTACAGCAGCCAAAGGCTGATCAAAGTAAACAAAAAAAGAAAGCACAGCCGGGGACGCGATCCGGCCGGCTGCGCCGGCCGGTTCCCTGCGCTTCTCGGATGACGGGGCATTTATCCCCTTTTCGGGACGCTGCCCAAACTCGCTTCGCTCAGACAAGGGCAGCTCTTCGGCCCCGCCATCCTGCGATGCTCGGCTCGCTTTACCGGCGGGGAAGTCAAAAGCGGAGGAGCTAGCAGCACTTGCAACGACAACAGCAACCACATCGACAGCGCTATGCGCCGGGATGCCAGCACCACACTGGCACCGTCCTTGCATCAGCCCGCCCATGAGCCCTGAACTTGCCCTCACCGAACTGCGCCGCGGCCTGGAAGTCGCCCTCTGGGTCGGTGGCCCACTGCTGGTCGCGGTGCTGGTGGTCGGCGTGGTGGTCGGCGTGGTCCAGGCCGCCACCCAGATCAACGAGCCGACCATCGCCTTCATCGCCAAGGCGGTGGCGCTGACCGCTTCGCTGTTCGCGCTGGGCAGCTTCCTGCTGGCCTACCTGGTCGACTACACCACCGCGCTGTTCCAGCGCATCCCGCACCTGATCGGCTGAGCCGGGCGCGCTGCACGATGGATCCGGCGACCGCCACCCTGATCGACGGCCAGCAGGCGTTCGGCATGATCGGCACGGTCATGTGGACCATGCTGCGCACCGGCGCGATGCTGATGGCGATGCCGCTGGTCGGCACCCGCGCCGTGCCGGTCCGGGTCCGGGTGCTGCTGGCCGGGGCGCTGGCGATGGCGATCGCACCGCTGCTGCCGCCACCGCCGGCCTCCGCCGGCATCGACGCGGCCACCGTCCTCGGCGTGGCCCGCGAGGTGGCCCTCGGGGTTGCGATGGGGTTCGTCCTGCGCCTGGTGTTCGAGGCCGGGGCCGTGGCCGGCGAGCTGGTCTCGCAGGGCATGGGCCTGGCCTTCGCACAGATGAACGATCCCCTGCGCGGCACCAGCTCGGGCGTGGTCGCGCAGTGGTTCTACCTGGCCTTCGGCCTGCTGTTCTTCGCCGCCGACGGCCACCTGGCGATGGTCGCGCTGCTGGTGCGCAGCTACCAGGCGCTGCCGGTCGGCACGCCCTGGAGCGACGTGGGCGGCAGCCTGGGCAGCATCGTCGAACTGTTCGGCGTCGTGCTGCGCGGCGGCCTGCTCCTGGCGCTGCCGGTGATGGTCGCGCTGCTGGCGACCAACCTGGCCTTCGGCGTGCTCGCCCGCGCCGCGCCGGCGCTCAATCCGATCCAGCTCGGCCTGCCGGTGGCGGTGCTGATGGGCCTGTTCCTGCTGGCGGCGCTGGCCGGGGAGCTGGCGACCCCGGTGCAGCGGCTGTTCGACGCCGCCTTCGAGGCCGGGGCCCGGGTCGCCTCGCCCTGACCGGCCCCGGCGGTAAAGCCCGGCGCCGGCGACGCCGATATCCCGGCGATGGCCGCCGCGGCGCGGCACGGAGCACCCGATGCGACGTTCGTCCCGGAACGGCCACCCGCCGTGCGGCACCGGCCCCGGCCGGGCCGAGCGGCGCTTTCCATTTGCCACGGGCCGCCGCATAGTGGCACCAGGCACTGGCGCAGGGGGCGTCATGCAGCGATGGACACGGCGCAATACGCGTGACGCGATCCTCATCGCGGTGGCCTGCTTCGTCCTTCCCCTTCCTCTGCTCAGGATTCCCTACTGGCCGGGCTTCGGGAGCGGGGCCACCGCGTCGCTGGCGCACCTGCAATGGGGCCTGCTGCTGGCGCTGGCGATGCTTTCGCCGCACAAGCTGTACTTCCGCATCGGCTATCTGTCGCTGTTCCTGGCCTGGTGCGTGCAGTTGCTCTGGCGCTCGCCGCCGGATGTCATGCAGCTGCTGTTGCGCTCGCTGCCGCTGTACGCGGCGATGTACGGCTGGACCGTGCTGTGCGCGCACTGGATGGGATGGCCGCGGCCGCCGGAGCAGGCGCGGATCCGCCAGCGCGACATCGTGCCGTTCGGCGCGATCGCCCTGGTCCTCTATCCGCTGGGCTGGGCGCTGGCCCACGCCCTGGTCAACGGCCTGTTCTCCGCCGTCAGCCCGCCCGACCTGCTCGCGCAGACGCTGCAGGTGGGATTCGCGCGCTTCTTCGGCGTGCTGTGCCTGACCTTGCCGCTGCTGCTGTTCTTCACCGGGCGCGACGAACCGGCGCCGATGCCCAGCCGCCCGCCGTGGTGGGAATGGGTATTGCTGGGCGCCTACTCGATGCTGCTGACCGCGCTGCTGTGGGCGCTGCCCGGCAGCGGCGAACATCCGCTCGGCGGCCTGCTCGACCAGCGCTTCATGCTCGCCGCACTGATGATCTGGGCGGTGCTGCGCCTGCCCTGGCGCTGGTCGGCGCCGCTGATCGCGGCGGTCACGCTCCTGCTCACCTACCTGGTCGGTGCCGGCACCCGCGTCGGCCTGCGCACCGACGCCCTGCACCTGCTGCAGATCGCCTTCGAGATGAGCGTGCTGCAACAGCTGATGGTGCTGACCCAGGTCATCGCCCGCGACAACCGCCGCGCGATCGCGCGCCTGGCCCAGGAAAGCCGCCGCGATGGCCTCAGCGGCGTGCCGAACATCAACGCCCTGCGCCACGACCTGGCCGATGGCGCGCTGGTGCCCACCGAGATCGCCTGCCTGGGGATCGAGCACCTGGACAACCTGATGGCCGGCTACGGCCTGCCTGCGCAGGAGGCCCTGACCGCGGCGATCCACGACCACCTGGCGCCGGACATCCGCGCCTATACCCTGGGAATGGGACGCTTCGCGCTGCTGCCCGCGGCCGGCGAGGTGTCGTGGAAGGACCTGCTGGCCCGGATCGAGCAGGTCGAGTTCAGGCTGGGCGATACCCAGGTCAGGCTCGAACCGCACCTGGGCGTGTGCCCGCTGCGGGACGGCAGCAGCCAGTCGCTGGACCTGGCGCTCGATGCGGCCTACGGGGCCATGCAGGCGGCGCGCCAGCGCGGCGAGACGGCGCCGGTGTTCGCCACCCCGGGGCTGAGCGACCCGGCCGCCCTCCGCGCCGTGCTCGAGACCCACTCCCTGGCGCTGTCGCTGCTGCGGCGGCGGCAGCTGGAACTGCACGTGCAGCCGATCCGCCGGCTCGCCGGAGGCGCGGCGCAGATGGGCGAGATCCTGTGCCGCCTGCGCACCGATGACGGCCGCCTGCTGATGCCGCGCGACTACATGGACGAGCTGGACGCCAGCCGCGGCGTGGTCGAACTGGACCGGGCGGTGATCGAGACCCTGCTGCCGTGGCTGCGCGAGCATGCCGACGCGATGCCGTTCCAGCGGCTGACCGTGAACCTGACCGGCCGCAGCCTGGTCTCGGAGAACTTCCGCAACTGGCTGCTGTACCAGCTCGACGTGCAACCCGGCACCGCCGAACGGCTGTGCTTCGAGATCACCGAGCGGGCGATCACCGGCGGCCTGGGCCAGGTGCGGCCGCTGTTCGACGGACTGAGCCAGCGCGGATGCCTGATCGCGCTGGACGATTTCGGCACCGGCATGCAGAGCTTCGAGCGGCTGCAGCAGCTGCCGATCGACCTGGTCAAGATCGACGGCGCCTTCGTCCGCAACGTCGCCCACAACGCCCGCGACCGCGACCTGGTGCAGGCGATGGTGACCATCGCCCGCGCCTACCAGGCCGAGACGATCGCCGAGTACGTCGAGGACGCCGACATCCTGGCCGCGCTGGAGCCGCTGCAGGTCGACTGGATCCAGGGCTACCACATCGGCCGCCCCGTGCCGCTGTCGACGCTGGACCTGACGCCCACCGGGGCCTGACGCGCCGCCGCGGCCGCTTCTGGAACGGCGCTTGCATCGCTGCTCCCGCAGCCCCGCTCCCGCGGGCACCGGAGCCGGCGATGGCCGAGAACGAGGACGGCCAGGAACGTACCGAACAACCTAGTGCCAAACGCCTGCGCGAGGCCCGCGAGAAGGGCAACATCGCGCGCTCGCGCGAACTGGCGACGGCGGCGGTGTTCGGCGCCGGCGTACTGGCGCTGATGGCGGCCGGGCCGATGATCGCCCGCGGCTCGCGCAACTGGATGCGCGGCGCCCTGCGTCCGGACCCGGCCCTGCTCGACCAACCCGGCCTGCTGTTCGGGCACATGGGCCTGCTGGTCCTGGAACTGGCCTGGGTGATGCTGCCGCTGGTGCTGGCCGCGCTGCTGGCCTCCTTCGCCGCGCCGTTGCTGATGGGCGGGCTGCAGTTCTCCGGCAAGTCGCTGGTGCCCGACCCGGGCCGCCTCAACCCCCTCAGCGGGATCAAGCGAACCTGGGGACCCGAGGGCCTGGCCGAACTGGCCAAGTCGCTGCTGCGCGTGGCCCTGGTGGGCACGGCCGCCGTGCTGACCCTGAGCCACGGCATGGACGTGCTGCGGACCATGCCCAACCAGAGCCTGGAGGACGCCAGCCGCACCGGCCTGCACTTCGCCGGGCGGCTGTTGCTGGCGACCGCCGGCGCGCTGGCGCTGCTGGCCGCGCTGGACGCGCCGTACCAGAAGTGGAACTGGCTGCGGAAGCTGAAGATGACCCGCCAGGAACTGCGCGACGAAATGAAGGAGAGCGAGGGCAACCCGCAGGTCAAGGGCAAGATCCGCCAGATGCAGTTCCAGCTGTCGCAGCGCCGGATGATGGAGGCGGTGCCGGCGGCCGACGTGATCGTGGTCAACCCGACCCACTACGCGGTGGCGCTCAAGTACGACGGCGGCAGCATGCGCGCGCCCACCCTGGTGGCCAAGGGCGTGGACGAGGTCGCGCACCGGATCCGCGAGGTGGCCGACCGGCACCGGGTGGCGATCGTCTCGGCCCCGCCTCTGGCACGCGCCTTGTATCGGGAAGGCCAGCTCGGCAAGGAAATCCCCGTGAGACTGTACGCCGCTGTCGCCCAGGTCCTCTCCTACGTCTACCAGCTGCGCGCCTGGCGCGCCGGCACCGCGCCCGCCTCGCCCGAGCTGGGCGAGGTGGCGGTGGACGAGTTCGCGCCCGGCCAGGGTGACCGGCGGTGAGCGCGGTGCCCGCCCCGCCGCTGTCGCGCCGCCTGCTCGAGCTGGCCCGCAACGGCCTCGGCGCGCCGCTGGCGGTGATGGCACTGCTGGCGATGATCGTCGTGCCGATGCCGCCGATGCTGCTGGACGCACTGTTCAGCGTGAACATCGCCATCTCGCTGGTGGTGCTGCTGGCGGTGGTCTACGTGCAGCGGCCGCTGGACTTCACCATCTTCCCGATCATCCTGCTGACCACCACGATGCTGCGCCTGGCGCTGAACGTGGCCTCCACCCGGGTGATCCTGCTCAACGGCCAGGGCGGCCACGACGCGGCCGGCAAGGTGATCGCCGCGTTCGGCGAATTCGTGGTCGGCGGCAACTACGCGGTCGGAATAGTCGTCTTCGCGATCCTGACCATCATCAACTTCGTGGTGGTGACCAAGGGCTCCGGCCGCATCTCCGAGGTCACCGCGCGCTTCATCCTCGACGCGATGCCCGGCAAGCAGATGGCCATCGACGCCGACCTCAACGCCGGCCTGCTGACCCGCGAGGAAGCCAAGGCCCGCCGCGAAGAGGTGCGCGAGGAAGCCGACTTCTACGGCGCGATGGACGGCGCCAGCAAGTTCATCCGCGGCGATGCGATCGCCGGCATCCTGATCCTGTTCATCAACCTCATCGGCGGCCTGGCCGTGGGCGTGCTCCAGCACGGCATGCCGGTGGCCGACGCGGCCTCCACCTACACCCTGCTGTCGATCGGCGACGGCCTGGTCGCGCAGCTGCCGGCGCTGCTGGTCTCCACCGCGGTGGCGATCCTGGTCACCCGCGCCTCGCGCGCGCAGGACATGGGCCAGGCGATGGTCGGCCAGGCCTTCGGCCAGCACAAGGCACTGGCGATCGCCGCCGGCATCCTGATCGTGGTCGGCCTGGTCCCGGGCATGCCCAATGTCGCCTTTTTGACACTGGGCGTGGCGCTGGCCTACGGCGCCTGGAAGCTGTGGAAGCGCAGCGAACTGGAGCAGGACGGCGGCGGCGAGATCGCCGGCGCCCTGCCCGCCCCCGGCGCCGGCGGCAGTGCCGAGCTGGGCTGGGACGAACTGCGCCCGGTCGATCCGCTCGACCTGGAGGTCGGTTACCGGCTGATCCCGCTGGTCGACAGCGGCCAGGGCGGCGAACTGATGGCGCGGATCAAGGCGGTGCGCCGCAAGCTGACCCACGAGATCGGCTTCCTGGTGCCGCCGGTGCACATCCGCGACAACCTGGAACTGCAGGCCAACCACTACCGGCTGCTGGTCCACGGCGTGCCGGTGGCCACCGCCGAGATCCATCCGGATCGCGAACTGGCGCTGGATCCCGGCGGCGCGCTGGGCGCGATCGAGGGGATCAAGGGCAAGGATCCGGCGTTCGGCCTGGACGCGACCTGGATCCAGCCGCACCAGCGCGCCCAGGCCGAATCGATGGGCTACACCGTGGTCGACCCGGCCACCGTCGTCGCCACCCACCTTTCCCACCTGGTCCGCGAGCACGCGCCGGAACTGCTGGGCCACGAGGAGGTGCAGGAACTGCTGGCCACCCTGGCCAAGCGCGCGCCCAAGCTGGCCGAGGACCTCAGTCCGAAGACGCTGTCGCTGTCGGTGCTGGTGCGCGTGCTGCAGAACCTGCTGGTCGAGCGGGTGCCGATCCGCCAGCTGCGCAAGATCGCCGAGGCGCTGGTCGAGCATGGCGCCCATACCCAGGACCCGGCCGTGCTGACGGCCGCGGTACGCAACTCGCTCGGCCGTTTCATCGTCCAGGAGATCGCCGGCGCCGCGCCGGAGCTGCCGGTGTTCACCCTGGCCGCGCCTCTGGAACGGGTCTTGCAGGATTCCGCGCAAGGCGCTTCCGGCGCCGCGCTGGAACCCGGACTGGCCGAGCGGCTGCAACAGAGCCTGGCCGATTGCGCGGGGCGGCAGGAGGCCCGCGGCGAACCGGCGGTGGTGCTGGTGCCGGCGACGGTCCGCGCCGCGCTGGCGCGGCTGGTCCGCCACAGCGTGCCCTCGCTGTCGGTGCTGGCCTACACCGAGGTGCCGGAAGACAAGCGGCTCAAGCTGGTCGGAACGATCAGCTGACCGACGGAACAAGAACGCGGTAACGAACGAGCGGGTAAGGAGCAGTCATGAAGATCAAACGATTCGTCGCCGCCGACATGCGCACCGCGCTGCGCATGGTCCGCGCCGAGCACGGCCCGGACGCGGTGATCCTCTCCAACCGCCGCACCGAAGAGGGCGTGGAGATCGTGGCGGCCAGCAACTACGACGAGAACGCGGTGCAGAAGGCACTGGTCGATGCGCAGCGCAGCGCCGAGGCCGAGGCCGCCGCCCGCGCCGCCGCGCGGCCGAATCCCTTCCTCGACAACCTGCCGCCGGCACCGGCGGTGCCGCAGCCGGCGCCCGCGCCGCGCATGACCCCGGATTTCGCCGCGGCCATGGCGGCCGCGCTGGCCACGCCGGCCGCGGCGCCGGTCGCCGCGCAGGCGTCGGCGCCGGAACCGGCACAGCCGACGATGGCGGTGGCGGCGCGTGCGGCCGACGCCGGTGAACCCGCACCGGCCACGGCGCCGGCCAGATCCGAACCGGCCCACCTGTCCGCGGTGCCCGCGTCCCCGGCGCCGGCCAACGACGAACAGCTCGTGGCCATGCGCGAGGAGCTGGCGCAGATGCGGCAGATGATCGAGCGCGAAATGCACCGCCTCACCGACGAACGCCTGCGCGGCTCGGCGGTACGCCTGCAGGCGATGGAGCTGATGGAGGACTACGGCTTCGACGCCGGCATCACCCGCGACACCGTGCTGCAGCTGCCGGCCGACACGCCCCCGCATCGCGGCCGCGGCCTGATGCTGGGCCTGATCTCGCGGCGGCTGCCGGTGTGCCCGGCCGACCCGCTGGAGCAGGGCGGCGTGATCGCCCTGGTCGGTCCGACCGGCGCCGGCAAGACCACCACCATCGCCAAGCTGGCCGCCCGCTACGCCGCCGAGCACGGCGCGCGCAACGTCGCCCTGGTGACCACCGACACCGCCCGCATCGGCGGTCGCGAACAGCTCTACAGCTACGGCCGCCAGCTGGGCGTGGCGGTGCACGAAGCCGATAGCGACGCGGCCCTGATCGGCCTGCTGCAGCGCCTCCAGGACTACCGGCTGGTGCTGGTGGATACCGCCGGCCTGGGCCAGCGCGACCGCGCCCTGGCCAACCAGCTCCACTGGCTGCGCGCCGCGCGCGAGGTCCGCACCCTGCTGGTGCTGCCGGCCAACTCGCACTACGCCGACCTGGACGAGGTCGTGCGCCGCTTCGGCCCGGCCAAGCCGCAGGGCGTGGTCCTGACCAAGCTGGACGAGACCGGCCGCCTGGGCAGCGCCCTGTCGGTGGTGGTCGACCACCAGCTGCCGCTGACCTGGGTGACCGACGGCCAGCGCGTTCCCGACGACCTCCACCGCGCCAATGCCGCCAGCCTGGTCCTTCGCCTTGAAGATCTGCGCCGCGCGGCCGATAAGCCGAACATCCCGGAGCACGACCATGCCGCCGCGTGAGTACCCGCCCTTGAGCCTGAACACCGCCAACCCGAGCCTGGCCCCCGTCCGCAGCATCGCCGTCACCGGCGGCAAGGGTGGCGTGGGCAAGACCAACCTGTCGGTCAACCTGGCCGCCTCGCTGGCCGGCCTGGGCAAGCGCACGCTCCTGCTCGACGCCGACCTGGGCCTGGCCAACGTCGACGTGCTGCTGGGGCTGTCGCCGCAGAACACCCTGGCCGACCTGGTCTCCGGCCGCTGCGAGCTGGACGAGGTCATCCTCGAAGGCCCGAACGGCATGCTGGTGGTGCCCGCCGCCTCCGGCCGCCGGCACATGGCCGAACTGCAGCCGGCCCAGCACGTGGGCCTGGTCAACGTCTTCAACGAGCTGCAGCGCGACCTGGACATCCTCATCGTCGACACCGCCGCCGGCATCACCGACAGCGTGCTGACCTTCTGCCAGGCCGCGCAGGACGCGGTGGTGGTGGTCTGCGACGAGCCGGCCTCGATCACCGACGCCTACGCCCTGATCAAGGTCCTCTCGCGCGAGCGCGGCGTGGACCGGGTGCAGGTGGTGGCCAACATGGTGCGCAGCCCGGCCGAGGGCCGCGGCCTCTACGACAAGCTATCGCGCGTGTGCGAGCGCTTCCTCGGCGATGTCTCGCTCAACTTCCTCGGCGCGGTGCCGCAGTGCGACTGGCTGCGGATGGCGGTGCAGCGCCAGCAGGCCGTCGCCACCGCCTACCCGGCCAGCCCCTCGGCCCGCGCCATCGCCGAGATCGCCCGCCGCGCGGCGCGCTGGGAAGCCCCGGCCAGCCCGCGCGGCAACATCGAATTCTTCGTCGACCGCCTGCTCGCGCAGGGCGTGCGGCAGGGAGCGGCGGCATGAACGCCCTGGCCGAATACCGCGCGGTCCAGCGCAGCGTGGCCGACGACGCCGTCGCCCGCCATGCCGACCTGGTGCGCCGCATCGCCCACCACCTGGCGGCGCGCCTGCCGGCCAGCGTGGAGGTCGACGACCTGATCCAGGCCGGCATGATCGGCCTGATCGAGGCCTCGCGCAGCTACGACCCCGACCAGGGCGCCTCGTTCGAGACCTACGCCTCGATCCGCATCCGCGGTTCGATGATCGACGAGATCCGCCGCGGCGACTGGGTGCCGCGCTCGGTGCACCGCCGCGCCCGCGACGCCGCCGCCGCGGTGCGCCAGATCGAGCAGGCCACCGGCCGCGCCGCCAGCCCGCAGGAAGTGGCCGCGCACCTGGAGATGCCGCTGCCCGAGTACCTGCGCCTGCTCGAGGACGCCTCGCGCGGCCAGGTGCTGAGCCTGGACTCGCACGTGGAGGACCACGGCGAGGTGACCATCCACAGCGGCGGCATGACCCCGCAGCAGGTCCTGGAACGCAGCGACTTCGGCCGCGAGCTGGCCGCGGCCATCGGCCTGCTGCCCGAGCGCGAGCAGCTGGTGCTGTCGCTGTACTACGAGCAGGAGCTGAACCTCAAGGAGATCGGCGCGGTGCTCGGGGTCAGCGAGTCGCGCGTGTGCCAGATCCACGGCCAGGCCGTGCTGCGCCTGCGCGGCCGCCTGGGCCAGTACGAATCGCGCGACGCCGGGCTGGAAGACGAATAGCCGGCGCCTCCCACCCGCTACACCGCACCACCCTGAAACGGAGCAAGAAGTGAACAAGAACATGCGCATCCTGATCGTGGACGACTTCTCGACGATGCGTCGCATCGTCAAGAACCTGCTCAACGATCTGGGCTACACCAACACCGCCGAGGCCGACGACGGCCACACGGCCCTGGCCGCGTTGCGCTCGGCTCCGTTCGATTTCGTGGTCACCGACTGGAACATGCCCGGCATGACCGGCATCGACCTGCTGCGCTCGATCCGCGCAGACGAAAAGCTCAAGACCCTGCCGGTGCTGATGGTCACCGCCGAGGCCAAGCGCGAACAGATCATCGAGGCCGCGCAGAACGGCGTGAACGGCTACATCATCAAGCCGTTCACCGCGCAGACCCTGGAAGAGAAGCTGGGCAAGATCTTCGAACGCCTGGCGGCCACCGCATGAGCGCGGTGGCCGTGTCCCCCGAACGCGCCGCGCTGATCCAGCGCCTGCACGAGGCCCTGGATGCGCTCGAGCGCGGCGACGAGACCTCCATGCGCGCGGTGATCGACGCGCTCGCCTCCGCCCGCACCCGGCCGCTGGTGCAGGGCCTGGGCCGGCTGGCGCGCGAACTGAGCCAGGCCCTGGGCGAACTGCCGCGCACGCCCGAGGAGGACGGCCGCCCGGTCGAGCTCGACGATGCCTGCGCGCGCCTGGACCACGTGGTGGCGGTGACCGAACAGGCCACCCACCGCACCCTGGACCTGGCCGACCAGTGCCGCGACCTGCTCGAGAGCGTGCGCATCGAGGGCGTCTCCGCGCGCCAGGACGAAGTGCTGGACAGGATCCGCCACAACCTCACCGAGATCGGCCTGACCCAGAGCTACCAGGACCTCACCGGGCAGATCATCCGCCGGGTGGCCGGCATCGTGCGCAAGGTGCACGAGGGCTTCGGCGCGCTCGGGCTGCCGCCGCGAGAGGAAACCCCCGGCCCGGCGCTGGCCGGCCCCGCCGTGCACGGCCTGGACCGCCACGCGGTGACCCAGGTCGACGCCGACGCGCTGCTGGCCGACCTGGGCCTGTAACGAGACCCATGCCATGAGCGGAGTGACCGCGGAGATCGCGGCTGATTTCATCGTCGAGGCCCAGGAGATCCTGGACCGCCTCGGCGAGCAGCTGGTCGCGCTGGAACATGCGCCGGACGACCGCGACCAGCTCAACGCGGTGTTCCGCGGCTTCCACACCCTGAAGGGCGGCGCCGGCTTCCTCAGCATCACCCCGATGGTGGAACTGTGCCACGCCGCCGAGGAGACGCTCGGCAGCGTGCGCGCTGGCCAGGCCGCGCTCGAGGCGCAGCACTTCGACGCCGCGCAGCGATCGCTCGACTGGCTGCAGGCCATGCTCGATGCGGTCGGCGCCGGAACCGAACCGGCGCACGCGCCGGCCGAGCTGATCGCGCAGTTCAGCCTGGACCCGGTCGTCGCCGCGGCACCGGCCCCTGCCCCGTCCGCGACCTCCCCGGCGTCGCCGGAGATGATCGGCGACGACGAGTTCGAAGCCCTGCTCGACCAGTTGCATGGCGCCGCCGCACCCGGCAGCGCCCCGCCCCCGGCCAAGCCGGCGGCCGCCCGGCCGGCGCCGGACATGATCGACGACGACGAGTTCGAAGCACTGCTCGACCAGCTGCACGGCGGCGCCGCACCGGGCGCCTCCCCGGCGGCGCCGGCACCGGCCACGCACGTCGCGCCGGCGGTGCCCGCCTCGCCGCCGCGACCGGCCACGCCACCACCGCCGCGCACAACGGCACCGGTCGAGGCCGAGCAGACCGTGCGCGTGGACACGCGCCGGCTGGACGCGATCGTCAACCTGATCGGCGAGCTCGTGCTGGCGCGCAACCGGCTCAAGACCCTGCGCGTGCGCCTGAAGGACGAGGAACTCGACCGTGCGGTGGGCACCCTGGACGTGGCCACCGCGCGCCTGCAATCGGCGGTGATGCGCACGCGCATGCAGCCGGTCGGCAAGGTGTTCTCGCGCTTCCCCAAGGTGGCCCGCGACGTCGCCCGCTCGCTGCGCAAGGAAGTCGAGCTGGAGATGGTGGGCGCGGAGACCGAACTGGACCGCAACCTGGTCGAGGCGCTGGCCGATCCGCTGGTGCACCTGGTCCGCAACGGCATCGACCACGGGGTCGAATCGCCGGAACTGCGCGAGGCGGCCGGCAAGCCCCGGGTCGGCCGGCTGCGCCTGTCGGCGCAACAGGAAGGCGACTACGTCAGCATCGAGGTGCAGGACGACGGCGCCGGGATCGACCCGGAGCGGCTGCGCGCCAAGGCCCGCGAGAAGGGCCTGCTCGACCCGGAAGCCGCCGCCCGGCTCGGCCCGGACGAGTGCCTGCACCTGGTGTTCCTGCCCGGCTTCTCGACCAAGGCCGAGGTCACCGACATCTCCGGCCGCGGCGTGGGCATGGACGTGGTCCAGTCGCGCATCCGCGAGCTCGGCGGCCAGATCCAGATCCAGTCCGAACTCGGGCGCGGCACCCGCTTCATGATCCGCGTGCCGCTGACCCTGGCGATCCTGCCGACGCTGCTGGTCCAGGCCGGCGAGGACGTCTATGCGCTGCCGCTGGCGCGGGTGCAGGAGGTGCTGCACGCCACACCGAAGTCGCTGGGCTGGTTCGACGGGCGCCCGGTGCTGGATCGCCAGAGCCACACCCTGGCCCTGCTCGACCTGCGCCGCTGGCTGGGCATCGAGCCGCAGGACACCGCGCTGCTGACCGTGGTCGTGCTGCAGATGGGCGATTCACGCTTCGGCCTGATCGTCGACCAGGTCCGCGGCCGCGAGGAGGTGGTGATCAAGCCGCTGCCGCGCGCCCTGCGCGGCCTGCCCGGCTATGCCGGCGCCACCCTCATCGGCGATGGCCGCCTGGCCCTGATCCTCGACGTCGACGGACTGCGGGCCTCGGGCTGAGGAAGCCGGGCCCCGCGCCGGGGCCCGCTTTCCCGCCCGCCATCACTGCCGCTGCGTCGGCGACAGCGGGCGCGCCAGGCCCGTTTCCAGCGCGTGGTCGATCTGCTGGCGGGTCTCGCGCTCGGCACGCTGGCTGACCACTTCCATCTGCTTGCCCAGGCCTTCCATCTGCTTGCCCAGGGCCTCCATCGGCCGCGAGGCTTCCTCCATGCGCCGCGACAGGCCCTCCATCGGCTGCAGCTGCCGCTGGTGGCGTTCGGCCTCCGCCTCGATCCGCAGCGACTGCTCCTGCATCCGGCGCGACACGGCTTCCTGCTGCTCGGCCAGCGAACGCATCTGCTGCTCGAGCGCGGCGCGCTTGCGCTCGTCGGCGTCGATCATCGCGATGGACAGGCGCGCCTGGCGTTCGGCGATTTCGCCCTGCTGGCGCCCGAGCACCTCCATCTGCCGCGAGGCTGCCTCGATCGCGGCCGGTTCGGCGACGTCGGACAGGTTCTCCATTTCGCGGCCGATCGCCTCCATCTTGCGGCCGTGGCCGTCCATCTGGTCACCGAGCACGCGCATGCGCTCGCCCAGCGCATCGGCGCCGGCCCACGACTTGCGCACCTGCGCCAGCGTGGCCGGATCGGTCACCACGTAGGCCTTGCCGTCGCGGCGGAACCAGAGGAAGTCGCCCTTCATCGAGCGCCGCAGCGCTTCGATCTGCGGCATGTCATCGCTGGAGCCGGACATCAGGTAACCGTCGCTGCCGTTGCCCACCAGCGCGTACGACTCGCCGCCGTTCCCGTGCATGCGTACCTGCACCGCCGGCGGGGCCGGTGGGGCCGGCACGTTCGCCGGACGGGCCGGCGCCGGTGGCGCGGGAGGCGCCGGCACCGCCGTCGGCGTCGCCGGTGCGGGTGGCGCCGGCGGTGCCGGGACGTTCGCCGGCGATGGTGGCGCCGGCGGTGCCGCAGGCGCGGTGGCGACCGACGCGCTTGCCGTCGGCACCGCGGCCGGGGTCGCCCGGACGGCGGTGGTAGCGCGCGCGGCCGGCGTCGGTGATGCCTGCGCCACCGCGGCGACGACGCCGCCGCGCGGCACCGTCGCCGCCGCCGGCGCCGCGGTGCCGATCGCCACTGAAGGCGTGGAATTGAAGACATTCATTCCCGCCGGCGACGCCGAAGGGTCGCGGTGCGCGTGGGCGTAGAAGGCCAGCCCCGCGGCGGCCAGGCCCAGCAGCGGAAATACGATGCGCCCGCCGCTGGTGGCGTGTCCGGGACGTACGAGCTGTTCGATCCGTTTCATGAGCGGTCCTCCAGTGGGAGACAGGGCGGCGAGTGCCGGTTCGGGGGGGGCGCGCAGGCTCGCCTGGTGGTCGGCCAGCGCCGCCAGCGCCAGCGCGAGCCGTCGCGGGTCACCGGTGGCCTCGGCGGCTAGCCGGTCGGCCACGTGTTCGCGTTCGACGCGGATGCGGCGCGACAGCCACCAGGTGGCCGGGTGGTAGAACAGCAGCGCCTCGGCCACGCCCTGCAGCAGGTTGACCAGGTAGTCGTGGCGTCGCACGTGGGCCAGTTCGTGGGCCAGCAGGGCCTCGAGGTAATCGGCCGGCAAGCGCGTCAGCAACGAGGCCGGCAGCAGCACCACCGGCCGCCACCAGCCCACCACCACCGGCGAATCCAGCGCCGCCACCAGGCGCAGGGCCACCACGCGGCGCAGGCCGGAGCGTTCGCCCAGCGCATCCAGGCGCTGCTGCCAGCTGCGCTGGAGTTGCGGCGAGGCCAGCACCGGCAGGCGTCCGAGCCACCACACGCCCGCGGCAAGCCGCAGCGACAGCGTGCAGGCGCCGGCGGCCCAGAGCAGCACGACCGCCGGCAGGAAGGCCTCGACCCCGCGCACCGCTTCGCCGGCGTGGCGCAGCGGCGCGGCGATGGCTGCGATCGCGTTGCCTGGCGCGGGCGCCAGCGCCGCGGCGGCCGGCAGCACCGAGCCGGCAGCGACGTAAGCACGCGGCCATGCCCAGGCGATGTAGCCCAGCGGCGCCAGCACGCAGGCCAGCAGCGCCAGGCAGGCGACCGCGTAGCGCAGCTGCGGCCGCGCATCGCGCAACAACTGCAGCGCGATCGCCGCCAGCAGCGCGACCAGGGTGCCTTGCCAGAGGAAGTGCAGCAGCGCCCGGCCCAGCACCGGCACCAGGGTATCGGTCAGCTCATGCATGGTCCTTCCCCCCCTGGCCGGCGGAATCGTCCTGGCCCTGCTCGAGCAGGCGGCGGATCTCGGCGCGTTCGCGTTCGCTGACATGCCCGTCCAGCGCGGCCAGGACCAGGGCCTTGCCCGAGCCGGCGAACGCCTTCTGGATCAGCTCGCCCAGCAGGTTGGTCTGCAACGCGTCCTGCGCATGCGCGGCCGCATAGACGTGCGAGCGCTGGCTCTCGTCGCGCACCACCAGGCCCTTGCCGTGCATCACCTGCAGCAGGCGCAGGACCGTGGCCGGCTGCATGTCCGGCCGGTCGGCCTGCAGCGCCTGGTGGACTTCGCGCGCAGTGGACGGCCCCAGCCGCCAGATCGCCCGCAGCAGGTCGAGCTCGGCGGCGGTGGGCTTGGGTGGACGCGTGTTCGAACGGGACATCGGCGGGCTTCCACGATGGCGACGGCCGCATCGTGCACCCTCCAGACAAACTTGTCTAGACATTCTTGTCTAGATCAAAAGTCATGGTCCCGGAGCGATCGGCCTGGAACGCGATCCAGGCGCCTCAGTCCCGGGCGGCCGCCCCGTCGCGCATCCGCGCCACCGCTTCGACGCTCGCCTGCGCGAGCAGGCCAGCCAGGGATCCGCGTTCGTGCGGCACCCCGCTGGCCTGTCCCGCCAGCGCGGCCAGCAGCGCGGGCGCCAGTTGCCATTCCTGCGCCACCAGGCGGCCGATCCGCGGTGACCAGTGCTGCAGGAGGCTGGCGATCGCAACCGCGGGTGGCGCTGGCTGGCCCGCACGCATGCATTCGTCGCGCAGGGCCTGCACGACCACGATCGCGCCCAATCCCTGCAGCAGGACCGGCAGCTGGGCGGCGAAGGCGTCGACGCCTTCCCGACGCGCCGCCTCCACCACCCATGCGGACGCATGCTGGGTGTGTTCCCAGAGCCGGGCGGGCAGCTCGCCCAGCACCCCGCCCTCGGTGCGCATCACCGGCTGCATCAGCGCCACCGCCAGCATCCGTCGCACGCCCTCGGTCCCGAGCAGGGCCACGGCCCGCTCCAGGCCTTCCACGGGCGTGGACTGGAGCCGGTACATGGGACTGTTGGCCAGCTTCAGCAGGTTCGCCGCCAGCGCCGGATCGCGCGCGATCAACACGGCGATGTCGCGCGCCGAGGAAGCGTCGTCGTTGAGCATGCCCAGCAACTGCGGAAGCAGCTGCGGTCGCCGCGGCAGCCGTTGCGGTTCGGAGGCGAAGCGCGACAGGACCTGCGCGGCACCCGCGCAGGCGCCCGCATCGGCGGTGGCGGCGTCCCCGCCGATGCCCGCCAGCTCGACCAGGGCCAGGGCCCATCCGCCATCACTTGCGAATGCTTCGGCGCCGGCCTGGGCAGCCGATTCGACGCGCGGCGCCATCGTCGCCGGTGCGGCGCCGGTGCGGCGGGAACGCCACCACCAGCCCCCCGCCGCGAGCGCGATTACCGGCAACCCGATCCAGGCCAATGTCGACATCCGTCCCCTGCACTCACTGCGTGACCCTGCGCCAGGCGCGATGGTAGCAACCGCCGTGCCGGCACACGGCCGCGCCGGCGCGCGCGACGGTCAGCCGTGGGCGAGCGCGTAGTCGATGGCCGCGCGCACGGCGGCCACCTGCGCGGCATTGCACTGTTCCGGGGTGGCCTGCGGGCTGTCCGGATAGACCTCGGTCGTGGTCGTGTAACGCGCATCGGTGGCGCCGGCGCACAGGCCCAGCGACTTGACCGGGTAGTTGATCACCCCGTGAGCCACCACCGGCGAGCCGATCATCTTCCCGTCGGCGTCGGCCGGCGCGATATGCGTGACCCGCTCGACCGCGGCGATGACCGCCTGCTGGAACGCCGGCTGCGGATTCTCCGAATCGCCGACCAGGTAGAACCCGTCGGGAACGCCTTCCGGCTGGAATGGCTTGCCATCGCGCGCGGCCAGGGCCGGGCGGAACTCGCTCTCGTCGGTATCGGTGGTCTCGTGCAGGTCGATGTGCACCAGGAAGCGGCCCTGCATTGGCGCCAGCAGCCGCATCAGCGCGATCGACTCCAGCGCCTTGCCGTGCGCGCTGAAGGACCGGTTCGGATCGACCGCGGCGGGATTCCAGCGCTGGACGTGCTCGTAGCCCCACGGGCTCACGCAGGGCACCACCAGCACGTTGATGCGGCCCTCGTAGGCGCTGCCGTGCCCGGCGGCGAAACGCAGCGCGCCGTGCACGCCGCTGGTCTCGTAGCCATGCACGCCCCCGGTCACCAGGGCGATCGGCCGGTCATGGCTCCAGTCGGCGCTGTGCAGGGCGACCAGGGGATAGAAATCCGGGGCATAGTCCAGCTCGCCATAGGGCTGCACGTCCCAGTGCGCATGCAGGTGCGCGACCGCTTCGAGCACGTCGCTGGCATAACTGCGCTGGCGACGCTGGCGCGAGCGCCACAGGCTGCGCTCCGCCTCCCCCCAAGGCTGGCCGGGGGTTCCGATCGGATGGGCGTGTCGTGGCGTCATGGAAGCACCGGGCCGGGAAACGGGCGACCACTCTAGCAGCGGCCCGCCGTCGGCCGGACGGGGCGGCCCGCATTCGGGCCCGCTTCACGCCGATGGAGTAGGATCGGAGACAAGGCTCGTCGAGGCGCCCGCCGCTCCGGCCCACCGGATCGCCGCCCGCCATCCCTGCCCTGATCGCGCGGAACCTCCGCACGTCCCCGCCGCCGCCACCTCCCACGGAATACCGCGGGGGTGCTGGCCTTCCCGACGAACCTCCCGCACTGGAGACCCGCCCTGCATGGCCACCCGCAAACCCCCAAGCCCACCCTCTGCCGACCGCAGGCCCGCCGGTGACAGCGGCAAGAGCGGCGGCTCGCTGACCAGCGAGCGCATTTCCGGCGACCTGGAAGCGTTCCGCAAGGCCGGCGGCCGGATCGAAGTGCTGGGCAACACGCGCGTGCTCACCCGCATCGAGGAGGCCGCGAAGGAAGACGGGAAGAAGCCCGGCAAGTAGGCGGCCGCAACCGGAACCGGCGGCGCGACCCCGGCAACGGCGTTCGCGGCGCATCCGCCCCACCCCGCCAGCCCGGCGTGCGCCGCGCGCACGATCCCGCGTGGATCCCGGGCTCAGGGCGCCGGTGGCGCCACCGCCGGCTTCACCAGCTGCTTGTGCAGCTCCGGCAGCAGCATGTTCGCCGCGCTGCCGTACCAGCGGTGGTATTCGGCCACCATCTCGCCATTGGCGATGACCGGGTCGGTCGCGGTGAGCGCACGCGCCTGCTCGATATCCTCGACCGCGAACACGAACAGCCCGCGCCAGCCGTCCGGGTCCTTCATGAAGGGACCGGCAAGCGCCAGCTTGCCCTCGCCCGCCAGGCGCTCCATGCTGGCGAAATGCCCGGCGAACATCGCATTGCGCGCCTCGCCGTCGGGCATCCGCTTGGGCCCGGTCTTGAGGATCACCAGGACGTACGGCCGCATCCCGTACTCGTCGGCACCCACGCGCCGGGCCAGGGCCTCGTCGTAGGCCGGCGCAACGGGTCCGGCTGCGAACACCGGCGGTGCCGCCAGCAGGGCCAGCAGCAAAGGAACGGTTGGCCATCTCATGCGCGGGGCTCCAGGCTGGCGTGGCACGCCGCAACGGCGGCGATGGCCGGGATCGTAGTCCCCGCCCGCGCCGGCCGCCAGCCTCCCCACGGGCCGCATCGAACGGCCCAGGAAATGCCGCATGGCTCAGCCGGCCCGGTCGACCGGCGACGCCAGCATGGCCTCGAGATCGGCGTCCTTCTGCTCCCAGAGCCCGTTCATCCATTGCTGGAAACGCGCGCGGAAGGCACGGTCGTCCTGGTAGTTGCCGCCGGCCAGGTCGGCGGGGATCGGCCGCTGGCGCACGCGGATGCTGACCCGCGGCACGCGGTCGGCCATCAGGTCGATCATCGACGGCCGGCCCGCCGGGTAGGCGATGGTCACGTCCAGGATCGCATGCAGCCCCTCGCCCATCGCGTCGAGCACGAAGGCCACGCCGCCGGACTTGGGCTTGAGCAGGTGCCGGTACGGCGACGCCTGGCCTGCGTGCTTGGCCGGTGTGAAGCGGGTGCCCTCGACGAAGTTCATCACCGCCACCGGGATGTCGCGGAACTTGGCGCAGGCACGGCGCGTGGCCTCGATGTCGCGGCGGCCGAGTTCCGGGTTGCGCGCGATCTGGCGGCGGTTGTAGCGGCCCATGAACGGGAAATCCAGCGCCCACCACGCCAGCCCCAGCACCGGCACCCAGAACAGCGAACGCTTGAGGAAGAAGCGAAGCAGCGGGATGCGCCGGTTGAACACCTTCTGCAATACCAGGATGTCGACCCAGCTCTGGTGGTTGGCCAGCACCAGGTAATGGCCGTCGCGCTGCAGGTCGCTGGCGCCGTCGACGTCGAACCGCGCCGAGGTGAAGAGGTCGATCATCGCGCTGTTGACCGCGATCCAGTTCTCGGCCAGGCCGGTCAGCAACGGGTTGCAGGCCCGCCGCACGGCGGCCAGCGGCAGCGCCGCCTTGAACAGGCCTACCAGCAACAGCGGCAAGGCGTGGACCAGGGTATTGGCCACGACCAGCAACAGGATCGACGCAAGACGCAACCCGATCAGTAGGGACACCAGCGGTTTTCCGGGCGATGCAGGGCTGCGAAGGGTATCAAACACCCGCCTGACGCCAGTAGCGGCGCATACGCCGTAACGGAAACAGTCGCTACCTGCTGACCGGTGCAGCGTCGCAGCGATGCGACGTGGCGCCGCGGCGCCCACCGCCCCCGCGTTAACCGTCGATCCGCATCGGCGGCTGCCGCTGCCGGTTTACCAGCGGCATGGGGCTGGCGCAGCGTGAGTACGGGCCGGGCCGAGGCACTGGCCGATGTGGCCCACCCGCGGCAGCTGGACCCCTGTGGCCCGGCAGCTACAGCGTGCGGATCGTCTCGCCGCCATGGGCCGCCAGGACCTCCTGCGCACGATCGCGCTCGCTGTCGTTGAACGCATGCACCACGATCGCGCATCGTCCTTCGTCCAGGGCGGTGCGCACCTTGGCCACGTAGGGGGCGTGGTCCGGACGCAGGGAGACCAGGCCGCCGGCCATCAGGCCGAACACGCCCCCGTAGCCGATGATCAGCGCCGCCGCCAGCCGTGGCGACAGCACCACCGGCTCCAGGCCGGCCAGGTAAAGGCAGGCAAACAGCAGCGCGCCCAAGCCCAGGCCGGCGAGCCCGAGGCGGTAGTGGGCGACCAGGATCGTGCGGAAGATGCCGCGGCCTTCGGGCTCCAGCTTGCGGCCGGGACGCGCGTCGTGCGGCGTTACCACCTGGACCTGCGCCGGTTGCATGTGCAGCATGTGCTGGACCTGGCGGGCGATGGCACGCGCTTCGGACTCGTCGTCGAATACGGCGGCGACCTTGCTGTCGGACATCTCGCCGGTCACGGAAGAAAGGAGGTTCATGGCCTTCTGCCGGCAGTGGGGGTGCGCGCAGGCTGGCATGCGTGCGGTCGCCGAGGCGTGAGCCGGAATCGCCTGTATCGGGCAGCGGTTCAGGCTTGCGGCCGCCTCCTCCGCGCGGATCCAGCGGCCTTAACCGTTCCCATGCATTTTCCTCACGATCGGCCACGCACAGTCCGGCTGTCGCCGCCGCTTCCGTTCGCTTTACCCTGTCGTCGCGCGCATCACCCCGGAGCCCGCATGCCCTCCCCGACCCTCGACCTGATCCGTGAGGCCGCCGCCGGTTCGTCGGAGGGCCGCCTGCAGTTCAGCCAGGTGGTCGGCCTGATGGTGGTCGCGGGGGTGGAGTCCTACACCGTCGATTACCGCAGCGGCCGCACCACCTACTATCCGCGCGACGGCGCACCGCTGGACCTGGCACTGGACACGCCGGAGATGCCGATCCCGGCGATGCTGGACATCGCCGCCCTGCGCGCGGCGATCGCCGGGTCCCAGCGCGGCGTGGTGATGTATCCGCAGTTCAAGCGGCTGTCGATGGCGGCCGGATGCATCGGCTACACGGTGTGGATCGACGGGCGCCACGTCAGCTATTACGGCCGCCGCGGCGAGGTCCACGTCGAGAAGTTCCCGGACTGACAGCCAGGCACGCGCGGCGTCGCGCGTCCGCCGCGCGGCCTCGCTTCACCCTGGCCCCACACACGCGCCGCATGCCGCGCGTAGCTTCCCGGTCCCGCCCCGCCGGAACGACCATGGAAGCCTTTCCCCCGCGCGCCACCCGCTCCGCCCCCGACCTGGTGGTGGTCGGCGCCAGTTTCGCCGGCGCCGCCTGCGCCATCGCCGCGGCCCAGCGCGGCCTGCACGTGGTCGTGCTCGAGCGCAAGCGCGATCCGGGCGCGAAGCTGCGCACCACCGGCATCATCGTCAAGGAGGCCGCCGAGGCGACGCTGCTCGGCCAGCTGCCGGCCGCCCTGGTGCGGCGCGTGGAACAGGTGCGCCTGTACGCGCCGAGCCTGGAGCAGGTCGCGCTGGCCGCGCCCGGCTACTACTTCCACACCACCGACACGCCCGCCGCCATGCGCTGGCTGGCCGGGCGGATGCGGGAGAACGGGGTCGACCTGCGCCTAGGCCAGGCGTTCACCGGCTGCATCCGGGCGGGTGATGGATGGCAGGTGGAAGGCGTCGGCCCCACCCGCTATCTGGTCGGCGCCGACGGGGCGCGTTCGCGCGTGGCGCGGCACTGCGGCCTGGGCCAGGTGCGCCAGTTCCTCTATGGCATCGAGTACGAATTCCCCGGCTCGCTGCTTGCCGATCCCGGCGCACTGCACTGCTTCATCAGCAAGCGCTACGCACCCGGCTACATCGGCTGGATCGCCCAGAGCCCGACCGGCATCCAGGCCGGCCTGGCGCTGCGCCACGACCCGGCCCATGCACGCCTGCCCGACATCGACGGCTTCCTGCTGCGCGTCGGGGTCGCCGCCGGCCTGCCACGCCAGCTCAGCCCCGGCAGCACGCGGGCCGGACTGATTCCGTGCAGCGGGCCGGTGTTCGACCTCGCGCGCGACCGCGCGATCCTGGTCGGCGACGCGGCCGGCGTGGTATCGCCGGTAACCGCGGGCGGCATCCATTCGGCCTGGACCCACGGCTGGACGGTCGGCGAGGCCATCGCCCGCCGCCTGCGCGACGGCGGTCCGCCTGCCGAAAGGGTCGCCATCGACGCCGCGCCCAGGTTCCGCCTCAAGCGCGCCCTGCGCTGGGCCTACGACCACCTGCAGTTCGACTGGCCCTTCGACCTGCTGCTGCACTCGCCGCCGCTGCGCTGGGCCGCCAGCCAGGTGTATTTCCACCGGCGCGGCGGCTGAGATCGCGCCGGCCTGCACGACCGGTGCACAAGCGGTGCCGGTCAGCCCGCCGGCGCCGCCAGCGTGGTCGCGATCCAGTCGTCCACCGTCGCTTCCAGCACCGCCAGCGGGATGGCGCCGTTGCCCAGCACCAGGTCGTGGAAGGCGCGGATGTCGAAGCGGTCGCCCAGCTGCGCGCGTGCGCGCTCGCGCAGTTCGACCATCTTCAGGTGGCCGACCTTGTACGAGCACATCACGTCGCGGATCGGGAGATGGACAGGCGCGGGCGGCGGGCGCCGCTACGGCCGCTCGGGCGAACGCAGGCATGGCGGCCCGGCTGCGCGGTGTCCCTAGCCCGTGAACACCGGCTCGAGCATCCGCAACGTCCCCGCGTCCGCATCCAGTTCCACCACGCCACCGACCGGCAGGATGAACTGCTCGCGGATGTGGCCGATCATGGCGCCGCGGTAGGCGGGGATGCGCAACGGCCGGATGTAGTCGTCGAGGATCTGCTCCAGGGTCAGCGAGCCGTATCCGTCGCCGGGGTCGCAGTCGGTGCACTGGCCGAAGACGAAGCCGGCGATCCGGTCCAGCGCGCCCATCAGCTTGAGCGTGCTGAACATGCGGTCGATCCGGTACGGCGCTTCGGCCACGTCCTCCAGGAACAGGATCCGCCCGTCGAACGCCGGCAGGTAGGAGGAGCCGGCCAGCGCCACCAGCACCGACAGGTTGCCGCCGACCAGCTCGCCACGCGCCTTCCCGCCGCGGAGGGTGATCGTGCGGTTGCTGCGCTGGACCAGCTCGTCGCCGGGGTCGGCGGCGTTGCGGTATTCCATCAATTGCCGCTCGAGGAACAGGCGCCGGAACTGGTCGACGTTGAAGCGGTTCCAGCTGCCGGACCCGATCGGCCCGTGGAAGGTGACCAGGCCGGTCCTGGCCTGGATCGCGCAGTGCAGCGCGGTGATGTCCGAGTAGCCCAGCAGCACCTTGGGATCGCGCCGGATCGCGTCGTAGTCCAGCAGCGGCAGCAGCCGCGCCGCACCCGAGCCGCCACGCACGCACACGATCGCCCTGACCTGGCGGTCGGCGAACATCGCGTTGAGGTCGCCGGCCCGCTGCGCATCGGTGCCGGCCAGGTGGCCCCATCGCGCGCCGTAGTGCTCGCCGGTGCGCACCTTGAAGCCCAGCGCCTCCATCGCCTCGCGCGCCAGCTGCAGGCTGAAGCTGTCATCGGTGGCCGACGACGGGCTGACCAGGCCGACGGTGTCGCCGGGTTGCAGCGGCGGTGGTAGCAGGCGACCGCGCACGGCGGCGAACGCCGGGCTGCTGCCGGCCATCCATGGCAACAGCGACGCGCCCAGGGCGCCTCCCAGGAACTGCCGTCGATGCATGCGTGCCGATCCTCTCCGGTGGATGATCCGCCGAGGGTAGCAACCGGGGGGGATCCGCGCCCGGGCCCAGCGCCGCCCTCCCAGGTGCACATCGCACTGCACCGCGGCTCAGCCGCGGGGAAACACCGCCTGGATCGCACTGGCAGGATCGGTCCGCACTCCCATGGATTCGGCCAGCAGCGCCAGCGCGCGCCGGCCCAGCGCCGCCCTGCGCGAAGCGACGCAGTCGGAGGGCACCCAGATCCCGAACTCGCGCATCTTGGCGTCCTGGGCGGTCGCCAGCACGCACGAATCGGTGGCGATGCCGGCGATCACCAGCCTGGCCACGTCCAGCTGCGCGAGCAGGACCGGCAACGCCGTGCCCAGGAAGGCCGAGTGCCGCGGCTTGAGGATGTAGTAGTGGTCCGATTGCGGGGCGAGCGCTGCGGCGATCCAGGCCGGCGTACCGCCGTTGGCGCGGCAGCGCTCGACCAGGTCGGCGAACTCGCCGCGCCAGTGCGCGAAGTTGTCGTTGACATGGATGACGGGGGCGCCGGCGCGGTCGAAGCGTTGCCGCAACCGAAGCAGCGCCGGTGTGATCCGGCGCGCGGCCCGGGCCATCGCCTGCCCGTCCGGGAAATCGAACAGGTTGAACATGTCCAGCACGAGCAGCGCCGTGCGCGCCATCAGAAGGCCGTCCCCCGACGGTGCGCGGGCCCGGGCCAGTGCGCCTCAGCCGAGGTCCGCAAGGGCATCCGATTCGATGTCGCCCTGGATTCCATCCAGGTCGCTACGCTGGCGCGCGGCCTCGCGTATATAGGCAAGAGCGTGGTCCGGATCGCGGTACACGGCCACCGGATTGCGACGATCGGAGACATGCACCTCCCAGGTGTCACCCGCTTCCACGAGCGAGTATTCGCGACGTTCGACCATTGCCGGTCCTCCAGGGACTGGGATTTTCATTGGGGCGCGAGCCGGATTTATCGTAGATGAAAGACGCGGAAGGTTTTTGTTGGAATGTGAAGCGGTTCACATTGACTGCTTGCATCGCTTCGCCATTGAACCTATGAGTGCAACGAAGCGCGCGACCAGTAGCGCATCGTCCGACCGCCGGTCGCGATGACCGACGCGTGAACGGTCGCCCCCTATGGGCTGCGTACCGCACCGGCGCCACGCTCCCATCACGCAATGGCGACCAAGGGTTTCGCACGCTGCATGCATCGCATTGCAGAGGGTCGACTCCATGGCCAATCCGAAGGGATCCCGCGCGCGGGCCGGCAACAGCGCCGCAACGGCGAACCGCACCGCAGCGCGGCAACGCCAGCTGCAATCGGGCATCGACAGGAAGGATGCCAAGCCCGGGAAGAAGGCTGCGCCGAAGAAGGCGGTACAGGCCGGCGTTCGCCGCCAGCCCGTGCGCATGCCTGCGCAGCACCTGGCCAAGCCCGGCCATGAGTCCGACCTGGCGTTGGCGCCCCGGTTCGAGGCGCGCGACTACGTCGGCAGCGGCAAGCTCGCCGGGATGAAGGCGATCGTCACCGGCGCCGACTCGGGAATCGGGCGTGCGGTGGCGGTGCTGTTCGCCCGCGAAGGCGCCGACGTGGCGCTGTTCTACCTCAACGAGCACAAGGACGCGCGCGAGACTGCGCGCTGGGTCGAGGCCGAGGGACGCACCGCGGTGCTGGTCCCGGGCGATGTCCGCGATCCGGCATTCTGCAACCGCGCGGTGAAGCGCATCGCGCGCAAGTTCGGGCGCATCGACGTGCTGGTCAACAACGCCGGCTTCCAGTTGCACGCCGACCGGCTCGAGGACCTCACCGACGCGCACCTGCAGGAAACCCTGCAGACCAATGTCGCCGGCTACATCCAGATGGCGCGCGCCTGCCTGCCGCACATGGAACGCGGTGCGTCCATCGTCAACTGCGGCTCGGTCACCGGTCTGTTCGGCAGCCCCGGCCTGATCGACTACTCGGCGACCAAGGGCGCGGTCCATGCGTTCACCAAGGCCCTGGCCGCGAACCTGCTCGGGCGCGGGATCCGGGTCAATGCGGTGGCGCCCGGCCCGGTCTGGACGCCGTTCAACCCGGCCGACAAGCCGGCCGCGGAGGTCGCCGAGTTCGGCAGCGACAGCGCCATGGGCCGGCCGGCGCAACCGGAAGAACTGTCGCCGGCGTTCGTGTTCCTCGCCTCGCCGGTGATGTCATCCTACGTCAACGGCATCGTGTTGCCGGTGATGGGCGGTCCCAAGGGCTGAAGCGCGCCGTCATGCCGCGCCGATAGGCGCCCGGCCATTCCGGCGCGCCCGCCTCGGGCCGTCAATGCCTTCGGCAAGCGCGCGGCGGGCTCAGCCGGTGTTGCCCAGCGACGCTTGCAGTGCCGTCGCCAGCGCGGCATCGCCGTTGACCAGGTCGGTCCAGGCCAGCTCCAAGCCGTTGCGGTGCCCTTTCGGCACCAGCTTCAGGCCTTCGGGCGAGATCGTCAGGGTGAAGAGGCGGTCATCGACCTGCAGTTCGCGGCGCAGGGGCTTGTCGAGCGGGGTCATGCGCACCTCCAGATCAGGGGTCCACGCGTGAACCGGCAGCCGCATCGTCTGCACGCCGCCGCCGGCGCCAGGACAGGACCTGTCCGGCCAGCGCAGTGACCAGCAGGCAGCTGTTGGTGACGATGAAGACCCAGTTGCCGACCAGCACCGAGTACAGCACGAACAACGCGGAGGCGGTCGCCTGGCCGATGAACAGCCAGGTCGACACGGCCTCGCTGTGCGGGTCGCGGGCCTGCTTGGCGATCTGGCGCACCAGCGTGGCCAGCAGGATCGCCGAAGCCAGCCAGCCGACCAGGTCTTCCATCACGCCGCTCCGTGCCGCGTCGGTGCCGGTTGATCGGGCCCTGCCCC
Source organism: Pseudoxanthomonas sp. Soil82 (assembly GCF_040446535.1). Lineage (NCBI taxonomy): Bacteria > Pseudomonadati > Pseudomonadota > Gammaproteobacteria > Lysobacterales > Lysobacteraceae > Pseudoxanthomonas > Pseudoxanthomonas sp. Soil82. The sequence goes on from NZ_JBEAAK010000003.1 coordinate 211,762, forward strand.
CTCCGGCAGCAGGCCCGCGCGCGCCAGCATGCGAGCGATGCGTTCGCGCACCAGCGCGATCTCCACCAGCGAAGACAGGCCGGCGAGCGAATCCGCCTCGGCGGCGAAGGCCGCCAGCACCTCCTCCGCGGGCAGGCGGGCAACGAGCATCGGCAGCAGGTCCTGCAATCGCCTGAGCTCGTTCTCGAGGTCAACGTGGGGATGCATGCGCACACGTTGGTGCGCCGCGCGTGATGGAGGCGTCGTCGCCGCCTGTCCCGCAGGCTGCACCGCACGTGCATCGGCACGATCGCAGCGTGATCAGCGGTACGGCCCCGGCCCCCGCCACACCAGTTCGCCGCGCCGGTAGACGTACATCACCACCACCACCTGGCGCGCGTCGCCGATCTCCTGCATCTGCGGATCGGTGGGCTCCAGCAGCCGGCACTTGCCCGAGCCGCGGCGCAGCGCGATCTCCACCGGACAGACCATGCGCTGGCGCAGGCCCGGCAGCGGGAACGAGATCTCCTTCATGCCGGCCGCCTGCCAGGTGCGCAAACGTTCCTCGGCGAGCAGGTCGTAAATGATCTGGAAACCGCCGATGTCCATGCTCGGCTCGCCGCCGGACATGTCGCGCTGGGTGCCCGGGTCCTCGGCCGCGCCGCCGGTGGTGCCCGCGTCGCGCGGGCCGAGGTCCTCCTCGAGCAGGCCCGGCGGGCGCCCGGTCCAGCGCGGATTGCGCTGCGCATAGGCCGGCGAGCCGGACGCCTGCGCCGGGGTCCTGGCCGGCGGCTCCGGGGCGGGCATAGGTTCGGGCGCGGGCGGCGGCAGCACGTATTCGGCATGCGGGACCGGCTTGCTCTCGACCAGGCGGTCGCGCGCCCGCTCCGGTTGCGGGGGCGTGGGCGCCGGCGTGGGTGACGGACTCGGCGGCGCCTGCGCCGGTTCGCCGATGAAGTTCACCCGCACCCGGCCGCCGCTGGATGCGCCCTGCGGCGAGGTCACCACCGGCGGCGGCGCGGCGAACATCAGCACCAGCAGGAAGGCCACGTGCAGCAACACGCTCAGGCACGCGGCGATCCACCGCGACCAGCGTTCGATCCGGGGTTCGGCCTCCGGCGCGGCCTGGGGGGCGACCTGGCGTTCCAGGTCCGTCGATGTGTCGCTCATGCCGCCAGTGGATGGTGGGGGGTGGCGGCCCTCATGCGGGAACCACGCAATGCTGCCGGTGAAGAGTGCGTCATCCCGCCGCCCGGTGTCGACCACGGATGCAGCTCGGGGCGTTGCCGCGATGCGCTTTGTCGCCGCGACCGGTGCCGCGGCGCGGCGGTCGCCGCGCGGGCGCCGCCGGGGGAGGTACCGGCGTACCCCGTCGCACGCCCGTCCGGCCTCAGTCGGCCAGCACCTCGATCCGGTTGCGGCCGCCGTGCTTGGCCGCGTACAGGCGCGCATCGACCGCGGCGACGAAGTCGCTGGCCTCGCCCGCGCTGGCGGCCGTCGCCGTGCCCACGCCGAGGCTGGCGGTCACCACCGGCCCGGCTTCCGGGGCGCCATGCGGAATCCCCAGCGCGGCCAACCGCTCCATGCACTGCCGGGCCAGGGCCAGCGCGGCGGCCGCGTCGGTGTCCGGCAGCAGCAGGATGAACTCCTCGCCGCCGAAGCGCGCCACGACATCGCGCGGGCGCTGGGCTACGCCGCGCAGCAGCGCCGCCACCCGGCGCAGGCAGTCGTCGCCAGCGACATGGCCGTGGGCGTCGTTGAACTGCTTGAAGTGGTCCAGGTCGAGCACCACCAGCGACAGCGGGCTGCCGCTGCGGCGGGACTCGCTCCACTCCGTCTCCAGGCGCTGGTCGAACATGCGCCGGTTGGCGATGCCGGTCAGGCCGTCGGTCAGCGACAGCTGCTCCAGCTCGCGGTGCAGGCGCATCCGCTCTTCCTCGGCCTGCTTGCGCTCGCTGATGTCGAACATGAAGCCGACCAGGCTGTCGACCGCGCCGCTGGCGTCGCGGACGACGTGGACCACGTCGCGGATCCAGACGTAGCCACCGTCGCGGGTCAGGGCGCGGTAATCGGCCTCGTGGTCCACGCCGGCCTGCGACTGCGACACGCAGAACCCCACGACCGCATCCCGATCCTCCGGGTGCATGCGCGCCACCCAGTCGTCCACGGTCTGCCAGCTGTCCTGCGACCAGCCCAGCAGGGTCTCGATCTGCGGGCCGATGTAGGCGAAGCGCATGCTCGCCCAGTCGATCTTCCAGGGGATGGCGCGGGTGGATTCCAGCAGGGTCCGGTAGACGTCGGCCGATTCGGGCAAGGGCTGCGGCTGGCCGGTACGGGCCGGGACCGCCTCGGGTCGGGTACTCATGCCGCCATGGTAACGGGCAACGCCCCGCCCTTCACCGCGCGGCGACCTGCCGCTCGCATGCCGCCACGCCCCCTGTAGGAACCCATCCTCATGGGCGACCCGACGCACCTTCCCGCCCGATTCGCCTCCCCCTCCAACGCCCTCGGGTCGCCGATGAATCGGCTCCTACAGAAAAGCGATGTGACCGCTCGCTGGCCCGCCGGCCGCGCCCCCTGTAGGAGCCCATCCTCATGGGCGACCCGACGCACCCTTTCCGCCCGGATGCGCCCTCCCCCTCCAACGCCCTCGGGTCGCCGATGAATCGGCTCCTACAGAAAAGCGATGTGACCGCTCGCTGGCCCGCGAGGCCGCGCCCCCTGTAGGACCCCATCCTCATGGGCGACCCGACGCACCTTCCCGCCCGATGCGCCCTACCCGTCCTCCAACGCCCTCGGGTCGCCGATGAATCGGCTCCTACAGAAAAGCGATGTGGGCGCTCGCTGGCCCGCCGGCCGCGCCCCCTGTAGGAGCCCATCCTCATGGGCGACCCGACGCACCTTTTCCGCCCGATGCGCCCTACCCGTCGTCCAGCGCCCTCGGGTCGCCGATGAACCGGCGCCTACAGAAGAGCCGGCGCCGCCCATTCCGCCTCGTCCATCGTCTCCTCCTCGTGCTCGGCGAAACGGTCGAGGGTGAACGCGTCCAGGCGTAGCGACTGGGCCGCGGTGGAGAACGCCAGCGTTGCCAGCACCCGCTCCGGGTAGCGCGCCCATGGCGGCACGTAGTGCGCGGGCGCGACCAGGCCGCTGTCGCGGCTGGCCGACAGCGCCACCAGGTCGCCCAGCGCCACCCGCCCGCAGAACAGCAGGCGCAGCGTGTCGGCGCGGTTCTCGTGCAGTGCGCGCTTGATGAACGCGGTCACCAGCAGCAGGCCTTCCAGGTAGGCGCCGTCCTTGGTGAAGCACACCCGTCCGCGCACGTCGCCACCGCGGAAGATCCGCACCGCGCTGCGGTAGCTCTCCACGTCCGACTGCCCGGCCGCCAGGAACGCGCGGAACACCTCGATGAAGTCCGCCCCGGCCAGCGCCTCCTCCAGCCGCAGCACGCGCAGGGCGAGCCGGCGCAGGCGGTTGATGTCCATCGCCCCGGTGATGATCTCGGCGAAGGTGGCCAGCCCCTCCTGGGTGCGGGTGGTGCGCGGCGCGCCGGCGCCCAGGCAGCGCAGCCACGGCTGGCGCTTGCCGTTGAGCATGGTCAGCGAGTGGATGTAGGCCTCGTGCTCGACCAGCTGGTCCAGGTCGAGCGCGGAGAACAGCGCGTCGGCGCGGAGGCGGATGACCTTGCTGCCGGCGGCGGCCTTGGAGGCCAGTTGCGGATCCAGCACGACCTCGACCGGGTCGTCGCTGAAGAACGGCCCGATCCGTTCGCGCAAGCGCGCGGCGAACAGCGGTGCCGGGATGTCGTAGGGCACCTCGGGGATGAAGCGCGCGTCGATCAGCTGGTCGGTGATCTCCAGCATCTTCGCCGCCGACTCCAGCGTGGTCGTGTCCTGCGAGCGGTAGTGCGTGGACGGATGCCCGTAAAGCAGGGTCGAACACTCGGTGAACCGCGGCGTGCCGACGGCGGAAAGCATCAGAGCGGCGACGCGGTAGCTCCATGCGGTGCGATAGAGCCAGTCGCCGACCGGATGGCCGCGGTCGAGTTCGCACATGATCGCGTCCAGTGCTTCGATCGTGGCGGCATGGTCCACCGGGGCGGTGGGCGGCGCCGGCATCTCGACCCGTCCGGCGCGCCAACGCTCGAGGAAACGCAGCTCGTGCTCGACCGGCCAGGCCAGGCCGGACAGGATCCGGACCCGTGCGCCCAGCCGGGCGATGCGCGCGTCGTGTTCCAGCAGCGGGGCCAATGCCGGGTCGTCCCCGGTCGGATCGGTGATGCCTGGCTCGACGGCATGCATGCGACGCTCTCCTCGCCACGGAAACCGGCGACGGACCCGCGCCGGACCACACGGTTGCGAACGCCGGCTACCGCGCGGAGCGGACCGGCGTCCGGCACGGCGTCCAGCCTCGCCCAGCGCCGGCCTCCGCTCAATGGCCTCTTGGCCCCATGCCACCGCCGCGCAGGCGCCCTCTGGCCTATGCTGCCGGCGAGCCCGACCGGAATCCCGTCATGCGCATCCTGCTGGCTGCCGTCGTCCTTTCCCTGCTGCTGGCCCTGTCGCCGCAGGCCATCCGCGCCGCCGACGCACCGCTGTCCTACGCCGGCAAGAACGTGCTGGTCACCGGCTCCACCGATGGGCTGGGCCGCGAGCTGGCGCTGGCCCTGTCCGCCGACGGTGCGCATGTCATCGTCCACGGCCGCAACGCCGCCCGCGGCCAGGCCGTGGTCGACGAGATCACCCGCGCCGGCAAGGGCTCGGCGCGCTTCATCGCCGCCGACTTCTCCTCGCTGCAGGCCACCCGCGAGTTCGCCGACACCATCGCCCAGGACTACCCACGCCTGGACCTGCTGGTGAACAACGCCGGCATCGCCTTCAACAACGCACCCGCGCGCAGCGCCAACGCCGACGGCTACGAACTGCAGTTCGTGGTGAACTACCTGGCCGGCTGGATCCTGGCCAACCGGCTGCTGCCCAACCTGGAGGCGGCCGCGCCCTCGCGCGTGGTCAACATCGCCTCCGGCAGCGCCGCGGCGATCGACTTCGACGACGTCATGCTCGAAAAGCCGGATGCCCATCATCGCGGCTACGGCCAGAGCAAGCTGGCCCAGGTGATGATGACGATGGAGCTGGCGCCGGCCTTCGCCGAGCGCGGCGTCACCATGATCTCGCTGCATCCGGCCACGCTGATGGACACCACCATGGTCAAGGGCATCGGCATCCCGCCGCGCACCACCGTGGCCGAGGGCCGCGACCACGTGATGGGCCTGGTCACCGCGCCGTCCCTGCAGCCCGGTGCGTATTACGAAGACGGCCAACCGGCCACGCCGCGCGATCCACAGGCGGCCGACCCGAAGGCGCGCGCGCGGCTGGCGGCATTGAGCGCCGGACTGACGGGTGTGCCGGCGGCGCGCTGAAACGCCGCGGCCAAGCCGCCCCAGGCGGGGGTGCCTGTCCGTTCCCAGGCCGCGCGTCGCTGCCGGGGCGAATCACGGCACTTCGAGGCCGCGCAGCTGCCCGGCCACGCCCTCAGATCGATGCCTGGTCGCCGGGCCGCGCGTCCCGCCGGCAAGTAGCGGCGTTTGCGGGCCGTCGTGGAGGACTGGCGCAGGAACCCCATGACGCCATGCCGGCAACCCCCTGCGCCGCCCGGGCCGGATGGCCGTTGATTATTGTTATTCGATATGTTTAATATCGTTTAACGATGTCACGACCGGAGACGAGCATGTCCGCCCCCGCCAACGCCCTGGCCCTGTCCCGCCCGCTGCTGCGTGGGCTGGTGGTCCTCAACCTGCTCTACGCCACCGCCATCGGCCTGTTGTTCGTGGCCGGCCTGGTCGCACCGGATGTCGTCTTCGACGCGCTCGGCGTGCGCCACGGCGAACACCGTGCAGCGCTGGTCCTGGGCATGCGCACAGTCATGGTGGCCGGGCTGGTGGCCGCCTTCGTCGTGGACCGGGTCCTGCGCCACCTGCTGGCGATGGTCGACACCGTGCGCGCCGGCGACCCGTTCGTGGCCGGCAACGCGCGGCGCCTGCAGGCGATCGCCTGGTGGGTGCTGGCCGGCGAGGTGCTGCGCCTGGCGATCGGTGCGACCGCCTGGGCGGCCAGCAGCCCGGCGCAGGGGCTGGACCTGGACACGGGCTTCTCGCTGGCGCCGTGGCTGGCGGTGCTGCTGCTGTTCGTGCTCGCCCGCGTGTTCGCCGAAGGCACGCGCCTGCGCGACGACCTCGCAGGCACGGTGTGACATGGCCATTACCGTGCGCCTCGACGAACTGCTGCACGCGCGCCACATGACCCTGACCGAACTGGCCGCGCGCGTGGACATCACCCTGGCCAACCTGTCGATCCTCAAGACCGGCAAGGCGCGCGCGATCCGCTTCTCCACCCTCGAAGCGATCTGCGCGGCGCTGGATTGCCAGCCCGGCGACCTGCTCGTCTTCGATCCATCGCAACCGTCGGAGAATTGACCATGCACGCCCTGAAGCGCTTCTTCGCCCGCGACCACGTCCACCACGAAGGGGTCCGCCCGTTCCAGGTCTGGGGCCTGCGCCTGTTCTACCTGCTGATGCTGGTGTTCGTCGTGCCCGAAGCCTGGGGCGTGCTGCTGCGCCACCAGGGGCCGTGGGATCCGCTGCACGCGGTGGCGTTCTGCGTGTGGGCCACCTACCCCGCGCTGGCCGTGTTCGGCCTGTTCCGCCCGCTGCGCTGGCTGCCGCTGATGCTGTTCGTGCTCGGCTACAAGATCCTGTGGCTGGCGTTCGTCGCCTGGCCGCTGTGGAGGGCCGGCACCCTGGCCGGTTCGGCTGCCGCACCGATGGTGCCGGCGTTCGCACCGCTGCTTCCGCTGGCACTGGTGGTGCCGTGGGGGTATGTCGTGCGCAAGTACGTCGGACTGCCGCGCCGCCGCGCGGGGCTGGCCGGCGCGGGCTGACGCTTGAATGACGGGGGCGATCCGCGCGCGGGCGGCTAGGCATCCGCCTGGCGCAGCACCTTCTCCAGCGCCTTGCCCCTGGCGAGTTCGTCGACGAGCTTGTCGAGGATCCGGATCTGCCGCATCAGCGGATCCTCCACCTCCTCCACGCGCACCCCGCAGACCACGCCGGTGACGAACCCGCGTCGCGGGTTCATCGTCGGCGCCTCGGCGAAGAAGGTGGTGAAATCCACCTCCCGGGCAACCTGCCGTTCCAGCGCGGCCTGCGAGTAGCCGGTGAGCCAGCGGATCACCTGGTCGACTTCGGCGCGGGTGCGGCCCTTGCGTTCGGCCTTCTGCACGTACATCGGATAGACCTTGGCGAAGGCCGTCTGGAAGATGCGGTGGCCGGACATGCGGACTCCTGGAGGCTGGTGCGCGACGGCAAGCCGATGGCTGTGCACGCGGCCGATGCTATCGTCCCGCTGCATCGAACGGGAGGTTGGAATGAGCGTAGGCATGATCGGCTGTCGGCACCCGTCGCGCGCCGCCCGGGTGCTTGGGACGCTCGCCGCGCTGGCCCTGGCCGGACCGGCAACCGCCGCACCGGATCCGGCAGCGGCCCGCGAGGTGATCGCGCAGGCGCAGGCGCTGTGCGAACGCGACGGCGGAACGCTGTGGGGCGTATCGCTGTGCGGGCCGCTGATGATCGTCGATCCGGCCGACCGCGCCGTGGTCGCCAACCGGGCCGACGCCAAGGGCGCGCTGGTCGCCCGCGACGGCGCGTACGTGGGCACCCTGCCCGCCGACGCCATGCTGGCCAACACCGCCATGGACTGGTCCGGCATCCGCTGGACGCAGTTGCTGTGGCCGCTGCCGACGGAACCGGCGCTGCTGCGGGTGATGCTGCTGCACGAGATGTTCCACCGCGAGCAGCCGGCGCTGGGCCTGGCCCGCGACGAAGCCGGCAACCGCCACCTGGACAGCTTCGACGGCCGCTACCTGCTGCAGATGGAATGGCGGGCGCTGGCCCATGCGCTCATGGAGGACGAGCCGGCTGCACGCGGCGAGCGCCTCGCCGACGCCTTCGCCTTCCGCCAGGCGCGTCGCGCCCGCTTCCCCGGTGCCGCCGCCGAGGAAGCGGCGCTGGAGATCAACGAAGGCCTGGCCGAGTACACCGGCGTGCGCCTGGGCCTGGCCTCGCCCGAACAGCGGCGCGCCTATGCCATCTATGCCCTGGCCCGGTTCGTCGACGCGCCCAGCTTCGTGCGTTCCTTCGGCTACGCCAGCGGCCCGGCCTATGGCCTGCTGCTGGACCAGGCCGACCCGCAATGGCGCGGCAAGCTCGGCGCCGACGCCGACCTGGGCCGGCTGCTCGCCGGTGCGGTCGGCATCGACGCGACCGTGCCGACGGACCTGGACGCACGCGCACGCCGCTACGATCCGGAAGACCGCGTGCGCCAGGCCGAGCAAGCCCGCGAGCGCGAGCGGCAGGCGCGCCTGGCCGCCTGGCGCGCGCAGCTGGTCGAGGGCCCGGTGCTGGTGCTGCCGCTGGCGCGCTCGCGCTTCCAGTTCAACCCGCAGACCCTGGCCGCGCTGGACGGCGTCGGCACCGTCTACCCGACGTTGCGCCTGGCCGACGTCTGGGGCGAGCTGGTGGTCGACGGCGGTGCCGCCCTGGTCCACGCCGACCGCAAGCACGCGACGGTGGCCCTGCCGCGCGGCGGCGACGGCCGCCGCGGCGATGGCTGGACGCTGGCGCTCGAGCCGGGTTGGTCGCTGGTTCCGGGCGAAAGGGAGGGCGACCTCACCGTGGAGGCCGGCAAGGCGCAGCGCACCGCACCGACAACGAAGTGATCGCGGCAGGGCGTCAGCCCAGCCGCGGCGAGGCGTACACCTCCATCGCGCATTGCACCGCGCCTGGGGCGGTCGCGCCCACCGCGCAGGAGCGGCCCGGCCGGAGCGGACGGGACGACGCGGCTCAGCGCCGCCGCATCACGGCTGGCGCCCGAACAGCCGCCGCGCGTTGCCCGACAGGATCTTCGCCTTCTCCTCTGCGGTCAGGTCCAGCTTGTCCAGCGCCTGCACCGTGCGACCCAGGCCGATCTGCGGATAATCCGAGCCGACCAGCACGCGATCGATGCCGACATTGCGCAGGGTCCACACGAACTCGTCCTGCAGCGGCGAGCCGGCCGCCAGCAGCACGGTGCCGGAGATGTCGAAGTAGACGTTGTCGGCGAACAGGTTCTCGGCGGTGCGCACCAGCGCCAGGATGTTCCAGAAGCGGAATTCCATCCCGCCCATGTGCGCGAAGATGAACTGCGTGCGCGGCGCGGCCAGCGCCAGGTTGAACAGCGCCTGGCTGTCCCCGGCCACGATCCCGGCGTTGTCCATCAGCACCACCACGCCCAGTTCGCCGGCGCGCTGCACCAGCGGCAGCACGCGCGGATCGGCCAGCTCGAAACGCTGGGTATGCGGATGCAGCTTGAGCACGCGCACCCCCGCCTTCGCCACCCGCGCCAGTTCCTCCAGCGCGGCCGGGCCGTCGTACGGATGCACGGTGGCCACCGGCACCACCTGCGGATGCACGCGCGCCAGTGCGATGACGCCGTCGTTGCCGGCGCGGATCGCGGCGATGTCGCCGGCGCGCGCCTGGTAGGGGCCGCCGAACCACATCGCCGCCAGCCCGGCCAGTTCCACGCCGGACTTGGCCACGTCGGCCTCGTAGTCGGCGAGCGAGGCCTGGCCTTCGCGCAGGTGCACGTGGGTATCGAACACCGGCACCTGAGCGGCGGCGTGTTGGGCGAGCAGGCACAGCAGCAGGGCGGCAGCGGAACGGATCATGCGTGGGCACCGGGATCGGGATCGGCCCCGGAGTCTAGACCACGACGACATGCCGGACGTGCAGTGCGATCCAGCCGAGCCCGCCCGCGCAGTCCGTTTCCCTGCCGCGACGCGTTCATCGCCGTGATGTCGATTCCCGACCGGCCCGACCGTCGTAGCCCTGTGACACGCAGGAAGCGCACGCACTGGCGCCCGCCGTGCCATGCGCCGGACACCGGTCGTTCGCGGCCGGCTAACGCGTGCAGGCGTACCCCGTGATCCAGCTTTCCCCCCGACACCGCCAAGGAGACCGCATGAAGATCGTGACCAGCCTCAGCTTCCAGGGCCAATGCCGTGAAGCGTTCGAGTTCTACGCCAAGGTGCTGGACGGCCGCATCACCGCCGCCTTCCCCTACGGCGACGGCCCGCCGGGCATGGAAGTCAGCGACCCCAAGCAGAAGGACTGGCTGATGCACTGCTGGCTGGACGTGGGCGACCAGTCGCTGATGGGCGCCGACATGGCCCCGGAATGGGCGCCGAACATCGACAAGCCCAAGAACGGCTTCGACGTCACCCTGCACACCGACGACATCGCCCAGGCCCGCCGCTGGTTCGACGCGCTGGCCGCGGGCGGGAAGGAAGTGATGCCCTTCGCCGAAACGTTCTGGTCCCCCGGCTTCGGCTCGCTGGTCGACCGTTTCGGGATCCCGTGGATGGTCAACACCAACGCGGGTCCGGACTGGAAGCCGACGCAGGGCGCCTGATCGCCAGAGCGGGTTCGCAGTCGACCGCCAGGACCGGCCAGGCCGGCGCAGCCGCTGCCGGCCGTCCGGCCGGGCGGAGGATCGAGGTTCCGGAAAGGCCGCCGGGTCCACGCAGGCATCGCAGCCCGGCCTGCCACATGGCATCGACGCTGGCCCGGTGGCGTGCTTCCGCGTCCAGCCGGTGATGCCGACCCGACGGTGGCCCGACCGTTTTTTTCAGCGAAGGGGGCGGCGTCCAGCGCCTGCCCGACATGACCAGGAGTTCCTGATGATCCCCAAGAACACGATCTGCCTGTGGTTCAACGACGACGCCCTCGACGCGGCGAAGTTCTATGCCGCCACCTTCCCCGACAGCGCGGTCGGCGAGGTCCACCACGCCCCCGGCGACTTCCCCGGCGGCCAGGCCGGCAAGGTCCTCACCGTGCAGTTCACCGTCCTCGGCATCCCCTGCCTGGGCCTCAACGGCGGCCCGGTGTTCCCGCAGACCGAGGCGTTCTCCTTCCAGGTCGCCACCGACGACCAGGACGAGACCGACCGCTACTGGAACGCCATCGTCGGCAACGGCGGCAAGGAAAGCGAATGCGGCTGGTGCAAGGACAAGTGGGGCGTGTCCTGGCAGATCACCCCGCGCGTGCTGACCGAGGCCTTCCGCGACCCCGACCGCGCCGCGGCCAAACGCGCCTTCGAAGCGATGATGACCATGCGCAAGATCGACGTGGCCGCGATCGAGGCGGCACGCCGCGGCTGACCCCGTAGAGCGGGGCTTGCCCCGCTGCTCTTCTCGCCACCTCGTAGAGCGGGGCTTGCCCCGCTGCTCTTCTCGCCACCTCGTAGAGCGGGGCTTGCCCCGCTGCTCTTCTCGCCACCTCGTAGAGCGGGGCTTGCCCCGCTGCCCTTCTCCCGTAGAGCGGGGCTTGCCCCGCTGCTTCCCTCGTCGCCCCGCCAGCCGGGCAAGCCCGGCTCTACCACGCATCGATCCACCCCGTAGAGCGGGGCTTGCCCCGCTGCCCTTCTCCCGTAGAGCGGGGCTTGCCCCGCTGCTTTCCTCGCCGCTACGCCAGCCGGGCAAGCCCGGCTCTACGTCGTACCGGTCCGCCGTTGCGGCGATCGGGCGCCTACCGTTGCCGCAGGAACGCCGCCGCTTCTTCCCGGTACGCCTGCGCGCCCGGCGCCAGGTACGGCAGCAGCAGCCGCACCCAGGCGCGGCTGGTCTGGCGGCTTTCACGCGGGCAGCCGGCGGCGCGCGCGGCGGTGAGATCGCCGGCGTCGACCATGCCGGCGAAGGCGTCCGGGTCGGTGCCGTAGACCAGGCATTGCAGGTTGAAGAAGCGCTGTTCGCCCAGCGCGTGCTCGTCGGCGAAGGCGTCGATGTCGTACGCACCGGTGCTGCGCGAAAGCATCCAGTTGGCGACCAGGCGCAGGTCCTCGATCACCTCGCCCGGGCTCTCGTCGCGCCCGCCGAAGCGCAGCATCAGGATCGCGGCGAGCTGGTCCACCGCATCCTCCTGGCGGCCGGTGACCGGCAGGTCGAACAGGTCCACCAGCGCGTGCCCGGCCTCGTGCAGGACCATGAAGCGCACGTTGGCGCGCAGGTAGCGCAAGGGATGGTTCTCGGCCAACCCCAGCGCCTGCCGGTGCGCCTGGCCCTGCGCGTAGAGCGTGCGCAGGCTTTCGTAGCACAGCACCACCTCGCCCTGGTCCGGGCGATAGAACGCACCGGGCTCGCCGCATTCGGCGGTGACGAAACGCAGCCGGCGCGGCAACGCGAACAGGCCGTCGAGCTCCTGCAGTTCCGGCAGTTGCCGCCACAAGTCCGCCTCCACCACGCGTTGGTAGATCGGCTGCAGGTCTGGCGCGGACGGTGGACGATAGGCGTACTCGAAGGCGGGCCCGCGGCGCGCCGGTGCCGGCACGGCCGCGCGCGAAGTGGTGGCCCCCTCGCCCGAACGCACCTCCTCGTGCGCATCGCGTCCGGCCGGCGGAACCGTCGCACAGCCGACGCCGGCGGTTGCGGCGGCCAGCACGATCACCAGCGCGGGAATGCAGCTCCTGCAGGACATCAGCCCACCGGGCTCGTGGCTTTTGGCCGGCCAGCGTAGGCCAAACCGCAAGCCGCGATCCACAGCCGCACCGCGCACCCACCTCGACAGCACGCGCATGCCGGCTAGTCCCAAAAGCGCGCCCGGCTCTCGGCCTTGGCGGCGGTGTCCATCAGGCAGCGGACCCACTGCTCACGCTGCACAGGGCCATCGGCGGTAGCCAGCAGGCGATCGAGGTTGGCCCGCGCCTTCCTGTCGTCGTAGCCGGGCTTGCGATAGGCCACGGTCAGGCCCAGGCGCGCCGGCACGCTGGCATCGCCCGCCATGGGAAGCGCGTAGCTGTCATCGAGCCGAAGCCCGTCCAGCCAGGTCTTGCAGGCCTTGCGCTCGGGCTCACCGGTCGCGGCAACCGCGAACTTGCGCGCCTGGCCATCGAGCACCTCGACGATGGCGCCGTGCGCGTGGTAGTCGGTGGTGGAGCCCACATTGACCTCGTCGAACCGCGGCGACTGCTCGCCGGTGCCGGCCCAGCCGCTGTAGTAGAGGCCACGGCGCGGCGGCGCGTGCGGATCCTCCTCGTGGGTGTGCGCCGACAGCCACACGTTGAGCCCCGCCGGTGACATCAGGTCGCCCAAGCGGCCGGAAGGCAGGTTGCCCCACTTCAGGTCCTTGGTGGGGTAATGCGAGGCGAAGAAGCGGTCGCCAGTCGAAGGCGTGCCCAGCGCCGCCAGGATCCAGGAATTCTGGCCGCCGGGCTTGTACGACACGCCGCCGCGCAGGCCGCGGAACTCGGTCCAGGTCGGTCCACCGGGCAATGCCGGGTTGAAGCCCAGGTCGCGGTAGTCCGAGGTATCCACCAGGATCACCGCGCCACGGCGCCCGCCCTTGGCGAATTCCAGCACCGCCGAATAGAAGCAACCGTCCGCGTGCTGGGCCGCCTCCGGCGCGGCGCAACCGCGGCCCTCGACCGCGGTCACCGCCGGCAGGCTGTCGCGGTACGCGCCCAGCACGCCGGCTTTCGACGCGTACTGCTCCCACGACTGCCGGTTGAACGCGGCCGTGCGCGCGACCAGCGTCGCCTTGTCGACATGCGGCTTGCCGCCGCAGGCCAGCGCCCGCTGGTCGGCACTGGCCTGGTTGCCGGTGGCCAGGTAGTCGTGGTTGCCGACGGCGAAGAACACCGGCACCGCGCTGCGCTCGCGCACCGCCTGCAGCGCGCCGAAGAACGCATCGACCTCGTCCAGGCAGCCGCTGTTGGCGCCATCGCCCAGGTACACGACCAGGTCGGGCTTGCGCGCCACGAGGTCGTCCAGCATGTATTGCATGTGCTCCACCGCCAGCGCTTCCTGCGCGGTGGTGCGCACGGCCACGTTCTGCAGCGCGTCGGCGCGCATGGTCCGGAACAGATAGCCGCTGGTCGCTTCCGGCGTGGTGATCTGGGTATCGGCGATCAGCCCGATGCGCAGGCTCTCGCCGGCCGCCGCCGACGGCAATGCCGCCTCCTCGCGCACCGCGCAGGACGCGCCCGCCAACGCTACCGCCAGGGCCAGGCCGGCCCTCGTGCCTTGCTTGAACATGTTGTCCCCCTGTTGGATTCCCCGATCCAGCACGCGCTGGCGCCTCGCTTGGCGCACGGGCGTGGATGGGCTGCTTCGACCTCGTTCAACTACGCAGCGGCGACCGATGCGCGTGGGATGAAGCACCCCCTCCGGGTCGGGAGTGTGCCACAGGCGAATGCATGGCCCGGATGCGGTCGCGAAGGACCGGCTGCGACGGCGGCGCTGCTCCGCGCCAACGGGCAGCCGGCACGTGCCGCAGGCGCTGGACCCGATCGCCTTCAGGGCACCAGGTACGGCATGACGTCCTCTGCCTGGCGCTCGCCATCGAGGGCGAGCAGGTCACGGAAGATGGCCGTGTGCCCCTGCCCGGCGACCACCAGCACGCGGCGCCCGGGCGCGGCGGCCTGTTGCACGTTGGCATACATGCGGAAGTTGCGCTGCCACCAGCTGGCCGCCGCGTCGGCGCCGGCGAAACCGCCGCCGGCATCGAGGTCGTTGGTGCCGATGTAGAGCGCCTTGTTCTCGCGGTCGCGCGCCGGGTCGTTGGCCAGCCGCAGCAGCTCGGGCAGCGGCAAGGTGGCCTGCTCGCGGGTGTGGCGCGCCGACAGCGAGGCGAACAACGCCTCGATCGCCGCCTTGCGCTCGGGCGCGTGTGCGGCCATGTACTCGAACATCGGCGCGGCGTTCCACTGCACGCCGCCCTCGTCGAAGCAGGTTACCGTGGACAGGCCGGCTTCACCGGCCACGCGGAAGCCGACCTGCTGCACTTCGTTGACGGTCAACGCGGCATCGCCATCGCGCCAGGATGCGAAGTCCGCATCGTGCCGCGCCTGCGCGGCGGGATCGCATTCCACCAGCACGTCGGTCGGGCCGAACGCGGCCAGTCGCTGCGCCAACCCCGCCAGGTAGGCCTGGTTGGCCGGCGTGGTGACGTCGATGACCTCGGACTTGACCATGTCCAGGCCGGGATTGGCGAAGTGGAACACGCCCAGCAGGATCACTTTCGCTGGCGCCTTCGCTGGCGCCGGCGCCGGCACGGGCGCCGGTTCGCGCGCGGCGGCGGGCGTGGCGAAGGCGGCTATGCCCAGCAGCAGGACGGCGTACGACAGGCGGCGCGTGGACATGGAACGCTCCCGGTTCGCGGACTCGCCGCGCACGGCGAGCTACTGCGGATGGCCCATGTTTGCGAGCTCGCGCCCCGGCTTCATGTGCCGGAAGTGACGACTGGCGGCGAACGCCTATTCCCCTCGGGTTGCCCAACCGCCCGTTTCCTTCGCCCATGAAAAAGGGGCGGCGCATCGCGTCCGCCCCCATTCCCCTGACCCGTCACGGCGCCGCTCAGGGCGTGGACGCGGTCGCCGCGGCCGTGGCCGGCTTGGCCGGCGGATCGTCCGAAGGATGGTCGACCACGTACAGCCAGCATCCGCCGATCTTCTTCTGCACGTCGGTGAAGCGGCCGGTCTGGGTGGACTCGGCACCGCTGGCCTTGTCGACCGCGCGGATCGCATAGGTGCCCCAGGCCACGCAGGCATCGTCGATCGCTTCCTGCCCGGTCTCGCTCATCCGCACCTCCTTGACCGTGAACCCGCCCAGGAAACGGGCGAAGCCCTCGCGGATGGCGTCGCGCCCTTCGGCCTTCGAACCGCCCGGGAACCCAGGCCGATCACGCGCGATCCACGCTGTGCCGCAACCGCACCATGACCCCGGTCTTGCCCTACTTCCCCAGCTCGTACAGGTACTCCACGTACGACATCACCGCGCCGTCGTACCCGGCCACCGCGGGGTTGGCCGATTCGATCAGGAAGTACTCGTCCGGCGCGTGCGCGCCGCCGCCATGGCCCAGGCCGAAATGGCCGGCGGCCAGGTTCAACGGCGGATCGGTGAAGACGAAGCCCGGGTACGAGCCGGCGTTGCGCGGCCACAGCAGCGGTTGGATGCCGCGACGTTCGAGCACGGCGCGCTGGGCCTGGATCAGCGGCGCACCGGCGTCGGTCTGGGTGCCGTCGTAGCCGCCGCTGACGTTGACCTCGATGTCGCCGTAGCCGCGCTTTTCCAGGTGCGCCTTGAGCGCGGCGATGGCGTCGTCCTTCTTCATGCCCGGGACCAGGCGCAAGTCCATCTTGGCCACGGCGCGGCCGGGCAGCACAGTCTTGCCGCCGGGGCCGGTGTAGCCGGCGACCAGGCCTTCGATGTTGACCGTCGGCTGGGAGACCAGGCGCTCGTTGGCCTTCCGCCAGGACAGGTCGTCGATCCAGTGCTCCACGCCCAGCTGCTGCTTGGCCTTGTCCTCGTCGCGGACCTGGGTGGCGGCGGCGACCATCACCCGATGCTCGGCGCTGATCGGCGGCGCCTGCGGATAGCCGTCGATGGTGATGGTGTTGCCGTCGTCGGAGACCAGCGTGTCCAGCGCCTTCACCAGGCGCCAGGCCGGGCTGTCGACCATCGCCTTGTACGAGGAATGCACGTCCTTCTTCGGGCCGCGCCCCCACGTCTCGCCGCTGGCGACCAGCTCCAGCTCGATCACGCCCTTGGCGCCCAAAGCAATCGTCACGTTGCCATCGGCATCCTGCGAGGCGTACGGCATGAACACCCCGACCGTATCGCGCAGCGCCGCTTCCACCTCCGGCCGGTACACCAGCTGGCCGATGTGCGGCGAACCGATCTCCTCCTCGCCCTCGGCCACCAGCACCAGGTTCACCGGCAACGCCTGGCCGGAGTCGCGGATCGCATGCAGCGCGCCCAGGAACGCGGCCTGCGGTCCCTTCTGGTTCACCGCCCCGCGCCCCATCAGCACCTTGCCCAGGCCGGGCCTGTCGACCAGCCGCGATTCCAGCGGCGGCGAGGACCATTCGGCCGGGTCGTACTGCTTCACGTCGTACATGAAGTACAGGCCGACGGTCTTCTCCGCGCCGGCATCGAGCGTGGCGAACACGCCCGGCTTGCCGTCGGTGTCGATGATCTCGACCTGCTGGAAGCCGGCCTCGCGCGCCAGCCTGGCCATGTACTCGGCGCCCTCGCGCACGTTGAGGTCTTCCGCGGCGATCGACGGCAGCGCGATCCAGTCCTTCAGCCGCTGCAGCGAGGCGTCGTGCTGGGCGGCGACGGTGCGCTCGATGGCGGCCAGGTCGGGTTCGGTGGCCGGGACGGGCTCTTCGGCGAGGGACAGGCCTGGCAGGGCCAGCAGTACCAGGACCAGTCCGGCAACCGCATTGCGTCGAAGGGCGATGGACGGGGACATGCGGGACTCCCGATGGGTGATGGACGATGCAGGCTGAGACCCGGGGGCCATTGTGCGCTTGCCGCGGGCACCCGGCGCGGCGTTCTTCAAGCGGGCGCCCGCACCGGCAGGCCCAGGAACTGCGACCATCGCTGCGCGTCTTCATCGATCGCCCGTGCCAGCACCACCAGGTTGACCCAGAGCGGCACCGAGACGCCCGGCCGTTCGCAAAGATGGTCCAGGCACGCACGCAACGCGGCCAGGTCCGGCACGTCATGCACCAGGGTCTCGCGGTGGCGCAGGTTCACCTCGGCCGGATTCGGCTGCAGGCGGAACGAATCCACGTCCGCCCGGGTCGCCCCGACGAACTCGGGCTTGCCACCACGCCGGATCCAGCGGAAGTAGCCCAGCACCTGTGTATCGCAACCGACCTGCGAGGCCTTTCCGCCGAAGGATTCCTCGACGAACTCGCGTTCCATCGCCCGCACCAGCGTGGCCTTGAGGTCCACCGCACCGCCCTGCGCGACGACATCGCTCCAGTCGCACGAGCCCGATCCGGTAGGCGCCAGCAGGTTGCGCGAATGCAGCGCCTTCCCGCTCTGGTTCCAGAGCACCAGCTTGCGGTCGCGGGTCACCACCAGCGTGCTGATGCCGACATGGTCGGCCATTCCGGACACCGCCAATGGCCACAGCCGCCACCGCTCGCTGTCCGGAGCCGGCTGGCGCGACACCGGAAACTGGGCCGCGCCGGAGAATTCCTGCTGGGCGATGCCGTCGTCCGATACCAGCCGCCGGCTGACCGCCTCGTTGGTGACCACCGCATGGAAGTACTCGACCTGGTGGCAGCGCACCGACGTCCTGTCGATCGCCATGCCGTCCGACAGGCCGAACTTGGCGCCGTTGAAGAACACCCGCGACGGATCGGAACGATAGGACTCGCGCGCGCGGCAACGCAGCATCGCTTCGAGCATCGCCGCATGGCTGCGCAGCCGTGCCTCCATGTCCTGCCGCTTCTGCCCGTCCTCCACCGCCGTGATCGAGGTCGTACGCAGCCACCGGTCCAGCCGGTCCGAACGCAGCACGACCTCGCGCGGGTGATGCGGCACGCGTGCGACCGCAAACCCGTCGCGCTCCTCCTCCACGGACGGCCTGACCTGGGCGACGAGCTCGTCGACGAACGCGTCGTCCTGCTCGATCAGCGCGGTGGGCGTGCCGAACAGGTCCGCCATCGCCGGCCAGGCCTCGCGCAGCAGGCCGATGACGCCGACGGCGAAGGCCAGCCAGGCACCGGTGGAATAGTCACTGGCCGCGAGGAAGACACCCAGCGCGAAGAAGAACACGGTGAACGCGATCGCCCACCAGCGGCGCGCCCGAAGTACCCGTGTCGCAAAGGCGTTGACCTGCACCAGGCTGCGAATGCCGTTCCACGCCCTCAACCAGAACCCCATTACGTCCCCCGTGGCCAATGATTCATTACCGCCGCCCGACTCACCATCCAGCGCCCGCATTGCTGCAGGCGGCACCCGTTGTAAATGGTCCTACTCCAACCGGTACGACACCTTGGTACCGTTCACCATCACGACGTTGAGCTTGCGCAGCTGGTCCATCACGCGAGCCAGCATCGCGGCGTCGAATGCGTCAGGTGCCCAGGACTTCAACGAGGATTGCAGTGTCTTGACCGTGGCGGGCCTGCCCGCTTTCTGCGATTTGAGGCGCGCGACTGCCAGCTCGGTGAGCTTCGCCACCGCGTCCGAACCAGCTCCGTTGGCCGGCGGCGTCCCGTTCACCGGCAGCACGGTGATGGCCACCGCCTTCTTCGCCTTGGCGGCCGGTTGCGCCACAGGCTTGGCCGATACACCTGCTTTGGCCGCGGGCTTGGCGGCAGCTGCGGCTGGCTTGCCCTGTGACCCCGCCACATCCCCCGGCAACGCACCGACGCGCCTGCACTTGATCTTCAGCGACCCCAGGTGCCGCACCAGCGGATCGAATCCGGTATCGCGCGAGACGATCACGTAGTTCGCCGCCGGATCCTCGCTCGCCAGGCGCCCGATGTAGAACGCGACGTGGAAGTCCACCGCGTTGGGGCCGCTGCCTACGATCTGCACGTACTCCACATCGCTGCCGAAAGGCTGCAACGCCTGCATCAGCGCCACCGGCACCTTGGCCTGGTTCTGGCCCAGGAACAGCTTGATCCTGCAGCTGCCCGGCACGAGCCGGCCGACGCCCGCCGGCTGCACATTCTCGAAATCGATCAGGAATACGTCCAGACCCGCCGCCTCCCCTCTGCCCCGGCCGAACTATGTCATCCCGTTCGCCTGCCTGCACCTGTCCGGGGTGCCCCACGTTCCGGAGCCTGCACGGGACCTGCACCCGTTTTCGCTAGACTCCCCGCATCGCCCCGCGACGGAGGCTCCATGCGCATCCTGATGACCGGCGCCACCGGACTGCTCGGCCAGGGCGTGCTGCACGAGGCCCTGGCCGATGCCTCGGTGACCCGCGTGGCGGTGCTGGGCCGGCGCGCGCTCGCGCATCCCGACCCGCGGGTGGAAGACCTGGTGGTGGAACGCTTCGACGACCTGTCCGCCGTGCACGCGCGGCTGGCGCCCTTCGATGCGTGCTTCTACTGCGCCGGGGCGCCGCCGCTGGGCACGCCGGAGGCGACCTATCGCCACGTGACCCTGGACCTGACCCTGCACGTGGCACGCGCCTTCGCCCAGCAGAACCCCACCGCGCGGCTGCTCTACATCTCCGGCGCGCATGCCGACCCGGCCAGCATGCTGATGCCGATGCGGATCAAGGGCGAGACCGAAGCCGCCCTGCGCGCCCTGCCCATCACCACCGTGATGCTGCGCCCCGGCGGCATCCAGCCCGCGCATGGCGAACGCAGCCCGCATGGGTGGATGCGGCCGTTCTACCGGCTGGCCGCGCCGGCGATGGGCGTGGGCGTGCGGCTGATGCCGGGGGTAATGACCAGCACCGCGCACGTGGGCCAGGCGCTGCTGGCGCTGGCGGCGATGCCCGATCCGCCGCCGGTGGTGGAGAACGCACGGATCAACGCACTGGGCGAGGCGGCCGCAGGCGCGCGCCCTCCCCCGGCTGGCGCCTGACATCCCGCTCCCGGCACGGCCGCGTCAACCCGCTCCGGTGGCACCGCCCCCGCAAGCGCTGCCTGGTGGGCACCGGCTCGTGGCGGCGTCCGCGCCTACCCGGAAACTTCGCGCACCGCGCGCACCGCGCGCTCGACCTCGTCGGCCGTGTTGACCAGGCTCGGCGCCAGCCGCGCGTAGGTGATGGCATAGGGACTGGTGCTGGCGATGATCCGGCGCGCCAGCAGCTGCTTCACCACCTCCGCCGGCGCCATGCCTTCGACCTCGAAAGACACCAGCCCGGCCGACAGGTCGGCCGACATCGGCGTGTGCAGCTTCACCTTCCGGTTGGCTGCCAGCCCGGCCTTGCACTGCTCGTTGAGCTCGCGGATGCGCGCGGCCACCCGCGCCCGGCCCATCTGTTCATGCATGCGGAACGCCGCGGCGGTCGCCCACTGGTGCTCGTAGGCGTGGAAGCCGCCGGGGGCCATGCGGTCGGCGGTGGTGGGCGTGGCCGGCGGCTCCTGCCGTTCCCAGGCCAGGTACTGGTCGAGGTCGGTGAAGCTGGGGATCAGCGGGCGCAGCCGCGCCCAGTTCTCCGCATTGGCCCACACCAACCCGGTGCCGCGCGGCGCGAACATCCACTTGTGGGTGCCGGCGCAGAAGTAGTCGCAGCCCAGCGTGGCGACGGTCTCGTCGGTCGAACCCAGGCCGTGCACGCCATCCACCACCAGCAGCACGGGCGGCCCCGGCCGCGTCCGCAGCGCCGCGGCGATCTCGCGGATCGGCAGGCGGATGCCGCTGCTGGAATGCACCCAGGTCAGCCCCACCACCTTCGTCCGCGGGCCGATGCCCTTGAGCAGCGCGTCGATGATCGAGTCCGTCGTAGCGGTGGCCGCCTCCTCGAACAGCGGGACCATGCGCATGCTGGCGCCGCTGCGCGCGACCGCCAGCCGGATCGACTCGTGGTGCGAGTAGTGGTCGTGCGTGGTGCACAGCACCTCGTCGCCGGCCTGCAGCGGCAGCCCCTGGTAGACCAGCGCCAGGCCGGTGGTGGTGTTGCCGGTCAGGCACACGTCCTGCGGCCGCGCCCCCAGGTACCCGGCGACCGCGGCCTGCACCTGTACGTGCAGGTTGCCTGCCCCGTCCGAGAACATGCCGTGCTCGACGGTGGCGAACGGATTGGCGTCGATCGCCCGCCGGTAGCCGTCGATCGCCGCCTGCACCGGCGCCGGATGGCTGGCGATGAAGAAGCTGGCGAAGTGCATCCATTCCGGATCCAGCGCGAACTGGGCACGGACGCCGTCCCAGGTGGACAGGTCCGGCATGGGCGGCGTGTGCGCCTCAAGCGCCGCCAGGAGGCTGCCCGGCAGCAGCGCGGCGGACAGCGCGGCCGGGGCGGCCAGGAGCCCGCGTCGGGTGATCGGCATGTGCTGCTCCCCAGTTGACCCCTAAGGGGCGATGCTCGGTCAACGCGCTGGGCCGCCCGGGGCGGCCAGGCGCAGGGTCGCGCCACGGTTATGGAAGCGGAGAAAACCGGACCGCCCAGCCGAGCCCGGCGCTCCGTCGATGGAGAAAAAGAGCCCGGCACGCCGAGCTGCGAACTCCGGTGCCGCTGAAAATTTGCCCGGTCCCGGGCAAAAGCCCCTGTGTTGAATAAATTTGTCCAACCGCCGAGCTCTGAGACCTGCGCGCCGGGTCGTTTACCCTGCGGATAGATCATCCGCCCGGACTTGCATGCGCCCCCCGGCGCCTCCTGTTTCCCTTGGGACGACCCGCCCGGGCGTGCCGCCTTCACGCCAGTTGAAGGCGGGCCGATCCATATCGCTTCCGTCCCCGTCCGGAGCTGTTGCCATGCGCCTTGCCGTCGCTTCCGCGGTGCCCATCCTGTCCCAGCTCGCCCGCCCGCTGGCCATCGCCCTGGCCGTGACCGCCCTGGCCGGCTGCAAGCCTTCCGGCGACACGGCCACCGCACCTCCCGCCGGCGCGCCCGCCGCAACCGCACCGGCGCCGGCCGCCACTGCGCTTACCGACCAGGACATCACCGAGGCCTACCACTACCTGCTCGGCCGCCTGCTGGTGCTGCGCCAGGCGCAACTGGACTTCGGCCAGGAAGGCTTCAAGTGGAACGAGATCATCCACCGCGACGTGGGCGGGGTGGCCTGGGCCAATCCCAACCTGGACGTGGCCTACAGCGAGGCCTGGATCGCGGTGGACGAGAACAGCTGCACCATCTTCAGCGTGCCCGACATCCAGGGCCGCTACTACACGGTGCAGTTCCTCAACGGCTGGGGCGAGACCGTGGCCAACATCAACGAGCGCAACTACCCCGACCACGCCAGCGGCGACTTCTGGGTATGCCTGAAGGGCGCCAACGTGCAGGTACCGGCCGACGCCAGGCGCATCGACCTGCCCGGCAAGACCGCGCGCGTGCTCTCGCGCGTGGAGCTGGGCGCCGACCCGAAGCAGGCCGCGACCCTGCAGAAGCAGATCACGGTGCGCGCCAGCGGCACGCCGGTGATCGCCGAGCTGCCGCGCACCCCGGACTTCCCCAACGACAAGCTGCCCGGCGCCGAGGCGTTCGACGCGGCCACCGTGGAAGCGGCCCTGTCCGAGCCCGACATCAACCCCGGCATGGAGGCGGTGCAGGCCAAGGTCCGCGCCGTCGCCCAGGCGGTGCAGGATCCGGCGCAGCGGGCGCGGGTGGACCAGGTGATCCGCGAGCAGTCGCAGCCGGCCATGCAGAAGGCCTTCGCCGGCATGGGCACCCTGCGCGACGGCTGGGCGCGGCCGGACGTGGCCGGCAACTACGGCAACGACTACCTGTCGCGCACGCTGGTCGACTTCGGCGGCATCTGGGCCAACAACCGCGACGAGGTCGTCTACTTCAAGACCCACACCGACGCCACCGGCACCCCGCTCGACGGCGGCAACACCTACACCGTGCACTTCAAGCAGGGCGACCTGCCGGCCGACCACGTGAAGTACTTCTGGTCGGTGATCGCCGTGGACAGCGAGAAGTTCCAGGTGATCCCCAACCCCAGGAACCGCTTCCTGCTCAACAACCAGTCCAAGCTGACCTACGGCCCCGACGGATCGCTGACCCTGTACCTGGCGCCGGAACTGCCCAAGGACGCCCCGGACGGCAACTGGCTGCCCACGCCCAAGGGCCAGAACTACCACCTGACCTTCCGCATGTACGGGCCGGACGAGGCGGTGCTGGACGGCACGTGGTTCCCGGCGCCGATCACGAAGCAGTAATGCCGCGTTCGCCTGGTTCCGCAGAAGCAGGCGCCAGGAGGCCACTGCGCTGATGGACGTGGCGCGCGCTCGAGCGGAATTGTTCGAGCGCGCCCAGCAGGAAGAGGGGGACGGAACGGCGTCCGTCCCCTCCCGTTGCGGCTACAGACGGCGCCGGTGGCCTGCTCCCGGTCGACGTCCGCATCACCGGCCGCATACAGCGTGGACGCGCTGACGTCGACGCGCGGCTGGCGTGGAGATTTCCTGCCGTGGGCGAGCGGGCCTCGCGCCCGCCTGCCGCGTGCGCAGGAAAGTGAACCTGGCCCCGTTCTCGCCGGCCTGCACGCGAAAAACCCGACACTGCCGACAATCCCCGGGACCCAGCGAGTCCCGCTTCCCACGCGCCGAGTCCAGAACGTGGCCGACGGCATTCCCGACTCGAACCGCCGAGTTCGGGGCTCGGTCCGTCGAGTCCAGCACCTTGCGTGCCGAGTTCAACACCTCATCGCCCGAGTCCGGAACTCGACGCGCCGAGTTCCGATCCTCACGCGCCGAGTCCCGGGCTCGACGCACCGGGTTCCGATCTTCACGCGCCGAGTCCGGAGCTCGGCGGGTCGAGTTCAGAGCTCGGCGGACCGAGTCCGGAACTCCATCGACCGAGTTCCGGACTCTGGTGGTTGCAAAAGAAACGGCCGCGCGCGCCAGGTGGGCGGGGCGGCCGTGGAAGGTGCAACGAGGGGTATTGGCCCGGGCGGGCCACGGTGCACCCCGGCGCAGGGGAGAGTCGGCGCCGGCGGGGGAAATCAGGCAAAGGGAAAACGGGCGGCGCGGCTCAGGCCTCGGCCGGTTCCGGCTCGGCGCTGCGGCTGCGGGCCCAGCGGCTGGAAAGCTCCTTGCGCAAGCCATCCAGGCCCTGCTGCTTGCCCGACACCTTCAGCAGCGCATAGCCCTCCAGCGCCGCGTCCATCACGTCGGCGCCCAGTGCCATTTCGGTGTCGCGGCCGCGCTCGGCCAGGCGCTGCACCCGGTCCAGCAGCGGCGCCAGCTGGTCCAGCGCCAGCAGGTCGGCCTGCGCCTCGGCCAGCGCCAACCCCGGCGGCACGATCTGCGGGTTCTGCGCCAGCACCCGCAGGGTCTGCCGGCAGAACACCTCCGACTTCTGCCCCATCTTGGTCAGCCGCCGGCGCTCGCCGATCGACAGCGACACCAGCCCGGCCAGGGCCTGTTCCAGCGCGGTGACGGCCTGCTCGGCCTGCGCCAGCTGCTCGTTGCTCAACTCCAGGGACACCAGGTTCTGCGTCATGGCGGTTCTCCTTCCGTTGGACCGGCCGGGGTGGCCGGCGAGGCAGGGTCAACGGAAAGGGAGCGCGGGTGTAGTCGGCGCGGGCCGCGTTGAGATGTGGGAAATGGGTGCGTGTTGGGGTAGGAATTTTCCTAGCGCCGTGTGGGATTAGTGCTCCCACCCCAAGCCTGCGGGTTAACCTGGTACCCGGTGGACTACCCACTGGGGAGCGGTACGATGGCAACGGGCGAAGACTGGTCGCGGATCGAGGTGGAGGCCTGCGTGGCCGACTACCTGCAGATGCTGGCGCTCCAGCTCAATGGGCAGAACTTCAACAAGACCCAGCGCATCCTCGCGCTCATGGAGCGCCTGGACGGTCGCAGCAAAGCCTCGGTCGAGTACAAATTCCGCAATATCAGTGCGGTGATGCTGGAGCTGGGCTGGCCGACGGTGAACGGCTACAAGGCGCTGGAGAACTACCAGCTGCTCCTGCTCGAAGTTGTCGAGGCCCAGCTGCAGACCAACCTCCCGCTGCAGGCCGCAGTCGAGAATGCCGTGCAGCGTCCCGCGGTCACCGCCGAACCCCACTCGCTCGCCCAGGCGTGGGTCGCCATACCCAAGCCCACCGCAGTCAAGGAAGCACCGCCGGAGTACGCACCGCGCTTCTCACCAGCCCGTCGCGACTACCTGGCCCAGGAAGCGCGCAACCGCTCGCTCGGCAAGGCAGGCGAACTATTCGTACTGGAACTTGAAGCCCAGCGTCTGCATGGCGCCGGCAAGAAGATCCTTGCCGACAGGATCGAACACGTCTCCGCCACCCAGGGCGACGGCCTGGGCTACGACGTGCTGTCCTTCGAAGAGGACGGCCGTGAGCGCCTGATCGAGGTCAAGACCACTGCCTTCGGCGAGCTGACGCCGTTCTTCGTCAGTCGCAATGAGCTGGCGCGTTCCGAGCGCGATGCCGCGCAGTACCAGCTGTATCGGCTGTTCGACTTCCGCGACAAGCCGCGGGTGTTCAGCCTGCCCGGCGCTATTGCCGGGCATTGTCAGCTGGATGCGGTGTCGTACTTGGCCAGGCTCGCGGGCTGAAGCCGCGCACAGAGGGAACCCGTCATGCTTTCGAACCTCATATTCCTTTCAGCATTCCTGCTCACAGCGGCCCTGATGTTCGCCTGCGTCGCGATCGCCAAACTGTCCCGCAAGCGCGGCAACAGGCGGTCACCGCTCCATGGGAAGAAGATCGCCAACCTCCCCGGTCAGCAACTCATGGCGCGGATCAACAAGCATGGCGACGACATGATTGCGGACTTCATGGTCATGTACCTGTCGCTGCCGATAATGCTTTGCGCCTGGGCGATCGCTCGTGTTGACTGGACAAAGTTCAGTTTCGGCATTGTCGAGGCTGCATTTCTGTTTGCAGGACTGGCACTGTTCGCCTATGGCCTCTGGTCCTACATACGCAACCTCAAGGCCTATTTGCGTGCCAAGGAAGGTCAGGTCGCCGAGCAGGTCACCGGCCAGTCGCTCAACCGCCTGGTCGGCCCACGCTGCAGCGTTGCACACGACGTGCCTTGCGAAGGCTTCAACATCGACCACGTGGTGATTGCCCCACGCTGCGTGTATGCAGTGGAGACTAAGTCGTTCCGTAAGCCCCACGGGTCCGACGACAATAGCCACTACAAGGTCGCCTTCGACGGGACAGCCTTGCGATTCCCCGACTTCGTGGACACCAAGGCCGTCGACCAAGCCCGCCGCCAGGCCCAATGGCTGGCTCGCTATCTCAGGGAAAGCCTGGGCCAGGAGATACCCGTCGTGCCGGCGATCGCCCTCCCAGGCTGGTGCATCGAGCGCACCGACGCCGCTCGCCGTAGCGACGTGCGCGTCTTCACCCCGATGGGGCGCGGGGCGGAGTTCCTACTGGATGGAGAGGAGATCCTGGACCTACCCAGGCGCTCGCTGATTGCCCAGGCCATCTCGCAGAAGTATCCGAACGTCGACTAGAGAAAAGGTGAATCTGGCCCGGCGTCCCAGCCATGGCGCACCTTGTTCCGAATCACCTGGTGCGCTCGCTAATGCATGGCGCAGCCAGTGATGCCAAGGATCAGGGTGGAGGTCAATAGCGAAATCGTGAAGCGGTAGACCATGAGGGGACGTCGAACCTTGGGTCTCTGCAGGGGTACGGCGACCGAAGCATCCGCCGCGCGCCGGTTGGTCGTCGCTCGACCGGGAAGGCATGGCAGGCGCCCACCGATGTGGCGGGTCGCGGGGTATGCACGCATGCGAATGGGGGCTGGTGTGGGGCGACCGCCGGCACTCCCCTAGGAAAGCGCACTCTGAAGCCTATTTCCCTCCCCTATTTCCATGGCCTGAGCCTCGGTAGACCATCGCCCTCTTTGTCTCCGCGCTCGCGGATGCGATATTAGGGCGATCGGGGCCACGTGAACACGCTAATGCCATCATCCCTCGTGGATATGAGACCAGCTAACAATAGCTGGCATCACATTGATGAAACATCCGACAACACAATAGTGTTCGTCCACGGGTATTTTTCGAACTCTACGCAATGCTGGCTTAGCAAATGTGGCAAGTACTGGCCTGACTTAGTCAAATCCGATTCTCGTCTACCCGCTGCATCGATCTTCCTAGGCGGCTACCACACAGCTATCGACTCCCATGACTATGGAGTGCAGGACTGCGGAAGAGAACTTATCGGCGCCCTTAAGAGAACGGGACCGCAAGGCGAGGCTTCGCCATTAACCCGAAGAAACATTTTGTTTATTTGCCACAGCCTTGGCGGAATCGTTGTGCGATACATTCTAGAAGCGTACCGCGAGGATTTCTCGTCAAAGAATATTGCTCTTTGCCTTATAGCATCCCCCTCCCTCGGATCCAAGTATGGAAGTTGGCTCAGCCCACTCTCAGCTCTGTGGAAAAACCGGGCCGGCCAGCAGCTTCGTGGATTCAACGAGTTTTTAGAAGATCTCGATGATCGCTTCATGCGCTTCCTGGAGATGCGCCCCGAGAACACGTTCAAAGGCGCGGAAGCGGTCGAGCATAAATCGCCGCTATTCTCGCGAATTCCATGGATTCCACGAATCGTGGAGAAGCGATCCGCCGGCCGCTACTTTGGCGAGCGGCGGACGCTCCCCAGAACAGATCACTCTTCTATTGCGAAACCATCGAGCCACTCACATCCATCGCACGAATTCCTAGTCGACTTCCTTAGCAAACTAGAATTCACGCGCGAAAACCAGAACCTCAAGCCCGCACAGAAAACCGCAACTCAACGCCTAATCGCGCCAATAGACGCCCTCTTTGATGTATACGACTCAAGATTCGAGCCGTTCTATCTCGAACGAGACCTCGATAGAATCCTGCACGGGCATGCAACCTTACAGAGCCTCTGGCTGAGCGGCGCGTCAGGCACAGGAAAAACTTGCGCTCTAAAGCGATACATTGCGCATCAGCGTGGCCAACATTTTCACTTGTGCCTTTCTCAACAAGGAAGCGATGCCGGCCGACAAGAGCTACTACGCGAGTTCTCGGACACCTTTAGCCAACTAGCAAGCGATAACGACATCGAACCCACCTTTGCCGGGATATCCGCCTTCCTAGCCAAGCAGGAGGCCAACGATATCGCCATATACATAGACGAGGTAGCCGCGAACGGCTCCGTTGGTAGCGAATTATTGAGCTTACTCGGAGAACTACTAACAACTTGGAAGCAGCGCTTTCATGATCGCTATCTACTTTTTACGGTGTCGTCGCTCTCGCAGCCAGCTCCAGAAACTTTAACTAAGGCCGCAAAGCTCCATGAGCTGTTCGCTTTCGTTGAGTCGGCACCATGGACGGATAGTGAACTGAGGAATCTTCACGAAATAATCTCCAAACAGCTTCCTTTACTACGAATTGAAGAGAAAGACCTCAATCATGTTATATCGCGAGCGAACGGATCCCCGCGCTACCTGAAAACCCTCTTTCGTATTCGCCATTTCGCCTCATCGGATGCCGAGCGCGCTCTTCCCTTCGCATTGACGCGCACCTCTGAACAACTTGGAAGCAGGCCATGACGCTGGCACAGAACCCAGTACTTAAGCCATGCACAATCATCCCCACTGCACTTTACGTTGAACGCGCGGCAGATCGTCAGCTCGCCCGCATCCTCAATGATATGGGCCGCCCTGGATATGTTCTCGTTGCCCGCCAGATGGGGAAGACAAACCTCCTTCTTAATGCCAAGAGGACAATGGCGGGCGGGCCTGACAAGTTCGTCTATGCAGACGTATCGAACATCGCCCCGGATCTGCGAACGTTCTTTAGGATGTTGATTGATACGTGCATTGACAGTTTCCCTGAAGCACTTAGGGAGGCGTCAGAGAGAATTGAAATCCGGCGGCGCTCAACGCGGCAACTGCTCGAACATAAAGAGCACGAACTCGAACTTCGCGACATTCTGCAGGCGAGCGATGGCCGCCTAGTAATCTGCTTGGACGAGATAGACGCACTCACTAAAACTGACTATTCCGATCAGGTCTTCTCTCTCATTAGGAGCATATACTTTTCGGGGCGAACAAACTTCGTAGAGTTCGCTAGGCTTACTTATGTGCTTTCCGGTGTCGCCGAGCCGACAGAGATCATAAAGAACAGGTCAATCTCGCCGTTTAATATTGGCGAGAAGATATACCTCGAGGACTTCAGCAGGGAGGAGTTCAATGGCTTTGTAAGGAAAGCAGGCTTACCGCTTTCGGAAGGCGTCATAGACACTATCTTTAGCTGGACTGGAGGCAATCCGCGCATGACGTGGGACCTTTGCTCCGCGATCGAGACTTATGACGGGGATATAACGTCGACAACCGTCGATCAGATTGTCGATAAACTCTATCTAAGCACCTTTGACCTTCCGCCTATTGACCATATTCGAACCCTTGTCGAGACGGACAAGGAGGTTCGGAGCGCCGTGATGGAACTCCACTACGGAAAGTCGACTTCCATCTCTGATCAGATCAAGAGCAGGCTCTATCTCTCGGGCATCATTGCAACACCAGATCCGAGCTCAAGCATTCGCATAAAAAACCGAATTATCGAGTCGGCCCTTTCCGAAAAATGGATTGAGGGGATCGAACGCAGTGAACACTCTGCCCTTGAGTACGCAAATAGGCTTTTCGCTGAGCTGAGGTATGCCGAGGCCCTGACAGCTTATCGAGCTTGCGAAGATGAGGGCACGATCGGGGACGCCGATCTTTTTGCACTTCGAAAAGGCACTTGCCAGTACTTCACTACAGACTACACAGGCGCCATACAGACGCTCACCTCTCAACCGTTCCCCAAGTCAAGGTCTGTTGACTTCTATGTCGCAAGTCGTTCAAAAATCGCGAATGCACACTTGATACTTGGAAATCTCGAAGACAGCATAGCTGCGTTCGAGAAGTTAATCGGTGAATTCGGTCCCGGCGAAGATCAGCCCCTCTCTTTCTATCAAGCGAAATTGAATCTATCTTCGGCGTACCTTGCACTGACTCCGCCAAATGCCGCCAAAGCTAAGGAGCTCTGCCGCTCAGTTATTGCACCGATTGCGAACACAGCGGCGTCGCAGATTACCCCAGAGATGCTGGAGCGCTACCAATGCGTGGCGCACTACAATGTTTGTGTCGCGGAATTAAAGGAGGGAAATCGACCCGCTGCTCGAGAAGCAATTGACAAGGCCATCGACCACGCCAGTCGCAGCGATCGAGCCACCTTGATGCTAGAGCGAGCGAAGGAATTCGAGCACGGCGCGGCAAGAGTAGAGGCTGTGATTGATTGCGCCCAGTATTGCATTGAGAACCGAGTGGCAATTTCGGCCGGCCCTGACGCGGAGCGTCAACTCGCCTTTTCTATCGACCGCGCAGCCTCGCTGATACTAGAGCTTGAGTTCGGTAGTGCCCGCGCCACTAAGGCACTCAGCTCCTACCTAAGCTTCTGTCTCGACTCCCAGGTCGGCCATGAGGTTTCGGTACATCGAGTGATTATGATGGCCGCGAACTTCGCGTTCGCGCAGCAACGCAATAGCGTCGCGCTCAAGCTCTACAGCGATGGCGCGAGACTTAGTGAATCATTAGAGAGCACCGACTACTGGTCCGTGTTCGCGTTCAATCTTGCGGTATGCCCCGCGGACGAGATTGCTGATTACAGAGAGCGCTTCGCGTCTCGGGTCGCCACATCTGGCGTGGGGAGCGAAGCCGCAGCCATACGAGCAGCGCACCGGGTTCTCAGAACTTTTCTTTCTGATAAGCGCGCAGAAGAAGCAGACGAACTACTGAACTCGTTGGGCGTCACGGAACTCGACCTGTCACAGCCGAACAGAAGCTTTGAAGGCCTCGTAGATCAGTTTTATCGACTTTGCACAAATGTCGCCCTTCAGCGCACGACGAATCTCCGAAGCGATGTGCGCGCGCTCTTCAATGCACTTAACGATTATTCCGGTCCAAAACCAGAACTCTATTCGCCAGATTACACCCGTCATTTGATTGGACAATTGATGTCGATGTGTCCGCAAGAATTTGCGCCGAAGACCATGCACCGCTCCAATCCAAAATTAGGCAGGAATGAGGTCGTTGTTGTCCGACTTACGGATGGCTCTACGGAACGAGGCAAGTACAAACGATTCGAGTCATTACTGCGTGACGGTCGCGCCACTTTGCTGGACCAACCCGAATGAAGTTCCGCGAGAAAGATAAGTACACAATGACCCAACGACTGTTTTCCGCCAGGATTCTTTTCGATCACATATTCCGTCGATACTCCCCACCCACGTCATACAGCGCATGGCTGATCTGCCCCAGGCTGTGGGTCTTGACCGCATCCACCAGCGCGGCAAAGACGTTCCCCCGCCTGCGCGCCGTGTCCTGAAGATACGCCAGGCCGTGGCCGTCGTGAATCTCGCCGGGGTCCTCGCCCTCCTCCACCCGGTGGCCGTGGCCGGTCTCCCCTTCCGGGGCCAGGCGGTTGCGGTTGGCCTGCCAGCCATGAACATTCGCGATCTGCTGGGCCTTCTCGGCCTCGGTGGAGCGGATCAGCTCGATCTCGGTGGCGACCTCGCCGGCGTGTTCCTTGGGCAGGAAGGTGTTGACGCCCACCAGGGGCAGCGAGCCGTTGTGCTTCTTGTGCTCGTAGTACATCGACTCTTCCTGGATCTTGCCGCGCTGGTACATGGTGTCCATGGCGCCGAGCACGCCGCCGCGCTCGCTGATGGCCTCGAACTCCTTGTAGACCGCTTCCTCGACCAGGTCGGTCAGGTACTCCACCGCGAAGCTGCCCTGCCAGGGGTTCTCGCAGAAGTTCAGCCCCAGCTCCTTGTTGATGATCATCTGGATGGCCACCGCGCGGCGCACGCTCTCTTCGGTGGGCGTGGTGATGGCCTCGTCGTAGGCGTTGGTGTGCAGGCTGTTGCAGTTGTCGAACAGCGCGTACAACGCCTGCAGCGTGGTGCGGATGTCGTTGAACTGGATCTCCTGCGCGTGCAGGGAGCGGCCGCTGGTCTGGATGTGGTACTTCATCATCTGGCTGCGCTCGTTGCCGTTGTAGCGCTCGCGCATTGCTCTTGCCCAGATGCGGCGGGCGACGCGGCCGATGACGGTGTACTCCGGGTCCATGCCGTTGCTGAAGAAGAAGCTCAGGTTGGGCGCGAAGTCGTCGATGTGCATGCCGCGCGCCAGGTAGTACTCGACGATCGTGAACCCATTGCTCAGGGTGAAGGCGAGCTGGCTGATCGGGTTCGCCCCGGCCTCGGCGATGTGGTAGCCGGAGATGGACACCGAGTAGAAATTGCGGACCTGGTGGTCGACGAAGTACTGCTGGATGTCGCCCATCATGCGCAGGGCGAACTCGGTGCTGAAGATGCAGGTGTTCTGGGCCTGGTCCTCCTTGAGGATGTCGGCCTGCACGGTGCCGCGCACCGTCTTCAGCGTCTCGGCCTTGATCGCCGCATAGGTGTCGGCGTCGAGCAGCTGCTCGCCGGTGACGCCGAGCAGGCCCAGGCCCAGGCCGTCGTTACCGGCCGGCAGGTCGCCGTGGTAGCGCGGGCGCTCGCGGCCTTCGAAGAACGCGTCGATCTTCTTCTGCGCCTGCGCCCAGCGTTGCGGGTCGGCCTTGAGGTACTTCTCCACCTGCTGGTCGATGGCGGTGTTCATGAACATCGCCAGGATGATTGGTGCCGGGCCGTTGATGGTCATCGACACGCTGGTGGTCGGCGCGCACAGGTCGAAGCCGGAGTACAGCTTCTTCATGTCGTCCAGGGTGGGGATGTTGACCCCGGAGTTGCCGATCTTGCCGTAGATGTCCGGGCGCGGCGCCGGGTCTTCGCCGTACAGGGTGACCGAGTCGAACGCGGTGGACAGGCGCGCGGCCGGCTGGCCGGCGGACAGGTAGTGGAAGCGGCGGTTGGTGCGCTCGGGCGTGCCCTCGCCGGCGAACATGCGGATCGGGTCTTCGCCGGTGCGACGGTACGGGTAGACGCCGCCGGTGTACGGATAGCTGCCCGGCAGGTTCTCCTTGCCGAGGAAGGTCAGGAGCTCGCCCCACGACTTGTAGGTGGGGGCGGCGATCTTGGGGACCTTCTGGTGGCTGAGCGATTCGCGGTAGTTCTCGACGCGGATGGCCTTGTTGCGGACCTGGTATTCGGTGAATTCGTCGGTGATGGACTTCAGGCGCTGCGGCCACTCGCGCAGGTTGCGCAGGGAGTCGCTGGAGAGCGACTGCACGGCGTCGTTGTAGCGCTGGCGCAGGGTGAGCAACGACCGGTCCAGCGCTCCCTGTGTAGGAGCCCATCTCATGGGCGACCCGACGGCCTCGCCCTGCCCCGCGTTCGCCAGCGTAGCCGGCACATCCGACGCCTTCGCCGTTCCATTGCCCGTGTCGCCCATGAGATGGGCTCCTACAGGGGATCCCCCGTGGTCGGGGCCGGCATCGGCGCCCAAGGCGGCGGCGCGTAGAGCGGGGCTTGCCCCGCTGCCCTGGAGCGCCGGCAGCAAGGCATCGGCCGGATACAGGCCCAGCGGTTCGGGCAGGCGGTCGTCGCCCAGGTCGCGCAGCGACTCCCAATACGACTGCGCACGGCTGGCGGTCTCGGCCTCGGTCTCGATCCTGCGGTTGATCGCCCTGCCCTGCTCGGCGATCTCGGCCAGGTAGCGCACCCGCGCGCCGGGGATCAGCACGGTGGCGCGCGGTTCCTTGAGGCTGGTGTCGATATCCGGCCGGAAGTCGCAGCGCCCCGCCGTTGTAGGAGCCCATCTAATGGGCGACCCGACGGACGCGTCCTGGGCCGCGTTCTGCGGCGTGGCATGGGTATCCGGCGACTTCGTCGCTCCATTGCCCGTGTCGCCCATGAGATGGGCTCCTACAGGGGGTGCGTCGCGGTTGTACAGGCCCAGCTTCTGCCGCAGCAGCCGGCACAGGTTGGCGAACATCCAGCTGATGCCGGGGTCGTTGAACTGGGAGGCGATCGTCGGGTAGACCGGGATGTCCTCGTCCTTGACGTTGAAGGCGACGCGGTTGCGCTTCCACTGCTTGCGCACGTCGCGCAGCGCGTCCTCGGCGCCGCGGCGGTCGTACTTGTTGAGCACGATCAGCTCGGCGAAATCGAGCATGTCGATCTTCTCGAGCTGGCTGGCGGCGCCGTAGTCGGAGGTCATCACGTACATCGGGAAGTCGACCAGGTCGACGATCTCCGAGTCCGACTGGCCGATGCCGGCGGTCTCCACGATCACCAGGTCGAAGTCCAGCGACTTGAGGTAGGCCACGCAGTCCTTGAGCACCGCGTTGGTGGCCACGTTCTGGCGGCGGGTGGCCATCGAGCGCATGTAGACGCGGTGGCTGCGCAGGGAGTTCATGCGGATGCGGTCGCCGAGCAACGCGCCGCCGCTGCGGCGGCGGGTCGGGTCGACCGAGACCACGGCAATCCGCATGGACGGGAAGCTGGAGAGGAAGCGGTTGAGCAGTTCGTCGGTGACCGAGGACTTGCCGGCGCCGCCGGTGCCGGTGATGCCGATGACCGGGGTGCGGCCGGCGGCCAGCTGCCACTGCTTGCGCAGCTTCGCCAGCTCGGGCTCGCCGAGTTCGCCGTCCTCGATCGCGCTGAGCGCGCGGCCGATGGTGATCTCGTCGGGGTAGGAAGAAAGGGGGTCAGGTTCACTTTTCCCCTTCGCGGACGAAGCGGCTGGCGCGATGTCGGGGGGAAAGTGAACCTGACCCCCTTTCTTTTCCCGCGCCCCGGCGGCGCGGGCGACGACGTCCTCGATCATTTCCACCAGCCCCATCTTCATGCCGTCGTTGGGGTGGTAGATGCGCTCGACGCCGTAGGCTTCGAGCTCGCGGATTTCTTCGGGGGTGATCGTGCCGCCGCCGCCGCCGAACACGCGGATGTGCGCGGCGCCGTGCTCCCTGAGCATGTCGACCATGTACTTGAAATACTCGACGTGGCCGCCCTGGTAGCTGGACAGCGCGATCGCGTCGGCGTCCTCCTGCAGCGCGGCGCGCACCACGTCCTCGACGCTGCGGTTGTGGCCCAGGTGGATGACCTCGGCGCCCTGCGCCTGGATCAGCCGGCGCATGATGTTGATCGCCGCGTCGTGGCCGTCGAACAGGCTGGCGGCGGTGACGAAACGCAACGGGGTGGCGTCGGGGTTGACGACCGGGATTACATCTGAGGAGCGGGGGCTGGCGGGGGTGCTCATGCGTGCGCTGCTGGAATCAAGGACTTGGGCCCGATTCTAGTGCTTGCACGCGAAACGTATGGGTGCGCTGCAGCGTGACTTTGGTCGAAGCGCCGGCGCGTGACCGGCGGCGTCTCGTAGAGCCGGGCTTGCCCGGCTGGTGGCCTCTCGTAGAGCCGGGCTTGCCCGGCTGGTGCGCGGCGGGCGGTTCAGCCGGGCAAGCCCGGCTCTACGGGGGCAGGCATCGGACGCGGACGCAGGTGCGGTCTCCCCGGCTCCTACAAGGGCAGCTTCCACGCCGCCGGCAAGCCCGCCCCGCCCGGCCATCGGGCGCCCTGGGGAGACCGCCCATCGAGGGGGCGGGCTTGCCGGCGGCGCGGTCCTTCGCGCCACGCGGATGTCTTGCCGGCGGTGCAGTCACCCGCGCCGCGAGGGTGTCCGGCCGCGCGCGGCCGCACGCCTGTCCTGCGTTCGCCGGCCCCTCACTCGAACCCGAACGTCAGGTTCGGCGAGGACACCACGCGCTCGCCCACCGCTTCGCCGCGCAGGAAGCGCAGCGCCGCCTCGATCACCGTGGCATCGCCGGCGATGCGGTGGTGGCCCAGGCCGGTGGTGCTGAGCAGGCGCGCGCCGGGCCACAGGCGGGCGTAGCGTTCGCCCTCCTCCCACGGCACGTCGTCGTCTTCCAGGTCGTGCACGACCAGCGCGGGCGCGGCCATGCGCGGGGCGTGGTGCTGGGCGGCGAAGCTGTCCACCGGCAGGCCGATCTGGCGCTCGAAGCCCTCGAACATGCGCGCCACCAGCGGCGGCGCCAGCCCGATCATCCGGCCGAAGCGGCCGCCGGCCGCGCGCAGGTCGGCGGCCGGGGCGACCAGCACCACGTGGCCGGCGCGCAGCCCGGCGCTGAGCGCCAGCAGCGCCGCCGCGCCACCCATCGAATGGGCGACCAGCGCCGCCGGCGCGCCGTGCGGGCGCGCGACCGCGGCCAGCGCGGCGGCGAACGATGGCAGGATCGCCCGCC
Organism: Pseudoxanthomonas sp. Soil82; assembly: GCF_040446535.1. Taxonomy (NCBI): domain Bacteria; kingdom Pseudomonadati; phylum Pseudomonadota; class Gammaproteobacteria; order Lysobacterales; family Lysobacteraceae; genus Pseudoxanthomonas; species Pseudoxanthomonas sp. Soil82. The sequence continues at coordinate 248,375 of NZ_JBEAAK010000003.1, forward strand.
CGCCTTCGTTGCGGCCATGGCCGGGATGGTCGAACGCGACCACCGCATAGCCGGCCTCGCGCAGCGGCGCGATCCACGGCCGGCAGCGCAGGCCGAAGCTGGACCAGCCGTGCGAGAACAGCACGTAGGGCTGCGTGGCCGGATCGCCCCAGGCGTAGGTGGCGACGGCGTGGCCTTCGCTCATCACCTCGCCCACGCGCGCGTCGCCGGCCTCGGCCGCCAGGGCGCGGCTGCGCGAGGACGCCATCGGCGTGCCGAACAGGCGCGAGGCGCGGCGCACGGTCACCTCGGGCATCACCCAGCTGCCGATGGCGAAGGCGGCGCGCAGCAGCCGCGGGGCGGCGGGCGTGCGAACGGTCGTGCTTTTCTGCGGCGGCGAGACGGGCGCGACGGCGGCCATGGCGAGGGCTCCTGCGGGACTTAGGGACGGGGGGAGGCGGCCGGCGCGGGCGCGTCGGCCTGGTAGCGCGCGAACAGGTCGGCGATCGCGCGCTCGGTCAGGGCGCGCGCGGACTGCGGGTGGTGCATGCGGGCATGGTGGTAGCCCTGCATCAGGGCCTGGAACTGGAACGCGACCAGCGCCGGGTCGGTGCCCGGCCGCAGGTGGCCTTCCTCGACCGCCAGCGCCACCGCGCGCTCGAGCGCGGCGCGCCAGGACTCGAGCATGGTGGCGACGTGGTCGCGCATCGGCCCGGGACGGCCGTCGTACTCCATCGCCGCGCCGAGGAACACGCAGCCGTCGGGATGCTCGCTGATCCAGGCCAGCCAGGCGTTGCCGATCGCCCGCAGCCGCGGCATGCCGCGCGGCAGCCGCAGCGCCGGGGTCATCACCTCGGCGATGAACTGCCCGGCGGCCCAGTCCAGGGTCTGCCGGACCAGGTCCTCGCGCGAGCCGAAGTGGGCGAACACCCCGCTCTTGGACATGCCGGCGGCGCTGGCCAGCTCGCCGATCGTCAGCCCTTCCAGGCCCACCCGGGCGGCCATGGCGCAGGCGCGTTCCAGCAGCATCCCGCGGGTGCTGGCGCCCTTGGCGGTACTGGCGGCGGCGGTCGACGGGGTCATGGCGGCTTGAATAGCACGACCGTTCGTATCATTCAAGCCCGGGGCGCCAACGGCGTCACAAGGCTGGGGTTAGAATGCGCCCTGCGACGACCGCCCCTCCCCCTGGCCACGTCGCATTTTTGTTTTCTGGGGCCCGGGAATGCCGGGCGATGTCCAGCCACCCACGCCACACGGCCACTGTCGCGACCCGCCCGCCGACGCACGCGACACGATGCGGAGCCTTCCGATGCTTTTCGAAACCCTCGCCACCTCCGGCCACGAGCAGGTCGTCTTCTGCAACAACCCGGAGGCTGGCCTGAAGGCGATCATCGCCGTGCACAACACGGTGCTCGGCCCGGCGGTCGGCGGCGCGCGCATGCGCCACTACGCCAACGAGGCCGATGCGCTGCGCGACGTGCTGCGCCTGAGCCGGACGATGACCTACAAGAACGCGCTGGCCGGCCTGAACATCGGTGGCGGCAAGGCGGTGATCCTGGGCGACCCGCGCACGGACAAGAGCGAGGTGCTGTTCCGCGCCTTCGGCCGCGCGGTCGAGGCGCTGGGCGGGCGCTACATCACCGCCGAGGACGTCGGCACCGACGTCAACGACATGGAGCAGATCTACCTGGAGACCGAGTTCGTCACCGGCGTGCACCAGGTGCATGGCGGCTCCGGCGACCCGGCCCCGTTCACCGCCTACGGCACCCTGCAGGGGCTGATGGCCTCGCTGCAGCGCAAGTTCGGCCACGAGGAAGTGGGCAAGACGAGCATCGCGATCCAGGGCCTGGGCCACATCGGCATGGAGCTGGTGAAGCTGCTCAAGGAGCGTGGCGCCAAGCTGTTCGTCGCCGACCTGGACCCGCAGCTGGTCGAGCGCGCGGTGAGCGAGTACGGCGCCGAGGCGGTGTCGTGCAGCGACATCTACGACGTGGCCGCCGACGTGTTCGCGCCGTGCGCGATGGAAGGCAGCATCGATGCGCAGACCTTGGAACGGCTGAAGGTCAAGATCGTCTGCGGTTCGGCCAACAACCAGCTGGCCAGCCACGCGATCGGCGACGAGCTGTACCGGCGCGGCATCCTGTATGCGCCCGATTACGCGGTGAATGCCGGTGGCGTCATGAACGTGTCGCTGGAGATCGACGGCTACAACCGCGAGCGGGCGATGCGGCTGATCCGCAGCATCTACTACAACGTCTCGAAGATCTTCGACCTGTCCGAGAAGGAGAAGATCAGCCCGCAGTACGCCGCCGACCGCATCGCCGAGGCGCGCCTGGCCGCGATCGGCAAGCTCAAGCTGCCGATGGGCCGCACCCGCCCGCGGATGGGGCACCTGCGCGGGGAGCATTGAGGCTGGCCTGCTGCTGCACTCCGCTCCGGGCCGCCTCGCCCCTTGGCTGGAAGCCGGCGTTCGACGCGGCAGGAGTCGCCTCGATGCGGGCGTCGCATTGTAGGAGCCGATTTATCGGCGACCCGACGCCACCGGCGCAGGCGATGCCTTCATGGATCCGACGCCCCGGTCGCCCATGAGGATGGGCTCCTACACGTGGGGAAACCGCGCCCGAACCGGGCCGTCCTGTAGGAGCCGATTCATCGGCGACCCGGCGCCCTCGGCACAGGCGACGCCTTCGTGGATCCGACGCCCGGTCGCCCATGAGGATGGGCTCCTACACGTGGGGAAACCGCGCTCAGAACCGGGCCGCCATGTAGGAGCCGATTCATCGGCGACCCGGCGCCCTCGGCACAGGCGACGCCGCCGCAGGTCCGACCCCCCGGTCGCCCATGAGGATGGGCTCCTACAAACCAGGAAACCGCGGACGCAGGGTCTGCGGGTCATGGAAGCCTGGACCGCCACGCTATCCAAGCCCACCGCTCGATCGCGACGTCCCCCTGATCCGGGTCCATCCCTTTTGTGCAGCTGCACGTGTGGCCGGGGCGGCGCGCACCTACAATGGGTGCACATGTAACCATCAGGGGATCCGATGCACGCGTTCCAGCTGGGAGAGGAGATCGACGCCCTGCGCGAGGCGGTGCGCCGGTTCGCCGAGGCAGAGATCGCGCCGCGGGCGGCGGCGATCGACGAGGAGAACGTCTTCCCGCAGGACCTGTGGCCCAAGCTGGGCGAGCTCGGCCTGCTGGGCATGACCGTGCCGGCCGAGTACGGCGGCAGCGAGATGGGTTACCTGGCCCACCTGGTGGCGATGGAGGAGATCTCGCGCGCGTCCGGCTCGGTCGGGCTGAGCTACGGCGCCCACTCCAACCTGTGCGTGTCCAACCTCTACCTCAACGGCAACGAGGCGCAGCGGCAGAAGTACCTGCCGAAGCTGTGCAGCGGCGAATGGAAGGGCGCGCTGGCGATGAGCGAACCGGGCGCCGGCTCGGACGTGGTCGGCTCAATGCGCTGCAGCGCCGAGTTGCGCGACGGCGTCTGGATCGCCAACGGCAACAAGATGTGGATCACCAACGGTCCCGAGGCTGACGTGCTGGTCGTGTACATGCGCACCGCCGGCAAGGACGCGGGCAGCCGCTGCATGACCGCCTTCATCGTCGAGCGCGGGATGAAGGGCTTCTCCACCGCGCAGAAGCTGGACAAGCTCGGCATGCGTGGCTCCAACACCTGCGAGCTGGTGTTCGAGGACTGCGCGATCCCGCAGGAGAACGTGCTCGGTGAAGTGAACCAGGGCGTGCGGGTGCTGATGAGCGGCCTCAATACCGAGCGGCTGGTGCTGACCGGCGGCCCGATCGGCCTGATGCAGGCGGCGATGGACATCGCCCTGCCCTACGTGCGCGAGCGTAAGCAGTTCGACCAGGCGATCGGTACCTTCAGCCTGATGCAGGGCAAGCTGGCCGACATGTACACCGCATTGCAGTCCTCGCGTGCGTTCGCCTACCAGGTGGCGCGCGACTTCGACGCCGGCCACGCCTCGCGCGCGGCCGCCGCCGGCTGCCTGCTGCACGCGTCCGAAGCGGCGGTGCAGGTGGCGCTGGAAGCGATCCAGGCGCTGGGCGGCAACGGCTACATCAACGAGTTCGCCACCGGCCGCATCCTGCGCGACGCCAAGCTCTACGCGATCGGCGCCGGCACCAACGAGATCCGGCGCATGCTGATCGGCCGCGAACTGTTCGACGGCCGCGGCTGACCGCCCCATCCGCGCAGGTCCTGCCCAGAGCGCCGCGCATCACGTAGGGCCGGGCTTACCCGGCTGGACGCCACGTCGCACCACATAGCCGGGCTTGCCCGGCTGGACGCCACGTCACCTCGCACCACGTAGGGCCGGGCTTGCCCGGCTGGACGCCACGTCACGTCGCACTACGTAGAGCCGGGCTTGCCCGGCTGGATGCGACGTCGCACCCCTGCAGCGGGGCAAGCCCCGCTCTACGACAGTGCACCGCGCCGCATTGCGTCGTGCCCCACCGACGCAGAGCCGGGACCAGCCCACAGAAGCCGCCGCCTACCGGGTAGAGCCGGGCTTGCCCGGCTGGATGTAACGGCGCGGCCCACAGCGGGGCGAGCCCCGCTCTACCGGATCAGAACCCGAACGCGTACTTCAACGACACCAGGCTCGCGTCCCCACGCGGGCCGAAACGCTGGTCGTAACCGAACGACAGCGTCGAGTTGGTCCCAAGCCACGCGGTCGCCTGCAGCCCAACCATGCCGCCGGACAGCGCCGGGTTGGACCCGGCCAGCGGCGACCAGCTGTCCACGCCGACGAAGCTGGCCGAGAGTTCCAGTCCATCGCTGGACAGGGTCTCCTGCCATTCCGCGTAGCCGCTGAGGCTCACCCGCCGCCAGTCGCGGCTGGCACGCAGGCCGGCGATGGCCTGGGTACGCGAGGACGTGCTATCGCCGCTGCGCAGCCCGAACCCGGCCGCGCCCTGCTCGTAAAACCCGTCGCTGCGCACCTGCGCATGCTCGGTGCCCAAGTACGGCACCAGCGAGCCGGCCGCGCCGTCGAAGCGGTAGCCCGCCTCGAATCCGGCCACGGCAAAGTCGCCGTCATAGTCGCTGTGCACGCCGTAACGGCTGGCGCCCAGCAGCAGCTCGCGGTCGATCTGCCGCTGCCACTGGCCGGCGCCGAACTGGCCCATCAGGTACGCCTGGTTCCAGTGCCGACCGAGGTAGGCCTGCGCCTGCGCCTGCCGCTCACGGCTGCGGTCGGCCAGCCCGTCGATGCGGCTGTCGATGCGCGACTCGCCGAAGGCCAGGCCAGCGACCATCGAACCGCCCAGGGCCACGTCATGGCCCGCCAGCCAGCCGTCGACCTGCGCATCCACGCCGCTGCCCTGCGAGGCCGACCCACCGAGCGCCTCCATCCAGCCGCCGGCAAGATGGCCGCCCGAGGCCAGGTCGTCGAAGCGCGAGGACAACGCACGCCGCCCCAGGTCCAGGGTGTCGTAGGTCGCCGCGGCGGCGGCGGCGTGCACTTCGCCGGAGAGGCTGCGCAGCGAGACTGACGCCGCGCTGGCGCTGGCGGTGTTCTGGAAGTCGCCGGCGATGCGGATGAAGCCGTCGGAGATCGCACCAGTGCCGTCGCGCTGCTGGTCGTCGATGCCGTCGAACGCGGTTTCCACCCGCTGCGCCGCGCCGAACGCCGCCGGGGTGATGTCGGCCAGGCTCAGCGCCGCGGCGGTGACGTCCAGTCGGGTGATGTCCATCCAGGCCTGGTTGGCGCTGTAGCCCAGGGTGGCGTTGAGGAAGATGCTGGAGGCCGCGGTCAGGCCGCTGAACTGGCCGGTCAGGCCGCCATCGGCGGTGAGTACGTACTCGCGCGCCTGCCAGGTGTAGCCGCTGCGCACGCCGGCGACGTTCACCGTGCCGCCTTCGAGCGTGGCCGTGCCACCCACTTTCATCGCGCCATAGCCCAGCACCATCGAGAGCACGCCGCCGGGCCTTTGCACGTAATTGCCGACCACCTCCATCGTGCCGGTGGTGATGCCCTGGTCGATCGCGACCGTGCCGGCATTGGTCAGGTTGCCGCCGAGCCAGGCGGCGCCAGTCAGGCGCGCGCCGGCGTCTACCGCCACCGACGAGCGCAGCGTGCCGGCCACCTTCAGCGTGCCCGCCTGCACGCGGGTGGCGCCGGTGTACTCGAGCGCGGTGCTGCCGGTGCCCAGCACCAGGGTGCCCGAGCCCTGCTTGACCAGGCCGCCATCGCCGGTGATCGGGTTGGTCCAGGTCGACTCGCCGGCGAAATTGACGGTGACGTCGCCCCAGTCGAACTTCGCCGGACCGCCCAGCGCCTTGCCGAGGTCAAGCAGGCCATAGCCGAACACCGCGTCCGGGCCTGCCGCGCCCAGGTCGGTGGCCGTGCCCAGCAGGGTCTGCCGCACCAGGTCGTTGGTGAAGTACGGGAACTTCTGCCAGACCACCGCGGCGGCACCGGAGACCAGCGGCGCCGCGTACGAGGTGCCGCTGCCGTACCGCAGGTTGGGCGCGGTGCCGGTGTCGGTATGGGACGGGAACACCGCCGTGCCCGGTGCGACCAGGCAGTAGTCCTTGGCCAGGCCGCAGGCGTTGGAGTAGTACATCAGCCGGGTCGGGTCGGACGTGTCCAGTGCCGCCACCGCCAGCCAGCCGCGTTCCAGGTCGGCCGCCGGCATCGTGCCGTTGGGGCCGGGCTGGCTGGGCAGCGAGGACATGTCGGTCGGATCGGGGCGGCTCTCGTTGCCGGTGGCGAACACCACCAGGCCGTCGTTGTCGACGATGAAGAAACGGTACTCGTCGGCGATTGGCGCGGTGGCGGTGGCCTGGGTCCAGTACAGGCCGCCCCAGGAGTTGTTCATGATCCGCATGCCGCGCGCCAGCAGGTCCTGGTGGATCGGCTTCAGGCCCAAGGCGCCGGTGACCTCGTTGCCTTGGCCCGAGCCGTCGTCGGTGGGGCGCTCGTCGTTGATGATCCGCGCCGACACGATCGAGGCCCCCGGGGCGACGCCGCCCGGCCAGCTGCCGTAGGCGGCGCCGGCGGCGAGCAGGGAGACGGTGGTGCCGTGGCCAACCTTGTCGTCCACGCTCAGGTCGTTGCGACTGGCGCTCACGTAGGTCAGGTTGGCCGCCACCCGCCCCGCCAGCGCCGGGTGGTTGCGGTTGACGCCGGTGTCGATCACGCCGATGCGGTAACCGGCACCGGTGTACCCCTGGCGCTCGGCCGCGGTGGCGTGGGTCAGGGTCAGGTGGGCGTCGATCGGCGGCTGCACCAGCGGCGGCGGGGGCGGCGAGCTTGGCGGTGGCGGTGGCGGGGGCGGCGAGACCGGCGGCGCCGTCGGCGAACCCGACCTCAGGTTGCCACCACCACCTCCGCCACAGGCGGCCAGGCCGGTCGCCAGCGTGGTCGCGATAGCGACCGCCAACAGCGAGCGCGCCACGCCGCCGCGTGCGCCTGCATTGCCGAAAATGTGCATTGCGTCACCTGATTCGTTGATCTTGGACGGCTCGCACCGCCGGCCCCCGGACATGGCCGATCTATACCGCAAACACCGTCGCCTGTCGCCTGCCCGGGTGGGCGCTGGCGGCGGTTGCCGGCTGCGCCGATAATCGGTGCTTCGAATCCGCGCCACCTGCAGAGGAATCCCCCATGTCCGACATCGTCATCGCCGCCGCCAAGCGCACCGCCATCGGCTCCTTCCTCGGCCAGTTCACCGGCGTGCCCACCCCGACCCTGGGGGCTGCGGCGATTTCGGCGGCGCTGGAACAGTCCGGCATCCCGGCGGCCGACGTGTCCGAGGTGATCATGGGCTGCGTGCTGCCGGCCAACCTCGGCCAGGCGCCCGCCCGCCAGGCGGCGCTGGCCGCCGGCCTGCCGACCGCCACCGGCGCCACCACCATCAACAAGGTCTGCGGCTCGGGCATGAAAGCGATCATGCTCGGCCACGACCTGATCAAGGCCGGCTCGGCCAGCATCGTGGTCGCCGGCGGCATGGAGTCGATGACCAACGCGCCGCACCTGATCCCCAACTCGCGCACCGGCAACCGCTACGGCGGCTTCCAGGCCGTGGACCACATGGCCTGGGACGGCCTGACCAACCCTTATGACGGCCAGGCGATGGGCGTGTTCGCCGAGGCGACCGTGGCCAAGTACGGCTTCACCCGCGAGGAGCAGGACGCGTTCGCGATCGAGTCGGTGAAGCGCTCGCAGGCCGCGCAGGCCTCGGGTGCGTTCGACGGCGAGATCGTCCCGGTCAAGGTGGCCACCCGCAAGGGCGAGGTCGAGGTGGCCAGCGACGAGCAGCCGGGCAAGTCCGACGTGGCCAAGATCCCGACCTTGAAGCCGGCGTTCAAGAAGGACGGCAGCGTCACCGCGGCCAGCTCGTCGTCGATCTCCGACGGCGCGGCCGCCACCGTGCTGCTGTCGGCCGACGAAGCCGCCCGACGCGGCCTGCAGCCGCTGGCCCGGATCGTCGCCCACGCCACCTTCTCGCAACAGCCGGAGTGGTTCACCACGGCGCCGGTCGGCGCAATCTCCACCCTGCTGGAGAAGGCCGGCTGGAAGGTCGGGGACGTGGACCTGTTCGAGATCAACGAGGCATTCGCGGTGGTGGCCATGGCCCCGATCAAGGAGCTGGGCATCCCCCACGCCAAGGTCAACGTCAACGGCGGCGCCTGCGCGCTGGGCCATCCGATCGGCGCTTCCGGCGCCCGCCTGGTGGTGACCCTGGTCAACGCCCTGCGCACGCGGGGGCTGAAGCGGGGCGTGGCGGCGCTGTGCATCGGCGGCGGCGAGGCTACCGCGATCGCCCTGGAAGTGGTGTAATCGGTTTTCACGGTATTTCCACGAAGATGACCACCGCCCGCTTGACAGTGGAAACGGGCTTGTCATCATGTTGCCGGCGCGCAACCGCGCGTTGCCCAAACTAACGACGAGGAATATCCAACATGAGCATCAACAAGCTGCTGATCGCCCTGGCCCTGGGTCTGGCCCTGGCCGCGTGCTCGAAGCAGGAGCAGGCCCAGGACGCCGCCGCGGCTGCTGACGCCGCCGCTGCCGAAGCCCAGGCTGCCGCCGACTCGGCCGCTGCCGCCGGCGCCGCCACCGCCGACGCTGCCCAGGGCGCTGCTGACGCCGCTGCCGCTGCCGCCGACACCGCCGCCGACGCCGCTGCCGCCACCGCTGGCGCCGCGACCGACGCGACCGCCGAGGCTGCTGCCGACACCGCCGAGGCTGCTGCCGACGTGGCCGACCAGGCCAAGGACGCTGCCGAAGAGGCCAAGGAAGAAGTCAAGCAGTAATCTGCTGACCTTCCTGCTGTACCAAAAAGCCGCCGGGAAACCGGCGGCTTTTCTCTTTCCGGGAACCGAACCACGCGCCAGGGATTCACGGCGCCATGAACCCGGTCGCGGCAAGCTCCGACGCGTCCCGCCAACCCAAGGAGCCTGACCATGAAACACCGTACCCTGCTGCTGGCCGCCGCCGTGCTGGCCATTCCCCTGGCCGCGTGCAACCAGCCGGCGCAAACGGAAGCCGAGCGCGCGGGCGAGCACGCCGCCGCCGCGGCCGACCACGCTGCCGCCGCGACCGAGCATGCCGCCGCCAACGCGGTCGACGCAGCCCAGGAAGCCGGTGCCAAGGCCGAAGTGCAGGCCGAGCAGGCCGCGGCCAACACCGAGCAGGCGCTCGCGGACGCGGCAGCGGCGACCCGCGATGCGGCCAGCCGCGCAGCCGACGCAACCGCAGACGCCACCGCTCGCGCCGCCGATGCCACCGCCGACGCGGCCGAGCGCACCGCCGCCGAGGCCCGCGAAGCGGCCGAAGCCGCCGAGCGCAAGGCCGAGGAAAACTGACGTCCCCGCGGATCCGCCGGCGCATCGGCGGATCCGCGCGGCGGTCGCGCCTTGCTGCGCCGCCAGAAGGCCGCGCGCGCGACCTCACGTATCCTTCGGGCATCCGCACGCCAGGACGCCCATGCCTCCCCTCCGCAGCCAGATCGATCCCCGATCCCCCGAATTCGCCGCGCACGCCCAACACCACCGCGCACTGGCGGACGAACTCCACCGCCGCCTGGCGCGAGCCGCCGCCGGTGGCGGCGACAAGGCGCGGCAGCGCCATACCGAGCGCGGCAAGCTGCTGGCGCGCGAGCGCATAGACACCCTGCTCGATCCCGGATCTCCGTTCCTCGAGATCGCCCCGCTCGCCGCGGAGGACATGTACGACGGTGCCGCGCCCGCGGCGGGCATGGTCTGCGGCATCGGCCGGGTGATGGGCCAGGAGGTGGTGGTCGTGGCCAACGACGCCACGGTCAAGGGCGGCACCTACTTCCCGATGACGGTCAAGAAGCACCTGCGCGCGCAGGAGATCGCGCGCGAGAACCGCCTGCCGTGCGTCTACCTGGTCGACTCCGGCGGCGCGTTCCTGCCGCTGCAGGACGAGGTGTTCCCCGACCGCGAGCACTTCGGCCGGATCTTCTACAACCAGGCGCGGCTGAGCGCCGACAACATCCCGCAGGTCGCGGTGGTGATGGGCAGCTGCACCGCCGGCGGCGCCTACGTGCCGGCGATGTGCGACGAGTCGGTGATCGTGCGCGACCAGGGCACGATTTTCCTCGGCGGCCCGCCGCTGGTGAAGGCCGCCACCGGCGAGGTGGTCGATGCCGAGGCGCTGGGGGGCGCCGACGTGCACACGGCGGTGTCGGGCGTGGCCGACCACTACGCCGAGGACGACGCGCACGCGCTGCAGATCGCGCGCGGCATCGTCGGCCACCTCAACCGCGCCAAGACGGTGCCGGTGGCGCTGCGCGAACCGCGCGAGCCGCTGTATCCGGCCGAGGAGCTCTACGGCATCGTGCCGGCGGACACGCGCCGCCCGTTCGACATCCGCGAAGTCATCGCCCGCCTGGTGGACGGCAGCGAGTTCGACGAGTTCAAGGCGCGCTACGGCAAGACCCTGGTCACCGGCTTCGCCCACGTCCACGGCTGCCCGGTCGGCATCGTCGCCAACAACGGCATCCTGTTCGCCGAAAGCGCGCTCAAGGGCGCGCACTTCATCGAGCTGTGCAACCAGCGCGGCATCCCGCTGGTGTTCCTGCAGAACATCACCGGCTTCATGGTCGGCCGCAAGTACGAGAACGCCGGCATCGCCAAGGACGGGGCCAAGATGGTCACCGCGGTGGCATGTTCCTCGGTGCCCAAGTTCACGGTGGTCATCGGCGGCAGCTTCGGCGCAGGCAACTACGCCATGTGCGGCCGCGCCTATGGCGCCCGCTTCCTGTGGATGTGGCCGAATGCGCGGATCAGCGTGATGGGCGGCGAGCAGGCCGCCAGCGTGCTGGCGACCGTGCGCCGCGATGCGATCGAAGCCGGTGGCGGCCAGTGGAGCGCCGACGAGGAAGAGGCCTTCAAGGCGCCGGTTCGCGAGCAGTACGAACAGCAGGGCAGCCCGTGGTACGCCACCGCGAGGCTGTGGGACGACGGCATCATCGACCCGGCCGACACCCGCCGCGTGCTGGGACTGGCACTGTCGGCCTCGCTCAACGCGCCGATCGAGCCGGCGCGGTTCGGCGTGTTCCGGATGTGACCGCGGCGATGCGCAAGGTGGTCCTCGTGACCGGCGGCGGGCGCGGCATCGGCGCGGCGACCGCGCTGCTGGCCGCCAGGCGCGGCTATGCGGTCGCGGTGAACTACCTGCGCGATGCCGACGCGGCCGACGAGGTGGTCGCGCGGATCGTTGCCGACGGCGGCGACGCGGCCGCCCTGCAGGCCGACGTCGCGGTCGAGGCGCAGGTGGCCGGCCTTTTCGCCCGGCTGGACGCCCGTTTCGGCCGGCTCGATGCGCTGGTGAACAACGCCGGCGTGCTGGAGACCCAGATGCGCCTGGATTCCATGGACGCCGCGCGCGTGCGCCGGGTGCTGGACGCCAACGTGGTCGGTCCCCTGCTCTGCTGCCGCGAGGCCGTGCGCCGGATGTCCACCCGCCATGGCGGCCAGGGGGGCGCGATCGTCAACGTGTCGTCGGTGGCCGCATTGACCGGCTCGCCGGGCGAGTACGTCGACTACGCCGCCTCCAAGGGGGCGCTGGACACGCTGACCCGCGGACTGGCCCAGGAAGTGGCGCAGGAAGGTATCCGCGTCAACGGCGTGCGACCCGGGTTCATCTACACCGGCATGCATGCCAGAGGCGGCGAACCCGGCCGGGTGGACCGGGTCAAGGCGTTCGTACCGATGCGCCGCGGCGGACAGCCGGAGGAAGTGGCGCAGGCGATCCTGTGGCTGCTTTCGGACGAGGCCTCGTACAGCACCGGCGGCTTCATCGACGTGGCCGGCGGCCGCTGAGCACGCGTATCGCGATCCGGGCGGATCGGAGGAGGAACCCTATGGACCTGCAGTTGCATGGCAAGCGCTGCGTGGTGCTCGGCGGCAGCCGCGGCATCGGCCGCGCGATCGCGCTTGGCCTGGCCACGGAGGGCGCGGACGTGGCGGTCTGCGCGCGCGGCGCCGGTGCCCGTGGACGCAATGCACTGAACGAGGTCGAGGCGTCGCTGCGCGCGCAGGGGCGGCGGGCGCACGTGCGCCGTTGCGACCTGGCCGACGCCGCGTCGCTGGCGGAGTTCCTGGACGGCACGCGGCAGGCGCTGGGCGGCGTGGACGTGCTCGTGCACAACGCCTCGGCGCTGGCACTGGGCCCGTCGGTAGCCGATTTCGAGGCGAGCCTGCAGCTGGACGTGCTGGCGGCAGCCCGCGCCTGCGCGCAGGTGATTCCCTGGATGAAGGCCGCCGGCGGCGGCAGCATCATCCTGGTCGCCTCGATTTCCGGCCTGGAGGCCAGCCCCGGACCGGACTTCGGCTATGCCTCGGCCAAGGCCGCGCTGATCGCCTACGCCAAGAAGCTGTCGATTTTCCACGGCCCGGATCGGATCCGCGCCAACGCGATCGCGCCGGGCTCGATCGAATTCGAGGGCGGGCTATGGGACCAGGCCCGGCGGCAGGATCCGCCGCGCTACGAAGCCGTGCGCGGCACCATTCCTTGGGGCCGCATGGGCACGCCGCAGGAAGTGGCCGATGTCGCGGTGTTCCTGGCTTCGCCGCGCGCGCAATGGATCACCGGCGCGTGCGTGCCGATCGATGGCGGCCAGCACAAGGGCATGCGCTGAATACGCTGCCCGTGCGCGTGTCGATCCGCGCATGGCTGGCGCGTCGTCCCGGAACAAACCGCAAAGCCATCGACAGGAGAATCCCATGGCCACTGGAACCGTCCACCTGCATCGCGTCCTGCGCTGCCCGCCCGAGCGCGTCTATCGCGCCTTCCTGGAAGCCGAGGCGATGGCCAAGTGGCTGCCGCCGCATGGCTTCACCGCCCGGGTCGAGCAGATGGAGGCGCGCGTCGGTGGCCGCTTCCGCATGGCCTTCACCAACTTCGGCACCGGGCACAGCCACTCCTTCGGCGGCGAGTACCTCGAACTGGTCCAGGACGAGCGGGTGCGCTACGTGGACCGCTTCGATGATCCGAACCTGCCCGGCGAGATGCAGGTCACCGTGTCGCTGAGGGCGGTGCTATGCGGCACCGAGGTGGGGATCGTGCAGGAAGGCATCCCCGAGGCGATTCCGGTGGAGATGTGCTACCTGGGCTGGCAGGAATCGCTGGAGCAACTGGCCCGGCTGGTCGAGCCGGAAATCCCGGACGAATGACCGGCGGAGAGACACGGCGCCATTCCATGCCGGTGCGCATGGCGCGGCCGTTCTGCTAGCGTCGACGGCCCGTCGCCCTCGCCCACGCAGGAACCGCATGACCGCCCGTCTTCGTACCGTCCGCTCCACCGGCATGCTGCTGCTCGCCCTGTTCGCCGCAGCATGCACGCGGACCGGAGCCGGGCCCGCAGCGCCTGCGGCGACACCGGCGGCAAGCGCCACTGCGCCGGCCGGCGCGGTGGCCACTGGCGCCTATCCGGACCTGTTCGCCGAAGCCGGTTATGCCCGCGCCGAGGTCGAAGCGAAGATCCAGGCCGCCTTCCAGCAGCTGTTCCACGGCGACAAGGCGCAGCAGGCGGTTTACTACGAAGACGGCAGCAACGAGCACGGCCCGCTCGCCTACATCCACGACGTCAACAGCGGCGACGTGCGCTCGGAAGGCATGTCCTACGGGATGATGATCGCCGTGCAGCTGGACCGGAAGGCGGAGTTCGACGCGATCTGGAACTGGGCCGTGACCCACATGTACCAGGACGATCCGGCGCATCCGGCTTACGGCTACTTCGCCTGGTCGGTGCGCACCGACGGCGTGCCGATCGACGAGATGCCCGCGCCCGACGGCGAGGAGTACTTCATCACCGCGCTCTACTTCGCCGCCCAGCGCTGGGACGATGGCGAAGGCCGCTACGACTACCGCGCCCAGGCCGATCGCCTGCTGGCCGACGTCCTCCATCGCCAGCCGATCACCGGCATGACCGCGCGCGGCGAGATGACCGCGGTCAACCTGTTCGACCACGACGCGAAGATGGTGCGTTTCACCCCCGACCTGGCCAATGCGGCGCACACCGATGCGTCCTACCACCTGCCAGCGTTCTACGAGGTCTGGGCGCGGGTCGGGCCGCAGGCCGACCGGGCGTTCTGGCGCGAGGCCGCGCTGGTCAGCCGCGACTACTTCGCCAGGGCCGCCCATCCGCGGACCGCGCTGACTCCCGACTACGGCAACTTCGACGGCACGCCCTGGGCGGCGCCGTGGCGGCCGGAGTCGGCGGACTTCCGCTACGACGCCTGGCGCAGCGCGATGAACTGGTCGGTGGACTGGTCGTGGTGGGCGCTCGATCCGCGCCAGGTCGAGATGAGCAACCGCCTGCAGGCGTTCTTCGAAGCCCAGGGCATGGCGGACTACCAGAGCCTGTACACGCTCGACGGCAAGCCGCTGGGCGGCGGCCAGACCACCGGCCTGGTCGCAACCAACGCGGTGGCCAGCCTGGCCGCCGACCATCCGCGCCGGCTGGCGTTCGTGCGCGCGCTGTGGGACCAGCCGGTGCCCAGCGGCCAGCATCGCTATTACGACGGCATGCTTTACCTGATGGCCCTGCTCCATTGCAGCGGCGACTTCCGCGCGTGGCTGCCGGAGCATGGAGAGGCCGGGAACTAGGGGAAGCCAACCAGCGGGTCGCGCCTCGCAAGAGCAGCCGGCCAGGGCCGGCTCTACGAGGGCCGCAGGCCGCGGCTCCGGGAGGCCTCTACGAAGGGTGGCAGGCCGCGGCTCAGGGCCGGCCCCACGAGGGCGGCAGGTCGCGGCTCGGGGACGGCTCTACGAGGAGCCACCGGTTGCGGCCCACGGACCGTCCAACGGCCATCTAACCGGCGCCGGTCCTACGGAAGTTCGACGAAGTGTCAGTCCTTACCGCGGGGCAAGACGCTCTTCGTAGAGCCGGCCCTGGCCGGCTGCCTTTCCGGCCGCGACAACGCCATCCAACCGGCGGTCAGCGCTGCTTCGGCTCCGGCCCGCAGTTGTCGCAGCCGCCGCAGGCCGATGCGCCGCTGCCCGATCCCGGCGGCGCGATGCGCCGCGCCAATGAACGCATCCACGCCGGGCGGCCGTCGCGCACCAGCGGCGCGGCCAGCGCCAGGCGCACGCGGCGCAACGGGCCCGGCAGCTGCTTCCTGGCGAAGATCCACAGCGCGGCCGCGACGATGGCGCCGACCACCAGGTACTGCAGCCACAGCGGCAGCTCCAAGGTCATCGCCCGGCCCTAGCCGCCACCCAGCCGCACGGCGACCTGGTAGGTCAGCAGCGACGCCAGGTAGGCCAGCGCGAACAGGTAACCGGCGGCGATCGCCATCGTCTTCCACGAACCGGTCTCGCGCTTGATCGCCGCCCAGGTGGCGATGCATTGCGGCGCATAGATGAACCACACCAGCAGCGACAGGCCGGTGGCCAGCGACCAGCCATCCTGCAGCAGCGGCAGCAGCGCCTGCGCGGCCGCGTCGTCGTCGGCGGCCGACAGCGCGTAGACCGTGGCCAGCGAGGACACCGCGACTTCGCGCGCGGCCAGGCCCGGGATCAGCGCAATGCATATCTGCCAGTTGAACCCCAGCGGCGCGAACACCACCGCCAGCGCGTGGCCGATGCGGCCGGCGAAGCTGTAGTCGATCGCCGGCATCGTCGCATCGGCCGGCGGCGCCGGGAACGAAAGCAGCACCCACAGCAGCACGGTCAGGGCGAAGATGATTCCGCCCACGCGCTTGAGGAAGATCATGCCGCGCTCGTACAGGCCGATCAGCAGGTCGCGCGGATTGGGCAGGCGGTAGGACGGCAGTTCCAGCATCAGCGGGTGCTCGCCCTTGTCGCGGCGCCACTTCTTCATCACCCACGACACCGCCAGCGCGCTGAGGATGCCGGCCATGTACAGGCCGAACAGCACCAGTCCCTGCAGGTTGAAGCCGCCCCACACCTGGCGTGCCGGGATGAAGGCGCCGATCAGCAGCGCGTACACCGGCAGTCGCGCCGAGCAGGTCATCAGCGGCGCGACCAGGATGGTGGCCAGGCGGTCGCGCGGGTCCTGGATGCTGCGGGTGGCCATGATCCCGGGAATGGCGCAGGCGAAGCTGGACAGCAACGGGATGAACGAGCGCCCCGACAGGCCGGCGCCGGCCATCATCCGGTCGAGCAGGAACGCCGCGCGCGGCAGGTAGCCCGACTCCTCCAGCGCCAGGATGAAGGCGAACAGCACCAGGATCTGCGGCAGGAACACGATCACCCCGCCCAGCCCGGCGATGATGCCGTCGACCACCAGGCTGGCCAGCGGCCCCTCGCCCATGCGCGCGCCCACCCATTCGCCCAGCGCAACGGTGCCGGCCTCGATGAGGTCCATGACCGGGGTGGCCCAGGCGTAGACGGCCTGGAAGATCAGGAACATCACCACCGCCAGCGTGAGCAGCCCGAACAGCGGATGCAGCAGCCAGCGGTCCAGCGCGTCGTCGATCCTCGCCGTGCGGGTGGGCATGCTGACCGTGGCCGCGAGCAGGCGCCGGGTCTCGGCGTGCAGGTCGGCATCGGCGGACAGATGCACGCCGGGCGGATGCGGATGGGCGGCTACCTGGTCGATGCGTTCCACGAGCGCGCGCGCGCCGTGGTGGCGGATGGCCACCGTCTCCACCACCGGCACGCCAAGTTCCCGTTCAAGCGCGTCGCGGTCGATCGCGATGCCGCGGCGCTGGGCGGCATCGCTCATGTTCAGGGCCACGATCATCGGCTTGCCCATCTGCCGCACTTCGAGCACGAAGCGCAGGTGCAGGCGCAGGTTGGTGGCATCGACCACGCAGACCAGCACGTCGGGGGCCGCTTCGCCGGGATAGAAGCCGCGGCACAGGTCGCGGGTGATCGCCTCGTCCAGGCTGGCCGGCGTCAGGCTGTACGCCCCGGGCAGGTCCAGGACGGCGTAGGTATGCCCGCCCGGCGAGTGCAGCCGGCCCTCCTTGCGCTCGACGGTGACGCCAGCGTAATTGGCGACCTTCTGCCGGCTGCCGGTGAGCTGGTTGAACAGCGCGGTCTTGCCGGAATTGGGATTGCCCAGCAGCGCCAGGCGCATCGGAACGGCCTGCGCGCTCATGCACCGGCCTCCCGGCCGGCCGCCGAGGCGCTCACCCGCACGCGCGCCGCCTCGGCGCGACGCAGGGCGAAGCGCGTATAGCCGACCTGGACCAGCAGCGGTTCGGCACCGAACGGACCCTGCGCTACCACCTGGACCGGTTCGCCGGCGACGAAGCCCAGTTCGCGCAGGCGGCGGGCAATGGGGTCGTGCGGGTGCCGGTCCTCGACGGACTCGACGACGACGGGCGTGCGTGGCGGCAGGTCGGACAGCGTCACGGGTGATCCGGTATCAAGAACTGTTCTCAATTGTAGCATCCGGTGGCCGGCCTCGCGCCGCGGCGCGTCATGGCCGGATGCGGCCGCGCGGCTATCATCCGGGGCTGCGATGTCCCGGAAACGACGATGGCCGAACCGCTGCTGATCGAACACGCCGGCCCCGTGCTGCGCCTGCGCATGAACCGGCCGCACCTGCACAATGCGTTCGATCCGGCGCTGATCGCCGCGCTCACCGCCGCGCTGCGGGCCGCCGGCGACGACACCGCGGTCCGGGTGGTGGTCCTGGAGGGCGAAGGCACCTCCTTTTCCGCCGGCGCGGACCTGCAATGGATGCGTGGCATGGCCGCGGCCAGCGAGGACGAGAACCGTACCGACGCCCTCGCCCTGGCCCGCCTCATGCGCACCCTGGACGAACTGCCGCGGCCGACCATCGCCCGGGTGCACGGGCCGGCCTTCGGTGGCGGCGTCGGCCTCGTGGCCTGCTGCGACATCGCCATCGGCACGCCGCAGGCGCGCTTCGGCCTCACCGAGAGCCGGCTCGGGCTGCTCCCGGCGGTGATCTCGCCCTACGTGATCGATGCGATCGGCCCGCGCCAGGCCCGCCGCTGGTTCGCCACTGCCGAGGCCTTCGATGCCGCCACCGCCCTGCAGGTCGGCCTGCTGCACCAGGTCGTGGACGCCGCGGCGCTGGACGGGGCGGTCGCCGCGCAGGTGGACCTGCTGTGCCGGGCCGCCCCCCATGCCACGGCGCTGGCCAAGGTGCTGGTGCGCGACGCGGCCGGCCGCGACGACGCGCCCGCCCGCGACCGCGCCAACGCCGACCTGATCGCGCGCCTGCGGGTGTCGCCGGAAGGCCAGGAAGGCATCGGTGCGTTCCTCGAAAAACGTCCGCCGGCCTGGGCGGCACGGGGCTAGCCCGATGCTCGACCACGTGGGGATCACCGTCTCCGACTTCGCCCGCAGCCTGGCGTTCTACCGCCTCGCCCTGGCGCCGCTGGGCATCGATGTCGCGATGGAGGTCGATCCTTCCCTGACCGGCGGCAGCGCGCACGCCGGCTTCGGCAGCGAAGGCAAGCCGTCCTTCTGGATCGGCGACGGCGGAGCGGTCGCCGCGGGCGTGCACGTGGCGTTCCTGGCGCGCTCGCGCGCGGCCGTCGATGCCTTCCACCGGGCCGCCCTGGCCGCCGGCGGCGTCGACAACGGCGCGCCCGGCCTGCGCCCGCATTACCACCCCAACTACTACGGCGCCTTCGTCCGCGACCCGGACGGACACAACGTCGAAGCCGTGTGCCACCACCCCGAATAGGCCGACCGCAGGACCCCATGTTCGAGAAGATCCTGATCGCCAACCGCGGCGAAATCGCCTGCCGCGTGATCCGCACCTGCCGCCGGCTGGGCATCGCCAGCGTGGCGGTCTACTCCGAGGCCGACGCCGCCGCCCTGCATGTGCGCCTGGCCGACGAGGCGTACTGGATCGGCGGCCCGGCCCCGGCCGACAGCTACCTGCGCGGCGACGCGGTGATCCAGGCCGCGCTCGACAGTGGCGCCCAGGCGATCCATCCCGGCTACGGGTTCCTGTCGGAGAACGCCGCGTTCGCCGAGGCGGTCGCGGCCGCCGGCCTGGTGTTCATCGGGCCCGGCGCCGGCTCGATGCGGCGCATGGGCAGCAAGGCCGGCGCCAAGCAGCTGATGGCGCAAGCCGGCGTGCCTGTGGTGCCCGGCTACAACGGCGAGGACCAGGCGCTGGCGACGCTGTCGCGCGAAGCCGCGCGCACCGGCTTCCCGCTGATGGTCAAGGCCGCCCACGGCGGCGGTGGCAAGGGCATGCGCGTGGTCCATCGGCTGGAGGACTTCGTGCCGGCGCTGGAGAGCTGCCAGCGCGAGGCGCTCGGCGCCTTCGGCCGCGACCGCGTTCTGCTGGAACGCTACGTGTCCTCGCCGCGCCACATCGAGATCCAGGTGTTCGGCGACACCCATGGCAACGTGATCCACCTCAACGAGCGTGAATGCTCGGCGCAGCGCCGCTACCAGAAGGTGCTGGAGGAGTCGCCCTCCCCGTTCCTGACCCCGCAGCTGCGCCAGGCCATGGGCGAGGCGGCGGTGCTGGCCGCGCGGGCGATCGACTACGTCAACGCCGGCACGGTCGAGTTCATCGTCGATCCGGACGGCGCGTTCTACTTCATGGAGATCAACACCCGCCTGCAGGTCGAGCATCCGGTCACCGAGATGGTCACCGGTCTGGACCTGGTCGAGTGGCAGCTGCGCGTGGCCGCCGGCGAACCGCTGCCGCTGGCCCAGGAGCAGGTGCCGCAGCAGGGCCATGCGATCGAGGTGCGGCTGTACGCGGAGGATCCCGAATCCGGCTTCCTGCCGGCCTCCGGCACGCTGCGCGCGCTGCAGCTGCCGCCGCCCTCGGCGCACGTGCGCATCGACGCGGGCGTGGAGGCCGGCGACACGGTGACGGTGTTCTACGACCCCATGATCGCCAAGCTCATCGTCCACGACGCCGACCGCGCGCATGCGCTGGCCCGCCTTCGCGGCGCGCTGGCGCAGTGCCATGTCGCCGGCACCAAGACCAACCTCGGCTTCCTCGAGGCGCTGGCGCGCCATCCGGCGGTGGTCGAGGCGCGGATCGACACCGGCTACCTGGATCGCCACCTGGACGAGTTCACCAACCCCGGCGAACCGCCTGCGCGCAACCTGCTCGCCGCGGCCGCAACCGCGTTCCTGCTGCGGCAGCAGGCGGAGGAGCGCCGGCGGGTCGCCGCGGCCGAACCCCATTCGCCGTGGGCGCGGGCCGATGGCTGGCGCCTGCATGGCCGTGCCCCGCGGCGGTTGCGCCTGCAGGCCGGCGGCCAGGTCCACGCCCTGCTGGCCACCGGCCAGGATGGCGACTGGACGCTCGAGGTCGATGACAGCCGTTTCGCGATCTCCGGCGCGCGCCTGGCCGACGGCGTGATGGACTTGCGTATCGACGGTCAGGGACGCCGGGTCCCGGCGTTCTTCGACGGCGACACGGTCGAGCTGCACGATGGCCGCCGGCGGTTGCCGGTGCAGTGGCTGCCGGCCGAGCGCGGCGAAGGGGGCGACGAGTCCAGCGGCGACGGCCGGGTGCTGGCGCCCATGCCCGGGCGCGTGGTACTGGTGAAGGCCACCGCCGGCCAGGCCGTGGCCGCGGGGGCCGAACTGCTGGTGATGGAGGCGATGAAGATGGAGCTGACGGTGCGGGCGCCGCGCGAAGGCATCGTCGCCGAGCTTCGCGCCGTGGCCGGCGATTTCGTCGAAGCCGACACGGTGCTCGCCCGGGTGGCGGCGGAGTAACCGATGCAGCCGCACGCTTCCGCCGCCGGCGATTTCGTCCGTATCGTCGAGGTCGGCCCGCGCGATGGCCTCCAGAACGAGTCGGCGATGGTCGCCACCGCCGACAAGATCGAGCTGGTGGACCGGCTGTCGGCGACCGGCCTGCGCAGCATCGAGGCGACCAGCTTCGTCAGCCCGCGATGGGTGCCGCAGCTGGCCGACGCGGCCGAGGTGATGGCCGGCATCCACCGCCGTCCCGGCGTCTCCTATCCGGTCCTGGTGCCGAACGAACAGGGCTACGAGCGTGCCCGCGCCGCCGGCGCCGACGAAGTCGCGGTGTTCACCGCCGCCTCGGAAGCGTTCAACCGGCGCAACATCAACGCCTCGATCGACGAATCGATCGAGCGATTCGCGCCGGTGCTGGCCCGCGCCCGCGAGGACGGGGTGCGGGTGCGCGGCTACGTCTCCACCGTGCTCGGCTGTCCCTACCAGGGCGAGGTGCCGGTGGCCGAGGTGGTGCGCGTGGCGCGGCGCCTGCATGCGCTCGGCTGCTACGAGATCTCGCTGGGCGACACCATCGGCGTCGGCACCCCGCACCAGGCACGGGAGATGCTGCTGGCGGTGGCGACCGAAGTGCCGATGCCGGCGCTGGCCGTGCACTTCCACGACACCTATGGACAGGCCCTGGCCAACGTGGCCGCCTGCGTCGAGGCCGGGGTGCGGGTGGCCGATTCGGCCGTGGCCGGCACCGGCGGCTGCCCGTATGCCAAGGGGGCCAGCGGCAATGTTGCCAGCGAGGACCTGGTGTATATGCTGCGCGGCATGGGCATCGAGACCGGCATCGACCTGGAGGCACTGGCCGACACCGGCCGCTGGCTGGCGTCGCGGCTGGGTCGGTCAACCGGTAGCAAGGTCGGACGGGCGCTGGCGGCCGCATGAACGCCGCCGGCCAGGCCGTGTCCGCGTCCGCGCCGCAGGCGGACCCGGAAGCGGTTTTGGCCGAACTGGAGCAGGCCCTGCGCGACCGCGCCCTGCCCGCCGGCACGCGCCTGATCCTGCAGCAGGCCTGCGACGCCCTGCACCACGCGCTGGCCGAAGGCGAATCGGCGCGGCTGCGCTACCACGCCCTGTTCGACGCCGTCCCCGACCCGGTCAGCATCCTCAGCGAGACCGGGATCGTGCTGGACCTCAACAAGGCCGGCATCCGCGCCTACCACCGGCCGCGCGATGAGATCGTCGGCCAGCCGATCGAGACGCTCAACCCGGACCTGCCGCCGGACCACCTCAAGCCGGTCTGGGAAACGCTCAACCGCGGCGAGACCTACGTCATCGAGGTCACCAACATGCGCGGCGACGGCAGCCGCTTCCCGGTCGAGGTGCATTCGGCCGGGTTCGAGCACGCCGGCCGGCGCTGCATCGTCGCCGTGGCGCGCGACCTCAGCGGCCGCTGGCAGGCCGAATCGCGCTATCGCCTGCTGATGGAATCGATCGACAAGGGCGTGCTGCTGCTGGACCGGCAGTTCAACCTGCTGTCGGCCAATCCGGCCGCGCACCGCATCCTCGGCGCGGGCCTGGAAGCCGACATGCGCTCGCATACCCGGGAGTGGACCATCCTGGACGAACACGGGCGCGTGCTGCCGGAAGACCAGTGGCCGGCGCAGCGCTCGCTGCGCAGCGGCCAGATCATCCCCAGCACCACCATCGGCCTGCACCACCTGGCCAGCGACCGCATGGTCTGGATCTCGGCGACCACGGTGCCGGTGTTCTCCTCCGGCCGCGACGAGGCCGACCACGTGTTCGTGCTGTTCAGCGACATCACCGAACTCAAGCGCGACAGCACCCTGTTCGACCGCGCCCAGTCGCTGGCGCACATCGGCGGCTGGGAATGGGACCGCGGCCGCCAGCGCCTGTACCTCACCGGCGAGGCTCTGCGCATCGTCGACCTGGAGCCGTTCCACCACGGCATGGACGACCTGCTGGCGCGGCTGCGCACCGGCGACCGGATCCGGCTGGAAGGCGCGCTGGAACGCGCCTTCGGCCTGCGCGACGGTTTCGACCTGGAGCTGCAGGGCCAGCGCGGCGACGGCCACTCGTTCTGGGTCCGCATGATCGGCGAGGTCGAGCCCGGCAACCATGTCTCGCCACGCGTGGCCGGCACCCTGCAGGACATCACCGAGCGCAAGCAGGCCGAGGAAACGCTGCGCATCCAGGCGCGGACCGATCCGCTCACCGGCATCCTCAACCGCGACGCCATCCTGGGCGAGCTGGACGCGCGCCTGCGAGAACCGGCCCAGGCCGAGGTCGCCGTGCTGTACATCGACCTGGACCGGTTCAAGACCGTCAACGACGTGCTCGGCCACGGCGCCGGCGACGAGCTGCTGGTGCGCACCGGCCAGCGCATCGCCCACGCGATCGGTACCGAAGGCCTGCTGGCGCGCTTCGGCGGCGACGAGTTCCTCGTGCTGTGCGACGGTGCCGAACCGGGCCAGGCGCCGCGCCTGGCCGATGCCATCCTGCAGGCGCTGTCGCGGCCGTTCCTGTTCGGCGACGACGAGTTCACCATCGGCGCCAGCATCGGTATTGCTTATGCGCCCGCCGACGGCAGCCGCCCGCAGCAGCTGATCCAGAACGCCGACATCGCCATGTACGACTGCAAGCGGCGCAGCCGCAACGACTGGCAGGTGTTCACCCCCGACCTGGCGCGCAAGCAGCAGGACCGGCTGCAGATCGAGACGCAGCTGCGCCGCGCGCTCGACAACGCCGAGTTCCGCCTGGTCTACCAGCCGCAGGTGGACCTGCGCCATGGCCGCATCGTCGCCGCCGAGGCGCTGATCCGCTGGCAGAGCCACCAGCTGGGCGAGCTGCGCCCGGACCTGTTCATCAGCCACGCCGAGACCACCGGCGACATCGTCGGCATCGGCGACTGGGTGCTGCGCGAAGCCTGCCGCCAGGTCTGCGAATGGCGCGAGCAGGGCCTGGGCATCGTCCGCGTGGCGATCAATGTCTCCTACCGCCAGTTCGTCGCCGAGGACCTGGCGGTCAAGGTCGCCGAGACCCTGCGCGAGTTCGCCCTGCCCGGCTCGGCGCTGGAGCTCGAGTTCACCGAACGGGTGCTGATCGAGGACGCGCCGGCCACGCTGCGCACCTTCGCCGAGCTGCGCAGGATGGGCGTGGTCCTGACCATCGATGATTTCGGCGAGGGCTACAGCGCGCTGAACTACCTGCGCCGGCTGCCGATCCACGGGCTCAAGCTCAGCCAGCTGTTCGTCGAGGGCGTCCCGGAAAACCGGTCCGACGTGGCGGTGTGCGAAGCGGTCACCGCGATCGCGCGCAGCCTGGGCCTGGGCCTGGTCGCCGAAGGCGTGGAGCTGGAATCGCAACGCCGCTTCCTGCTCGAGCTGGGCGTGCCGGTCGGCCAGGGCTTCCTGTTCGCTCCAGGCCTGCCGCCGGACGAACTGGCGCGGCGGCTGGCGGCGGCCGGCGGCCGCTGACGCACGCGCGCCGACCGTGGGCTCGATCACCCGCCTGGCCGACCGGGCTGCGCGCCTGCCGCACAACGACGATCGCGGCGCCGTGGTCGCCAGCGCCTACGGATTCATTGTCGGCGGACGCACCGTGCCCTGGCAGGCCGTGCACGAGGTGTGGGGTTGCCCGAACGCCTTGGGCGGCGACGGCCGGGCATCGCTCGAGTTCGTGGCCGCCGGGGAGCGGCTTGCGGTGGGCGAGTGGCAAGCGGGCTTCGCCATGCTCGAGGCAGCGGCGTGCGCGGTGTTCCCGTCCGTTGCCGGCTGGCGTGGATCGATCGCGCAGGCAGCCTGCGCGGGCGAACGCACGCTGCTGTTCCGGCGGGCGTGAGCGCGGGCCCGGGCGGCATCCTCCCGCGTCAGCGTGCCGGTCCGCCGAGCCGCGAATCCCAGCTCTCGGTATCGTCCTGCCGCAGCCGGCGTTCGAACAGGGTCCGCCACGACGGCACCAGCGGCAGCGCCAGTGCGCCGAGCAGCTCCTCGCGGTCCAGCGTAAGCCGGTACAGCAATTCGGACAGGCGCGGCAGCGGCCAGTCCGGATGCGGGCGATCGACCAGGACCAGCGTGTCGCCGGCCTGCACGGCCCCGGTTTCGAGGACGCGGTAGTACCAGCCGCTGCGGCCGGTGTCCTGCACGCGCCGCGCCATGTCGGCGATGCCGAAACGGTCGGACAGCTTCCAGCACGGCTGCCGCGCCTGCGACACCTCCACCAGCGCCGAGCCCAGGCGCAGGCGGTCGCCCAGGCATACATCGGCCTCGATGATGCCGGACGTGCTGATGTTCTCGCCGAACGCGCCGGCCGCCTGCAGCAGCGCATGCGCACCCACCTCGCCCCGCCAGCTCGCGTAGTGGTCGCGCGGATAGTGGTGGATGGCCTTGTCGGGCCCGCCGTGCACGCGGCGGTCGCCCTGCTCGTCGCCGGACAGACCCTCGGGTCCGATCCGGACCGGACCTTCAACCGCCCGCTTGTCGATCGCGCTGCGGCTGCCCGGCCGGGTGTAGTCCACCGCCCGGCCGGTCAACACCGCATCGATGGTGGCCGACGGGCGCGTGGTCATTGTCCGCGCGCCGCGCCTGTCCGATCTCAGGCCGCCGCCGGCAGCGCGGCGATCTCGGCCTTGAGCAGTTCGCCGAGGATCTTCACGCCGGCGTCGATCTTCTCGCCCGGCACGGTGACGAACGACAGGCGCAGCGTGTTCTTCTTCGGATCGACCGCGTAGAACGGCGCGCCCGGCACGAAGGCCACGTTGCGCTCGATCGCCTTGGCCAGCAGCGCCCCGCTGTCCACGCCCTCGGGCAGGTCGACCCAGATGAACATGCCGCCGTCGGGGCGGTTCCACGTGACCTGCTTGGGGAACTCGCGTTCCAGCGCGGCGAGCATGCGCTCGCACTGGTGGCCGTAGAGCGTGCGGATCGAGGGGATGTGTGCGTCGAGGAAGCCGTCCTGCACCGCCTCGTAGACGATGCGCTGCGAGAAGGACGGCGTATGCAGGTCGGCGGCCTGCTTGGCCTGGACC
The DNA here is from genome assembly GCF_040446535.1 of Pseudoxanthomonas sp. Soil82. Lineage (NCBI taxonomy): Bacteria > Pseudomonadati > Pseudomonadota > Gammaproteobacteria > Lysobacterales > Lysobacteraceae > Pseudoxanthomonas > Pseudoxanthomonas sp. Soil82. The sequence continues at coordinate 274,520 of NZ_JBEAAK010000003.1, forward strand.
ATCTTGCCGAACACCGGCTCCGGCGCCACGACATAACCCAGGCGCAGGCCGGGGGCCAGCACCTTGGAGAACGAGCCCATGTAGATCACACCGTCGGGATTCATCGACAGCAGGCTCGGCAGCGCCTCGCCGCCGTAGGACAGCTCCCCATACGGGTCGTCCTCGACCAGCGGCACGCCGGCCGCACTGGCCAGCGCCACCAGCGCCTTGCGCCGCTCCAGCGGCATGCGCCGGCCGGTCGGGTTCTGGAAGTTGGGCAGGCAGTACAGGAACCGCGCGCCGGCCAGCTGCTCGGCGTCGAGGCCGTCGGTGACGATGCCCTGCTCGTCGCTGGGCAGCGAGGCGAACTGCGGGGCGAACAGCGAGAACGCCTGCAGCGCGCCGAGGTAGCTCGGGGTTTCGACCAGGACCTTGCTGCCCTCGTCGATCAGCACCTTGCCCAGCAGGTCCAGGCCCTGCTGCGAACCGGTGGTGATCAACACCCGCGAGGCCGGCACGACGGCGCCGCCATGGCTCAGGCGCGCGGCGATCCATTCGCGCAGGGGGGTGAAGCCCTCGGTCGGCCCGTACTGCAGCGCAGCTTGCGGAGCGTCGCGCAGGACCTTTTCGGTCGCCTCGCGCATGCGCTCGACCGGGAAGGTGGCCGGGGACGGCAGGCCGCCGGCGAAGGAAATGACTTCGGGACGCTCGGTGACCTTGAGGATCTCGCGGATGGCCGAACTCGTGAGCGCCTGGGCACGGCGCGACAGGGTGTATTGGGTCGTCATGGCCGGCATTGTAGCGGGTCGGCCACGACCCGGTCCCGGGCCGCCCGCGGCCGGCGCGCCACGGGAACTTCACGCCTTTGCCACGATCCCTTAAGGCGCTGGCGGAATAATCGCGGGACGGGGCGGCGCCCCGCCGGAAAACCAGGAGGCCCCATGTCCTTTCGCCAGTTTCCAGCCACCGGCAACGATGGCAACGCCTACATCATCCTCGAGTTCCACGACGAGCACGGCGGCGCGGACGGCAAGCCGTCGTTGCGCTACGAACTGGCCGACGGCCAGCGCCTGCAGCGCAAGGACGACCGCTTCGCCAACGCCGACAGTACGCTGGTGCTGACCGCCGATTGATGGGGCTGCCGCGCGGGCGGCCGGTGTCGCCGCACGGGTTCCGGCCGCGGGCAGCCGGGCGAGCCCGGCTCTACTGTCAGGGCCGCTCGAGCACCCGGCCGACGCCGCTGCTGTCGATCGCCTCGGCCGCCCGGCGTAACGCATCGAGGTCGGCCCCGTCGTCGAAGCCGATGCGGAAATGCACTTCACCGGACGGCGTGCGCGAGGAATGGATCGAGGACAGGCTGATGCCCTGGGCCTCGAACACGTGCAGCAGCGCCCGCAGCGAGCCGGCGCGGTCCTGCGGCAGGTGGACGCTCAGCCGGCGCGTCTCGGTGAGGTCGGCCAGCAGGTAGCCGACCCGCTCGAAGGTGTAGCTGCCCTCGGCGACCGCTTCATCGCCCCAGCAGTCGCGGTTGCCGGCGAGGTAACGCGAGCGGAACTCCGCGCGCGCGGCCTCGTCGCCGCGCGAGACCAGGGTGCGCAGGCGGGTGATCTCCGCGCCCAGGCGTTCGAGCATTTCGCCCGTATGCGGGTTGCCGAACTGGATGTCCTCGTAGATCTCCGGATTGAGCGACAGGATCCGCGCGATGACAGCGGCGTCCATCTCGAACCCGATCGAGCGGTAGGGCATCAGCGCCGCCGGTCCGCCGAGGCTGTCGGCGAAACTGCGCAGCACGCCGGCCTGGCCCAGGTGCGCGGCGTGCACCATCGCCTGCACCAGCGCCATCACCCGGTCGTGGTGCGCCGGGGAGGTGCGCACGTACTCGCCCTGCAGCGCTTCCAGCAGCGTGCGCAGCCATGGCCGCCACGCATCCAGGCGCGCCTCGCAGACCACCACGACGCGGCCCTTGAGCGTGGGCGTCTTCAGCGGTGCGGTCATCGGGTGCAGGCCGACCACCTCGGCCTGCGATTCCAGCATCGCCGCCACCGGCGCCTGCTTGAGCGAAGTGATGTCGAGCCACAACCGGCCACGCTCGCGCCCGGCGCTCATCTGCGCGTATCGGCTGATCAGCGCGGGCGTCTGCCGGATCGGTGCGGCGAACACCAGCACGTCCGCCTCTCCGATCAGGCGCGCGGGCGGGTCGCTGCCGGCGTCGGCCGGGTCGTGGCCGAGCACGCCCAGGCCCATGCGCTGTTCGAAGAAGCGCCTCAGCCATACGCCATAGGCCCCGGCGCTGCCGACGATGCCGATCACCGGGCGGTCCAGCTGGCGGTCGCCCTGCCTGTTCAAACCGGCACCGCCTGGAAACGCGGCAAATCGGCCAGCGCGGCGGCCGGGGCGGCCAGTACGTCGAGTTCCTCCCAGCCATTGGCCAGGGTCGACTCCAGCGCCGCGTGGACGCCGGCCAGCGCGCGTTCGGCTGCACGCTGCGGCGGCTCGCCGCGCAGGAGGAAGGTGGCCAGCAGTGCGGCGAGCACGTCGCCGGTGCCGGCGACGTCGACGTCCAGTCGCGGCGAACGAATGCGCCAGGCCGCATCGCGGCCGACCAGCAGGGTCACCAGGTCGCCACCCTCGCCGGCCACGCTGTGCGCCAGCACCCACTCCGGTCCGCGCTCCAGCAGCGCGCGCGCGGCCACGAGCGCGTCGACCTCCTGCAACGCCGCCCGGCCGGTGAGGCGCCCGAGTTCGAAGGCGTTGGGCGTAACCATCCACGCCAGCGGCAGCAGGCGCTCGGCGAACACCGTTTCCAGCCCCGGCTCGACATAGGCGCCGGTATGGGTGTCGCCGATCACCGGGTCCAGCACGTAGCGCGGCCCGGCGCCGGCATTGCGGTGCGCCTCGAGCCATCCGGCGAACGCCTCGCCGTTGGCCACGCTGCCGAAGTAGCCCGACAGCAGCATCGACGCGCGCCGGCTCACGCCGCGCTCGTCCAGCCCGCGCAGCAGGTCGGCCAGCCACTCGGCCGGCAGCACCTTGCCGCGCAGGGTCGCGTAGAAGGGAGTGTTGCTCAGCAGCGTGGTGGGCACGCCGGCCACGCGCACGCCGAGCATGCGCAGCACGGGAATGGCCGCGCTGTTGCCGGCATGGCCGTAGGCCAGTTGCGACTGCACCGACACCAGGTCCACCGGCGCCGGCAGCGGAGGCCGGTTGCCTCGTTCGTGGACCAGGTGGCTTTCCAGCGCGTCGCTCATCGATCGGCCATGGATGCGGGGCCACGCATGCTAGCGCGTGGCACCGCCGGTCGCGCGCAGCGTTTCAGCTGCAACGGATATAGGCCGATTCCCGCGGATTATCCGCACGTTTGCGCCGAACGCGACGTCCGGCGCGGCACGCCACTTTCGATCAGGACGAGGTGATGCGCCCGAGGAACGACTTGACCCCGTCCAGGAACGTGGCCGAACGCGGCGAGTGCCGACGGCCTTCCTCGCCGGAAAAGGTCGCCTCGAACTTCTCCAGCAGCTCGCGCTGCTCGGCGGTGAGGTTTACCGGCGTTTCAACCACCACGCGGCAGTACAGGTCGCCGGCGCTGCGGCTGCGCACCGACTTGACGCCCTTGCCGCGCAGGCGGAACACCTTGCCGGCCTGGGTCTCGGCCGGGATGCGGATCTCCGCCTCGCCGTCCAGCGTGGGCACGTTGACCACGTCGCCCAGCGCGGCCTGCGAGATGCGGATCGGCACTTCGCAGTGCAGGTCGTCGCCGTCGCGGCGGAAGATGTCGTGCTCGCGCACGCGCACTTCCACGTACAGGTCGCCCGGCGGCGTGCCGGGCGGACCGGCTTCGCCTTCGCCGGTGAGGCGGATGCGGTCGCCGCTGTCCACGCCCGCGGGAATCTTCACCGACAGGACCTTCTCGTCCTCGATGCGGCCCGCGCCGTGGCATTCCCGGCAGGGATTGCGCACCACCTGGCCGCGCCCGCCGCATTCCGGACAGGCCTGCTGCATGGTGAAGATGCCGCGCTGGAAACGCACCTGGCCGCGGCCATGGCAGGTGTTGCAGGACTCGACCTTGCCGTCCTCCGAACCGCTGCCATGGCAATGGCCGCACTCGGACAGCGTGGGGATCTCGATCCGCTTCTCGATCCCGGCGACCGCTTCCTCCAGGTCCAGTTCCATCACGTAGCCGATGTCGGCGCCGCGGCGCGCCGCACGCCCGCCGCCGCCGGCACCGCCGAAGATGGTGCCGAAGATGTCGCCGAAGATGTCGCCCATGTCCGGGCCCGGGCCGCCACCGCCGCCCATGCCGTGCTCGAACGCGGCGTGGCCATGCGCGTCGTAGGCGCGGCGCTTGCCGGCGTCGGACAGGACCTCGTAGGCCTCCTTGCATTCCTTGAACGCGGCCTCCGCGGCGGCGTCGCCCGGGTTGCGGTCCGGGTGGTGCTTCATCGCGCAGCGGCGATAGGCCTTCTTCAGCTCTTCGTCGCTGGCGTTGCGGGCCACGCCCAGGACTTCGTAGTAGTCGCGCTTGCTCATCGGGTTTCCATGCGTCTGTCAGGCGACAGCCCGCGCCACCGTATCGATGGCGCGGGCTGCGAGGCCGCCGGCGCCGGGGCGCCGTCGCGACTTACTTCTTGTCGTCGTCCTTGACCTCGGTGAACTCGGCATCGACGACGTCGTCCTGCGAGCCGCCGCCGGCGCCGGCGGCCTCGCCGGCGTCGCCGCCGCCCTGGGCCGACGCCGCGGCCGCCGCGTACAGCGACTGCCCGGCCTCCTCCAGCGCCTTGCTCTTCGCCTCGATCTGCGCCTTGTCGTCGCTCTTCATCGCCGTCTCCAGCTCGGCGATGGCGCCCTCGACCCGGCCGATCACGTCGCCCGGCACCTTGCCGCCGTGCTCGGTGACCGCCGAACGGGTGGCGTGGATCAGGCCGTCGGCCTGGTTGCGCGCCTGCACCAGCTCGTGGAACTTCTTGTCCTCCTCGCGGTGCGCCTCGGCGTCGGCGACCATCCGCTGGATCTCCTCGTCCGACAGGCCCGAACCGGCCTTGATCTCGACTTTCTGCTCCTTGCCGGTCTTCTTGTCCTTGGCGGTGACATGGACGATGCCGTTGGCGTCGATGTCGAACGACACCTCCACCTGCGGCATGCCGCGCGGCGCCGGATCGATCCCGGTGAGGTCGAACTTGGCCAGCGACTTGTTGAAGCGGGCCTGCTCGCGCTCGCCCTGCAGCACGTGCACGGTCACCGCGGACTGGTTGTCCTCGGCGGTGCTGAAGGTCTGCGAGGCCTTGGTCGGGATGGTGGTGTTCTTCTCGATGATCTTGGTGAACACGCCGCCCAGGGTCTCGATGCCCAGGCTCAGCGGGGTCACGTCCAGCAGCAGCACGTCCTTGACGTCGCCGGCCAGCACGCCGCCCTGCACCGCCGCGCCCAGGGCCACGGCCTCGTCCGGGTTGACGTCCTTGCGCGGGTCCTTGCCGAAGAACTCGGCCACGGCCGCCTGCACCTTGGGCATGCGGGTCTGGCCGCCGACCAGGATCACCTCGCCGATGTCGCTGGCGCGCAGGCCGGCATCCTTCAACGCGATGCGGCACGGCTCGATGGTCTTCTTCACCAGGTCGTCGACCAGCGCCTCGAGCTTGGCGCGGGTCAGCTTGATCGTCAGGTGCTTGGGACCAGACGCGTCGGCGGTGATGTACGGCAGGTTGACCTCGGTCTGCTGGGCGCTGGACAGCTCGATCTTGGCGCGCTCGGCCGCGTCCTTCAGGCGCTGCAGCGCCAGCGGGTCCTTGCGCAGGTCGATGCCCTGGTCCTTCTGGAATTCCTCGACCAGGTAGTCGATCACGCGCGCGTCGAAGTCCTCGCCGCCCAGGAAGGTATCGCCGTTGGTGGCCAGCACCTCGAACTGCTTCTCGCCGTCGACCTCGGCGATCTCGATGATCGACACGTCGAAGGTGCCGCCGCCCAGGTCGTACACGACGATCTTGCGGTCGCCGCCGGCCTTGTCCAGGCCGTAGGCCAGCGCCGCGGCGGTGGGCTCGTTGATGATGCGCTTGACGTCCAGGCCGGCGATGCGGCCGGCATCCTTGGTCGCCTGGCGCTGGCTGTCGTTGAAGTAGGCCGGCACGGTGATGACCGCCTCGGTGACCGTCTCGCCCAGGAAGGCCTCGGCGGTCTTCTTCATCTTCTCCAGCACCTTGGCCGAGATCTCCTGCGGCGCCATCTTGCGGCCGTCGGCGGTCTGCACCCAGGCGTCGCCGTTGTCGTGGGCGAGGATGCCGTAAGGCACCAGGTCCAGGTCCTTCTTGACCTCGGCGTCGGTGAACTTGCGGCCGATCAGGCGCTTGACCGCGTAGAAGGTGTTCTTCGGGTTGGTGACCGCCTGGCGCTTGGCCGGCGCACCCACCAGGACTTCGCCGTCCTTGGTGTAGGCGACGATCGAAGGCGTGGTGCGGTCGCCCTCGGCGTTCTCGATCACGCGGGCCTTGCCGCCCTCCATGATCGCGACGCAGGAGTTGGTCGTGCCCAGGTCGATGCCGATGATCTTGCTCATTGTGTCTTGCTCCCTCGGGAATGTGTGTGGCCGTTGGCGCGATGGCCTTGTTCGCTAGATAGGGTCCTGGCGGCGCCGTTCAAGTGGGCGTCTCAACCGGGAAGAGAAGTGTTCAGTCGTGGCGGGCGACCACGACCAGCGCCGGGCGCAGCAGGCGGTCGTTGAGCAGGTAGCCCTTCTGGAACACCTGCAGCACGCTGCCCGGCGCGGCATCGCCCGGATCGGCCTGGCTGATCGCCTGGTGGTGCTCGGGGTTGAACGGCTGCCCCGCGGGATCGACCACGACCAGGCCGTTGTCCGCGGCGACCTTCAGCAGCTGGCGGTAGGTCAGCTCCATGCCGTCCTTCAACGGCCCGCCCTGCTCGCCCGCCGCGGCCAGGCCGGCATCCAGGCTGTCGAATACCGGCAGCAGCTCGCCCAGCAGGCGTTCGTTGGCGAAGCGGCGGGCCTGCTCGACGTCCCTGGCCACGCGCTTGCGCTGGTTCTCGAGATCGGCGCGCTCCCGCAGGGAGTCGGCCCGCACCTGCTCGAGCTCGCCGCGCAGGGCTTCGATCTCGTCGCGCAGCTGCGACTCCAGGCTGGCGTCGGCTTCGGGGATGCTCGGGGTCGGGGTGTCGTTGTGGGTCATGCAATCGGCTCCGTGGCGGCGCTCCCGGCCGCCCATCCGGGCCCAATGGGGGCCGGAAAGGAGCGTTTCAAGGCACTCGCCCCGGTCGCACGGTTGCCCGGGAAGGCAACCCGGCCGCTCAGGCCGCCGTGTCGCGGTCGGTCCGGGGCCCCTGCAGCGCCGAGCCGAGCACGTCTGCCGCGGCTTGGACCACCGGGATCACCTTGTCGTAGGCCATCCGGGTCGGCCCGATGACCCCGAGCACGCCCAGCACCTGGCCGCCGGCGCCGTAGGGCGCGGTCACCAGCGAAACCCCGTCCAGCGGTGCCAGGCCGGTTTCCTCGCCGATGAAGATGCGCACGCCCGGCGCGCGCTGGGTGCGTTCCAGCAGCTGCAGGATCTCGCGCTTGCGCGCGAAGGCCTCGAACAGTTCGCGCAGCCGGTCCACGTCGGACAGGTCCTGCAGGCCCATCAGCCGGGTCTGCCCGGCCAGGACCATGTCGTCGCCGGGCGGCTCCAGCGCCTGCTCGGCCAGCTCCACCGACTGCGCCAGCAACTGTTCCATCTCGTCGCGGGCCTGGCGCAACTCGTGCAGCAGGGTCGTGCGGATCTGCGCCAGCGGACGGCCGGCGCAATGGGTGTTGAGGTAGTTGGCGACCTTCTCCAGCTCGGCCGGCTCGAACGCCCGCTGCGGCTCCACCACCCGGTTCTGCACCTCGCCGTCGGCGAAGACCACGATCGCCAGCACCCGCCGGCCGCCCAGGGGCACGAAGTCGATCTGGCGGAAGGCGAACTGTTCGCGCCGCGGCGCGCCGACCACGCCCACGAAATGGGTCATCGCCGACAGCAGTTCCGACGCGTTGCCCAGCAGCGCCTGGGTGCCGCCGGCGCCGACGGTCAGCTCGGCGCGCAGGCGCGCGACCTCGCGCTCGCCCAGCGACCTGACCTGCAACAGGCTGTCGACGAACACCCGGTAGCCTTGTGCGGTGGGCACGCGGCCGGCCGAGGTGTGCGGCGAGCTGAGCAGGCCGCTGTCCTCCAGGTCGGCGAGGATGTTGCGGATCGTGGCCGGACTCACGTCCAGGCCGGCATGGCGGGCCAGGGTCTGCGAGCCGACCGGCTCGCCGTCGCGGATGTAGCGTCCGATCAGCGTGCGCAGCAGCTGGCGGGCGCGGGGGTCGAGCGGCGGCGTGGCGGGCACGGTCATGGCGAATAGATAGCGGCCGCCGCGCCGCGCCGCAAGCGCCCTTGTCCTTCCGGGCCGCGACGATGCGTCCGTAGAGCGGGGCTTGCCCCGCTGCTCTTCGCACGCGATGGCGGGCGCAGCGGAGAAAGCCCCGCCCTGTCAGCCGCTTCCCACATCCCGTCGCGGCGCCTGCGACAGGCGCCACGCACCATCCGGCCACCGTGCCCGCCCTACAATACCGGCCATGCTGACCCATCTCGCCCTGAAAGACTTCGCCGTCGTCCGCGCCACCGAGCTGGAGTTCGGCCCCGGAATGACCGTGGTTTCCGGCGAGACCGGCGCCGGCAAGTCGTTGCTGGTCGATGCGCTGGGATTCCTTTCCGGCCTGCGCGCCGACAGCGGCGTGGTCCGCCATGGCTGCGAACGCGCCGAACTGGCGGCCGGGTTCGACCTGGTGGGCAACGCCGCCGCCCAGGCCTGGCTGCGCGAGAACGAACTGGACGAGGACGGCCAGTGCCAGCTGCGCCGCGTCATCCGCGGCGACGGCGGCTCGCGCGCCTGGATCAACGGGCGGCCGGTGACCCTGGCGCAGCTGGCCGAACTGGCCGGCCTGCTGGTGGAGATCCACGGCCAGCACGAACACCAGTCGCTGCTGTCGCGCGCCAGCCAGCTGGCCCTGCTCGATGGCCATGCCGGCAACGATGCCGAACGCGCGGCGGTGCGCACCGCCGCGGCGGCCTGGCAGGCACTGCTGGCCGAGCGCGAGCACCTGCTGGCCCAGGGCGACGTATCCGACCGGATCGGCTGGCTCGAACACCAGCTGGCCGAGCTGGAACGCGAGGACCTGGACCCGGCCGCGCTGGAGGCGCTCGACCTGGCCCACCGCCGCCATGCCAATGCCGCCGGCCTGATCGCCGCCTGCGAGGATGCGGTGGCCCGGCTCGGCGGCGAGGAATCGCCCTCCCTGGCGAGCCTGCTGCAGCAGGTCCGCGGCGTGCTGGGCCGCGCGGCCGCGCATGAGCCGCGGCTGGGCGAGGCGGACGGCCTGCTCGAAGGCGCCGGCGTGCAGATCGAGGAGGCGCTGGCCCTGGTCGGCCGCATCCGCGACGACCTGGAACTGGATCCGGCGCGCTTCGACGAGCTGGAGCGGCGCCTGGGCCGGGTCCACGACCTGGCCCGCAAGCACCGCCTCGCCCCGGCCGAACTGGCCGCCCATCGCGACCGGGTGGCCGACGAACTGGCGACGCTGCGCGGCGCCGGCGAGCGCCTGGATCGCCTGGACGCCGAGATCGCCGCCGCCGCCGCCGCCTGGCAGAGAGCGGCCGATGCGCTCAGCGCCAGCCGCCGCCGTGCGGGCGATGCCCTGGCCACGGCCACTACCGCGCTGGTGGCCGAGCTGGGCATGGGCGGCGGCCGCTTCCTGGTCGAGCTGGAACCGGCCGCGACCGGGCGCCCCGACCCCAACGGCGCCGAGCGCGTCGAGTTCCTGGTTGCCGCCAATGCCGGGCAGCCGCCGCGGCCGCTGCGCAAGGTCGCCTCGGGTGGCGAGCTGTCGCGCATCTCGCTGGCGATCGAAGTGGCCGCGCTCGGCTCGGACGCGGTGCCGACGATGGTGTTCGACGAAGTGGATTCGGGCATCGGCGGCGCGGTGGCCGAGATCGTCGGGCGCAAGCTGCGCGCACTGGGTCGCGCGCGGCAGGTGCTGTGCGTGACCCACCTGCCGCAGGTGGCCGCGCAGGGGCATGCCCATTACCGGGTCAGCAAGGCGCCGGTCGAAGGCATCACCCGCAGCGCGGTGGAACTGCTCGACGACGCGGGCCGCGAGCAGGAGCTGGCGCGCATGCTGGGCGGCGTGTCGATCGGCCCCGAAGCGCACGCCGCGGCGCGGCGCCTGCTGGACGGCGCGGTGGACGCCGACCAGCCCGTCACGCGGACGCCACGACGCGCCGGCGCACGTTCGCGCTGATCGTTTCGGTGCAGGACGGGTGCGGGGCGGACGCCAGGGCGCGTCCGCAGGCGGGTCAGCGGCGCTTCTTGCGCACGTACAGGACCAGCGAGTGCTCTTCCAGCTCGTAGCCGTGCCGGGCCGCGATCTCGCGCTGGAGCTTCTCGATCTCCGGGCTCTCGAACTCGATGATCTTGCCGGTGTCCACGTCGACCATGTGGTCGTGGTGGCCGCCGCGGTCCAGTTCGTACATGGCCTGGCCGCCTTCGAAGTTGTGCTTGATCACGAGCCCGGCCGCCTCGAACTGGGTCAGCACGCGATAGACCGTGGCCAGGCCGATCTCGTCGCCATGCTCGAGCAGCCGGCGGTAGATGTCCTCGGCGGTGAGGTGGTGCTGGGGCTGTTTCTCCTCCAGCAGCTCGAGGATGCGCATCCGCGGATGGGTGACCTTCAGCCCGACGCGGCGCAGATCGTTCGATTCCATAGCCCTCTCCGTTCAACCCATCCATTTACTGCCGGTTTACCGCCAGTCGCGTGTCGGCGGCCCCCGGGCGCGCCGGGAGTGTATCATCGGCCGACTTTCCGTCCCGCGTGCCCGCAATGCCCAGCTTCCGCCGCCTGCTGCTGATCGCCCCTCTTTCGCTCGCCATCGCCGGTTGCGGCGTGCTGTACAAACAGCCGATCTACCAGGGCAACCTGCTGGAGAAGGAAGCGGTCGACCAGCTCAAGCCGGGCCTCAGCAAGCAGCAGGTCGCCGGCCTGCTGGGGACGCCTTCGGTCCAGGATCCATTCCACGCCCAGCGCTGGGACTACAGCGCCACCGAGCGGACCAATCGCCGCGGCACCACCGAAAGCAAGACCCTGACCCTGCACTTCGAGAACGACGCCCTGGTCCGCTGGGAAGGCGACTATTTCCCGGAACAGGATCTCGAGCTGGCACGCAGCGCCAACCGCCAGTTCGGGCCCAACCTGCCCAAGGAAGAAAAGGGCGGCGGTCGCCGCTGACCGGGCTCAGCCTTCGCGCTGGCGCAGCGCGCGCCGGCGCCGCGCTTCCTTCGGATCCACCTGCAGCGGCCTGAGCAGTTCGACCCGGTCGCCTTCGCGCAACACGGTGGAGCGGTCCGCCAGCACGCCGAACACCGCCACCCCGGCCAGATCCGCCTCGTCGGCCAGCGCCGCCGCGCGCAGCGCATCGCCCACCGTCGCCCCGTCCGCCAGCCGCAGGTCGCGCTGCTCGTGCCGGTGCGGCCAGGCGATCACCACCTGCACGTGGGGCACGATCAGCCCCCGCGGTCGGCCACGCGCACGAAGTCGTCGACCATGCGGTCGGCCAGGCCCTGGAAGCCGAGCGTGAGGACCGGCACCAGCAGCCGCGACTTCGGCTCGAAATCCAGGGTCAGGGCGACCTTGCACGACGCCTCGTCGAGAGCGTGGAAGGTCCAGACGCCGTGCAGCTTCCGGAACGGCCCCTCGCGCAACTGCATGTCGATGCGATGCGGCCGTTCCAGCCGGTTTTCGGTGGTGAACCAGGTCCGCAACGAACCCAGCCCCAGATCCAGGCGCGCCAGCATCCGCGTTTCGTCCTGCTCCAGCACGTGCGCCTGCTCGCACCAGGCGAAGCGCCTGGGATAGGCGGCCACGTCGTTGACCAGGTCGAACATGCGGGCGGCCGAATGCTCGACCAGGGCGCTGCGGTGGATGCTGGGCATGGACGGGCGGGCGTCTTCCGGCGCCCGAATTGGGCGACAATGGCAGGATGAGCAAGCAACCGGGCCATGATAAGGCAAAGGCCAAGGCGAAGGCCGAGCCGGCCAACCGCACCATCGCGCTGAACAAGCGTGCCCGCCACGAGTACCACCTGATCGACCGCGTCGAAGCCGGCCTGGCCCTGCAGGGCTGGGAGGTCAAGGCGATCCGCGCCGGCCGCGCCAACCTGACCGACGGCTACGCCTACGTCCAGGACGGCGAGATCTACCTGATCGGCGCGCAGATCACCCCGCTGATCCAGGCCTCCACCCACGTCATCGCCAACGATCGCCGCACGCGCAAGCTGCTCCTGCACCGGCACGAGATCGACAAGCTGATCGGCCGGGTCCAGCGCGACGGCTACACCCTGGTGCCCACGGCGATGTACTGGAGCAAGAACAAGGTCAAGCTCGAGATCGCCCTGGCCAAGGGCAAGCAGGAGCACGACAAGCGCGACACCGCCAAGGAGCGCGACTGGCAGCGCGAGAAGCAGCGCGCCATGCGCCGCCACAACAAGGACGCCTGAGCGCGGACGGAAAATCCCGGGGGCTGCCTGGGGGCTGGGCGCGCCGACCCGGCCGCCTGCGCTCCGCCACCCCGGGTAGGAAATTTCCTACCCCACGGTGGGGAGTCCCCTGACTGCGTGGTACCGCCTTCACGGGGCAAGCTTCCTTCGCCCCGGCAGAACGGCTTGCACCGCTAGATACGGAACCGCTCTGCAATGGACAAGGTCGCCGGCAGGACGCCGGGCCGGGGAGCCCCTCACCGCGAACGGACCGCCATGCCCCCGAGCACCCTGCAACTGGTCGGATCACATGGCGGATGGCGCCTGATCGACAATGGCACGCCGTCGTTCTGGTTCCTGGAGCGCGAACAGGCCATGCAGATCGCCCGCGTCATCGCCGATTCGCGCGCCGGCCTGCGCTTCATTCCGACCCGGATCGAGGCGGAGAACGACGACGGCGAACTGGAGCTGGTCGCTTCCTTCCCCTGAAGCCGGGCACCAGGAAAACGCGAAAGGCCGGGACAAGTCCCGGCCTTTCGCGTTCCAGTGGATGGTGGAGGTGGGCGGAGTCGAACCGCCGTCCGAAGGTACTCCATCTCCGGCACTACATGCTTAGCTCACCGTTGGTTCTCGTCCCTTGGCAGCACGGCGTGCTAAGCGCACCTCGGGACACGCCTGTTGAGTCTTGACCGGTGGCTGACAGGTAACCACCACCGGAGCATCCCGTGATAATGACCCTACATCCACGAGCACAGGCACAAGTGGGTTCGGGGCTACGCCTTAAGCGGCGAGAGCGTAGTTGTCGTCGTTGGCAACTATGAGTTTGCCGCTGGATTAACGAGGAAAGCTGCCCCCTCGGCATGCGCCAGTCGATTTCGCGACCCCCGTCGAAACCAGGACACCCCCGGAAGCTGCGGGCGAAGTCATCGCCAGACGAGGTCCAGTGTAGGGACGCGGTGCGGTCGCTTCAAGGCGCACGCCGCCGCTCGCTTGCCTGCGTTCATCCGCCGCCTCTCCGGACTCGCCGCCCCCCGAGCCGCTCCCGCCCCGTCGATGCGCGGCCGGGGGCCGGGCGCCCAGGCCGGCGCGCACGACGGTCGCCTCGCCTTGCGTTCACGCCAGGTGCGCTGGAATCGAACCTCCCGACCAGCGAAGGAGTCCACCATGGCCCGTTGCGATGTCTGCGGAAACGACTACGACAAGGCCTTCCAGCTCATCCAGGCCGATGGCACGCGCGGCACCTACGACTCGTTCGAATGCGCCATCCATGCCGCGGCGCCGCGTTGCGAGCACTGCCGCTGCCGGATCATCGGCCACGGCGCCGAGCACGACGGTCGCTTCTTCTGTTGCGCCAGCTGCGCCCGGCATGCCGGTGTGGAAGGCCTGGACGACCGCGTCTGAGCAGCCGCGGAGGGACGGTGGTTACGCTTTCCGGTCGCCGTCGCGCGGGTCGGCGCGACGCGGGTGGTCCGGATCGGGCCCGCGCACCGGCCCGATCGCGCGACGCTCCAGCCATCGGAGCACGGTGAGGACCGCCAGCGCCAGCAGCGTGATCGCAAGCGCCAGGACGTGGTAGCCGAAGCCGACGGTGATCCCGATGGCGGCCACCATCAGCAATGACGCGGCGGTGGTGATGCCCTCCACGCCCCGACCGCCGCGGCTGGCGAAGATGGTGCCGGCACCGATGAAGGAAATGCCGGCGATCACCGCCTCCACCAGGCGCAGCGGATCGATCTGCAGGCCGGTACCGGCGTAGTGCGCATCCTCCAGGATCATCCGGCTCAGGCCGAGCAGCAGCGCCGCGGTGCCGGCCACCAGCATGTGCGTGCGGAAGCCGGCCGGCCTGTCCTTCAGCTCGCGCTCGAATCCGATCGCGCCTCCCAGCGCCATGGCGTAGAGGATGCCTGGCAACACCCGCAATTCTTCGATCCAGTCCATCGTGGCTCCTTGAACGGCGCCACGATCCGCAGTGGACCGTGAAGGCCGTGTCGGCGCCGCGGCCTAGCGGGCCAGCGACGCCAGGCCACCCTCGCCCGCCGTGCCTGCGCCTCCCAGCGCCTTGTAGACGCCCACGGCGGCGATGTTCACCGCCGCCTCGGCATCGGCGAGCGCGTCGTCGGCCGCCAGCTGGGTGCGCTGGGCATCCAGCAGCAGCAGGAAGTCGGCCGCGCCCTCGCGGTAACCGGCCTGGGCCAGCTGCTCGGCCCGCCGCGCGGCCGCAGCCTGGTCGGCCACGATCCGCAGGCGCTCCTGGTGCCTTGCGTAATCCACCAGCGAGTTCTCAGTGTCCTCCAGCGCGGCCAGCACGGCCTTCTCGTAGGCCACCGCAGCCCCGTCCGCGCCCGCCTCGGCCGCACGCAGACGCGCACGCACGCTGCCGAAGTCGAACGCCGCCCAGCGGATCGACGGCGCCAGCGACCAGGCCTGGTTGCCGCCGGCCACCAGGCCGCTGAAATCGCCGGAGACGAAGCCGGCGAAGCCACCGATGCTGATCCGCGGGAACAGGTCGGCCGTCGCCACGCCCACGCGCGCCGTCGCTGCGGCCAGGTGCCGCTCGGCCATGCGTACGTCGGCGCGCTGGCGCAGCAGCTCGCGCGTGTCGCCCAGCGGCAACGCCTTGGCGTAGGCCGGGGTCGGCCGCGGCGCCAGCAACGGATCGAGCGCGCCCGGCTGCAGGCCCAGCAGCACCGCCAGGCGATGCCGGGCACGCGCCGCGCTGGTTTCCAGCAGCGGGATGCCGGCCTCGATCTGCTTGAGCTGGGCACGGCTGCTCTGGACATCCAGCTCGCTGCCGGCGCCCAGGTCGCGGCGGGTTTCGGTCAGGCGCAGGGTGTCGTGCAGGTTGGCCAGGGTCTGCTTGGCGACGGCAATCCGCTTCTGCACACCGCGCAGCAGGAAATAGTTGCGCGCCACTTCGGCGGCAACGCTGACCTGCACGTCCTCCAGGCTTGCCTGCTCGGCTTCCAGGTCCGCGCGCGCGGCCTCGGCACCGCGGCGCAGGCGGCCGAACAGGTCCAGCTCCCAGGCCGCGTCGAAGCCCAGGCTGTACTCCTCGGTGGTGACGCGCTCGCCATCGACACCCGCCGCCTGGCGCGTGCGCAGCTGGTCGGCGCCGGCAGTCACGTGCGGCCAGGGATCCAGCCGCCGCTCGACGAACACCGCGCGCGCCGCGCGCACGCGGGTGATGGCGATGCGCAAGTCGGGATTGGCCGCGAGCGCATCGCCGACCAGCCGCTCCAGCACCGGGTCGTCGAACTGCCGCCACCAGCCGGCCACCGGCGAATCGGCCGCGAACACGCCCTCCACCTGCGCGTGCTGCAGCTGCACCGGCGCCGGCGCCGCGGCGCGGTAGTCGGGACCGACCGCGCAACCGGCGAGCAAGCCGGCGGCCAGGGCCAACGCGAGCGGACGGATCACCATGGCAGCACCTGGTCGAAGTAGAAGAAGCCGCCGGTCGGGCCGTCGTTGCCGATCAATGCCAGCCGCACGCTGGTGCGCGCGCCCTCGGGGACGGACAACTCGCCGTTCTGCTGGTCGCCAGCCTTGTTCATGTCGGTCTGCACGTAGCCGGGGTGGATGGTGTTGACCTTGATGCCGCTGTCCTTGAGCTCGTGCGCCAGGTGGATGGTCCACGCGTTGACCGCGCTCTTGGACACGTTGTAGGCCGGCACGCCCTTGAACTCGTAGATGAAGGACTCCGGGTTCTGGTGCTCGGCCATCGATCCGAGCAGGCTCGAGACGTTGACGATGCGACCCGCATCGGATTTGCGCAGCAGCGGCAGGAACGCCTGCGTGGTTTCGATCAGGCCGAACACGTTGGTGTCGAACGTGGTGCGCCAGGTGGCGAGCGACTGGCCGGAAACGCCCTTGCTGGCCTCGTCGACCAGGATGCCGGCGTTGTTGACCAGGATGTCGAGCCGGCCATGGCGCTGCTCGACCTCCTTGGCCGCGGCGGCGATGCTGGCCGGGTCGGTGACGTCCAGCGCGATCGCTTCCACGGGCAGTCCGTCGCCCTTCAACGCGGCGGCCGCCGCCTTGGCGCGTTCCAGGTCGCGCCCTGCCAACAGCACGTGCACGCCGGCTTCGGCCAGCTGGCGCACGGTCTCGCGGCCGATGCCGCGGGTGGCGCCGGTGACCAGGGCGATCTTCGATGCGGTATTCATGTCGTTTTCCTTCGTCAGGGGGAGGCACGGGATCGCACGGAGCGGCCCCGGCGGTATAGGTCATCCGTGCGCCAGGGCGGGCGCGTGGGAGACCAGGGGACGGTTGGCGAGCTTGCGCAGCGCCACGTAGAACACGGGGGTCAGGAACAGGCCGAACACGGTCACCCCGAGCATGCCGGCGAACACGGTGATGCCGGTGATCGAGCGCACCTCGGCGCCGGCGCCGGTGGACAGCACCAGCGGCACGGTGCCGGCGATGAAGGCCACCGAGGTCATCACGATCGGGCGCAGGCGCAGGCGGCACGCCTCCAGCGCGGATTCGACGATTCCCTTGCCCTGCAGCTCCAGTTCGCGCGCGAACTCGACGATCAGGATCGCGTTCTTGCACGCCAGCCCCATCAGCACCACGAGGCCGACCTGCACGAACACGTTGTTGTCGCCGCCAGCCAGCCACACGCCCAGCAGCGCCGACAGCAGCGTCATCGGCACGATCAGGATCACCGCCAGCGGCAGGGTCCAGCTTTCGTACAGCGCCGCCAGCACCAGGAAGGCCAGCAGCACCGCCAGCGGGAACACCACCAGCGCGGCCTTGCCCTGGGTGGCCTGCTGGTAGCTCAGGTCGCTCCAGTCGATGCCCATGCCGGTCGGCAGCGTCTGCTCCGCCAGTTCGACCACCTTGGCCATCGCCTCGCCGGAAGACAGCACGCGCGGGTCGGCTTCGCCCAGCAGGTCGGCGGCCGGATAGCCGTTGAAGCGGATCACAGGGTCCGGCCCGTAGGTCTGGCGGATGTCGACCATCGAACCGACCGGCACCATCTCGCCGCTGGCATTGCGGGTGCGCAGGTTGGCGATGTCCTCGACGTTGTCGCGGAACGGGCCGTCGGCCTGGGCGATGACCTGCCAGGTGCGGCCGAACATGTTGAAGTCGTTGACGTAGGCCGAGCCCAGGTAGGTCTGCAGCGTGTCGAACAGCTCGGTCAGCGGTACGCCCTGCGCCTTGGCCTTGACCCGGTCGACCTCCGCGTCCAGCTGCGGCACGTTGGCCTGGTAGCTGCTGATCGGGAAGCCCAGGCCCGGCGTCTGCGCCGCCGCCCCCTGGAACGCCTGCACCGCCGCCTGCAGTTCGCCATAGCCCAACCGGGTGCGGTCCTCGACGAACAGCGACCAGCCGGAACCATTACCCAGTCCCTGGATCGGCGGCGGCATGAAGGCGAAGGTGAACCCCTCCTCGATCGCGGCGAAGCGCTGGTTGAGCTCGGCGGTGATCTGCTCGGCGCTGTTCTTGCGCTCGCCGAACGGCTTGAGGTTGAAGAACACCACGCCGCTGTTGGGCGTGTTGGTGAACTGCAGCGGGTTCAGGCCCGGGAAGGCGATCTCGTCCTGCACGCCCTCCACTTCCATGGCCATGGCCGCCATCTTCTTCAGCACCGCGTCGGTGCGCTCGATCGAGGCGCCTTCGGGCATCTTCACCCCGGCGATCAGGTACAGCTTGTCCTGCACCGGGATGAAGCCGGCCGGCACCGCCTTGAACATCACCCCGGCGCCCAGCAGCAGCACCGCGTACACCGCGAACACCGCGCCGCGCCGACCCAGTGCCCAGGACACCGCGCCCTCGTAGCGCCCGGAGCTGCGCTTGAAGAAGCGGTTGAATGGGCGGAACAGCCAGCCGAACAGGCGGTCGATCAGCCGCGACAGCCCGTCCTTGGGCGCGTCGTGCGGCCGCAGCAGCTTGGCCGCCAGCGCCGGCGACAGGGTCAGCGAGTTGATCGCCGAGATCACCGTGGAGATGGCGATGGTCACCGCGAACTGCTTGTAGAACTGGCCGGTGACGCCGGTCAGGAAGGCCATCGGCACGAATACCGCGCATAGCACCAGGGCGATGGCGATGATCGGCCCGGACACCTCGCGCATGGCCAGGTGGGCCGCTTCCAGCGGCGTGGCACCGTGCTCGATGTGGCGTTCCACGTTCTCCACCACCACGATGGCGTCGTCCACGACGATGCCGATCGCCAGCACCAGGCCGAACAGGGTCAGCGTGTTGATCGAATAGCCCAGCAGGTACAGCACTGCGAACGTGCCGACCACGGACACCGGCACTGCCAGCAGCGGGATGATCGAGGCGCGCCAGGTCTGCAGGAACAGGATCACCACCAGCACCACCAGCAGCGTGGCCTCCAGCAGCGTCGTGACCACCGACTTGATCGAGTCGCGGACGAAGACCGTGGTGTCGTACACCGATGTGATCTCCACGCCCGGCGGCAAGGTCTTGCGGATCTGCTCCATCTTCCCGGTGACCGCGTCGCGGATCTCCAGCGCGTTGGCGCCGGGCGCCTGGAAGATGCCGATGGCCGAGGCGTTCATGCCGTTGAGGCGGGCGCGCAGGGTGTAGTCGCCGGCCGCCAGCTCGACCCGGGCCACGTCGGCCAGGCGCACGACCTGCCCGTCCGCGCCGCTCTTGAGCACGATGTTGTTGAATTCCTCGACGCTCTCGAGCCGGCCCTTGGCGTTGATCGGCAGCAGGAAGTCGCTGCCATTGGGCATCGGCTCGGCGCCCAGCTGGCCGGCCGAGACCTGCACGTTCTGCTCGCGCACCGCGCGCAGCACGTCGCCGGCGGTCATGCCGCGCGCGGCGACCTTGTCCGGGTCCAGCCACAGCCGCATCGCATAGTCGCCGCCGCCGAACAGCTGCGCATCGCCGACGCCGGGGATGCGCGCCAGCTCGTCCTTGACGTGCAGGCGCATGTAGTTGCGCAAGTACAGCGAGTCGTAACGCCCATCCTTGGACACCAGGTGCACCACCATCAGGAACACCGGCGACTGCTTCTGGGTGGTCACGCCCTGCCGGCGCACGTCCTCGGGCAGGCGCGCCTGCGCCTGGGCGACGCGGTTCTGCACGCGCACCGCGGCCTCGTCCGGGTCGGTCCCGGGCTTGAACGTGGCCGTCAGCTGCAGCACGCCGTCGGAACCGGCGACGGACTTGAGGTACATCATGTCCTCGACGCCGTTGATCGCTTCCTCCAGCGGCGTGGCGACGGTCTCGGCGATGACCTTGGGGTTGGCGCCCGGGTAGACGGTGCGCACCACCACCGAGGGCGGCACCACTTCGGGGTATTCGCCGACCGGCAGCAGCGGGATCGCGATCAGGCCGGCGGCGAAGATCACGATCGACAGCACCGCGGCGAAGATCGGCCGGTCGATGAAGAATCGGGAGAAGTCCATGGGTGGATTTCCTGTGGAAGTCGGAAAGAGCGTCCCGTGCCCCGTCCGCGGATGCGGACGGAGCCGGTCGATGTGGCGGGCCGGCGCGGCCGGCGGCGGAATCAGCTACTCAGTTGGCGGCGACCGGGGTCGTGGCGGCGGCGGGCTCGGCCGCCACCGGCCGCGCCTGCACCGGCATGCCCGGGAAGAACACCTTCTGCACCCCGCTGACGATTACCTTGTCGCCGGCGGCAAGGCCCTGCTCGACGATGCGCAGGTCGCCTGACTTGCGGCCGACTTGCACGTCGCGGCGCTGGGCCTTGCCCTCGCCGTCGACCACGTACACGTACTTGCGGTCCTGGTCGGTGAGTACGGCCTTGTCGTCCACCAGCGCCGCCTCGAACCGGCCGCTGCCGAGCACGCGCACCCGCGCATACAGGCCCGGCGTGAAACGGCGATCGGCGTTGTCGAGAACGGCGCGGGCGCGGATGGTGCCGGTGCCGCGATCGACCTGGTTGTCGAGGAAGTCGACCACGCCGGCATGCGGGAAGCCGTCCTCGTCGGCCAGCGCCACCTGCACCGGCACCTGGCCGTCGCGCTCGCTGGGGCGCTCGCCCTCGCGTTCCATGCGCGCATAGCGCAGGAAGCTGCGCTCGTCGGCGTCGAAGTGGACATGCACCTTGTCCAGCGAGACCACCGTGGTCAGCACGCTGGCCCCGTCGCCGGCGCCGACCAGGTTGCCGGCGGTGACCAGCGCGCGACCGGCGCGTCCGTCGATCGGCGAGCGCACCTGGGTCCACTCCACCGCCAGCCGTGCCGCGTCGACCGCCGCCTGCGCGGCCGCCACGTCGGCCCGGGCCTGTTCGGCGGCCGAACGGCGCTGCTCCCAGGTCTCGGTGGAGATCACCTTCTCCTCGCTCAGGCGCCGGGCGCGCTCGGCTTCGCTGCGGGCCAGCTCGGCGCGGGTGCGGGCGCGTGTCAACTCGGCCTGGGCGCGGGAGAGCTCGGCGCGGTAGCTCCGCGCATCGATGGTGAACAGCACGTCGCCCTTGCGCACGTCCTGGCCCTCGCGGTAGTTCACCTGTTCGATGTAACCGGACACGCGCGGCCGCAGCTCCACGCTCTCGACCGCCTCGATGCGGCCGCTGTACTCGTCCCATTGCTGGACCGGCTTGACGGCGACGGTGGCCACGCCGACCTGCGGCGGCGGCGGATGGCCTTCGTTGGCCTGCCCGCTGCAACCGGCGAGCACGGCCATCGCGAGCACGCCGACGGCGATGCCATGCCAGCGGCCACGGGAGAACGGCTTGGAAATCTTCATGGGAACAGCTCCTTGGGGGAGGATTCGGGGAATGGGGGTCATGCCGGGCGGCCGTCGCCGGAGAGCGGCGGGGCGACCAGCGAAGGGGCGATGTCGCCGGCCAGCAGGCGGTGCGGCGGCGCGGCGTGCGGCGGCGAGAACGCCACCACGCAGCGGCCGCGCTCGGCGTGGCTGGCGAGCATCGCCACCACGTTGCGTCCCACCGCCAGCGCGCTGGGCCAGCCGGTGCAGGCATGGGCCGCGTTGTCGACCGTCCACACCGGGGAATCGATCGCCAGCAGTTGCAGCCGCACGCCCAGCGGCTGCGCTTCTTCATGCAGGACCTTGGCCAGCATGCGCGAGGCGGCGACGGTGACCGAGGCCTGGCCGTAGCCCGACCAGCCGCACTCGGTCTGCGGGCCGCCGATCAGGATGTAGCGCCCGGGCGCGTCGCCGTGCCGGCCCAGCAGCGGCAACAGGTGGCGCGCGGCGGCCAGGTGCGGCAGGACGTCGTCGTCGAGCATGCGCCGCAGCGAGGAGACCGGCCCATCGAGCAGGCGACCGCTGCGGTGGGCACCGCCGACCGCGTCGACCACCGCGCGCAGCGGCCGCGGGCGCTCGGCAACCTGGGCGGCCAGCCGCGCGGCCTGGCGATCGTTGGCGACCGACCCGGGCAACAACACCAGCCCCGGCTCGTCGGCATGCTCCTCGGCGAGCCGCTCCAGCCGGCGACGGTCGCGACCGACCGCCAGCACCGGACTGCCGGCCTCCAGAAGCGCGGCGACGATGCCCGAGCCGACCTTGCCGCTGGCGCCCAGGACCAGAACTTCGGGAGCGAGCATCCCACTCACGGGATATTTTCTCCCACACAAGGGACAATCCCGCCTGGGCACCGCTTTCCGGCTGCACGGCCGGCCGACACCGTCACCCCACCGCGCTGCAGTCGCCGCGGCACGGTGAACTCCCGGAAATGCCCGTGCGGCCGGCTTTCCCCGAAGGAACGGAGCGACAAGCCCTTGTCGTTGCTGGGGCCGGAGGGGGGCAACAGGCGGGCGATCAGGTCGCGGATTTTCATGGGGGCGGGCCGGCTGCAGTGAACAGGCCGCCAAGTTACGCCTGCAATCCGGACTTGATTAGTCCTGATTAAAGGGAATAATCATCCCGCAGCCGGTCCAATCCCCTCCCCCGGACTCTTTCCCATGGCACACGATCTCAACGACACCCTGGTCTTCGTCAAAGTCATCGAACAGGGCAGCTTCATCGCCGCGGCCAAGTCGCTCGGCCTGCCCAAGACCACGGTCAGCCGCAAGGTGCAGGAGCTGGAAACGCGCCTGGGCGCGCAGCTCCTGCACCGGACCACCCGCCGCCTGGGCCTGACCGAGGCCGGCAACGTGTACTACGAACACTGCCAGCGCATCGCCCAGGAGCTGGCCGAGGCGGAAAGCGCGGTCGGCCAGCTGCAGGGCGGCCCGCGCGGGTGGCTGCGCTTCACCGTGTCGTACTCGATCGGCATCGCCTGGATTTCGCCGCTGCTGGGGCAGTTCCACGAGCTCTATCCGGACATCCGCCTGGACATGCACATGAGCAACGATCCGGTGGACCTGATCGGCAACGAGATAGACGTGGCCCTGCGGGTGGGCACGCTGGCCGACTCGACCATGGTCGCGCGCCGCCTGGCCGGCTTCCGCACCCAGGTCTTCGCCAGTCCGCGCTACATCGAACGCCACGGCGAGCCGCTGCATCCGGACGAACTGCAGCACCACCGCATCGTCGCGGTGCGCAAGGCGTACCACCATCATCCTTCGCGGATCACCTGGCCGCTCAGCGACGGCAGCCGCACGGTGGACTATCCGATCCAGCCACTGATGGTGGCCAACGATCCGTCCGCGCTTCTCGGCGCGGTACTGTGCGGCGAAGGCCTGACCCTGGCCAGCGACGTCACCGCCAAGCCCTACGTCGAGGCCGGCGCGCTGCGCCGCGTGCTGGCCGGCTGGACCGGACCGGAGGTGGACCTCAACGCGGTGTTCCCGCGCGGTCGCACCCTGTCGCCGAAGGTGCGCGCGTTCGTGGACTTCCTGGTGGAACGGCTCAGCAGCAACGCCGACTACATGATGGCCCAGTGCCCGGCGATGTGTACCGGCGGCAAGGGCGCCTCGGCGGAGCATGGGGACGAAACGCCGACCGAGCGGAGCGAGTCCGCCGAGCGCGAGGGCAAGCGTATCCTCGAGCAGGTGGTGGGCTGAAATGCGCGCGCGCCGGAGCGCGGCGATGGATCACTGCGATACAACTAGGGCGATGAAGTATCGGGATGAAGCACTGCGATTGGACAGGACGGGCCGCATCACGCGGCCCGTCCTGCCACTGCGCTCTGCCGTGGCTCAGGACTGCACCGGCACCAAGGTGATCTCGACGCGGCGGTTGGCCGCGCGCCCGGCCTCGGTGTCGTTGCTGGCGATCGGATAGCGCTTGCCGCCACCGACGGTGATCAGGCGCTCCTGCTGGACGCCCTGCGCCTGCAGGTACTGGGCGACCGCCCCGGCGCGCTGCTCGGACAGGCGCTGGTTGACCTCCTCGCTGCCGATGTTGTCGGTATGGCCGGCGACTTCGACCACGGTCTGGTTGTACTCGCGCAGCACCGCGGCCACGTCGTTGAGCACCGGGTAGAACTGCGGGTCGATGTTGGCGCTGTTGAAGGCGAAGGTGACGTTGCCCGGCATGTTGAGGGTGATGTTGTCGCCCTTGCGCGCCACGTCGACGCCGGTACCGCGCAGCTTCTCGTTCAATGCCGCCTGCTGGCGGTCCTGGTAGTTGCCGATCGCACCGCCGCTCAGGGCACCGATGCCGGCGCCGATCATGGCGTGCTGGCGGCGCTCGACCGCGCTGTCGCCGGTGAGCAGGCCGGCGGCGATGCCGATGCCGGCGCCGATCAGCGCGCCGGTGCCGGTGCGGTTGGGCTGCTGCTGCCCGGTGTACGGGTCGGTGGTCTGGCAACCGGCGGCGGCCAGCGCGACCAGCGTGGCGGCGGCCAGGGCGAGGGAAGTCTGCTTGCGGATCATGGGCGCGCTCCTGTGCATGGACGATCCGGCCGCTCCGGCCGGGTTGGAGGCGGATGGTAAGGCGCCGATCGTGAGCGCGAGGTGTCTGTCCGCACGCCGGAACCCGGCCGCAATGGCCGGGCCCTTCCCTACTCGAACACGCCCACCGAATCGTGGGTCAGGTTGTCGAAGCGGGTGTACTCGCCGAAGAACTTCAGCTTGACCGAGCCGGTCGGGCCGCTTCGCTGCTTGCCGATGATCACCTCGGCCAGGCCCTTGTCCGGCGAGTTCTCGCGGTTGTAGTAGTCGTCGCGGTAGATGAAGACGATCAGGTCCGCATCCTGCTCGATGGCGCCCGATTCGCGCAGGTCGGCCATCACCGGGCGCTTGTCGGTACGCGTCTCCAGCGAGCGGTTGAGCTGCGACAGCGCGATCACCGGCACGTTGAGCTCCTTGGCCAGCGCCTTGAGCGAGCGGCTGATCTCGGAGATCTCGGTGGCCCGGTTCTCGCTGTTGCCGGGGACCTGCATCAGCTGCAGGTAGTCGATCACGATCAGGCCCAGGCCGTGCTCGCGCTTGAGCCGGCGAGCCTTGGAGCGCAGCACGTCCGGCGACAGCGCCGGGGTGTCGTCGATGAAGATCTTGACCTCGCGCAGCATCTTGATCGCGCTGGTGACCCGGCTCCAGTCCTCGTCTTCCAGCTGGCCGGTGCGCAGGCGGGTCGCGTTGACCCGGCCCATCGAGGAGATCAGGCGCAACGCCAGCTGCGAGGCCGACATTTCCATCGAGAACACCGCAACGGCCTTCTTCGACTTCATCGCCCCGTATTCGGCGATATTCAGCGCCAGCGTGGTCTTGCCCATCGCCGGGCGCGCCGCGAGGATGATCAGGTCGGTCGGCTGCAGGCCGGCGGTCATCTCGTCGAATTCGGTATAGCCGGTGGCCATGCCGGTGACGCCGCCGCCGCTGTTGTAGCGGCTCTGCAGGACCTCGAAGGCCTCGGTCAACGCGCGGTTGACCGGGGTGAAGTCCTGGCGTCCGCGCGAGCCGGCCTCGGCGATCGCGAACACCTCCTGCTCGGCCTTGGCCAGCAGCGCGGCGCTGTCGCGGCCCTCCGGCTGGAAACCGTCGTTGACGATGCCGGTACCGACCTCGATCAGCTGCCGCAGCACGGCCTTGTCGCGGACGATCTCGGCATAGGCGCGGATGTTGGCCGCCGACGGCGTGGTGGTCGCCAGCTCGACCAGGTAGGCGCCGCCGCCGATCTGCTCGGCGTAGCCCTGGGAATCGAACCACTCGCCCAGGGTGACCGCGTCGAACGGCCGGTTCTTTTCGGCCAGTTCGCGGATCGCGCGGTAGATGAGCTGGTGGTCACGCCGGTAGAAGTCGTTCTCCACCAGGATGTCGCCGACCGCATCGTACGACTCGGGCGCGAGCATGAGCCCGCCCAGCACCGCCTGTTCGGCCTCGACCGAGTTAGGCGGCACGCGCAACTGCTCGATGCGGGCGTCACCGCGGTCGCGATCACGGTCGTTGCGGAAGCCGGGGCGTGCGGACATCGGGGCGATGGACTCCTGGGCGGGTCCGCCAGGCTGGGCGGATCGCTCGATGGAAGGTAGGAAAACCGGAGCGGACATCGTAGTCGGAGCGGCCAGCCGAGGGTTGCAGATAACCCTGTGCATAACCGGTGGGCATCTCGCCAGATGCGACCGGGGCACCTGCGCTGCGACGTGCGGAGGCCGCTGCGGCGAGCACCGGATGCGGAGGGCGCCTGCCGGCGCCGGCGCCCCAAATGCGGAGGGCGCCTCGCGGCGCCGACGCCCCAAATGCGGAGGGCGCCTCGCGGCGCCCTCCGTTGGTACACCCATTCCGGCCACGGCCGTAAGCGGTCGATCAGGCCTCGGGCTCGACCACGACCTTGACGGTCGCCTCGACGTCGGCGTGCAGGTGGACCAGCACGTCGAACTCGCCGGTGTGGCGCAGCGGGCCTTCGCCCAGGATGACCTCGCTCTTCTCCAGCGGCAGGCCGGCGGCGGTGAACGCCTCGGCGATGTCCCGCGGGCCGACCGAGCCGTACAGCTTGCCTTCGGTCGAGGCATTGGCCTTCAAGGTCACGCTGGCGCCCTCGAGCTTGGCCTGGCGGGCCTGGGCATCCTCGAGGCCGGCCTTGGCCTTGGCTTCGTACTCGGCGCGCTTGGCTTCGAACTCGGCCAGGTTGGCGGCGGTGGCCGGCACGGCCTTGCCCTGCGGGACCAGGAAGTTGCGGCCGTAGCCCGGCTTCACGTTGACCTTGTCGCCCAGGTTGCCCAGGTTGGTCACCTTCTGCAGAAGGATCAGTTGCATCGTATTGCTCCTCTATCCGTTAGCGACGCCCGCTGGGCGCCGCAACGATCGCTGTCCGGATCGGACGTAAAAGAATCAGCAGCCACTTGGGAAATCGAGGGGTTTTCCGTTGACCACCCGCACATGGATGTGCGGGCTTCTGGCGGAAGGACCCGCATCAAAATCAGACGTCGTGGTTGTCGGTGTACGGGATCAGGGCCAGGAAACGGGCGCGCTTGATCGCGGTCGACAGCTGGCGCTGGTAACGCGACTTGGTGCCGGTCACGCGGCTCGGGACGATCTTGCCGTTCTCGGTCAGGTACTGGCGCAGGGTGTTGAGATCCTTGTAATCGATCTCCTTGACGCCCTCGGCGGTGAACTTGCAGAACTTGCGGCGGCGAAAGAACTTGGACATGGGTGTGCTCCTAGGGGGCGCGATCAGGCGGCTTCGGCGTTGTCGCCGTCGTTGTCGGCGGCGGGCGTGCCCTCGCCTTCTTCGTCACGGCGGCGGCGCTCGCCACGCTCGGGCTTGTCGCCCTTCTCGTCCTTGGTCTTCATGATCAGCGACTGCTCGGTGTCCGGGCCGTCGCGACGGATGACCAGGTGGCGCAGGATCGCGTCGTTGAAGCGGAAGGTCTCGACCAGTTCGTCGATCGTCGGCTGGTCGGCCTCGACGTTGAACAGGACGTAGTGGGCCTTGACCAGGTTCTGGATCGGATAGGCCAGCTGGCGGCGGCCCCAGTCTTCCAGGCGGTGGATGGTGCCCTTGCCGTTCTCGATGGTCGACTTGTAGCGCTCGATCATCGCCGGCACCTGCTCGCTCTGGTCCGGGTGGACCAGGAACACGACTTCGTAATGGCGGCTCATTGCATTTCCTCGTGGATGCGGCCCTCGCGGGCCTGGCAGCCCCCCGTCGACCGGAACGGAAGCGGTGGAGCAAGGTCCCTGCCCGGATGGCGCAGGGAGCCGGAAATTATGCAGGCTCAGACACTTGGACGCAAATGCGCCTGCCGGACAACATGCTTCGCCCGGGACGGCACGCGACGCATTGGCCATTCCGGCCGACGCATGAGCGCGGCCGGCCCGACCACATGGGACGAGTCGTGGCCGCCGTCCCGACGGCTAAAGCTTGCTACAATACATCATGAATTAATCGCATCTTACTGATATTGCTATTTTTTACTGACCTTGGCCTTGACCGCCTTCTGGGTCGCGATCCAAGCCCGGATGTGGGCTTCCAGGGTTTCCAGCGGGACCGAGCCGGTGTTGAGCACCGCGTCATGGAAGTCGCGCACGTCGAACGCCGGGCCCAGCTCGCGGGCGGCCTCCTCGCGCAGCGCCGAGATCCGCAGCTGGCCGATCTTGTAAGCCAGGGCCTGCCCCGGCCAGGCGATGTAGCGGTCGATCTCGTTGACTACGTCCTGCTCGGTCTTGGGCGAGTTGTCCATGAAGAAGTCGATCGCCTGCTGCCGGCTCCAGCCCTTGGCGTGCATGCCGGTGTCCACCACCAAGCGCACCGCCCGCCACATGTCGTAGGCCAGCTGGCCCATGCGGTCGTAGGGATCGTCGTACAGGCCCATGTCGTAGCCCAGGCGCTCGGCATACAGGCCCCAGCCCTCGCCATAGGCGACGAAATACGCGGTGCGGCGGAACATCGGCATGTCCGGCAGCTCGGCGCCGCGCGCGAACTGGAAGTGGTGGCCCGGCACGGCCTCGTGCAGCGACAGCGCCAGCATTTCCCACTTCGGCCGCACTTCCGGCTTGTACAGGTTGACGTAGTAGAAGCCGGCCCGGCTACCGTCGACCGCGCCCGGCTGGTAGTACGCGGTGGTGGTGTCGGGGGCGATGTTGTCCGGGATCGGGCGCACGCCGTACGGCAGGCGCGGGATGGTGCGGAACACCTTCACCAGTTCCGGGTCGATCCGCTTGGACATGGCCTGGTAGGCCTCCAGCAGCTCGGCCGGCTCCTGGTAGAAGAACTTCGGATCGGTGCGCAGGTGCTGGAAGAACGCCTGCAGGTCGCCCTTGAAGCCGACTTCCTGGCGGATCTTCTCCATCTCCGCGCGGATCCGCGCCACCTCCTCAAGGCCCACCTGGTGGATCTGCTCGGCGGTCAGGTCGGTGGTGGTGTACCAGCCGGCGAGGAAGTCGTAGTACGCCGGGCCATCGGGCAGGTCGGTGGCGGCGATGCTGTCGCGGGCGTGCGGCAGGTAAGCCTGGTCGAAGAAGCGGCCGAACTCGCGGTAGGCCGGCACCACCTTGCCGGTAATCGCGTCGCGCGCCTGCTTGCGCAGCGCCTGCTGTTCGGCGGCCGGGATCGACTCGGGCATCTTCAGCAGCGGCTTGTAGAACGGGCTCCTGGCCGGGTCCTCCACCACCTGCGCGGCGATCTGGCCGGGCACGCGCTGCATCAGCACCTTCGGCGGCATGACGCCGGCGGCCACGCCGGCCTTCATCAGCGCGGTGGTCTGCTCGATCAGGGTCGGCAGCGCGTCCAGGCGCGCGATCCAGTTGCGGTAATCCTGGGCGTTGGCGAACGGCAGCAGCTCGGCGATGCCATCGGCGGTCTGCACGCCGCCCTGGTGGCCGACCGGCTGCAGGTATTCGCGGAATTTCTGCCGGGCGACGGTGCGCTCCTGCAGCCAGGCGAAGGTGTCGTAATTGAGCTGGTCGGCCGGCGACAGCGCTGCCCGGTCGATGCGCCTGAGCGCAGCCAGCGCCTCGCGGTCGGCCGCTTCACGGCGCTCGATCGCGGCCAGGCCCATGTCGCTCCAGCGGTCGTCGAAGCGGCGGTCGCCCTGGTAGGCGGCGTTCTCCGGCGATTCGCGCAGGCCGCGCTCCCATTCCGAATCGAACAGGCGGTGCAGCGCGGCGGCGGCCTCGTTGCGCGCGGCGGCGACCGGGGTATCGGCGGCGAAAGCGGGCGGGTACGGAAGACAGGCGGCCAGGGCGACGAGCAGGACGGTGCGGCGCATGGAAAGTCCGGTGGCGGAAAACGCCAAGACTAACGCGGCGGGCACGCTGGCGGCTGTGCCCCAGGTCCCCATCCGGGCGGGATGCGGACCAGGCCGCGATGGCACGGTCTTCGCCTCAGGCGCCGGACTTGCCGACGCATCTGCGCCACCGGCCCGGGGCGGTGCCTGGTCGCCGGTAGGCTGGGCTCCTGCGAACTCCCGCGCAGGCTGGGCTCAGCCCGGCCCGGTGGTGAAGCTCTCCCCGCAGCCGCATTCGGCCGATGCATTGGGGTTTTCGAACACGAAGGTCTCGCTCAGGCCCTGGCGGGTGAAGTCGATCCGGGTACCGTCGACCAGCGGCAGGCTCTGCGCATCGACGAAGATCCGCACCCCGTCCTGCTCGAACACCGCATCACCCTCGCGGCGGTCGCGTGCCAGGTCGGCCACGTGGCCCCAGCCGGAGCAGCCGGTCCGCTCGACGCCGAAACGCAGGCCCAGCGCGGTCGGGTCGCGCTGCAGGAAGCGCTGCACGCGATCGAGGGCGACAGGGGTCAGGGTTACGGCCATCGGGCATCTCCGGGATTGCTGGGTGATTATAGGCGCAGGCGGCGTCCTGCCGGCGCCGCGATTGGCGTGCCATGCAGGACGCAGCGACGCGGTGGCAGGCCCGGTGCCTCGCACCGGCGCGGTCGCAGCCGCTACACTTCCGCTCCTTTCCGATATCGGGCCCAGGCCGTAAGGATTCAAGCCATGACGGTGGTCAGCGTCGAACATGCGCTCGCGGGCAGGATCCCCGCCGGCGGCGAGGTCACCGTCCGCGGCTGGGTGCGCACCCGGCGCGACTCCAAGGCCGGGCTGAGCTTCGTCAACCTCAGCGACGGCTCCTGTTTCGCCCCGATCCAGGTCGTGGCGCCGGCGGCCCTGCCCAACTACGACACCGAGGTGAAGCACCTGACCACCGGCTGCTCGGTGATCGCCACCGGCACCCTGGTGGCGTCGCAGGGCCAGGGCCAGAGCTTCGAGATCCAGGCCTCCAGGATCGAGGTCGTCGGCTGGGTCGAGGACCCGCTGACCTACCCGATGCAGCCCAAGCAGCATTCGCTCGAGTACCTGCGCGAGTTCGCCCACCTGCGGCCGCGCACCAACCTGTTCGGCGCGGTCACCCGCATCCGCCACTGCCTGGCCCAGGCCGTGCACCGCTTCTTCCATGAGCGCGGCTTCTACTGGATCAGCACCCCGATCATCACCACCTCCGACGCCGAGGGCGCCGGGCAGATGTTCCGGGTCTCCACCCTGGACCTGGCCAACCTGCCACGCGGCAAGGACGGCGAGGTGGACTTCTCGCGCGACTTCTTCGGCAAGGAAACCTTCCTGACCGTGTCCGGCCAGCTCAACGTCGAGGGCTACTGCCTGGCGCTGAGCAAGGTCTACACCTTCGGCCCGACCTTCCGCGCCGAGAACTCCAACACCACCCGGCACCTAGCCGAGTTCTGGATGATCGAGCCGGAGATCGCCTTCGCCGACCTGGCCGCCGATGCCGACCTGGCCGAGGACTTCCTCAAGTACCTGTTCCGCACGGTGCTGGACGAGCGCGCCGACGACATGGCCTTCATCGCCGAGCGCGTGCAGAAGGACGCGATCACCCGGCTGGAGGGCTTCATCAACGCCCCGTTCGAGCGCATCGACTACAGCGAGGCGATCAGGCTGCTGCAGAAGTCGGGCAGGAAGTTCGAGTTCCCGGTCGAATGGGGCCTGGACCTGCAGACCGAGCACGAGCGCTGGCTGACCGAGGAACACGTCGGCCGCCCGGTGGTGGTGATGAACTACCCCGAGCACATCAAGGCGTTCTACATGCGCCTGAACGACGACGGCAAGACCGTCGCGGCGATGGACGTGCTGGCGCCGGGCATCGGCGAGATCATCGGCGGCAGCCAGCGCGAGGAGCGCCTGGACGTGCTCGACGCGCGCATGGCCCAGTTCGGCCTCGATCCCGAGCACTACCAGTGGTACCGCGACTTCCGCCGCTACGGCGGCGTGCCGCATGCCGGCTTCGGCCTGGGCTTCGAGCGCCTGGTGGTGTACGTGTGCGGCCTGTCCAACATCCGCGACGCGATCGCCTACCCGCGCGCGCCCGGCAGCGCCGAGTTCTGATATGCGAGTCCTTCGCAAGAGCCGGCACCTCCATGTGCCGGGGTTCAATCTGATGTGGACTTCACAAGCTCGATGATTTTGTTCTTGGCTTTGTGCTTCGTCGGCGTGGCGATCGCCGGCGCCAGCGCGTTCGTGATCTTCTGGCCGTTGACCCTGGTGCACGTGCGTGACCGCCATGCGGGCACCCCCGCGGATTTCGGTCCCGGCGCGTTCGCCAGCCCGGCCGCACTGCGCTGGCTGCTCGCCGGCGGCTACCGCCGCGTCGCCGACCACTCGCTCAGCGGGCTGGCGACCCCGGCGCGGATAGCGCTGCTGACCACCCTTGTTTCCCTGGCGCTGGCCGGCCTGCTGTGGCTGGCGGCGGAGGTACTGCCATGATCCGCGACACCTGGTGGGTGGCCACGCTCGGCCGCACGCTGCATTGGGCACGGCTGCGCGAGCGCGAGGCCGGAACCGCCGAAGTCCTGGACCACCAGGGCGCGGTGCACGCCTACGACAGCGAGGACACCGCGCGCTCGATGCTGCTGGATGCCGGTTACGTCGAGTTCGACGGGCTGGACGAGGACGATGCGCTTGAGCACGGCTTTTCGCTGGACGAGATCGCCCCGCCGCGCGCGCCCAGCGACGAGGAACTCGTCGGCCTGATGAGCGTGAGCCTCGGCCGCCGGGCCTGAGCGGGTGTACACCCCGTCCGCCTTCGCCGAGCAGGACCTGGCCGGCCTGGACTGGCTGCTGGCGCGCGACCCCTTCGCCACCCTGGTGACCCCCGGCGGCGACGGCCTGCCCGTGGCCACGCACCTGCCGGTGCTCTACGCCCGCCAGGGCGGGCAGGTGCTGCTGGAAGGCCACTGGGCACGCCCGAATGCGCAGGCCGGCCATGCCGGCCCGGCGCTGCTGGTCGTGCACGGCCCGCACCACTACATCTCGCCGGGCTGGTATCCGGACAAGGCGCAGGCTGCGCGCGTGCCGACCTGGAACTACGCCGCTGCGCACCTGTCCGGGACGCTGGAACCGCTGCACGACGAGGCCGACCTGGCCTCGATCGTGGCCCGCCTGGGTGAGCGCTTCGAACCGCCCGTCGGCGGCCACTGGCGTTACGACCCGGACGACGAACGCGAACGCCGCCAGCTGCGCGGCATCGTCGGCTTCCGCTTCCACCCCAGCCGGATCGAACTGAAGTTCAAGCTCAACCAGAACCATCCGCCGGCCAATGTCGAGGGCGCCATCGCCGGCCTGCGCCGGCAGCCGGGCGACGCCGCGGCCGAGGTGGCGGCGCTGATGGCCGACCGCCTGGCCCGGCGACGCCCGGAGTGAATGGTCGCGCCGGGCCCGCGCCGGAGGGTGCGGCAACGCCGCCGTTGTCTGTGATAATGCCGGCATGGCCGACGAACTCAACGAACTGATCCGCCGCAACCATGCCTGGTCCGAGCGCGTGCGCGCCGAGGACCCGGAATTCTTCTCGCGGCTTTCCCAGCAGCAGGCGCCGGAATACCTGTGGATCGGCTGTTCCGATTCGCGGGTGCCGGCCAACCAGATCATCGACATGGCCCCGGGCGAGGTATTCGTCCATCGCAATGTCGCCAACGTGGTGGTCCACACCGACCTCAACTGCCTGTCGGTGATCCAGTTCGCGGTGGACGTGCTGAAGGTCAAGCACATCCTGGTGGTCGGCCACTACGGCTGTGGCGGCGTCTACGCCGGCCTGACGCGGCTGCGGCTGGGCCTGGTGGACAACTGGATCCGCCACGTGACCGACGTGGCCGAGCGCCACTCCGAGTGCCTGCACGCCTCCGGCGGCCTGGAGCTGCAGCACGACCGCCTGTGCGAGCTCAACGTACTCGAGCAGGTGGTCAACGTGTGCCAGACCACCATCGTCCGCGACGCCTGGACGCGCGGCCAGGAACTGACCGTGCACGGCTGGGTCTACAGCCTCAAGGACGGCCGCGTGCACCACCTGGGCATGGACATCGATTCGATCGACTGCCTGACGGACAAGTACGACGCCGCCCTGGCCCGCATCCGCCAGGACCGCGAGAACCGCTGATCCGCGCGCCCCGCGCCGTAACCGCATTGCCGCAGGAACCCGCCATGCTGCCCGCCCCGCTCAACCTGCAGGCCTGGATCGAGGAACACCGCCACCTGCTCAAGCCGCCGGTCGGCAACAAGTGCATCTACGACGGCGACTTCATCGTGATGGTCGTGGGCGGCCCGAACGCGCGCACCGACTTCCACTGGGACGAGGGCCCGGAGTGGTTCTACCAGCTCGAGGGCGAGATGGTGCTGCGCATCCAGGAACACCCGGACGGCGGCGCGGGCAAGGTGCGCGACATCCCGATCCGCGCCGGCGAGATCTTCCTGCTGCCGCCGCGCGTCCCGCACTCGCCGCAGCGCCTGCCGGGCAGCGTCGGCCTGGTGGTCGAACGCCGGCGCCTGGCGCACGAGGACGACGGCCTGCTGTGGTACTGCCAACAGTGCAACCACAAGCTGTACGAGGAATACTTCCACCTGCGCGACATCGAGCAGGACTTCCCGCCGGTGTTCGACCGGTTCTACGGCTCGGACGAGCACCGCACCTGCAAGCATTGCGGCCACCTCAATCCGCGCCCGGACCGCTACGACCCGCAGCCCGAATCGCTGGCCGACATCACCTGATGCGGCCGTGCCTCACCTTGCGCAACTGGAATCCATGAGCCACGCCGACGCCCGCACCCACGCCCTGGCCATGGACGCCGCCGATCCGCTGCGCCCGTTCCGCGGCGAGTTCCTGATCCCCAGGCACGGCGACCGCGAGCAGACGTACTTCGTCGGCAACTCGCTGGGCCTGCAGCCGCGCGCCGCCCGTGCGCACGTGCTGGAAGTGCTCGACAAATGGGCCAGTGAAGCGGTCGAAGGCCACTTCAGCGGGGACACTGCCTGGATGACCTACCACGGCCTGGTGCGCGAGTCGCTGGCGCGGCTGGTCGGCGCCCAGCCGCAGGAAGTGGTGGCGATGAACACGCTCACCGTGAACCTGCACCTGATGATGGCCAGCTTCTACCGGCCCACCGCCGCGCGGCCGGCGATCCTGATCGAGGCTGGCGCGTTTCCTTCGGACCGGCACGCGGTCGAATCACAGATCCGGCTGCACGGCTTCGAACCGGCCACGGACCTGGTCGAGGTGGACGCGGACGAGCCCAACGGCACGATCTCGATGGCCGCCATCGAACGCGCCATCGCCCTCCATGGCCCCCGCCTGGCACTGGTGCTGTGGCCGGGGATCCAGTACCGCACCGGGCAGGCCTTCGACCTGCCGGCGATCGCGCGCTTGGCCAGCGCCCAGGGCGCGGCGATCGGCTTCGACCTGGCCCACGCGGTCGGCAACCTGCCGCTGGCGCTGCACGACAGCGGCGCCGATTTCGCGGTCTGGTGCCACTACAAGTACGTCAATGCCGGGCCGGGCGCGGTCGCCGGCTGCTTCGTGCACGAACGCCACGGCCGTTCGGCGATGCCGCGCCTGGCCGGCTGGTGGGGCCATGATCCGGCCACCCGCTTCCGCATGGCGCCCGAATTCGTGCCCGCCCCCGGCGCCGACGGCTGGCAGCTGTCCAATCCACCGGTGCTGGCGCTGGCGCCCCTGCGCGCTTCGCTCGACCAGTTCGACCGCGCCGGCGGCATGGCCGCCCTGCGCGCCAAGTCGGAGAAGCTGACCGGCTTCCTGGAGACGCTGATCCGGCAACGGCTGGTCGGCACGCTGGACATCGTCACCCCCGCCGAGACCCAGCGCCGCGGCAGCCAGCTGTCGCTGCGCGTGGCCGGCGGTCGCGAACGCGGCCGGGAGCTGTTCGACTACCTGCGCGACACCGGCATCCTCGGCGACTGGCGGGAGCCGGACATCATCCGCATCTCGCCCGCGCCGCTGTACAACCGCTTCGCCGACGTGCTGCGCTTCGTCGAGGAAGTGGAGCACTGGCGCGGTGTCTGACCAGGCGCCCCCGGACAACAGCCGGACCGCCGTCCCCGGCGGGGACGCGGACGGCGGAGAGCAACGATTGGACGGCGACCGGCACCGCGAGCTGACCCTGATCGGCGCCGGCCTCGCCGGCTCGCTGCTGGCGATCCTGCTGTCGCAGCGCGGCTGGAAGGTCACCGTCTACGAGCGCCGCGGCGACCCGCGGATCAGGGGCTACGAATCCGGGCGGTCGATCAACCTGGCCCTGGCCGAGCGCGGACGCCACGCCCTGCGCGCGGCCGGCGTCGACGAGGCGGTGATGGCGCAGGCGGTGATGATGCGCGGGCGCATGATCCACGGGCTGGACGGCTCGCTGCAGCTACAGCCCTACGGCCGCGACGATTCGGAAGTGATCTGGTCGGTGCACCGCGCCGACCTCAACATCACCCTGCTGCAGGCCGCCGAACGGGCCGGCGCCACCATCCATTTCCATCGCCGGCTGCATACGGTGGACTTCGACGCCGGCTACGCCCGGCTGATCGACGACCGCGACGACCAGCCGCAGGACATCCGCTTCTCGACCCTGATCGGCAGCGACGGCGCCGGGTCGGCGCTGCGCGCGGAGATGGTGCGCAGGGCCGGAATCGGCGAGCGCACCGAATTCCTCGACCATTCCTACAAGGAACTGACCATCCCGCCGGCGGCGGACGGCGGTTTCAGGATCGAGCCGAACGCGCTGCACATCTGGCCGCGCGGCCGCTACATGTGCATCGCCCTGCCCAACGACGAGCGGACCTTCACCGTCACCCTGTTCCTTCCCAACCACGCCGCGCCGGGCAGCGGCGATCCCAGCTTCGCCAGCGTGCGCAGCGGCGCGGAGGTTCGCGCGCTGTTCGCCCGCGACTTCCCCGATGCGCTGCCGCTGATCCCCGACCTGGAACAGGACTGGGAGCACCACCCGCCCGGCCTGCTGGGCACGCTGTACCTGGATCGCTGGCACCTGGGCGCACGGGCGGTGGTGCTGGGCGACGCCGCCCACGCGATGGTGCCGTTCCACGGCCAGGGCATGAATTGCGCCTTCGAGGATTGCGTGGCGCTGGCCGATGCGATGGACCGCGAAGCTTCGCTGGCGCAGGCCTTCGCCGCGTTCGAGCAGGAACGCAAGCCCAACGCCGCGGCGATCCAGGCCATGGCGCTGGAGAACTACATCGAGATGCGCGACCGGGTGGACGATCCGGCCTTCCTGCTGCAGCGCGAACTGGAGCGGGCCCTGCAGCACCGCCACCCGACCCGCTTCGTGCCGCACTACACGATGGTCACCTTCATGCGCACGCCGTATGCGGTGGCGCTGGAACGCAGCGAGGTCCAGCGCGAGCTGCTGGTCGAGGCGACGCAGGGACGCCGCGACCTGTCCGGCATCGACTGGGAGGCGCTTGGCCGCCGCGTGCACGAACGCCTGCCGGTCCTGGAGGGCGCGCACTGACGCGCAGGCCGATGCCCGACACCTTCCTGTTCTACGACCTGGAGACCTTTGGCGCCGATCCGCGCCGCAGCCGCATCGCCCAGTTCGCCGCGGTGCGCACCGACGCGCAACTGCAGGTGATCGAGGAACCGGTCAGCCTGTTCGTGCAGCCGGCCGACGACCTGCTGCCCTCCCCCGTCGCCACCCTGATCACCGGCATCACCCCGCAGCAGGCGCTTCGCGACGGCCTGCCCGAGGCCGAGGCGGCCGCGCGCATCGTCGAGGAGATGGCGCGTCCGGGCACCTGCACCCTGGGCTACAACTCGCTGCGGTTCGACGACGAGTTCGTCCGCCATACGCTGTTCCGCAACTTCTTCGACCCCTACGAGCGCGAGTGGCGCGGCGGCAATTCACGCTGGGACCTGCTCGACGTGCTGCGCCTGGCCCATGCACTGCGGCCGGACGGGATCACCTGGCCCAGGCGCGAGGACGGCGCGACCTCCTTCCGGCTCGAGCACCTGGCCCTGGCCAACCACGTGCGCGAAGGCGACGCGCACGAGGCCCTGTCGGACGTGCATGCCACCATCGGCCTGGCCCGCCTGCTGCGCCAGGCGCAGCCCCGGCTCTGGGACTACGCTCTGAAGCTGCGCGACAAGCGCCATGCCGCCGGCCTGTTGGACACCTTCGCCATGCAGCCGGTGCTGCACGTCTCGCAGCGCTATCCGGCCAGCCGGCTGTGCGCGGCCGCGGTGCTCCCGCTGGCCGCGCACCCGTCGATCTCCAACCGGGTGATCGTGTTCGACCTGGACGGGGACGAGGACGCGCTGCTGGAGCAGGACGCCGGCGATATCGCCGACCGGCTTTACACGCCGGCGGCGGACCTGCCGCCGGGCGTGGCCCGGGTTCCGCTGAAGGAAGTGCACCTGAACCGCTCGCCGATGCTGGTGCCGTGGGCGCACCTGCGCGGCGAGGATTTCCAGCGCCTGGGCATCGACCCGGACGCGGCGCAGGCCAAGGCCGCGCGCCTGCGTGCGCACGGCCCGGTGCTGGCCGAGAAGGCGCGGCAGGTCTTCGCCGGCGGCCGCGAGCACGCCGAAGCCGACGTCGACGGTTCCCTGTACGCGGGCTTCTGCGGCGACGGCGACCGGCGCCTGTGCACGCAGGTGCGCTCGACCGCGCCGGCCGAGCTGGGCACGCTCGCGTTCGACTTCCGCGACGGGCGCCTGCCCGAACTGCTGTTCCGCTACCGCGCGCGCAACTGGCCCCAGACCCTGGGTATTGACGAGCGCGCACGCTGGGACGACTACCGGCGCCGCCGGCTGACCCGCGACGAAGGCCTGTCCGAATACACCTTCGACGGCTACTTCGCCGAAATCGCCGCCCTGCGCGCCGCCCATGCCGGCGATGGCGGCAAACTCGCCCTGCTCGACCGGATCGAGCAATGGGGGCGCGATCTCCAGGGAGGACTATGAGCCGCTACTTCGACGATGCCAGTTTCAGGTTCCTGCGCGGCCTGGCCCGGCACAACGACAAGGCCTGGTTCGAATCGCACCGGCAGGACTACGAGGCGCACGTCCGCCAGCCGTTCCTGCGCCTGATCACCGACCTGCAGCCGGCGCTGGCCGCGGTCAGCCCGCACTTCCGCGCCGACCCGCGCACGGTCGGCGGTTCGCTGTTCCGCATCCACCGCGACGCGCGCTTCTCGAACGACAAATCGCCGTACAAGCCCTGGCAGGGCGCGCGCCTGTTCCACGAGCGCCGCCGCGAAGTCGCCGCGCCGTCGTTCTACATCCACCTGCAGCCCGGCGGCAGCTTCGTCGGCGGCGGCCTGTGGCACCCGGAACCCGATACCCAGCGGCGCGTGCGCCAGTTCATCCTCGACAATCCCGGCTCATGGAAGAAGGCCGCGCACGCGCCCG
The DNA here is from genome assembly GCF_040446535.1 of Pseudoxanthomonas sp. Soil82. Classification (NCBI taxonomy): domain Bacteria; kingdom Pseudomonadati; phylum Pseudomonadota; class Gammaproteobacteria; order Lysobacterales; family Lysobacteraceae; genus Pseudoxanthomonas; species Pseudoxanthomonas sp. Soil82. The sequence continues at coordinate 313,464 of NZ_JBEAAK010000003.1, forward strand.
CCCTGCGCCGGCGCTTCGACCTGGACGACAGCGAGGTGCTGTCGCGCCAGCCACGCGGCTTCCCGGCCGACTTCGAGTTCATCGACGACCTCAAGCACCGCAACTGGGTACTCTGGCGTTCGCTGGACGACGCGGCCATGACCGGCCCGCGCCTGAAGAAGACGCTGGAGACCGACCTGGCCGCGCTCGGCCCGTTCATCGACTACCTCTGCGCCTCACTGGACCTGGAGTTCTGACGCCATGGCCGCTCCCGCACCGGGCACGATCCGCCAGCCGCCGCGCCGCGCGCCCTGGATCGTGGCGGCGGTGGTGCTGGCAGCGCTGGCACTGGTGGCCTGGGTGGCCGCCGGGCCGTGGCTGGCGATCCACGGCATCGAACGGGCGATCGCCCAGCGCGATACCGCCGCGCTGGTGCGCCATGTGGATTTCCCCCGCCTGCGGGTGAACCTGAAGGCCCAGCTCGACGACCGCATGGTCCGTGCCGCCGGGCAGGACGTCGCTTCCAACCCGCTGGGCGCGATCGCGCTGGCGATGGCCGGCGGCGCCACCGGCGTGGCGGTGGATACGCTGGCCACGCCGCTGGGCATCGGCGCGCTGCTGCAGGGCCATGTGCTCTGGCAACGGGCCGGGGGGCGCACCGTCGGCGGCGACACCTGGGCGCCGGCCGAACCGGCGCGTCCGCTGCAGGGCGCGCGCCTGCGCTACGAATCGCCGTCGCGCTTCACCGGCACGGTGGACCATGACGACGGCCGCCGGACCGTGTTCGTCCTGCAGCGCCAGGGCCTGCGCTGGCGCCTGGTCGACATCCGCCTGCCCGAGGACCTGTCGGCCTACCTGCGCTGAAGCCTTCAAGCCGCGGTGTCCTGGATGCCGGCCCAACTGCGTTGACCTCGTAGTCACCCGCACAGGAGTGGAGCCCGCATGGACACGGACATCAAGCGCAGCGTCAGCGAGGCGATGTGGCAGCAGCTGGCGAACCGGCTGCAGGTCGAACTTGCAGCGCTCAAGGCCGTGGCCGAAGTGGAGTCCAGCGGCAGCGGTTTCCTGCCGGCGCCGGACCGGCGCCCGAAGATCCTGTTCGAAGGGCATGTCTTCCATCGCCTCACCGCCGGGCGTTACAGCGCCAGCCACCCCAACATCAGCTACCCCCGGTGGGACCGTCGCCAGTACTCCGGTTCGCTGGCCGGCGAGTGGAAGCGGCTGGACAAGGCCGCCGCGCTCGATCCTGCCGCGGCGATGCAGTCGGCCAGCTGGGGCGCATTCCAGATCATGGGCTTCAACTACGCGCTGTGCGGCCTGGACAGCGTGGGCCGCTTCGTCGAATGCCACGCCCAGGGCGCGGACGGCCAGGTGGAGGCGTTCGCCAGCCTGCTCTCGCGGCCGGGCTCGCCGCTGATCGTCCCGTTGCGGCGCAAGGACTGGGCCAAATTCGCCAGCCTGTACAACGGCCCGGGTTACCGGCAGAACCGCTACGACGAGAAGATGGCCGCCGCTTACGCCCGCCATGCCGCGGCCCCGGTGCGCGGCGGGCGCCGGGCCGGAGCCAAGGCGCCGTCGCCCCGCTCCCTGGTCACACCCGGCAGGCCCGAGCTGGCGCCGCTGGAAATGCTCGAGCTCACCGCCGCCGGCACCGCGCGCAAACGCACCAGCCGCGTGTTCAACGTGCGCCCGGACGCGGTCGACCTGCGCGACTGGGAGTACCAGCCATCGGTGTCCGCCGCCCCGCAGGACGTGCGCTATCCGCCGGACGTGCGGCCGATGCTCGACCAGGGCCTGACCAGCGCCTGCACCGGTTATGCGCTGGCGGTGGTGATCGAATACCTGCTGGTGCGCGCCGGGCGCCACGTCGAACCGATGTCGCCGTTCATGCTCTACAGCATGGCGCGCCGCTACGACGAATGGGCCGAGAACGACGACGAGGGCCCGGAGTCCGATTCGGGCTCGTCGCTGCGCGGTGCGCTCAAGGGCTGGCTGCGCCATGGCGCCAGCAGCGCGCGGCTGTGGCCGAAGATGGACATGCCGCTGCCCAAGGCGTCCGCCAGCGAAGACTGGTGGACCGATGCGATCAAGCGTCCGCTCGGCGCTTACTACCGCATCGACCCGCGCTCGCTGCGCGACATGCACGTGGCCATCGACCAGGTCGGCGCGCTGTACGCCAGCGCCTTCACCCACGCCGGCTGGGAGGAACTGCTGGTCGAACAGGCGGTGCCGCGCCCGGAAGACCCGGCCGACCTGCCGGTGATCAAGCGCAAGACCGGTAGCCCGGACGGGGGCCATGCGTTCGCCATCGTCGGCTATACCCGCGACGGTTTCATCGTCCACAACTCATGGGGCAACGCCTGGGGCAAGGGCGGCCTGGCCGTGCTGCGCTACAGCGACTGGCTGGAGAACGCCATGGACTGCTGGGTCGCGCAGCTGGGCGTGGTCACCGCCGAGCACGAGGCGATCGCCGACGCGACCTCGCTGCGCACCGACACCAGCGGCAAGGGCGTGGTCTCCAGCAATCCGATCCTGGCCGCGCACGAGCTGAGCCCGTTCATCATCAACATGGAGAACGACGGCCGGCTGAGCCAGCGCGGCCAGTTCCGCACGCAGGAGTCGGACGTGGATGCGCTGTTGCGGATCCACCTGAAGGAAGCCTGTCGCAAGTGGGGCGTGCGCGCCAACCAGGCGGTGGACATCGCCATCTACGCCCATGGTGGGCTGAACAACGAGGATGCCGCCGCGCAGTCAGCCAAGCTGTGGGTGCCCGCGCTGTACGACGAGAAGATCTTCCCGGTGTTCCTGATGTGGGAGACCGGCGCGATCAAGACCGTCACCAACATGATCGAGGACAAGATCGCCCCCGACCAGGCGCGCGCATCGGGTGCCTGGCAGAAGGTCAAGGAGCAGTGGAAGGAGTGGTGGAACCAGCGCGTGGAAGGCATCGCGCGCCCGCTGGGGCGGCCCCTGTGGAACGAAATGAAGGAGAACGCGGCCCGGATCAGCAGCAACCAGGCCTCCGGCGTGCGCCTGCTGTTCGACCTGTACAAGGCCCAGGGAAAGGCCTACGGCCTGCCGAAGGTACGCCTGCACCTGGTCGGCCACTCGGCCGGTGCGATCCTGCATTCGCACCTGGGCACGGCGGCGATCGCGGCCGGCTTCGACCTGCGTTCGGTCAGCCTGATCGCGCCGGCCGTGCGGGTCGACGAGTTCGACCGCACGCTCGGCAAGGCGGTGCTCAAGACCGGCACCAAGCTGCTGGTCGCTCACCTGACCGATGCGGCCGAGCGCGCCGACCCGACCTGCAAGCCCTATGGGCACTCGCTGCTGTACCTGGTCTCGCGCTCGTTCGAGGACAAAAAGGAAACGCCGATCCTGGGCCTGGAGCGCGACCTGGTGCCCGCGCGCGCCACCCTGCCGTGGGGCGCGCAGATGATGGCCGTGGCCAGCCCGCATTCGGACATCGCCCGGCTGCCCAGCGCCATGGCGATCGACGGCAGTTCGAGTCGTTCGACCGAGGCCACCACCCACGGCAGCCTCGACGACGACAAGGCGCTGCAGCGGCTGGTGTTCGACCTGATCCACAAGGCCTGAGCGGACGGCGCCACGGCGGCCGCCAGCAGGAGCGACGACATGGACTCGGCGATCGTTCCGCAGCGCGTCGCCGACCGCACGACGCGCCGGATCGTGAGCGCGCGCGCGTGGTCGGCAATGCTGGTCCTGCTGGCTGCAACGCTGGCCTGGCAGGGCCCGGCCGGGGCGACCGTCGTCCTGCCGTCGCCACCGCTGGCCGCCGGCGCACAGGCGCCCGCAGACGCGGACCCGGCCACGCGCGGGGAAGGCGTGCTGGTCGACTCGGCCGCCGTTCGCGATGTGTTCGACCCCCTGCCCGGCGTCAGCGCCGCCGGCGGCGCGTACTGGCAGGCGGCGCTGGCCACCCTCCCCGACCCCGTCGAGTCGCGGCTGGCGCGCTCGTTCGACATCGATGTGGCCACGCTGGTGCGCAGCTTCCAGTTCAGCGGCTACGTGCTGCAGGGCCACGCGATGCCCTGGCCGGTCGCGACGGAGAAGAGCGACGGCCCGCCACCGCGTCCGTTCCGCAGCACGCCCGGCGTCCTGGTGTTTCGCAACGATGCCTGGCGCAACGCGGAAAACACCGGACCGCGCACGCGCTACTTCGTCCTCTACCTGGTCGGCGAGTCGCCGACCTTCGGCGTGCAGCGGCTGGCGTTCTGCCGGGCGGCGCGGCAGGTCATCGCGCTCAATGCCGGTGGCCAACGCCCGGTCCGCGACGACCGCGGCGCCGCATGCATGGCCACGGAAGTCGCGGATATCGACGCCGGCCCCGCGGCTTCGGCGCGGGTGGCCGTGCTCGGCCCGACCTTCTCCGGCTCGCTCGCGTCCATCGCCGGCATCGCCGCGCAGGCCGGCCTGCACCTGGACCTGTTGAGTCCGTCGGCGACCGTGGCCAGCAACCGGCTGATCGAACAGGACGATCCTTCCGGCCGCCATTCGCTGCGCTACCGCACCTTCGCCCAGTGGGACCAGCTGGCGCAGATGGCCCACCTGTTCGCCTACCTGGAGATCGTGCACGGCATCTGCCCTGGCGAGGTGGTGGTGCTGACCGAAGAGTCGGCGTTCGGCCAGGGCAGCCAGGAAGGCCGCACCCAGCTGGCCGGCGAGCGGGCCGCGGCCGAAGCCATGGGCGAGGACGTGCCGGCCTGCGTCGGCAGCCCGCAGCCGACCTACCTGCAGTTTCCGCAGAACATCTCGGCGATCCGCGCCGAACACGCCAGCCTGGATCGCGAAGCCGCGAAGAACCCGGAGCTGGTGCCGCGACGCTTCCTCGAGCTGGACATGCGCGACGCCGGTACCAGTCTGGACCTGCCGCCGGTCTACCAGCCGCAACTGAGCACCCGCTCGGACGAGCTCAGCCTGCAGCAGCTGATGGATGCGCTGAGCGTCTACGTGCGGCCGCGCGCGGTGATGGTGGTGGCCACGGACGTGCGCGACCGGCTGTTCATGCTGGCGGTGGTGCGGCGTTCGGTACCCGGGGCGATTCCGGTGGCGCTGGAGGGCGACCACCTGCTCACCCATCCCGAGTACCGCCGCGCCAACCGCGGCACGCTGATGGTCGCCAACGGTCGCATGCAGGCCTGCTACGTGGACGTGGTCGAAGGCGGGCGCCGCTACCGCGCCGAATGCCAGCGGCCGCGCGAAAGCAGCGGAACTGGTCCTGCCGACCGCGAAGTCGTGCCCGGCACGCGCCGAATCTTCGCCTTCCCGACCGACTACGCGGCCAACCTGTTCCGCGCCAGCCAGGAGCTCCTGGCGTCGGCCGGCCCCGGTGCGCCGGCGACGGAAGCCCCCGCGCCTGCCGACGGCGGTCGCAACCGGTCGCCGTTGAGCGTGATCACGCTGGCCGGACTGCAGGGCCTGGACCCGGATACGTACATGCGGCTAGAGCAGGCGCCCGCCGCGACGGGAACGGCCACCGCCCCGGCGACCGGCACCGGGCGCGCACGCGCGCGCAGCACGCTCATCGCCGCCGACTTCCGGGTGCTCTCGCTCAACCTGGTACTGCCGATCCTGGTCGCCGCCGCCAGCCTGGCGCTGGTCGCCAGCCTGTGGCTGATGCTGTCCTCGCGACCTGGGCGCACGATGCTGCCACCGGTGCGCTATGCGTTGCGCGAGACCGGCTGGCGGCTGGACCGCATGCTGCGCGGCGGCCCCGACGGCCACGGGTCGCGGCTTGCGCCGACCGATGGCCGCCCCGGCTACAGCGCCGCCGCGCTGGCATGCTCGCTGCTGGCATTGCTCGCGCTGGCAACGCTGCTGCTGTTCGCGGTGCGCTGGGGCCACCTGCTGCTGACCGAGCAGTTCCGCGGCGCCATGCGCGGTGCACTCGACCTGATCCATGGCCGCGACCGGATCACCCTATGGGCGATGTTCGCCCTGTACCTGTGGTTCGCCGGGCTGGTGATGACCCGGCTGCGAGCCTGGAACCGGCGCTGCGCGCTCCACCTGCGGCATGCGCCGGTGGAGTTCGATGCCGGCCGCTACCTGGGCCGGCGCTACACGTTCAGTTCGATCCTGCTGGTCATCGCCGCGGTGCTGGCGCCGCTGGCCTACTGGGGCAGCCGCATGCCCGAAGCGGTCGATGGCGCGCGCATGCCTGGCGCGCTTGCGCTGGCGCTGCTCGCGCTGGGCGTGTTCTTCCTGTCGCAGGCCCTGCTGCAGAACGGACGACTGGTCCGGCTGGGACGCGACCTGCGCGACCACGTGATCGAGCGCCTGCCCGATGGCGCCCTGCCCGCCGACTGGCCCAACCCGCACTGGCTGGGCATACCGCCGCGCTCGCCGCTGGCCGCGGTGTTCCATGACGAGGACTGGCTGGCGCTGGAGCGCGGCGACGACCATTGGCCGGTGCCCGATCCGGCCGACGTCCAGGCCGCCGTGGCATCGACCGACCCGCGCGCGCGCCTGGCACGCTGGCGCGACCAGACGGTCGCCGAGATGAAGTTCGGCCTGACCTGCGTGCGCAGCTGCCTGTGGGCCTCGTTCGCCGCGCCGGTGGTGCTGCTGGCGATGCAGGAGGTGTTCCCGTTCGCGCTGGAATGGGAACAGAGCGCGGTGGCGCTGGGCTCGATGACCCTGGCCTTCGTGGTGAGCGCCTGGCTGTCGATCGCGCTGGAGCGCGCGCCCCTGATCGGGCAGATGTTCACCAAGGACGCCCAGCACGTCTCGCTGATCGACCTGATGCGGATCCTGGGCACCAAGCTGCTGGTGCTTCTGCTGATGCTGGCGGCCACCCTGACCCCCAACCTGGGCGAATGGCTGCAGAACTTCGTCGGCGTGCTGCGGATCTGAAGGCGACGACGAGGGCAAAAGAAAAGCCCGGCACATGGCCGGGCTTTCCCGTTGCTGGCGACGGATGCCTCAGGCGGCGACGGTCCTGGCCACGTCCTGGTACTCCTCGATCTGGTCGAAGTTCATGTACCGGTAGATCTCCGCGCCCTTCTCGTTGATCACGCCGATGTCGGCCATGTACTCGGCCTTGGTCGGGATCCGGCCCAGGCGCGAGCAGATCGCCGCCAGCTCCGCCGAACCCAGGTAGACGTTCGAGTTGCGGCCCAGGCGGTTGGGGAAGTTGCGGGTCGAGGTGGAGAACACGGTCGCGCCCTCGCGCACCTGCGCCTGGTTGCCCATGCACAGCGAGCAACCCGGCATCTCCATGCGCGCGCCGGCGGTGCCGAAGGTGCCGTAGTGGCCTTCCTTGGTCAGCTCGCTGGCGTCCATCTTGGTCGGCGGCGCGACCCACAGGCGGGTCGGGATGTCGCGCTTGCCCTCCAGCAGCTTGGCCGCGGCGCGGAAGTGGCCGATGTTGGTCATGCACGACCCGATGAACACCTCGTCGATGGTGGCGCCGGCCACGTCGGACAGGGTCTTCACGTCGTCCGGGTCGTTCGGGCAGGCCACGATCGGCTCATGCACATCGGCCAGGTCGATCTCGATGACCGCCGCGTACTCGGCGTCGGCGTCGGGCTCGAGCAGCTGCGGGTCGGCCAGCCACGCCTCCATCTTGGCGATGCGGCGGGCGAGCGAACGCGGGTCCTGGTAGCCCTCGGCGATCATCCACTTCAGCAGGGTGATGTTGCTGGTGAGGTATTCGATGATCGGTTCCTTGTCCAGGCGCACGGTGCAGCCGGCGGCCGAACGCTCGGCCGAGGCGTCGGACAGCTCGAACGCCTGCTCGACCTTGAGCTGCGGCAGGCCCTCGATCTCGAGGATGCGGCCGGAGAAGATGTTCTTCTTGCCCTGCTTGGCCACGGTCAGCAGACCCTGCTTGATCGCGTACAGCGGAATCGCGTTGACCAGGTCGCGCAGGGTCACGCCCGGCTGCATCTGGCCCTTGAAGCGCACCAGCACGCTCTCGGGCATGTCCAGGGGCATCACGCCGGTGGCCGCGGCGAAGGCGACCAGGCCCGAGCCGGCCGGGAACGAGATGCCCACCGGGAAGCGGGTGTGCGAGTCGCCGCCGGTGCCGACGGTGTCCGGCAGCAGCATGCGGTTGAGCCAGGAGTGGATCACGCCGTCACCCGGACGCAGCGAGATGCCACCGCGGGTGGAGATGAACTCCGGCAGGGTGTGGTGGGTCTTCACGTCCACCGGCTTCGGGTAGGCGGCGGTGTGGCAGAACGACTGCATCACCAGGTCGGCCGAGAAGCCCAGGCAGGCCAGGTCCTTCAGCTCGTCGCGGGTCATCGGGCCGGTGGTGTCCTGCGAACCGACCGAGGTCATCTTCGGCTCGCAATAGGTGCCCGGGCGCACGCCCTGGCCCTCGGGCAGGCCGCAGGCGCGGCCGACCATCTTCTGCGCCAGCGAAAAGCCCTTGCCGGAATCGGCCGGCTGCTGCGGCAGGCGGAACAGGTCCGAGGCCGGCAGGCCCAGCGACTCACGCGCCTTGGCGGTCAGGCCGCGACCGATGATCAGCGGGATGCGGCCGCCGGCGCGCACCTCGTCGAACAGCACCTCGGACTTGACCTGGAATTCGGCGATGACCTCCCCGTCCTTGATCGCCTTGCCCGCGTAAGGCTGCAGCTCGACGACGTCGCCATGCTCCATCTTCGACACGTCCAGCTCGATCGGCAGCGCGCCGGCGTCTTCCATGGTGTTGTAGAAGATCGGGGCGATCTTGCTGCCCAGGCAGACGCCGCCGAAGCGCTTGTTCGGGATGAACGGGATGTCCTCGCCGGTGAACCACAGCACGCTGTTGGTCGCCGACTTGCGCGACGAGCCCGTACCGACCACGTCGCCGACGTAGGCGACCAGGTGGCCCTTTTCCTTGAGCTTGAGGATCTCGGCGACCGGGCCGCGCTTGCCGTCCTCCTCGGGCACGAACGGCGCGCCTTCGCGCTTGTTCTTGAGCATGGCCAGCGCGTGCAGCGGGATGTCCGGGCGGGTGGTCGCGTCCGGCGCCGGCGACAGGTCGTCGGTGTTGGTCTCGCCCGGCACCTTGAACACGGTGATGGTCAGGCTCTGCGGCACTTCCGGGCGGCTGGTGAACCATTCGGCGTCGGCCCAGCTCTGCAGCACGGCCCTGGCATTGGCGTTGCCGGCCCTGGCCTTCTCTTCCACATCGTGGAACTGGTCGAACACCAACAGCGTCTTCTTCAGGCCTTCGGCGGCGATCGCGCCGACCGCGGCGTCATCAAGCAGCTCGATCAGCGGCTGCACGTTGTAGCCGCCGAGCATGGTGCCCAGCAGTTCGGTGGCGCGCTCGCGCGACAGCAGCGCGTTCTTCTCGGTGCCGAACGCCAGCGCGGCCAGGTAGGACGCCTTGACCTTGGCGGCATCGTCCACGCCGGCGGGCACGCGGTTCGTGATCAGGTCGACCAGGAACGACTCCTCGCCGGCCGGCGGGGCCTTCAGCAGCTCGATGACCTCCGCGGTCTGCTGCGCGCTCAGCGGCAGCGGCGGGATGCCGAGGGCGGCGCGCTCGGCGGCGTGGTGGCGGTAGGCTTCCAGCATGGCGATTCTCCGGGGGATTCGATGGTAGATGCGAAAAAGGTTCAGGCCTGAGGCACGATCAGCTTCAGGCCCTTGAAGTACTCGCGGTAGAACGCCGCGTCGGTGGTGATCAGCCCATCGCACTGCAGCAACGCGTGCGCGCCGACCAGGAATCCGGCCATCGGCCGCGGCGCGTCGCCGCGCTGGCGCTGGCGACGCCACATCTCGCCGGCACGGATCGCCGACTTGGCCTCCAGGGCGTTGAAGTGGATGCCCATCTCCTCCAGCGCGCCCAGCGCCTCGGCGCCGTTCTTCAAGCGCGCGCACAGCTGCGCCAGCGCCGCGTCGGCCACGACCACCCGCCCGCCGACCAGGCACTGGCGCAGGCAGGCCTCGGCCGCGTCGGCCTGCGGGCCGTCGGTGAGCAGTTCGACCAGGACCGGAGCATCGATGGCGATCATCGGCCGCTCATTCCTCGCCGGCCGCGGCGGCCGACGCATCCAGGGCGAAGCGGCCGCGCACGCGCGAGATCGCGTCGTCCACGCTCTTGCGCAGCACGATCCGGCTGCCCTCCAGTTCGACCTTGAGCACGCTGCCCTTGGTCAGCCCCAGCGCATCGCGCACGGCCTTGGGCAGGGTGATCTGGCCACGCTCGGCGACGATGGCTTCCATGGCGCGCTCCACGACGGCTCTGGTATGACGTGATGATACATACCATTCCATGCATACTCAAACCGGCATGCGGCCGCTGGCGCACAATGCGGGTGCGGACCGGCGACCCTCGCCTCCCCCTAACGGCGGATTGCCAGCGGCCACGACCCCGTCATCCAATGCATCGGATAATGCCCTGAACCCTTCAGCCGCCGCCGGAGCGCGGCGGCCCCAGCCATAGGAGCCGGCCCATGCGCGATTCCTTCGCCACCCTCAGCCGCCTGGACGTTGGCGGCCAGTCCTACCAGTACGCGAGCCTGCCCAAGCTGGCCCAGCGCTTCGACCTGGCCCACCTGCCCTACTCGATGAAGATCCTGCTGGAGAACCTGCTCCGGCACGAGGACGGGGTGACCGTGCTGCCCGAACACATCGAGGCGGTCGCAACCTGGGATCCCAAGGCCGAGCCGGACACCGAGATCGCCTTCATGCCCGCGCGCGTGGTGCTGCAGGACTTCACCGGCGTACCCTGCGTGGTCGACCTGGCGGCCATGCGCGACGCGGTGGTCAGGCTCGGCGGCCGGCCGGAGCAGATCAATCCGCAGATCCCTTCGGAACTGGTGATCGACCATTCGATCCAGGTCGACGCGTTCGGCACGCCCGATGCGCTCGACATCAACGGCCGCATCGAGTTCGAGCGCAACCGCGAGCGCTACGCGTTCCTGCGCTGGGGCCAGAAGGCCTTCGCCGACTTCAAGGTGGTGCCGCCCAACACCGGCATCGTCCACCAGGTGAACCTGGAAAACCTGGCGCGCGTGGTGATGACCGCCCCGGGCGAAGACGGCCAGCCCTGGGCCTATCCGGACACCGTCTTCGGCACCGACTCGCACACCACGATGATCAACGGCATCGGCGTGCTGGGCTGGGGCGTGGGCGGCATCGAGGCCGAAGCGGCCATGCTCGGCCAGCCTTCCTCGATGCTGATCCCGCAGGTGGTCGGCTTCAGGCTCACCGGCCGCCTGCCCGAGGGCGCGACCGCGACCGACCTGGTCCTGACCGTCACCCAGATGCTGCGCAAGCACGGGGTGGTCGGCAAGTTCGTGGAGTTCTTCGGCGACGGCCTGCAGCACCTGCCGCTGGCCGATCGCGCCACCATCGGCAACATGGCGCCCGAGTACGGCGCCACCTGCGGCATCTTCCCGATCGACGCCGAATCGCTGACCTACCTGCGCCTGTCCGGCCGCAGCGAAGCGCAGATCGCGCTGGTGGAGGCCTACGCGAAGGCGCAAGGCCTGTGGCACTCCGCCGACAGCCCGCACGCGGCGTACAGCACCACCCTGGAACTGGACATGGGCGAAGTGAAGCCCTCGCTGGCCGGGCCCAAGCGCCCGCAGGACCGGGTGCTGCTGGGCGACATGAAGCGCAACTACCGCGACAACGTCGAGTTGCTCACCGCCGCCCGCGACAAGCGCAGCCCGGAGGTGTCGGACTTCATCGCCGAGGGCGGTACCGCCGCGGTCGGCAACGAGGCGCTGCAGAAGGGCGTGGCCCACGTTGAGATCGACGGGACGTCGTTCAAGCTCAAGGACGGCGCGGTGGTGATCGCGGCGATCACCTCCTGCACCAACACCTCCAACCCGGCGGTGATGGTCGGGGCCGGCCTGCTGGCGCGCAACGCCGCCGCACGCGGGCTGGACCGCAAACCCTGGGTCAAGACCTCGCTCGGCCCGGGCTCGCGCGTGGTCACCGACTACCTGGAAAAAGCCGGGCTGCTCAAGGAGCTGGAGAAGGTCGGCTTCTACATCGTCGGCTACGGTTGCACGACCTGCATCGGCAACTCCGGCCCGCTGCCCACCCAGATCAGCGCCGGCATCGCCGCCGGCGACCTGGTGGTGAGCTCGGTGCTGTCGGGCAACCGCAACTTCGAGGGCCGCGTCCATCCCGAGGTGAAGATGAACTACCTCGCGTCGCCGCCGCTGGTGGTGGCGTACGCGCTGGCCGGCACCACCGACATCGACCTCACCACCGAGCCGCTGGGCCTGGGCAGCGACGGCCAGCCGGTGTTCCTCAAGGACATCTGGCCGAGCAGCAAGGAGATCGGCGACGTGATCGCCGCGACCATCGGCCCGGAAATGTTCAAGCAGAACTACGCCGACGTGTTCAAGGGCGACACCCGCTGGAACACGATCGAATCCCCGGATGGCGAGCTTTACGTGTGGGACGACGCGTCCACCTACATCAAGAACCCGCCCTACTTCGACGGCATGACCATGGCCGTGGGCAGCATCGACGACATCCACGGCGCGCGGGTGCTGGGCCTGTTCGGCGACTCGATCACCACCGACCACATCTCGCCGGCCGGCAACATCAAGAAGGACTCGCCTGCGGGCCGCTTCCTGCAATCGCGCGGCGTGCAGCCGGCCGACTTCAACAGCTACGGCAGCCGCCGCGGCAACGACGACGTGATGGTCCGCGGCACCTTCGCCAACATCCGGATCAAGAACCTGTTCTTCGGCGGCGAGGAAGGCGGCAACACGCTCTACTTCGGCACCCAGCCCCCGGAGAAGATGTCGATCTACGACGCGGCGATGCGCTACAAGGCGCAGGGCACGCCGCTGCTGGTGATCGCCGGCAAGGAATACGGCACCGGCTCCTCGCGCGACTGGGCGGCCAAGGGCACCAACCTGCTCGGGGTCAAGGCGGTGGTGGCCGAGAGCTTCGAGCGCATCCACCGCTCCAACCTGGTCGGCATGGGCGTACTGCCGCTGCAGTTCCAGGACGGACAGAACGCGCAGAGCCTGGGCCTGGACGGCACCGAAACCTTCGACATCACCGGCCTGGAGGATGGCGCCAGCCGGACCGCACAGGTCACCGCCCGCCGCGGCGACGGCACGACCGTCGCCTTCCAGGCGCACGTGCTGCTGCTAACGCCGAAGGAGGTGGAGTATTTCCGCCACGGCGGCCTGCTGCAGTACGTGCTCCGGCAGCTGGCAGCCAAAAAAGCGGCCTGAGGCGTCCAGCGGCGGAAACCCCGCCCCGCGCAGCGCGCGGGGCGTTCGGCCGCACCGCGCGGCAGTGCCGCGCAAGCGGTGCGCCCTCACCCGCCACGGCGGCCTGCTGCAGTACGTGCTCCGGCAGCTCGCAGCCAAAAAAGCGGCCTGAGGCGTCCAGCAGCGGAAACCCCGCCCCGCGCAGCGCGCGGGGCGTCGGGTCTATTTCGGTGTCCACTCCGCGTAGTACAGGCGCCACTGCCCGTCCTCTTCGCGCCAGCCGCTGACGATCTCCCACGCCTGCACACGGTCGGGAACCCAGCGTCCGCTGCCGCCGCTGGCCACGGCACTGAAACGAACGGTGGCGCGGTCGCCCTGGAGCTCGACCTGCGCCGGCCCCAAGGTCAGGCCGATGTCGGCGTTGACCAGTACCTGCGCCCGGACCGCCTGCTGCAACGCAGCACGATCCATGCCCCGGTTGCCGGCGAAATCCTCCGCGACTCCGTCCATGAAGTCAGCGGCGCGACGTTCTTCCAGCGCCTGCTGCATCGCCGAAAGCTGCCCGCGCAGGCGTTGCTCCGGCGGCGTACGGCTGCAGGCGACGGCGACCGACAAGCCCACCACCAGCATCACCGTCCACGTCACCCTGCCGATACCCGTGTCCCGCGCCATGGCTTCGCCTTTTCCATCCGGAACGGTATGCTCCCATCGGCGGCGGCGCAAAGCGAGCCCCGGCCGCGCATCGCAGGCAAGAATCGAACATCACCTCGGAGGGGAGGCGCTAATGAACTCGGATCGTCCCTGGCTGCGGAGCTATCCGCAGGGCGTACCTGCAGAAATCGATCCGGACGAGTACCGCTCCATCGCCGCGGTTTTCGCATCATCGGCATCCCGGTATGCCGACCGGCCGGCGTACAGCAACTTCGGCAAGCAGCTGACCTACGCCCAGGTCGACGAGCTCAGCAAGCAGTTCGCCGCCTACCTGCTGGGCGAGCTGGGGCTGAAGAAGGGCGATCGCGTCGCGATCATGATGCCCAACTGCCTGCAGTACCCGATCGCCACCTTCGGCGTGCTGCGCGCCGGCCTGACCGTGGTCAACGTCAATCCGCTCTACACCGCCCGCGAGCTCAAGCACCAGCTGGTGGACGCGGGCGCCTCGGCGATCGTGGTAGTCGACAACTTCGGCCACACCGTGCAGGACGTGCTGGCCGATACCCCGCTCAAGCAGGTGATCACCACCGGCCTGGGCGACATGATCGGCTTCCCCAAGGGCGCCATCGTCAACTTCGTGCTGAAGTACGTGAAGAAGATGGTGCCCGACTACGACATCCCGGGGGCGGTGCGCTTCCGCGACGCGCTGGCCGCGGGCAAGCGGCATGCCCTGCCCCAGGTCGACATCGATCCTGGCGACATCGCCTTCCTGCAGTACACCGGCGGCACCACCGGCGTGGCCAAGGGCGCGATGCTGACCCACCGCAACCTGGTGGCGAACATGCAGCAGGCATCGGCCTGGCTGGGCGCCAACCAGCTCGAGCGCGGCAAGGAAATCATCATCACCGCGCTGCCGCTGTACCACATCTTCGCCTTGACGGCGAACGGGCTGGTGTTCATGGAGCTGGGCGGGCTCAACCACCTGATCACCAACCCGCGCGACATGCCCGGCTTCGTCAAGGAGCTCAAGGGCACGCGCTTCACTGCGATCACCGGCGTCAACACGCTGTTCAACGGCCTGCTCAACACGCCGGGCTTCGACGAGGTGGACTTCTCCTCGCTCAAGGTGACCCTGGGCGGCGGCATGGCCGTGCAGCGCGCGGTGGCCGAGCGCTGGAAGAAGGTCACCGGCGTGACCTTGGTGGAAGCCTACGGCCTGACCGAAACCTCGCCTGCGGCGTGCATCAACCCGCTCGACATCAAGGAGTTCAACGGTTCGATCGGACTGCCGATCCCGTCCACCGATGTCTGCGTCAAGGACGACGACGGCAACGTCCTGGCGACGGGCCAGGTCGGCGAACTGTGCGTGAAGGGCCCGCAGGTGATGAAGGGCTACTGGCAGCGCCCCGAGGAGACGGCCAAGGTGATCGACGCCGACGGCTGGCTGCATACCGGCGACATGGCCCGGATCGACGACAAGGGCTTCGTCTACATCGTCGACCGCAAGAAGGACATGATCCTGGTCTCGGGCTTCAACGTGTACCCGAACGAGGTCGAGGATGTGGTCGCCGCCATGCCCGGCGTACTGGAAGTGGCCGCGATCGGCGTCCCCGACGAGCGTTCGGGCGAGGCGGTCAAGCTGTTCGTGGTCCGCAAGGACCCCTCGCTCACCGCCGAGCAGATCAAGGCCTACTGCCGCGAGGCGCTGACCGGCTACAAGCAGCCTCGCCACATCGAGTTCCGGACCGAGCTGCCGAAGACCAACGTCGGCAAGATCCTGCGCAAGGAGCTGCGCGACCCGCCCCCTGCCGCCCCGGCGGCCTGACCGCCCGCTGCCGCCCCATCCCGATCGCGCCCCGGCCCCTGCCGGGGCGCTTCCGTTGGCGGCAAGGCGGCCGTGGGCGACGGCCTCCGGCGCCCGTTGCGGGCGCGTTTTTCCGGTTTCTTAACGATCCGCCACGGAGGATTCCGGGCGCTCCGGCCAGTCGCTTTTAATTATCCGTTCAGGTGTAGCATGGCCGGGCAACATCCCCCGCCTGCCGTGAAGCCGGCAGGTCAGCCGACCCCGGAGAGACCGCCATGAGCACGATCGAAAAGCTGCAGCGCACCCACCATTTCCCGACCATCCGCGTGCAGACGCCGCCCGACGGCAGCGCCCACTGGCTCTACATGCATGCCGACGCCGGCCAGTCCGGCGTGCGCCCGTGCTGCCGCTTCGAGATGCTCGAGGACATGTGGAGCTACATGAGCTCGATCACCCTGCGCGAATCGCAGCGCCACCAGGGCCGGCTGCGCCACTTCGTGCTGGCCTCGGCCGCCTCGGCCTACAACCTCGGCGGCGACCTGGAGCTGTTCGGCCGCCTGATCCGCGAGGGCAACCGCGAGCGGCTGCTGGCCTATGCGCGCCGTTGCGTGGAAGGCGTCCACCACGTCCACACCGGTTTCGGCGGCGACATGCATACCGTGGCCCTGATCCAGGGCGACGCGCTCGGCGGCGGCCTGGAAATGGCGCTGGCCTGCCACACGATCGTCGCCGAGGAAGGCGTCGGCATGGGCCTGCCGGAGGTGCTGTTCGGCCTGTTCCCGGGCATGGGCGCCTATTCGTTCCTGTGCAAGCGCGTCAGCCCGCGCCAGGCCGAGAAGATGATCCTCAGCGGCGAGGTCTACAGCAGCGAGGAGATGTACCGCCTGGGCGTGGTCGACGTGCTCGTGCCCAAGGGCCAGGGCGAGTCGGCGGTGCAGGACCTGATCCGCCAGCACCAGCGCGCGCCGCATTCGCACCTGGCGATGAACGCCGTGCGCAAGATCGGCCAGCCGGTCAGCTACGAGGAACTGATGGGCATCACCGAGGTATGGGTCGACACCGCGCTGGCGCTGGGCGACAAGTCGCTGCGGACGATGGAGCGCATCGTGCGTGCGCAGACGCGCAGGGCCAGCTCGGAAGCCGCCTGATTCGGTACCGCAAGGCCGCCGGATCGAGCGGCAGCGGCATCAGGGGGAGAATCGGGCCCGGCAGGATGCCGGGCCTTTGCTTTTTCCGGGCCGGCTCAACCCGGCTCGCCGCCACCATCGCGCAAGTTGCCCCGCGCCTGCTGGCGCGCGGCCAGGGCATCGCGACCCTGGGTCAGCGCCGCATTGAGCATCGCGATCCGCTGGCGCCATTCGTTGCGGATCTGCCAGTCGGCCAGCCGCATCAGCTCGCTGCCCTGCTCGGCCACCTTGACCAGCCCCATGTTGGCGGCCACGCCCTTGATCGCATGGGCATGGTCGCGCAGGCGTGCCCAGTCCGCCGCTTCGGCCGCGTGCGTCATGGCGCCGATGCAGCCATCGGCGTCGGCCAGGCAGTGGGCGATGAACTCGCGCTCGAACTCCTCGCCCATGCCCATCGCCGCCAGTTCGTCCAGCACCGAGCTGTCGAGCACGCCCACCGGCGCCTCGCCCACATCCGGTCGCGCTGGCAGGACCGCGTTGCGGCGGCCCCGCTGGGCGGCGATGTCCGACAGGGTCTCCAGCAACCGGCCGGCGGCGACCGGCTTGGCCAGGAAGGCGTAGGCGCCGGCCTGCTCGCAGCGCTGGATGGACTCGGGGGTGACGTCGGCGCTGAGCACGACCACCGGGGTCCGCGGGCCGCCACCGGCCTGCATCACGCGCAGCTGCTTGAGCAGGTCCAGGCCGCTGACGCCAGGCATGTGCAGGTCGACGATGACCGCGTCGTAATCGCTGGCCGCCATCGCGTCGAGGACCTCTTCGCCGCCCTCGACCGAAGTAACGCGGTGACCGGCCTTCTGCAGCAGCCGCTGCAGCACCATGCGGTTTGCTTCGTAGTCGTCGGCCACCAGCAGCTGCATGCTGCGCACGCGCGCACGGTGGCGCAGGAACGGATCGGCGAAAGCGATGATGTTGTCGCCGCCATCGCGCAGCGCGGTTTCGCTCTCGACCTCGGCGATCGGCGCAGCCGACGGGCGCAGTGCGCGCTCCTGCGGCGCAGCGAAGGGCAACTCCACCCAGAAGCGGCTGCCGCGACCTTCCAGGCTCTCGAAGCCGATCCGCCCGCCCATCGCCTCGGTCAGGCCCTTGGCGATCGTGGTCCCCAGGCCGGTGCCGCCATAGCGGCGGGCCAGGCCCGCGTCGGCCTGCTCGAACGCCTCGAACAGCCGCCCGCGCATCGCCGCCGGGATGCCGATGCCGGTATCGGTGACGGTGAAGCGCAGGCGGGTGCGCGCATCCTCGGGCGCGCCGGCGGCCACGTCCACGTCCACCCGCACCCGCCCCTGGTCGGTGAACTTGACCGCGTTGCCGACCAGGTTCAGCAGCACCTGGCGGACGTGGCCGGGATCGCCGTGCACGGTTTCCGGCACGCCGTCGCCGACCACCACCAGGTAGTCGATGTTCTTGGCGCGCGCCTGCGGGTGCAGGATCAGGCCGATGCTGGACACGACCTCGCGTGGCGAGAAGTCGGACAGGTTGAGCTTGAGCTTGCCCGCCTCGATCGCCGAGATGTCGAGCACGTCCTCGACCAGTGCCATCAGCGTGCGGGTCGAGGCCTGGATGGTGCGCACGCACTCGCGCTGCTCATCGTCCAGGCGGGTGGTCGCCAGCAACTCGGACATGCCCCCCAGGCCGTTGAGCGGCGTGCGGAACTCGTGGCTCATGTTGGCCAGGAACCGGCTCTTGGCCTCGCTGGCACGCCGCGCTTCCTCGGTCGCGCGGGTCAACTGCCTGAGCAGGCTGGACAGGTACAGCGGCACCGCCGCCAGGCCCACGAGCAAGCCCACGCCCAGGCCGCGCACCTGGGCCCAGAAATCATTGGACACCAGCACCGTGCCGAAACTGGCCACGGCCATCGCCACGGCCACGTACAGGTAGCGGTTGCCGTAGCGCAGGCCGTTGCCGACGGTCACCCACATCACCACCACGTAGACCCAGGCCAGCGGCTCGCCCATGGCGATCATGCCGGCGGCCATCAGGCCGTAGTCGGCGAGCATGCCGACCACGCGGCGCACGTCGGAGCGCCCCGGGCGCGCCAGCAGCGCGGCGAAGATCCCCAGGCTCAGGGTGAGGCCGGTGAGCACGATCGCCAGCACGGTCCGGTACTGCGCCGGCTCCAGCCCGCCGCGCGAAGAAGGCAGCAGCACGTAGCCCAGGATCAGCAGGATCAGGACGATGCGCACCAGCGCCTGGCCGTGCTCGCTGTCAGGGCGGTTGGCCAGGCGGCGGCGCAGCCAGGCGAAGGCCTCAGCCATGGGCCAGCCCTCCCGGCCGCGCCGACGCGGTGGAATACTGCTCGCAGATCAGCTGCAGGCGCTCGCGCCCGCGCATCAGCGCGTCGACGCAATCGGGATCGAACAGGCGGCCACGCTGGGCGTAGAGGTAGGCCAGCGCGGCGTCCACGGTCCAGGCTTCCTTGTACGGGCGCGGCGAGATCAGCGCGTCGAACACGTCGGCCACGGCGACGATGCGCGCTTCCAGCGGGATCGCCTCGCCGGCCAGGCCGTCGGGATAGCCGCTGCCGTCGTAGCGTTCGTGGTGGCGCAGGGCGATCATCGCCCCGACCTGGATGAAGCGGTTCTGGCTGCCGCTGAGCAACTCGTGGCCGATGCGCGGATGCCGCCGCATGACCGCCATCTCGGCCTCGTCCAGCTTGCCCGCCTTCATCAGCACCGCGTCGGGAATGGCGATCTTGCCCATGTCGTGCAGCGGGGCGGCCATCTCGATGGTGCGCACGTCGTCCTCGGCCAGGCCCATGCCTTCGGCCACCAGCCCGGCAACGCGCGACATGCGCTCCAGGTAGGCGCTGGTGCCGGCGTCGCGGAACTCGATCGCGCGGGCCAGGCGCGACAGCGTCTCGCGCTCGCGCTCCTCGACTTCGTGCATGCTCGACAGCAGCCGCTGCTCGAGCGACAGCGCCCGCTGCTTGACCGTCTCCGACTGCTGGCGCAGCTGGAGCAGGTTGTGGCACCGCGCCCGCAGCTCGCGCGGGCGTACCGGCTTGACCAGGAAGTCGATCACCCCCGACTCCAGCGCCGCCTGCCGGACCGGCTCGTCGCCGACGACGGTGATCAGGATGATCGGGATGTCGCGGTGCTTGGGCAGCCGGCGGAAGCGGCGGGCGAACTCCAGCCCGTCCATGCCCGGCATGCGGTAGTCGAGCAGCAGCAGGTCGGTGGGGTTGTTATCGCACCAGGCCAGCGCCTGGCGGGCGTCGCCGAAGTCGTGCACGGCCAGCTCCGAGGTGATGTCCTCGATGATGTGCCGCAGCATCGTTCGCGCCGATGCCTGATCGTCGACGATGACGATGTCCAATTGCCGTTCCGCCCCTTGGCACCCCGCCGTAGGATCGCAGAATAGCGCGCTACCGGCCCTGCCCGCACCCATGTCAGCCCCCCGCCCTTGCGGGATCGCGCGGCGTTCAGCCCCGCTTGTACCTCGGAAAGACGCAGGGAGCGTGCCAGCACGGCGGCGGGAGGGGGCGGAAACCGTGACGCAATGCAGGGAACGGGGATTCGTTACGGGTGCCTGGCGGCGCGGCCCGGCCGCGCCATCCGTGTGCCGCGGCCGCGCCCGCCGGCGGCCGCACGCCCGGATTTCCGGGCGTCCAGGCCGCGATCAGCCCTGCCCGGGCCGCATGTACGGGAACAGCAGCACGTCGCGGATCGAGGTGCTGCCGGTCAGCAGCATCACCAGCCGGTCGATGCCGATGCCCAGGCCGCCGGTCGGCGCCAGGCCGTACTCCAGCGCCCGGATGTAGTCGGCGTCGAAGTGCATGGCCTCGTCGTCGCCGCCCTCCTTGGCCTCGACCTGCGCCTGGAAGCGCGCGGCCTGGTCTTCCGGGTCGTTGAGCTCGGAGAAGCCGTTGGCGATCTCCTTGCCGTTGATGAACAGCTCGAAGCGGTCGGTGTAGCCGGGCTCGGTATCGCTGGCACGGGCCAGCGGCGAGACCTCGACCGGATGGTCGGTGATGAAGGTCGGCTGGACCAGGGTGTGCTCGACGGTGGCCTCGAAGATCTCCAGCAGCAGCTTGCCCCAGCCGTAGGACGGCTTGACCCTGATCTTCAGCCGCTCGCAATGGCGCAGCAGCGCATCGCGGTCGGTGCAGTCGGCGGCGCTGATCTCCGGGTTGTGGTGGCGCACCGCCTCGTCCATGCGCCAGCGGCGGAACCTCGGCCCCAGGTCGATCGCCTGCCCGTCCCATTCCACCTGGGTGGTGCCGAGTACGACCTGCGCGGTATCGCGGATCACGTTCTCGGTCAGGTCCATCACCTCGTGGTACGTGGCGTAGGCCTCGTACAGCTCGAGCATCGTGAACTCGGGGTTGTGCCGGGTCGACACGCCCTCGTTGCGGAAATTGCGGTTGATCTCGTAGACGCGCTCCAGGCCGCCGACGACCAGCCGCTTGAGGTACAGCTCCGGCGCCACGCGCAGGTACAGCTGCAGGTCCAGTGCGTTGTGGTGGGTGACGAACGGCTTGGCCGTGGCACCGCCGGGGATGTAATGCATCATCGGCGTTTCCACTTCCAGGAAACGGCGGGTGTCGAGCCACTCGCGGATCGCACGGATGATCTTGCTGCGCTTGACGAAGACCTCGCGCGCCTCGGGCGTGACGATCAGGTCGACATAGCGCTGGCGGTAGCGCTGCTCGACGTCGCTCAGGCCGTGCCACTTGTCCGGCAACGGCCGCAGCGATTTGACCAGCAGGCGCAGCGAGGCGGCCTTGACCGACAGTTCGCCGGTGCGGGTGCGGGTCAGCCCGCCCTCGACGGCGACGATGTCGCCCACGTCGAACGACTTGAACGCCTCGTAGGCCTCGCCCAGGACATTGCCCTGCAGGAACAGCTGGATCCTGCCGGACTCGTCCATGACCTGGGCGAAGCTGGCCTTGCCCATCACCCGCTTGGCCATCAGCCGGCCGGCCAGGGCGACCTTGCGCGGCAGCGCCTCGAGCGCTTCGGCCGTCCACTGCTCCGCATCGGCGAACTCGGCCTGGAGGTCGCCGGCATAGTCGGCGCGCTTGAAGTCGTTGGGGAACGCGATGCCCTGCCCGCGCAGCGCGGCGAGCTTGGCGCGGCGCTCGGCGACCAGGTGGTTCTCGTCGGCGGGCGTGGAGGGGGCGGCGGTGTCGTTGGGCTGGGTCATGGTGTCGGTCGGACGCGGGGGCCGCGTTTGGAGTCGGGGCTCGCCCGGCGTCCGCTTCGACGGCACCGGGCATCCTGTCGGGGGAGATGCGGACGCGGTGCCTGGCTCGCCCTTGCGGGCGGCCCGGTCAGGCCGCGTCGGACCGTTTCGCGCCGGCCTCCAGGCCGGCCTTCAGGCTGGCCTCGACGAACTCGTCCAGATCGCCGTCCAGCACCTTCTGGGTGTCGCTGCGCTCGATGCCGGTGCGCAGGTCCTTGATCCGGCTCTGGTCGAGCACGTAGTTGCGGATCTGGCTGCCCCAGCCGATATCGGACTTGGTCGCCTCGACCGCGTCGCGCTCGGCATTGCGCTTCTGGATCTCCAGCTCGTAGAGCTTGGCGGCCAGCATCTTCATCGCGTTGTCGCGGTTCTGGTGCTGGCTGCGGCCGGTCTGGCAGGCGACCACTATCCCGGTGGGCACGTGGGTGATGCGCACCGCCGACTCGGTCTTGTTGACGTGCTGGCCACCGGCACCGGAGGAGCGGTAGACGTCGGTCTTCAGGTCGGCCGGGTTGATCTCGATATCGATGTTGTCGTCGACTTCCGGTGAGACGAAGACCGAGGTGAAGCTGGTGTGGCGGCGGTTGTCCGAATCGAACGGCGACTTGCGCACCAGCCGGTGCACGCCGGTTTCCGTCTTCAGCCAGCCGTAGGCGAAGTCGCCTTCGACGCGCAACGTGGCCGACTTGATGCCGGCGACATCGCCGCCGCTGGCTTCCATCAGCTCGGTCTTCCAGCCGCGCGACTCGCACCAGCGCAGGTACATGCGCAGCAGCATTTCCGCCCAGTCCTGGGCCTCGGTGCCGCCGGCGCCGGCCTGGATGTCGACGAAGGCGTTGGCCGAATCCATCTTGCCGGAGAACATGCGCTGGAACTCCAGCGCCTCGATCTGCTTCTGGAAGCGGTCCACGTCGGCGACCACCGCCAGCGCGGTGTCCTCGTCCTGCTCGCCCTCGGCCAGTTCCAGCAGCTCGGTCGAGCCTTCCAGGCCCTCCAGCACCGAGGCGATGCCGACGACGGTCTTCTCCAGCAGGGAACGCTCGCGGCCCAGGCCCTGGGCGCGCTCGGGGTCGTCCCAGACGTTGGGCAGCTCGAGCTCCCGGTTTACTTCTTCCAGACGCTCCTTCTTGGCGTCGTAGTCAAAGATACCCCCGGAGCGAGACCACCCGGCCGGTGAGGTCGGCGATGCGCTGGCGGACGGGATTGAGCTCGATCATGGCAGTCGGCAGGCTTGAAAACGGCCGCCGATTCTAGCAGGGATGCATGCTCCATCGCGCCCTGGGGAGCCCGTCCCGCCACGCTGCCCTGCGGCTACGGGCCGCTGTGCCGGCACGGCCGCCGGGGCATGCCGGCATCCGCGGGCAGCAGGCGTCGCCGGCATCAGGGCCGGACGCTGCCGTTGTCTTCCTGCAGTTCCGGCTTGAACGGTACGTCCGGCGGCGGACGCGCGGTGGCCGGCTGTTCGTTGAGGTCCGGATCGGTGATGCCGCAACCGCCGCCGAGCTGCAGGATCGAGACCACGCAGTTGATCTTCTTGCCGGTGCCCGGGATCGGGATCGCGACCGACTTGATGCCCTTGCGCACCCAGTCGGCCAGCAGCGACTCGTTGGGCACCCAGTAGCGGTCGAAGCTGGTCGGCTCGTAGTCGTAGGGCGGCCGCTTGAGCCAGGTGCCCGACTGGTCGATGCGGTCGCGGGTCCAGGTGTCGTTGTCCCCTCCCGGGGCGCCGCGGTCGGCCATGCCCTCGCCCACGCCATCGCCCGGCCCCGGGCCTTGCCCGGGGCCGGCGCCATCGCCGGGCAACCGCACCCTGCCCTCGCTGTCGAACAGGCCCGGCGCACCTCCCGGCCGGACCTCGCCGCTGCGTGCCTGGCCCCAGTCGTCGCCGGCGCGCGGACTCTGCCAGCCGCTGTCCGCCGGGGCCGCGCTGCCGGGCGGAACACGGCCGGTGTCCGCACGCGCAGCCTGTGGGCCGGAGCCCGGCACGGACGCGGCGGCTGTACCGCTGGCGGGCATCGGCGCGGGTGCGGCGGCGGGCGCTGGTGCCGGTACGGGGGCCTGCGCCGCCGGGGTGGCGGCCGATGGCGAAGGCATCGCCACCTCGCGCTGGCGCACGGTCGCTTCCGCCGCCTCGGGCATGCGCGCCTCGACCTGCGGAGCGCGAACCGTCACCGGCCGCACCTCGGGTTGCGGCAGCGGTTCGCCGACCTCGCGCGTGCGCAGCTGCACCTCGCGCGGCAGGCGCAGCGGCACATCGACCGGCCGCGCCTGCGGCGCCTGCAGGACCGGCGCCTGCACCACCACGACCTCGCGCTCGCGCACCTGCGGCGTGTCGACCGGGCGCACGGTGATCTCGCTGGGCGTGGCCGGCGGCAGCACGTAGTCGATGGTCGGCTGATCCACCTCGGTGACCTGCACCGGTTGCTCGACGCTCGGCGGCGGCGCTTCCGGCTGCGGCACCTCGCGGACCATGACATCCGGCAGCTCCGGGACCGGCAGCGCCGGCGCGGCGACCGTCGTCTCCACCGGCGGCAGTGATGGCGCCTGCGGCGCGACGGCCTCCGTTGGCAACGACGGCGGCGCCGCAGCCGGCGTCGGCGCAGGTGGCGCCGCCGGGCCGGCCTCGGCCGCAGGCGACTCGCCGGCGGCGGTCTGCGGCGTACCCGGATCGCCGGCGCCGACGAAGCCGACCTCGATCCGCTCGCCACCGCCGCCCTCTTCCGGCGGCACCGGGGGCAGCAGCGACTGCAGGTAGGCGATCCAGGCCAGGAACACCACGAACAGCACGTGCATGACGCCGCTGCCGATGCGCGAGGCCCAGCGCGCCAGGCGTTCGTCCCGCGGCGGCGGCTGCCAGCCCTGGTGGAAGAGCGAGAAGAACGCCGGCCAGGTCGCCAGCTCTCGGCCCGGCGCGATCGGCGCCCCGGGGCGCTCCGCCAGCAGCGCGGCCACGTCCCGGGCCCGCGCGTGCGGCTTCGCCGGCATTGCCGGCAGCGCCCGCAACCACAACGCCCAGCCGTAGGGCATGCGGGTGCTTCGTTCAAGCGGAGGACGCGGCGGCGCTCGTTCGATCAGCGCCTGGACGATGTCGGACGCCTGCGCCACCGGCAGGTCAGGCGGCGTTGCCGCGCGGCATGTACGGTGCCTGGCCGCTGTCGTGGTCGGTCGCGTCGCGCACCGCGGTCACGCCGGGCACCCGCGCGATCAGTGTCTTCTCGATGCCCTGCTTGAGGGTCACGTCGGCCATGCCGCAACCATGGCAGCCACCGCCGAAGCGCAGCAGGACCACGCCGTCGGCCGAGACCTCCTGCACAGTGGCGCGACCGCCATGCGAGGCGAGCTGCGGGTTGATCTCGTTCTCCATCACCCAGCGCACGCGCTCCACCAGCGAGGCCGAGTCGGCCGGCACCTCGCCCTTGATCTTCGGCGCGCGGATGGTCAGTTGCGCGCCGGTGCCCTGGTAGACGTAATCGATGTCCGCGCCGTCGAGCCAGGCGACGCTGTCGCTGGCCACGTACAGGGTGAACCCGTCGCAGTCCACCGCCCACTCGTCGCCGGCCAGTTCGGCCGGTTCGGCGAACTCCAGCCGTGCATCGGCACGCGGGGTTCCCGGATGCACCGCGCTCAGGCGCACGCCCAGGCCGGGAATGGCCTCGCGCTCGACCAGCTTGCGGAAGTGCGCCTGCGCGCTGTCGGAGATATTGATCATGCGGGTATTCTAGCCCCGTCCCGGTGGCGGCCTGCAGTGCCCGGCCGCGCCGTTCAGCCATGCACGACGGAGGTTCCGATGACCGACCTCATTCCGCTGGCGCAGGCGCACTGCCTGCCCCGCAGCGGCCACGAACACCGGCTCGGCCAGGCGCGGGTGGCCGAACTGCTGCCGCAGGTGCCGGGCTGGGAGCTGGCCGAGGAAGGACGGGCGCTGGTCCGGACCTTCCGCTTCAAGGACTACCACCGGACCATGGCTTTCGTGAACGCGCTGGCCTGGATCGCCCACCGCGAGGACCACCACCCCGACCTGGGCGTGCACTACGACCGCTGCGTGGTGCGCTTCTCCACCCATGACGTCGGCGGCCTGAGCGAGAACGACTTCATCTGCGCGGCGCGTGCCGCGGCCCTGCTGGAGGACTGAGCCATGAAGCGACCCCTCTGCCTTCCCTTGCACGCGGCCGGCCTCGCGGGCGTGCTGGCACTGGCCGCCTGCGGGGGCAACGCGCCGCCGGCCGAACCGGTCCCGGCTCCCACCGCGGTGGCCGCGATCGACACGCCGCCTCCCCAGTACCCGGTCGAACTGGCGTGCGCCGGAATCGGAGGCCAGGCCCTGCTCGGCGTCGAAGTCGGCCCGGCGGGAACTCCTACCCGGATCGACCTGGTCCGCGGCAGCGGCAACGACGAACTCGACCGCCTGGCCAGGGAATCGGTGCAAGGCTGGAAGTTCCGTCCGGCCACCCGCGGCGGCCAGCCGGTCGCGCAGAGCATCCAGGTGCCGGTGAATTTCACCGTCCCGGCGGTACGCCCGGATGCATGCTTCGCCCTGGACGCCGGACGCGCGCCGGCGCCCTGACCGCACGCGCTCAGGGACGAGACCACGCATGTACGACCCGTCGACCTCGGCGGTCCTGGTCGCCCTGGGGGTGACCCTGGCCGCCGGCCTGGCCACCGGCCTGGGCAGCCTGCTGGTGATCTTCGCCCGCGGCCCCAACCCGCGCCTGCTCGCCTTCGGCCTGGCCTTCGCCGGCGGCGCGATGGTGTACGTCTCGCTGACCGAGATCTTCACCAAGTCGGTGGTGTCGTTCACCCAGGCCTACGACGCGCGGCTGGGCTTCACCTACGCCACCTTCGCCTTCCTGGCCGGCGTGCTGCTGATCATGGTCATCGACATGCTGGTGCCCAACCCGCATGACACGCTGACCACCGACGATCCCTCGCTGCGCCAGCACAACCGCGAGTACATCCGCCGGGTGGGGCTGATGACCGCGGTGGCGATCACCGCGCACAACTTCCCCGAGGGCCTGGCGACGTTCTTCGCCACCCTGGAGAACCCGGCGGTCGGGCTGCCGCTGGCCTTCGCCATCGCCATCCACAACATTCCCGAGGGAATCGCGATCGCGGTGCCGGTGTACTTCGCCACCGGCAACAAGGGCTACGCGTTCGTCGCCAGCCTGCTGTCGGGCCTGGCCGAGCCGGTGGGCGCGATCATCGGCTTCATGCTGCTGTCGCAGTTCCTCAACGAGGCGGTGTTCGGCGCGGTGTTCGGCGTCATCGCCGGGGTGATGGTGTTCCTGGCCATCGACGAACTGCTGCCAGCCGCCAAGCGTTACGCCCAGGGCCACGAGACCGTCTACGGGCTGGTCAGCGGCATGGGCGTGCTGGCCCTGAGCCTGGTGCTGTTCAAGTGGTGAGCGGCGCCGGCTGAAGCCACGAGCAGTTCGTTGGTGCAGCTCGTGC
Organism: Pseudoxanthomonas sp. Soil82; assembly: GCF_040446535.1. Taxonomy (NCBI): domain Bacteria; kingdom Pseudomonadati; phylum Pseudomonadota; class Gammaproteobacteria; order Lysobacterales; family Lysobacteraceae; genus Pseudoxanthomonas; species Pseudoxanthomonas sp. Soil82. Next base: position 340,865 of record NZ_JBEAAK010000003.1, read on the forward strand.
ACATGACTGGATCACGCGCGCGTCCATCGGCTGCCGAGCTACGACGAGATGCGATGGCGATGCGACGGCGAAGAGCGGGGCGCTAACTTCGGAAGGAGTCCGCCGTCACCCAGGGGGATGGCCCACCCTTCGGGACGACGTCCTGTCTTTACTCAGGGCCGTGGCACATCCCTGTGCCACGTGGGTCCATCCCCCTGCGCGACGACGGCCTTTGCGGCAACGTTGGGTGCGCTTCTCCGCTTGCCGATGCCCCAGCAAGGACCGGGGGGCTGAATTCAGCAGTTGCCGATAGGTTGCTTGTCGGCCATGCGCTGTCGATTCTCCAGCGATGATGATCCATCCGACCCGTGCATCGCACCGTCTGCGTTCTTCTCCACGACCCTGCGGCTGATCGTCAAGAGCGGAATCACGATGACCGTTCCGGCGATCCCACCCGTCCACACCGCTCCATCCGACCGGCAAAGCCACGCACACATCGCACCAGTCGCGTCCTGCTGCAGCCCTCCGAAGGCACAAACCCCGAACCGCCCGAAGGCCGTCGTCGCATGGGGGTATGGCCCAAGTGGCACAGGGATGTGCCACGACCCGAGTAAAGACAGGATGTCGTCCCGAGGGATGGGCCATACCCCCATGCGGCGGCGGCCTCCCACCGAAGCCCGCGCACCCGGATGCTCTCGCTGTCTCGCTGTCTCGCTGTCTCGCTGTCTCGCTGTCTCGCTGTTCCGCTGTTCCGCTGTCCGGCGGTCCCGCCAGCATCGTGGCGGCTGCGCTGCTTCCGGTCGCGCCGTCACAGCCGCATCCAACGAGTGCGAATCGGAGTTGCGGCCCCGCCGGCCCGCTCAGGCCAGCCGGTCCAGGACCTCGCGCAGCTCCGGCGCCAGCGGCGCGCTGATCGTATAGGGCGCGCGCCCGTCGTCGAGGGCGAACTCCAGCGATGCCGCGTGCAGGAACAGCCGCCGCAGCCCGACCTTGTCGCGCAGGCGCCGGTTGGCCTCCGGGTCGCCGTACTTGTCGTCCCCGGCGACCGGGTGTCCGATGTGCTGCGCATGCACGCGGATCTGGTGGGTGCGCCCGGTATCGATGCGCACCTCGCAGTACGACTGCCCACCGCGGCGCTCCAGCACCTTGAAGTGGCTCAGCGAGGGCTTGCCGCCCGGGTCGACCTGGACGTGCCGCTCGCCGCCCTGGCGCAGTCCCACGTGCAGTGGCGCGTCCACGCTCAGGGTGCCATCGGGCATGCGGCCGGTGAGCAGGGTCAGGTAGCGCTTGCGGATGCCACCGCCGGCCCCGCCCTCGCGTCCGCTTTCGCGCATTAGCGCCTGCAACTCGGCCAGCGCCGAGCGCTTCTTGGCGACCACCAGCACCCCGGAGGTGTCGCGGTCCAGGCGGTGGGCCAGTTCCAGGGTCTGGCCCGGACGCAGCGCACGCAGGGTCTCGATGGCGCCGAAGGAAATGCCGCTGCCGCCGTGGCTGGCGACCCCCGACGGCTTGTCCAGGGCCAGCAGGCGCGCGTCCTCGAACACGATCGCCGCCTCGATCCGCTGCAGCAGCCCCGGCGCCGGCGTTCCCCGTTCGGCCTCGCCCTCCAGCCGCACCGGGGGTATCCGGACCTCGTCGCCGGCCTCGAGCTTGCGCTCGGCCTTGGCCCGGCCGCCGTTGACCCGGACCTGGCCGCTACGGACCAGCTTGTAGACCAGGCTGCGCGGCGCGCCCTTGAGCTGGCCCAGCAGGAAGTTGTCCAGACGCTGGCCGTCGCGGTCCTCGGGCACCTTGACGGTGCGGGCACCGGCCCGGGCGGGGGCGTCCGTGGGGGATGGGTTCATGGGGGATGAATTCTGTTAGACTCGGCCGGCGATGTAAGGGTTTGATTCCGCTGGAAGAAGCTGCAGGGCCGAAAGCCCGGGCTTCCCGCGATCCCGGCACAGTGCGCGGCCACCGCTCCCGGAGCGGCCATGTTAGCGGCTTGCAGGCAGACCCGGCCATGGCCCGGTGGGTCAGAGCACCGGTAGCTGAACATGTCCCGCGCGGCGATCCCGCCGCCGGCCCGCCGTACCCATCAAGTCATTAGAGCAAAGCGCTCCCGCGGCCCGCCGTGGTGTTGCAGCGCTGGAAACCAGGATCCGCCCGGACGCGCCTGCGCGACGGACGGCGAAACCCGCCCCACCGCCCCCGGCGACAGGCGGGATTCCAGAGTAGCGAACGCCCCGGCGTTCCGCGCGGTAGTAGCGCGCGAGGAACGCACCATGAAGCGAATGCTGATCAACGCCACGCAGGCCGAAGAACTGCGCGTGGCCATCGTCGACGGCCAGAACCTGTACGACATCGACATCGAACAGCCGTCGAAGGAACAGAAGAAGTCCAACATCTACAAGGGCCGCATCACCCGGCTCGAACCGTCCCTCGAGGCGGCCTTCGTCGAGTACGGCGCCGAGCGCCACGGCTTCCTGCCGCTGAAGGAAATCTCCCGCGACTACTTCCAGAGCGGCGTCGACCCGAACAAGGCCGGCATCCGCGAGCTGCTGCGCGAGGGCCAGGAAGTGGTCGTCCAGGTGGACAAGGACGAGCGCGGCAACAAGGGCGCGGCGCTGACCACGTTCATCTCGCTGGCCGGCCGCTACATGGTGCTGATGCCCAACTCGCCGACCGCCGGCGGCGTGTCGCGCCGGATCGAGGGCGACGACCGCGCCGAGCTGAAGAAGGCGATGGACGCCCTGCAGATCCCCGACGACATGGGCGTGATCATCCGCACCGCCGGCGTCGGCCGCGATGCCGAAGAGCTGCAGTGGGACCTGGACTACCTGCTGGCCGTGTGGCGGGCGATCGCCGAGGCGGCGCTGAGCAAGCCCGCCCCGTTCCTGATCTACCAGGAAAGCCGGCTGATCATCCGCGCCCTGCGCGACTACCTGCGCAACGACATCGGCGAGATCCTGGTCGACACCGAGGAGATGTACAACGACGCGCGCGAGTTCGTGCAGCAGGTGATGCCGCAGAACCTGCGCAAGCTCAAGCACTACAAGGACGACATCCCGCTGTTCAACCGCTTCCAGATCGAATCGCAGATCGAGAACGCGTACGAGCGGACCATCCGCCTGCCCTCCGGCGGCGCGCTGGTGATCGACCAGACCGAGGCGCTCACCGCGATCGACGTCAACTCCGCGCGCGCCACCAAGGGCGGCGACATCGAGGAGACCGCCTTCCACACCAACCTGGAGGCGGCCGAGGAAGTAGCCCGCCAGCTGCGCCTGCGCGACCTGGGCGGCCTGGTGGTGATCGACTTCATCGACATGTCCTCCTCCAAGCACCAGCGCGCGGTCGAGGACCGCCTGCAGGGCTCGCTCAAGTACGACCGCGCCCGGGTCCAGCTGGGCCGGATCTCGCGCTTCGGCCTGATGGAGATGAGCCGCCAGCGCCTGCGCGCCAGCCTGGGCGAGTCCAGCCAGATCGTCTGCCCGCGCTGCGAGGGCCACGGCCGCATGCGCAGCGTCGAGTCGCTGTCGCTGTCGATCATCCGCGTGGCCGAAGAGCACGCGATGAAGGAGAACACCGGGCAGGTACTGGTCCAGGCCCCGGTGGAGATCGCCAACTTCCTGCTCAACGAGAAGCGCGGCGCGCTGCGCGAGATCGAGACCCGCCACGACGCGCCGATCATCATCGTCGCCGACGAGCAGCTGCACACCCCGCATTACGAGGTCACCCGCCTGCGCGAGAACGAGCTGGGCGAGGAAAGCACCAAGCCCAGCTACCAGCGCGGCACCCCGCGCAAGCTGCCGGTGCACGCGCTGACCAAGGCCCAGCTCAACATCCCGCCGCCGCCGGCGGTGACCCGCGTGGCCCCGCCGCGCCCGGCCCCGGTGCGCGAGGAGCGCGAGGAAGCGCCGGCGCCGATGGCCGCGACCCCGGCACCGCGCGCACCGGCCCCCGCCCCGGCATCCGGTGGCGTGGTCGGCTTCTTCAAGCGCCTGTTCGGTGGCGATGCCGCTCCGGCCGCCCCGGCGCCGGAACGCCCGTCGCGCGATGACGGCCGCGGCAACCGCAATGACCGCAACGAGCGCCGCCGCGACGGCCGTGGCGAAGGCCGTGGCGACGGCCCGCAGGGCAACCGCAACCCGCAGCAGAAGCAGCGTGGCCAGCAGGGCAAGGGCGGCGGCAACGCCCAGCCGCAGAAGCAGGAACGCCAGCAGCAGCCCAAGTCCGCGCAGCCGGGCCAGGCTGGACAGCCCGCCGGCAATCGCCAGCAGCAACCGAAACAGGATCGCCAGCCCCAGCAGCAGAAGCCGCAGCGGCAAGCGGGCGATTCCAGCGAGCCGGCCAAGACGGCTTCGGCGCAGGTTCCGCCGCGCCAGCGTGGCGAAGACGCCGCCGCGCGCCCGGCTGCCACTCCGGCCGATGTGACCGCCGAGACCCTGCTGGTCGCCGCCGTGGCGACGCCGGTGGCCGCACCCGCAACGATCGACGCCACGCCGCCGGTCGCCAGCGACACCGTGGCAGCCGCGCCGGCGCCGGGCGACAACGATGCACCGCCGACCGCTGGCGATGACGCGGCGAATGCCGAGGGTGGCAGCCGCCGTCGCCGTGGCCGTCGGGGTGGACGTCGCCGTCGTCGCGGTGGCGAGGCCGCCGGCGCGCTGGCCGAGGGTGGCGCCGAGGGCACCAGCGAGCTGGACGACGCCGGCGATGACGACGCTGCAGGCGAGTTCGCCGAAGCCCCCGCCGCCGCAGCCGCCGGTGGCACCAACCCGGCGGGGCAGCCCGAATTCGACTTCGACGACATCGAGGCGGCCGCCCCGTCTCCGGTGACAGCCGGGTCCTCTCCGGCGGCCATGGCGCCGCCGGCCAACTCCGGGTCCGAACCGGCGGAAGCCCCCGCGGCCAGCGCAAGCGCGCCACCGAGGGCCGTCGACGCCGCGCCGGAATCCACCAGCGCCGGCGTCGGCCAGGCGACCTTCGCTGACGCGGCCAGTGCGATCGAGCCCGCCGAGGCAGCCGCCGACGCGGTTGCTGGCCTGCCGGTGGCCCCGGTGGAGCCAGCCACGCCCGCCGAAGCGGCCGCCGCCACGGCCGCCGAAGCACCGGCCGTGCCCGTGCCGACGGAAGAAATCCGCACGGCCACCGCGCCGGCGGCTGCCGTGGACCCGGTGCCGCCGTCGGCGTCGCCCGTCGAACCGCAGCCGGAGCCGGCTCCTCCGGCGCCGTTCACCACCGCCGGCCTGTTCGACCAGGTGTCTGCCGCGCCCGCGGATGTCGAGCGCCGATCCGGTGCGCCGGAAGCGGTCGCCAGCGAGGTGGCATCGGCCGACGAAGACGCGCCCGCCGCGGAAGCCGACGAGGACGAGGCCAAGCCGCGCGGCTGACACGCGCCACGCCTGGCGGATCCGCCCTCCCGCGTCGCGGGCGGGCGGAGGCTCTCTGCCCGGAACGCCCCGCGCTGCCGGACCGGTTACCGGCCGCAGGCCCTCACAGGCTGGTGGCGGGATCCATCAGCCCGTAGCGCGCGGCCAGCCGGGCGAGCGCGATGTTGTCCTCGACTCCGATCTTCTCGAACAGCCGCGACTTGTGCGTGTTGACCGTCTTCGGACTCAGGCTCAACCGCCGCGCGATCGCATCCTGGCGCATGCCCTGTACCAGCAGCATCGCCACCTCGAGTTCGCGCGGGGACAGCTGGTCGAACGGTGACTCGTCGCCGCCGACGCTGGCCAGCGCCATGTTGCGGGCGATGCTGCTGCCGAGGTAGCGCTTGCCGCGCACCGCGTTGCGGACTGCGTTGAGCAGTTCGCCCGCATCGCCGCCCTTGCCCACGTAACCGGACGCGCCCACGTCGAGCAGCCGCTTGGGCAGGGGGCCGTCCTCGAGCACCGACACGATCACCACCCGGCACCTGGCATGGGCGCGCACGATGCGTTCGGTGACTTCCAGGCCGCTGATGCCCGGCAAGTGCAGGTCGCAGAGGACCACGTCGGGCTTCAGGGAGCGGATCAGCGGCAACGCTTCCTCGCCGCTTTCCGCCTCGCCGACGATCTCGATATCGGACTGTGCCGAAAGGATCATGCGCAAACCGGTCCTGACCAGCGCATGGTCGTCCAACAGAAATACCCGGATGGTCATCCCGCTCCCTCGGTATGGCCCGGCCGCAGACTATCGCCAGACCTGTCGCCGGGCAAGCGGCGGCCGGGCATACTCCGGGTCCGTTTCCGGGGAAACCTCATGCGCCATTCCTTGCTTTCCCGACGGCCGCGCCGCCGGTCCGCGCTGCTGCTCGTCCTGGCCGCCGGCCTGCCATCCGCGGCGGCCGCCCACGCCCCCGAGCCCGTCGCAGCGGTCGGGTCGGCCGTGCCGACGACCGCTGCCGCCGCGACGGACGCGATCGCCACGCGCTGGCAGGCGCAGGTGGTCGGGATCAGCCTGGGCGAGGACACCGCCGCCCGCGCCTCGGCGATCGGCACGCGCCTGGACGCGCTGGGCCTGGACTGGCGCGAGGAGCCGTTCGAGGCCGATGGACTGTCGGGGCGCAACCTGGTCGTCGACCTCGGCGGCCCGGCCGGTGCGCCGCTGCTGCTGATCGGTGCGCATTACGACCGGGTTGACGTCGGCCACGGCGCCACCGACAACGCCTCCGGCGTGGCGACCGTGCTGGAACTCGCCCAGGCGTTGAAGGCGCGCCCGCTGGACAACCACCGCGTGAAGCTCGCGTTCTGGGACCTCGAGGAACGCGGCCTGTTGGGCGCGCACGCCTGGATCGCCGCGCCCGGGCAGGAGCAGCCTGCGTTGTACGTCAACTTCGACGTGTTCGGCTGGGGCGATACGTTGTGGATGATGACCCCGCAGGACGGCACGCCGCTGGTCGCGGCATTGCACGCGGCCAGCCGCGACGAGGGCATCGGATTCCAGCCGGGCGACAGGTATCCGCCCACCGACCACCTCGCCTTCCTCAAGGCCGGATGGCCGGCGGTGTCGTTCTCGCTGGTCGGCGGCGACGAGATCGCCGCGATCCTCCAGGCCTTCGACGGCCAAGCGCCCGACCCCGCGCCGCGGGTGATGCAGGTCATCCACTCGCCGAGCGACGATGCCTCGCAACTGGATCCGGCCGCCGTGCCCGAGGCGCTGCGGGTGGTGGAGGCGGGCTTGCGCGCACTGGACGTGGCCGCCGTGGCCGAAGTCCCGCGTGCGGAATCCCCGGCATCCGCAGCCGGCGCGTCGGGCGGCCCCTAGCCTGCCCAGGGCGACGCCGCCACCTGGCGGTAAAAGTGCCGCGGATGCGGCGGTGGCGGCGTCGACGCCCGGATGGTCGCGGCAACGATGGCGGAGAGAGTGGGATCCACTCGGCACCTTTGGTGCCTCGCCCTGCGGGCGGCTGCGCCGTGCAACCGCTGCGCGGTTGTCGAACCGGGTCCTCATCTACGTCCACCCTGTCCGCCAGATACGCGAAAGCCCCCTTGCGGGGGCCCTCGCGTATCTGGCGGAGAGAGTGGGATTCGAACCCACGGTAGTGTCGCCACTACGCCGGTTTTCAAGACCGGTGCCTTAAACCGCTCGGCCATCTCTCCGTATTGCGCGTGCCGCGATCGCCGTGCCCGAGCCTGGCGGCACGGCACGGCGGCGCGATTGTCGCATGCGCGGCGGGGGCGATCAGCCGGCTTCGACGGCTTCGGCCACCGGCGGCTTCGCACCGGCCTTGCCGCCGCAGTTGCCGCAATCCAGGCGCGAGGATTCGATCTGTTGCGGCAGGTGCTCGGCCAGGAAATCGATGAACACGCGCACCGCCGGCAGCAGCCCGCGGCGCGAGGCGAACACGGCGTGGCAGATGCCCTGCGGCAGCGACCATTCCGGCAGCACCACTTCCAGCTCGCCGCGGCGCACCGCTTCGGCGCACACGGTCTCCGGCAGCATGGTGATGCCGAAGCCGTCCTTGACCATGGACTGCAGCAGCGGGAAATCGAAGCCGGCCACGCGCGGCTGCAGGTCCACGCGGCGTACTTCGCCACCGGGGCCGTGCAGTTCCCAGCGCTGGTGGGCTTCGTCCTCGTGGATGCTCAAGGTCAGGTGCGAGGCCAGGTCGGCGGGGTCCTTCGGCCGGCCTGCGCGGTCCAGGTACTTCGGGCTGGCCACCAGCAGTTCCTGGATCTGGCCGAAGCTGCGCATCACCAGGCTGCCGTCATCGTCCAGGCGCGCGCGCACGCGCAGGGCGACGTCGAAGCCTTCGTTGATCAGGTCCACGCGACGGTTGCCGATGTGCAACTGCAACCGCACCTTCGGGTACTGGTCGAGGAACTTCGGCAGCAGCTTGGGCAGCTGCTGCTGGGCCAGCGCGACCGGCACGCTGACCCGGACCACCCCGCGCGGTTCGGCGCTCAGGCGGTCGACCACCTCGCGTGCGGCCTGGGCCTCGGTGAGCATGGTCTGGGCATGGCGGTAGACGCTCATGCCGACGTCGGTGACCGCGAAACGGCGCGTGGAGCGCTGCAGCAGGCGCACGCCCAGATCGGTCTCCAGCTGGCTGATGCGCCGGCTCAGGCGCGACTTGGGGATGCCCAGCGCGCGTTCGGCCGCGGCGAAGCCACCGTGTTCGACCACCATGGCGAAGTAGTAGAGGTCGTTGAGATCCTGCATGGCCGTACTTCCATAAATGGAACAGACGGTGGCATGTAACCACCTTTATTCCAATAATGCAACAACAGATAGTGTTCCGGTCGCGGCATCGCCGCCCTTGAAACAAGGAACACCGCCATGAACCTGCTGCATATCGATTCCAGCGCCCTGGGCCAGAACTCGGTCACCCGGGAGCTCAGCGCCGCCATCGTCTCACAGTGGACGTCCACGCTCGACGGCGTGCAGGTCGAGTACCGCGACCTGGACCGCGAGCCCCTGCCCCACCTCACCGGCGGCAGCCTGGCCAAGGCCGATCCGGCCGAGGCGGCCGATGCCGAGCGGACCCTGCAGCAGTTCCTCGACGCGGACGTCGTGGTGATCGGCGCGCCGATGTACAACTTCGCCATTCCCTCGACGCTGAAGGCCTGGATCGACCGCGTCGCGGTGGCCGGCCGCACCTTCCGCTACACCGAGGCCGGGCCGGAAGGACTGGCCGGCGGCAAGAAGGTGGTCGTCGCCAGCGGGCGCGGAGGCCTGCACAGCGGCGCGCCCAGCGACTTCCAGGAGCCCTACCTGCGCCAGGTGTTCGCCTTCCTCGGCATCGAGGATGTCGAGTTCGTCCGTGCCGAAGGCGTGGCCTATTCGCCGCAGCACCGCAGCGATGCGATCGCCGCGGCCAAGGCCGCGATCCCGGCGCTGGTGGCGCCGCTGCGCAAGGCGGCCTGAGGCCCGAGGGCAATCGCCGCCGAAAGCGGCAGCCGCGCGGCCGGCGTGCAGCGCGGCTGCCCCGCCGGCCTCGACGGGCGACGCCGGCCCCGGCGGTCCGGCCCCGCGCGGCGCCTGGCGCAATGCAGCGCTCAGGCGATGCGTTCGGCGCCGGCCATGTACGGACGCAGGACGTCCGGCACGGTGATCGAACCGTCGGCGTTCTGGTAGTTCTCCATCACCGCGATCAGCGCTCGGCCGACCGCCACGCCCGAACCGTTGAGGGTGTGCACGAGCTCGGGCTTGCCGGTGGCCGGGTTGCGCCAGCGGGCCTGCATCCGCCGCGCCTGGAAATCGCCGCAGGTCGAGCAGGACGAGATCTCGCGGTAGGTTTCCTGCGAGGGCAGCCATACCTCAAGGTCGTAGGTCCTGCGCGCGGAGAAGCCCATGTCCCCGGTGCACAGCAGCACCTTGCGGTACGGCAGGCCCAGCTTCTCCAGCACGGTCTCGGCGGCGCGGGTCATGCGCCCGTGCTCGGCGTCGCTCTCTTCCGGCCTGACGATCGACACCAGCTCGACCTTTTCGAACTGGTGCTGGCGGATCATACCGCGGGTGTCGCGGCCGCCGCTGCCGGCCTCGGAGCGGAAGCACAGCGAGTGCGCGCTCATCCGCAGCGGCAGCCGGTCGGCTTCGACGATCTCGTCGCGGACGATGTTGGTCAGCGGCACTTCCGAAGTGGGGATCAGGTAGCGGCGGTGCTCGCCCAGCTCGGTGGAGAACAGGTCCTCCTCGAACTTGGGCAACTGGCCGGTGCCCTGCAGCGAGTCGGCATTGACGATCAGCGGGACGCTGGTCTCTTCGTAGCCGTGCTCGCCGGTATGCAGGTCCAGCATGAACTGGGCCAGCGCCCGGTGCAGGCGCGCGAGCTGTCCGCGCAGCACGGTGAAGCGCGCACCGGAGAGCTTGGCGGCGGTGTCCGCATCCAGCCAGCCGTGGCGCGCGCCGAGCTCGACATGGTCCCTGACCGGGAAATCGAAGCTGCGCGGCGTGCCCCAGCGATGCTGCTCGACGTTGCCGGCCTCGTCATCGCCGCGGGGGACGTCGTCGGCGGGAATATTGGGAATGCCCAGCGCGATGGCGTCGATCCGGCCGCGGATCTCCTCCAGCCGCGCCTCGGAGGCCTTCAGCTCGTCGCCGAAACCGGCGACCTCGGCCAGCAACGGCGCCACGTCCTCGCCCCTGGCCTTGGCCTGGCCGATCGCCTTGGAACGGGTGTTGCGCAGGTTCTGCAGCTCCTGGGTGCGCACCTGGATCGCCTTGCGCTCGGCCTCCAGCGATTCGATCGCGGCCACGTCGAGGGTGTAGCCTCGGGCCGCGAGGCGTTCGGCCAGTGCGGCAGTCTGGTTGCGGAGCAGCGCGGGATCGAGCATGGCGGGGACGGCTTTGCGGACGTGGTCGCGCATTATCGCCAATCGCGGCGGCGCGCGCCCGCCGATGGTTCACCGGCGTCGTGGCAGAATCCGCTGGACCCGTGATCCGGACCGCCATGGCCACTACCCCACGTTCCGCACCGGCCGGCTTGGCCGCGTACCTGCCGCGAGGCCGCTGGCTGCTGGTCGCAGGCGCCTTCCTGCTCGGCTGGCTGCTGTTTGCCGTGGTCTGGCTGGCCGCGCGCCGCGACCAGGCGGTCGCCACCGGACCGGAGTTGCCGGCCGCCGTGCCCGAGGAGTTCGAACCACTGCCGCGCCCCACCCCGGCCGGTGACGCGGCCACGCCATTGCCGCCCGATGCCGGCGAGGCGCCACGGCTGGTGGAGGACGCGCCTGCGCCGGCACCGGCGCCGCTGCCGGCCGAGACCAGCCCCTTGCCGCCCACCATCGACGAGGCCGCGCCGGTCGCCGGCGAAGCCGCGCAGGCACCCGTTCCCCTTCCGGAGCAGTCGCCCTCGCCGCGTTACCCGAGCGAGGCGCTGCGGCGCAACGAGACCGGCACGGTGGTGCTGCAGGTGCAGGTCGACGCGCAGGGCCAACCGGTATCGGTGGACGTGGCCCAGCGCAGCGGCTCGCGCGACCTCGATCGAGCCGCGGTGGAAGCGGTGTCGCGCTGGCGCTTCTCGCCGGCGCGCGACGCCTCCGGCAATCCGGTCGCCGGCACGCTTTCGGTCCCGATCGACTTCAAGCTCGAGTGAGCATCCCGCTCACGACGCGTGCAACTGCCTGAACGGAGCAGTCCGGTAGGGAAACATTCAGCGCAAATCGACCCCGCGCTGACATCGCCATGTTGAAACTCGGCCACGGTTCCACCCAACCACCGAGGAGACGCCCATGGCGACCTACACGAACCACTCGCAGCACACGCACGTCGATCCGAACCGAGTCGACGACCAGGTCCAGACACGCGACGGACGCACCTCCCCGGTGCTGATGGGTGCACTGGCGGTCGCGCTGGTGGCGCTCGGCGTGTGGTGGTATGCGCAGCGCGACGACGTGACCGTCGATCCGCAGCCGGCCGTCACCATGGTCGAACCGCAGCTCACCACGCCGGCGGCTACCGAAACCCGCCCGGCTGGCGCGTCCGGCACGCGCGACAACTCCGGTGCCGATCGTGCCCGCGCCGCGATCGCCAACCGCGCCCCGCAACCGCTGGCGGGCAACCCGGTACCGGCGTATCCGCGCAGCGCCCTGCGCGCCGGCCAGGAAGGCGCGGTGATGCTGCGCATCGATGTCGACGCACGCGGCGTGCCGACCGACGTCCAGGTGGTGGAGCGCAGCGGGGATCGTGACCGCGCGTTCGACCGCGCCGCGATCGAGGCGGCGCGCCAGTGGCGTTTCCAGCCGGCCACCCGTAACGGGGAACCGGTGGCGGCGACCGTGCAGCTGCCGGTCGAGTTCCGTCGCGGCTGATCGGACTTAGCTAGCTGGCCAGGCCGAATCCGCAGCCACGGGCCAGCGAGTCGAAGCCCGGGAACGACGTGGCCACGTTGGCCACGTCTTCCACCCGCACCTCGCCGGTCGAGCGCTGTGCGGCCACCGCGAAAGCCATGGCGATCCGATGGTCGCCATGGCTTTCGATCGTTCCGGCACCCAATGCGCCCGGGTGGATGGTCGCCCCGTCGGGCGTTTCGTCGACGCGCAGTCCCAGCGTGCGCAGGCCGGTCGCCATTGCCGCCAGGCGGTCGGATTCCTTGACCCGCAGTTCGGCCGCGCCACGGACCACCGTCGGCCCTTCGGCGCATGCGGCGGCGGCGAACAGCGCCGGGAACTCGTCGATCATGTCCGGGACCAGCGCCTCGGGCACCTCGATGCCATGCAGCGGCGCATGGCGCACGACCAGGTCGGCGACAGGTTCGCCGCCGTGGATGGCGGGATTCTCTTCGACGATGTCGGCGCCCATCAGCCGCAGCGCGTGCAGCAACCCGGTGCGGCGCGGATTCAGGCCGACCGCGCGCAGGCGCAGCTCCGAGCCGGGCACGATGCTCGCGGCGACCAGGAAGAATGCCGAGGACGAGAAGTCCGCCGGCACCGCGATGTCGGTCGCACGCAGGCGCTGGCCGCCGCGCAGCCTGGCATGGCCGGGCGAGAACTCGATGTCCACGCCGAAAGCAGAAAGCATGCGCTCGGTGTAGTCGCGCGTGGGATGCGGTTCGGCCACCGACGTCTCCCCATGCGCGTAGAGGCCGGCCAGCAGGATCGCCGACTTCACCTGGGCGGAGGCCACCGGCAGCGTGTAGTCGATGCCGGCCAGCCGCTGGCCACCATGGATGCGCAGCGGCGGCGTGCCATCCTCCTGCGTATCGATCTTCGCGCCCATTTGCGCCAGCGGGCCGGTGACGCGCCGCATCGGCCGCTTCGACAGCGACTCGTCCCCGACCAGCACGCTGTCGAACGGCTGCGCGGCGAGCAGGCCGGCCAGCAGGCGCATGCCGGTGCCGGCATTGCCGCAGTCCAGCGGGCCATCGGCGGCCTCCAGGCCGTCCACGCCCACGCCATGCACGATCCGGCGCGACGGCGACGGCGTCTCGATGCGCACGCCCAGCCGCGCGAAGATCGCCGCGGTCGCGCGGGTGTCTTCGCCTTCGAGGAAGCCGTCGATCGTCGAGACGCCATCGGCCAGCGCGGCCAGCATCACCGACCGGTGCGAGACCGACTTGTCCCCCGGAATCTCCAGCGTGCCGCGCAGCGGCTGCCCGGCGGTTGCGATCCAATGCTGCGACTGCGACATCTCTGCTCCGTAACTTCTTGTCTGTTGAGTCGTTCCGGGTGACTACCAATCACCGGAACATGGCAGCGTGGTCGGGACCTGAATCTGCACAACCCATCCGGAAACCACGCGACCCGCTGTTGCTTGAACTGTCCGCCACGCATCCGGGACGCACGGCCCTGTTCCTCGCCGGACCGTCGGCGCCATGGATGGCGCCGTCGAGCCTCCAGGGATGGATTCACGGCGTGTCCGGCGAGGAACGGGGCCGTGCGTCCGCCGGGGCGCGTTCCATGCGATGGAACCTAAGGAACCGCCACCGGATACGAACCAAGCACCTTGACCTGCGCCACATGCCTTTCGAGCTCGGACAGCGCCTGCTTCATCGCCTCGTCGTCGACATGGCCGGCCAGGTCGATGAAGAACGCGTACTCCCACTTGGCCTGGTGCGAGGGCCGCGACTCGATCCGGTTCATGCTGATGCCGTGCCGCGCGAACGGGCTGAGTACGTCGAACAACGCGCCGGGCTTGTCGTGGATGAACACCAGGATCGAGGTACGGTCATGGCCCGACGGCGGGAAGATCCTGCGCCCGATCACCAGGAAGCGTGTGGTGTTGTCCTTGTCGTCCTGGATCGGACGCATGATGACCTTCTTCAGGCCGTACACGTGCGCCGCGCTCTCACCGGCGATGGCCGCGGAGTCGTCGGCGCCGCGCGCGCGCCGCGCGCCCTCGGCATTGCTCGACACCGGCACCTTCTCGGCCCTGGGCAGGTTGGTCCGCAGCCAGCCGGCGGTCTGCGCGAACGCCTGCGGATGCGCGTAGATGCGCTCGATGTCCTCCAGCCGCCCGCTGCGCGACAGCAGGTACTGGTGGACCATCAGCTCGACTTCGCCGCAGATCTTCAGCGCCGAGGTCAGGAACATGTCGAGGGTGACCTGGATCGTGCCCTGGCCCGAGTTCTCCACCGGCACCACGCCGAAATCGGCGTTGCCCGCCTCCACTTCCTGGAACACCTCCTCGATGCTGCCCAGCGGCAGGCCGTGCGCCGAGCGGCCGAAGTGCTTGAGCACGGCCTGCTGGCTGAAGGTGCCCTCAGGCCCCAGGTACCCGATCTTCAGCGGCTCCTGCTGGGCCAGGCACGCGGACATGATCTCGCGGAACACGTGCACCAGCACTTCGTCCGACAGCGGGCCTTCGTTGCGGTCCACGACCATGCGCAGGACCTGCGCCTCGCGCTCGGGCCGGTAGTAGTCCACCGCCGCGGCGAGCTTGCCCTTGGCCTTGCCGACCTGCAGGGCGAACGCAGCGCGCTGGGCGATCAGTTCCTGGATCTGGCGGTCGATGCCGTCGATCCGCGCGCGGACATCGGCCAGCGCCGGTGCCGCCGCGACGACCTGGGCCTGGCTGGAAGCGGCCGGTGTACGGGTCGCCTTCTTCGCGCCGCTGCGGGCGGCCTTCTTCGCAGGCGGCCTGGTGGGCTTGTTCGGTGCTGCCATCGCTCGCTTCCCCCGCCTCATCCGTGCCGCTGCTGGAAATCGCGCATGAAGGCGACCAGCGCCTGCGCACCGGCCACCGGCATGGCGTTGTAGAGCGATGCGCGAAGGCCGCCCACCGCCTTGTGGCCCTTCAACGCCAGCAGGCCGGCGGCTTTCGATTCGGCGACGAAGCGCGTGGTGAGCGTTTCGTCGGGCAGGAAGAACGGGATGTTCATGCGTGAACGCACTGGCACGGCGACCTCGTTGCGGTAGAAGCCGCGGGAGCTGTCGATGGCGTCGTAGACCAGCGCGGCCTTGGCGGCGTTGCGGCGCGCGAACTCCTCCACCCCGCCCTGCTCCAGCATCCACTTCACCGTCAACCCGAGCAGGTACCAGTTCCAGGTCGGCGGCGTGTTGAGCATCGAATCCCGCGCCGCGTGCGAGGCATAGTTGAAGATGTCGGCGCGTGGTTGGCCGGCGCGCTCGAGCAGCGCGCGGCGCACGATCACCACCGACACGCCAACCGGCCCCAGGTTCTTCTGCGCGCCGGCGTAGATCAGGCCGTACCTCGACACGTCCAGCGGCTCGGAGGCGATCGACGAACTGAAGTCGGCGAACAGCGGCACCGTGCCGACGTCCGGCGTGTCGCGGAACTCCACGCCGTGGATGGTCTCGTTGGCGGTGATGTGGACGTAGGCGGCGTCGGCGCTCAGCGACCAGTCCTGGCGTGGCGGGATGTCGCGGAAGCCACCGGGCTCGCCGTCGGCGGCCACGTGCACGTCCACGTACGGCCTGACCTGCCTGATCGCGGTCTTGCCCCAGTGGCCGGTCACGACGTAGTCGACGGTCTGCCCGGGCGCGGCGAAGTTCAGCGCCAGCAGCGCCTGCTGGGTGGTCGCGCCGCCGGCCAGGAACAGCACGGCGTAGTCGTCGGGCACGGACAACAGGGTGCGCAGGTCAGCCTCGGCCTGGGCGGCCACGCCCATGAATTCGGCGCCACGGTGGCTCAGTTCGACGATCGACGCGCCCACTCCGTTCCAGTCCAGCATCTCGGCCTGTGCCTGGCGCAGGACCGGTTCCGGCAGCGTCGCGGGGCCGGCACTGAAGTTGTACGCGCGCGTCATGAAACACCCGTCACGAAAGGTGCCGTAGTATGCCGCAGTGCAGCGGTTGCGGGCGCAACCAAGGCCCGCCCGCGAAGGCCGCGCGGCAGCGGGAACTGCAGGCCCGGCCAGCGGTCCGAACCTGTCGTCTTCCGGAGTCCGTTCGATGCGCCACTTCCGCCTCCCCCGCATCGCCGCCACCCAGATCACCGACGAGTCGGTCTACCGCGACCGGCGCCGGCTGCTGGCCGCCTTCGCCACCAGCCCGCTGCTGGCCACCCTGCCTGGCTGCGCCGAGGCTGAACCGCCACCGCCGCCGAAGACTACGATCAGCGCCGCCGATGCGAAGGCCGGTTTCAGCACCCGCGAGGAGCTGACCCGCTACGAAGACATCACCACCTACAACAACTTCTACGAGTTCGGCACCGACAAGGGCGACCCGTCGCGCGCGGCCAAGACGCTGCGGACTTCGCCCTGGACCGTCGCGGTGGAGGGCGAATGCGCCAAGCCGGGACGCATCGGCCTGGAGGACCTGCTGCGCGGCCTGGCGCCGCAGGAGCGCGTCTACCGGCTGCGTTGCGTGGAAGGCTGGTCGATGGTGATCCCGTGGCTGGGCGTCCCGCTGGGCGACGTGCTCAGGCGCTTCGAGCCGACCTCGAAGGCCAGGTACGTCGCCTTCACCACCCTGGCCGACCCGAAGCAGATGCCGGGCATGCGCTACCGCTCGATCAACTGGCCCTACCGCGAGGGCCTGCGCATCGACGAGGCCATGCACCCGCTCACCCTGCTGGCCACCGGCCTGTACGGCAAGCCGCTGCCTCAGCAGAACGGCGCGCCACTGCGCCTGGTGGTGCCCTGGAAGTACGGCTTCAAGTCGATCAAGTCGATCGTCTCGATCCGCTTCGTCGAGAAGATGCCCGAGACGGCATGGCACGACCTGCAACCCTCGGAGTACGGCTTCTTCTCCAACGTCAATCCGGACGTGGACCATCCCCGCTGGAGCCAGAAGACCGAACGGCGCATCGCCGGGACCAAGAGCAAGCTGTTCGCCGAGCGGATCCCGACCCGGCCGTTCAACGGCTACGCCGAGCAGGTCGCTTCGATGTACGCGGGCATGGACCTGCGCAAGTGGTATTGAGGTGGCGGGTGGCGCCGACCGGACACCGGCGCGTATGAGCAGCCGCCCGAGGCCGGCCACGCCACCGGCGGTGGCCTGGGCCAAGGCCGCCGTGCATGCCGCCGCGCTCGCCCCGGCCGCCTGGCTGGGCTGGCAGATCTACCAGGTCTGGCGCACCGGCAGCGACGCGCTCGGCGCCGACCCGGTGGCCGAAATCGAACATCGCACCGGGCTGTGGGCGCTGCGCCTGCTGCTGCTCACCCTGGCGGTGACGCCTTTGCGACAGCTCACCGGCAAGCCCGTGCTGCTGCGTTTCCGGCGCATGCTCGGCCTGTATGCGTTCTTCTACGCCTGCCTGCACCTGGCCGCCTACCTGGCGCTGGACCTCGGTGGCTATTGGGCGCAGATCTTCGAGGAGATCGCCAAGCGGCCCTACATCACCGTCGGCTTCACCGCCTGGCTGCTGCTGGTGCCGCTGGCGGTGACCTCGACCCAGGGCTGGATGCGCCGCCTGGGCCGGCGCTGGGGCCAGCTGCACCGGCTGGTCTACCTGGTCGCCATACTGGCGATCCTGCATTTCTGGTGGCTGGTCAAATCCGACGTGCGCGAGCCGGCGGTCTATGCGGCGATCGCGGCACTGCTGCTGGGCTGGCGCGCATGGCGCCGCTTCAGCGCGCGCCGAACCACAGCAATGCGCTGAGGACCAGCCCCAGCAACAACGCCGCCAGCAACAGCCACGGCAGTCGCGCCGCCGGCCTGGGCAACGCGCCCGCGCCCGTGGTGACCTCGGAGACCGGGGCCGGGCCGTCCGCAGGTGGTGGCGCAGGCAGCGAAGGGAACTCGACGACGAAACGGTGCTGCCCCTCGAACACCACCTGGTCTCCCGGCCCCAGCACGGCGTCGCGGACCGGAATGCCGTTGACCAGGGTCGGCTCGTTGCCGAGGCCGCGCAGCAGGACCACCCCGCCATGCCGCTCCAGCAGCGCATGGCGCGCGGGGAAGGCCGGATCGTCGATGCGGATGTCGGCCTCGCGGGAGGCGCCGACGAGCCGCGACGGTCCCAGGGTGAAACTGCGCCCGTGGTGCTGCCCGCCGACGCCGCGCAGGAGCACGCGCGGGTCGGCCGCATGCTCGCCCGGATCCAGCGGCGAAGGCATGGCCCGCAACGGCGCGCGTACCAGCAGCTCGACGCTGTCGACGTAGACCGCGTCGCCGCCCCTCAGCAGCGCCATCCGCCGCACCGGCCGGCCGTTGACATGGATGCCGCGCGCGCCATTGGGCACCTGCAGCCACAAGCCGCGCTGGTCCAGGCAGAACTGGGCCACCAGCACGCCGGCGAGCGCCTCGCCGATGGCCAGCACGCCGTTGGGCTGGCGGACCACGCGGTGGACGCCGGGCGACAACGGGTGGTCGGCCTGCTGGCGATTGCTGAAATGGAGTTGCAGCTCGGTCATTGGCGGCAGAGCCTAGCAAATCGCGGCACGATTCCGCTGGCCCGCCGCCGGCCGGGCGGCTAACCTTGCCGATCCGCCTTTCCGCTTCCGCTCCCTGCAATGGCCCGCATCGAGATCGTGCACCTGCACACGCGTACCCCCGACGAGGCGCGACGCATCATCGACGGCATCGCCGCCCAGCTGGGCGAGCGCTTCGGCGTCGCTGGAACCTGGCGGGGCGACGCGGTCACGCTGGCCGGCCCCGGCCTGCAGGGCCAGGTCGAGCTGTTGCCCAGCCAGGTGAGGGTCACGGCCGAGCTCGGCTTCCTGCTTTCGGCCCTGCGTGGCCAGGTCGAGGCGGAGATCCGCCGCGTCCTGGGCGAACGCCTGGACTGACCGCGACTCACGCGCCCTTATCGGCCGCGCCTGCAGACTGGCCGGGTCACCCGACCACCAGGAGCGGACATGAGCGCAGACCCCCACACCCCCGGTTTCACCAGCGTGGCCGACCTGCAGGCGCAGGCCGGACGCATCGCCCGCGAACTGGGCGAGAACGCCCACCAGGTCTGGCTGGCCGGCATCGGCGCGCTGGCCCGCGCGCAGGACGAAGGCAGCAAGCTGTTCGAGCAGCTGGCCGAAGAAGGCCGGCAGGTCGAAGCCGGCGATCCGCCCGGCTCGGCCGGTGCCGCGGCTCGCCTGGAGGGCATGCGCCAGAGCCTGGATTCGGCGTTTGCCCGGGCCCAGGCCCGCGCCGGCGAGGCGTGGGACGGCATGGGCCGCATGTTCGAACAGCGCGTGCAGCAGGCGCTGCGCCAGCTAGACGTGCCCACCCGCGACGACCTCGATGCGCTCGGAGCCCGCATCGATGCGCTGACCCGCGAGCTGCAGCGCGGCCGCCACAGCGAGCACGCCCAGGCGCCCACGCGCGACATCCACGGCGGACCGAGCGAGCCCACGGCCGGCCCGTAGCCCGGGCCAAACCGCGCGCTCCGGTTTGTTGCACAGCACAACGCGGTTGTGCAGAATCGGAACCGGCCCGCCAGTCCAACCGCCGTTTGCTCCCCTCCCCTCTCGGCTACCGGACTGGCGGGCCTTCTTTCATCCCGGCCCGGCCCATCGGCGGCACCGGCAGGCGTGTAACATCGCGCACCGGCGCAGGGGATTCTTCGCAAGGATTGGCATGTCATCCTGGATCTTGGGACTGGCTCTGGCCGCATTGGCGGCGGTGCTCGCGGTGCTCTATCTGTGGCTGGTGCGGCGTCCGGAGACGGAAACGGCCGCCGGACTGCGCGCGCTGGCGAACCTGCGCTGGCGCGAGTTCGCCACCATCGTCGGCCAGGCCATGCAGCAGCGCGGCCTGCGCGACGCCAGCCTCGGCCCGGAGCCGGGCGGTGATTCCACCAGCAGCCAGTTGCTGATGACCGACGGCGAAAGCCGCTGGCTGCTCTCGTGCAAGCACGGCCTGGCCTACCGGCTGGGGGCTGCGAGCGTCGAGGAACTGGCGGGCGCGATGGACCTGGCCGGCGCGCGTTCCGGGATCCTGCTGACCGAGGGACGGGCCGAGCGCGACGCGCTGGCGGCGGCGACCGAGCGCGGCATCGAGGTGATCGACGGTCGCCGCCTGTGGCCGCTGCTCAAGCCCTTCATGCCGGTGGACACGACCCGGCGCATCGACCGCGACGCCGTCGCCCAGGCCAAGCGGCATACCGGGATCGCCCTGGGCGCCTCGCTGGTCCTGGGCCTGGTGGTGGCGGTGGTGCTGCCACGCATGGAATCGGCGGATGGCGACGGCGCGAGCCTGGTGGCGGTGGCGGCGCCTGTGGCCGCCCAGGCCGCCCAGGCCGCCCCGGCACCGGCAGCGCCGGCGGCCGCGACGCCCGCCCCGGACCAGGACGCCATCCAGGACAATCCCGACGACGCCACCCTGCTCCGCTACCAGGGCGACATCGCCCGCACGCTCTCCGACGTGCCCGGCATCACCCGCGCCTACTGGCTGACCCGTGCCACGCTGGTGATCGATCGCAGCGGCAGCGACCAGATGGTCTGGCCGCTGATCTGCGGCGAACTGGAGCGCTATCCGCCGCTGCGCGCCTCGCGCGTGCAGCTCAATCCGCGCCCCGGCAGCGACGAGCCGGTGCGCTGGAGGCAATGCCGGACCATGTGACCGGCAGCGGGCGCCAGGAACGGGATGCACCGCCACCAACCACGCGCCATTCCCGCGACAGCACAAACGAGAACGCCGGCCCAGGGGCCGGCGTTCTCGCATCCGCCCCGGGAAACCGGGCTCAGGCCGGCGGCCCGGCCTCGTTGGCGGACGATTCCCCGGCAGCGTGCGACGGCATCGGCTCATCCTCGTCGTCCAACGACGCATCGACCCGCTCGACGGCCTGCAGCGACTCGCCCTCGGACAGCCGGATCAGGGTCACGCCCTGGGTATTGCGGCCGACCTGCGAAATTTCCGAGGCGCGGGTGCGCACCAGGGTGCCGCCGTCGGAGATGAGCAGCACCTCATGCTGCTCGGACAGCTGGATCGCGCCGACCAGCTTGCCGTTGCGCTCGGTGGTCTGGATCGCGATCACGCCCTGGGTGCCACGGCCCTTCTTCGGATACTCCTCCAGCGGGGTGCGCTTGCCGTAGCCGCGCTCGCTGGCGGTGAGGATGTCGCCCTCCCCGTCCGGCACCACCAGGCTCACCACTTCCTCGCCGGGCGCCAGGCGGATGCCGCGCACGCCGGTGGCGGTGCGGCCCATCGAACGCACCTCGGACTCGTCGAAGCGCACCGCCTTGCCGTTGGAGGCAAACAGCATGATGTCGCTGGCGCCGTGGGTCAGTGCCACGCCGACCAGTGCGTCGCCCTCGTCGAGGCTGATGGCGATCTTGCCGCGCGCCAGCCGGAACGCGAACTCGGTCAGCGGGGTCTTCTTGACCGTGCCGTCGCGGGTGGCGAAGAACACGTAGTAGCCCTCGGCGTACTCGCGTACCGGCAGCACCGCCTGGACCTTCTCGCCTTCCTCCAGCGGGATCCAGTTGATGATCGGCCGGCCACGCGCGTTGGAACCGGCCTCCGGCAGCTGGTGCACCGGCAGCCAGAACACCTTGCCGCTACTGGTGAAGGTCAACAGCGTGTCGTGCGTGTTGACCAGCCACAACTGGTCGATGAAATCCTCTTCCTTGGTCGCCGCCGCGCTGCGTCCGCGGCCGCCGCGCTTCTGCGCGCGATAGGCCGACACCGGCTGGCGCTTGGCGTAGCCGGCATGGGACAGGGTCACCACCACATCTTCCGGCGCGATCAGGTCGAGGATGTCCAGGTCTTCCTCGCTGGCGCGGATTTCGCTGCGGCGCGCGTCGCCGAACTCCTCCTTGAGGTTGTTGAGCTCGGTGCGGATCACCTCGCGCAGCACGTCCGGGTTCTCGAGGATCTCGATCAGGCCGCGGATGGTTTCCAGCAGCTGGCGGTACTCGTCGGTCAGCTTGTCCTGCTCCAGGCCGGTCAGGCGGTGCAGGCGCATCTCGAGGATCTGCTGGGCCTGGACCTCGGTCAGCTGGTAGCGGCCGTCGATGAAGCCCACGCCCTCGGGCAGGCCCTCGGGCCGCGAGGCCTCCGCCCCGGCGGCGGCCAGGAGCGCGCCGACCAGGCCCGGCTCCCAACTGCGGCCGAGCATGCGCTCCTTGGCCACCTGCGGGGTTTCCGAGGTCTTGATCAGCTCGATCATCTCGTCGATGTTGGCCAGCGCGACGGTCAGGCCTTCCAGCACGTGCGCGCGCGCACGTGCCTTGCGCAGTTCGAAGATCGTGCGGCGGGTCACCACTTCGCGGCGATGGCGCAGGAACGCCTCGAGGATCTGCTTGAGGTTCACCAGCTGCGGCCGGCCGTCGACCAGGGCGACCATGTTGATGCCGAACACCGACTCCAGCTGGGTCTGCTGGTACAGGTTGTTGAGCACCACCTCGGCCGATTCGCCGCGCTTGACCTCGATGTAGATGCGCATGCCGTCCTTGTCGGACTCGTCGCGCAGCTCGGAGATGCCCTCGATCTTCTTTTCCTTGACCAGCTCGGCGATCTTCTCGATCAGCCGCGCCTTGTTCACCTGGTACGGGATCTCGGTGACGATGATCGATTCGCGGCCGTTGTCGGCCACCTCGACATCGGCCTTGGCGCGCATGCGCACGCGGCCGCGGCCGGTGCGGTAGGCCAGCTGGATGCCGCCGACGCCGTTGATGATGCCCGCGGTCGGGAAGTCCGGGCCCGGGATGTACTGCATCAGGCCATCGACATCCAGGTCCGGCTCGTCGATCAGCGCGAGCAGGCCGTTCACCACCTCGGTCAGGTTGTGCGGCGGGATGTTGGTGGCCATGCCCACGGCAATACCAGCCGAGCCATTCACCAGCAGGTTCGGGAACCGGGTCGGCATGACCGTCGGCTCCAGTTCCTTCTCGTCGTAGTTGGGCTGGAAATCGACGGTTTCCTTGTCGATGTCGGCCATCAGCTCGTGGGTGAGGCGCGACATGCGCGCCTCGGTGTAGCGCATCGCCGCGGCCGAGTCGCCGTCGACCGAACCGAAGTTGCCCTGGCCGTCGACCAGCAGGTAGCGCAGCGAGAACGGCTGGGCCATGCGCACCAGCGTGTCGTAGACCGACTGGTCGCCGTGCGGGTGGTACTTGCCGATGACGTCGCCGACGATTCGCGCGGACTTGTAGTACGGCTTGTTGCTGTGCGCGCCCAGTTCGTGCATCGCGAAAAGCACCCGGCGGTGCACCGGCTTGAGGCCGTCTCGCACGTCGGGGAGTGCGCGCCCCACGATCACGCTCATGGCGTAGTCGAGGTAGCTGCGGCGCATCTCGTCTTCGAGATTGACCGGGATGATTTCTTTCGCCAGATCCGTCATCAGGGCTCTTCGTCAGGTGGTTCCGGCGCCGCCCGCGGGTGTCGCGGGGGACGCAGCGCGGAGGACTCCGCACAATCGCGCGATTCTAGCACGATTGCCCGTCGGAACGGCGCCTATTTCCACGCAGAAACAAGCACTTGCACCCTGCCCGACCGGTCAATCCTGCGGGCCTGGGCGGCCTGCCGGCACGCGCTGGCCGGCCGCGCGGATCGGCAGCCGTGCTGGCCTGCGGGATCCGCCACGCGGGCGGCCGGAGCGGGCCGCGCGGCATCAGCCAGGCGGGTGTCCGGCGCAGGTGCCGCGGAAGCGCGCATGGCCGCCCGGCCCTGCCTCGCGGCGGGCACCCACCATCGTCGATCCCGGGCGTACCGGGCGATTACGCCGCCGCTCAGGCGCCGAACAGCGCCCGCATCTTCGCCGTGTCGGGCTGCTCGACTACGCCCTTCTCGGTCACGATCGCATCGATCAGCCCGGCCGGGGTCACGTCGAACACCGGATTCCAGGCCGCGATGCCCTCGGCCACCGTGCGCACGCCACCCACGCCGTGCAGCTCGCCCGGATCGCGCTGCTCGATCTCGATGGCCGCACCGTCGGGCGTCTCCAGGTCCACCGTGGACGATGGCGCCACGACCATGAACTTCACCCCATGGTGGCGGGCGGCGATGGCCAGCGCATAGGTGCCGATCTTGTTGGCGGTGTCGCCGTTGGCGCAGATCCGGTCGGCGCCGACCACGATCCACTGCACCGCCCCGGTCTTCATCAGGTGCGCGGCGGCCGAATCGGCGATCAGGGTCGCGTCGATGCCGTCCTGCTGAAGCTCCCACACGGTCAGGCGCGCGCCCTGCAGCCAGGGCCGGGTCTCGCCCGCGAACACCCGCGCGATGCGCCCTTCGGCCACGCCGGCGCGGATCACGCCCAGCGCGGTGCCGAAGCCGGCGGTGGCGAGCGAGCCGGTGTTGCAATGGGTCAGCACGCCGCTGCCGGGGGCCACCAGCGCCGCGCCGAGCGCGCCCATGTGGCGGTTGGCGGCCAGGTCTTCGTCGTTGATCGCCTGCGCCTGGCGCTCGAGCACCTGCCGCCAGTCGCCGCCGGCGCCGGCCAGCGCACGCCGCATGCGCGCCAGCGCCCAGGCCAGGTTGACCGCGGTCGGACGCGCGGCGTTGAGCCGCTGCAGGGCCGGCTCGATCCTGCGCAGGGCTTCGTCGCCGTCGGCGGCATCGACATCCCGTCCCGCCAGCACCACGCCCCAGGCCGCGGCGATGCCGATCGCCGGCGCGCCACGCACGGCGAGGTCACGGATGGCCTGCGCGACCTCGTCGCTGTCGTCGCAGGTCACGTGTTCGACCGCGAACGGCAGCTTGCGCTGGTCCAGCAGTTCCAGCGCCTGGCCGGTCCACAGGATCGGCCGGATGTGGTCGTAGCGGTCGAAGTCGAAGGCGGTATCCATGCGCGCATTGTAGGGCGCACCGGCACCGTCGCCACGCCCGGCCCCGCCCGGAGCGCTACTCGACGCTGAACTGCGCGCGACAGCCGTTGTCGACCCACACCTTCTCCGGCGTCCAGCCCCAGCTGCGCCCCTCCTCGCAGGCCATGCCCGAGAGCTGGCGGACCAGGGTCGCGCCGCGTTCGATGGTCGTGCCGCACTCGCGGCGCACCTGGTCCTTGGACTCGCAGGTGAGCAGGCGGGGACCGGGCGGGAACCCGGCATCGCGGTCGCCGACCTCGAACTCGCCCTTGCACCCGCGCGACACCCAGACTTCGTTGCGGCCCACGCCCCAGCTCTCGTCGCGCTTGCACGGCAGCACCGAGACCTGGCGCAGCAGCCGTACCGGCGCCCCGCGCAGCGCCACCGGGCAGCTGCGGGTGCGTCCGCCGCTGGATTCGCAGCGGATCATCTGGCGGCTGACGGTGACGGCGCCGTCGCGCGCGCGGAACTCGGCGCGGCAGCCGCGGGCCACCCAGACGCCCGCCGCATCCACGCCCCAGTCCGACTCGCGGATGCAGGCGTTGCCCGACAGCTGGCGCACCAGTTCGACGTCGTTGCGGGTATCCATCGGGCAGTGCACCCGCCTGAGGTCGGACGATTCGCACCGCACCACACCGTCCGCCGCGACGGCGCCAGGGCCGGCCAGGACCATCATCCCGAAGGCGACGCAGAGCGCCATCCATCGCGCCATCGCGCCCGGTCCTCCGCCTACCTGCGTATCGCCTGCCACGTCCATCCGTGCCGCCCCCCGACGGATCCCTGTTCGACCGATTCTGGACCCCACCCCGGAAAATCCGGTGAATGCCCCGCACTCCGCTCAGGCGCGTCCGAAATCGAAGGCCAGTACATCGCCGATCCGGTCCGTGCCCAACAGGGCCATCAGCAGCCGCTCGACGCCCAGGGCCACGCCGGCGCAGTCCGGCATGCCGGACTGCAGCGCGCCGAGCAGGCGTCCGTCCACCGGCGGTTGCACGGTGCCGCGCGCGGCGCGCACCGCGCAGTCGCGTTCGAAGCGCTGGCGCTGCTCGGCCGCATCGGTCAGTTCATGGTAGCCATTGGCCAGTTCGAAGCGGCCCAGGTACAGCTCGAAACGCTCGGCCACCGGCGGGTCGCCATCGCGGACCCTGGCCAGCGCGCACTGGCTGGCCGGCCAGTCGTGCACGACGGTTATCCGGTTGGCGGCGAAGCCTGGCTGGATCCGGTGCGTCATCAGCAGGTCGAGCCAGTCGTCGCGGGTGAGCCCCTGCCCGTCGATGACAATATCGGCCAGCGGGTGGCGCAGCTGCGCGTCGTCCGCCAGGAACGGATCGATCCCGACACCGCGCCGGAACAGTTCCCGGTACGTGACCGACTCCACCTCCGCGCACCGTCCTACGAGCGCCAGCGTCAGCTGCACCAGCGCGACGGCCTCGTCGGCCAGGCGCAGGTGGTCCCACCCCACCCGGTACCACTCGAGCATGGTGAACTCGGGGTTGTGGCGTCCCCCGGCCTCGCCGTTGCGGAACACCCGTCCCAGCTCGTAGCAGTCGCCGATGCCGGCGGCCAGCAGGCGCTTGAGCGGATACTCCGGCGAGGTCCGCAGCCAGCGCCGTGGCGCACCGGCATCACGGTGGCCGCTGAAGGCGGTGCTGAAGCTGTCGATGTTCGGTTCGGTGTTGCCGGCTTCCGACAGCACCGGGGTCTCCACTTCCAGCACCCCGCGTGCGGCGAAGAAGCCGCGGATTTCCGCATAGAGGCGCGCGCGCAAGCGCATCGCCTCCAGGCTGCCGCTCGGACGCCAGTCGCCGGCGCTCAACCGTGCTGCTCCAGGAACGCCAGCAGGCGGGCCTCGTCCCAGACCTCGATGCCCAGTTCCTCGGCCTTGGCCAGCTTCGAACCGGCCGCTTCACCTGCGATCACCAGGCTGGTCTTCTTGGAGACGCTGCCGGCCGTCTTCGCACCCAGCGATTCGAGCCGGGCCTTGGCGTCGTCGCGCCCCATCGAGGCGAGGGTGCCGGTGAGCACCACCGTCTTGCCCTCCAGCGGACCGGCCGGCTGCCCGCCGCTGTCAGGCAGCAGCGCGCGCAGCCGCGCCTGCGCCTGCGCGCTGCGCAGCAGCAGCTCGGCGTTGGAGGGCGATTCCAGCCAGGCCACCAGCGCGTTGGCGGTGTCGGCCGGCAGGCCGGCGGTGACAAGGTTGTGCGGCGGTGCGTCGAGCACCGCCTGCGCGTCCGCGAACGCCGCGCCCAGCTGCGCCGCGCGCACCGGCGTCACCTTCGGGATCTCCAGGTCGACCAGCAGCGTCGCCAGGTCCAGGCCTTCGCCCAGCCTGGGGCTGGGCGGATGGCTGTCGCCGATGCGCACGCCGCGTTCGAGCAGGCGGTCGATCACCTGCTGGTTGCCGGGCTGGTCGAGGAAATGCCCGATCGCACGCGCCACCTCGCCGCCGATGTCAGGCACGCGCTTGAACAGCGGCCACGGCAGGTGGCGGATCAGATCCAGGTCGCCGAACCACTGCGCCAGCGCCTTGGCCGTGCTCTCGCCGACGTGCTCGATGCCCAGCGCGTACAGGAAGCGCGCCAGGGTGGTGTCGCGGCTGCGGTCGATCGCCACGATCAGGTTGTCGGCCCACTTGGTGGCGACCTTGCCGGCCTTCACGGTGTCGGGCGTCGTGCCGTCGCGCTCGTCCGCACGGCGCTTCATCTCCAGCAGGTCGTCCACGCCCAGCCGGTAGAGGTCCGACACGTCCTGCAGGTAACCCAGCTCGGACAGCGACTCGATGTAGCGCTCGCCCAGCCCGTCGATGTCCATCGCCCGCCGGCTGGCGAAGTGGAACACCGCCTGGACGCGCTGCGCCGGGCAGCTCAGCTCGCCGGAGCAGCGCCATACGGCGGCGCCTTCCTCGCGCACGACTTCCGAGCCGCAGACCGGGCAGGCCATCGGCATCGACCAGGGCCTGGCATCGGGTGGACGCCGATCGACCACCACCTGCACCACCTCCGGGATGACGTCGCCGGCGCGCCGCACGATCACCGTGTCGCCGTTGCGCACGTCCAGCCGGGCCACGTGGTCGGCGTTGTGCAGGGTGGCGCGGGTCACGGTGACGCCGCCCACCTGCACCGGCTGCATCAGCGCCCACGGCGTGACCGCGCCGGTGCGGCCGACATTGACCTCGATCGACTCGACCACGGTGGTCTGTTCCTGGGCCGGGAACTTGTGGGCGATGGCCCAGCGCGGCGCGCGCGAGACGAAACCCATCTCGCGCTGCCCGGCATAGTCGTCGAGCTTGTAGACCACGCCGTCGATATCGAACGGCAGCCCGTCGCGGGCCTCGCCGATCCGCCGGTAGTACCCGAGCAGTCCTTCGACGCCACTGACCACCTCGGCCAGGTCGCTGACCGGGAAACCCCAGTCGCGCAACCGCGCCAGCGTGGCCGAATGCGTGTCGGGGAGGGTCCCGCCCTCGGCCAGGCCGGTGCCGTAGGCATAGAAGCTCAAGGGCCGCTGCGCGGTGAGCTTCGGATCGATCTGCCGCAGCGAACCGGCCGCGCCGTTGCGCGGGTTGGCCAGCACCTTGCCGCCGTGCAGCCGCGCATGCTCGTTGTAGCGCTCGAAATCGGCGCGGCCCATGTACACCTCGCCGCGCACTTCCAGCACCTTCGGCCAGCCCTTGCCCTGCAACCGCTGCGGGATCACCGCGATGGTGCGCAGGTTGGCGCTGACATCCTCGCCGGTGGCGCCGTCGCCGCGGGTGGCACCCTGCACGAACGCGCCGTCCTCGTAGCGCAGGCTGATCGCCAGGCCGTCGAGCTTGGGCTCGGCGGAGAAGACCAGCACGTCGCGGTCCAGCCGTTCGCGGATGCGGCGCACGAAGTCGGCCACCTCCCCGTCCTCGAACGCGTTGCCCAGCGAGAGCATCGGCACGGCGTGGACGACCGGGGGAAAGCGCCCGGCGGGCGCGGCGCCGACGCGGCGGGTCGGCGAGTCGCTGGCGGCCAGTTCCGGGTGCTGGGCTTCCAGGGCCTCTAGCTCGCGCACCAGCGCGTCGTACTGCGCGTCGGTGATGTCCGGCGCGTCGTGCTGGTGGTAGCGCTGGTTGGCGTCTTCGATCCGGCTGCGGAGCTCGGCGACGCGACGTGCGGGATCGGGGGTGCTCATGCGCCGATTCTACCCGGGCGCTTGCCGCGTCCGGGCCGCTCCCGTAGCGTGCCGGAAGGCTCCCGCCATCACGCGACCATGACGCACATGCCCGATCGCCGCCGCTTCCTCGGCCTGACCGCCTGCAGCCTGGCCACCGCCGGCCTGGCGCCGCTGCTGGGCACCGGACCGGCGCATGCGCAACTGCCGCCGGCGCTGCCGGGCATGGGCGATCCCGATGCGGTGCTGCTCAATTTCAACGAGAACCCGCAGGGTCCGTTCCCCGAAGCGCGCGCGGCGGCGGGTGCAGGCATGGCCCAGGCCCACCGCTACCTGTTCGGGCCCCAGCGCGAGCTGGTGGAGGTGTTCGTCGCGCAGAACCAGTTGCGCGAAGACCAGGTCGCCGGCTATTGCGGCTCGGGCGTGGCGCTGGATTCGGCGGCGCTGGCGTTCACCTCGAAGCAGGCGGCACTGGTCACCGCCGATCCCACCTTCGAATCGCTGGCGCAGATGGCCGGTGCCCACGGCGCGCCGGTGGTGCGCGTACCGCTGCCGGCCGACGGCGCCCACGACGTGGAGGCGATGGCGGCCGCGGCCAGGGCGTCGGGCGCTGGCCTGGTCTACGTGTGCAACCCGAACAACCCCACCGGCTCGATCACCCCGCGCGCGCGGATCGACTGGCTGCTGGCCCACAAGCCGGCCGGCAGCGTGCTACTGGTCGACGAGGCCTACATCCACTACAGCGACGAGCCGGACACGCTGGACCTGGTCCGCGCCGGCGCCGACGTGGTCGTGCTGCGCACCTTCTCCAAGATCTACGGCATGGCCGGCATGCGCCTGGGCCTGGCGGTGGCCCGGCCGGACCTGCTGCAACGGCTGGTGCTGTTCGGCGCCAACAGCCTGCCGGTGCCTAGCGTGGCGGCCGGCATCGCCAGCCTGCGCCACCCGCAGCACCTGGCCGCGCGCAAGGCCGAGAACACCCGCCTGCGCGAGGAGACCGTGGCCTGGCTGGCGGCGCGCGGCCATGCCTGCCTGCCCAGCCAGGCCAACTGCTTCATGGTCGACGTAAAAGGCGACGGTCGTGCGTTCAGCGCGGCGATGGCCCGGCACAAGGTATTCGTCGGCCGCAGCTGGCCGGCGATGCCGCGGCACGTGCGGGTCACGGTCGGGACCGCAGCGGAGATGGCGCGCTTCCGCGAGGCGTTCGCCGTGGTGACGGGCTAGCTCGGACGGGCTGGCTGGCGTGGGGAACGGCTCGCATCGGGCCGGCCCGACCCCGGGCTCGCCCCCTCCACGCGGGAACGCAGCGGCGGGCCTGCGGCCGCTTCCGGGCGACGCCCCCGCAGCTCAATCCGCCCTGGCGGCCACGCGCACCGCGTCGGCGAACGCATAGGCCGCCAGCCGCTCGTCGAGTGTGCCGGCATGCAGTTCGAACAGGTGGTTGTCGTAGTCGTGGAAGTAGAGCGAGGCGCCTTCGCCCTCGATCCGCCCGCGCCCCGACAGGATCTCCACGCCCAGCGCCTGCAGGCGTTGCCGGTACCGTGGCAGGTCCGCGCCGTCCACGGCGAAAGCCACGTGCCGGTAGCTGCGCTCGGCCAGCGGCGCGCCTTCCATCGCCACCAGCCAGGCATCGCCCAGCACGAAGAACTTCTCGCGCGAGAGCGAATGCTCGCGACCGGCGCTGTCGTAGACTTCGCGCGCGCCCAGCCCTTCGCACAGCAAGCGCGCGGTGCGTTCCAGGTCGGCGACCACGAAGGTCACGTGGCTGATGCCGCGGACGGACATCGTCCGTCGCCGCCTACCAGCGCGGCGCCTTGGTCAGCGGAGGCGCCTCGTGCTGGCGGTCGTAGGCGCGCAGCTCGTCGCGGATGTGGGCGATGCGCTGGCGACCGAGCGCGTTGCGGCTGTCGTCCAGGACCACGCCGTCGAGCAGTTCGGCCATGCGCTGCACGGTGGGCAGCATCTTCTCCCAGGCATCGAGCGCCGGCACCGGCGCCGGCAGGGTCAGGAAGAAGGCGATGGCCGGGGTCTCCAGTTCCCGGATCGTGCCCATGTCGAAGCTGCCGGGCTTGATGATGCTGGCCATGCTGAACACCGGGCCGCGTTCCGGGTGCCCTTCCAGCAGTCGGTGGAACACGCTCATGTGGCCGAAGACCATGCCGGTCTTCTCGGCCGCCACCACGATGTCTTCCCCGCGCAGCACGCTCCCGGCGCGGGCGGCCACGTACAGCGAAACGATCTTGTCGAAATCCTGGGTCTCGCGCCGGCCCAGGTGGCTGGCCGCGGGCGCCGCCGCGCCGCCCAGGCCCAGCTCGGGCTGGCTGACCCGCTCACCGCTGTAGTCCTCGTCCGCCGCCGCCGGGTCGAGGCCGTCGAGCGACGGCTCGCGCCGGGCGCTGCCGTACTCGGGCGTCATCGCCGGCGACTGCCGGGACTCGCGGCGCGTGCCCTGCTGTTCCTTGCGCGGCCTGCCGAAGAACCAGATCGCCGCCAGCAGCAGCAGGCCGACGATCAGGATGCCGATGCGCAGCAGGTCTTTGTCGGACATGGAACGCGTCTCCGCCGGGGGTCAGAAGGCTGCAAGGATGTCACGAGCGGCGGCCGGGGAAAAACCCCGGCGCGTCCGCCGCGGCCGCTCAGGCCGCGCCGGCCAGGCGCGCGGCCTCGTCCAGGTCGACGCTGACCAGGCGCGACACGCCCGGTTCGCGCATGGTCACGCCGGAGAGCTGGTGCGCCGCCTCCATCGTCGCCTTGTTGTGGCTGACGAACAGGAACTGCACCTTCTCGCTCATTTCCTTGACCATTGCGGTGAAGCGGCCGACGTTGGCTTCGTCCAGCGGCGCGTCCACCTCGTCGAGCAGGCAGAACGGGGCCGGGTTGAGCTGGAAGATGGCGAACACCAGCGCCACCGCGGTCATCGCCTTCTCGCCGCCGGACAGCAGGGAGATGTTCGAGACGCGCTTGCCGGGTGGGCGGGCCATGATCGCCACGCCGGTGTCGAGCAGGTCTTCGCCGGTCAGCTCGAGGTAGGCGTGGCCGCCGCCGAACAGGCGCGGATACAGCTGCTGGATGCCGGAATTGACCCGGTCGAAGGTGTCCTTGAAACGGCCGCGGGTCTCGCGGTCGATCTTGCGGATCGCCTCTTCCAGGGTTTCCAGGGCGGTGGTCAGGTCGGTGTTCTGCGAGTCCAGGTACTGCTTGCGCTGTTCGGCCTCGCCGCATTCGTGGATCGCGGCCAGGTTGACCGGCTCCAGGCGACGCATGCGCGCGTCGATCTGGCCGACCGCCTGCTCCCACTGCGACACGTCGGCCACTTCCGGCAGCGTATTGACCACGTCTTCCAGGACCAGCCCATCGGCGGTGATCGCCTGGACCAGCTGCTCGGCCTTGAGCACCAGCGCCTGCTGGTCGAGCCGGCGCTGGGAGATGCGCTCGCGCTGGGCCAGCGACTGCTCGTCGCGCTGGTGGCGGGTCTGCTCGAAGCCGCGCAGTTCGTTGTCGATGCCTTCCAGCAGCGAGCGCGCCTCGCCGAGCGCGCGGTCGGCGCGCACGCGTTCGGCCAGGGCAGCCTGGTGTTCGGATTCCAGCGCCTGCACCGGCGAGTCGCCGGTGCTCAGCTGCGCGCTCAGTTCGCCCAGGCGCGAATCCAGCTGGCCGCGCTGGGCGTCCATGCGCTGCAGCGCCTGCGTCAGCGAGGCGATCTGGGTGCGCTGGGATTCCAGGGCCAGCGCCAGCGCATGGGTGGCGTCGCGGCTGGCGCGGGCGGCGTCGCGGGCCAGGTCGCGGGCCTCGGTGCGCTGGCGGCGCTCGGCCTCCAGCGCCTGGCGCGCGGTTTCCAGGTCGCCCATCGACACGACCGCGTCTTCCAGCCGGCCACGGGCCTCGCGGGCCTGCTCGCGGCTGCTGTCCAGGGTCTGCACCAGCTGCGCCAGCTCGTTCTCGATGCGCTCGATCCGCTGGCGCGCGGTATCCATGCGGCCCTGCTGGCTCTGCAGCTGTCCCGCCAGCTCGGAGACGCCGCGGTGGGCCAGGTAGAGCTGGCGCTGCGCGTCCTCGCGCTGCTGCTCGGCGGCCAGCAGCTGGTCGCGCAGGTGCACCAGGCGGTCTTCCAGCGCCGCCTCGCGCTGCTGCAGCTCCTCGATGGCACTGCGCAGCGACTGGATCTCGCGCTCGCGCAGCAGTGCGCCCTGCTTGGCGGCGCCCTGCCGCGACACCCGCACCCAGCCCTCGCCCAGCCGCTCGCCGGCGCGGGTGATGATCGAATCGCCCTCGCCCAGGGCCGGCAGCAGCCGGCGCGCATGGGCCAGGTCATCGGCCGCGTGCAGCCGCGCCAGCAGGCGGCGCACGGCCAGCGGCCCCTGCACCTTGGCCGCCAGCGAGGTCGGCGCGAACGACGCGCTGGCCGTGTCCTCGGCGACCAGCGCGATGCGGCCCTCGCCCAGGTCGGCCAGCGCCTCGACCAGCTGTTCGGGCGCCTCGACCAGCACGCCTTCGATCAGCTGACCCAGTGCACCTTCCACCGCGTTTTCCCAGCCGTCCTCGACGGTGAGGCGCTCGCCGACGCGGGCGGCCGAATCCAGGCCGCGCGCCTTGAGCCAGGCCACCGCCGCGCCCTGCTCCTGGCCCAGGGCGGCCTGCTGCAGGGTTTCCAGCGAGGACAGGCGACCGCGCGCGGCCTGGGCCTGCTTGCGTACCTCGGCCAGCTCGCCCTGGGCGGCGCGTTGCTGCTCCTGCAGGCCGGACACGTCCTGCTTGCGTGCTTCCAGTTGTTCGTTGAGCCCGTCCAGCGCGGACTTCTGCGTCTCGTGCTGGATCTGCGCCTGCTCGAAGGCCTCGGCCAGCGCCTCCAGGTCCAGGCCGGCGCGCTCGGCCGCCAGCGCCTCGCGGCGGCGGTCGGCCTCCAGCGCCTGCCGGTCAAGGTAATCCACGCGGGTGCGCTCGACCTCGCCGGCACGCGAGGCCTCGGCCGCCTGGCGGCCGTGGGCCTCCCAGCGCTGCTGCCAGTCGGCCAGCGCCGCCTCGGCTTCGCGCAGCGCCTCCTGCTTGAACACGTCGTCCTCGCGCAGCTGCTCCAGCCGCGGCTCCGCCTCTTCCACGGTGCCGCGCAGCGCCTCGAGCTTCTGCCGGTCGTCGGCGATGTGCTGGTCCAGTTCGCCCAGCGCGCTGGCGGCCTCGTCGCGCGCCTGGTTCAGGCGGCTGGCCAGTTCGCGCTGGTGCTGGATCTGCTGCTCGATGCGGGCGAGCACGCCACCGACCTGGTAGACCTCGGCCTGGGCCTTGTTCAACGCCTCGGCCGCCGCCTCGCGGCGCACGCGCCCGGTCTCGATCTCGCGCTCGGCCTCGCGCTGGCCGGCGATGATCTGCTCCAGCTTCGTCTCTTCCTGGGCCAGGCGCTCGCGCAGGGCCTGCAGCTGCACGTCCAGCGCGCGGAACTGCAGCGCCTTCCACTCCGCGTCCTTGACCTTGCGCTCGGCGGCCAGCGCCTGGTACTGCTCGGCCTGGCGGGCCTGGCGGCGCAGGTGCTCGAGCTGCTTGTCGACCTCCTCGCGCAGGTCGTTGAGACGATCCAGGTTCTCGCGCGTGTGGCGGATCCGGGTCTCGGTCTCCTTGCGCCGCTCCTTGTACTTGGAGATGCCGGCGGCCTCTTCCAGGTAGATGCGCAGGTCTTCCGGGCGGGCCTCGATGATCTGGCTGATCATGCCCTGCTCGATGATCGAGTAGCTGCGCGGCCCCAGGCCGGTGCCCAGGAACAGGTCGGTGATGTCGCGGCGCCGGCACTTGGTGCCGTTGAGGTAGTACTGGCTCTGCCCGTCGCGGCTGACCGTGCGCTTGACCGAGATCTCGTTGAAGGCGGCGTACTCGCCGGCGATGGCGTGGTCGGAGTTGTCGAAGATCAGCTCGACGGTGGCCTGGCTGACCGGCTTGCGCGCGGCCGAGCCGGAGAAGATCACGTCGGTCAGCGAGTCGCCGCGCAGGCGGCTGGCCGAGCTCTCGCCCATCACCCAGCGCACCGCGTCGATGATGTTGGACTTGCCGCAGCCGTTGGGGCCGACCACGCCGGTCATGTTGGTCGGCAGGTGCAGCGTGGTGGGGTCGACGAAGGACTTGAAGCCGGACAGCTTGATCGTGGACAGGCGCATGCGGCGATCGATTCCCCGGGGTATGCG
This sequence comes from Pseudoxanthomonas sp. Soil82, assembly GCF_040446535.1. NCBI lineage: Bacteria > Pseudomonadati > Pseudomonadota > Gammaproteobacteria > Lysobacterales > Lysobacteraceae > Pseudoxanthomonas > Pseudoxanthomonas sp. Soil82. Next base: position 376,136 of record NZ_JBEAAK010000003.1, read on the forward strand.
GCGCAACGCGCCACCGGAATGAAGTGATTTGGCCGGAATGCGGCGCAAGTGATTGAATCACAACGCCCGCAGCATCCGACCGCGGTGTTCGGACCGTGCAGTATAGCCGGCCACGGGCCGGTCTCCGCGGCTCCGCCCCGCACTGACGCAGGGCGCGGCTTGACCTCGATCAGGGCGCCGGGACGACCCGGTCCGCGACACTGGCGCACCGACCGACAGGAGCACATGGATGGACCACGACGTCGCCATCGTAGGCGCGGGCCCGGTAGGGCTTTGCCTGGCGCGAGCCCTCGCCGTGCAGGGCCTGGCGGTCGCCCTGGTCGAGCGGCAGCCACAGGCCGCGCTGGCCGACCCGGCCTTCGACGGCCGCGAGATCGCCCTGACCCATGCCTCGGTGCGCCTGCTGCGGGAGCTGGACGTGTGGCAGCGCATTCCGGAGGACGAAGCCTTCCCGCTGCGCACCGCGCGGGTGATGGACCGCGAACTGCCCCACGAGTTGCGCGTCCGGCCGGAAGCCGGCGACCGCCTGGGCGACCTGGTCGCCAACCACCTGATCCGGCGCGCGGCCTGGCAGGCGGTGCGGGAAACCGCGGGAATCGACCTCCATGCCTCGGCCAAGGTCGCCTCGATCCACGCCGGTGCCGACGGCGCGCGGCTGCAACTGGCCGACGGCACGCGCCTGCAAGCGCGTCTGCTGGTGGCCGCCGACAGCCGATATTCGGAGACACGGCGGGCGCTGGGCATCGGCGCGGAGCTGCACGATTTCGGCAGGGCCATGCTGGTCTGCCGGATCCGCCACGAGCTGCCGCACGGGCACGCAGCCTGGGAATGGTTCGGCCTGGGCCAGACCCTGGCCCTGCTGCCGCTGTCGGAACAACTGGCCGGCGCGGTGGTCACCCTGCCCGGCGAGCAGGCCCGCGCCCTGGCGGCGATGGACGAGGCCGCGTTCGCCGCCGACCTGCAGCGCCGCTACGGCGGCCGCCTCGGCAGGATCGAGCTGGCCAGCAGCCGGCACGTCTACCCGCTGGTGGCGACCTGGGCGCACCGCTTCGCCGGTACGCGCCTGGCGCTGGCGGGCGATGCGGCCGTGGGCATGCATCCGGTCACCGCGCACGGCTTCAACCTCGGGCTGGCCAGCGTCGAGCGGCTGGCCGACCTGGCCGCCACCGCCCTGCGCCAGCGACGCGACCTCGGCGATGCGGCATTGCTGGCACGCTACGAGCGTCGCCACCGCCGTGGCAGCTGGCCGCTGTTCCAGGCCACCCGCGCGATCGTCGGGCTCTATACGGACGACCGCCTGCCGGCACGCTGGCTGCGGAGCGCGACCCTGCGCGCCAGCGCCGCGTTGCCGCCCTTCCGGCGCGCATTGGCCGCCGTCCTCACCGACGAGGGGGCGCGTGACGCGCTGCCCCTGCAGCGCGTGCGGTCGCACCTGGCACGGATGCGTGGCGCGCGCGACGCGGGAAGCGAAACCGGCGCCCACTGAGCGCGGCCGGCCCCGTCAGGCTGGCCGCACGGCTCGCGCTGGCCGTTGTTGCCATCCGATCAGCCGCGCTGCCGGTCGATCCACTCGACGAAGCGGTCGACGAAGTCCTCCAGGAACTCGCGCGTGTCCTGCCGGGTCACCCGGCCATCCGCGTCGACCAGCCCGTCCTTGAACTGCAGGTAGGCCTCGGGCTGCGGCATCACCGCCATGTCCAGGTAGGACAGGATGTTGCGCAGGTGCTGCTGGGCCATCGCCGTGCCGATCGCCCCGACCGAGGCGCCGATCACCGCCGCCGGCAGCCCGGCGAACGCACTGTCGCCGTAGGGACGCGAGGCCAGGTCGATCGCGTTCTTGAGCACGCCCGGTACCGACCGGTTGTATTCGGGGGTGACGAACAGCACCGCGTCGGCGGCGCGGACCTGCGCCTTCAGCGCAATGCCTTCCTGCGGATAGTCGCCGTCGAAATCCTGGTTGTAGAACGGCAGCGAGCCGATATCGACGTGGTCGAATTCCAGCCGGTCCTCGCCCAGCCGTTCCAGCGCGCGCGCCAGCTGGCGGTTGAACGAGCCTTCGCGGAGGCTGCCGACGAATACCGCGATCTTGCGCTTGTCCATGGCCGGATCCTGTTGGGGAGAACAGGACCCGGATGCTAGGCAAAACGGCGCCGGCAGCAGGTGAAGAAACCATTCCCGCGGCGGGACGTTTTCCCCGCTGGCCCTGGTGCACCCGCGACGCTTCCGTAGAGCGGGGCTTGCCCCGCTGCCTTGCCTCGATCGCGTCGTCCGGAAAGCAGCGGGGCGAGCCCCGCTCCACGGGATCAACCGGCCAGTTCGGCGGCAGCGGCGACGATGTCGTCGTCGCCGGGAATCACCAGAAATGCCGCGCCGGCCAGCGGGGTGTAGGTGTCGGCGCCGACCACGCGCCGGAACGGCCGCGACCGGTAGCCGCCCTCGGCGATCGCGGTGATCACGCCCTCGCCCACGCCGGCGCTGCGCCGGCCTTCGTCCACCACCAGGATCCGCCGGGCCGTCGACGCCTGTTCGACGATAAAGGCCTCGTTGAGCGGTACCAGCCAGCGCAGGTCGACCACGCGTACCTTCCAGCCGTGCGCCTGTTCGATCCGGCGCGCGGCGCGCAGGCTCATCGGCACGCCGTTGCCGTAGGTGAACACGACCAGGTCATCGTCCTGCCCCGCCCCTGCACCAGAGGGATAGATCCGGCCCTCGCCCAGGACCATCGCCTGCCCCTGCTCCGGGTACGGGAACAGCCACTGGCCGTCGCCGGCCTCGTGCAGGTCCTTGGTCATGTACAGCGCGATCGGTTCCAGGAACACCGCCACGCGGCCGTCGACCTTGGCCAGGGCCGCCAGCGTGCGCAGCATCGTCGCCGCGTCGTCGCCGCGCGAGGGACAGCCGACGACGATGCCGGGGATGTCGCGCAGGGCGGTGATCGAGTTGTCGTTGTGGAAGTGGCCGCCGAAGCCGCGCTGGTAGCCCAGGCCGGCGATGCGCACCAGCATCGGGTTGCGGTACTGGTCGTTGCTGAAGAACTGCAGGCTGGCCGCCTCGCCGCGGATCTGGTCGCAGGCGTTGTGGAAATAGGCCAGGTACTGGATCTCGGGCAGCGGCAGCATGCCCATGTTGGCGTAGCCCTGGGCCAGGCCGAGGATCATCGTCTCGTCCAGCAGCGTGTTGAACACGCGCGCGCCCTTGAACGCCTTCTGCAGGCCCTTGGTGACCGTGTACACGCCGCCCTTCTGCGCCACGTCCTCGCCGAACAGCAGCGTTTCCGGGTACTTGGCCATCAACTCGTGCAGGGCCTGGTTGATCTGGATCGCCAGGTGCCGCGGCACCTGCTTCTCCGGCAGCCTGTCCTCGCCGCCATAGGCGGCGATGCGCGCCTGCTCCGGCGCCGGACGCGCGGCCTCGGCGGCCACCGCGGCCGGGGTGTAAGGCGCCAAGGGCGCGACCACGTCGGCCAGCGACGCCAGCCGCGGCCGGCGGTCGGCCTCCTCGGCCGCCGCGAAGCAGCGCTTGCGCGTGGTTTCGTACAGTTCCAGCAGCTCGTCGGCGCCCATCAGCCCGGACTCCAGGGCGATGGCCGCGCTGTGCAGCAGCGGGTCGGTCGCTTCCACCGCGCACAGCTCCTCGATGCTGCGCCACTCGATCTCGAAGTCGGTGCCGGCGTGGCCCATGATCCGGGTCGTGCGCAGGTGCAGGAAGGTCGGCCGGCGGGTGCGGCGGCAATGCTCCACCGCCGCCTGCACCTGCCCGTAGCCGGCGGCCAGGTCCAGGCCGTCGGCATGGAAATAATCCAGGTCGGGGCGATGGCGGAAATTGCGACCGATCCAGCCGTCGGGCGTCTTCACCGAGATGCCGATGCCGTTGTCCTCGCAGACGAACAGCACCGGCGCCGGCAGGCCCTGGTAGGCGGTCCAGGCGGCGGCATTGAACGCGGTCTGGGCCGTGGCGTGGTTGCTGGAGGCGTCGCCGAAGGAACAGATGGCGATGCTGTCGGCCGGTACCGGCAGCGCGTGGCCGATGCGCCGCGCCTGCTCGATGGCCACCGCCGTTCCCAGCGCCTTGGGCAGGTGCGAGGCGATCGTCGAGGTCTGCGGCAGCACCCACAACGGCTTGCTGCCCCACACCTTGTGCCGGCCCCCGGACGCCGGGTCCTCGGCGCTGGCGGCGAAGCTCAGCGCCGAGTCCATCACCGGATCCATGCCGGGCAGCTTGCGGAAGCGCTCGGCCATGAAGCCGCCGCTGCGGTAATGCAGGAATGCCGGATCGGTGTGGCGGGCCAGCCGGGCCACCATCGCGTTGCCTTCGTGGCCGCTGCTGCCGATGGTGTAGAAGACCTTGTTCTGCACGCGTAGCACGCGCGCCATCAAGTCCAGGTGGCGGCTGATGAGCTGCGACTCCAGCAGCTCGCGGAAACCACGCGCATCCAGCGCGCTGCCCGGCAGCACCGGACCACCGTCGCGCGGGCGCGGCGCCGGCGTGCCGCGCCAGGCGCGGACGAACTCGCTGAAGTTGCGGTCGCAGATCTCGGCGCGGTTGATGCCGCGTTTCCAGGCGGGAATGGTCGGGGTAGAGGCGGCAGCGTTCATCGGGGTCTTCTGGTTCAATCGGTCAAGGCCAGCCGCGCGGTCGCTTCGTCGTCCAGCGGCGGCATCGGCACGAAGCCGGGCGTGGCGCGCACGCGCTCCAGCCAGGCGCCGATGCGCGGGTACGCGGACAGGTCGAAGCCGCCGTCGCCGGCGCAGTGGGTGTAGGCGAACAGTGCGATGTCGGCGATGCCGTAGGCCGCGCCGGCGAACCAGTCGGCCGACTGCAGGTGCCGTTCCATCACCGCCAGCGCCTGGTGGCCGCGCTCGCGCAGCCGCGGCAGCTCGGCGCGCCGCGGCGAATCGGCGGGCGTCCAGCCGCGGATGAAGCGGGCCACGGCGATGTACGGCTCGTGGCTGTACTGTTCGAAGAACATCCAGGAAAGCGCCTGCGCCCGCTGCCAGGCATCGGCGGGCACGAAGCCGGTGCCTTCGGCCAGCCAGCACAGGATCGCGTTGGATTCGACCAGCACCCGGCCGTCTTCCAGTTCGATCAGCGGCACCCTGCCGTTGGGGTTCCTGGCCAGGAACTCGGGAGTGCGGGTCTCGCCACGGGCGCTGTCGACCTCGATCCAGCGGTAGTCGCGGCCGAGCTGCTCCAGCAACAGGCGCAGCTTGTAGCAGTTGCCGGACATGGACATGCCGTAGACGGTGATCACGATGCCTGCTCCTTGCGCGCCCGCCATTCGGCGCGGGTCTGGCCCCAGATTTCCACCGGCTTTTCGTGGCTGGGCTCGGGCAGGCGACCCATGCCGATGAAGCGCGAGCCGAGCTTGGCGGCCACCGCCTTGGAGTTGGCGTTCCCGGGCGCGATGGTATGGATGACTTCGCTCCAGCCCAGCGTGTCGAACGCCCAGTCGGTGCACGCTGCCGCCGCCTCCGGGGCGTAGCCGCGTCCCCAGCGCTCGCGCACGATGCTCCAGCCGACCTCGGTGCCCGGCCAGCCTTCCGGCTGCCATGGCCCGACCCGGCCGACCCACTGGCCCGTGTCCTTCTCGACCACCGAGAACATCGCGAAGCCCTTCAGGTGCCAGGCGCCGACCATGGCCGCCAGGCCGCGCCAGGCCACCGGGCGCGGCTGCACGCCACCGAGGTGGCGGGTCGCCTCGACGTCGGCGAGGAACGCGGCCCACGCCTCGAAGTCCTGCTGCCGCGGCAGGCGCAGCAGGAGGCGTGGGGTTTCCAGTTGCAGCGAGGAACGGTCCATGGCGTGGAGTCCGTCGAAGGAGCGCGCTGGGCGCATTGGCGCGCACGCGCGGCAACCCGTCGCGGGCCGCCGCGGCGTGGCCGGTCAGAACGCGCTCAGCCCCGTGAGCTCGCGCCCGATCACCAGCTGGTGCACGGTCTCGGTGCCCTCGTAGGTGATCACCGACTCCAGGTTCAGCGCGTGGCGGATCGCCGCGTGCTCGGTGGTGATGCCGGCGCCGCCGAGCAGGTCGCGGCATTCGCGAGCGATGTCGATGGCCATGCGGCAGTTGTTCCACTTGGCCAGCGACACCTGCTGCGGCTGCATCGTGCCGGCATCCTTGAGCCGGCCAAGCTGCAGCACCAGCAGCTGGGCCAGGGTGATGCGGCGGGCCATCTCGGCCAGCTTGATCTGCGCGCTCTGGGTGGCCGCCACCGGGCGTCCGAACAGGATGCGCTCCTTGGAGTAGTGCAACGCTTCGTCCAGGCAGGCGATGGCTGCGCCGATCGGGCCCCAGGTGATGCCGTAGCGGGCCTGGGTGAGGCAACCCAGCGGGCCCTTGAGGCCCTTCACGTTGGGCAGGCGGCTGGAATCGGGCACGCGCACGTTGTCGAAGAACAGCGAGGAGGTCACCGACGCGCGCAGGCTCATCTTGTGCTTGATCTCCTGGGCGGTGAAGCCGGGCGTACCCTTCTCCACCACGAAGCCCTGGATGCCGTCGTCGGTCTGCGCCCAGACGATGGCGATGTCGGCCAGGTTGCCGTTGGTGATCCACATCTTGGAGCCGTTGATCACCCAGTCGCCGCCGTCCCTGCGCGCGTGGGTCTTCATGTTGGCCGGATCCGAACCGCCGTGCGGCTCGGTCAGGCCGAAACAGCCGATGACCTTGCCGGCGGCCATGTCCGGCAGCCAGCGGCGGCGCTGTTCCTCGCTGCCGTAGGCGTAGATCGGGTACATGCACAACGACGACTGCACGCTGACGAAACTGCGGATGCCGCTGTCGCCGCGCTCGAGTTCCTGGCAGATCAGGCCGTAGCTGACCGCATTGAGGCCGGCGCAGCCGTATTCCTCGGGGAGCGAGGAACCGAGCAGGCCCAGCGAGGCGACTTCGGCCACCAGCTCCTTCGGGAAGCGGCCCTGGTCGAAGGCCTCGCCGATGATCGGCAGGACGCGCTCGTCGGTGAAGCGGGCCACGGCCTCCTGGACGGCGCGCTCCTCGTCGCTGAGCAGGGAACGCACGTCGAACAGGTCATACGGTGACAGGGCCATGTCGGGAACCGGTGTTGGGATGGTTGCGATTGTATCGGCCCGGCAGCGGAGGCGGGCGATGCCGGGGGCGCTGCGCTCAAAAAAAAGAAGGCCGGCGTGGCGCCGGCCTTCCCTGTCCTGCGGTCGACAGCGGCGTTGCGCTGCCCGCCGGCGTGGTTACTGCCGGGTCGCGCCCTCGGGCGCCTCGGCCACGGCGGTCGCCGTCACGATCTGGCCGTCCACCACCGGCAGCCGGTCGGTCTCCGGCTTGCTGTCCATCCGCAGCGTGCCTTCCCGGTCGTTGTAGCGATAGGTCACGTCGTAGCCGACCACCTTGTCGGTATTGCCCAGCGCCACCCGGTCGCCCGGCTTGCTCGCCATGCGCATGGTGCCGGTGGTGCCGTCGGCGTTGCGGTAGGTCACGTTGTAGCCGGTCACCTTGCTCGACTCGGACACGGCCTGCTCGGTATGGCACTGGCGCTCGGTCCGGGTCACGACGTTGCCGCCGACATGGCGCTTGTCGACCTGGTTGCCGACCACGCCGCCGGCGATCGCGCCGGCCGCGGTCGCGGCCTTCTTGCCGCTGCCGCCGCCGACCTGGTTGCCGAGCAGGCCGCCGATGACCGCACCGGCCACGGTGCCGCCGACGTTGCCGTCCCGCTCGGGCAGCCGTTCCTCGACCACCACGTCCTCGCAGACTTCCCTGGGTACGCTGGTCTGGGTGGTTTCGCGCACCGGCTCGGTGCCGATCACGGTGGCGTAGAGCTTCTCCTTCTGGGTTACCGGATCGACCTTGACGATCTCGGCGTACTCCAGGGTGTTGGCCGCGATCTCGTCCTCGCCCGGGGCCGCGTCGTCGGCGGCCAGCGCCGCATCGGCCGGGGTGGCGAGCACCGAATCGGGTTGCCGGTCGCGGTTGTTCATGAAGGCCGCGGTAGCGATGCCCCCCACCAGCAGGGCACCGGCGGCGATCAGGATCGTAGTGGCTTGCTTCATGGCCTGGCTCCTCGCGGGCGGTTCCCGCATGACGTTCGGGGGAATTCCATCATGGCAAACCTGAACAGGACCCGGAATGCGTTCGACCGGCAAATTCTTCGGGTCTGTGACGGCCATGGTAGTTTGCGCGCGTGTTCCGAGCGAGGCCCGCCGCCATGCCCAGCCCCCTCATGCTGCCGTTCATGCAATGGGCGCGCGGCCTGCGCTTCCCGACCCTGTTCAAGGTCACCATGGTGGCCTTCGCGATCAGCTTCCTGTGGCCGTTCGATCCGATCCCGCTGATCGACGAGGTCGTGCTGGGCCTGGCCACGCTCCTGCTGGCCAACTGGAAACGGCGCAAGGATCCGCCGGCGCTGCCTGAACCGGAGCGGCGCCCGCAGTGACGGAAGGCGCGATGACCGCGGCAACCGGCCCGCACGCGACCTGATGCGGCTGCTCGACAGCCACTGCCACCTGGATGCGGCCGAGTTCGATGCCGACCGCGACGCGGTGGTCGAGCGCGCGCGCGCCGCCGGCGTGCTCGGGCAGGTGGTACCGGCGGTGACCGCGGCGAGCTGGCCGAAGCTGCGCCAGGTCTGCCGCGCCGCGCCGGGCCTGTATCCTGCCTACGGCCTGCATCCGACGTTCCTGGCCGAGCACCGGCCCGACGACCTTCATGAGCTGGCGAGCTGGATCGAGAACGAGCATCCGCCCGCCATCGGCGAATGCGGCCTGGACTACTTCGTCGAAGGGCTCGATCGTGACGCGCAGGCGCACTACTTCGACGGCCAGCTGCGACTGGCCCGCGAGCATGGCTTGCCACTGATCGTGCACGCGCGTCGCGCGGTCGATGCGGTGATCGCCTCGATCCGCCGCCTCGGCGATGGACGGCTGCGTGGCGTGGTCCACAGTTTCTCCGGCAGCCCCGAGCAGGCGCGGCAGCTCTGGAGCCTGGGCTTCATGATCGGCCTGGGCGGTCCGCTGACCTACGAACGCGCGCAGCGCCTGCGCCGGCTGGTGGCGCGGATGCCGCTGGAGTTCCTGCTGCTGGAGACCGATGCGCCGGACCAGCCGGACGCCGGCATCCGTGGCCAGCGCAACGAGCCCGCGCGCCTGCGCCAGGTCCTGGATGTCGTGGCGATGCTGCGCGGCCAGGCGCCCGAGGAGATCGCCGCGGCCACCACCGCGAATGCCCAGCGCCTGTTCGCCCTCCCTGCCCCGTAGAGCCGGGCTTGCCCGGCTGCAGCGCTCGCCGGCCGACACGTCGTCAACAGCAGCGGGGCAAGCCCCGCTCTACGGGCACGGGGCGCAGCAGGTCCGAATGGTCCGCCACCGGCGGGACGCCCTGTCGAAGCAGCGGGGCGAGCCCCGCTCTACGCGGCGATGCGGCGCTTGAGCAGCATCTCCAGTGCCTTGCCGGCGGCGGCGAAGGCGAATGCGCCGGTGACGTGGGTGGCCGCGCCGAGGCCGGCGCCGCAGTCCAGCTTGAGCGCGGCGTCGGCGCCCATCGCCGGGCGCACGCCGCAGACACTGCCGTCGGCCTGCGGATACTTCACGTTCTCCAGCGAGTAGACCGCCGGCACGCCGAAGAAGCGGTCCGGGTTCTTCGGGAACCGGTGCTCGCCCCGCAACTTCTTGCGCACCAGCGCCAGCATCGCGTCGTGCTCGGTGCGGGACAGGTCGCGGACCCGGACCAGCGTGGGATCGGTGCGACCGCCCGCGGAGCCGACGGTCAGCATCGGCAGCTTGCGCCGGCGGCACCAGGCGATGGATTCGACCTTGGTGCGGACGCTGTCGCAGGCATCGACCACCAGGTCGACGCCGCCCCCCAGCAGTTCCTCGAGGTTGGCGCCGGTAAGGAATGCCGCCACCGGTCGGGCCTCGATCGCCGGATTGATCGCGCGGCAGCGTTCGGCCATCGCCTCGGCCTTGTTGCGTCCGTACTGCCCGGCGACCGCCGGCAACTGCCGGTTGGTGTTGGAGATGCACAGGTCGTCGGCATCGACCAGGTCGAGCGCGCCGACCGCCGAGCGCGCCAGCGCCTCGGCCACCCACGAACCGACGCCGCCCAGGCCCACCACCGCCACGCGCCGGGTCGCCAGCCATTCGACCGCGCCGCGGCCGTACAGCCGGTCGATGCCGGCGAAACGCTCGAAAACGGATGCTTCCATGCGCGCATTCTAACGGGGGTGCATCGACACCCGGCGCGGCCCTATCATCCTGCGCGCCGCCACCCATCGCCACGTATCAAGGAGTACATCGCATGGCCAGCCCGCCGCCCCGAACCGGCAACGCAGGACGATACCTGTTCCTTTTCCTGGTCGGCCTGGTCACCGGCGCGGTCTGCGCAGTGATGGCGCTGCGGGCTCTGCAGGCGCGCAGCGACCCGTTCCCCGACGCGCTGATGCAGGTCATGGCCAGGCAATCGGCCGAGCTGGGCAAGTCGGCCAAGGCCAACCGCTGTGCGGTCAGCGACAGCCTGCCGCGGCTGCAGTCGTTGCGGTCGATGGCCAACGACATCGAGATGGCCTTCCCCGGACTGAAGGACGACAGCCGCTTCGCGGCCGCCGCCAGCGGGCTGCGGGCCACGCTCGACGAGACCCTGTCCGCGCCGCCGGCGGACTGCGCGCAACTGGCGGCGGCAAGCGAACGCATCGGCGAGGACTGCAAGGCCTGCCATCGCGATTTCCGCTGAACCATCGCTGAGAGGATGCCGGCGACGCTCCGCCGCGCCGCGGACGATTGGCATTGCGTTCACATGCATGCGATGACGATGGCCGCCAGCACGACCGCAGGTCGCGCACCGGTCCGCCACCCCGTCACCGAGGAGTATCGAGGATGAAGCAAACCCACCTGATCGGCCTGGCCGCCTTCGGCATGCTTGCCCTGGCCGGCTGCACCACGACTTCGCCCAACTACGGCAGCTCCGGCTACGGCAGCTCCGCGCCCTATCCCTCGCAGGCCCGCTGCGCCGACTGCGGCCTGGTCACCCGGATCGACGTGATCGCCTCCAACCGCAGCGCCCCGTCGGCCACCGGCGCGATCCTGGGCGGCATCGTCGGCGCGGTCGCCGGCCACGAGATCTCGGACAAGACCGGCGGCAGCAAGGGCAACCAGAACGTGTCGGCAGTCGCCGGCGCGGCGGCGGGCGCGATGGCCGGCAACGCCATCCAGAAGAACGTCACCTCCGATACCTACAACATCCACGTGCGCATGGACGACGGCCGCACGGTCGTGATCAACCAGCGCGACCTCGGCGGCATCCGCGAAAACACCTACGTGCGCGTGGTCAACGGCAAGGTCGTGCTGCGCTGACGCAGCGCCGCATCAAGCCTGTCGCGCAAAAAGGAACGGCCCGCTACTGGCGGGCCGTTCCGGTACAGGCTTGATCAGGTTTGTCAGGCGGCCTGGACGGCGTCCGCCTGCAGGCCCTTCTGGCCCTGCACGACGGTGAAGCTGACCTTCTGGCCTTCCTTGAGGCTCTTGAAGCCCTGCATCTGGATGGCGCGGAAGTGGACGAACACGTCCTCGCCATTCTCGCGGCTGATGAATCCGAATCCCTTGGCATCGTTGAACCACTTCACGGTGCCGACTTCGCGATCTGCCATTACTGCGACTCCTCGAAACTTTGCTGGGTGGTGGATACGCCGTTGCCACGGCGGCTGGTTGCAAGGAGTACGCGCGGTGTAACGATGTAGCGGACCATCATCACGGGACCTACCGCATTCGGCCACGAGTCACGGTGACCTTGTCAAGCGCAGCGGCCCAAAATTACCCCCCGTCCGGGGGAAATGCAATCATGCCAAGGACTTGGCCCGCCCCGGGCAGGAAAGGACGCTGATGGATCCCGCACTCTTCTGGTACGTGGTGGCGGCCGTGCTGGCCCTGGTCGGCCTGGCCGGGGTGATCCTGCCCGCCCTGCCCGGCCTGCCCCTGGTCTTCGCCGGCATGCTGGTCGCCGCCTGGGCCGGGGATTTCCAGCGCATCGGCCCGGTCACCCTGGTCCTGCTCGGCCTGCTGACCGCGCTGTCGGTGGTGGCGGACTTCGTCGCCACCGCCGCGGGCGCCAAGCGGATCGGGGCCGGCCCGCTGGCGGTCTGGGGCGCCGCCCTGGGCACCCTGGCGGGCGTGTTCTTCGGGCCGGTCGGCCTCCTCGCCGGCCCCTTCCTCGGCGCGCTGCTGGGCGAGCTGTGGCATACCCGCGCCCTCCGCCGCGCGACGCACGTGGGGCTGGCCACCTGGCTGGGCCTGCTGCTCGGCACCGTGCTGAAACTGGCCCTGGCCTTCGCCATGCTCGGGCTCTTCGTGTTCGCCTGGTTCGTCTGACTTCAATGGAGCCCCGTCCGTGACCCGGTCCCCCGCCCTGCCCCGCACCCTGGCCCTGATCGCCCCGCTTTACGCCATCGCCGGCGGGTTGGCGGCGCAGGAGTCGACCGCCCTCCCCGGTACCGCCGACGCCTGCCGCGCGATCGCCTCGGACGCCGCCCGCCTGGCCTGCTACGACGCCGTGTATGGCCGCGACGCCGAGCACACCCGCGATGCCGACCAGCAGGCGCGGGCCGCCGAGGAACAGGTGAAGCAACAGCGCGCCGAACAGCGCGCGGCAGCCCTGCCGCCGGACGCCACCGCGGGCCAGCGTGCGCGCCACCGCACCGGGGAGCTGTTCGGCCGCCACGACCTGGCGCAGGACCCCGCCGCCCTGGACGCGATCGCCAACGCCGGCCGCGGGTCGCTGCTCGACAGCCGCTGGGAACTGGCCAAGGACTCCAAGCTCGGCATCTTCCAGTTCCGCGCCTACAAGCCGGTGTACCTGCTGCCCGCGTTCTGGACCAGCGACGTCAACGACATGCCGAGCTCGCCCAACCCCAACAACACCGTGACCACGCCGGAGGAGCTGGACAGCGTCGAGGCCAAGTTCCAGATCAGCTTCAAGACCAAGCTGGCCGAAAACGTGTTCGGCGACAACGGCGACATCTGGGCCGGCTACACCCAGAGCTCGCGCTGGCAGGTCTACAACTCGGAAATCTCGCGGCCGTTCCGCGAGACCAACTACGAGCCGGAGATCATGCTGCTGTTCCGCAACAACTACAGCCTGCTCGGCTGGAACGGGCGCATGACCGGAATCAGCTTCAACCACCAGTCCAACGGCCGCAGCGACCCGCTCTCGCGCAGCTGGAACCGGGTGATCCTCAACGTCGGCCTGGACCGCGAGAACTGGGCCTTCGTGGTGCGACCCTGGTACCGCATCGAGGAGGACGCGGCCGACGACAACAACGCGGACATCGAGGACTACGTCGGCCGCGGCGACGCGCTGCTGGTCTACAACCGCAATGGCCACGAGCTGTCGCTGACCGCGCGCCACTCGCTGCGCGGCGGCGACCGCTCGCACGGCTCGCTGCAGCTGGACTACGGCTTCCCGATCACCAACCTGCTGCGCGGCCACGTGCAGGTGTTCGACGGCTACGGCGAGAGCATGATCGACTACAACCACCGCGCCACCTACGTGGGCGTGGGCTTCGCCCTGCTGGAGTGGTTCTGATGGACGCGGCCCGCGTCGTGGTCTGGCACAACCCGCGGTGCTCGAACTCGCGCGCCGTGCTGCAGCTTCTTCGCGATCGGGGGGTCGAGCCGGACGTGGTCGACTACCTCGCGGAGCCGCCCGATCGCGCAGCCCTGCTCCGGGTCGCCGGGGAAAGCGGCCTGGGACTGCGCGGACTGGTGCGGGAAAAGGAACCGGCCTACGCGGAGCAAGGGCTTGCCGATGCCGACGACGAGGCCCTGCTGGCAGCCATGCTCGACAACCCGCGCCTGATCAACCGGCCCGTGGTGGTTACCCCGCGCGGCACCCGCCTGTGCCGCCCGCCGGAAACGGTGCTGACACTCCTGGACTGACGTGCGGGCGCCCGCCACGGCGCGGGCTGGAACGGAATCGACCTGCGCGCAGGCGGACGCCGCGCAAGCCCCTGCGCTGCACGGGGCGCCCCGCACCCGCCGCGAAACGGGCCGTGCCGCTGGGCTCAGGTCCAGTCGGTGAGGCCTTCGCGCCGGTAGACCTCGGCGAAGGACGGGCGGTCCTTCATCCGCCGCGCGAACGCCTCCAGCACCGGCCAGCGGTCGGTCGGGCGCGGCATGTTCCGCGACCAGCGCATCAGCATGGTCAGGACGAAGTCCGCCGCCGATACCTGCGCGCCGATCAGGTACGGGCCGTGGGCTTCGAGATGGTCGGCCACCTGCTGCCAGGCCGCCTCGATCCGCTGGCGCGCGCGCGCCTTGACCTCGTCGGCGTTGGCCTCGCCCGCCGGTTCGTCCGCGTAGAACCAGCTGCGATACGCCGGCATCAGCGTGTAGGCGCAGAAGAACATCCAGCGGTAGTACGCGGCGCGCGCCGGCGTGGCGATGGCCGGCGCCAGCCCCGCCTGGGGATGCAGGTCGGCCAGGTGCATGGCGATCGCCGCCGATTCGGTCAGCACCTGCCCGTCGAGGAGCAACGCCGGCACCCTGCCCTGTGGATTGATCGCAAGGTACTCCGGCGACTTCTGCTCGTGCCGGTCGAAGTCGAGCATGCGCAGTTCGTGGTCGACGCCCAGCTCGATCAGCAGCCAGTGGACGACGAGCGAGGCGGTGCTGGGTGAACCGTAGAGGACGACGGACATCGGCGGGACTCCAGTGGGAAGGCGGAAAAGGACGAAGCCGGCACGGGGCCGGCTTCGGGGATCATGCGATGGCTCAGGCCTCGACCACGACCGGAATGCCGGCGATCCGCGCCTGCCACTCCTTCGGCCCGGTCTTGTGCACCGATTCGCCGGTCGAATCGACGGCCACGGTCACCGGCATGTCCTTGACCTCGAATTCGTAGATCGCCTCCATGCCCAGGTCCTCGAACGCCAGCACCTTGCTGGCCTTGATCGCCTTGGACACCAGGTAGGCCGAGCCGCCCACGGCCATCAGGTACACGGCCTTGTTGTCGCGGATCGCGTCGATCGCCGCGTCGCCGCGCTCGGACTTGCCGACCATGCCCAGCAGGCCGGTCTGTTCCAGCATCTGCCGGGTGAACTTGTCCATGCGCGTGGCGGTGGTCGGGCCGGCCGGGCCGACCACTTCGTCGCGCACCGGATCGACCGGGCCGACGTAGTAGATGAAGCGGTTGGTGAAGTCGACCGGCAGCTTCTCGCCCTTGTTGAGCATGTCGATCATGCGCTTGTGCGCGGCGTCGCGGCCGGTCAGCAGCTTGCCGTTGAGCAGCAGCACCTCGCCGGGTTTGAACGTGGCCACTTCCTCGCGGGTGATCGTGTCCAGGTCTACCCGGCGCGCGTTCTGCGGGTTGTAGGTCAGGGTCGGCCAGTCCTCCAGCGACGGCGGGTCGAGTGCGACCGGGCCGCTGCCGTCGAGGGTGAAGTGCGCGTGGCGGGTCGCCGCGCAGTTCGGAATCATCGCCACCGGCAGGTTGGCCGCGTGGGTCGGGTAATCCTTGACCTTGATGTCCAGCACGGTGGTCAGGCCGCCCAGGCCCTGCGCGCCGATGCCCAGCGCGTTGACCTTCTCGTACAGTTCCAGCCGCAGCTCCTCGGCCCGGTTGGAGGCGCCGCGGGCCTTGAGGTCGACGATGTCGATCGGCTCCATCAGCGATTCCTTGGCCAGCAGCATCGCCTTCTCGGCGGTGCCGCCGATGCCGATGCCGAGCATGCCCGGCGGGCACCAGCCGGCGCCCATGGTCGGCACCGTCTTGAGCACCCAGTCCACGATCGAGTCGGACGGGTTGAGCATGGCGAACTTGGACTTGGCCTCCGAACCGCCGCCCTTGGCCGCGACGATCACGTCCACGGTATTGCCCGGGACGATCTTCACGTTGACCACCGCCGGGGTGTTGTCCTTCGTGTTGGCGCGGCGGCCGGCCGGATCGGCGAGCACGCTGGCGCGCAGCCTGTTGTCCGGATGGTTGTAGGCGCGGCGCACGCCCTCGTTGACCATGTCCTCCACGCCCATGGTCGCGTCGTCCCAGCGCACGTGCATGCCCACTTCCAGGAACACGGTGACGATGCCGGTGTCCTGGCAGATCGGGCGATGGCCTTCGGCGCACATGCGCGAGTTGATCAGGATCTGCGCCATCGCGTCCTTGGCCGCGGGCGATTCCTCGCGCTCGTAGGCCGCGGCCAGGTTCCGGATGTAGTCGACCGGGTGGTAGTAGCTGATGTACTGCAGCGCGTCGGCGACGGACTGAATCAGGTCGTCCTGGCGGATAGATACCGGGGACGAAGACACGGGGGCGGCGGCGGAAGCGGTCACGGCTGGCTCGGGGCGGGCGGGAAACCGGCCCATTTTAGGGCAAAGTGTCGGTCCGCCCGACTGTCACGCCGGCACACGCCGTTCCGTCCTGGGTCTATGGACACCGCCGACACCTTCCACACCCACCGCCCGCGCCTGCTGGCGCTGGCCTACCGCCTGCTGGGCAGCCGCGCCGATGCCGAGGACGTGGTCCAGGACGCCTGGTTGCGCTGGCACCAGGCCGACCAGTCGGCCATCGTCGACCCGCTGGCCTGGCTGGTGACCGCCACCACCCGCCTGGGCATCGACCGCCTGCGCGCGCTGCGCGCGCGCCGCGAGCACTACGTCGGCCCCTGGCTGCCCGAGCCTGCGCGAATCGAGGAGGACGACGGCCCGGCCGGCGACGTCGCCGACCATGCGCCCGGACCGGCACGCGCGGCCGAAACCGCCGAACAGGTCTCGCTGGCGTTCCTGGCCGTGCTCGAGCGGCTGGGCACGGAGGAACGCGCCGCGTTCCTGCTGAAGGAGGCGTTCGACTACGACTACGCCCAGATCGCCGCGCTGCTGGGCCAGGGCGAGGCCAACTGCAGGCAGATGGTCCATCGCGCGCGCCAGCGGCTGGCCGCGGCGCGGGCCCGGTTCGAAGTCAGCCCGCAGCGCCATCGCGTGCTGCTGGAGAAATTCATGCACGCGGCGCGCGGGGGCGACCGCGCGGCCCTGGAAAGCCTGCTGCACGCCGACGCGCGACTGGTGTCCGATGGCGGCGGCAAGGCGGTGGCAGTGATCCGTCCGCTGCTGGGCGGCGAGCGCATCGCGCGCCTGTTCTGGGCCGCCTACCGCCGCCAGGATCCGGCGATCGAATGGCGGATCGGACGGGTCAACGGCGAGCCTGCGATCCTGCGCTACCGCGGCGGCGTGCTGGCGGCGGTCATGGTCGCGGTCACCGACGGCGAGCGCATCACCGAACTGTTCACCGTCGCCAATCCCGACAAGCTGGGTGTCACGAACGCAGCCGCCGGTGCGTCCTGGTGATGAAGGCGGCCAGTCGGCCGCCATGGACCGCACCGATGAAATTCCACCGCGTCGATTATCCCAAGCACGTTCCCGTCGCCTTCAAGGGCCTGTACGCCGCCAGCACCGCCGTGCACGACGGCGCGCTGGGCAAGGTGTTCCTCGAACTGGTGTTCCTGCGGGTGTCGCAGATCAATGGCTGCGCCTACTGCATGGACATGCATGGCGGCGCGCTGCGCAAGGCCGGGGTCGAGCCGCGCAAGCTGGATACGCTCGCCGGCTGGCGCGACAGCCGCTTCTTCGACGCCCGGGAGCGCGCCGCGCTGGCCTGGGCCGAACAGCTGACCACCCTGCCCGCGGGCGCGCCGGCCGATGCGACCTACGAGGCCCTGCGCGAACACTTCGACGATGCCGCCATCGCCGAGCTGACCATGGCCGTGGCGACCATCAACGCCTGGAACCGGCTGGGCGTGGGCATGCAGCCTGAACTTGCCTGAGCCTCGCGGCGGCGGCGCTCAGGCGCCTTCGCTGCCGTCGATGCGCCCGCGCAGCGCCTGCCGGTAGCGCCTGCTGCAAGGGATCACCGTGCCGTCGCGCAGGTGCAGGCGCGCCTCGCCCGCATCGAGCGGTTCGATCGAGGCGACCTGGCCGAGGTTGACGATGTAGCTGCGATGGACCCGGGCGAACGCGCGCGGGTCCAGCCGCGCCTCGATCCCGGCGATCGTGCTGCGCAGCGGGTAATCGTGGCCGCGCACGCGCAGGTTCACGTAGTTGCCCGAGGCCTGCAGCCACTCGATGTCGCCGGCGGCGACCAGGAACTCGCGGCCCAGCTTGCGCACCAGGAAGCGTTCTGGCCGGTCCAGGGGCTCGACCGGCGGGCCTTCGTCCGGTTCGGACAGCAGGCTCGCCTCGCCCTGCAGGCGCCGCAGCAGCAGCCGGTAGAAGCTGATCAGCACCACCATGGAGGCGTAGGTGCGCACGTCCTTGACGTATTCGTAGAACAGCTCGCGCGGCCAGTGGCCGAAGTCGTAGTCGACGCCCTGGCTGGCGTATGCCACGGTGCGCAGGCCGACCATGCCCACCACGTGGACGACCGACACCACCACGCTGGCCAACAGGTGCCGCGGCAGCTGCCGGCGCCAGTTGTCCCAGTGGACCGGGTAGCGCCGGCTGAACCAGACGATCGGCCAGGCCAGGGCCAGCCACATCAGCCCGCTCGACCATTCCCACACCACCGGTTCCCAGGTCGCGTACGGCAGGTCGTTCTTGCGGATGTCGGTGATGACCGTGTAGCTGTTGGCGACCGCGTTGACCACGGTCATGCCGATCCAGAAGCCGACCTCGACCCAGCGGCGCCAGGGCAGGTAGCGTTCGTAGGGCGTGGGGCGGGTCGCGGACATGCCGCGCATTCTACGGAGCACGCGCGGCCGGCCCCACCCCGCCCGTCACCGCCGCCCGCGGTTCGTCCCCGATGCCCCGCGACCGGTCACCCGGCGCGCGCGCCGCCGCCGGCGCGGGCGCACCGTGGCGCTTCCGCGCTACCGAAGACCGCCATGGAACGCCGCTACGACCTCGACTGGATCCGCATCTGCGCCTTCGGCGTGCTGGTCCTCTACCACGTCGGCATGTATTACGTGACCTGGGACTGGCACGTGAACAGCCCCCACGCCAGCCACGCGCTGGAGCCGTTCATGCTGCTGTCCTCGCCGTGGCGGCTGTCGTTGCTGTTCCTGGTCTCCGGCGCGGCCACCGCCTTCCTCTGCGACCGCTGCGCGCGCGAGGGCGCGCGGTTCATCGGCCCACGGTCCTGGCGGCTGCTGCTGCCGCTGGTGTTCGGCATGCTGGTGATCGTGCCGCCGCAGTCGTATTTCGAGGTGGTGGAGAAGCTGCCCGGCGGGTACCACGACGGCTACCTGGCGTTCTGGGCGCGCTACCTGGCCGGCGACGGCTCGTTCTGCCGCGACGACGACTGCCTGGACCTGCCCACCTGGAACCACCTGTGGTTCGTCGCCTACCTCTGGTGCTACACGGTGGTGCTGTGGGTGCTGCTGCGGCTGGCCCCGCGCACCAGCGCCGGCGCGGTGGAACGGGTGCGCGGCCTGCTGGCGCATCCGGCCGGGCTGCTGTGGCCACTGGCGTGGCTGGCCATCGCGCGCCTGCTGCTGGTGGGCCGCTTCGAATCGACCCACGCGCTGGTCGACGACTGGTACAACCACGCCCAGTACCTGCCGCTGTTCCTGCTCGGCTTCGCCATCGCCCGGCCCGGCCCGCTCTGGGACCGGATCGAACGGGCGCGCTGGCCGGCGCTGGTGGCGACACTCGCCAGCTGGCTGTTCATCGCCTGGTATTTCGGCCAGTACCGCGACGGGGGCACGCCGCCGGAGTCGCTGCGCCAGCTGCAGCGACTGCTGTGGGCCGTGCAGCAGTGGGGCGCGATCGTGGCCATCCTGGGTTTCTTCCGCCGCCATGCGCCCGGCGACAGCCCAGCGCGGCGCTGGCTGGCCGAGGCGGTGTTCCCGGTCTACATCCTCCACCAGACGGTGATCGTGCTGCTGGCCGTCCACCTGCGGCCGCTGGACCTGCCGGCGTGGCTGGAAGGACCGCTGCTGGTGCTGGCGACCCTGCTGCTGTGCCTGGCCGGCTATGAGCTGGTGCGCAGGCTCGGCTGGCTGCGGCCGCTGTTCGGCCTGAAGCGCACCGCTGCGCCATCGCGGGCGCGCGATGGCCGGGAGCGCGAGGCGGTCGGCTGACCCCGTGCCGGCCGGCGGCTCAGGCTGTCGCGCGGTGCTCCACCACCAGCTGGATCGCCTGTCCGCCACGGTAGTCATCCGGCGCCAGGCGGTAGGCCAGGTGCGCCTGCGGCGAAGGCGGCTGGCCCTGCCAGCCGCCGAACTGGATCGCCGCCAGCGGCTCGCGCCGGTCGGGGTGGCGCAGGGTCAGCCGGAGGTGGCGCTCGCCCACCACCTTCCAGTCCAGCACGTCGAACCCGCCGTCGAACAGCGGCTCGGGAAAGCCCTGCCCCCACGGCCCGCCATCGCGCAGCGCCTCGGCGTGGAAACGGTCGAACTCGCGCGGCAGCAATTCGCCGTCGCTGAGCAACTCGGCCTGCAACAGGCCGTCGTCGAGTACGCCGGCCGCATGCGCCTGCCAGGCCTGTTCGAACGCGGCCAGCTGCGATTGCGCCAGGGTCAGCCCGGCCGCCATGGCGTGGCCGCCGAAGCGCTCGATCAGGCCCGGGTGGGCGCTGTCCACCGCCGCCAGCGCGTCGCGGATGTGGAAACCGGGGATCGAGCGCGCCGAGCCGCGCAGCACCGCGCTGCCCGGCTCGGCCGGCGCGAACGCAAGCACGGGCCGGTGCAGGCGTTCCTTCATCTTCGAGGCGACCAGGCCGATCACGCCCGGATGCCACTCCGGATCGAACAGGCACGGCGCCAGCGGCGCGCCCACCGCGCCCGGCAGCACGCGCGACAGCGCGGCTTCCGCATCGTCGGTCATGGCCTGCTGCATGGTGCGGCGCTCGGCGTTGATCCCGTCCAGCCGCTGCGCCAGTTCGCGCGCGCGCGCGGGGTCGTCGGTGAGCAGGCATTCGATGCCCAGGGCCATGTCTTCGAGCCGCCCGGCCGCGTTGAGCCGTGGACCGATCGCAAAGCCGATGTCGGCCGCCGTCAACCGCGCCGCGTCGCGCCCGCAGGCTTCGGTCAGCGCGCGCAGCCCGGCGCAGCCGCGGCCGGCACGCAGCCGGCGCAGTCCGGCGGCCACCAGGGTGCGGTTGTTGGCGTCCAGGGGGACCAGGTCGGCAACGGTGCCGACCGCGACCAGGTCCAGCAACGTCGACAGGTCGGGCTCGCCCGCGCCGAACGCGCCCGCTCCGCGCAGGTGCCGGCGGAGCGCCAGCAGCAGGTAGAAGACCACGCCGACGCCGGCCAGCGCCTTGCTCGGGAATTCATCGCCGGGCAGGTTCGGATTGACGATGGCATCGGCCGCAGGCAGGCGCGGTCCCGGCAGGTGGTGGTCGGTGACGACGACCCGCCAGCCGCGCGCGCGCGCCGCCTCGATGCCCGCATGGCAGGCGATGCCGTGGTCGACCGTCAGCAACAGGTCCGGGCGCAACGCGGCCAGCTCGTCGACCAGCGCCGGCGACAGGCCATAGCCGTGGACCATGCGGTTGGGCACCGCATGCGAGACGCGCCGCGCGCCAAGCAGGCGCAGCCCGCGCACGCCGGTGGCGCAGGCGGTGGCGCCGTCGCAATCGAAGTCGCCGACCACGACGATGTGGCGGTCGGCGGCCATCGCGTCGGCCAACAGCGCGGTGGCCGACTCCAGGCCGCGCAGCCGGTCCGGTGGCAGCAGCCCTGCCAGCCGCGGTTGCGCGAGCTCCGGCGTCGACGCGCCACGCGCGGCGTAGACCCGGCGCAGCAGCGCGGGGATCGAATCGGGCCATCCGGCCTGCACGTCGACCAGGGGGCGGCGGACGATCCGCGCCATCGCCATCTCAGGCCGTGGCGCCCGGGGCATCGGCCAGGACGGCCAGCGGACGGCGCCAGAACTGCCAGCGGCGCTGGCCGTGCTGGAGGCGGAAGCAGGCGCCGTCCTCGAAATCCAGCTGCAGCGCATCGAATTCGCGGCGGGCCATGGCCTGGAGCAGCGGCGGCAGCGCCTGCGCGGCGAGCATGTCCATGCTGCGCAGCCGGCGCATGTCGACCAGGCTGTCGCCGGCCGCGCCGCCATCGGCCGCCGCCGGCGCACTGGTGGCCGCGCCGGCCATCTGCGCCAGGCCCTGCAACAGCGGGTCCGGGCTGCGCACGTGGAGATAGCGGGACTGCACCGATGCCGGCAACCGGCCCGCGCCCCAGAACCACAGCGCGTTGATCGCCGGCTTGCCCTGCGCGGCCCGCTCGCGGTTGCGCGGATGCTGGTGCAGCACCACCTGCACCTCGGTGATCAACGCCCGCCAGCGCCGGGCCGCCGCATCGCCGCCCTGCGGCAGCGCGGCGAACAGGTCGTCGCCTACCGCCTCCTCCGGCCCGGGCAACGCCGGCAGGCGCGTGCCTTCGGGCAGGCGCAGGTACCAGCGCGCCGGATGTGGCGCGTCGAGCTGGAAACCGGCGTCCCCGAACAGCGGCCGCAACGCCGGCAACAGGGCGCGCACGTCATCCGCTTCCAGGCCCAGGCCCTCGCCCCAGCCGAGCAGGCGCGCGCCATTGAGGTCGGGCGCCACGTGCGCCGGATCGGCGCGCAGCCACGCATCGGCGACATTGCCGCCGCTGCCGTCGAAGTTGTCGCCGGCATCGACCCGGCGGGTCAGCGCGGCGACCGGCCAGTGGTCGGGCACCAGCCTGAAATGGCGGCGAAGCTGCGCCTGCGAGCCCCGTTCGCCCTCGGCGCGATCCGCGCGCCCCAGCACCCGGCCGATCGCCGCCGGCAACGGACCGGGCAGGCGCGTCCGTTCCGGCAGCAGCAGGGTGATGGTCGCCATCAGCCGAGGTAGGCGACGCCGGCGATCTCGTACTCGCGCCGGCCGCCGGGCGCGTCGATCGCGATCGCGTCGCCCTCTTCCTTGCCGATCAGCGCGCGCGCCACCGGCGAGGAGATCGCGATCAGGCCCTGCTTGATGTCGGCTTCCAGGTCGCCGACGATCTGGTAGCGGACTTCCTCGTCCGTCTCCACGTCGGCCAGGGTCACGGTGGCACCGAACACGACCTTGCTGCCGGCGTTGAGCTTGGCCACGTCGATCAGGTCGGCGTGCGAGAGCTCGCTCTCCAGCTGCTTGATCCGTCCTTCGATGAAGCCCTGCTGTTCGCGCGCGGCGTGGTACTCGGCGTTCTCCTTGAGGTCGCCGTGGCCGCGCGCCTCGGCGATCGCGGCGATCACCTCCGGGCGCTTCACCGACTTCAGGTGGTCGAGTTCGTCGCGCAGGCGCTGGGCGCCCTTCAGCGTCATCGGGGCTCTCACGATTGCAGCTCCTTGTGCAGCTCCTGCAGCGACCACACCGGGCCGGTCCCGCGGAATTCAAGCGAATGCACCAGCGCCTTGGCGCCGGCGATGGTGGTCGAGTAGGTGACGCGCTGCTGCAGCGCCTCGCGCCGGATCGAGAACGAGTCGGCGATCGCCGCGCGCCCCTCGGTGGTGTTGACGATGTAGGCGATCTCGCCGTTCTTGATCGAGTCGACGATGTGCGGGCGCCCTTCGGCAACCTTGTTCACCACCGCGCACTCCAGCCCGTTCTGCTGCAGCCAGGCCGCGGTGCCGCGGGTGGCGACCAGGCTGAAGCCGCGCTCGACCAGGGCCTGGGCCACCGGCAGCACCCGCTTCTTGTCCGGGTCGCGGACCGAGACGAACGCCTTGCCCGGGGCCGGGGCCTTGATCCCGCCAGCCTCCTGCGCGCGCGCCATGGCGGCGCCGAAGCTGCGGCCCACGCCCATCACCTCGCCGGTGGAGCGCATCTCCGGGCCGAGGATCGGATCGACGCCCTGGAACTTGGCGAACGGGAAGATCGCTTCCTTCACCGAGTAGTAGTCCGGCACGACCTCCCGGGTCGCGTCCTGCTCGGCCAGCGAGCGGCCGGCCATGCAGCGCGCGGCGATCTTGGCCAGCGCCACGCCGGTGGCCTTGGACACGAACGGCACGGTGCGCGAGGCGCGCGGGTTCACTTCCAGCAGGTAGACGGTGTCGCTGCCGTCCTCGTTGGGCTGGATCGCGAACTGGGTGTTCATCAGGCCGACCACGTTCAGCGCCTTGGCCAGTTCGATCACCTGGCGACGCAGCTCGTCCTGGGTGGCCGCGGTGAGCGAGTACGGCGGCAGCGAGCACGAGGAGTCGCCGGAGTGCACGCCGGCCTCCTCGATGTGCTCCATCACCCCGCCGATCAGGGTGGCGCCGGTGGAGTCGGCGATCAGGTCGACGTCGACCTCCACCGCGTTGTCCAGGAACCGGTCCAGCAGCACCGGCGAATCGTTGGATACCTTGACCGCGTCGCGCACGTAGCGGGCCAGGTCCGACTCGCCATAGACGATCTCCATCGCGCGGCCGCCGAGCACGTAGCTCGGGCGCACCACCAGCGGATAGCCGATCTCGCGGGCCAGGACCAGCGCTTCCTCGGCGTTGCGGGCGATGCGGTTGGGCGGCTGCTTCAGGCCCAGCCTGTCGACCAGCTGCTGGAACCGTTCGCGGTCCTCGGCCAGGTCGATCGAGTCGGGCGAGGTGCCGATCACCGGCACGCCGTTGGCTTCCAGCGCGCGCGCCAGCTTCAGCGGGGTCTGGCCGCCGTACTGCACGATCACGCCCTTGGGCTGCTCGAGCTCGACGATCTCCAGCACGTCCTCGAGGGTGAGCGGCTCGAAGTACAGGCGGTCGGACGTGTCGTAATCGGTGGACACGGTCTCCGGGTTGCAGTTGACCATGATCGTCTCGTAGCCGTCCTCGCGCAGGGCGAGGGCCGCGTGGACGCAGCAGTAGTCGAACTCGATGCCCTGGCCGATGCGGTTGGGGCCGCCGCCCAGGATCATGATCTTGTCGCGCCCGGTCGGCTCGGCCTCGCACTCGTCCTCGTAGGTCGAGTAGAGGTAGGCGGTGCTGGTGGCGAACTCGGCGGCGCAGGAGTCCACCCGCTTGTAGACCGGCTTGACCTTGTGCGCGCGGCGCAGGGCGCGGATGCCTGCTTCGTTGGTACCGGCCAGCTGGGCCAGGCGGGCGTCGGAGAAGCCGTCGCGCTTGAGCTTGCGCAGGCGCGCGGCGTCGAGCGAGTCCAGGCCTTCGGCCGCCAGCGCCTTCTCCTCCTGGATGATCTCCTCGATCTGGTCGAGGAACCAGGGGTCGATGAACGAGAGCGCGTGGATGTCCTCCACGCTCATTCCGGCGCGGAACGCATCGGCGACGTAGAACAGGCGCTCCGGGCCCGGCGCCTTGAGCTCGCGGCGCAGGGTGGCCAGGTCGTCCTCGTCCGCCAGGTCCAGGCCGGTGGGATCGAAGCCGACCTTGCCGGTCTCCAGCCCGCGCAGGGCCTTCTGCACCGATTCGCGGAAAGTGCGGCCCATCGCCATCACCTCGCCCACCGACTTCATCTGGGTGGTCAGGCGGGCATCGGCCTGCGGGAACTTCTCGAACGCGAAGCGCGGGATCTTGGTGACCACGTAGTCGATCGCCGGCTCGAACGAGGCCGGGGTCTTGCCGCCGGTGATCTCGTTCTTCAGCTCGTCCAGGGTGTAGCCGACGGCCAGCTTGGCGGCGACCTTGGCTATCGGGAAGCCCGTCGCCTTGGAGGCCAGCGCCGACGAACGCGACACGCGCGGGTTCATCTCGATCACGACCACGCGGCCGGTCTGCGCGTTGATGCCGAACTGCACGTTCGACCCGCCCGTGTCCACCCCGATCTTGCGCAGCACCGCGATGGAGGCGTCGCGCAGGCGCTGGTACTCCTTGTCGGTCAGGGTCTGCGCCGGGGCGACGGTGATCGAGTCGCCGGTGTGCACGCCCATCGGGTCCAGGTTCTCGATCGAGCAGACGATGATGCAGTTGTCCGCCTTGTCGCGGACCACCTCCATCTCGAACTCCTTCCAGCCCAGCACCGATTCCTCCACCAGCACCTCGGTGGTCGGCGACAGCTCCAGGCCGCGGTTGACGATCTCGATCAGCTCCTCGCGGTTGTAGGCGATGCCGCCGCCGCTGCCGCCCAGGGTGAAGCTGGGGCGGATGATGGTCGGGTAGCCGACGCGGGTCTGGATGTCGAGCGCCTCCTCGAGCGTGTGCGCGACCTCGGCCTTCGGGCACTCCAGGCCGATCTCGCCCATCGCCACCCGGAACAGCTCGCGGTCCTCGGCCATGCGGATGGCCTCGCGCGAGGCGCCGATCAGCTCGACCCCGTACTTCTCCAGGACGCCGTGGTCGGCCAGGTCGAGCGCGCAGTTGAGCGCGGTCTGCCCGCCCATGGTCGGCAGCAGCGCGTCGGGCTTCTCCTTGGCGATGATCTTCTCGACCGTCTGCCAGTTGATCGGCTCGATGTACACCGCGTCGGCGGTGTCCGGGTCGGTCATGATCGTGGCCGGGTTGCTGTTGACCAGCACCACGCGGTAGCCCTCCTCGCGCAGCGCCTTGCAGGCCTGCGCGCCCGAATAGTCGAACTCGCAGGCCTGGCCGATGACGATCGGGCCGGCGCCGATGATGAGGATGGTCTGGATGTCGCTGCGCTTGGGCATCTCGTTCTCTGCTCGTTCCCCGGGGGGATCAGGGGCTGCCGGCCGCGGCGGTCTTCGCGCCGGGGCCGATGTACTTGTCGAAGAAGGCCAGCATCTTCGTGTAGAGGTTCACGTTGTTCTGCAGGTCGCGGAAGCCGTGCGCCTCCTTCGGCTCGACCACCACCACCTCCGGCTGCTTGCCGACCTTCTCCATCTGGTCGATCAGGAAGTTCATGTTCTTGATCGGCACGCGCACGTCCTTGGCACCGTGGACGAGCATCACCGGGATCTTCAGCCTGTCCACGCCATAGGCCGGCGACTGGGCGACCCGCTCGGCCTTGGTCGGCGGATACACGTCCTTCAGGTAGTTGCGGCCGGCTTCGTGGTCGCCGATGTCCGAGCTGCGCTGGGCATCCAGGTCGTAGACGCCGACGTAGCCCACCGTGCAGCGGTACAGGTCCGGCTCGCGCACCGCGCTCATCAGCGCCGCGTAGCCGCCGTAGGACGCGCCGTAGATGCAGACCCGCTTCGGGTCGGCGATGCCCTGGGCGACGGCCCACTTCACCGCGTCGGTGAGGTCGTCCTGCATGACCGTGCCCCACTTGCGGTAGCCCAGGCCCTCGAAGGCGTTGCCGTAGCCGCCCGAGCCGCGGTAGTTGACCTGCAGCACGGCGTAGCCGCGGTTGGCCAGCAGCTGGACCTCCGGGTTGAAGCCCCATTCGTCGCGCGGACCGTGCGGGCCGCCGTGCGGGTTGATGATCAGCGGCAGGTTCTTGCCGTTGCTGCCGGCGGGGATGGTGATGTAGCCGTGCAGCGGCAGGCCGTCGCGCGCCTTGAAGCTGATCGGCTTCATTTCGGACATTTCAGCGGGCTTGATCCACTCCATGCTGCCGGCGAGGAATTCGGCCTTTCCGCTGGTGCGGTCGAACAGGTAGGCCTCCGACGGCATGCGGTCCGAGTAGGCGCGCAAGGCGAGGTAGCGGCCATCGTCGGAAGGACGCAGGAAGCTCACCGCCTTGCCGGGGAAGGCCTTGACCAGGCCGGCATAGGCCAGGGTCTCGGGATGGTCGCCCGCGACCCAGTCCCAGTAGGGGATGCCGTCCTCGTACCGCACCCCGAGCAGGGTCTTGCGGTCGCTGCTCCAGACCAGGCCGGACGGGCTGACCGTGCCATTGTTGGAAAGCTGCCGCTCCTCCCGCGTCTCGCTGTCGAGCAGCACGATCGCCTCGGGCTTGCCCTCGATGCCCTTGGCCATGTAGACGTGGCGGTTGTCGCCGGCGAAACCCAGCGGACGGTAGGTCGCGCCGTTGCGTTCGCTGCGGTGCACCTGGGTCCACTTGTCGCCGTCGCGGCGATAGGTGACGTTGGTGCCGTCGTTCATCTCGCCCCACACGTAGCGCGGGTTGCGCTCGTGGTCGACGAGGAAGCGTCCCTGCTCCACGGGTGCGGTCGCCACGGTCACCAGGCGGCCGTTGTAGACGTCGAGCTTGGACAGGTAGGACGTCTCCACCGACCGCTCCACCAGGATGGTGCGCGGGTCTTCGGGCGTCAGGCTGACGATGTTGTAGTAGGCGCCATTGGGAATGTCGATGCGCTGGGTACCGTCGATGTTCGACGCGTACATGTCGCCCTTGGACGTCTCGAAGTCGAAACGGCCGGTCTTGAAGCTGACGTTGAACAGCAGGCGTTCGTTGTTGACCCAGTAGACCTCGCGGAAATGGCGGTCGGGGCCGAAGTCCCACTTGCCGACGACGCCCTTGTCCGCGACCCGCAGAACGGCCAGCACGGTCCGGTCTTCCTGCGGCACCGTCACCGCCATGTGCTTGCCATCCGGCGAAAGGCTGATCGCGGTGAACTCCGGATCCTTGAAGAAATCCGCGATCGGCACTTCGCGCGCCGCGGCGTCGAAGCCCAGCACCAGCATCACCACCAGCAGCATCCCTTTCAGCAGTCGCATTCCCTTACTCCTGTCGCGTGTGGATTCCAGCAAGACGGCGCGAAGGCGGGCTCAAGCCGCCATCGACGCCACGAAACGGTCGAACAGCGGCGCCACGTCGTGCGGGCCGGGCGAGGCTTCCGGGTGCCCCTGGAAGCTGAAGGCCGGGGCGTCGGTCAGCTCGATGCCCTGGTTGGTGCCGTCGAACAGCGAGCGGTGGGTGACGCGCACGTTGCCCGGCAGGGTCGACTCGTCGACCGCGAAGCCGTGGTTCTGCGAGGTGATCATCACCCGCCCGGTGTCGAGGTCGATCACCGGATGGTTGGCGCCATGGTGGCCATGGCCCATCTTCAGCGTCTTCGCGCCGGCGGCCAGCGCCAGCAGCTGGTGGCCGAGGCAGATGCCGAACAGCGGCACCTTCTTTGCCGTGAACTCGCGGATCGCGGCGATCGCGTAGTCGCACGGCTCGGGGTCGCCCGGCCCGTTGGACATGAACACCCCGTGCGGCGACATCGCCAGCACCTCCGCGGCGGGCGTCTGCGCCGGCACCACGGTGACTTCGCAGCCGCGCTCGGCGAGCATGCGCAGGATGTTGGTCTTGACCCCGAAGTCGTAGGCCACGACCTTGAACTTCGGCTCGGCGCGCACGAACTGGTTGCGGTCCAGGTCGAGCTGGCCGTCGCTCCATCCGTAACGCTCGGTGGTGCTGACCACCTTGGCCAGGTCCATGCCCTTCAGGCCGGGGAACTTGCGCGCCGCCTCGAGCGCCTGCTCGACGTCGATCGTGCCGGCCATCAGCGCGCCGTTCTGGGCACCGCGCTCGCGCAGGATCCGGGTCAGCTTGCGGGTATCGATGCCGGCGATGGCGACCACGCCGCGCGCCGCCAGCCAGTCCTGCAGCGAGGCCTGGCTGCGCCAGCTGCTCGGACGGCGCGGCACGTCGCGCACGATCAGGCCGGCCGACCAGACCTTGGCGGCCTCGTCGTCCTGGTCGGTGCAACCGGTGTTGCCAATGTGGGGATACGTGAGGGTGACCAGCTGGCGGGCGTAGGAGGGATCGGTGACGATCTCCTGGTAACCGGTCATGGCGGTGTTGAACACCACTTCGCCGACCGACAGGCCGCTGGCGCCTACGGATTCGCCCTCGAACACGGTGCCGTCTTCGAGGACGAGGATTGCGGGTTGGGTCACGTCGTTCGCCTTGGTGTGGGGGAGCCCTGTCGCGGCCGGGCGCGTCGGAGCCGGGCTGCAAGAAACCGCGGACTCGGTTTCTCTCCGGTCCGGGGCGGGGGTAACAGGCGAGCGAGAATTGTACCGGCGAAGGCCGCAAAAGGAAACGCCGCCGCGGCGTCGCTGAATACGACAGCCGGATGCGTTCAGTCCAGGCCGAACAGCAGTCCGCGCATCGTATGCAGGCCCGGATCGCGCCCGGCCAGGCGGATCGCGGCCTGCAACGCGCCACGGGCGAAGATGTCGCGGCTGGTGGCGCGATGGACCAGTTCGATGCGCTCGCCCTGCCCGGCGAACTGGACCACGTGTTCGCCGACGATGTCGCCGGCGCGCAGGCTGGCATAGCGCGCCTGCGCCCCGCCGCGCCCGGCCGATTCGCCCAGGGTGAGTGCGGTGCCGGACGGCGCATCCTTCTTGTGGACGTGGTGCGATTCGACGATGTCGCAGTCCCAGCCCGGCAGTGCACGCGCCGCGCGCTCCACCAGCTCGTCGAGCACGGCGACCCCGACGCTGAAGTTGGACGCCCACAACACCGGAATCGTCGCGGCCGCCGATTCCAGCGCCGCGCGTTGATTGGCCGCCAGGCCGGTCGTCCCCGACACCAGTGCCCGCCGGCGCGCCACGCACAGCGCCAGCACCGGATCGAAGCCCTCGGGCAGGCTGAAATCGACCGCCACGTCGAACTCCGGCACGCCGGCCAGCTCGCCCCCGGCGAAGAACGGGACCCCGTCGACTACCCGCTGCGCCGGCGCCCGCCCCGTCACCGCGGCCACCACCTGCCAGGTTTCCGGCGCTCCGGCCGCCAGCCGGAGCAGCGCCTGGCCCATGCGCCCGGACGCGCCGTGGATGAGAACCCGTAGAGGCTTGGTATTCATAGTCCGACGAGGCTAGCCGGCCGCGCGCCCGCGCGGCAAGTCGGACGCGGGCGATCCACGCGGAATCGCCGACGCGGCGGCCGCAGCCGCAGGGTTACCAGACCAGGTCGTCCGGCACCTGGTAGCGCGGATCGGCGTACGGATCGTCGCCGGCAGGTGCGGAGGGGTCGACCTTCAACGCCAGCGCGGCGGGGAAGACGGCCTCCGCCTCGGCCAGCACCGCCGCCTCGACCAGCAGGTAGCGGCCATTGAGCTGGACCACGCCCAGCTCGCCGGCGTTGAGCGCCTTCAGCTGCGCCTCGTTGACGTAGATGCGCTTGATCTTGCCGCCGTACTCGAAATGGCGTGCGATCTCGGCGGCCGGATCGTTCAGGCCCTTGTCCTGCAGCAGCGCTTCCAGCCTGGCGCGGGCTTCGCGCCGCTGGCGTGCCTCCTCCTGCCTGCGCTGCTCGGCCTCGATCCGTTCCTGCTTTTCCTTCTGCGCACGCAACGCGAAGGCCTTGCCCAGGTCCATCTCCGCCGAACCGCCGTGGGCGCCGGGTTTGCGCGGGCCGCGCGCCGCGGCGCCGTCCCGCCTCTCGCCGCGGGTGCCGCCAGGCTTGCCCTGCCCCGCCGCGGACTTGGCCTGCCCCGGCCTGCCGCCCTGCCCCGGTCGCGCATGCGGCGGCTTGCCGCCGGGCTTGCGCTCGGGCGCAGGCGCGGGCTTGAAGCCGAGGGTGAGCAACTGGTCGCGCAGGCTGTCGGTCATCGTCGATCGTCGGAGCTGTCGGCCAGCGGCGCGAAGGCCGCAAGCCAGGTAGATGGGCTGTCAGTAGTGGGGCGGCGGCGGTTCGCTGCCGGCGTCGGCGTACAGCGCGCCACGCAGCCCGCGCAGGTCGGCCAGGACCGCCTGCAGCAGCTCGTCGCTGCGGGCACGCTCCAGCCGCGCCTCGGCCAGTGCGTCGCCCAGCTCGGCCAGGGCGTGCTCCTGGAAGGCCAGCCGGGTTTCCAGCTCGACCAGGCGCTGCTCCAGGCCGCTGGCCGGCCCCAGGCCGGGGATCTGTTCCTGCGCCGGACTCATGCCACGCTCCTGGTTGCCGTCCGTACCGAACGGCCGCGCCCGATGCCGTAGTAGGCCAGGCCGGCGGCCTCCACCTCCTCCGGCTCGTACAGGTTGCGCCCGTCGAACACCACCGCGTCGCCCAGCGCCGCGTGCAGGCGGGAGAAATCCGGGCTGCGGAATTCCTTCCACTCGGTCACCACGGCCAAGGCGTCGGCCCCTTCGAGCGCCGATGCGGCCGACGTGCACAGCACCAGGTCGTCGCGCTCGCCGAAGATCCGCCGCGCCTCGGCGGTCGCCTCGGGGTCGTAGGCGCGAACGCTCGCGCCGGCCTCCCAGAGCTGCTCCAGCAGGCGGCGGCTGGACGCCTCGCGCATGTCGTCGGTGTTGGGTTTGAACGCCAGCCCCCACACCGCGAAGACCTTGCCGCGCACGCCTTCGTCCTCGCCACGGTCGTAGTGCTGCTGGACCAGCTCGAACAGGCGGCCCTTCTGCCGGAAGTTGACCGACTCCACCGCTTCGAGCAGTTCGGCCGCGTAACCGTTCTGGCGGGCAGTGCGCGCAAGCGCCTGCACGTCCTTGGGGAAGCACGACCCGCCGTAACCGGCGCCGGCATAGATGAAATGCCGGCCGATCCGCGGATCGGAGCCGATCCCCTGGCGCACGGCCTCGATGTCGGCGCCGACGCGCTCGGCGATGTTGGCGATCTCGTTCATGAAACTGATCTTGGTCGCCAGCATCGCATTGGCGGCGTACTTGGTCAGCTCGGCCGAACGCACGTCCATCACCACGAAACGGTCGTGGTTGCGGCTGAAGGCGGCGTACAGGCGCCGCATCCGCGCAACCGCGGCGGGATTGTCGGCGCCGATGACGATGCGGTCCGGGCGCATGCAGTCGGCGACCGCATCCCCCTCTTTCAGGAACTCGGGGTTGGACACCACGTCGAATGCCACCTCGACGCCACGCGCCTCCAGTTCGGCCGCGATCGCCCCGCGCACGCGGTCGGCGGTGCCTACCGGCACGGTCGACTTGTCCACCACGACCAGCGGCCGGTCGATGTGCCGGCCGATGGTCCGGGCTACCGCCAGCACGTACTGCAGGTCGGCGCTGCCGTCTTCGTCCGGCGGCGTGCCCACCGCAATGAACACGATCTCGCCATGGCCGATCGCGGCGGCCGCGTCGGTGGTGAAATGCAGGCGGCCGGCGGCGTGGCTGGCCCGGACCATCGGTTCCAGCCCCGGCTCGTAGATCGGCACCTGGCCGTTCCTCAGCCCTTCGATCTTGGCTGCGTCCACGTCGACGCAGACCACGTCATGGCCGACCTCGGCCAGGCACGCTCCCGTGACCAGGCCGACGTAACCGGTACCGAAAATCGAAACGCGCACGTGCGTGCTCCCGCCGCGGGCCCCTTACGGGACGATGCCGAGCAGCTCGACGTCGAAGGTCAGCGTCTCGTTGGGGCCGATCCGCGGCGGGCTGCCGCCGGGGCCGTAGGCCAGGTCGGACGGAATCCAGAAACGGTACTTGGCGCCGACCGGCATCAGCGCCACGCCCTCGGTCCAGCCGGCGATCACGCGGTTGAGCGGGAACTCGACCGGCTCGCCGCGCTCATAGGAGCTGTCGAACACGGTGCCGTCCAGCAGCTTGCCTTCGTAGTTGACGCGCACGGTGTCGCTGGCCAGCGGACGGGCGCCGCTGCCCTCGCGCAGGACCATGTACTGCAGCCCCGACGGCGTGGTCAGCACGCCCTTCTGCGAGCGGTTGGCGGCCAGGAACGCGGCGCCTTCGCTGCGGTTCTTCTCGCCCGCGGCGCCCTGCTGGCGCGCCATGAACGCCTGCAGGGTCGACATCGCCTCCTGCTCGGTCATCAGCGGCGCACCACTCTTGCCCAGGCTGGTGCGCACGGCCTGCATCAGCACGGCGACGTCAATCTCGTCCTTCAGCGGCAGCAGCGAGGGGCCGACCATGCGGTCGCCGACCAGCAGGCCAACCTGTTCCTTCGACGGTGCCGGCGGCTCGCCGCCCGGCGGCACGCCCGGCACCCGCTGGCCCGAGCGCACGGCGACGGCGGTCTGCAGCGCGGTGCTGGTGGCCTGCGCCTGCTCCTCGGACTGCAGCGGCTTGCCGCCGGCCAGCGCGTTCTCGAGCGCGCGTTGCATCGCGCCGAAATCGACGTCCTGGGCGATGGGCTGGAACGAGCGGGCGACGTCGAGGCCGATCGCGTAGCTCACCTTCTCCTTGTCGGTGGCCAGCGTCGTCTTGTCCTGTGCCACGGCGGCTCCTGCCATCATGCTCGCTCCCATCACCAGCGACGCCAGGGCGCCGCGCATGCGGTTGTTCATTCGTTGGTTCCCTGAAGGGTGGTTCGTTCCGCCCGGCCATGCCGGCGGACGCGCATTGTCGCACGCGCCGGCGACCTGGGTTGATGCATCAGCGCTTCGGCGCCGGAGCCTTCAGCTCGCGCTCGATCGCCGCGACCAATGCCGGATCGTCCGGCTTGACCTTGCTGGGCCAGTTGCCGACCACGCGTCCGTCGCGCGAGACCAGGTACTTGTGGAAGTTCCACCCCGGCGCCACGCCGGTGGCCGCCTGCAGGCGCCGGTAGAGCTCGGTGGTCTCCGGCCCGGTGACGTGCACCTTCTCGTACATCGGGAACTTCACCCCATAGGTGAGCGTGCAGAACTCCTGGATCTGCTCCTCGCTGCCGGGTTCCTGTCCGCGGAAGTCGTTGGACGGGAAACCGAGCACGGCGAAACCGCGGGCGCCGTAGCGCTGTTGCAGCGCTTCCAGCCCTTCGTACTGGGGGGTGTACCCGCACTTGCTCGCGGTGTTGACCACCAGCAGGACCTTGCCGCCCTGCTGCTCGTTCAGGTTCACCGCGGTCTTGCCCGCCAGCGGACGGTACTCCAGGTCCAGCAGGGCCGGCGCCGCGGCTACCGCCGGCACGGTCGCGAGCACAAGAAACCCTTTCATAAACAATGACTTGAATGTCACGAACGGCTCCTTACGAAGAAATACCCGTGGATAGGCCATTGGTTGGGTGGGTGGAGGGTTGACACCCTGTGTTTAGGTGTTATAGTTGAATACAACACCAGTCACCCAACGCAGGACACCCGCATGAAAAGCACCCTGTCCGCCTACCGCTCCTGGTTCATGGCCGTGGCCGTGACCGTCGCGGTCGTGGGAGCGACCCGGTGGCTGCCCGACCACGATGGACGCCGTGGTGATTATGGACTTGCCGAGGCCGCCGCGGAACGCGGCGACGCCGGCCTGGACGCGGCCGCGGAGCGGCCGGCGCGCAGGCTGCGGGCCTCGTCGACCATGCCCTATTTCTCCTTTGCGCAGTCGCTGCGCTCACGGGGTTGACCATGAGTGACATCCAGTGGAGCGACGGCGCTCCCATCTACCGCCAACTGAAGGACCGCGTGATCGCCATGATGCTCGACGGGATCCTGAAACCGGGCGAGGCCCTGCCCTCGGTCCGCCAGGTGGCCGCCGAGTACCAGCTCAACCCGATCACCGTCTCCCGCGCCTACCAGGAGCTGGCCGACGAGGGCCTGGTCGAGAAGCGGCGCGGCCTGGGCATGTTCGTTACCGAAGAGGCGTCCCGGCAGCTGCGCAGCAGCGAACGCGAGCGCTTCCTGAAGGACGAATGGCCGGCCGTGGCCGAGCGCATCCAGCGCCTGGGCCTGTCCCTCCAAGACCTGCTCAACCCCCAGGGGAACCACTGATGAACGCTGCCGATTCCCACATCGCCGACCCCGGCGCCAGCACCGCCACCGGCGCGGTCGTCACCGCCCGCGGCCTGCGCAAGGCCTACAAGAACAAGGTGGCCGTCTCCGGCGCCGACTTCGAGATCGGCGCCGGCCGCATCGTCGGCCTGATCGGCCCCAACGGCGCCGGCAAGACCACCGCACTGAAGGCGATCCTCGGGCTGACCCCGTTCGAGGGCCAGCTGAGCGTACTGGGCAAGGACCCGCGGACCCAGCGCGACGAGCTGATGAACGACGTCTGCTTCATCGCCGACGTGGCGGTGCTGCCGCGCTGGATCCGGGTTCGCGAGGCGATCGACTTCGTCGCCGGCGTGCATCCGCGGTTCGACCGGGCCAAGTGCGAGCGCTTCCTCGCCAACACCCAGCTGCACCCCAAGCTGCGGGTGCGCGAGATGTCCAAGGGCATGATCGTGCAGCTGCACCTGGCGCTGGTCATGGCCATCGACGCCCGCCTGCTGGTGCTCGACGAGCCGACCCTGGGCCTGGACATCCTCTACCGCAAGCAGTTCTACCAGCGCCTGCTGGAAGACTACTTCGACGAAAACAAGACCATCCTGGTCACCACCCACCAGGTCGAGGAGATCGAACACATCCTCACCGACGTGCTGTTCATCCGCGATGGCCGGATGGTGCTGTCCTCGCCGATGGAGGACGTGGCCGAACGCTACACCGAGGTGCTGGTGGGCAGCGACGCGCTGGAAGCGGCGCGTGCGCTCAGGCCCATCGACGAGCGCGCCCTGCCCTTCGGCAAGACCGTGCTGCTCTACGACGGCGTGCCGAGGGCGCAGCTGTCGACCCTGGGCGAGACCCGCAACCCCGGCCTCGCCGACCTGTTCGTCGCCATCATGAAGGGGACCTACGCATGAACGCCCTGACCGCATCGTCCGCCTCCCCCGCCCACGGCACGGCCAAGTTCAAGTGGCTGCTGCAGCGCGAATACTGGGAAAACCGTGGCGGTTTCTTCTGGGCGCCGCTGATCACCGGCGCGATTATCGTCGGCCTGAACCTGATCCTGGCGGTGATCGGCAGCATCGCCGCGCGCCGCAGCATGGGCAGCAGCGGCTTCGTGTTCGACGACGACACCGACGCCCACCAGATCGGCCAGGCGCTCGGCGCGATGGGCGACGGCATGCTGCTCGGCGGCGTGGCGCTGGCCTGCGTGGTGCTCGCCTTCGTGGTGTTCTTCTACGCGCTGGGCTCCCTGTACGACGACCGCCGCGACCGCAGCGTGCTGTTCTGGAAGTCGCTGCCGGTGTCGGATTCGCAGATGGTCCTGTCCAAGGCCGCCTGGGCGCTGGTGCTGGCGCCGCTGTGGGCGATCGGCGTGGGCCTGCTGATCGGCGTGGCGCTGTGGGTGATCTCGGCGCTGACCATCACCGTCAACGGCGTGCCCGCCGCGCACGCGGTGTTCACCCAGTCGCATCCGATGCGCATCATCGGCGGCGTGCTGGCCTCGCTGCCGGTGTACATGGTCTGGGCGCTGCCGACCGTGGGCTGGCTGATGTTCTGCTCGGCCTGGGCGCGCTCCAAGCCATTCCTGTGGGCGGTGCTGGTGCCGGTGCTGGCCTGCGTGGTGATCAGCATGATGACGATCCTGCCGGGCGTGGACATCGCCCACGACAAGGTCTGGTACACGGTGGTCTACCGCGGCCTGCTGAGCGTGATCCCCGGCGGCTGGTACCCGGTGGTGGGCGGCGTGGTCGGCGAGTCGGCGCACATCGGCACGCCCGACGACCTGGCCGGCGCGATCGACCTGACCCGCAGCTGGCATGTCTTCGCCACGGCGGACCTGTGGATCGGCGCGGTGGTCGGCGTCGCCTTCATCGCCGCCGCCATCCGCCTGCGCCGCTGG
This sequence comes from Pseudoxanthomonas sp. Soil82, assembly GCF_040446535.1. NCBI lineage: Bacteria > Pseudomonadati > Pseudomonadota > Gammaproteobacteria > Lysobacterales > Lysobacteraceae > Pseudoxanthomonas > Pseudoxanthomonas sp. Soil82. The sequence continues at coordinate 413,285 of NZ_JBEAAK010000003.1, forward strand.
CGCGACGAAGGCTGAACTTCCCGCCGTCCCGAACTTGCCGAGGTATCGCGATGCGTCCCGTCCTGACCCTGCTGCTGCCGCTGCTGCTCGCCCCGTCCCTGGCCCTGGCTGGCGACAACTGCACCCACACCGCGCCGCGCCAGCTGCAGCTGGACGTGGCCGGGATGAAGAAGATCCGGGTCGAGACCAACCAGTTCGACATCGACCTGCGCGCCACCGGCGGCCCGAGCCACGCCGTGCAGGGACGGGCCTGCGCCAGCAAGCCGCAGTGGCTGGCGGACCTGACCGTGACCCAGGAGCGCAAGGGCGACACCCTGGTGGTACGCCTGCGCCGCGAGAAGGACCCCGGGCTGTCGAGCCTGTTCGGCGAGAACTACGCCTGGATGGAGCTGTCGGGCACCGTGCCGGCCGACGTGCTGGTGCAACTGGTGGTCGGCTCGGGCGACGGCTCGATCGAGGGCGCGGCCGCGGCCAGCGCCGACGTCGGTTCCGGCGACGCCGTACTGCGCAACATCCGCGGGGCTGTGACCGCCAAGGTCGGTTCCGGCGACATCGAGGTCGATGGCGCCGGCTCGCTCAATGCCCTGTCGATCGGCTCGGGCGACATCAAGGCCCGCGCCATCGGCGGCGCGGTGGAGGTCGGCAGTATTGGTTCCGGCGACTTCGAGCTGGACGGCGCGCGCGGCGACGTCCGCGTCGGCTCGATCGGATCCGGCGACGCCGAGTTGAACAAGGTCGGCGGCGCGGTCCGGATCGGCTCGGTGGGCTCGGGCGGCGCGAACGTGCGCGGCGCCGCCAGCCTGTCGGTCGGCTCGATCGGCAGCGGCGGCGTCGACCACAGCGACATCACCGGCGCGGTCGACCTGCCGCGCCGCGACTGAAACCCTGACGGAGAGCCATCATGAACCTCCATCCACGCCGCCTCCTCCTGCCCCTGCTGCTGGCCACCGTGCTGCCGCTGGGCGCGCATGCCGCCGACGCCAGCGAAAGCGAAATCAGCCGCGAGATCAGCGCCGAGCTGGCCGAGGCGCGCAAGGAAGTCCGCAGCGAGCTGGCCGCCGCCCGCGCCGAACTGGAAACCGGCAACCTGGAGCTGGGCGACGGCCTCCATTTCGGCAAGTCCGGCAAGCGCGCCCATGCCGACGCTTCGCTGCCCCGCGCGGAAATCACCCCGCGCGGCGACTTCCTGGTCGACGGCAAGGCCGTGGCCATCGATGCGCGCCAGCGCCAGGCGCTGCTCGCCTACCGCCGCCAGGTGCTGGACATCGCCCTGGCCGGCATCGACATCGGCGAACGCAGCGCGCAGATGGCCATCGACGCGGTCGACCGCGGGATCTTCAGCCTGATGCTCAGCGCCATGACCGGCAGCCTCGAGCGCAACCTGGAAAAGACCATCAAGGCGTCGATCGAGCCGGGTGTCGTCCAGATCTGCCAGAGCCTGCCGGCGCTGCACGCCTCGCAACAGCTTCTGGCACAGAGCCTGCCGCAGTTCCGGCCCTACGCCACCCTGGAGGCGGACGACGTCAAGGACTGCGAGACCGACGTCCGCCGGGAATTCGCACTGAACTGAAGGAACCGACCATGCGCAAGCTCCATGCCCTGACCCTGTTCGCCCTGCTGCCGCTGGCCGCCTGCGGCAACAACGACCCGGCGCCCCGCACCGATGCGGGCGGCCAGGCCGGCACCGCCGCGCCGGCCAACACCGCCCTGGGCCGCAAGATCCAGGAGGCCATGGCCGAGGCCAGCCGCGAGCTGGCCAGCGAGAACATCCGCGTGGGCGAGGAATCCGGCGAGCCCAAGGCCGAGATCAGCCCGCAGGGCGACTTCATCGTCGGCGGCAAGCCGGTGGCGGTGGACGAGGCGCAACGCAAGCTGCTGCTGGCCCATCGCGCCAACCTGATCGCCGTCGCGCAGGCCGGCATCGCGGTCGGCATGCAGGGCGCGGACCTGGGCCTGGAAGCGGCCACCGGCGCGCTCAAGAGCGTGTTCAACGGCAACAGCGAGGAGTTCAGCAAGGAGATGGAGGCGCGCGGCAAGCAGATCGAGGCCGACGCCATGAAGATCTGCGACGCCCTGCCGCCGCTGCTGGCCTCGCAGCATGCGCTCGCCGCAGCCCTGCCCGCGTTCCAGCCCTACGCGACCATGGACCAGACCGACATCGACGACTGCCGCCATGACGGCAGCCGCGACGTCGACAATTCCGGCGCGAACGCAAGCGCGCACGCCGGACGCGACACCGACGCCGGGCACGCCACCGATGCCGCCGCGGAGGCCGACGCGGCAGCCGCCCGCCCGCAGGACTGATCGCTCCGCCTTCCTCCGGCCGGACACGCCACGTGCGCGCCGCCGGTGGGGTCCGGCCATGACAGGGCTGGCGGGGAACCTTGGGCTGAAAGTCCGGGGTCTTCGGGTCCTCGCGTGGTTCCCCTGCTTTGCGCCGCGTTGCGCTGCTCTTGGGCAAAGCCAACCCCTGAGCCAGAGCCGGAGCCAAAGCCAAAGGCGGCCGCAGGTCGCTGGCTCCGGACGGGGCCGCCGCGCCCCGGGGATCAGGTGCACCGCTCGGGCGGACGTCCTGTCCGTACTCGCGGCCGTGGCACATCCCTGTGCCACTTGCCCCCGATCCCCGGGACACGACGGCCTCGGCCCTCCAGGGGCAGGTCTTCGATCAGATTGCGCGTGAACAGCCGAAGCTAGGCCGGACGGAGCAACCGAAGCCGCTACCCCCAACGCGCATGCAAGACGTGGCGGGCCGTGGGGGTCGTGGCAGCGGACAGGGATGTCCGCGGTAGCGAGTCCGCACAGGGATGTGCGGTCGAGCGGCCACGACCCCCGCGGTCTGCCGCGGCTCAGCCCGAAGCTGCCACTCCCCGCCAGCCCAGAGGCCGATACGCCGGAAGCTCGACCCGACCCCGCTCGATCGCGGTCCAACGCAGCGAACCGCTCAGCCGCCGCCACCGCCCGGCTTGCCGTGGATGCCGCCCTTGGCCAGGACGGCCGGATCCAGCAACGGCGCCAGCGTCTTCGCCGGCAGGCCGGTGACTTCCATCGCCACTTCCAGCACCGGACGGCCTTCCCGGTAGGCCTGCTTGGCGATCGCCGCGCCCTTCTCGTAGCCGATCACCGGATTGAGCGCGGTGACCAGGATCGGATTGCGGTCCAGCGCTTCCTTCACCCGGTCCGGCCGCACCTTGAGTCCGGCGATCGCCGAGTCGGCCAGCAGGCGCGACACATTGGCCAGCAGCTGGATCGATTCGAGCAGGTTGGCCGCGATCAGCGGCAGGGTCACGTTGAGCTGGAAGTTGCCGGTCTGGCCGGCCACGGTAATGGCGGTGTGGTGGCCGATCACCTGCGCGGCGGCCATCACCGTCGCCTCCGGGATCACCGGATTAACCTTGCCCGGCATGATCGAACTGCCCGGCTGCAGCGCCGGCAGCTCGATCTCGCCCAGCCCCGCCAGCGGCCCGGCGTTCATCCAGCGAAGATCGTTCGCGATCTTGATCAGCGCCACCGCCAGCGCGTTGAGCTGGCCGGACAGCTCGACCGCGTCGTCCTGCGCGGCCAGCCCCTCGAACTTGTCGTCGGCGCTCTCGAACCTGGTACCGGCCAACGCGGAAATCGCCTTGGCCGTGCGCGCGCCGAAGCGCGGATCGGCATTGATGCCGCTGCCGATCGCGGTGCCGCCCAGCGGCAGCCGGCGCAGGCGCCCGAGGCTGTCTTCCAGTCGCCCCTGCGCCGACCTGAGCTGCGCGGACCAGGCGCCGAACTCCTGTTCGAAGGTCAGCGGCATCGCATCCATCAGGTGGGTGCGTCCAGTCTTGACCACGCGACGCAGTTCGCGGCCGCGCCGGTCGATGGTCTTGCGCAGGTGCGCGATCGCCGGCAGCAGCTCCTCGACCACGCCCAGCTGCGCCGACACGCGGATCGCGGTGGGGATCACGTCGTTGGAGCTCTGCCCCAGGTTGACGTGGTCGTTGGGGTGGACCTGGCCCTTGCCGGCCTTGCCCGACGCATTGGCCAGCGCGGCGATCACCTCGTTGGCATTCATGTTGGACGAAGTGCCCGACCCGGTCTGGTAGATGTCGACCGGGAAATGCGCGTCCCAGTTGCCGGCGGCCACCTCGAGCGCGGCCGCGCGCACCGCGCCGGCGACGTTCTTCGGCAGCAGGCCCAGGCCGGCATTGACCTCGGCAGCGGCCGCCTTGACGAGGCCGAGCGCGCGGATGAAGCCGCGCGGCATCGGCCGCCCGGAGATCGGGAAGTTCTGCACGGCGCGCTGGGTCTGCGCGCCCCACAGGGCGTCGGCGGGGACCTGCAACTCGCCCATGGAATCGTGTTCGGTGCGGGTGCGCGCGGCATCGCCGGCACGGGTGCGGGGCCTGGCGGCGGATGCCTGGCGGCGGCGTGCGGGGGTCTTGCTCATGACCGTCTCCAGTGAGGGATGGACTACGGCGGGCAGCCGGGATCGCCGGCGGCTGGCGGGGCTTGCGAGCATACGCCAGCGCGCGGCTGGCGCCCGTGCATCTGCGTGCGGTGATCGCCGCATGACGACGCCAGCGATCGCGACGGGAGAAGCGCGAGCGACGGCATGAAGTGGAGTCGCTTCGGACTGGCAGGGGCGTAGCAGCTTCGGGCTGAGCCGTGGCAGACCGCAGGGGTCGTGGCCGCTCGACCGCACATCCCTGTGCGGACTCGCTACCGCGGACATCCTTGTCCGCTGCCACGACCCCTGCGGTCCGCCACGTCTTGCTTGCGCCTTGATGTTGCGGCTTCGGTTGCTTCCAACCCGCCATGGCCAGGCCCGGCGGCACTTGCTGCTACCGGAGAGTTCGATCGAAGACCTGCCCCCTGAGCGCCGAGGTCGCCGTGTCCCGGGGATCGGGGGCAAGTGGCACAGGGATGTGCCACGGCCGCGAGTACGGACAGGACGTCCGCCCGAGCGGTGACCCCGATCCCCGCGGCGCGGCGGCCCCGTCCGGAGCTCGCAACGCCGCTCCTGCTCTGCCTCTGCCTCTGCTTCTGCTCCCGTTGCTGCTCCGGCTCCGGCGCGAGCTCCGGCGCGAGCTCCGGCACCAGCTCCTGCTCGCGCTACCGCTGCCGCTCCGGTACCGACCAGGGCCCCTGCCAATCCCCAGCAGCCAGGGCCGAAACCACGCCCCCGACCGGCAGGCTCTAAACTATGCGCCCCCTTCGCCCCAGCCAGCCCGCCCTCCCATGTCGGATTCCGCCCTGCTCGCCCTGTCCCCGCTCGACGGCCGCTACGCCTCCAAGGTCGACGCGCTGCGCCCGATCTTCTCCGAGTACGGCCTGATCAAGGCGCGGGTGAAGGTCGAGGTGGAGTGGTTGCTGGCGCTGGCCGCCGAGCCGGGCATCGTCGAGCTGGCGCCGTTCTCCGACGCCGCCGTGCAGCGCCTGCGGGCGCTGGCCGATGGCCTGTCGCTTGGCGACGCGGCGCGGGTCAAGGAGATCGAGCGCACCACCAACCACGACGTCAAGGCGGTCGAGTACCTGATCAAGGAGCGGCTGAAGGACGACGCCGAGCTGGGGCCGGCGCTGGAATTCGTCCACTTCGCCTGCACCAGCGAGGACATCAACAACCTGTCCTATGCGCTGATGCTGCGCGAGGCGCGGGACAGCGTGCTGCTGCCGGCGCTGGACGGCATCGCCGCCACGCTGCGCGCGCTCGCCCATGCCCAGGCCGCCCAGCCGATGCTCTCGCGCACCCACGGCCAGACCGCCTCGCCCACCACGCTGGGCAAGGAAGTGGCCAATGTCGTGGCCCGGCTGGAGCGGCAGCGCCGGCAGATCGCCGCGGTCGAGCTGACCGGCAAGATCAACGGCGCGGTGGGCAACTACAACGCGCACGTGGCCAGTTACCCGGACGTGGACTGGCCGGCGTTCGCGCAGAAGTTTGTCGAGAGCCTGGGCCTGCCGTTCAATCCGTACACCACCCAGATCGAGCCGCACGACAACGTCGCCGAGCTGGGCGATGCGATCCGCCGCACCAATACCGTGCTCATCGACCTGGCCCGCGACGTCTGGGGCTACATCTCGCTGGGCTACTTCAGGCAGAAGCTCAAGGAAGGCGAAGTCGGCTCCTCGACCATGCCGCACAAGGTCAACCCGATCGACTTCGAGAATGCGGAAGGCAACTTCGGCATCGCCAACGCCCTGTTCGAGCACTTCTCGACCAAGCTGCCGATCAGCCGCTGGCAGCGCGACCTCACCGACTCCACCGTGCTGCGCGCGCTGGGCACCGCCTTCGGCCACACCCAGGTCGCGCTGGATTCGCTGGGCAAGGGCCTGGGCAAGCTGCAGGTGAACCCGCAGCGCCTGGATGCCGACCTGGATGCGGCCTGGGAAGTGCTGGCCGAAGCCGTGCAGACGGTGATGCGCCGCCACGGCCTGCCCAATCCCTACGAACAGCTCAAGGCGCTGACCCGCGGCCAGGACGGCATCGATGCCGAGGCCATGCGTCGCTTCGTCGCCTCGCTGGAGCTGCCCGAGGACGCGCGCGCGCGCCTGGCCGCGCTCACCCCGGCCGGCTACACCGGCCTGGCCGAGCGGCTGGCGCGGGATATCTGACGCCCCGGGTGTTGCACACGCCCCCCTTGCCTTGATCGCGTAGAGCGGGGCTCGCCCCGCCGCTTTCCGGACGTCTCGCCATGAAGCCAGGAGCAGCGGGGCAAGCCCCGCTCTACGCGACGCCGCGGGCACACCAGGACTGCACGCCGGGTGGGTCGATCAGCCGCGTGCCGCCCGGCTGATAGAGTGGCCAGCCCGAACGCAGCGAACGATCCATGCGACTGCTCGAAACCGCCGGCGCGCTGGCGACCCTGCTGGCCCTGTCACTGACACCCTCCAGCGCCAGCGCCGCCCCGGCAACGCCGGCCGGCGCCTGCCCCGCCGACGCCGGCTGGGACGACCCGTCGCCGCCCGTCCATGTCTTCGGCAACACCTGGTACGTCGGCACCTGCGGCATCACCGCCCTGCTGGTGACCTCGCCCCAGGGCCATGTGCTGCTCGACGGCGGCACCGCCACGGGCGCGGCGTTGATCGCGGATAACATCCGCGCCGCCGGCTTCCGGCTCGAGGACGTGAAGTACATCGTCGGCTCGCACGAGCATTTCGACCACGCCGGCGGCATCGCCGCGTTGCAGGCGGCCACCGGTGCGACCGTGGTCGCGCTCGAGCCGGCCGCGGTCGTGCTCGAACGCGGCGGCAGCGATCGCGGCGACCCGCAGTACGGGCAGCTGGACCCCATGGCGCCGGTCGCCGGCGTACGCCGCATCGCCGACGGCGAGGTGCTGGCGCTGGGCCCGCTGCGGCTCACCGCCCACGCCACGCCCGGCCATGCGCCGGGGAGCACCAGCTGGACCTGGCGCTCCTGCGAGGCCGGCTCGTGCCGCGACATCGCCTACGTCGACAGCCTCACCGCGATCTCGGACGACCAGTGGCGCTTCACCGACCCGGCCAATGCCGGCTACGTCGCCGGATTCCGCCGCACCCTGGACGCGGTCGCCGCCCTGCCCTGCGATATCCTGGTCACCCCGCATCCGGGCGCCAGCGCACTGTGGTCGCGACTGGGCCCCGGCGCCGGCCAGCCGCTGGCGGGCGACGGCGCCTGTCGTGCCTATGCCACCCAGGCCCGCGCGCGCCTCGACAAGCGCCTGGCCGACGAAGCCGCCGCGCCGCCGGCGCGCTGAACCGCCCCACACGACGCGATCCGACGTGCAACTGCTGATCAACATCGACGTCGATGACCTGGCCCGCGCCGAGGCGTTCTACCGCGATGCGTTCGGCCTGGCCGCCGCGCGCCGCTTCGGCGACGCCGTCCTCGAGATGACCGGCGCACCAGTACCGTTTTACCTGCTGCGCAAGGATGCCGGCAGCGAAGGCGCGGCCGGTTCGGCGCGCGATTACCGGCGGCACTGGACGCCGCTCCACCTGGACATCGTGGTCGAAGACCTGGACGCGGCCCTGGCCCGCGCGCTGGCCGCCGGCGCCCGCGCCGAAGGCGAGGTACGCGAAGCCGCCTGGGGCCGCATCGTGCAGCTGGCCGACCCGTTCGGCCACGGCTGGTGCCTGCTCCAGTTCCTCGGCCGCGGTTACGACGAGATCGCCTCATGAGCTCCCGCAAGAAGACTTTCCCCGCCGCCCTGCCGTTCGAGGTCGACGCCGCCGCCCTGCCGCCGCTGGGGATGGACCCGGCGCTGTTCCTGCGCGACTACTGGCACAAGCGCCCGCTGCTGGTCCGCAACGCCTTCCCCGGCTTCCAGACCCCGCTCATGCCTGACGACCTGGCCGGCCTGGCCTGCGAGGACGGCGTGCTGGCCCGGCTGATCAGCCACGACCGCGGCAGCGGCCGCTGGGACGTGAGCACCGGCCCGTTCGCCGAGGACGACTTCCCCGGCCTGCCCGACCATGACTGGACCCTGCTGGTCCAGGACGTCGACAAATGGGATCCGGACGTGGCCGCGCTGCTGGAGCAGTTCCGCTTCCTGCCGCGCTGGCGCATCGACGACGTGATGGTCAGCTTCGCCGCCACCGGCGGGTCGGTCGGCGCGCACGTGGACCACTACGACGTGTTCCTGCTGCAGGCTTACGGCCATCGCCGCTGGCAGATCGACGCCAGCGTGGCCATGGGCGGGCCGGCGCCGGACCTGGGCTTCCAGGAGGACGTGGCGATCAAGCTGCTGCGCCACTTCGAGCCCACCCACGACTGGGTGCTGGGCCCGGGCGACATGCTCTACCTGCCCCCGCTGGTGCCGCACCACGGCGTGGCCGAGGACCCGTGCCTGACCTTCTCGGTCGGCATGCGCGCGCCCTCCTCGTCCGAGCTGATCGGCGACTGGCTGGACGAGGTGCTGGTCGATGCCGACGAGGCGATCCGCTACCACGACGAGGACCTGGCCGTGCCGGCCGATCCCAACGAGATCGACACCGCGGCCATGAACCGCGTGGTCGAGGCGCTCAACGCGATCCGGATGAACGATCCGGACCGGCTGGGCGACTGGTTCGGACGCTTCATCACCACCTACCGCGCCGCCGGCGAGGTCATCCCCGGCGGCGAGCCGCGCCCGCGCATCGAACTGGAATGGGACCTGGCCCACGGCGCGGCGCTGCAACGCCACCCGGCCTCGCGCCTGGCCTGGCGCCGGCGCCACGACGACGGCGCCAGCCTCTACTGCAGCGGCCGCGCGCTGGTCGTGCCGGTCGACGATGCGATCCTGCTGGCCGATGCCACCGTGCTGGATGGCCCGGCCTGGGAATCGCTTTCGCAGGACGGCCGCGATGCCGCCTACGCGCTCTACCAGGCCGGCCACTACGGACTGCTGGCCGACGACCCGGACGAGGACGGCGAGGACGGCGACGCATGAGTCCCGCGGTTTCCATCGTCGCAGCCGCGTACGCCCAGGACCACGCACGCCTGCATGCGTTGCGCACCACCGTGTTCATCGATGAACAGCAGGTGCCGGCCGCGCTGGAGCGCGACGCGCTCGACCCGCTCAGCTTCCATGTCATGGCGCTGGATGCCGACGGCCGCCTGCTGGGCACCGCGCGCCTGACCCCGGACCGGCGGATCGGCCGGATGGCGGTGCTGGCGAGCGAGCGCGGGCGCGGGATCGGCGAGGCGATGCTGGCCGGGCTGCTCGAGGAGGCGCGGCGGCGCGGCTGGACCGAGGTCACCCTGCACGCGCAGCTGCATGCGCTGCCGTTCTACGCGCGCGCCGGGTTCGTGCCTTCCGGTCCGGTGTTCGAAGAGGCCGGGATCGGCCATCGCCTGATGCGCCGGCGGCTGCCCGGCGCCAGCCCGGTCGAGGACGCCGACGCCGCCGCCGCGGTGCTGATCGCCCTGGCCACCCATGCGCGCCGCGAGCTGGCGCTGTACAGCCGGGCGATGGACCCGGGCCTGCTCGACCGCAAGGACGTGCTGGACGCCCTGCGCCGCTTCGCCGTCCGCCCCGGCGAGCGGCGGCTGCGGATCCTGCTGCAGGATGCGGCGACCCCGCAGCGGTCCGGCGCACCGATCCTGCCGCTGGCCCAGCGCCTGCCCAGCGTGTTCGCCTTCCGCGAGGTCAAGGACCCGGTCGATGCGCGCTATCCATCGGCCTTCGCCTTCAACGACACCGGCGGCGCGCTGTTCCGGCCGCTGGGCCATCGCTTCGATGGCGAGGGCGGGGTCGAGGACGGCCCGCTCGCGCGCCGCCTGCAACTGGAGTTCGACCGGATCTGGGAACGCTCCCGCCCCTGCACCGAGTACCGCGTCCTGTAGGAGCCCATCTTCATGGGCGACCCGTCGTCGGCGTGCGTGGCTGTCGCCATCGGGGCGGTGTCGGGTCGCCCATGAAGATGGGCTCCTACAATGCGGCGCCGTTTCCGCCCATGCAGCGACGCGGCTTTGTGTAGGAGCCGATTCATCGGCGACCCGACGCCACCCGGCAAACGACGCCCTCCCGGTTCCCCGTCCGGCCCGCCCGCAGGCGCCACGCCGACTTCATCCGCCCTGCCCGACACCAGGCGCACGCCGAGATCGGCCCCGTGGCGCGCGCCGCCCGCGTGCATCGCTGGCGGTCGCCCACCGGGAATGTCCTCCCGCGCCTGGCCCGCGACAGTGTGAACCGCCGCACTCCCATGACCCCCGGACCGGGAAATCCGGCCTTCGTCTAGGTCCCTGAACGGGCGATGGGGGGTATACTTTTGCGGCTGTCACGCCCGCTACGCCGGGCCTGGGCCGGTTGCGGCCCATCCCCCACCCAGACGCGACTCCATCGTGGACAACCTACTCAAGCAGTTTGCGCAGTCATCGCAGCTCGGCAGCAATGCCGCCTTCATCGAGGACCTGTACGAGCAGTACCTGGTCTCCCCCGACAGCGTAGACCCGAAGTGGAAGGCCTACTTCGACGGGTTCAAGGGCCGCGAGGCCGGTGACGTCCCGCACTCGGCGGTCATCGCCCACGTCGCCGACGCCGCCCGCCACGCCGCCAACAACGGCTATGCGACCGCGCCGGCCGTCGGCGACGAGCGCGAGCGCAACGTCGGCCGCCTGATCACCGCCTACCGCTCGCGCGGCCACCTGGGCGCCAAGGTCGACCCGCTCGCCCTGACCCCGCCGATGAACCCGCCGGACCTGGGCCTGCCCTTCCACGACCTGTCCGAGCGCGACCTGGACAGCGAATTCAGCACCGGCGGCCTGGCCGGCCAGCCGCGGATGAAGCTGCGCGACCTGCTCGCGCGCCTGAAGGCGACCTACACCGGCTCGATCGGCGCCGAGTTCATGCACATCCCCGAGGTCGAGCAGCGCCAGTGGTTGTACCAGCGCCTGGAGCTGGCCGGCGGCGACTACAACCTCAGCGCGGAGACCCGCCAGCGCGTGCTGGAGCGGCTGACCGCGGCCGAGGGCCTGGAACGCTACCTGCACACCAAGTACGTCGGCCAGAAGCGCTTCTCGCTGGAAGGCGGCGACTCGCTGATCCCGCTGCTGGACACGGTGATCCGCCAGTCCGGCGTGGACAAGGTCAAGGACATCGTCATCGGCATGGCCCACCGCGGCCGCCTCAACGTCCTGATCAACACCCTGGGCAAGAACCCGCGCAAGCTGTTCGACGAGTTCGAGGGCAAGTTCGAGCACGACGAGCGCGCCCATGCCGGCGACGTGAAGTACCACATGGGCTTCTCGGCCGACATCGCCACCCCGGGCGCGCCGGTGCACCTGGCCCTGGCCTTCAACCCCTCGCACCTGGAGATCGTCGACCCGGTGGTCGCCGGCTCGGTGCGTTCGCGCCAGGAGCGCCGCGGCGACGACGAGCGCCGCCAGGTGCTGCCGGTGCTGATCCACGGTGACGCGGCCTTCGCCGGCCAGGGCGTGGTGATGGAGCTGTTCCAGATGTCGCAGGCGCGCGGTTTCGCCGTCGGCGGCACCGTGCACGTGGTGATCAACAACCAGGTCGGCTTCACCACCAGCAACAAGGAAGATGCGCGCTCGACCCTGTACTGCACCGACGTGGCCAAGATGGTCGGCGCACCGGTGTTCCACGTGAACGGCGACGACCCCGAAGCGGTGGTGTTCGTGGCCAAGCTGGCCTACGAGTTCCGCCAGCAGTTCAGGAAGGACGTGGTCATCGACCTGGTCTGCTACCGCCGCCACGGCCACAACGAGGCCGACGAGCCGGCGGCGACCCAGCCGCTGATGTACCAGACCATCCGCAAGCACCCGACCACCCGCGAGATGTACGCCGCGCAGCTGGAGAAGGCCGGCGTGATCGCCGCCGACGCCGGCAAGGCGCTGGTGGACGAGTACCGCAACAAGCTCGACGCCGGCGAGGTCACCACCGAGCTGGCCGCCTCCAAGCCGGAGGACTACGAGCTGACCATCGACTGGTCCAAGTACCTCTCCGGCACGCTGTCCGACGCGGTCGACACCAAGGTGAAGAAGGCCACGCTGACCCAGCTGGCCAAGATCATCAACACGATCCCGCAGGGCGTCTCGCTGCACCCGCGCGTGGCCAAGATCTACGAGGACCGCCTGAAGATGTCGGCCGGCGAGATCGGCGGCGACTGGGGCTTCGCCGAGAACCTGGCCTACGCGACCCTGCTCTCGGAAGGCTACGGCCTGCGCCTGGTCGGCCAGGACGCCGGCCGCGGCACGTTCTTCCACCGCCATGCGGTGCTGCACGACCAGAAGACCGACAGCTACTACCTGCCGCTGCGCCAGCTGGTGGAGACCCCCGAGCAGGCCACCATCATCGACTCGCTGCTCAGCGAGGAGGCGGTGATGGCGTTCGAGTACGGCTTCTCCACCACCGACCCGAACACCCTGGACATCTGGGAAGGCCAGTTCGGCGACTTCGCCAACGGCGCCCAGGTGGTGATCGACCAGTTCATCGCCTCCGGCGAGGCCAAGTGGGGCCGCATCTCCGGGCTGACCCTGCTGCTGCCGCACGGCTACGAAGGCCAGGGCCCGGAGCACAGCTCCGCGCGCCTGGAGCGCTTCCTGCAGCTGTGCGCGCTGGAGAACATGCTGGTGTGCGTGCCGACCACCCCGGCCCAGTGCTTCCACATGCTGCGCCGGCAGATGAAGATGAGCACGCGCAAGCCGCTCATCGTCATGTCGCCCAAGTCGCTGCTGCGCCACAAGCTGGCCGTGTCGACCCTGGACGAACTGGCCAACGGCGAGTTCCAGCACCTGATCCCGGACACCAGCGCCGACCCGAAGAAGGTCAAGCGCGTGGTCGTGTGCTCGGGCAAGGTCTACTACGACCTGCTCGAGGACCAGCTCAAGCGCGGCCAGGACAACGTCGCCATCGTCCGCGTCGAGCAGCTGTACCCGTTCCCGCGCGAGGCGCTGTCCACGGTGCTGCAGACCTACGCCAAGGCCACCGAGGTGGTCTGGTGCCAGGAGGAGCCGCAGAACCAGGGCGCCTGGTACCAGATCAAGCACCACCTGCAGGCCTGCCTGGCCAAGGGCCAGGCGCTGAGCTACGCCGGGCGCACGCGCTCGCCGTCGCCGGCGGTGGGCCACTTCGCCGACCACGTCGAAGAGCAGCTCAAGCTGGTCGCTGACGCGCTGGTCAACCCGCCCGGCAACCAGCTCGCCGCCGAATAGCGCGTCACCGCGCCGCAACCGGCAACCCCCGATACTTCCGCCCTACCGACATACGCCCCAAGGACGCCCCATGGCCACCGAAGTCAAAGTTCCGGTCCTTCCCGAATCCGTCTCCGACGCCACCATCGCCAGCTGGCACAAGAAGGCCGGCGACGCGGTCAAGCGCGACGAGAACCTGGTGGACCTGGAGACCGACAAGGTCGTCCTGGAAGTCCCCTCGCCGGTCGACGGCGTGCTGAAGGAAATCAAGTTCCAGGAAGGCGACACCGTCACCAGCTCGCAGGTCCTGGCGATCATCGAGGAAGGCGCCACCGCCGCCGCAGCCCCGGCCGAGGCGAAGAAGGACGACAAGCCGGCCGCCGGCGCCGAGGAAGTGCAGGCCAAGGCCGGCGCGGCCAAGGCCGAAGCCGCCGCGCCCGCCTCGACCAAGCCGGCCCCGGCCGCTGCATCGGGTGGCGACCTGCCGCCGGGCGCGCGCTTCACCGCCAGCAAGGAAGGCATCGACCCGTCGCAGGTCGAGGGCACCGGCCGCCGCGGCGCGGTGACCAAGGAAGACATCGTCAATTACGCCAAGTCCGGCGGCGCCGGCAAGGCCGGTGGCGCGCGTCCGGAAGAGCGCGTGCCGATGACCCGCATCCGCAAGCGCATCGCCGAGCGGCTGATGCAGTCCAAGGACTCCATCGCGATGCTGACCTCGTTCAACGAGGTCAACCTGGCCAAGGTGTCGGCCGCGCGCAAGGAGCTGGGCGAGGACTTCCAGAAGGCCCACGGCATCAAGCTGGGCTTCATGAGCTTCTTCGTGAAGGCCGCGGCCAACGCGCTGCAGCGCTTCCCGGTGATCAACGCCTCGGTCGACGGCGACGACATCATCTACCACGGCTACGCCGACATCTCGATCGCCGTGTCCACCGACAAGGGCCTGGTCACGCCGGTGCTGCGCAACGTCGAGCGCCAGAGCTTCGCCGACATCGAGCAGGGCATCGCCGATTACGCCAAGAAGGCGCGCGACGGCAAGCTCGGCCTGGACGACCTGCAGGGCGGCACCTTCACCATCACCAACGGCGGCACCTTCGGCTCGCTGATGTCGACCCCGATCGTCAACCCGCCGCAGAGCGCGATCCTGGGCATGCACACCATCAAGGAGCGCCCGATCGCCGAGAACGGCCAGGTCGTGATCGCGCCGATGATGTACATCGCCCTGTCCTACGACCACCGCATCATCGACGGCAAGGACGCGGTGCAGTTCCTGGTGGACATCAAGAACCAGCTCGAGAACCCGAACCGGATCCTGTTCGGGCTGTAAGACCCCCGCGCCGCCCTTCCCCGGAAGGGCGGCGCCGTTTTCGCCAGGGCCGGCGGAAGCCAAGCGCGATCCAGCTCGCCGCCCTGCACTCTTCCGCCCCCGGGCCACGGCCCGCGACGGGCAGCAAAGGCAAAGGAACTGGAAATGGCTGAACAATTCGACGTCGTCGTCATCGGTGCCGGCCCGGCCGGCTACCACGCCGCGATCCGCGCCGCGCAGCTGGGCCTGAAGACCGCCTGCATCGACGCGGCGCTGGGCAAGGACGGCAAGCCGGCGCTGGGCGGCACCTGCCTGCGCGTGGGCTGCATCCCGTCCAAGGCCCTGCTCGACTCCTCGCACCAGTACGAGAACATGCTGCACAAGTTCGAGCAGCACGGCATCGGCTTCAAGGATGCGTCGATCGACGTGGCGAAGATGGTCGCCCGCAAGGACGGCATCGTGAAGCAGTTCACCGGCGGCATCGCGCAGCTGTTCAAGGCCAACAAGGTCACCGCGTACTACGGCTTCGGCCAGCTGCAGCCGGGTAATGTCGTGAAGGTGAAGCAGCACGACGGCACCGAGGTCGAGCTCAAGGGCACCAACGTCATCATCGCCGCCGGCTCCGACTCGATCGAGCTGCCGTTCGCCAAGTTCGACGGCGAGGCCATCGTCGACAACGTCGGCGCGCTGGACTTCACCGAGACCCCCAAGCGCCTGGCGGTGATCGGCGCCGGCGTGATCGGCCTGGAGCTGGGCAGCGTGTGGAAGCGCCTGGGCGCCGAGGTCACCATCCTCGAGGCGATGCCGGAGTTCCTGGCCGCCGCCGACGCCGAGGTGGCCAAGCTGGCCGCGCGCGAGTTCAAGAAGCAGGGCCTGGACATCCGCCTGGGCGCCAAGGTCTCCAAGGCCGAGATCAAGGCCAAGGGCAAGAAGAAGGAAGTCGCCGTCACCTATACCGACGACAAGGGCGCCGAGCAGAGCCTGGTCGTGGACAAGCTGCTGGTGGCCGTCGGCCGCCGCGCCGCGACCAAGGGCCTGCTGGCCGAAGGCACCGGCGTGCAGGTCAACGAGCGCGGCCAGATCGTGGTCGACGAGCACTGCCACACCGGCGTCGACGGCGTCTGGGCGGTCGGCGACTGCGTGCGCGGCCCGATGCTGGCGCACAAGGGCTTCGAGGAAGGTATTGCCGTGGCCGAGCTGATCGCCGGCCTGCCGGGCCACGTCAACTTCGACACCATCCCGTGGGTCATCTACACCGGCCCGGAAATCGCCTGGGTCGGCAAGACCGAGCAGCAGCTCAAGGCCGAGGGCGTGCCCTACAAGACCGGCACCTTCCCGTTCGCCGCCGTCGGCCGCGCCGTGGCGATGGCCGAGCCGGTCGGCTTCGCCAAGGTGATCGCGCACGCCGAGACCGACCGCGTGCTCGGCCTGCACCTGGTCGGCCCGAACGTGTCCGAGCTGGTCCACGAGGGCGTGCTGACCATGGAGTTCAGCGGCTCGGCCGACGACCTGGCGCGGATCTGCCACGCCCACCCCTCGCTGTCGGAGGCGATCCACGACGCGGCGATGGCGGTGGACAAGCGCGCCATCCACAAGGCGAACTGAAGGTTCGCCTTGTGGATGCAGATGCCCGCGCAGCGGACATCTGCATGCGTGACCGGAGCCGGGCAGTGCCCGGCTTCGCGCTTTCCGGAAACACGCAAAGACTCGACCAGGAACAACGCATGGATTCCAAGGGACTTCCGCCCCGCGTCACCGCCGGCCTGTATGCCGCCGCCGGCGTGCTGTTCGTGGTCGGCGCCTTCGCCGGCGGCCGGCCGGCCTTCAGTGGCGTGGGCGTGGCCTTCATCGTGCTGGGCGCGCTGGTCTACTGGCGCAGCGGCCGGCGCCAGGACTGATCGCGGCATGCACCGGCGCGGACACGACGGGCAACGTCGCGCGCCGGCACCGATGGCCTCGCCCGGTCTGGTAGAAACAACAGCGTGCCCCGCCCCGCCCGCGGCCACCCCGGAACCCGCGCATGTCCCTTTCGACCCTGGCGCTCGCCGCCGCCCTGTCCGCTTCTGCCATGACTGACGACGCCCACCCGCAGCCGTCGCAGGACGCGCCTGCGTACGAGGCCTGTGCGCACGTGCGCCCCGGCATGAACTACCGCCAGGCCTTGGCCTTGATCGGCCGGCCGCCGGACAGCACCCTGTCCGGCCACACCGCGGCCGGGCCGTCCGGCGAACCGCCCGGGAGCTATGCCATCGATTTCTGGTACGACGTCGATGGCGACGGACGCCGCCTCGTCTCCAGCCTGCGCTACCAGGGCGGCACGATCGAGTCGGTCGACTGCGGACGCCCCGCCGACGGCCCCGACCCGGCCGCCACCACCTCCGTTACTGCAGGAACCTGATCCATGCGCTCGATCTGCGTCTATTGCGGCTCCAACGCCGGCAGCAAGCTGGCCTACACCGAACGCGCCATCGCCCTGGGCGACCGGATGGCCCGCGACGGCATCCGCCTGGTCTACGGCGGCGGCAACGTCGGCCTGATGGGCATCGTCGCCAACGCCGTGCTCGAGGGCGGCGGCGAGGTTACCGGCGTGATCCCGCAGCAGCTGGCCGACTGGGAGGTCGCGCACCGCGGACTGACCGAGCTGCAGGTCGTCGGCTCGATGCACGAGCGCAAGATGCGCATGTTCGACCTGTCCGACGGCTTCATCGCCCTGCCCGGCGGCTTCGGCACCCTGGACGAGATGTTCGAGATGCTGACCTGGCGCCAGCTCGGCATCGGCGACAAACCCTGCGCCTTCCTCGACGTCGACGGCTTCTACGCGCCCCTGATCGGCATGATCGACCGCATGGTCGAGGAACGCTTCCTGCACCCGGACCAGCGCGCCGACCTGTGGCACGGCGACGACCTCGAGGCGATGCTGGCGTGGATGAAGGCGTACGAGCCGGCGCAGGCGAGCAAGTGGATGGATGAGAAGCGGCGGAAGTCGCTGCGGTAGGTGAGTGGCCGCGGAGCACTTGGCCGTGGCGCCTTTGAAGCTAGGCGCGTCGCTGACTAACCCTGCCCATCAGGCGCGCACGTCCTCGCACGGTGCTTGCATGGGCTTGTTAGCCAATGCCTTGGCAGCCGCGCTTCTGAGGTGAAGGGCTAATTGTTGTGCACTTTCCATGAGCTGAAGAAGTTGCTGCCAATTGGCCCAGTGCTGAGAGTACAGCTCTGCGCCAACCAAAGCCTCGAAGTCGACCTTCCGCGGCACGCGCCATTTCTCATACTGCTCCAAACGATGAATTCTTTCTGCGAGATCCACAACGCCACGCGTCTTGGGCGAGCGCTTTGCATTGCTCGAAATCCAATCCTTCCAGTACTTGCCGCCTTCTGACTGATTGCACTTGCCGCAGGCGGGAACAAGATTCGCTATCTCGGTTATGTATCCGGTTGGTTGCTTTGCAGTGACCAATGGGCGGAAGTGATCCCATTCCGTCCTAGGGTCTCCGCAATAGGCACAGACGCATTGACCGGATTGCATGCCAAGAATCTGCAATGCCTCCGCGATCTCTTCTGGCGTCGGCTCCAGGACTGGCACGATGGCTTGAATGAATGCAGCCGTTATGCTGGACGCGCGACCCTTGATGCTACCTGGCGATGGTAAATCGAAGTCCATGTTCTTTTTTTTGGCTCACGCCGTATGTCTTGCCTTTCACTTAGCTTGCTGGAGCCAACCGTGAAGCGGGCTCGTCTTGAATTAACTGTCAGGCGCGCGACGTGAAGAGGTTCTGTGCATTGTGATCATCTGCCACCGCGAGGATCCCTGGCACGAAAGACTCCAAGTAAGCGCGATCTTCGAGTTGCGAAACCGCCACCCGATGCCTAAGAGTCTCGCCAGTGGTCAGTTTGGCACGAACCTCTAGCGCAAGCTTGCCATTGGTGATTCTTGGATTGTGATTACCCCAAGTGGAGCTGACAAAGAGCACGTAGCCAGCTTGATAATCCCGTGCCTCAATACGCCCATCCAACGCGAACTCAGCTGGATCATCTTGGTATTTAGAAAACCAGACCTTTAGAAGCTTGGTGCTACTTCCAACTGTCTGTCGCGGTCTGTTTGGCAAAGTTGTGGGCAGCATGAACTCAGTCCACTTTTTCCAAGACCTCAAAGTGCGGTAGCGAAGCCAGAAGTCTTTAACAACAATAGGATCTGTAGTTGGATTGGTTACTGAAACGTGCAGCAAGAATACCGACCTAACCACGTCCTTACAGTCATGCAGTTCCTCAAACGCCTCGCAGTAGCACCTGCTGGTCAATCTCTCTATCTCTACCCGCGGGCTTTTTAGCTTGCGTCTGACGTACTTGAAAAGGCCAAGGGCCCAAGCGGCTAGAAGAACAAGCAGCCACTTAAGAATATCCAAACTACCTTGGTGTTCCTCAATCCAATCAATGACAAGCTGAAAGTCTCCAAGATCTGGCATAGCGCGCCTAACACCTGAATTTAGCCAACCCGCAAGAACGGGCTCGGTTGATGGAATTGTTATGCCCCGCGCAAGTTCTCGACAAGGCGGACTGCGGAGCGCCGGAGCGAATACAGGCGCTCACCCTTGCCGTTGTGGTCGAGACCAAGCAACCCAAGCTCCACCAAAGTAGATAAATCGTCATCCAGGAAGCGAGGCTCGGTGATCTTAAGCTCGTCATCACTGGGGCCGTCCACTATGGGTAATGATTTCGTACCGTCCAGGGACTGGATCGCAAGAATCTTGCTTGCGCCAGAATCATGGAACTGCTGTAACAATGAGATTGCTTGCGCGGAGAGCGCAGACGCTGGATGGACAGCGTGAGCAAGGTCACGGTATACGTCGAACCCCGCCGCAAAGCTGGCCATTGACCGGTCAAGTGACTGAAGACGATCAAGAATCTCCCTCTGGCTCTCGCCGAGAAGCGCTTTGATACTGATCGTGGTGCTGGTGCTTTGTTCCAACAGAGCTTTTATCTCGTCATGGCGTTGCTCGGATAGCCAAGCCATGAACTCATCAAAGGATTTTCCGTCGGCGGCCCCACGATGCGCAACAAAGTCAGCCAAGAGGCTGATGATTGTCGCGAATGCAGTGGTGGTCGATAGTGGATCCATGGGGCATAACGCCAGAGTAAGCCGTATCGCCGGGCGACATCGACTTGAGAGGATTCCTAGGCTTCGGAAGCACCATTTGGAAGGAGCTGCTTTACTGTGTCCACGTAAGAAGTGGCATCTGGACCCTTTAGCAGGCGGAAGACCAGCGCCTCATACTGACCCTGCTTCAGGCCAAAGCATGGGGCGATCCTATCCACGAGGCTCTTGCGGTTGTAGATCCGAAGGATGTCATTCAGTCGGCCCGACTCCAGTGCCGCCCTAAATGCATCTTCTGCTTTCTCAACTATCCCCTTGGTATCTAGAGATGCCGATAGGTCAGCGACCCCCTGATCTATGCCATTGCGATCATTGCTAGCTGGCGAATAGAGAGATAAGTGATAGCGGATGCGCCTAGATGCCATGAGAACAATTTGGCCCTCCAACTCAGCCCTTAGGGCGTCGGCTATGTAGTTGAAGACACACGCAACCACCTTCCCATCGTCCAACGCCAAATGGGTGGCCACTTTTCGCACCAACTGCTCATTGCAGAGCAAATTCTCAATCTCCGCGAAATCAATAGCGTATACGCCAACCTTGTGTAGCGCAGCCAATTCGCTATCCGTTCTTACGTCACGATCTATGATCCCAAATGCGGTCAAAGTATGTAGTGAGGCGTTTGAGTTCAGAGCTTTCACTGACTCAACAACCTTATCGCCGCTTCCTCGTGGAACGACGTGATGCTTGGGGTAGCAGAGTTGATAAAGCGAATGATCCAAGCCACCACGCTCCCCCTCGCAAAAGAGCACAGGCTTACGATTCCCGACTAACTCCAGAACCAGACTTTCAGGAAGTGCCTCATCCACCGGGAGCTCAGACCAAGTCCACGCCCCACCTGAATAACCTTGTACCCAAAGCTTTCGAGCGCCCGCTCTACTCGCCGCGAAATCTAGATCGTGGGTGATGTAAATGATCGATCGATCCGGACAAAGCTCTTCAACCTTGTTCCACAGCTTGTCCATCAGCGAGCGGTGAAGATGCAACTCTGGCTCGTCAATCACGATTAGAGAGTTTGCTGGCGCGGTTAGACACTGACCCAGCAAATAGAGTGTCACCCTCTCTCCGTCGCTCATTTCTTTGGCGTGGTACTCAGATGCAGTCCCCTTTCCTACTGTGACCTTTCCATCATGAAAGCTAATGGTCCTGTGCGGCATGAGATACCCCCACAGCCTCACAATTTGATCGATTACGGAATCTGGAACGGGAACATACCCCTGAGTGTCGCGTGTCTTCTGTGTATGGACACGGTCTCGGTCTGACTCCCGCGCAAATAGAAGTGCAAGTAGCTTGTCGTAGTCAGACAGTAAATGCGTCGCCGGACTTCCACCCCATCGATCCTGATTTTTTCGATCGATGCTTGCATGCTGATCCGATCGCCCGTAGTAGAGCGCTTTCTCCGCCTGCTCAAGGTTCGTGACTGGGGCGTAGTCTGGCAGTGCAAGCGCTTTCTGCGCTCCTATGCGGTGCACTTGCATGTGCCTTTGATTGTTGTCCTCCAACCAAATGCCAAGTCGGGTCTTCCCCGAGCCATTTGCACCTACAACGACTATGCGCATCGGATGGTCAAGCTCGATGACCTGGCCACCCGCACCTTGGCTTGGAAACCTCAATGTCATCTGATTTCCCCTTAGCCCCACTACCAGTCGACCCCTGGCGGGGGCGTAGCACAGAGTCTGGCGACGGCCTGAGATGGCGTCAACGCAGAAACTCCTTGGTGATCAGTAAAGCGGACGGAGACCGAAAACGGGCCGCTGGCCACTGGGGGAGATAGACATTCAAGCCCCTGCACGAACGCCCGCTATGTTTCTGCCCAGACCGCTTGCCGAGGACCTCATGCGCGGGAATGGGGAGGACTAGTAGGCGACGGCCCTGCCCGCGCCGACCCCTGAATGCCGGCGCGCCACACCGCCCCGCCCCACCACCCTTTGCATCTCCCTCCCCACCAGCAAGAATCACGGCATGCAGCCCGGCCCCCGCCGGGACGGAGCCCGGACCATGGCCAGCGTGCCCGCCACCTTCCCCGCCTTCCGCATCCACAGCGATGACGCTGGCTACCGCAGCGGCATCGAGCCGGTGTCGCTCGACGACCTCGCGTCCGGCGAGGTGGTGGTCAAGGCCGCCTGGTCGTCGGTCAACTACAAGGACGCGCTGGCCGGCACCGGCAAGGGCAAGATCCTGCGCCGCTTCCCGCTGGTCGGCGGGATCGACGTCGCCGGCCACGTGGTCGCCTCCACCGATCCGAAATTCCGCGAAGGCGACCCGGTGCTGGTCACCGGCTGCGGCCTGAGCGAGACCCGCGACGGCGGCTATGCGGCCTACGCGCGGCTGCCGGCCGAATGGGTCATCGCCCTGCCGCACGGCCTGGACCTGCGCCAGGCCATGGTCCTGGGCACCGCCGGGTTCACCGCCGCCCTGGCCCTGTACCGCATGCGCGAGAACCGGCAGCGCCCGGAGCTGGGGCCGCTGGCGGTCACCGGCGCCACCGGCGGGGTCGGCTCGCTGGCGGTGGCGATCTTCAGCCGCGCCGGCTACGAGGTGCACGCGGTCAGCGGCAAGGCCGACCAGGCGGCGTACCTGAAGTCGCTGGGCGCGCGCGAAGTGCTCGGCCGCGACGCGCTGCAGGCCAGCCGCCCGCTTGAGTCGATCCGCTTCGGCGGCGGCCTGGACAACGTCGGCGGGCCGATGCTGGTCAGCCTGCTCGCCCAGACCGCGCCCTACGGCAACGTCGCCGCCGCCGGCCTGGCGGCCACGCCTTCGCTCGAGGCGCTGACGGTGATGCCCTTCATCCTGCGCGGGGTGTCGCTGCTGGGGATTGGTTCGGCCGGCACCGCGCGCGACATCCGCGACGACATCTGGGCGCTGCTGGCGGACGAATGGAAGCCGGCGCAGCTGGACGCGATCTGCACCCGCGAGGCGACCCTGGCCGAGCTGCCGGACGTGTTCGACACGATGCTCGCCGGCGGCTCGCTGGGACGCACGGTGGTGCGGCTGGGCTGAGCGCAGGCCGCGTCGCGGCGACCTGCCCGTTGGCCGGGCCTGGCAGTCGGGCCCGTGCTCGCCGTCCAAGGCCCTGCGTGAGTTGCGCGCCGGGCTCCGCGTCCCGGGTGCAAGGTTCCGGGGCCCATGATCCCCGCCGGGAGTTCCGCGGCCGATGCATCGAGCTCCGCCCCAAGGCTCGCGGGCTCGCGCGCAAGGCAAAAAACCCCAGCCGTGGAGTTCCAGGCCTTGCGTGCACGCCTGGAAGCCCGCGCGCAGGGGTGGGTGCCTTGCGATCGCAAGGCAAGAAGCGTCGCGCGCGGGGTTCGTTCGCTTGCGCGCAGGGTAAACGCCTTGCGATCGCCGTTGCCGCGCTGTGCGCGGCGCGCCGGGCGTTGCGAGCGCGAGGTTCCGAACCTTGCGTACGAGGCGGCGAACCTTGCGACTGGGGTTTTTTGCCTCGAGCGTCCCGTCCCGCACCTTGCGCGTGAGGCGTTCCGGCGTGCGCGCGGCGTTGCCGGCCTTGCGCGCAAGGCATTCCGGCCTGCGCGCAAGGCTCTGGGGCTTGCGCGCAAGCCGCGCAGCCTTGCGCCCGGAGCGGGGAACGGCTGGGTCGGGTTACCGACGACGCTGGCGTTCGCAGGAGCCCGGCTTGCTAGGGACACGGGCGTCGGAATTCCGGGGTCGTCGCCTGTGCCGACGGCGTCGTGCCGCGGGCGCCTTTCCACGGATGCATGTCCGGTCTCCCCGGCTCCTACAAGGGCCGGCCCGCGACGGCACGCGCACGGGACGCCCTCAGGGCTGCAGCAGCGGGTACACCCGCACGTAGTCGACTTCCATCCAGGCCGGGAACGCGGCGTCGTCCACGCCCTGCGCGCCGCCCCAGGTGCCGCCCACGGCCAGATTCATCAGCAGGTGGAACGGCTGGTCGAACGGCCAGGCCTCCGGGCCGGTGCCTTCGTTGGCGAACTCGAACACCGGCGCGTCGTCGATGTAGCCGCGGATCCAGTCGGGGGTCCAGTCCACGCGGTAGCGGTGGAACTTCGTGCTCGCGTCGGCCACGGTGGTCTGCGTGCCGCGCTGGGTCTTGCGCGTGTGGTTGTAGGCCTGGGTGTGCACGGTGACATGGACCTGCCCGGGGTCGTGGCCGACGTGCTCCATGATGTCGATCTCGCCCGAACGCGGCCAGCCGCCATGGCGGTTCTCGGTCGGCAGCATCCACAGCGCGCCCCAGGTGCCGCGCCCGACCGGCAGCCGCGCACGGAATTCGATGCGCCCGTACTGGAAGTCGCCCTTGCCGCGCGAGACCAGGCGCGCGGAGGTGTAGGTGGTCTTGCCGGCGCGCTTGAAGCGGCGAGCCACGATCGCCAGCACGCCGTCCTCGACGAAGGCGTTGGCCAGCTGGTCGGTGTAGTGCTGCAGCTCCTGGTTGCCCCAGCCCTTGCCGCCGAGGTCGTAGCCCCACTTCGCCGGATCGGGCAGGCCTGGCTGGTCGAACTCGTCCTGCCACGACGGCGTGTCCGCGAAGGTCCACGTCCGCCCCTGCGTGGGGCCCGCCGCCGCGTCGCCGGCATGGGCCAGCGGCACCGCCAGCGCCAGGAGCGCGCCCAGCACCGCCATGGCCTTGCCCCGGCCCCATCCCGTTCCCTCGTGCATCGCGTCCCCCTCCCCCGGCCGCGACGATGCGGCGGACCGATTCTAGGCAGCGCGCGCGCCGGTGTCGCCGCAGCGGGGCGGGACGACACGGCCGCGTGCACCGGCGACTCCGCGCCGCTGGCGCACGCACGGGTCCATCTGGAGAACGCGGCGTGGGCGACTTACCCTGACGGCATGACACCACTGCTTGCCTGCGTGCGCGGCCTCGCCTGCGCCGCCCTGCTCCTCGCCGCCGCCGCGCCCGGCCCCGCCACTCCCGTCTCGCCTGCCACTTCCGCTGCGCCTGCCGCTTCCGCTGCGCCTGTCACTCCCGCTGCGCCTGCCACTTCCGCTGCGCCTGCCGCTTCCGCTGCGCATGGCCAGGCACAGCCGGGCTCCGCGTCACCGCGCCCGGCCGTCGCCACCGCCCCGCCGACGATCCTCGTGTTCACCCGCACCCGCGGATGGCGCCATGACTCGATCCCGCAGGCGGTGGACACGCTGCGCGCGCTCGCCGCGCAGGTGGGACTGGATGTGGTCCACAGCGAGGACCCGGGCCTGTTCGAGGACGCCACGCTGGCGCGCTTCGATGCGGTGGTGTTCGCCAACACGACCGGCGAGGTGCTGGACGCCACGCAGCAGGCGGCATTCCAGCGCTACATCGCCGGCGGCGGCGGCTTCATGGGCGTGCATTCGGCCGCCGACACCCACAAGCAGTGGCCGTGGTACGGCGACCTGGTCGGCGCCTGGTTCAAGAACCATCCGCCGGGCCTGCAGACGGCGCCGGTCCGGTTCGAATCCGGCCGCGGCCCCGGCGGGCTGCAGCGCTGGCAGGTCACCGACGAGCTGTACAACTACCGGCGCAACCCGCGCCCGGCGGTGGAGGTGATCGCCACGGTGGACGAATCGGGCTATGCCGGCGGCACGATGGGCAGCGACCATCCGATCGCCTGGTGCCATGCCGCGGCAGGTGGCCGCGCCTGGTACACCGGCCTGGGCCACGACCCGGCCCTGTACTCCGACCCGGTGTTCCGCGAACACCTGCTGCGCGGCCTGCGTTACGCCACCGGCCGGTCGGACGACTGCTAGGACCCGCCCGGCCGCGCAATGTGCGCGCGGTCAAGCTTCGCGGCCACGCGGCAAGGGAGGCTTCCAGCGCCTTCACACAGGCACTACACTCCGGCGTAGGGGAAAACACCGGGGACGCACCATGGCACGCATCCTGATCGTGGACGATTCGCCATCCCAGCTCATGGGGATCCAGCGCATCGTCGAAAAACTGGGGCACCAGACCCTCACCGCCGAAGACGGCGCCGCGGGCGTCGAGGTGGCCAAGGCCGAACTGCCCGACCTGATCCTGATGGACGTGGTGATGCCCAACCTCAACGGGTTCCAGGCCACGCGCACGCTCAGCCGCGAAAGCACCACGCGCGACATCCCGGTGGTGCTGGTCACCACCAAGGACCAGGACACCGACCGCATGTGGGGCATGCGCCAGGGCGCCCGCGCCTACCTGACCAAGCCGTTCTCCGAGTCCGACCTGTCGGACGTGATCGGCCGGCTGCTCGGCGACGAAGCGGCCGTGCAGCCGGACGCCTGAGCCGCGCTCAGGCGTCGTCGCCGAACGCTTCGGCCAGTTCCCGGTAGGCCTGCCGCTGGGCCTCGCTGGCCGGCGCCGGCGCCTGCACTTCCAGCTCCACGATCTGGTCGCCCGGCTGCGCGCCGGGCAGGCCGCGCCCGCGCAGGCGCAGCTTGCGCCCGGCATCGGAACCGGCCGGGATCTTCAGCTCCACCGCACCGCCCAGGGTGGGCACGCTGACCGTGGTGCCCAGCGCCGCCTGCCAGGCCGGCAGCGGCAGGGTGTAGAGGATGTTGCGTCCGTCCACCTCGAACTGCGGATGGGCCAGGTACTCGATCTCGAGCAGCAGGTTGCCTCCGCCCTGGCCCTGCCCGCCCAGCCGGATCGCCTGGCCGGCGCGGATGCCCTTGGGTACCTTCACCTCGAGCTGGCGGCCGTTGAGGCTGATCCGCACGCTGTCGCCGCGGTAGACCGCCTCCAGCGGCACCGCCAGCTTGGCGCGGGTGTCGCCGCGCGGCTGCGGGCCGGCGCCCGGGCGCGGGCCGGCGCCGCGCTGGCGCGCGAACAGGCTCTCGAAAAAGTCGCTGAAGCCGCCGCCCTGGGCGCCGCCGCGGCCGCCCATGTCGCCGAAGATCTCGTCGAAGTCGAAGCCGCCGCCGCCGAAACCCTCGGGCGGCGGATGGAACTCCTGGCCGGGCCGGTAGCCGCGCGCGCGCAGCTGGTCGTAGGCGGCGCGCTTCTGCGGGTCGCGCAGCGCCTCGTAGGCCTCGCCGATCGCCTTGAAGCGGTCCTCGGCGTCGGCCTCCTTGCTCACGTCCGGGTGGTACTTGCGCGCCAGCCGGCGGTAGGCCGACTTGATCTCGGCTTCGCCGGCGCTGGGCTCGACGCCGAGGATCGCGTAATAGTCCTTGAATTCCATCGATTCACCACTGCCAGGCTGCGCCGCCACGCAGGCGTGGCGGCGGAAAGAAAGACGGCCCGCGGCGCAGGCGCCACGGGCCGGATTCTAGGCCTTCGACCGTCGCCGGCGCGAACGCGCCGCGGCGAAGGGGTCCGTCCCGCGTGCGGGACGGACCGGGCGATCGCTGCTCCCGCGGCGCTTACTGCACCTGGATGCGGCGCGGCGTGGCCTGCGGCCGCTTGGGGATGTCGATGCGCAGCACGCCGTGGCGGCCGCTGGCGGTGATGCCGTCGGCGTCGGCGCTGTCGGGCAATGCGAAGCGGCGGTGGAAGGCGCCCCAGGCGCGTTCGCGGCGCGAATAGCCCTTGCCTTCCTCGGTTTCCTCGCCGGCGCGCTCGCCCTTGAGGGTGAGGATGCCCTTGTCCATCTGCACCTCGATGTCCTGCGGGTCCACGCCCGGGATGTCGGCGAAGATGACGAAACGGTCGGCTTCCTCGCGGATGTCCACGCGCGGCGCCCACTGGCTGGTCACCACGTCGGACGGATCGGCGCCGGTCTCGCCGAAGAAGCGCTCGAACACCTGGCGGAACTCATCCTGCAGGTGGCGGCCGGAAACGGGGTTGTAGCGGACGATGGCCATGGAGGTCTCCTTGCTCGGGAAAGCCGCGGCGGAACGCGCGGCGATGACCGGGAGATAGGCGCGGCCCGGCGGCTTTCAAGCGCCGCCACGCGGCGGCAACGCGCCGGCGGCTAGACTGTGTTCAGCCACCGGGCAACGCCCGCCCCCCTTCCCTCCAGGAGTACCCCGATGACCATCCAGACCGGCGACCGCATCCCCGAAGTCGTGCTCAAGCGCATCCGCAACGGGGTGGAGAGCGTGGACACGCCGACCCTGTTCGAGGGCCGCAAGGTGCTGCTGTTCGCCGTGCCCGGCGCCTTCACCCCGACCTGCTCGGAGAAGCACCTGCCCGGGTTCATCGCGCGCTTCGAGGACTTCCGCAATCGCGGCATCGAGGTCGTCTGCATGGCGGTCAACGATCCGTTCGTGATGCAGGCCTGGGGCAAGTCGCTGGACGCGCCCGAAGGCCTGCAGCTGGTCTCCGACGGCAACGCCGACCTGGCCCGGGCGCTGGGCCTGGAGATGGACGCCAGCGGCTACGGCATGGGCATCCGCGCGCGCCGCTTCGCGCTGTACGCCGAGGACGGCATCGTGCGCCAGCTGTTCGTCGAGGCCCCGGGCGAGTTCAAGGTGTCCTCGGCCGACTACGTGCTCGAGCACCTCGACTGACCCTGGGCTGCGTCGCGCTCAGCGCGCGCGCGGCGAATCCACTTGTGGCCGCGGCGCCACGCCCGCGCCACCGACTACCCTGCCGCCACCAGCCTCGCCGGCCGCGGCTCCGGCCACCCCGTCCTGCCCGCCGGCATCGACACCCGCGATGCGGAAGCGGACCTGCGCCCAGGCGCCGCTGTCGGCGAGCGCGGTGAGCACGTGCCCGCCGCGACCGGCGCGGGCGTAGTCGTGCTCGAAGCCGCGCCCGCCCTCGGTCCGTGCGATCGCGCGGCCGTCGAGCAGCCACTGCACCGGCTGGCCGGTGCCCAGCGCGCGCACCTGCAGGCGCAATCCGCGCCGGCTGCCGGGCGGCGGCGCCAGGGTCGCGCCTTCTTCGATGCCGTCGATGCGCAGCGATTCCACCGACTCGCGCCCGTCGGCGACGCAGTCCGGCGACAGCGGCGGCGGCCGCGAGGCCAGCCCGTCCTCCCGCGGCAGCCAGGGCGAAAGCAGCGCCGGCCAGCGTGCGATCTCCACGTCACGCACGGCATGCGTGCCCGCGCAGTCGGCCGACAGCCGCAAGCCGCTGCCGGCATCGACCATGAAGCGCTCGCGCCCGGCATGCCACAGGCGCGCATCGCGTTCGGCGAAGGTCGGCGGAACGTTGCCGTCCAGCCGCCAGGCATCGAGCCGGCGACGGCACAGCGGCGCGGGCGTGTCGTCGGCCGCCAGGCCCAGCGGCCAGCACACGGCCACCGGCTCGACCGTCGCCGGTCGCGGCAGCGGATCGGCATCGCCCGGCGCGCGCGGCAGGCCATCGATGGTTTCCAGCAGCAACGGCAGCGCGGTCAGCGCGCCGTACTGGCCCGGCAGCGGCGTGCCGTCCGGGCGCCCGATCCACACCCCGACCGTGTAGCGGCGCGTGCCACCCACCGCCCAGGCATCGCGGAAGCCGTAGCTGGTGCCGGTCTTCCAGGCCACGGCCGGGCGCGAGCCGGTATCGAACACGCCGCCGGCCTGGCCGGGTCGCGGATTGGACTGCAGGATGTCGCGCACGATCCAGGCCGCGCCGGGCGACAGCAGCCGTCGTTCGACCAGCGGCTGGGCCGGCGTGTAACGCACCTGCGCCGCCACGCCCTGGCGCTGGAAGGCGGCGTAGGCGCCGACCAGGTCCTCCAGGCGCACGCCGGTGCCACCGAGGATCAGCGCCAGGTTCGGCCGCGCCCCGCGCGGGAAGCGCAGCGAGATCCCGGCGTGGTCGAGCCGCGCGGCGAAGCGCGCCGGTCCGACCCGGTCGAGCAGGTCCACCGCCGGCACGTTCAGCGACAGCTGCAGCGCGCCGGCCGCGCTCACCGGACCGTTGAACGCTTCGCCGAAGTTGCCCGGACGGTAGCCGCCGAAATCCTGCGGCGCATCCACCAGCAGGCTGCCGGAATGGACCAGACCGTCGTCCAGCGCCATGCCGTAGAGGAACGGCTTGAGCGTCGAACCCGGCGAACGCCATGCGCGGACCATGTCGACATGGCCCAGCCGTTCGCGGTCGCCGAACTCGACCGAGCCGACGTAGGCGCGCGCCTGCATGGTGGCGTTGTCCACCACCAGCAGCGCGGCCGAGGTCCGCGGCGGCAGCGCGGCGAAGTAGGCGGAGACGCGCTCTTCCAGGGCGCGCTGCAGCGGGGCGTCGAGCGTGGTGTCGATCCGCCGCGCACGCGGGTGCGCCTGGCGCAGGCGCTGCGCCAGCAGCGCGGCGTGCACTGGTGGCCGCAGCGAGCGCGCGACGACCGGTTCGATACGCGCGTCGGCGACCGCGTCGTCGGTCCAGTGGCCCAGCGCCTGCATCCGCGCCAGCACCTTGTCGCGCGCCCGCCGCGCCGCCTGCGGATGCCGGTCCGGTCGCAGGCGGCTCGGTGCCTGCGGCAGCACCGCCAGCAGCGCGGCCTCGGCATGCGAGAGCCGCGCGGCGGGCTTGCCGAGGTAGGCCCAGCTGGCGGCCTCGACGCCTTCGATGGTGCCGCCGAACGGTGCGCGCTCCAGGTACAGCTGCAGGATCTGCGCTTTCGACAGGCGTGCTTCCAGCTGCAGTGCGCGCGCCATCTGCAGCAGCTTGCCGGCGGCGCTGCGGGTGTCGCGGCCGTCCAGGATGCGCGCGACCTGCATGGTCAGGGTCGAGCCGCCCGACACGATCTCGCCGCTGCGCAGCCACTGGCCGGCGGCGCGCGCCAGGGCGAACGGATTGACGCCGGGGTGGTAATCGAACCAGCGGTCTTCGTAGCCGATCAACGCCTGCACGTACAGCGGCGACACGGTGTCGGCCGAAGCCGGATACCGCCACACGCCCTCGCCGTCGGCGAACGCGCGCAGGGGGGTACCGTCGGCCGCGGTCACGACGGTGGCGACGCCCCGGCCCGCCAGTGGCAGCGGCGGGGGAAAGGCCAGGTCCAGGGCGAGCACCGCCAGCAGCACCGCCAACGTGCCCCAGCGCAGCCACGGCCACGCGCAAGCCAGCGCCACGCGCATGCGTTGCAACCTTGTTGCCCGCCCTGGCACCACCGTCCCTGCTCCACCCTGCGACCGGCCCATTTGAAGCGATTGCGCGCCGGAGCAAAAGCGCCGCGTCGCGCGGACCGCCGCGCCCATCGAGCATGGCCCGACGTCCTCGGGCGAGCTGAGTGGGTTGCCGCTTCGTTTGGCAGGCCTGCGACGACCCGCGTCGGTTGCCGCTCCTGTAGGAGCCCATCCTCATGGGCGACCGGGCGCGAAAACCACGAAGGCGTCGCCTGTGCCGACGACCTCGGGTCGCCGATGAATCGGCTCCTACATTGAAGAGCCCCCATGACCCAAAGGCCTCGGCCGACCGGGATGGTTGCCGCTTCGCCTGCCAGGCCTGCGACGACCCGCGTCGGTTGCCGCTCCCTGTAGGAGCCCATCCTCATGGGCGACCGGGCGCGAAAACCACGAAGGCGTCGCCTGTGCCGACGACCTCGGGTCGCCGATGAATCGGCTCCTACATTGAAGAGCCCCCATGACCCGATGGCCTCGGCCGACCGGGATGGTTGCCGCTTCGTTTGGCAGGCCTGCGACGACCGCGTCGGTTGCCGCTCCTGTAGGAGCCCATCCTCATGGGCGACCGGGCGCGAAAACCACGAAGGCGTCGCCTGTGCCGACGGCCTCGGGTCGCCGATGAATCGGCTCCTACATCGAGAACGAGGCGACGACCTCGAAGCGCTCCGAAGACGCGGTGGGCCGGGGGTGTCGCGGGAGCGGACAGGGATGTCCGCGCCGGATCGTCGGCACAGGGATGTGCCGCCGATCCGGCCGCGACACCCCCGGTCCACCGCGGCTCCCGCCGAAGCCGACCACGGATGGCGCTGCTACCGTTGCCATTGCCGTTGCGGTTGCGGTTGCGGAAAAAAGAAACGGGGCCATGCGGCCCCGTTTCAGGATGCCTCCAGCCGCCGCGCCTCAGCGCAGGCCAGTCTCGCTGCGGGCGATGACCAGGCGCTGGATTTCCGAGGTGCCCTCGTAGATCTCGGTGATCTTGGCGTCGCGGAAATAGCGCTCCAGCGGCATCTCCTTGGAATAGCCCATGCCGCCATGGATCTGCACCGCCTGGTGGGTGATCCACATCGCCGCTTCCGAGGCGGTGAGCTTGGCGATCGCCGCCTCGGCCGAGAACGGCTTGCCCTGCCCCTTCAGCCACGCCGCGCGCAGCGTCAGCAGCAGCGAGGCGTCCAGCTTGCACTTCATGTCGGCGATCTTGGCCTGGGTCATCTGGAAGGTGCCGATCGCCGCGCCGAACGCCTTGCGCTCCTTCACGTAGGCGATCGTGGCCTCGTAGGCGGCCCGGGCGATGCCGATGGCCTGCGAGGCGATGCCGATGCGGCCCGAATCCAGCACGCCCATGGCGATCTTGAAGCCCTCGCCCTCGGCGCCGAGCACGTCGGCCGGCTGGGCGACGTAGTCGGTGAACTCGATCTCGCAGGTGGCCGAGGCGCGGATGCCGAGCTTGGGCTCGGTCTTGCCGCGGTGGAAGCCGGCGCGCGTGGTGTCGACGATGAACGCCGTGATGCCGCGCGCACCCTTGTCGGGGTCGGTCATCGCGAACAGCACGATGTAGCGGGCGACCGGACCGGAGGTGATCCAGCTCTTCTTGCCATTGATCACGAAGGTGCCGTCGGCCTGCCTGACCGCGCGGCAGCGCATGGCCGTGGCGTCGCAGCCGGACTGCGGCTCGGTCAGGGCGAAGGCGCCGATCTCGCGGCCTTCGGCGATCGCGCGCACGTAGGTCTGCTTCTGCTCCTCGGTGCCGTGCTTGAGGATGCCGGCGCTGAACAGCGAGTTGTTGACCGACATGATCGTGGAGTGGGCGGCGTCGCCGGCGGCGATCTCGACCATCGCCAGCACGTAGCTGACCGGATCCATCCCGGCGCCGCCGTACTCGTCCGGCACCTCGATGCCCATCAGGCCGTTCTCGCCCAGGACCTTGATGTTGTCCAGCGGGAATTCGCCGCTGCGGTCGTAATGCTCGGCGCTCGGCGCGATCACATCCTGGGCGATGCGGCGCGCGACGTCCTGGAGCATCAATTGTTCTTCGGTGAAGCTCAAATCCACGGCTGACCCCTCCGGTCATGGGCGATATCGCCAATTGTAACTGCTGCAACCATGCCATTCGCAGGCGTATGTAGCTTGACCGGTCCGACCGCGCGCCGCCACAATATCTCTATATCGCGATGGGAAGATATTTATGGACCTGGAGGACTGGTCGACCCGGCTGAAGGTGTTCGCCGACGCCACCCGCGTGCGCCTGCTGGCGCTGCTGGAACTGGAGGAACTCACCGTGGCCGAGCTGTCCTCGGTCACCCGCCTGGCCCAGCCGCGCGTCTCCACCCACCTGGCCAAGCTGAAGGAAGCCGGGCTGGTCCGCGACCGCCGCGCCGGCGTGTCGGCC
Source organism: Pseudoxanthomonas sp. Soil82 (assembly GCF_040446535.1). Lineage (NCBI taxonomy): Bacteria > Pseudomonadati > Pseudomonadota > Gammaproteobacteria > Lysobacterales > Lysobacteraceae > Pseudoxanthomonas > Pseudoxanthomonas sp. Soil82. The sequence goes on from NZ_JBEAAK010000003.1 coordinate 446,628, forward strand.
TACTACCGCTTCGACGAGGCCGCCCTGGACCCGGCCCAGCGCGCGCTGTGGCACGCCCTGAGCACCGGCAGCGACGACCCCCTGCTGCGCCAGGACGCCGAGCGGCTGCCGGCGGTGCTGGCCTCGCGGGCGGCGGACCAGAACTGGGCCGACAGCGTGGCCGGCGACATGGAGCGCCACTATTCCCCCGGACGCACCTGGGAAGCGCTGGCGCGCAGCGCGCTGCCGCTGCTGGAAACCGGCGACGTGCTGGACATCGCCTCCGGCGACGGCGTGCTGGCCGAGCTGCTGGCCCCGCATTCGCACCGCTACGTCTGCATCGACACCAGCGCGCGGGTGGTCGCCGCCGCCAGCGAGCGCCTGCGCCGCCTGGAGAACGTGGAGGTGCGCGAGGCCGACATGCACGCCCTGCCGTTCAAGGAAGGCAGCTTCGACCTGGTCGTCCTGATGCATGCACTGACCTACGCGGCCCGGCCGGCGCAGGCGGTGGCCGAAGGCGCGCGGGTGCTGCGCAAGGGCGGCCGCCTGCTGCTGAGCAGCCTGGCCCGGCACGAGCACAAGGCGGTGGTGGAGACCTACGGCCACGTCAACCTGGGCTTCGCCGCGAAGGAGCTGCGCCGCTTCGCCGAGAAGGCCGGGCTGGAGGTGACCAGCCTGGAAACGGTGACCCGCGAACGCCGCCCACCGCATTTCGAAGTGATCTCGCTGATCGCCGTCAAGCCCTGAGGCCGCCATGACCCATTCCCTGCCCTGGCTGCATCCCGAGCGCGTCGCCCTGCTCGAACAGGCCCTGCGCGAGCGCATCCTGGTCATCGACGGCGCGATGGGCACCATGATCCAGCGCCACGACCTGCAGGAGGCCGACTACCGGGGCGAGCGCTTCGCCGGTGGCTACGACCATGCGCACCACCCCGGCCACGAGGGCCATGGCCCCCAGTGCGGCCACGACCTCAAGGGCAACAACGACCTGCTGCTGCTGACCCGGCCGGAGATCATCGCCGCCATCCACCGCGCCTACCTGGAAGCCGGCGCGGACCTGGTGGAAACCAACACGTTCAATGCCACCTCGGTTAGCCAAGCCGACTACCACCTTCAGCACTTGGTCTACGAGCTCAACAAGGCCGGCGCGCGCGTGGCCCGCGAGCAGTGCGACGCGGTCGAGGCGGCCACCCCCGGCCAGCCCCGGTTCGTGATCGGCGTGCTCGGCCCGACCAGCCGCACCGCCTCGATCAGCCCGGACGTCAACGACCCCGGCTTCCGCAACACCAGCTTCGACGAGCTCCGTGCCACCTATGCCGAAGCGGTGGAAGGCCTGATCGACGGCGGCAGCGACACGATCATGGTCGAGACCATCTTCGACACGCTCAACGCCAAGGCCGCGTTGTATGCGATCGAGGAGGTGTTCGACGCGCGAGGCGGGCGCCTGCCGGTGATGATCTCCGGCACGATCACCGATGCCTCCGGCCGCACCTTGTCCGGGCAGACCGCCGAGGCGTTCCACGCCTCGCTCGCCCATGCCAGACCACTGTCGATCGGCCTGAACTGCGCGCTCGGCGCCAGGGACCTGCGCCCGCACGTGGAAGCGCTGTCGGACGTCTCGCCGTTCTACGTCAGCGCCCATCCCAATGCCGGCCTGCCGAACGCCTTCGGCGGCTATGACGAGACGCCGGAGGAAATGGCCGGGGTGCTGCGCGAGTTCGCCCAGTCCGGCCTGCTCAACCTCGTGGGCGGTTGCTGCGGCACCACGCCCGACCACATCCGCGCGATCGCCGAGGCGGTGCGCGGGCTGCCGCCGCGCGCGCCCCGCGCCGCGCTGGAGCACGCCGCTTGAACGTCGCTGCGCCCCGCTACACCCGCCTGTCGGGCCTGGAGCCGCTGGTCATCACGCCGGAACTGCTGTTCGTCAACGTCGGCGAACGCACCAACGTCACCGGCAGCGCGCAGTTCCGCAAGCTGATCAAGGAGGAGCGCTACGCCGAGGCGGTCGAGGTGGCGCGCCAGCAGGTGGACAGCGGCGCGCAGATCCTCGACGTCAACATGGACGAAGGCCTGATCGATTCCGAGAAGGCGATGGTCCGCTTCCTCAACCTGATCGCCTCCGAGCCGGACATCGCGAAGATCCCGGTGATGGTCGACTCCTCGAAGTGGGAGGTGATCGAGGCCGGGCTGAAGTGCCTGCAGGGCAAGGGCGTGGTCAACTCGATCTCGCTCAAGGAAGGCGAGGAGGTCTTCGTCGAGCACGCGCGCAAGGTGCTGCGCTACGGCGCCGCCGCCGTGGTGATGGCCTTCGACGAGACCGGCCAGGCTGACACCTGCGCGCGCAAGGTCGAGATCTGCACCCGTGCCTACCGGATCCTCGTCGACCAGGTCGGCTTCCCGCCCGAAGACATCATCTTCGACCCGAACATCTTCGCCATCGCCACCGGCATCGAGGAGCACGACAACTACGCGGTCGACTTCATCGAGGCCACCCGGATCATCCGCCAGACCCTGCCGCACTGCCACGTGTCCGGCGGCGTGTCGAACGTGTCGTTCTCCTTCCGCGGCAACGAGCCGGTGCGCGCGGCGATCCACTCGGTGTTCCTGTACCACGCGATCAAGGCCGGCATGGACATGGGCATCGTCAACGCCGGCGCGCTGCCGGTGTACGACGACCTGGACCCGGAGCTGCGCGAGCGGGTCGAGGACGTGGTCCTCAACCGCCGCCCGGACGGCACCGAGCGGCTGCTGGAGATCGCCGAGCAGTACAAGGGCAAGAAGGGCGAGAAGAAGACCGAGGACCTGGCCTGGCGGCAGAAGCCGGTGCGCGAACGCCTGGCCCATGCGCTGGTCCACGGCATCGACGCCTTCGTCGAGGAGGACACCGAGCAGGCGCGGCAACAGGCCAGCCGGCCACTGGACGTGATCGAAGGCCCGCTGATGGACGGCATGAACGTGGTCGGCGACCTGTTCGGCGCCGGCAAGATGTTCCTGCCGCAGGTGGTCAAGTCGGCGCGGGTGATGAAGAAGGCGGTGGCCTACCTGCTGCCGTACATCGAGGCCGAGAAGGCCCGCACCGGCGATGCCGGCAAGTCCAATGGCCGGATCGTGATGGCCACGGTCAAGGGCGACGTGCACGACATCGGCAAGAACATCGTCGGCGTGGTCCTGGCCTGCAACAACTTCGAGGTCGTCGACCTGGGCGTGATGGTCCCCGCCCAGGTCATCCTGGACAAGGCGCGCGAGGTCGACGCCGACCTGATCGGGCTTTCCGGCCTGATCACGCCCTCGCTGGAAGAGATGAGCCACGTCGCCCGCGAGATGCAGCGCCAGGGTTTCACCATGCCGTTGATGATCGGCGGGGCCACCACCTCGCGCGCGCACACCGCGCTGAAGATCGACCCGCACTACAAGGCGCCGACGATCTGGGTGAAGGACGCCTCGCGCGCGGTCGGCGTGGCCCAGTCGCTGATCAGCGACGACCTTCGTGCGCGCTTCGTCGCCGCCAACGACGCCGATTACGCCGACATCCGCACCCGCCATGCCAACCGTGGCGACGCCAAGCGGCTGGTGTCGCTGGAGAAGGCGCGCGGGCAGCGCTTCGACGGCGGCTGGGACGGCTACGTGCCGCCGGTGCCCGCGCAGCCGGGCGTCCACGCATTCGACGACTGGCCGCTGCAGGACCTGCTGCCGCTGATCGACTGGACGCCGTTCTTCCAGGCCTGGGAACTGGCCGGCAAGTTCCCGGCGATCCTCACCGACGAGGTCGTCGGCACCCAGGCCAGCGAGCTCTACCGCGATGCGCAGGCGATGCTGGAAAAGATCGTGGCGGAGAAGTGGCTGACGGCCAAGGCGGTGTTCGGCCTTTGGCCGGCGCAGCGCCACGGCGACGACGTGGTCCTGCGGCACGCCGACGGTGAAGCCACCCTGCACTTCCTCCGCCAGCAGGTCGACAAGCCGGTCGAGCGCCCGGACTTCTGCCTGGCCGACTTCATCGCCCCGCACGACAGTGGCGTGCAGGACTGGATCGGAGCGTTCGCGGTGACCGCCGGCCTGGGCATCGAGCCGCACGTGGCCCGCTTCGAAGCCGACCACGACGACTACAACGCGATCCTGCTCAAGGCCCTGGCCGACCGCCTGGCCGAAGCCCTGGCCGAGCGCCTGCACCAGCGCGTGCGCACCGGGTTCTGGGGTTACGACGCCAGCGAGACGCTGGACAACGAGGCCCTGATCGCCGAGCGCTATCGTGGCATCCGGCCCGCGCCGGGATACCCGGCCTGCCCGGACCACAGCGAGAAGGGCACGCTGTTCGCCCTGCTCGATGCGGGCAAGAACGCGGGCATGTCCCTCACCGAAAGCTTCGCGATGCTGCCGACCGCGGCGGTGTCCGGCTACTACTTCAGCCACCCGAAGAGCCAGTATTTCGTGGTCGGCCGCCTGGGCAAGGACCAGGTCGCCGACTACGCCAGGCGCAAAGGCGTGGACCTGGCCCAGGCCGAGCGCTGGCTGGCGTCCAACCTCGACTATGACCCCGAGTAAGGCCACCCTGCCCCGGCGGCGGCCCGCGGGCGAGGTTGCCGCGACCAGCCGCGGGCAACGGCGATGAAGGTATTGGTCACCGGCAGCGCCGGCCGCGTGGGGCGCGCCATCTACGTAGGCCTTGCCGCGGCCGGGCACGAGGTGTCCGGCATCGACACCACGCCATCGTCGACCAGCGAGCACGTGGGGGATTTCGCCGACCACGCGCGGCTGGTGGCCGCCCTGGGCGGCGTCGACGCGGTCGTGCACACCGCCGCGCTGCACGCCCCGCACGTGCCGCACCTGCCCGAATCGGCCTTCCGGCGCGTCAACGTGGAGGGCACCCGCCGCCTGCTGGATGCCGCATCCGCGGCCGGCGTGCGGCGCATCGTGTTCACCAGCACCACCGCCCTGTATGGCGCGGCGGCCACCCCGGCCGGCCGCGCCGGCTGGGTGGACGAGTCGCTGGAGCCGCAGCCGCAAACCATCTACCACCGCACCAAGCTCGAAGCCGAAACGCTGCTGGCCCAGGCCGCGGCGCAGGGCGGTCCCGTGCTGCGGATCCTGCGCATGTCGCGCTGCTTTCCCGAACCGGTCCAGGTCATGGCCGCCTTCCGCCTGCACCGGGGGATCGACGTGCGCGATGTCGCCGCCGCGCACCTGGCCGCGCTCGAGCATGCGGGCGCGGCCAGCGCCTGCTTCCTGGTGTCCGGCGCGACCCCGTTCCTGCGCGACGATGCCGCCGAACTGCTCGCCGACGCGCCGGCCGTGCTCGCGCGCCGCGCGCCGGACCTGCTGGCGGCGCTGGCCCATCGCGGCTGGCCGCCGCCGGCCTCGATCGACCGGGTCTACGACCCGCGCCATGCGATCGCCACGCTCGGCTGGCGCCCCCGGTTCGGTTTCGGCGAAGTCCTGGCCCAGCACGACGCCGGGGTGCCGGAGGTGCTGCCCTGGCGCGAAGGCGCCGCGGTCGCGCGCGACTGACCCGGCCGCGGCGGGCGCGCCGCCTCCCCTACAATAGGCGCCTTACCCGTTCCGGAGCCTGCGCATGCAGCCCACTTCCGTCCGCGCCGTCATCACCGGTGGCGTCTCCGGCCTCGGCCTGGCCGTGGCCCGGCGCCTGGTCGCCGATGGCGGCAAGGTCGCCTTGCTGGACGTCAACGACGCCAAGGGCGCCGAAGCCGTCGCCGCCCTCGGCGAGGCCAACGCCCGCTACTTCCGCACCGACGTCACCGACGAGGCCGGCGTGGCCGCCACGCTCGAGGCCGCGCGCGGTTTCCTGGGCGGCCTGAACGTCGCGGTGAACTGCGCCGGCATCCTCGGCTCGGGCCGCGTGCTGGGCAAGGAAGGCCCGATGCCGCTGGACGGCTTCGCGCGCACGGTCATGGTCAACCTGGTGGGCAGCTTCAACGTGGCCAAGGCCGCCGCGGCGCTGATCCAGCACAACGAGCCGGGCGAGGACGGCGAGCGCGGGGTGGTCGTCAACACCGCTTCGGTGGCCGCCTACGAGGGCCAGATCGGCCAGGCCGCGTATTCGGCGTCCAAGGGCGGCGTGGTCGGCATGACCCTGCCGATGGCGCGCGAGCTCTCGCGCTTCGGCATCCGGGTGATGACCATCGCCCCGGGCGTGTTCTGGACGCCGATGGTCGATGGCATGCCGCAGGCCGTGCAGGACTCGCTGGCCGCGACCATCCCGTTCCCGTCGCGCCTGGGCCGGCCGGAAGAGTTCGCCGACACCGTCGCCTTCATCCTGCGCACGCGCTACCTCAACGGCGAGACGATCCGCCTGGATGGCGCGACCCGCCTGGCGCCCAAGTGAGGCCGTAATTCGCAATTCGCGATTCGTGGCTGGGGGGCGCGAGCCGCCGCCCTTCCTCGGATCGTCGAATCACGAGTCACGGTTGCGAATCACCCGTCACGAATCACCAATCACGGATTTCCCATGAGAGCCAGCGAAATCAAGAAGGGCAACGTCGTCGAGTACAACAACGGCGTCTACCAGGTCCGCGACATCGAGCGCAGCTCGCCGCAAGGCCGCGGCGGCAACGTCCGCTTCCGTTTCATCATGTACAGCGTGCCCGGCGGCACCAAGCTGGACGCCAGCTTCGACGCCGACGACAACCTGGTCGAGGTCGAGCTGCTGCGCCGCCAGGCGACGTTCTCGTACAAGGACGGCGATGCCTTCGTGTTCATGGACGACGAGGATTACACCCCGTACACCCTGGATCCGGACGCGATCGGCGATGCCGCCGGCTACATCACCGACGGGCTCGCCGGCATCTACGTGCAGGTGATCGACGAGCAGCCGGTGGCGATCCAGCTGCCGCAGCACGTGACCCTGGAAGTGGTTGAAACCCCGCCGGAGCTGAAGGGCGGCACCGCGACCAAGCGCCCGAAGCCGGCCACGCTCAACACCGGCATCGAGATCATGGTCCCGGAGTACATCTCCACCGGCGAACGGATCCTGGTCAACACCACCACCGGCGAGTTCGGCGGCCGCGCCGACTGAGCAAGCCGACCCGCATCGATGCACGCGTAGAGCCGGGCCTGCCCGGCTTCCGCGGCGCCGGATGCGGCCTCGCAGCGGGGCAAGCCCCGCTCTACGGCAACGCTCTCCGACGCGCCTCGTAGAGCCGGGCTTGCCCGGCTTGCGCGGTACCGGATGCGGCCTCGCAGCGGGGCAAGCCCCGCTCTACGGCAACACCCTCCGACGCGCTTCGTAGAGCCGGGCTTGCCCGGCTTCCGCGGCGCCGGATGCGGCCTCGCAGCGGGGCGAGCCCCGCTCTACGGCAACACCCTCCGACGCGCTTCGTAGAGCCGGGCTTGCCCGGCTTCCGCGGTACCGGATGCGGCGTCGCAGCGGGGCAAGCCCCGCTCTACGGGGCGGCGGCCAGCTCGCGCAGGCGTCCGCTGACCAGGGCGAGATTGGCCTGCGTGCCCTCCAGCGCCGCCCGGCGCGCCGGCGACAGCAGCGGACGGATCGCCGTTTCCAGCGCCTCGACCTGCGCCTGGCGCGAACGGGCGTCGGCACGCACGCGCCCGGCCAGCACCTCGCGCTCGGCCGCTTGCGGCAGCCCGTAGCCGGGTACGTCCTGCAGCCATGTCGCCGGCCGGCTGAAAGCGCCCCCCAGGCGCAGGAAGTCCTGCAGCGGCCCGGCGATGCCAGCGGCGGCGTCGATCGAACGCGCATCGCGCAGCCAGCGGCGCTTGAGCTCGTCGCGCACCAGCACTTCCTGCCGGCGCAACGCCGCCGCTTCCAGCACCAGCAGCGCCGCGGCGCCCTTCAGCCCGGCCTGGCGCAACGCCGGCTCGCGTGCGGCCGGCGGCAGCGCCAGCCACGCCGCCGCATCGTCCGCCGGCAGGTCCAACTCCCGGCGCGCGACCGCGTACATCTCCTCGAAGCGGGCATTGGCCGGCTCGAACCAGTAGCCGCCCCGCGCCTGCCCTTCCGCATCGGCCGGCACGCCCGCCTCGTCGGTGACGCCGGCCTCGCGCAGACGCGCGAGCAGGCCGTTGGGGCGGATGCTGGCCAGCGGCAGCGCCGCCAGCCGCGGGCTGGCATCGTGCAGCAGCTTGAAGGTCTCCACCGCGCAGTTGTTGCTGATGAAGTAGTAGCGGCCGTCGTAGTTCCAGTGCAGCTGGGCGGCGCGCGCGGCCAGCGCGTCGATCTCCTGGCGCGACAGCGCCAGGGGTACCGAGCGCAGGCCGCGCAGTTCGACCCGGGTGTATTCGTCGATCACCTGCCCCATCGGCAGCGCGAACAGCCGCGAGGGATAGGAACCGGTGAGCCCGCGCCAGCTGGAGACCTGCACGTCGCCGACGAACGCCCGGAACGACAGCACCAGGTGGTGCTGCAGGTCCAGGCGGCAATCCGGCCCGCGCGGCCGGCCCGGCGCGCAGACCACCAGGCGCAGCATGCTGTGGCCCCAGGCGCTCATCGGCCGGTCGTTGCCCTCGGCCAGGAGGTAGTCGACCTGGTAGATGCGCGCCGGATCCAGCAGGCGTTGGGGATCGTCCGAGCGCAGGTCGTCGCCGACGAACAGCAGGCCGTCCGCGCAGGCCGGCCGCGCCTGCAAGGGCAGGCCGAAATGCGTATCCAGGTGCGCGGCCATGGCCGGGCGCCGGCAGGCGTAGTCCGGATCGAGCAGGTAGTGCTCGAGGTTGACCGCCACGTATTCCTTCGGCGATTCCAGCTCGTACGGATCGGGCGAACGGTCGCGGAAGTCGTTGCGCGCGCGGCGCCCCGGCCCGGCGGCCGCGACCTGCCAGCCGGCCAGGTCGAGCAGTCGCGGATCGCGCGACAGGCCACCGGCGGCGGTTCGGTCGTAAAGGTGTGCCAGCTCGTGGAGCAGCGCCGCCAGTGCGGCACGCGTGGCCGGATCGTCGTCGCCGGCGCCCGGCGCGCGGGCCATCCAGGCCTCGAGCAGGCGCCGGTCCAACGCGATCGACCAGTGCCTGGCGCGACCGTGCACGCCATCGGGCAGGTCGTCGCGCCAGGACACGGCGATGGGCCGGTCCAGCGCCGCCGACCACGCTGGCGGCAACTTGCCCGCCGCCTGCGCCAGCAACTGCCCGGTGGCCTGGCGCGCCTCGGCGGACAGGCCATCGGCCAGCCGGAATTGCGGCGTGCCGGCGACGGCCTGGGTGCACGCCAGGCCCATGGCCGCCAGTGCGGCGAGGAGGCGGATCATGGCGTCCTGGCCAACGCGGACGCCCCGCGTGGCCATGCGATCACTCGCTGGCGAGAATCGTCCGCGCCAGTTCCAGGTCGCTGGCCTGGCGCGCCTGCGCGTCGCGCTCGCGCATCACCCGCAGCGCCGCTTCGAGGCGCGCGCTGCGCACCTGGCCTTCGCTGGCGACGAACCCGGCCGCATCCTCGCGCGCCTCGCGCACCAGCTTGTCATCGCCGCCGGAGGTGCTGTTGGACGAGGCCGAGCTGCCGGCCGAAGACGCACCGGCCGAACTGCCGGCCGAGGTGCCGGCGAAACTGCCGGCCAGGGCGGCCGGGGCGAGCACGCAAAGCAGGACCAGCGAAGCGGGAATGGCGAAGGATTTCATCGTTGTTCGGTCATGGATGGCCGCACCTGCGGCGATGGGCGGAAGACTAACCCGGCGGACGCCCGTTCCGGCGGTACTGGATCACCGATCAGGCGTCGAACAGCTTGCCCGGGTTCAGGATCCCGTTGGGGTCGAATACCCGCCGGATGCCGCGCATCAGCTCGATCTCGGCCGCGCTGCGCGTGCTGGACAGGTAGGGCTTCTTGACCAGGCCGATGCCGTGCTCGGCCGAGATGCTGCCACCGTGCGCCAGCAGCGCCTGCGCCAGCAGCTTGGTGACCTGCTCGCACTGGGTGACGAACTCGGCGTCGGACGTACCGTCGGGCTTGAGCACGTTGATGTGCAGGTTGCCGTCGCCGATGTGGCCGAACCAGACGACTTCGAAATGCGGGTAGGCCTGCCCGAGCAAGGCCTGGGTCTGGGCCAGGAACGCGGGCATCGCCGAGATCCGCACCGAGACGTCGTTCTTGTACGGCTTGTAGCGGGCCACCGCCTCGGTGATGCCTTCGCGCAGGCGCCAGATCTGCTGCGCCTGTGCATCGCTCTGGCTGATCACGCCGTCGGCGACCCAGCCCTGCGCCATGCAGTGCTCGAACGCGGCCATCGCCGCGGCCTCGGTGGCTCCGTCGTCGCTGGCGAACTCGGTGACCACGTAGTACGGGTACTCGTCCTCGAGCGGCTTCTGCGCGCCGTGCGCCAGCACGTGGCGCAACGCGAGGTCGGTGAAGAACTCGAACGCCTCCAGCCGCAGGCGGCCGCGGAACTCGGCGAACACCTGCATCAGCACCTCGAACGAGGGCAGCGCCAGCAGCATCACGTTGGTCGGCGGTGGCGGGTCGGCCAGGCGCAGGATCGCCTCCACGACGATGCCGAGGGTGCCTTCCGAGCCGATCAGCAACTGGCGCAGGTCGTAGCCGCTGGAGTTCTTGACCAGCGCGCGGTTGAGCTCGAGCACCTCGCCGGCGCCGGTGACCACGGTCAGCCCGGCGATCCATTCGCGGGTGTTGCCGTAGCGGATCACGCGGATGCCGCCGGCGTTGGTGGCGATGTTGCCGCCGATCGAGCATGAGCCGCGGGCGCCGAAATCCACCGGATAGACCAGGCCGTGCTCGCGGGCGGCGTTCTGCACGGCCTCCAGCGCCATGCCCGCCTGGACGGTCAGGGTGCGGTCGACGGCATCGAAGTCGAGCACCTTGTTCATGCGCTCCAGGCTCAGCACCAGTTCGCCGTTGGCCGCCACCGCGCCGCCGGACAGGCCGGTGCGACCGCCGGACGGCACGACCGCCACGCCGTGGCGGTTGGCCCAGCGCACCACCGCCTGCACTTCGTCGACCGTGGCCGGCAACGCGATCGCCAGCGGCGCCGGGGTCCAGCGCCGGGTCCAGTCGCGGCCGTAATGTTCCAGGTCGGCGGCGTCGGTCTTCAGGCGCAGGTCGGGCAGCGATTGCTGGAGGTCGGCCAGGCGGGGATCAGTCATGGTGGGAGCGGCTGCGATGCATCGCGGAGGGAGCTCTGAAGCGTGCCAGCGGCCGGGCTTTGCGTCCAGTTCGTACTGTCCATGAAGCGAACGCCGGGGGCCTCGGCTTCGGATGGAGTCCGTCGTTGCCCAGGGGTATGACCCACCCTTCGGGACGACGTCCTGTCTTTACGAAGGGCCGTGGCACATCCGTGTGCCACTTGGGCCATACCCCTGGGCAACGACGGCCTTCGGAAAGTTCCGGGCCCCGCGTCTTCGGCTGCCCAACGCCTGGAGCCATCGAGGCGGAGCGTTTCGCGGGTAACTTTTTCGCGCGCTTATTGGTCCGCAGCGCCGCACACGGTGTTCCGCGAGGCTGGCGAAAACACCATGCCGCAGTGCGGAAAACAGGCACCGCATCTGGCATAGTTCGCGGCTCCCGCCACGATTGCAGGAAGCCGACGCGAATGTCGCCCAAGAAGACCTCGTACCCGAAGCAGGACATCCGCGTATTGCTGCTGGAGGGCGTCAGCCAGACGGCGGTGGAGACCTTCAGGGCGGCCGGCTACAGCCAGATCGAGTTCCACGAAAAGTCGCTGCCCGAGGACGAGCTCAAGGCCCGCATCGCCGAGGCGCACATCGTCGGCATCCGTTCGCGCAGCCACCTGACCGCCGAGGTGCTGGCCGAGGCCAAGCGCCTGATCGCGGTGGGCTGCTTCTGCATCGGCACCAACCAGGTCGACCTCGACGCGGCCGAGCTGGCCGGCATCCCGGTGTTCAACGCGCCCTACTCCAACACCCGTTCGGTGGCCGAACTGGTGGTCGCGCAGGCGGTGCTGCTGATGCGCGGCATTCCGCAGAAGAACGCCGAATGCCACCGCGGCGGCTGGTCCAAGTCGGCGGCCGGCAGCCACGAGGTGCGCGGCAAGACCCTGGGCATCGTCGGCTACGGCCACATCGGCACCCAGGTCGGCGTGCTGGCCGAGGCGCTGGGCATGCAGGTGGTGTTCCACGACATCGAGACCAAGCTGTCGCTGGGCAACGCGCGCGCGGCCGCCAGCCTGGACGAACTGCTGGCACGCTCGGACGTGGTCACCCTGCACGTGCCGGAGACGCCGTCGACGAAGAACATGTTCGGCGCCGCGCAGATCGCGATGATGAGACGCGGCGCGCACCTGATCAACGCCTCGCGCGGCACCGTGGTCGACATCGACGCGCTGGCCGCGGCGCTGGAATCGGGGCATGTCGGCGGCGCGGCGGTGGACGTGTTCCCGGTGGAGCCCAAGGGGAATGCGGAGGCGTTCGTCTCGCCGCTGACCCGCTTCGACAACGTGATCCTGACCCCGCACGTGGGTGGCAGCACGCTGGAGGCGCAGGACAACATCGGCGTGGAGGTGGCGGCCAAGCTGGTGCGCTACAGCGACAACGGCAGCACCCTGTCGGCGGTGAACTTCCCGGAAGTGACCCTGCCCGAGCACGAGGACAGCCTGCGCCTGCTGCACATCCACCGCAACGTGCCGGGCGTGCTGTCCAGGATCAACGAGATCTTCAGCCGCCACGCGCTCAACATCGACGGCCAGTTCCTGCGCACCGACCCGAAGGTCGGCTACGTGGTGATCGACGTGGCGGCCGACGAGGCCCAGGGCGCGGCCTTGCGCGAGGAGCTGGCGGCGATCCCGGGAACGCTGCGCACGCGCGTGCTGTATTGAGCCACGGCGCCGGGCAGGCCGGCATTGCGGGAGCAGCCGGGCAAGCCCGGCTCTACGGGACCAGCCGGGCAAGCCCGGCTCTACGGGGGACGGCGGCGCGCTCCCGTTTTCGCGCGGTGGCCGCCCTCGCACCTGGCATGACATCGCGCTGAACCTATGCACGCGACGACACCTTGAGCGGTGCCTGCCCCGCTACCGAACGCGTCGTAGAGCGGGGCTTGCCCCGCTGCTGCTCCACCCGGCACGCCGGACCACCCGGCTCAGCCCTGCGACCGCCCCAGCCACTTGCCGGCCATCCGCCGCATCGATTCGTCGCTGGCTGGGTCGTCGGCCACGGCGGTGATCTCGCGCCAGGCCAGGTCGTGCGACTCCTCGCTGACCACGAAGCGCTCGTCCGCACCGGCCCGCACGACGTAGCGCACGTCGAAATGCCAATGGCCCGGCACCGCGCCCCGCTCCGGGATCCAGTGCCGGTCCAGGTCGAAGATCGCGCCGTCCTCCAGGTGCAGGCCGTGCACGCCGGTCTCCTCCTGCGCCTCGCGCAGCGCGACCCGGGCCAGGTCGCGGTCGCCGTCGGCATGGCCGCCCGGCTGCAGCCAGCGGTCCAGCTTGCGATGGTGGGTGAGCAGGGTCCGGCGCCCGTCGGCGCTGACCACCCAGGCCGAGCCGGTGAAATGGCCGGACAGCCGGTCACGGACGAAGGGGTCCTGCGGGTCCGACAGCAGCGCCAGGAAAGCCTCGGCCACCATCGCTTCGTCCGGCCACAGACCGGCGTATCGCGCCAACGCGCTGCGAACATCCACGTACTGCATCGATCCTTCCAGTCAGGCGCCCGCCGGATGCGGCGGCCACGCCGTCCTCCGTTTACGCCGCGGCACAGCTTGTGATCACTCGGGCCGTTTGGCAAGGTACGGCGCTTGGGCCGTCCGCCGGGGGCGACAGCGGCAACCATCCAACTCAGGCGCATCGGACGGCCGCTCTTCCGGGGAAACCACACCTAATGTCCAAGGGACTATTCATCATCAAGCCGGTAGCGCCGGCCGGCCACGTCGACGCGGGCGAGCCGGTCGAGGGCAGCCTGCAGGGCGAGGCCACACTCAAGCGCACCCTGACCGCGCGCCACCTGGTGCTGCTGGGCATCGGCGCGGTGATTGGCGCGGGCATCTTCGTCCTGACCGGCCAGGCCGCCGCCAACCATGCCGGCCCGGCGATCATGCTCAGCTTCGTGCTGGCCGGCATCGCCTGTGCACTGGCCGGCCTGTGCTACGCCGAGTTCTCCGCGCTGCTGCCGGTATCGGGCAGCGCCTACTCCTTCTCGTACGCGACCCTGGGCGAGTTCACCGCCTGGTTCATCGGCTGGTGCCTGGTCCTGGAATACCTGTTCGCCTCCTCGACGGTCGCGGTCGGCTGGTCGAGCTACCTGGTCAGCTTCCTGACCAGCACCCTCGGACTGCCCTTCCCGGCCGCACTGGCGCAAGCGCCGATCGACTGGAACGGCACCGAATTCGTCCGCACGGGGGCGATGTTCAACCTGCCGGCGATCGCGATCGTGGCCGCGGTCAGCGGCCTGTGCTACGTCGGCATCACCCAGTCGGCCACGGTCAACGCGGTGGTGGTCGCGATCAAGGTCGCGGTCATCGCCGCTTTCCTCGGCTTCGGCATCCAGTACGTGGACCCGGCCAACTGGGTCCCCTTCATCCCCGAGAACCAGGGCCCGGGCAAGTTCGGCTTCGAAGGCGTGACCCGCGCGGCGGCGATCGTGTTCTTCGCCTACATCGGTTTCGACGCGGTATCCACCGCCGCCGGCGAAGCCAAGAACCCGCAGCGCGACATGCCGATCGGCATCCTCGGCTCGCTGGCGATCTGCACCGTCATCTACATCGCCGTGTGCGCGGTGCTGACCGGCATGACCCACTACTCGCTGCTGGGCACGGCCAAGCCGGTGGTCACCGCGATCGAGCCCTTCCCCACCCTGTCCTGGCTCAAGACCGCCACCGAGGTCGGCGCCATCGCCGGCCTGTCCTCGGTGATCCTGGTGATGCTGATGGCGCAGCCGCGCATCTTCTATTCGATGTCGCAGGACGGACTGCTGCCGGGCCTGTTCGGCAAGGTCCACCCGAAGTACCAGACCCCTTACGTGGGCACGATCATCGTCGGCGTGGCGGCCTGCGCCCTGGCCGGGCTGATGCCGCTGAACGTGCTCGGCGAGCTCGTGTCGATGGGCACCCTGCTGGCCTTCGCCACGGTCTGCGCCGGCGTGCTGATCCTGCGCTACACCCGCCCCGAGCTGCCGCGGCCGTTCCGCGTTCCGGTCGCCGTCGTGCTCTGCCCGCTCGGCGTGCTCGCGTGCCTGTACCTGTTCTGGCAGCCGTTCACCGAGCACTGGAAGATCTTCGTCGGCTGGACCGCGCTGGGCATGCTGGTCTATTTCGGCTACGGCTACCGGCACAGCAAGCTACGCAACGGCGGCTGAGCCCGCCCACTGCGATGCGGCCGGCCCAGCGCCGGCCGCGTCGCTTCCACTACCCGCATCCCCCGGCCGGGGCCCTCCACTCCAGAGCAGGCGCAGATGAGCGCAACCACCGCACGCAAGATCGGCCCGGTCCTGGCGACCTTCGTCGTCGCCAACAACATGATCGGTTCGGGCTTCTTCCTGTTGCCGGCAACGCTGGCCAAGTCCGGCGGCGTCACCGCGCTGGCGTGGCTGGTGTGCACGGTGCTGGCGATGATGCTCGGCGGCGCCTTCGCCCGGCTGGCCAGGCACCACCCGGACCTGCAGTCGCCCGACGATTACGTGCGGCCGTCGCTGGGTCGCGACGCCAGCTTCCTGGCCACCACGATGTACTGGGTGTCCTCTTGGATCGGCAACAACGCGATCGCGGTGGCCGCGTTCGGCTACCTGGTGATCCTGCTGCCGATCGACGACAGCCCCGGCGTGCGCCTGGGCGGCCAGATCGCGCTGATCTGGCTGATGTTCGCGCTGAACCTGCTCGGGCCGCGCCCGATCGCGCGCTTCCAGTCGATGTGCGTGGTGCTGGGCCTGCTGCCCGTGGCGGTGATCCTCACCGCCGGCTGGGCCTACTTCGACCCGGCGCTCTACCGCGCCGCATGGAACGTGTCGGGCCAGTCGGACCTGGCGGTGGTGATGCACTCGCTGGCGCCGATCTTCTGGGCGTTCGTCGGCCTGGAAACCGGGGCGATGGTCGCCGGCGTGGTCGACGACCCGGACCGCAACGTGCCCCGCGCGACCCTGGGCGGCATCGCCATCGCCGGCGTGGTCTACCTGGTGTCCTCGGTGCTGATGATGGGCATCGTGCCGGTGGCCGAGCTGGCCGAGTCCGGCGCACCGTTCGCGCTGGTGGCCGGCAAGATGTTCGGCGCCTGGGCGATACCGCTGATCGCCGCCGCCGCGGCGCTGAAAGCCACCGGCACCCTGGGCGGCTGGATGCTGGTGACCGGCGAATCGGGCGCGCGCGCCGCCCAGCGCGGGTTCCTGCCGTCGGTGTTCGGACGGCTGCGCAGCAACGGTTCGGCCGGCACCGGGCTGTTCATCATCGCCACGCTGATGACGCTGCTGGCGGTGGTGACCATGTCGCCGACGGTGTCCGGCCAGTTCGAGACCCTGATCGAGATGGTGGTGATCCTGGTGGTGATGGCCTACGCGGCCGCCGGCCTGAGCCTGCTGCTGGGCACGCCGGAGCGCCCGGCAACGCGGCGCGAACGCGTACTGGGCATGGGCGCGCTGGTGGCCTGCGGGCTGCTGGTCTACTCCACGCCGGGCAAGACCCTGGTCGGCGGCCTGGTGATCGCACTGCTGGCCTGGGCCGCCTACCGCGGGTTCGCGCGCAGGCCACCTCCGCCGGCGCGGTAGACTGCGCACCATGAACAAGCCCCTGCCTTACGACCCGGCGGTCCTGCGCAAGCGCGCCGAGTCGATCATCTCCAACGTGCGCGAGCTGGCCCAGCTGGGCTGGACCCCGGCCACCAGCAGCAACTTCTCGCTGCGGCTGGACGGCGCCCATGCGGCGATCACGGTGTCCGGGCGCGACAAGGGGCGGCTGGTCGAGGACGACATCATGGTCGTGGACTTCGACGGCCGCGCCGTCGGCCGGCCGCTGCGTCCGTCGGCCGAGACCCTGCTGCATACCCAGCTGTACCGCCGCTTCCCGGAAGTGGGCTGCGTGCTGCATACCCATTCGCTGGTGCAGACGGTGGCTTCGCGCCTGTATGCCGGCGCCGGGCACATCCGCCTGGAAGGCTACGAGCTGCTCAAGGCTTTCGAAGGGAACAGCACCCACGAGATGGCCATCGACGTGCCGGTCTTCGCCAACACCCAGGACATGAAGGTGCTGGCCGCCCAGGTCGACGCCCTGCTGGACCGCCAACCGCTGTGGGGCTACCTGATCGACGGGCATGGCCTGTACGCCTGGGGGCGGACCATGGCCGAGGCGCGCCGGCACCTGGAGGCGTTCGAATTCCTGTTCGCCAGCGAGCTGGAGCTGCGCAAGCTGGGTGCGCGCGGCTGAGTCCCATCCTGCGGCAGGCGCCGGCCGTTGCGCCGGCGTTGGCGGAGGCGTCGGCCGCAGCTGGTAACCTTTGCGGTCCCCCGGCGCCTCGCGCGCCAACGCAAGCGAGACCCTCCATGAGCCGACTGCGCATCTTCGACGAGAACGATCCGGGCCAGCCCCTGTTCGCCAGCAGCGACGGGCCGGCCATTGCCGCCGAACTGGAGAAGATCGGCGTGACCTTCGAGCGCTGGCAGGCCAACCAGCCGATCGCGCCGGGCGCCACCCCCGAGCAGGTGATGGACGCCTATCGCGCCGACATCGACCGGCTGGTGGCCGAGCGCGGCTTCAAGACCGTGGACGTGGTCAGCATCGCCCCGGACAACCCGAACCGCGGCGAGATGCGCAGGAAGTTCCTCGACGAGCACTTCCACAAGGAAGACGAAGTCCGTTTCTTCGTCGCCGGCTCGGGCCTGTTCACCCTGCACGTGGACGGGAAGGTCTACGAGATCGAGTGCGTGAAGGACGACCTGATCGCGGTGCCGGACGGCACCAGGCACTGGTTCGACATGGGCGAAGAACCCAGCTTCGTGGCGATCCGCTTCTTCACCGAGCCGGATGGCTGGGTCGGCCACTTCACCGGCACCGACATCGCGCAGAAGTTCCCGCGCTACGAACCGGCGGCCTGAACCCCACCGGCATGATCCACCCGCGCCCCTCGCATCGAGGGGCGCTCCACGTCCCGGCCGACCATGACCCTCGCCATCCTCACCGACATCGAAGGCACCACCAGCTCCATCTCCTTCGTGCGCGACGTGCTGTTCCCGTACGCGCGCCGCGCCCTGCCCGGCTTCGTCCTCGAGCACGGGCACGAACCGCAGGTGCGGCAATGGCTGGACGCGGTGGCCACCGAGGCCGGCGGCCTGTGCCAGGACGCGATGATCGTGGAGACGCTGCAGGGCTGGATCGACCAGGACCGCAAGCACACCGCGCTCAAGGCGCTGCAGGGCCTGGTCTGGGAAGCCGGCTACCGCAACGCCGACTTCACCGCGCCGATCTATCCCGACGCGGCGCAGACGCTGCAGCGCTGGCATGCGCTCGGCCTGCCGCTGTACGTGTACTCCTCCGGCTCGGTGCCGGCGCAGAAGCTGTTCTTCGGCCACAGCGACGCCGGCGACCTGACCGGGCTGTTCTCCGGCTGGTTCGACACCGAGACCGGTGGCAAGCGCGAGGCCGACAGCTACGCGCGCATCGCCGGCGCCATCGGCGTGAAGGCGCACGACATCCTGTTCCTGTCCGACGTGGTCGAGGAACTGGACGCGGCGCGCGCGGCCGGCATGCAGACGGTGCTGGTCGATCGTCCCGAGGACTACCCGCAGCCGCGCGCCGGCGACGCCGCGCACGGGCACACCCACGTGGCCAGCTTCCTCGAAGTCGAACTGCCGCTCTAGCCGCGGTGGACGCCTCCCGCAACGCGACCCTGGCCGGACTGCTGGCGATCCTGCTGTGGTCGTCGCTGGCCCTGTTGACGGTGGCCACCGACGGCCTGCCGCCGTTCCAGGTGCTGGCGATCGCCTTCGCGGTCGCCGGCGCGCTGGGCCTGGTGCGCGCGGGCCTGCGCGGGAAGACGGGATGGTCCGAGCTGCGCCAGCCGGTTTCGGCGCTGGCGCTGTCCACCACGGCGCTGTTCGGTTACCACGCGCTCTATTTCATAGCGCTCAAGCGCGCGCCGGCGGTGGAAGCCAACCTGCTCAACTACCTGTGGCCGCTGCTGATCGTGGTCTTCGCCGGCTTCCTGCCGGGCGTGCGGATCCGCCCGTTGCAGTGGATCGGCACCGGGCTGGGCCTGGCCGCGGCGATCCTGCTGGTGACCGGCGGCCAGCGCGTGACCGTCAGCGCCAGCCACCTGCCCGGCTACCTGGCCGCGATCACCGCGGCGGTGGTCTGGGCCGCCTATTCGGTGCTCAACCGGCGCCATGCGCAGGTGCCCAGCGCGGCGATCACGGTGGCCTGCGTCGGCGTGGCCGTGCTCGGCGCGTTGGCGCACCTGGCCATCGAGACCACCGTGGCGCCCACGCCGCTGCAGTGGGGCGCGCTGCTGTTGATGGGCATCGGCCCGACCGGCGCGGCCTTCTGGCTGTGGGATACCGGCACCAAGCGCGGCGACATCGCCCTGCTGGGCAGCCTGTCCTATCTCGCGCCGCTGCTGTCCACGGCGTTGCTGGTGCTGTCCGGCCGCGTGCAGCCGCACCCGGTCCAGGCCATGGCCCTGGCATTGCTGCTGGCCGGCGCCTGGCTGAGCACGCGCTCGCGGCGCCACGGTTGAGGACGCTTCGCGTTCGAACAAGGGCCGGCGTGGCGGGCTGGACTGCGCGCCACGCAGCCAGCCCGCCTTCCCGGGCACGCCACGCCAACCGCTTGCCAGCCAGCCTTTCGCCAGCCAGCCGCGCGGATACGCCAGGAGCGCCCCTTCCGGGGCGTTTTGCATGTCAGGGCGCTGCGTCCTGCAGCGAGTACGTGGTGCTCGCCGCCGTCTCGCCCTTCCAGCGGTCGAGCGCCCGCACCTCCACCCGGTGCTCGCCTGCGGACAGGTCGGTCGGCAATGCGCCGCGCCACAGGTGGGTGGATGGCACCGCCTCGGGAGAGCGATCGAAGCCACGCAGCGTCGTGGCCAGGTCGTCGGCCACGTTCTCCACCAGCAGCCGCGGATCGGTGCGCTCCACGCGCCGCATCGGCTTCCACGGCCCACCGTCCACCCGGTACTCCACGCGCGTGTCGGCATCGCCCATGAACACGTTGGCGAACACGCCCCACGCCGGATACGCTCCACGCCGCAGCGAACGCGGCGCGTGCAATGCGATGGCCTGGGTGAACGCGGGCTGGTCGACCGGCGCGCGAGCCGGATGGTAGGCCAGCGAGTAGCCGCCGTCCCCGCCCACCGTCAACACCGCATAGCCGTTCGGCGTGCCATCGGCCATGGTCGCATCGGGAATGCCCTGCGCATCCGGCGCGCCGGACCAGAACGCGCCGCAGGCCGCGCCGACGTTGTATTCGTGCAGCGGCGCGGGGCCGTGCCAGCCATCCCTGGCCGCATGCCAGTAGTGCTGCTGGACGTGGCTGTGCCCGCTGAGCAGCAGCACGTGCGGCCGGTCCTTGAGCAGCGCGAACAGGCGCGCGCGGTCGGCGGCGCGGAAGGTCTCGCGGCCACCGGTGTCGAACACCGGGACATGCATGCCCAGCACCAGCAGCCGTTCGCGCGGCAGTTGCGCCAGGTAGCGGGCCAGGAACTGGAACTGGTCCTCGCGCAATCCGCCGATGTAGCCCGGGCCCTGCCCGGGCTGCACGATCACGTCATCGAGGAACACGAAGGCCGCATCGCCCTCCTCCACCGCGTAGGTATCCGGACCGTAGGTCGCGGTCCAGCTGGCCAGCGAACCGGCATCGGTGGTCGAGCCCGGATCGACGTCATGGTTGCCTGGCACGTGGAACCACGGCACGCCCAGCTGCACGGTGACCGCGTTGAGTGCCGGGTACAGCTGCACCTCGTCGTCGACCAGGTCGCCCAGGGTCACGCCCAGCGCCGCCGGATGCCGGCCTACGATCGGCGCGACGATGTCGCGCCGGTAGTAGTCGATGTCGTGCTCGCCCTTGACCTGCGGGTCGGTGAACAGCAGCACCTGGACGTCGTCGGCGCCGGATCCGCCGGTCGCGCTGCCCGGTCGCGCGCCCCCGGCCAGGCCGAAATCCAGATCCACGATGCCCGCCTCCGGCACTTTGCGCCAGAACGCGGGCAATCCATCGGCAGCGGCGACGAAGCGATGGCCCGCGGGCTTGATCACGAACACATGTCCGCCTGGGTCGGCGTCGATGCGGAAACGTCCCTGCGCATCGGTGCGCACGATGTGCATGCCATTGGAGACGGCCACGTCCGCCACGCCGTCATCGGCGCTGCCACGACCGGGCCTGCCGTCGCGGTCCAGGTAGACATGGCCCGATACGGCGACCTTCGCGCCGGTGGCGGCCGGCTGCGCGCGCGCGGGAACGACGGGCACCAGGGCCAGCAAAGCGATGATCAGGTAGCGGGTCCGCATGGCGGCTTCGGGCAAGGGAGCCTGCGATTGTAGGAGCGGGCCCGGCCCGGCAGCCACCTCCACGCCGCCGGCCACGCGCGATACCTTGTCCGTGCGATGTGCCGAGCTCAGCCCCGGTGCCGCAGCGCCAGCACCTCGACCGCATCGGCCAGCGACAGGCCACGCGCGTGCAGCAGCACGGTCAGGTGGTAAACCAGGTCGGCCGATTCGCCGAGCAATTGCTCGTCGTTCTGCGACACCCCGGCCAGCGCGGTCTCCACGCCCTCCTCGCCGACCTTCTGCGCGATCCGGCGCACGCCGGCCTCGAACAGGCGCGTGGTGTAGCTGCCCTCCGGGCGTTCACGCGCGCGGCCGGCAACCAGCGCGTCGAGTTCGCCGAGGAAACCCATGTCGGTCGCGACGGCAGCCGGCGACTGGGCCACGGCCGGCGAGTTCGGAAAGCAACTGGCGCGCTGCAGGTGGCAGGTCGGTCCGCGCGGGCGCGCCAGGACCAGCAGCGCATCGGAATCGCAATCGGTGCCCACGCCGACCAGCTCAAGCACGTGCCCGGAGGTCTCGCCCTTGGTCCACAGGCGCTGCTTGCTGCGGCTGTAGAAGGTGACCAGGCGCTTGGTCAGCGTCGCCTGCAATGCATTGCGGTCCATGTAGCCGAGCATCAGCACCTGCAGGCTGTCGGCATCCTGGACGATCGCCGGCAACAGGCCATCGCCCTTGTCCCAGTCCAGCGACTCGGGCAACAGCGCCGGACCCGCTACCGCGCGTGGCGCCGGCGTCGTGCCAGGAATGGCATTCGCATGCGTAGCCAGGGAATCAGACATCGCGCACCTCGATATCCCGGTCGCGCAGGAATCGCTTCAGGCCGGGGATGGGAATGGCCCCACTATGGAACACGCTGGCGGCCAATGCACCATCGACGTCGGCCTGGTCGAATACCTCGGCGAAGTGATCCATCCCGCCCGCGCCGCCGGAGGCGACCAGCGGTACGTGGCACACGTCGCGCGCCTGGCGCAGTTGCGCGATGTCGTAGCCACGACGCACGCCGTCGCTGTCCATGCAGTTGAGCACGATCTCGCCGGCGCCCAGGCGCTGGGCCTCGGCGATCCAGTCCAGGGTACGCACGCCCAGTGCGCGGGTCTTTTCCGGATCGCCGGTGTTGGTGCGCACGCGCCACTGGCCATCGGGCTCGCGGACCGAGTCGATGCCCACCACCACGCACTGCACGCCGAACGCGTCGGCAAGCTCCGACACCAGGAGCGGGCGCTCGAGCGCGGGCGAATTGACCGAGATCTTGTCGGCGCCGGCATGCAGCACGCGGCGCGCGGTGCCCACGTCGCGGATGCCACCGGCCACGCAGAACGGAATATCGATCAGCCGGGCCACCCGCTCGACCCAGGCATAGTCCACCGAGCGCCCTTCCGGGCTGGCGCCGATGTCGTAGAACACCAGTTCGTCGGCGCCCTGGTCGCGGTAGCGCAAGGCCAGCTCGACGATGTCGCCCATGTCGACATGGTCGCGGAAGCGCACGCCCTTGACCACGCGCCCGTCGCGCACGTCCAGGCAGGGAATGATGCGGCGGCTCAGCACGGCAGCACCTGCTCATCCAGTGCGTCGGCCAGCGAGAGCCGGCCTTCGAGCAGCGCACGGCCGAGCACCGCCCCCGAACAGCCGGCCAGTCGCGCGTTGCGCACGTCGTCGACGTCGCGCACGCCACCGGACGCCTGCACCGCCACGCCCGGGGCCAGCGCGCGCAGGTGCTGGTAAAGGTCCAGGTTCGGCCCGGAGAGCATGCCGTCGCGGTCGATGTCGGTGCACAGCAGGTGGCGCAGGCCCGCGCGCACGTAGACCGGCAGCAGTGCGTCGAGGGTGCCGCCGGCATCTTCGGTCCAGCCGTGCACCGGCAGCTTCCAGGTACCGTCGGCATCCTGCCGGGTGTCCAGCGCAACGGTGATGCGCTCGCCTCCGAACTCGGCCAGCCACGCGGCCACCGCTTCCGGCTCGCGCACCGCCAGCGATCCGACCACCACGCGCGAAGCGCCCGCCTCCAGGATCCGCAAGACGTCCTCGCGCGAGCGGACGCCTCCACCCGTCTGCACCTGCAGGCCGGTGTCGCGGGCGATGTCGGCCAGCAGCGGCGCCAGCGTGTAGCCGCCGGCCTTGGCCGCATCCAGGTCGACCAGGTGCATCCAGCGTGCACCGGCGGCGGCGAACGCCGCGGCGCGCGGCAGGGGGTCGTCTCCGTATTGCGTCTCGCGGGCGTAGTCGCCTTGCGCCAGCCGCACCACGCGGCCACCGCGCAGGTCCAGCGCGGGATAGAGCGTGAACGAACCCATCAGAAATCCATCTCCAGGAAATTGCGCAGGATCCGCGCACCGGTGCCGGCCGAACGCTCCGGGTGGAACTGCGCGCCGCAGTGCCGGCCCCGCTGCACCACCGCGGTGAAGAGCCCGCCATGGTCGCAGGCGGCCACCGTGTCGGCGGTCACCGGCGCGGCATAGCTGTGCACGAAGTAGGCGCTGTCGCCCTCGCCGACGCCGTCCAGCAACGGCGAACGGCGCAGCGGGCGCAGCTGGTTCCAGCCCATGTGCGGCACGCGGATGCCCAGCGCCGGTGTCAGGTGCCGGACCACGCCCGGCAACAGGCCCAGGCATTCGACTTCGCCTTCGGCCGATCTTTCGTACAGCAACTGCATGCCCAGGCAGATGCCCAGCAGCGGCGTCTTGAGCTGCCGCAACGGCTCGACCAGCCCCTGCGCGCGCAGCCGTCGCATCGCCTCCGGGGCGGCGCCCACGCCGGGCAGGATCACGCGGTCGGCGCCGGCCAGCCCGGCCGCATCGTCGACCACCCACGGGCGCACGCCGAGGCGCTCGAGCGCATAGCAGACCGAACCGAGGTTGGCGCCGCCGGCATCGACCACCGCCACCTTGCCCGTGGGAACCGCGCTCACAGCACCCCCTTGGTCGAAGGCAGCGCATCGCCATCGCGGCGTATCGCCTGGCGCAGCGCGCGCGCCAGCGCCTTGAAGCTGGCCTCGATCTTGTGGTGGTCGTTGTCGCCGTCGACGCTGAGGTGTAGGTTCATTCCGGAGGCATCGCACAGCGACCGGAAGAAGTGCGGCACCAGTTCGGTCGGCATGTCGCCCACGCGCTCGCGCCTGAACTGCGCCTCGTAGACCAGGTACGGCCGGCCGCTGAAATCCAGCGCCGCGCTCGCCCGGGTCTCGTCCATCGGCAGGGTGAACCCGTAGCGGCCGATCCCGCGCTTGTCGCCCAGCGCCTCGCGCAGGGCCTGGCCCAGGGCCAGGGCGGTGTCCTCGATGGTGTGGTGCTCGTCGATGTGCAGGTCGCCTTCGGCGTGGATCTTGAGCTCGAAGCCGCCGTGCTTGCCGATCTGCTCGAGCATGTGGTCGTAGAACGGCAGGCCGGTGTGGACCTGCGGATCGGCGGCCCGGTCCAGGTCGACCTCCACCCGGATCCGGGTCTCCCGGGTGCTTCGCTGCACGAGCGCGCGGCGCGGGGCGTCGGCCAGCTCGTGCGCGATTCCGGCCCAGTCCCACTCCCCGCCGAACTGGGGGGTCTTCAGCTGGAAGGCGCGGATCCCCAGGTTGGCGGCGAACTGGTTGTCGGTGGGCCGGTCGCCCACCATCGCCGAGCGCTTCCAGTCGATGCCGCGGTCCTGGATGTAGGGCAGCGCCAGGCCGATGGCCGGCTTGCGGGTCGGGCTGTTCTCGTGCGGGAAGCTGCGGTCGATCAGCACGTCGTGGAAGACGATGCCCTGGCTTTCGAACACCTGCATCATCAGTGCATGCGGGCCGTCGAAGCTGGCCTGCGGGTAGCTGTCGGTGCCCAGGCCATCCTGGTTGGTGACCATCACGAAATGCCAGCCGGCGTCGCGCAGCTTCAGCAGCGCCGGGATCACGCCGCGCACGAATCGCAGCTTCTCGTAGGCATCGATCTGGAAATCCGCCGGCTCCTCGATCAAGGTGCCGTCGCGGTCGAGGAACAGGACCGGGCCATTGATCCCACGCGTGCTCATGCGACGGCTTCCTTGGCATCCAGCGCGGCGAGCACGCGGTCGTTCTGTTCGGGGGTGCCGATGCTGATGCGCAGCGCATCGGACAGCCGCGGCGCGGCACGCTGGTCGCGCACCACCACGCCGGCGGCCAGCAGCCGGGCGAAGGCCGCGTCCGCATCGGCGAAGCGCACCAGCAGGTAGTTGCCGTCGGAGGGATAGACCCGCAGGACGCCGGGCAGCGCCGCCAGTCCATCCTGCAGGCGCACGCGCTCGCGCCGCACCTCGGCCACGCGCGCCGCGGTGCGCGCCAACGCCTCGCCGGCCAGCCCTTCGAGCGCCAGTTCCGCGCACGGCGTGGGCACCGGATACGGCGCCTGGCATGCGCGCAGCACGCGGACCAGCACCGGATCGGCGATCAGCACGCCGATCCGCGCGGCCGCCAGCGCGTGGGCCTTGGACAGGGTGCGCAGCACCGCGATGTTCGCGTTCGCCGCCATCAGTCCGGTGGCCGACGGCTGGTCCGAGAACTCCCCGTAAGCCTCGTCGACCACCACCAGCGCCTGCCCGGCCAGCCGTGCCGCGAGCGCGGCGATCCCTTCCAGCGGCACGCTGCCGCCGGTCGGGTTGGAGGGCGAGCACAGGAACACCAGCTTGGCCCCACCGTGCCCGGCCGCGGTGGCCACGGCATCCAGGTCGACCGCGAATCCGTCCGGCCCGTCGACCAGCGGCACTTCCAGCAACGGCGCACCCTGCAGCCGCGCACTGACCGCGTACATGCCGAACACCGGCGGCGTCACCACGATCGCGTCGCGACCGGGTGCGCACAGGGCGCGCACCAGCAGGTCGATCGCCTCGTCGCTGCCGCGCCCGACTAGTACCTGCGAAGGATCGCAGCCATACAGGCGGGCCAGCGCCTGGCGCAATGCCGGCGGCTGCGGCTCCGGATAGCGGCGGCTGCTGCCGGTGGCGTCGGCCGGGTTGGGCCACGGGCTTTCGTTGGCATTGAGCCAGACCTCGCCGCGCAGGTCGGTCGTGCGCGCCGACGCATAACCGCCGAAGCCGCGCAGGTCCTCGCGGACGAGGCCGAGCAAGCTGCCCGGATCCATGGGACTGCTCATGCGTCCGCCGCCTCCAGCCGCAAGGCGACCGCGTTGGCATGCGCGTCCAACCCCTCCGCCCGTGCCATCGTTACCGCGCATCCGCCGATGGCGAGGATTCCCTCGCGGCTGGCCGCCTGCACGCTGACGCTGTTCTGGAAGCTGGCCACGCTGACCCCGCTCCAGGCCCGCGCCGCGCCGCTGGTCGGCAGGACGTGGTTGGTGCCGCTGCAATAGTCGCCCAGCGCCTCGGGCGTCCAGTCGCCGAGGAAGACCGAACCGGCGGCCTCGACCCGGTCGAGCCAGGCACGCGGTTCGCGCAGCGCCAGGATCAGGTGTTCGGGCGCATAGGCATTGCTGATGGCGAACGCGTCGGCCAGCGAATCCACGCGGACCAGGCGCGAGGCTGACAGCGCGCGGCGCGCGATGTCCGCGCGCGGCAACGCGGCCAGCTGCGCGTGCAGCTGCTGCTCGACCCGGTCGATCAGCGCGGCGCTGTCGGACAGCAGCAGGACCTGCGAGTCCGGCCCGTGTTCGGCCTGCGAGAGCAGGTCGGCGGCGACAAAGGCGGCATCGGCGCCGGCGTCGGCGATCACCAGCACCTCCGACGGACCGGCGGGCATGTCGATCGCCGCGGCACCGGACTGGGCCACCTGGCGCTTGGCCTCGTCGACGTAGCTGTTGCCGGGCCCGAAGATCTTGTCGACCCGGGGCACGCTTTCGCTGCCGAAAGCCATCGCCGCGACCGCCTGCGCGCCGCCGAGCTTGAACACCCGGTGCACGCCCGCCAGCCGGGCCGCGACCAGGACCGCCGGATCGGCCGTGCCGTCGCTGCGCGGCGGCGTGCACAGCACGACCTGCGGGCAACCGGCCAGCGCCGCGGGGATGCACAGCATCAATGCCGTCGACGGCAGTGGCGCGCTGCCAGCGGGCACGTAGAGGCCGACGCGCGGCACGGGACGGATCATCCGTTCGCAGACCACGCCCGGCGCGGTCTCCACCGCATAGCCGGCGGACATGCCGGCGCGATGGAACGCCTCGATCCGCTGCGCCGCCTCGACCATGGCCTGGCGCAGCGCGGGCGCGACCGCTGCCTCGGCCGCGGCGAACTCGGCCGGCGCCACTTCGAAGGCATCCAGTTCGACCCGGTCGAAACGCAGGGTCAGCTCGCGCAGCGCCTGGTCGCCACGCCCGCGCACGTCGGCGAGCACCGCGGCCACCGCCTCGCGCGTGGCCGCGGCCACGACCTGCACCGGACGGGTCAATGCACGGGCGCGAGCGGATTCATCGAGCGCCGACCATTCCAGCCGGCTCCAAGGCAGGGCGTCGTCGGCGGTGCGCGCGATCATGCCAGCGACCTCTCGACCGCGAGCACCATCAGCCCGCGTGCACCGGCACGCTCGAGCTCTTCCAGCCGCTGCCAGCTGACGGCGCCGTCGCACATCGCCTGCAGCGACAGGGCGCCGTTGCTGCCCGGTAGTTCCACCAGCGGCCCGGCGTCATGCAGCAGGCGAGCCAGGGCCGGCACCGATTCGCGCTCCGCGCTGAACATCAGCAGCTTGCGGTCCTTCATCTGCAGCACGCCATCCACCCGGCGCAGCAGCATCTGCGCCAGCCCGGCGCGCGCGTCGTCGAAGCCGCCGGCCGGACCGGCCAGCACTGCTTCGCTGTCGAGCAGGGTTTCCACCGGCTTGAGGTGGTTGGCGGCCAGCGTCGCACCGCTGGATACCAGGTCGCAGATCAGGTCCGCGGTGCCCAGGCGTGGTGCGATCTCGACCGAGCCGGACAGCTCCACCACCTGGGCATCGATGCCCTGCCCTTCCAGCCACTGGCGCAGGATCGCCGGATAGCTGGTGGCGATGCGCAGGCCCTGCAGCTGTTGCGGACCCTGCCAGCCCCAGTCCTCGGGAACGGCGAGCATGAGCCGGCACTGGCCGAAGCCCAGCCCGCGCAGCGCGCGATAGGCCGGCGCCAGCCCGTTGCGCTCGCGTTCGCCGGCCTGCTCGTCCAGTTCGTTGCGACCGACCACGCCCAGGTCGCAGACGCCGTCGGCGATCAGGCCGGGGATGTCGTCGTCGCGGACCAGCAGCAGGTCCACCGGCAGCGATTCGCCATAGCAGAACAGCTTGTCGCGGCTTTCGCGCCAGCTCAGGCCGCAGGCCGCCAGCAGGCTGCGCGCCGGCTCGGCCAGGCGGCCGCTCTTCTGGATCGCGATGCGCAGGCGGTCGCGCGAGGCGGTGCCGAGGGGGGGATTCATGGGGATTCCTTGCGGACGGTCGCGTTCGCGTCGGCCGGCAGTGCCAGCGCATAGCCGCCGGCGCCCCGCTCCAGGGTGCGTGCGACCCGGCCGATGGTGGTGACGCTGACCTGGGTCAGGTCGTGGATTTCGCGGTACGGCATGCCCTGCTGCAGCAGCGGCACGACCCGCCAGCGGTCGGTCATGGCCTCCAGCTCGGCCGGCGTGCACAGGTCGGTGAGGAAGGCCTGGAACGCCTCCGCCCCACGCAATCCGGCCAGCGCCACGGCCAGGGCCTCCAGCCTGGCCTCGCTGTCGTCTGCAGTGTCCCGGGTTCGCCGCTTCATGGCTGGCTTGCCTAATGTATTAACGTGCTAATACATTAGATGACGAATTGGTCACTGGTCAAGCATCGTGGCCGCTACACTGCGCCGGTCGCCCAGGCGATGGGGCACAGGCCTTTCCGGGGAGCGCATGGAGCAGCGGAAGCACGCCAAGAGTCGGGCCCGGCGCGGGATCGCCGTCCTGCTCGCCTGGCTGGCGCTGGCCCTTGCCCTGCCGGCAACGGCGGCGCCAGCGGCTCCCGAGCCCCTGCGCCTGGAGGCGGAGCAGGGACAGTGGCCGCTCGGCACGCACACCCGCTACCTGCATGACGGGGACGGCCGGATGACGCCCGCGCAAGCCTGGCGGCAACTGGACGCCGCCCGCTTCGAGCCGCTGCCCGACGCTGGCGCGGCATTCGGCTTCCAGCAGGGCGCCTACTGGTTCCACGTTCCGGTGGTGAACCGCGCCGGCACCCAGCCGCACTGGCTGCTGGTCCAGGAATACCCGCTGAGCGACCGCCTCGACCTGTACCTGCGCTACGCGGACGGGCGCATCGTCCATCGCAGCGGCGGCGACCACCTGCCCTTCGGCGCCCGCAGCGTCAGCTACCGCTATCCGAACTTCATGCTGCACCTGCCGGTCGGCGAACGCGTGGACGTACTGCTGCGGGTGCAGAGCCAGAGCTCCATGCAGGTGCCGCTGACCCTGCACACGCCCACCGCCTTCATCGAGATCTCGCGCGATGCGCAGTTCGGCATCGGGCTGTACTACGGGATCCTGATCGCCCTGTTCGTCTACAACCTCGTGCTCTGGCTGGCGCTGCGCGACGCCAGCTACTTCTGGTACCTGTTCCATCTCAGCGCGTTCGGCCTGGTGCTGATGACGCTCAACGGCCTCGGCTTCGAGTACCTGTGGCCGGACTCGCCGTGGCTGGCCGACCTGTCGGTGCCGCTGTCGATCTGCCTGGCGCAGATCGGCATGCAGCAGTTCGCCCGGGTGTTCCTGCGCCTGCGCGCCGTGTGGCCGGCCGGCAACTGGATATCGATCGCGGTGATCGCGTTCTACATGGCCCTGGGGATCGCCTCGTTCTGGCTGCCGTACCGGATCGCCACGCCGCTGGCGGCCGCTTCGGTTTTCCTGAGCATCGCCTGGATCCTGACCGTCACCCTGGTGGCGTTCCGCCGCGGCGACCGCTCGGCGCTGCTGTTCCTGCTGGCCTGGGGCATGTTCCTGCTGGGCACCGGCATGTTCACCGCGCTGGCCTTCGGCCTGCTGCCGAAGTCGTTCCTGACCGTCTACGGCGTGCAGATCGGCTCGGCGCTGGAGATGCTGCTGCTGTCGATCGCGCTCAGCTACCGCTACGCGGCGCTGCGCAACGAGAACGAGCGAATCGTGCGCCGGGCCAAGCTGCAGCTCGAATCGCAGGTGCTCGAGCGCACCAGCGAGCTGCGCACCGCGCTCGAGCAGCTGGAAACGGCGCACGGACGGCTGCGCGAGGCCAGCCGCCACGACGCGTTGACCGGCCTGTACAACCGCGGCTGGTTCCGCGAGCGCTTCGAAACGCTGCTCGAGGCCGCCAAGGCCCAGGGGCAGCCGCTGTCGCTGATGATGATCGACCTGGACCACTTCAAGCAGATCAACGACCGGCACGGCCACCTGGTCGGGGACGACTGCCTGCGCCGCAGTGCGCGGCTGGTGGAGGGGGTGCTGCGGCCGCATGGCGCGCTGGTGGCGCGCTACGGCGGCGAGGAGTTCATCGCCGCCCTGCCCGGCATCGACGTGTACCACGCGCGCGAGATCGCCGAGGACATCTGCGCGCGTCTGCGCGAGGAACCGTTCCGCACCCGCGGACCGCTGGTGACCGTCACCGCCAGCATCGGCGTGCATGCGGTCGACACCGGCGCCGACGAGCACGCCGCCACGGACATGGCCCTGCAGGTCGTGGACAACGCTCTCTACGCGGCCAAGTCCGGCGGCCGCGACCAGGTCCGCGTGGCCGGCGGCTAGGCCGGCGGCGCCTGCAGCAGCGCGCCGGAGGCGACCAGCGCCACCATCGCCGCCACTTCGCCGTCCATCGCGCGGTCGCGGTCCAGGAACGGCACCTCGGCGCGGATCCGGGCATGGGCGGCCGCTACCGCGGTACCCGGGTGGAACGCATCGGCACCGGCCAGCTGGGCGCGCAACGCCTCGACCTCGCCGAGGAAACCTTCGCGCCCGGGCGCACCGGCGGCGGGACCACCCTGCACCTTGGTCGCCAGGGCCGCGGCATCCGAACCGCGGGCCAGGGCCCGTGCGGCGTTGATCATGTCCCGGCGCAGGTCCAGCGCCTGCGCGGCGGTGTACAGCTCCAGCGCCAGCACCTTGCCCAGGTCCTCGACCATCGCCAGCACGTGGCGCGCCTCGTTGGCGCCCATGGACACGTGGTCCTCGGCATTGGCGCTGGTCGGAACCGAGTAGACCGAGGCCGGGTGCGCGCGGCTGGCCAGGTCGTTGACGATCGCCGCGGCCGTGTACTGCACGATCATGTGGCCCGACTCGGTGCCGTCCTCGTTGCCGATCAGGAATGCCGGCAGTCCGTCATTGGTCGCCGGGTCGACCAGCTTGTTGAGCCGGCGCTCGGAGATGGAAGCCAGGGTCGGGATCGCCGCCTTCACGTAGCTCAGCGCCAGCGCCAGCGGCATGCCGTGGAAATGCCCGGCCGAGATGACCTGCTCCTCCACGTGGGTGGCGTCGGCCTTGTCCGGGAACACAAGCGGATTGTCGGTGACCGCGTTGAGCTCGATGTCGAGCACGCGCGCGGCCTGCGCGGCCGCGTCGCGGACCGCGCCGTGGACCTGCGGGATGCAGCGCAGCGAATAGCTGTCCTGCGGCTGGTGCTTCTTCCCGCCGCGGAACGGCAGGAAGCGCAGGTAGAACTTCTCGCGGCCATGGCGCTGGTCGGCGGGCACCCAGTCCCAGCCGATGTCGAAGCGCAGCGCCTGCGCGTCGGCGCCGGCCTGCGGGAACGGCGACCAGCTCGACGGCAGCCACTGCCGGAAGCGCGGCACGAGGTGGTAGGCGATGTCGGCCAGGGTCGAGCCTTCCAGCAGCCGGCGCAGGTTCGCCGCCACCTGCACCTGGCCCGGGTGCGGACGCAACGCATGCACCTCGGCGGCGAACGCCCCCAGCCGGCCGGCGAAGGCGTCGATGGTCATCGCCGCGGCAAGGTCGGCGGTGTCGAGCATCTGCTCGAGGCGGTGCAGCGCCAGCACGCCCATCGCCAGCATCTGCGCGGTGCCGTTGTTCAGCGCCAGGCCTTCCTTGTAGGAGAGCGACACCGGCGCCAGGCCGGCGCGGCGCAGCGCCTCGGCACCGGCCATGCGCTGGCCTTCGAAGAACGCTTCGCCGCCGCCGAGCAGGACGATCGCCAGGTGCGACAGCGGCGCCAGGTCGCCGGAGGCACCGACCGAGCCGAGCTGCGGCACCACCGGCACGATGCCGGCGTTGAGCATCGCGGTGAGCGCCTGCAGGGTCTCCACGCGGATGCCCGAATGGCCCTTGAGCAGGGTGTTGATGCGGATGCACAGCATCGCCCGCACCACGTCGGCCGCCATCGGCTCGCCCACGCACACCGCATGGGTGACGATCAGGTTGCGCTGCAGCTCTTCGTGCAGCGACCGCCCCGATGGCGTCGCGCCGGGCAGCTCGTCGCGCAGCGGATGGGCGCCGAGCAGCTTGTCGGCATTGCTGCCGAAGCCGGTGGAGACGCCGTAGATCGGTTCCTGGCGGCGCACCTGCTCGGCGAGGAAGTCGGCGGCGCGCCGGACCGCGGCCAGCGCGCGCGGGTCGAGCTCGACCGCTGCGCCGCCAGCCACGGCAACGAGGCGGTCACGGGTCAGGGACTGCCCGTCGAGTCGGATGGTCTGCATGTTCGTGTTCCGTGTTGCGTGCCTGGGCGGCCGGCTCAACGGCCGGCCAGGGCGCGGGCCTGTTCCAGTTCCACCCGCAAGGTGCCGGCCAGTTCGTCGCGGGATACCTCGAACTGCTGCTCGCGGAGCAGGTCCTTCACCGCGACCACGCCGCGCGCCAGCTCGTCCGCGCCGGCCAGCACGACGAAGCGGATTCCCGCGCGCGAGGCGTACTGGAACTGCTTGCCGACCTTGCGTGCTTCCATCTGCACTTCGGTGTTGATCCCGCCGGCGCGCAGGTGGCGCGCGATGTCCAGCGCCTCCGCCAGCTGCGCCTCGTCCATCAG
Organism: Pseudoxanthomonas sp. Soil82; assembly: GCF_040446535.1. Taxonomy (NCBI): domain Bacteria; kingdom Pseudomonadati; phylum Pseudomonadota; class Gammaproteobacteria; order Lysobacterales; family Lysobacteraceae; genus Pseudoxanthomonas; species Pseudoxanthomonas sp. Soil82. Next base: position 479,846 of record NZ_JBEAAK010000003.1, read on the forward strand.
CGCCACCATCGCCTGCACGCTGCTCTCGGCGATGCCGTCGACCAGCCCGGCCTCGCGCAATTGCCAGAACAGCCGGGTGAGGCCGATGGAGATGCCGACGCCCGGCAGCCTCGACTTGGTGTAGTGGCTGGCCAGGTCCTCGTAGCGCCCGCCGGAGCAGATCGAGCCGATCTCCGGGTGGTCGACCAGCTGGGTCTCATAGACCGTGCCGGTGTAGTAGTCCAGGCCGCGGGCGATGGAGAAGTTGAGGCAGTAGGCCGATTCAGGCACGCCCAGCGACTTCACCAGCTCCAGCACCTCGCGCAGCTCGCCCGCGCCGTCGCGCAGGGTCGCGCTGGCCGAGCCGCCGGCCTCCTCAAGCACGCGCGCGATGTGGGCCAGTGCATCATCGTGGGACTGCGAACGGATCTCGACGAACGCAAGGATCCGCTCCACCGCGGCCGCGGGCAGGCCGAAACCAGGCCCGCAGAGCGCCTCGCGCACGTAATCGGCGCCGCGCTTGTCGATCTTGTCGACCTCGCGCAGCACCAGCGCCTGCTGCTGCGGATCGGACACGCCCTGGGCCTCGAAGAACCCGCGCATCAGCTTGCGGTTGTTGAGTTGCACCCGGAACGCGCCGATCCCCAGCTCGGCGAACACCGCATGGATCACCGCCAGCACCTCGGCGTCGTAGCGGATGCTCAGCGCGTCCTTGCCGATCACGTCGATGTCGCACTGGTAGAACTCGCGGAAGCGGCCGCGCTGGGCGCGCTCGCCGCGGTACACGCGCTGCATCTGGTAGCGTCGGAACGGGAAACTCAGCTCGTGCTCGTGCTCGGCCACGTAGCGCGCCAGCGGCACGGTCAGGTCGAAGCGCAGCGCCAGCTCGGGGAGGCCACCCTCGGGCTTGCCGGCCTCGGCCCCGGCCGCGGCATTGGCCAGCGCGCCGGTCGACTGGACGAAGTACACCTGCCGCTCGGTCTCGCCCCCGGACTTGGTCAGCAGCACGTCGGAGAGCTCGAACACCGGCGTCTCCACCGGCAGGAAGCCGAAGCGCTCGTAGTTGCGGCGGATCACGTCGAGCATGCGCTGGAACGCGATCTGCTCGCGGGGCAGCAGCTCCATGACGCCGGGCGGGGTGCGGGGCCTGATCAAGCGGGAAACTCCTCACGCGCTGGGGCGGCAATTCTACCTTGGCCGGGGCGGGACCCGTTCGGCGCGCGCGTCCTCGCGCCGGTATCATGGGCACACCGATCAAGCGACGCGACGCATGTCCTGGCCCCCGTTCGACAGCCCCTGCCTGGCCCCGCCACCGGATGACGCCGGCCCGCTGGGACCGTGCCTGCATTGCCAGGTCCGCCACCTGGCGGTGTGCTCGGCGCTGTCGCCCGAGGAGATCCAGGCGCTCGAGACGGCAGCCAGCGTGCAGGCGCTCGAACCCGGGGCGGTGCTCGCCCGCCAGGGCGAGACCCGCCGCCACGTGTATACCGTCACCCGCGGCGCCCTGCGCCTGGTGCGCGTGTCCGCCGATGGCCGCCGCCAGGTCGCCGGCTTCGCCTTGCCGGGCGACTTCGTCGGCCTCAGCGGCGCCCCCACCCACCAGCACGACATCGAGGCCCTGGCCGTGACGGAACTGTGCCGTTTCGGCGCCGACGCGATGCAGCGCCTGGGCACCCGCTATCCGCACCTGCAGGCCAAGCTGCTGGAGCGCGCCTGCGTCGAACTGGACACCGCCCGCGAGCAGATGATGTCGCTGGCGCGGATGACCCCGATCGAGCGCATGGGCGACTTCCTGCTCAGGCTGGCCGCGCGCCAGGCGCGCGCCGGCAACCCCGGGCCCGCGGTCGCGCTGCCCATGCCGCGCGCCGACATCGCCGACCACCTCGGCCTGACCGTGGAAACGGTCAGCCGCAGCCTCACGGCGCTGCGCACGCGCGGGCTGATCGCGCTGCCGGGCACCTACGTGGTGGAAATCCTCGATCCGGCCGGCCTCAAGGCGCTCGAAGCAGCCTGAGGCGGCATTGCACGACCCGGTGTGCCGGCGATGCCCGGATCCGCCGCGATGCGTCGTCGCAACGCCCGCCAGCGCGCTGCTGGAACCGCGGAAACGGCCAAAGAAAAAGCGGGCCGGAGCCCGCTTTCTCGTACCAGCTAGGGAGCGCGCGGATTACTCCGTCACGCCCTCGCCTTCCTCGACCGCCTTGATCGACAGGCGGATGCGGCCCTGCTTGTCGACTTCCAGGACCTTGACCTTCACCAGGTCGCCTTCCTTCAGCGCATCGCCGACCTTCTCGACGCGGTCGTTGGAGATCTGCGACACGTGGACCAGGCCGTCCTTGCCCGGCAGGATGGTCACGAAGGCGCCGAAATCCATGATCTTGGCGACCTTGCCCTCGTAGATCCGGCCCGGCTCCACGTCGGAGGTGATCTGCTCGATGCGGGCCTTGGCCGCCTGGCCGGCGGCGCCGTTCACCGAGGCGATGGTGATCGTGCCATCGTCCTGGATGTCGATCTGGGTGCCGGTTTCCTTGGTGATCGCCTGGATCACCGAACCGCCCTTGCCGATCACCTCGCGGATCTTGTCCGGGTGGATCTTGATGGTGATCAGGCGCGGCGCGAACTCGCTCAGCTCCTGGCGCGGTGCCGTCATCGCATGGGCCATCTCGCCCAGGATGTGGAGGCGGCCGGCCTTCGCCTGCGACAGCGCCTGCTTCATGATCTCTTCGGTGATGCCCTCGATCTTGATGTCCATCTGCAGCGCGGACACGCCGTTCTGGGTACCGGCCACCTTGAAGTCCATGTCGCCCAGGTGGTCTTCGTCGCCGAGGATGTCGGAGAGCACGACGAAGTCGTTGCCTTCCTTGACCAGGCCCATCGCGATGCCAGCGACCGGTGCGGAGATCGGCACGCCGGCATCCATCAGCGCCAGCGAGCTGCCGCAGACCGAAGCCATCGAGGAGGAGCCGTTGGACTCGGTGATTTCCGAGACCACGCGGATCGTGTACGGGAACGCTTCCATGGTCGGCATCACCGCCAGCACGCCGCGCTTGGCGAGGCGGCCGTGGCCGATCTCGCGGCGCTTGGGGCCCATCATGCGGCCGGCTTCGCCCACCGAGTACGGGGGGAAGTTGTAGTGGAACAGGAAGTGCTCCTTGTACTCGCCGGAGACCGCGTCGATGATCTGGCCGTCACGGGCGGTGCCCAGCGTGACCGCGACGATCGCCTGCGTCTCGCCACGGGTGAACAGCGACGAGCCGTGAACGCGCGGCAGCACGCCGACCTTCGACGTGATCGGGCGCACGGTGTCCAGCGCACGGCCGTCGATGCGGACCTTGGTCGCCAGCACCGAACCGCGCATGGTCTGGTATTCCAGCTCGCCGAACTCCTTGGACATGGCCGAGGCGGTCCAGCCGTCGGCTTCGGCGCGTCCGGCCAGCTGCTGGAACACGTCCTTCTTGATCGCCGCGATGGCGTCGCGGCGCTGCAGCTTGTCGCGGACCTGGAAGGCGGCCTCGAGCTGGTTGCCGACGGCTTCCTTCAGCGCCGAGATCAGCGCTTCGTTCTTGGCCGGGGCGGCCCAGTCCCAGGTCTTCGTGCCGGCCTCGGTGACCAGCTCGTTGATGATGTTGATGACCTTCTGCATCTCGCGGTGGCCGAACATCACCGCGCCCAGCATCACGTCCTCGGACAGCTCGGCCGCTTCGGACTCCACCATCAGCACCGCGTTGGAGGTACCGGCGACGACCAGCTCAAGCTTCGAGTTCTTCAGTTCGCTGACGGTCGGGTTGAGCACGTACTCGCCGTTGATGTAGCCGACCTTGGCGGCGCCGATCGGGCCGTTGAACGGCGCGCCGGTCAGGGCGACGGCGGCGGACGCGCCGATCAGCGCCGGGATGTCGCCGTCAATCTCCGGGTTCAGCGACATCACCGTGGCGATGACCTGCACTTCGTTGCGGAACTCCTCCGGGAACAGCGGACGCAGCGGGCGGTCGATCAGGCGCGAGATCAGGGTTTCCTTCTCCGTGGCACGACCTTCGCGCTTGAAGAAGCCACCCGGGATGCGGCCGCCGGCATAGAACTTCTCCTGGTAGTCGACCGTCAGCGGGAAGAAGTCCTGGCCTTCGCGGGCCGACTTCGCTGCCACGGCGGTGACCAGCAGCACGGTGTCATCGAACTTGACGATGACGGCACCGCCGGCCTGGCGGGCGATCTCGCCGGTTTCCAGGGTGACCTGGTGCTTGCCGTACTGGAAGGTTTTGGTGATTTTTGCCACGTTGGTTCCTTGGAGATTCTGCTTGCGATTGACCGGGGGCGGCCCTTGCCGCGACCGGGTGGCCGGAGAGCCCGGCCGCTGGCGATGGTGCGTCCGGACCGGCCGGACCGACTACGGGGTTTTCTTTGCGGGTGCCGAAATGCAAACCGCGGCGCATCTCTGCGCCGCGGCGGGGTCTTGCATCAGCGACGCAGGCCGAGCTTCTCGATCAGGGCCTTGTAGCGCTCGTTGTCCTTGCGCTTGAGGTAGTCGAGCAGGCTGCGACGGCGGTTGACCAGCTGCAGCAGGCCACGACGGCTGTGGTGGTCCTTCTTGTGGGTCTTGAAGTGCTCGGTCAGCTGTTCGATGCGGCCGGTGAGCAGGGCGACCTGGACTTCCGGCGAGCCGGTGTCGTTGGCGCCGCGCGCATTGTCGGCAATGATCTTCTGGGTATCGATGGACATGGTTTCTTCTCTGGATGCGAGGCCGGCAGGAACGCGCTGGGCGCACCGCCTGACCCGCCGCTTGCGGATGGCCGCCCCGCCCGGCAGAACAGGGCAATGGGCGGAAAGGGATTGGCCCGGAAAACAGGCGCGCGAATTGTACCTGCGGGCACCCGGTCCGGACAAGGCGCTAGCCGCCGCAGCCCGGCTCCAGGGCCTGCCGGAACAGGCGCTGCGGCGACAGGCGGCCGTCCGCGTCGACGCTGCCCAGGCCCAGGGGCCGGCCGCCACGGGTGAACACGCCGGCCGGCTCGGCCGCCGGCCAGGGTCCGCGCAGGCGCTGCCCCAGGCTGAACCGGGCCGCCTCCCCCTCCTCCAGCTCGACCCGCGGGAGGCCGGCCAATCCGGCCGACAGGGGCACCAGGCAGGCGTCCAGCGCGGCCTCGCCCGCCCCTTCGGCCAGCGCCTCCAGTTCCTCCAGGGTGTGCATCCGCGGCTCCCTGAACGGATCGACCCACAGCCGGCGCAGGCTGGCGATGTGCGCGCCGCACCCCAGGGACTCGCCCAGGTCGCGCGCCAGGCTGCGGATGTAGGTGCCGGTTCCGCAGGTCACCCGGATACGGAGCCGATCGCCGGCGAAGTCCAGCAGTTCGATCGCGCGGACCTCCACCTGGCGCACGGGCGCTTCGATCGCCTCGCCCCGGCGCGCCCGTGCGTACAGCGGCTCACCGCCCTGCTTGAGCGCCGAGTAGACCGGCGCACGCTGCTGCAGCACCCCGGTGAACGGAGCCAGCGCGGCCTCCAGCGCGGCGCGCTCCAGCGCCGGCACCGGCCGCCGGCGCAGGGGCTGGCCGTCGGCATCGTCGGTGTCGGTGGTGGCCCCCAGCACGATGCCGGCCTCGTAGGCCTTGTCCGAGCCCAGCAGCAGCCCGGCCAGCTTGGTCGCCTCGCCGAAGCACAACGGCAGCAGCCCGGTCGCCAGCGGATCCAGGCTGCCGGTATGGCCACCCTTCTCGGCCCGGAACAGCCGCCGCGCCGCCTGCAGGGCGGCGTTCGAGCTCATCCCCGCAGGCTTGTCGAGCAGCAGGATGCCGTCGAGGGGTCGGAAGCGGATCTTGGGTCGGTTCATGGTCATGGCACGACCTGTGCGGCCCGCCGCAGCGGCGCGATCGCGCCGCGCCGCCGGCGGAGGGGATGGCGCCGCCAGGGCAGCCGGAGCGGGCGCAGGCCTACGACTCGGGGTCGATCGGCGGATTTTCCTTCAGCAGCGCCTCGATGCGCTCACCGCGGTCGACCGAGTCGTCGTAGTGGAAATGCAATTCGGGCACGTGGCGCAACTTGACCCGCCGGGCCAGCTCCATGCGCAGTTCCCTGCCCAGTTCCTTCAGCGCCTTGACCGCCTCGGCCGAACGGTCGGGCAGCAGCGCCGTGACGAACACCTTGGCATGGGCCAGGTCGCGGGTGACCTCGACGTCGGAGACGCTCACCGAGGGCAGCCCATGCTCGCGCACGGCCTCGTGGATCAGCGTGCCCAGTTCGCGGCGCAGCTGCGCCGACACCCGGTCGGTACGGTGGAAGGACTTGGTGGGCATGGCTCTACTCCTCGCCGGCGCGTGGTCCGTGCCGGTGCAGACAACGGTAGCAGCCCGGCACGGCGGCAGGGCCCGAAACGACGGGACGGCCGCGTGGGCCGTCCCGTTCCTCGCGCATCGGCCGGCCCGTGCCGGCCGATGCACGGCTTACAGCGTGCGCTGGACCTCGATGCGCTCGAAGCACTCGATCTGGTCGCCGGCCTTGACGTCGTTGTACTCCTTCACGCCGATGCCGCACTCGGTGCCGTTGCGCACTTCGTCCACGTTTTCCTTGAAGCGGCGCAGCGACTCCAGCTCGCCCTCGAAGACGACCGTGTTGTCGCGGAGCACGCGGATCGGCTTGTTCCGCTTGACCACGCCCTCGATGACCATGCAGCCGGCCACCGCGCCGAACTTGGAGCTGCGGAACACGTCGCGCACCTGGGCGATACCGATGATCTCCTCGCGGATCTCCACGCCCAGCAGGCCCGAAGCGACCTGCTTCACCTGGTCGATGACGTCGTAGATGATCGAGAAATAGCGCAGGTCCACGCCGCTGGACTCGATGATCCGGCGGGCCGAGGCGTCGGCGCGGACGTTGAAGCCGATCACCGTGGCCTTGGTGGTCGCGGCGATGTTGGCGTCCGACTCGGTGATGCCGCCCACGCCGGAGCTGATCACGTTGATCCGGATCTGGTCGTTGGACAACGCCGTCAGCGACTGCTTGAGCGCCTCCACCGAACCCTGCACGTCGGCCTTGACCAGCAGGTTGAGGACCTGCTGGCCCTCGCCCTTGCCCATCTGGGCCATGATGTCTTCCATGCGGTTGCCCGCGGCCTGGACCAGGCGCGATTCGCGGCGCTTGGCGTCGCGCTGCTGGGCCACGTCCTTGGCCAGGCGCTCGTCCTTGACGACCACGAAGTCGTCGCCGGCATCGGGCACGCCCGACAGGCCGAGCACCTGCACCGGGATCGACGGGCCAGCCGAGGCCGGCTGGCCGCCGACCTCGTCGAACAGCGCGCGCACGCGGCCGTACTGGATGCCGCAGACCAGGTAGTCGCCCTTCTTCAGCTGGCCCTGCTGGACCAGCACGGTGGCGATCGGGCCACGGCCCTTGTCCAGCGCCGACTCGATGACCACGCCGCTGGCGTTGCCGTCCGGCACGGCCTTCAGCTCCAGCACTTCGGCCTGCAGCGAGATCGCATCGAGCAGCTCGTCCACGCCGGCGCCGGTCTTGGCCGACAGCTCGACCATCTGGGTGTCGCCGCCGAAATCCTCGGCCACGACCTGCTCGCCGAGCAGTTCGTTCTTGACCCGCAGCGGGTCGGCATCGGACTTGTCGATCTTGTTGATCGCCACGATCAGCGGCACGCCGGCCGCCTTGGCGTGCTGGATGGCTTCCTTGGTCTGCGGCATGACGCCGTCGTCGGCCGCCACCACCAGCACCACGATGTCGGTCAGCTTGGCGCCGCGGGCACGCATGGAGGTGAAGGCCGCGTGGCCCGGCGTATCCAGGAAGCTGATCACGCCCTTGGGCGTTTCCACGTGGTAGGCGCCGATGTGCTGGGTGATGCCGCCGGCCTCGCCATGGGCGACCTTGGTGCGGCGGATGTAGTCCAGCAGCGAGGTCTTGCCGTGGTCGACATGGCCCATAATCGTGACCACCGGCGGACGCGGCGACATGTCGCCCTGGTCCTGCTCGACGTGCGCCAGCAGCTCGCTCTCGGCGTCGTCGTTGCCGGCGCGCACCACCTTGTGGCCGAGTTCCTCGGTCACCAGCGCGGCGGTGTCGTGGTCGATGGTCTGGGTGATGGTGGCCATCACGCCCATCTTGAACATCGCCTTGACCACGTCGCCGCCCTTGAGGGCGAGCTTCTGGGCCAGGTCGGCCACGGTGATCGCGTCACCGATGGCCACCTCGCGCACGACCGGCGCGGTCGGGCGCTCGAAGCCGCCGGCACCGCCGGCGGACGAACCGCCCCGCATCTCCTGGCGACGCGGCTTGGGCTTGCCACCCGGGCGGGTCGTGGTCCGGCGCGCGCGCTCGGCGGCCGACAGGTGCAGCTGGCCGGCGAAGCGGCTGGCGGCCGAGTCGTCCTCGATCCCGGCAACCATCGCGTGCGAGCCGCGGGTCTTGTGCTTGTGGCCGCGGCCGTCGTCGGCACCCCGGTCCGGGGCCGGACGGTGGGCGGGCGTGGCGGCGCGGGGCGGGCGCGGTACGCTTTCGTCGATCGGCACGCGCGTCGCGGCCGGCTTCTGCCGCTCTTCCTCGGCCTTGCGCTGCTGCTCCTCGGCGAGGCGCTGGGCCTCCTCCTCCTGGCGCTTGCGCTCCAGCTCCTCGGCCCGGGCCCGGTCGACCTCGGCCAGGTGCTGCTGCTCGGCGAGGTTGCGCTGGCGCGACTCCTCCAGCTTGCGCAGCACCTCGGCGCGCTCGTCGTCGACCGAACCTGCCGGAGCGCCGGTGGTGGCGGCGCCCTCGGGCGCCTTCACGTAGGTGCGCTTCTGCCGGACCTCGACGTTGACCGTGGTCTTGCTGCGCCCTCCGCCGACGGTCAGCTCCTGGACCTTGCGGCGTGCCAGGGTGATCTTCTTCGGCGCGGCGGCGTCTTCGACCGGCGCTTCGGCCTTGCCGTGGGAGCGCTTGAGGAAGCCGAGCAGCTTGAGCTTCTCGGCGCTGGACACGACCTGGTCGGGATCGCTGAAGGGCATGCCGGCCTCGGCCAGCTGCTCCAGCAGCTTCTCGACCGGGGTGTTGACCAGCTCGGCGAGCTTGCGAATGGTGGTTTGCTGCGACATTCGGATCCTATGCTCTGTTTGGCGCCCCCTCGCGCAGAGCAAGGGAAACGCGGATTCTAAGCCCTTGCGGTTGCAGGGCGGTGTTCATCGCCGGCTCATTCGCCGTACTCCGTGGGGGCGGCCGGGGCGTTCACCGGCCCAGCTCCAGGCGGACCGGGGCGCTCATGCGCCACGCTCCAGGCGGGCGATCTCCTCGGCGCGGGCAGCCAAGATCAGCGCCGCGGCGCGGGTCTCGTCCAGCCCTTCGATGCCGAACTCCATCACCTCGTCGGCGGCCAGGTCGGACAGGTCCTCGCTGGTGCGCACCCCGTGCGAGGCCAGGGCGAAGGCGGTTTCCTCGTCCATGCCTTCCAGCGCCAGCAGGTCCTCGGCCGGCTGGTGCTCGTCCAGTTCCTCCTCCACCGCCAGCGCCTCGTTGAGCAGGGCGTCGCGGGCGCGGGAGCGCAGTTCCTCGACGATGTCCTCGTCGAAGCCCTCCACCGCCAGCAGCTCGCCGACCGGGACGTAGGCGATCTCCTCGACGGTGTTGAAGCCCTCGGCGACCAGGATCCCGGCGATCTCCTCGTCGACTTCCAGCTTGTCCATGAACAGCTGGCGGGCCACGGCCTGCTCGGCCTCCGACTTGGCCGCGACCTGGTCCTGGGTCATGACATTGAGCTGCCAGCCGGTCAGGCGGCTGGCCAGGCGCACGTTCTGGCCGCCCTTGCCGATCGCCTGGGCCAGGCGGTCCTCGGCCACGGCCAGGTCCATCGAGTGCTTCTCTTCGTCGACGATGATCGACTGCACCTCGGCCGGCGCCATCGCATTGATGACGAAGTTGGCCGGGTTGTCGTTCCACAGCACGATGTCCACGCGCTCGCCATTGAGCTCGTTGCTCACCGCCTGCACGCGCGAGCCGCGCATGCCGATGCACGCGCCGATCGGGTCGGTGCGGTTGTCGTGGGCGACCACGGCGATCTTGGCGCGGTCGCCCGGATCGCGGGCGCAGGCCTTGATCTCGACCAGGCCCTGGCCGACTTCCGGCACCTCGAGCTTGAACAGCTCGATCATGAACTCCGGCGCGCCTCGGCTGATGAACAGCTGCGGGCCGCGCGGTTCGCTGCGGACCTCGAACAGGTAGCCGCGTACGCGGTCGCCGGTGCGCAGCACGTCGCGCGGAATGCCCTTGTCCTTCGGGATGAAGGCCTCGGCATTGCCGCCCAGGTCGACATAGATGTTGCCGCGCTCGGCGCGCTTGACCACGCCGGTGACCAGCTCGCCGACGCGGTCCTTCCAGGCATCGACCACCTGCTGGCGCTCGGCCTCGCGGACACGCTGCACGATCACCTGCTTGGCCGCCTGCGCTGCGATGCGCCCGAACTCCGGGTTCTCGATCTGCTCCTCGATCCAGTCGCCGACCTCGACGCCGTCGGCCTCGTCGACCGCGTCCATCAGCCGGATCTGGCGGTCCGGGGACTCCATGACCACGCCATCGGCCACCACTTCCCAGCGGCGGAAGGTCTCGTAGCTGCCGTCCTTGCGGTCGATCGCCACGCGGGTGACCACGTCCTGGTCGACGTAGCGCTTCTTGGCCGCCGAGGCCAGCGCGGCCTCGAGCGCGTCGAAGATCACATCGCGCGGCACGCCCTTTTCGTTGGCGACCGCGTCCACTACCAGAAGAAGTTCCTTGCTCATCTCGATTTACCCCGCGTGCGGCTTTCCGGCCGCCGGCTTGTTGGAGGATTGCTTGCCAGTGCTGCCGTTGCCGGTCTTCGGCGCGGGCTTGCCCTTGTTCGAGGGCGAATACTTGTTCGGCGCCAGGCCGAGCGCGGCCCAGTCCGGCACCAGGCGCGCCTTGTCGATGTTCTCGGCGGCCACCGCGAACTCCGCGCCATCCAGCCCGAACACCACCGTGCCGGCCTCGACCCGCAGGATCCTGCCCTGCAGCCGGCGGCGGCCGTCCTGCGGCAGCTTCAGCGACACCTTGGCCTGCTCGCCCAGGAAACGGGCGAAATGCGCTGGCGTGAACAGCGGCCGGTCCAGGCCGGGCGAGGACACCTCGAGGGTGTAGTTGCCGGAGATCGGATCGGCCACGTCCAGCTGCGCCGACACCTCGCGGCTGACCGCCTCGCAGTCCTCGATGGTGACCGTGCGGGCGGCCTCGCCGGCGTCAGCGGGCACGTCGATATACAGGCGCAGGGTCGCGCCGCCGGGCGCCGGCAGGTATTCGATGCCAAGCAGTTCCAGGCCCAGCGACTCGACGGTCGGACCCAGCAGCTCGGTGATTTCGCTGTGCTTGTCGCTCATTGCGGCGGCTTCTCGAACGCGGAAAACGGAAGCTTGGACGACGTCCGGACCCCGGAAACGACAAAGGGCCCGACCGGGCCCCTTGTCCGACGGGAGGCCCGCCTGGGCTTCCCATCCGATGATGCTGGAATCGGCGCAACGGCGGGAACATGCGCCGTTGCAAGCCCAGGCTTTGTGGCCGCCGTTTTCCCGTGGAAACACCGGGAAAACGGAACCACGAAACATGGTAGCGGGGGCAGGATTTGAACCTGCGACCTTCGGGTTATGAGCCCGACGAGCTGCCAGACTGCTCCACCCCGCAGCAGAGGCGGAATTATGACGATTGGCCGGACCTATTGCAAGCCTCGGGAGCGTCGGCCGCCTGAACCGTGGACCTGGAGGGTTCGCCCGCTGCAGGTTTGAAAGGCATCCGCCTTGGCCAGGGATGCCGTGCGTCGGGTGCCGTAGCGAGCAGGCCATGGCTGGCGTGCGCCCGCCGGGAAGCAGCACCCACGGAGTTCGGCAGCCCCTCCCGGATCCGGCGCACCTGTCCGGCTTCCCGACAAAGCAGAACCCCCGGCCTGGGGCCGGGGGTTTTCTCGGAGACCTGATGGCGGCGGCGGATCACATGAAAGCGCGCTGGCACCACTCCAGGATCGGGTTGAGGCCCAGCGGCAGCACCAGCAGGGCCAACGAGTTCACGCCCAGCACGATGCCCAGCACGCGATCGTTGTGCCCCGGCAGCGGCGCGCCCACCGGCTCGTCGAAGTACATGACCTTGATGACGCGCAGGTAGTAGAAGGCGCCGATCACCGCACAGATCACGCCCAGCAGCGCCAGCCAAAGCATCCCGCCCTGCACCGCCGCGCCCAGCACGGCCAGCTTGGTCCAGAAGCCGAGGAACGGAGGCACGCCGGCCAGCGAGGCCATGATGCACAGCACCAGTCCGGCCATCCACGGGTTGCGCGCGTTCAGGCCCTTGAAGTCGTCGATGTTCTCGGCCTCGAAGCCCTGCCGCGACAGCGCGATGATCGCGCCGAAGGACGCCGCCGACATCAGCGCGTAGGCGATGGCGTAGAACAGCGCCGCCGCGTAGCCGCGCTCGTCGCCGCTGGCCAGGCCCATCAGCAGGAAGCCGATGTGGGAGACGGTCGAGTACGCCAGCATGCGCTTGAGGTTGCTCTGGGCCACGGCCATCAGGTTGCCGACCACCAGCGAGACCGCGGCCAGGCCCGCCAGCAGCCACCTCCATTCATCGGCCAGCGGGCCCATGCCGGCCTCCAGCAGCCGCCAGGCCATGCCGAACGCAGCCAGCTTCGGGGCGGAGCTGACGAACAGAGCGACCGGCGCGGTGGCGCCCTGGTACACGTCCGGCAGCCACATGTGGAACGGCGCGGCGCCGAGCTTGAAGGCCACCCCGGCGACCATGAACACCGTGCCGGTCAGCAGCAGCGTGCGCTCGTCCGAGCCGGCGATGGCGGCGTTGATCGCATCCAGCTGCAGAGTGCCGGTGGCGCCGTAGACGAGCGACATGCCGTACAGCAGCAGGCCCGAGGCCAGCGAGCCCAGGACGATGTACTTCATCGCCGCCTCGGTCGCCTTGCCATTGTCGCGATCGGCCGCCACCAGCGCGTAGGAACACAGGGCCAGCAGCTCAAGGCCCAGGTAGACCATGACCAGGCTGCCGGCCGAGACGAGCATCATCATGCCGGCGGTGGCGAACAGCACCAGCACGGGCACCTCGCCCTTGTACAGCTCGCGCTCGCGCAGGTAGCTCCAGCCGTAGACGAGGGTCAGCCCGCTCATCAGCACGATCGCCAGCTTCATCACGTCGGCGGCGGTATCGCGCACGAACATGCCGTTCATCACCGTGCCCTGCCCGCCCTGGCCGGTCGCCAGCATCGCCAGCACCACGACCAGCACCAGCACCGACAGGAAGTGGGTCCAGACCTTGTGCCGGGCGTCGACGAACAGGTCCACGATCAGCAGCGCGAAGGCGCCACCGATCAGCACCAGTTCCGGCAGCAGCGGCAGCAGCTCGGCGGCGGTCGGCATCGAGGGAGACGTGATCATCTTCTGGGAATCCTTACAGCTTGCTGGTGGCGATCTGGATCGCCAGTTGCGCGATCGACGGCTCCATCAGGTCGGTCAGCGGCTTGGGCCACACGCCGAGCAGCAGGGTACCGGCGGCGAACACCCCCAGCACCAGCGCCTCGCGGCCGTTGATGTCCTTCATTTCGGCTACGTGCGCGTTGCCGACCTCGCCGAAGAACACGCGCTTGTACAGCCAAAGCGTGTAAGCGGCGGTGATCACGAGCGTGGTGGCGGCCAGGAACGCGACCATCGGATGCTTCTGGAAGCTGGCCATGATGACCATGAACTCGCCCACGAAGCCGCTGGTGCCCGGCAGGCCGGCATTGGCCATGAAGAACAGCATCGAGAAGGCGGCGAACCACGGCATCACGTTGGCCACGCCGCCGTAGTCGGCGATCCGGCGCGTGTGCATGCGGTCGTAGAGGACACCAATGCAGGTGAACATCGCGCCCGAGACGAAGCCGTGCGAGACCATCTGCACCATCGCGCCCTGCAGGCCAAGGCGGGCGGCGTCGAGCGAGCCGAAGTCGCGCACCAGGGTGAAGACGATGAACGTGCCGAGGGTGACGAAACCCATGTGCGCGACCGACGAGTACGCGACGAGCTTCTTCATGTCGTCCTGTACCAGCGCGACCAGGCCGACATAGACCACCGCGATCAGCGACAGCGTGATCACCAGCCAGGCGTACTCGTGGCCGGCATCCGGGGTGATCGGCAGGTTGAAGCGCAGGAAGCCGTAGCCGCCGATCTTCAGCGCGATCGCCGCCAGGATCACCGAACCAGCGGTCGGCGCCTCGACGTGGGCGTCCGGCAACCACGTGTGGACCGGGAACATCGGCACCTTGACCGCGAAGGCGATCATGAAGGCGAAGAAGATCCAGGTCTGCTCGCGGGCCGTGAGCGGCAGCGCGTACAGGTCGGCCAGCTGGAAGCTGCCGCCCTTCAGGTACAGGTAGACCAGGGCCACCAGCATCAGCACCGAGCCGAGGAAGGTGTACAGGAAGAACTTCAGCGCCGCATAGATGCGCCGCGGCCCGCCCCAGACGCCGATGATCAGGAACATCGGGATCAGCATGGCCTCGAAGAACACGTAGAACAGGATCGCGTCGGTGGCGGCGAAGATGCCCACCGTCACGCCCTGCAGGATCAGGAACGAGGCCACGTACTGGTGCACGCGCTTGTTGACCACGCCCCAGGCGCCGACCAGGGCCAGCACGCCGACGAGGGTGGTCAGCAGGATCAGCGCGACCGCGATGCCGTCCACGCCCAGGTTGTAGTGGATGCCGTAGGACGGGATCCAGGCGTGCCGCTCGACGAATTGCATGCCAGGGTCGGCGTAGTCGAAGCCGGTCAGCAGCCGCAGGCTGGCCAGCAGCGTGGCCACCGCCACGGCCAGCGAGGCCCAGCGCGCGGCCGCCGCCCGGGTTTCGCCCAGGGCGAGGATCAGCGCGCCGCCGATCACCGGCAGCCAGATCAGGACACTCAGCAGATGCGTGTTCGCCACGTCTCGTTCTTCCGTACGGTCAGCGCCAGGCACGCATGAGCACGGCCAGAAGTGCAATCAGGCCGATGATCATCGCGAAGGCGTAGTGGTAGAGGTAACCGGATTGGGTGCGGCGCAGCAGCGTGGCGGCCAGGTCGACCACGCGCGCGCTGCCGTTCACGAGCACCCCGTCGATCAGGGTGCTGTCGATCCAGCGCGACATGCGGCCCAGCGCGACGCCGCCACCGGCGAAGCCCTTGATCCACAGGTGGTCGAAGCCGTACTTCTCCTCCAGGATCCGCACCAGCGGCGCGAAGGTGCGGCGCGCGCGGCCGGCCAGGTCGGGCTTCCACAGGTAGAACAGCGCCGCGAGCAGGAAGCCGGCCACGGTCAACCAGAAGGCCGGCATCATCATGCCGTGGGTCGCGTAGGCGACCGGGCCATGCCAGAACTCCTCGCCGACCCGGGCGATGGTGTCGCGCGCCGGATCGATGAAGTCGATCGCGCCGGTGAAGTAGGTCACGAGCTGCCCGGGCACCGCGGCGGCGTGGTGCGTACCCTTCCAGTCGGTGCCGAACAGCATCGGGCCTGCGGTGAAGAAGCCGATCAGCACCGACGGGATCGCCAGCAGGACCAGCGGCACGGTCACCACCCAGGGCGATTCGTGCGGCTCGTGCGCGCCGTGGTGGGCGTGGTCGTCATGGCCGTGCTCGTCGGCGTGCGCATGGGCATCGTGGCCGTGCGCGGCCTCGGCATGGCCGTGGTGGTCGTCATGGCCGTGCCCATGGCCGGCGTGCGCATCGCGGAAGCGCTCCGGCCCATGGAAGGTCATGAACAGCAGCCGGAAGCTGTAGAAGCTGGTCACGATCACGCCGCCCAACACCGCCCAGTAGGCGTAGTGCGGGATGAACCAAGCCCAGCCGCTGGCCGCCTCGGCGCCATGCGCGTGCAGCGCGGCGGCCTCGATGATGGTGTCCTTGGAGTAGAACCCGGAGAAGAACGGCGTGCCGACCAGGGCCAGGGTACCGATGACGCTGGTCCAGTAGGTGACCGGCATGTACTTGCGCAGGCCGCCCATCTTCCGCATGTCCTGCTCGTGGTGCATGCCGATGATCACCGAGCCGGCCGCCAGGAACAGCAGCGCCTTGAAGAAGGCGTGGGTCATCAGGTGGTAGACCGCGCCCGAGTAGGCCGAAACGCCCAGCGCCACGGTCATGTAGCCGAGCTGCGACAGGGTCGAATAGGCGACCACGCGCTTGATGTCGTTCTGGACGATGCCGATCAGGCCCATGAAGAACGCGGTGGTGGCGCCGATGAACAGCACGAACGCCAGCGCGGCCTCGGACAGCTCGAACAGCGGCGACATGCGCGCCACCATGAAGATGCCCGCGGTCACCATCGTCGCGGCATGGATCAGCGCCGAGATCGGCGTCGGGCCTTCCATCGAGTCCGGCAGCCAGACGTGCAGCGGCACCTGCGCCGACTTGCCCATCGCGCCGATGAACAGGCAGACGCAGATGATCGTGGCCACGCCCCAGGCATGGCCCTCGAAGATCTGCACCTGCGCGCCGGCCAGCTGCGGCGCGTTGGCGAACACCGTCGCGTAGTCCAGCGTCCCGAACCACAGCAGCACGCCGGCGATGCCCAGCAGGAAGCCGAAATCGCCCACGCGGTTGACCAGGAACGCCTTCATGTTGGCGAACACCGCGGTCGGGCGCTTGAACCAGAAGCCGATCAGCAGGTACGACACCAGGCCGACCGCTTCCCAGCCGAAGAACAGCTGCAGGAAGTTGTTGCTCATCACCAGCATCAGCATGCTGAAGGTGAACAGCGAGATGTAGCTGAAGAAGCGCTGGTAGCCCGGGTCGTCGGCCATGTAGCCGATGGTGTAGACGTGGACCAGCAGCGACACGAAGGTCACCACCACCATCATCATCGCGGTCAGCCGGTCGACCATGAAGCCGACGTGGGCCGAGTAGCCGCCGACTTCGAAGAAGGTGTAGACGTTCTGGTTGAACGGCGAAGCACCGCCTGCCACCAGCTGGTACAGGACCCAGCACGACAGCGCGCAGCTGGCGGCCACGCCGAGGATGGTCGCGTACTGCGCGCCCCTGCGGCCGACCTGGCGCCCGAACAGGCCCGCGATGATGCTGCCCAGCAACGGGGCCAGCACGATCAGCAGCAGATGGGTTTTGGAGATGATCATGGTGTGCCGTCTAATCCAGTACGTGCCTGTCGGTGCGGACGCGGGCCCGGGGCCCTCGCCTGCGCATGCCGCAATTCCCTACTATCGCCAGCCGCATCGCCTCGAAGGCCGAAGCGTCGCGCGATCATTGGTTATCCCCGCCGTCCCTGGCGGTACCGCGCGGGTCCCGGAGAACCCTGCCCGGCCATCCGTGGCCGGGCGCTGAGCGGATCGAACCGATGGTCCGGTCCGCTCAGCCCTTGAGCGTGTCCACCTCGCCGACGTTGATCGTGCCCCGGGTCCGGAACAACGCGACCAGGATCGCCAGGCCGATCGCCGCTTCGGCCGCGGCCACCGTCAGGATGAAGAAGACGAAGATCTGCCCTGCCGCATCCCCAAGCTCGCGCGAGAACGCGATGAAGTTGATGTTGACCGACAGCAGCATCAGTTCGATCGACATCAGCAGGACGATGACGTTCTTCCGGTTGAGGAAGATGCCGGCCATGCTGATGCAGAACAGCACCGCGCCCAGCGCGAGCAGGTGTCCGAGCGTGATCATGCCTGGCCCTCCCCTTCGGCCGGTGCCGCGGGCGCCGGCTTCTCCGCCGGCATGGACACCATGCGCAGCCGGTCGCCGGCCTTCACCCGCGACTGCTCGGACGGATTCTGCGTCTTGATGCCGGTGCGCTTGCGCAGGGTCAGCATGACCGCCGCCACGACCGCCACGGTCAGGATCACGGCGGCGAACTCGAACGGAAGGATGAAGCCGGTGAACAGGTGTTCGGCCAGCCACTTGGTATTGGACGTATCGGCGGCCACCGAGGCGGCGTTGTCCGGGAACGGCGCCGCGGCGCGCATCTTCACCCCGATCAGGCTGAGCATCTGCACCAGCATCACCACCGCCACGACCAGGCCCACGGGCAGGAACCGCACCCAGCCCTCGCGCAGCGCCGCAACGTCGATGTCCAGCATCATCACCACGAACAGGAACAGCACCATCACCGCGCCGACGTAGACCAGGATCAGGGCCACGCCGAGGAACTCGGCGCCGACCAGCAGCCAGACGCAGGCCACGGAGAAGAACGTGAGGATCAGGCACAGCACCGCGTTGACCGGGTTGCGCACGCTGATCACGGCGCCGGCGGATACGACCGCGGTGGCGGCGAAGGCATAGAAGGCGATCTTGATCCAGTCCATCGTGGCCTCAGCGGTAGGCGGCGTCGGCGGCGCGGCGCTCGGCGATCTCCGCCTCCAGGCGGTCGCCGATGGCCAGCAGCTGCGGCTTGGTGACGATGTTCTCGCCGCGCTTCTCGAAGTGGTACTCCAGCACGTGCGTCTCCACGATCGAATCCACCGGGCAGCTTTCCTCGCAGAAGCCGCAGTAGATGCACTTGAACAGGTCGATGTCGTAGCGCGTGGTGCGGCGGGTCCCGTCCTCGCGCTTGGTCGAGTCGATGGTGATGGCCAGCGCCGGGCACACCGCCTCGCACAGCTTGCAGGCGATGCAGCGCTCTTCCCCGTTCGGGTAGCGGCGCAGCGCGTGCAGGCCGCGGAAGCGCGGCGACTGCGGGAACTTCTCCATCGGGTACATCAGCGTGTACTTGGGACGGAACAGGTAGCGGAACGTCAGGCCCAACCCCTGGATCAGCTCCAGCAGCATCAGGCTCTTGAAGTAGTGGACGACTTTGTTCATCGGTCAGGCGCCCTTCTCGAACACGCCATAGAACACCAGCAGCGCGGTGACCGCGATCCAGGCGATCGTGATCGGGATGAAGACCTTCCAGCCCAGCCGCATGATCTGGTCGTAGCGGTAGCGCGGGAAGCTGGCGCGGAACCAGATGTAGGCGCTGGCGAAGAAGAACACCTTCAGCAGGGTCCAAGGCCAGCCACCCTTCCAGAGCCAGTCGATCCACGGCGACACATCGCCGGTGACCCAGCCCTGGATCGGGCTCAGCCAGCCACCCAGGAAGAAGATCGTGATCAGGAAGCTGACCAGGATCATGTTGGCGTACTCGGCCAGGAAGAACAGCGCGAACGCCGAGCCCGAGTACTCGACCATGTGGCCGGCCACGATCTCCGACTCACCCTCGACCACGTCGAACGGCGCGCGGTTGGTCTCGGCCACGCCGGACACCCAGTAGACGACGAACAGCGGCAGCAGCGGCAGCCAGAACCATTCCAGGAAGCCCGAGTTGCCGGCCTGGGCCATGACGATGTCGGTCAGGTTCAGGCTGCCGGCGGCGATCAGCACGCCGACCAGGGCGAAGCCCATCGCGATCTCGTAGCTGACCACCTGCGCGGCCGAGCGCATCGCACCCAGGAACGCGTACTTGGAGTTCGAGGCCCAGCCCGCGATGATCACGCCGTACACGCCCAGCGAGGTCATCGCCAGCAGGTACAACAGGCCGGCATTGGCGTTGGACAGCACCAGCTTGTAGTCGAGCGGGACCACGGCCCAGGCCGCGAACGCCGGCGCCAGCACGATCAGCGGCGCCAGGATGTACATCGTCCTGTGCGCGTTCGCCGGCCGGATGACTTCCTTGAACAGCAGCTTGAAGACGTCGGCGAACGCCTGGAAGATGCCCATGCCCACGTACATCGGCCCGTGGCGCACGTGCATCCAGCCGATCAGCTTGCGCTCCCAGACCACGTAGAACGCCACCGCGATGATCACCGGCATGGCGATGGTCAGGATCTTCAGCACGATCCACAGTGCCGGGCCCAGCTCGCCGAGCGCATGGAACCATTCGCGCAGCGGGCCAACCGCCTGGATCAGCAACTCGTTCATGCCTTCACCACCTCGACCCGGCCCGCGCCCAGCGGCGCGGTGGCTCCGTGGCCGCCTTCGATCCATGCCACGCCCGCGGCGACCCCCGCATCCATCGCCACCGGCAGCGTCGCCGTGCCGTGTGCGCCCTTGACCTTGGCGACCGTTCCGTCGGCCAGGCCGGCGGCGGCGGCGGCGGCCGGGTTGAGCACCAGGCGCGCCTCGCGATTGAGCGGATGCGCCTGCAACGCCGGCGCACGGCGCACCACGGCGTCGGTGCGGTAGATCGCCGGCACCAGCGCGAGCTCCAAACCGGCGCCCGCCAGCCCTGCGCCATCCGCGCTGCCGGCCTGTCCGGCCCTGACCTGGACCTTGCGGCCGCCTTCCAGCAGCGCGCGCGCGCCGGCCAGGTCGGTGAACTCGAAGCCCGGCAGGCCCAGTTCGCCGCCGAGTGCGCGCAGTACCCGCCAGCCCTCGCGGGCCTGGCCGGGCAGCTTGCCGCCAGCGCGTGCCGGCTGCTCGACGCCGTCGAGGTTGGTCAGCGTGGCCTCGACCTCGGGCAGCGCACCGATCGGCAGGATCACGTCGGCGACCGCGCGGGTGGATTCGCAGGCGAAGTGGCTGAAGGCCACGACCTGCGCGCCGTTCAACGCCTTCAGCGCCGCGGCGGTGTCGGCGAAGTCCAGGCCCGGCTCGATTCCGTACAGGACGTAGGCACTACGCGGCTGGGCGATCATCGCGGCGACGTCGCGGGCAGCCGGCAGCACCCCGGCGCGCGCCAGGCCGACGGCATTGGCACCCTGCGGAATGCGGCACAGCGAGGCCCCGGTGGCCGCGGCGAAGTCGCGCGCGGCAGCGCGGATCGTGGCCGCCTGCGGATGGTTCTCGGCGATCGCGCCAACGATGACCACCGCGCGGGTGGCGGCCTTGGCGGCATCGCGCAGGGCGGCATCGCCCAGCGCCTCGGCCAGGCGCGACGGCGGCACGATCTGCTTGCCGGCGAGGCTGAAGGCGAAGTCGAAGTCGACCGGGTTGAGCGCATGGATGCGCGCGTTGCGCTTGACCTGCGCCTGGCGCAGGCGTGCATGCAGCAGCGGCAGCTCGTGGCGCACGTGGGTGCCGACCAGCACGACCACGTCGGCCTGCTCGATCTCGGCCAGCGGCAGCGCGAACGGCTCGGCCACGGCGGCGTCGGAGAAGTCGCGGTTGCCGATGCGGTGGTCGAGGTTGCCGCTGCCCAGTTCGCCGGCCAGCACGGCCAGCAGGCCGCCTTCCTCGTTGGAGGTGGCCGGATGGGCGAGCACGCCCAGCGCGTCGCCCTTGTGCGCGCGCAGGATCTCGCCCGCCGCGGCCAGTGCCTCGGTCCAGCTCACCTCGCGCCACTGCCCATCCACCTTGCGCATCGGCACGGTGGCACGGTCGGCCGCGTACAGGCCCTGGTGCGAATAGCGGTCGCGGTCGGACAGCCAGCACTCGTTTACCGCTTCGTTGTCGCGCGGCACGGTGCGCAACACTTCGCCGCGGCGCACGTGCAGGTAGAGGTTGGAGCCCATCGGGTCGTGGTAGCCCAGCGACTCCCTGGCCACCAGCTCCCAAGGCCGCGCGCGGAACTGGAACACCTTGTTGGTCAGCGCACCCACCGGGCACACGTCCACGACATTGCCCGACAGCTCGGTGGTCAGCGGCTTGCCGTCGTAGGTGCCGATCTGCAGGTTCTCGCCGCGGTACATGCCGCCCAGCTCGTACGTGCCCGCGATCTCGCCGGTGAAGCGGACGCAGCGGGTGCACTGGATGCAGCGGGTCATCTCGGTGGCGACCAGCGGGCCGATGTCCTCGTCGGGCACCACGCGCTTGCGCTCGACGTAGCGGCTGACCGAACGGCCATAGCCGAGCGAGACGTCCTGCAGTTCGCACTCGCCGCCCTGGTCGCAGATCGGGCAGTCGAGCGGGTGGTTGATCAGCAGGAACTCCATCACGTTCCGCTGGGCCTTGAGCGCCTTCTCGTTGCGGGTGAAGACCTTCAGGCCGTCCATCACCGGGGTGGCGCAGGCTGGCGACGGCTTGGGCGCGGAGCGCCCGCCGACCTCGGTGTCGACCAGGCACATGCGGCAGTTGGCCGCCACGGCCAGCTTGTCGTGGTAGCAGAAGCGCGGGATGGGGATGCCGGCCTTGTCGGCGGCATGGATGATCATTGACCCCTTGGGCGCGGCCAGCTCGACCCCGTCGATGAAGACGGTGACGTGGTCGGGCGGCAGGTTCGGGTTCACCGGCTGCGCACTCACGCGGCCACCTCCAGCTTGCTGCGCACCACGGTGCCGTCGCGCTCGTCGTCGACCAGGAAGCGCTTGTTGACGATCGCGTACTCGAACTCGTGCCAGAAATGGCGCAGGAAGCCCTGCACCGGCCAGGCGGCGGCCTCGCCGAACGCGCAGATGGTGTGGCCTTCAATCTGGCCGGCCGCCGCGCGCAGTGTGTGCAGGTCTTCCAGGGTGGCCTTGTGCTCGGCCACGCGGGTCAGCATGCGGTACATCCAGCCGGTGCCTTCGCGGCACGGCGTGCACTGGCCGCAGCTTTCCTTGAAGTAGAAGCGGGCGATGCGCTGGCAGGCACGCACCATGCAGGTCGTCTCGTCCATCACCACGACCGCGCCCGAGCCCAGGCCGGAGCCGGCCTTCTGGATCGCGTCGTAGTCCATGGTCAGCCCCATCATCACCTCGCCCGGCAGCACCGGCATCGAGGAACCGCCCGGGATCACCGCCTTGATCTTCCTGCCTTCGCGCATGCCGCCGCACAGTTCCAGCAGTTCGGCGAACGGGGTGCCCAGGCGGATCTCATGGTTGCCCGGCCTGGCGACATGGCCGGAGACCGAGAAGATCTTGCAGCCGCCGTTGTTGGGCTTGCCCAGGTTCATGAACCACTCGGCGCCGTTGCGCACGATCGCAGGCACCGAGGCGTAGGTCTCGGTGTTGTTGATCGTGGTCGGCTTGCCGTACAGGCCGAAGTTGGCCGGGAACGGCGGCTTGAAGCGCGGCTGGCCCTTCTTGCCTTCCAGCGACTCCATCAGCGCGGTCTCTTCACCGCAGATGTAGGCGCCCGCGCCCAGCGCGTTGTACAGGTCGATGTCAACGCCCGAGCCGAGGATGTCCTTGCCCAGCCAGCCGTTGGCGTAGGCCTCGGCGGTGGCTTCCTCGAGGTGCTCGAACGGCTCGTGGTGGAACTCGCCGCGCAGGTAGTTGTAGCCCACGGTGGAACCGGTGGCGTAGCAGGCGATCGCCATACCCTCGATCACCGCGTGCGGGTTGTAGCGCAGGATGTCGCGGTCCTTGGCCGTGCCCGGCTCGGACTCGTCGGAGTTGCAGAGGATGTACTTCTGCATGTCGCCCTTGGGCATGAAGCTCCACTTCAGGCCGGTCGGGAAGCCCGCGCCGCCACGGCCGCGCAGGCCCGACTGCTTGACCATCTCGATCACGTCGGCCGGCGGGATCTTCTCGGTCAGGATCCGCCGCAGCGCCTGGTAGCCGCCGGTCTTCAGGTAGTTCTCGTACGACCACGGCTTGTCGAAGTGCAGGGTCGTATAGACCGCCTGGTGCTCCTTCGGCGCCGGGCCGACCGGGCCGTAGCCCTCGGAAATCTTGGTGTGGTGCGCCATCTGCCGTGGCCTCACTTCAGTCCGTCGAGCAGCTCGTCCACCTTCTCGGGGGTGAGCTTCTCGTGGTAATGGCCGTTGATCACGACCACCGGGGCGCCGCAGCACGCGGCCACGCACTCTTCCTCGCGCTTGAGGTAGACGCGGCCGTCGGCGGTCGATTCGCCCAGCTTGCAGCCCAGCTTCTTCTCGGCGTGGGCGACCAGGCCCTCGGCGCCGTTGAGCCAGCAGCTGATGTTGGTACAGAAGGCCACGTTGTTCCGGCCGACCTTCTCGACCTCGAACATCGAATAGAACGTGGCGACCTCGTAGGCCCAGACCGGCGGCAGGTCGAGGTAGCGGGCCACGCCGGCGATCAGCTCGTCGGTGAGCCAGCCGCCGTTCTGCTCCTGGGCGGCGTGCAACCCCTGCAGCACCGCCGACCGCTTGCGGTCCGGCGGGAACTTGGTCAGCCAGTGGTCGATGTGCGCGCGCGTGTCGTCGCTCAGGACGACCATCGGGTCGACGTGGCGCGCGTTCTCGAAGTTACCGGTGGCCTTCATCGATCCACCTCACCGAATACAAGGTCATAAGTACCGATCATGGCGACGACGTCGGCCAGCATGTGGCCGCGCACGATCTCGTCCATCGAGGACAGGTGCGCGAAGCCGGGGGCGCGCAGGTGCACGCGGAACGGCTTGTTGGCGCCGTCGGAAACCAGGTAGCAGCCGAACTCGCCCTTGGGCGCCTCGACCGCGGCGTAGGTCTCGCCGGCCGGCACGCAGTAGCCCTCGGAGAACAGCTTGAAGTGGTGGATCAGCGCTTCCATGTCGTCCTTCATCTCCTCGCGCTTGGGAGGGGCGACCTTGAAGTTCTGGACCATGACCGGGCCGGGGTTGGCCTTCAGCCACTCCACGCACTGGGCGATGATGCGGTTGGACTGGCGCATCTCGGCGACCCGGACCAGGTAACGGTCGTAGCAGTCGCCGTGGGTGCCGAGCGGAATGTCGAAATCGACGCTGTCGTACTTGGCGTAGGGCTGCTTCTTGCGCAGGTCCCAGGCGATGCCCGAACCGCGCAGCATCACGCCGGTCATCGACCAGGCCTTGGCCTGCTCCGGGCTGATCACGCCGATGCCGACGGTGCGCTGCTTCCAGATGCGGTTGTCGGTCAACAGCGTCTCGTACTCGTCCACGCGCTTGGGGAACTCGCGGGTGAAGTGCTCGACGTAGTCCAGCATCGTGCCCTCGCGGGCCTCGTTGAAGCGCTTGAGCTTGGCGCCCTGGTGCCAGGGCGATTCCTTGTACTTGGGCATGCGGTCGGGCAGGTCGCGGTAGACGCCGCCGGGCCGGTAGTAGGTCGCGTGCATGCGCGCGCCGCTGACCGCCTCGTACACGTCCATCAACTCTTCGCGCTCGCGGAACGCGTACAGGAACACCGCCATCGCGCCCAGGTCCAGCGCGTTGGAGCCCAGCCACATCAGGTGGTTCAGGATCCGGGTGATCTCGTCGAACATCGTGCGGATGTACTGGGCGCGCTCGGGAGCCTCGATTCCCATCAGGGCCTCGATCGCGCGCACGTAGGCGTGCTCGTTGCACATCATCGAGCAGTAGTCCAGGCGGTCCATGTAACCGATCGACTGGTTGAATGGCTTGGACTCGGCCAGCTTCTCGGTGCCGCGGTGGAGCAGGCCCACGTGCGGGTCGGCGCGGACGATGGTCTCGCCGTCCATCTCCAGGATCAGGCGCAGCACGCCATGCGCGGCCGGGTGCTGCGGGCCGAAGTTCATGGTGTAGTTGCGGATTTCCTGCCTGGCTTCGCCGGCATTGCTCGCGAACGCCGCGCCGGCCTGGTGGATGGTGGTGTCAGGCGTCATCTGTGCGCTCACTTGGCGGCCTCCCGCTGGGCGGCTTCGCCGGCGGCGGTCTGGTAGCGGGCGTCGTCGCGGATCACGCGCGGCACGCCCACGCGCGGCTCGACCGAGGTGACCGGCTCGTAGACCACGCGCTTGCGCTCTTCGTCGTAGCGCACCTCGACGTTGCCGATCAGCGGGAAGTCCTTGCGGAACGGATGGCCGACGAAGCCGTAGTCGGTGAGGATCCGGCGCAGGTCCGGATGGCCTTCGAAGACGATGCCGTACAGGTCGAACGCCTCGCGCTCGAACCAGTTGGCGCCCGGCCAGATGCCGGTGACCGAGGCCACCATCGGCAGCGCGTCGTCGGGCGCGAAGCCGCGGACGCGGACGCGCTGGTTGTTGGCGTAGGAAATCAGGTGCAGGACCGCGGCGAAGCGACGCTGCGGCGCCTCGATGGGAGTGATCGCGCCGCCGTCTTCCTGGCTGGGGCGCTCGCCCCAGCCGAAGCGGCCCGTGCCCTTGCCTTCCACGCCACGGCTGAAGCCGCCCGAGGAGACGCCGTCGGTGTCCCACTCGTCGCTGCCGTAACCCAGGTAGTCGATGCCGCTGACCGCGGTCAGCTGTTCGAAGCCGAATTCGTCGCGCAGCGCCTGGCACAGCGGCAGCCATTCATGGCCGGCGGTCTCCAGGGTGATCTCGCCACGGGGTTCGGCCACGGTCACCACCGCGTCCGCGAAGCGGTCGCGCAGTCGTTGGGCGAAGGAGGCTGCTGGCTCGGCCATGGGGCTTGGCGTATTCCAAAGAAGGGCGTGGGGTTCAGCGGTCTATCGTGTTGGCCTGCCTGGCGACGGTCTGCGTGCGCCAGATCTTCTTCTGCAACTGCAGGATGCCGTAGACCAGCGCCTCGGCCGTCGGCGGGCAGCCGGGCACGTAGACGTCGACCGGCACGATGCGGTCGCAGCCACGGACCACCGAGTAGGAATAGTGGTAGTAGCCGCCGCCGTTGGCGCAGCTGCCCATCGAGATGACCCACTTCGGGTCGGGCATCTGGTCGTAGACCTTGCGCAGCGCCGGGGCCATCTTGTTGACCAGGGTGCCGGCCACGATCATCACGTCGGACTGTCGCGGCGACGGGCGGAAAACCACCCCGTACCGGTCCAGGTCCAGGCGCGCCGCGCCGGCGTGCATCATCTCCACCGCGCAGCAGGCCAGGCCGAAGGTCATCGGCCACATCGAGCCAGTGCGGGCCCAGTTCACCAGGGCGTCGACGCTGGTGGTGACGTAGCCCTTCTCCAGCAGCGGGTTGTCGCCCTCGGGACGCAGGATGTCGTCCACCCGCCCTTCCGGGATCGGGTTGGTCATCAGGCGGTCGAGGGTCTGGATCACTCCCATTCGAGCGCTCCCTTCTTCCAGACGTAGATGAAGCCGAGGAAGAGCATCCCCACGAACAGGCCCATGGTGACCAGCGCGCGCGGTCCCAGCTCCTGGAACACGAGGGTCCACGGCACGATGAAGATGATTTCCAGGTCGAAGACGATGAACTGGATCGCGATGAGGTAGTAGCGCACGTCGAACTTCATGCGCGCGTCCTCGAACGCCTCGAAGCCGCACTCGTAGGGCGACAGCTTCTGCGCATCCGGGCGGCGCGGCCCGAGCACGTGGCCGACGATGATCAGCGCGACGCCGATACCGGTGGCCACGATCAGGAACAACAGGGTCGGCAGGTATTGGGCCAGCACGTGCGGTTCTCTCTTGCCTCTGCCCGGCAGGCCGGGCTTGGGTCAGTTTCCGCGAAGGCCGCGGAGCGCCTGTTGCGTCGTCGCCGCCGGGTGACCGGCGATGCCGCGGACGGGCGCATGTGCCGGTGTCCGCTGCGATTGTGCACAGCAGCGGAATTGTAGCGGCTGCGCGGCTCGGTAGTAAACGCTTGCACGTTGCCGCAGTGCGGCGAATCCAAAGAAAAAGCCCGCTGCGAGCGGGCCTTGTTCTTGTACCGCGATCCGTCGCGCTCGGCGCGGCGGCTTTCACATGGTGCCCAAGAGGGGACTCGAACCCCTACGACCTAAGTCGCTACCACCTCAAGGTAGTGCGTCTACCAATTCCGCCACCTGGGCATAAAACCGTGCGCCGGACCAGCGGCGCGGCGCATTGTACGCCTTACTGCGCCGGCGGAGCAGCCTCCGGCTGCGGCGCGGGCACCGTCCCGGCGTCGACCGGGGCGTTCTCGACCGGCGGCGCGACCGCGGGCACCTCGGTCGCGGCCGGCGCCGGCGGCGGCACCGGCATCTCGCCCGGGGCCGGGGCACCCTGCACCGGCGCGACCGGCTCGCCCATCAGGCCCAGGCTCTGCTGCGCCACCGGGCGGGCGCTGTGGCTGGCGTACCAGGCCATGAACAGGCTGATCCCGAAGAACACCACGGCCAGCCACTTGGTGCTCTTGGACAGGAAATTGGACGCGCCACGGGCGCCGAACACCGTGCCCGAGGCACCGGCGCCAAACCCGGAGCCGGCGGCGGCGCCGGCGCCGCGCTGGAGCAGGATCAGCGCGATCATGGCGATCGCCACCAGCACGTACACCACGTTGAGGATCAGCATCAGCATTCTTGTCGTCTCGACTTGCTCGTCTCGCCCCGGGGCCTAGGCGGCCGACCGGGCAATGGCCAGGAAATCCGCGGCCACCAGCGAGGCGCCGCCGATCAGCCCGCCGTCTACGTCCGGCTGCGCGAAGAGCGCGCCGGCGTTGTCGGGCTTCACGCTGCCACCGTAGAGGATCGGCAGGGAATCGGCGATTCTAGCATCGTGCCCGGCGATCTGGCGACGGATGAAGGCGTGCATGGCCTGGGCCTGCTCGGGGGTGGCGGTCCGGCCGGTACCGATCGCCCAGACCGGCTCGTAGGCCACGACCGCACTGGCGAACCCCGCCACCCCGACCAGGTCCAGGACCGGCTGCAGCTGGGCGGCGATCACCGCCTCGGCCTCGCCCGCATCCCGCTGCGCCAGCCCCTCGCCCATGCACAGCACCGGTTTCAGCCCGGCATTGAGGGCCGCGCGGAACTTCAGCGCGACCAGCTCGCTGCTTTCGTGGTGGTACTGGCGCCGCTCCGAATGCCCGCACAGGCCGTACCGCGCACCGACGTCGACCAGCATCGAGGCGGAGACCTCGCCGGTATACGCCCCTTGCTCGTTGCTGCTCACGTCCTGGGCGCCGAAGGCCAGCGGCGTGCCCTCGAAGTCCTCGATCAGGTCGCCCAGGTAGGGCAGCGGCGGCAGGACCACCAGCTCGACCCCCGGCACCGGCGCGGCCCCGGCGATCTGGCCGACCAGCGACGTGGCGAACGCACGCGACCCGTGAAGCTTCCAGTTGCCCGCGACGATCCTGCGACGCATGCCCTTCCCCGCATAGCCTGTATTGCCGGAAAGGATACCGCGCGGTACGGATGTCCTGCGCGCTGACAACGCAGGACACCGGTCGGGCAGCCCCGGCCCGGCGCTACTTGAGCTTGATCTCGCGCAGCCGCTCCTCGAGGTAGCCCTGCGCGGTTATCGGCTCGGGGTAACGGCTCGGGTTGTCCGCGGTGACCGTGGACGGCAGCACGTCGATCACGAAGTCCGGGTTCGGGTGCAGGAAGAACGGCACCGAGTAGCGCGGCTTGCGCGCCTGTTCGGCCGGCGGGTTGACCACGCGATGGGTGGTCGACGGATACACGTGGTTGGTCAGGCGCTGCAGCATGTCGCCGATGTTGACCACGATGGTGTCGGCGTCGGCGGTGAACGGCACCCACTCGCCCTTGCGCGACAGCACTTCCAGGCCCGAGGCGCTGGCCCCGACCAGCAGCGTGATCAGGTTGATGTCCTCATGCGCGCCGGCGCGCACGTTGGGGATGTCGTCGGCGGTGATCGGCGGATAGTGGATCGGGCGCAGGATCGAGTTGCCCGAGTCGGTCTTGTCGGCGAACCAGTGCTCGGGCAGGCCGATGTGCAGGGCCAGCGCGGAAAGCACGCGCGAACCGAGCTGGTCCAGCGCCCGGTACAGGCCATAGCCGTGCGCGCGGAAGCCCTCGACCTCTTCCGGCCACAGGTTCGGCGGCATCACCGCCCGGTACTTCGAATCGTCCGGGATCTCGCGGCCGATGTGCCAGAACTCCTTGAGGTCGAAGTGCTTGGCACCCTTGGCGGTTTCCACGCCGAACGGGGTATAGCCGCGCGCGCCGCCACCGCCGGGGACGTGATACTTCATCTTCACCGCTTCGGGCAGCGCGAAGAAACGCTTGAACACGTCGTAGGCCGCGTCGATGTCGGCCTGCGGGATGCCGTGGTTGCGGATGCCGGCGAAGCCCCACTCGCGGTACGCGGCGCCCAGCTCGGCGATGAAAGCCTCGCGGTCGGCGGCGCTGGCCGGCGCCGTGAAGCGGGTGATGTCGAGGGTGGGGATGCGTGCAGACATGGTGCGTGCTCCGGTGATCGTCCGCGGCGATTCGACCACGCCGCGGTTCGGGTGTCCTTGATCCTGCGCAGGCGGCCTGGTCAGGCCGCCGCGGCCTCGCGCACGGCGGCGGCCAGGCGGTCCAGGGTGTCCTGCATCAGCAGTGCGTCGTCGGCTTCCACCGTCACCCGCACCACCGGCTCGGTGCCGGACGGACGCAGGAACGCACGTCCCCTGCCCTGCACCGCCGCCTGCGCGCCCTCCAGCGCACCGCGAACGCCGTCGGCTTCCACAATGGCCTTGGCCGAGGCACCTTCCAGGCGCACGTTGATGGTCCTCTGCGGCACCGCGGACAGCCCGTCCAGCGCCTCGCGCAGGCTGCGGCCACTGCGCCGCAGCACGTCCAGCACCTGCAACGCGCTGACGATCGCATCGCCGGTGGTGGCCCGGTCCAGGCACAGCAGGTGGCCGGAGGCCTCGCCGCCGAGCACGCCATCGTTCTCGACCAGCGCCTGGTGGACATAGCGGTCGCCGACCCTGGCCCGCTGGAACGGGATGCCGGCCTGGGCCAGCGCCTTCTCCAGTCCGTAGTTCGTCATCAGCGTGCCGACCACCGGTCCGCGCAGGCGCCCGCTTGCCTGCCAGGCCCGCGCCAGTACGTACAGCAGGCCGTCGCCGTCGACCGGGTTGCCCAGATCGTCGGCCATCAGCACCCGGTCGCCGTCGCCGTCGAAGGCGATGCCCAGGTCGGCACCGGTTTCGCGCACCTTGGCGGCGAGGTTGTCGACATGCATCGAGCCGACGCCGGCATTGATGTTGAGTCCGTCCGGCGAAGCACCGATCGCGGTGACCTCGGCGCCCAGCTCGCGGAACAGCAGCGGAGCGATGTGGTACGTGGCGCCATGCGCGCAGTCGATCACGACCTTCAGCCCGCGCAGGTCGAAGCCGCGCGGCACCGACGCCTTGCAGAATTCGATGTAGCGGCCGACCGCGTCGCGCGCGCGCACCGCCTTGCCCAGTTGCTCCGAGCCGACGGTGGTGAACTGGCCGTCCAGCGCCGCCTCGATCGCCAGCTCGGTGGCGTCGTCCAGCTTCTCGCCCTCGGCCGAGAAGAACTTGATGCCGTTGTCGTAGTGCGGGTTGTGCGAGGCGCTGATGACGATGCCGGCGTCCGCGCCCAGGGTGCGGGTCAGGAATGCGACCGCCGGGGTCGGCATCGGCCCCAGCAGCTGCACGTCTACACCGGCGGCGACCAGGCCGGCCTCCAGCGCCGCCTCGAACATGTAGCCGGAAATGCGGGTGTCCTTGCCGATCACCACCGTGCGCCGGACCGGCTGGCCCGCAGCCAGCACGCGGCCCAGCGCGTTGCCCAGGCGCAGGACGAAGTCGGCGGAGATCACGCCCTCGCCGACCCGGCCGCGAATGCCGTCGGTACCGAAGTAGCGGCGCGCACTGCTCATGCCGCGTCCAGGGTGTCGCTGTCTTCCGGCTGCGGCTGGCGCATCATCATCGCCAGCAGCCCTGCCAGGCGGTCGCGCAGTTCGCGGCGATCGCAGATCTGGTCGATGGCGCCGTGCTCGAGCAGGAATTCCGAACGCTGGAAGCCCTCGGGAAGCTTCTCGCGCACGGTCTGCTCGATCACCCGCGGGCCGGCGAAGCCGATCAGCGCCTCGGGCTCGGCGATGTTCAGGTCGCCGAGCATCGCGAACGAGGCCGAGACGCCGCCGGTGGTCGGATGGGTCAGCACCGAGATGTACGGCAGCCCGGCCGCGCGCAGCTTGCCCAGCGCCGCGGAGGTCTTGGCCATCTGCATCAGCGAGAACAGGCTCTCCTGCATGCGCGCGCCGCCGCTGGCGGAGAAATTGACGAACGGGGAGCCGATCTCCAGCGCCTTCTCCGCGGCCAGGGTGAACTTCTCGCCCACCACCGAGCCCATCGAGCCGCCCATGTAGGCGAAGTCGAACGAGCTGGCGACCAGCGGCCGGCCCTTGAGCAGGCCCTGCATCGCCACCAGCGCGTCGTACTCGCCGGTGGCCTTCTGGGTGGACTTGATCCGCTCGGCGTAGCGCTTGGAATCCTTGAACTTGAGCACGTCGGTCGGCGCCAGGGTCGCGGCGATCTCGGTGGTGCTGCCCGGGTCGAACAGCGAGGCCAGGCGGGCGCGGGCCCGGATCGGCATGTGGAAGTCGCACTTCGGGCAGACCTCCAGGTTCTCCTCCAGCTCCGGCCGGTACAGCACCGCGCCGCAGCGGTCGCACTTCTCCCACAAGCCTTCGGGCACGGAGCGCTTGCGGTTGGCGGCGTTGTCGGTGCGGATGCCGGAGGGCATCAATTTGCTGAGCCAGCTCATTCGAAAGGGTGTGTTCCGTTCAGGGGCCGTCGCCGGCCGGAAAAGGGCGACAGTCTAGCTCACGCGCCCCGCGCCGGTGCCTGCCGCGACCGCATCCGTACTGGCTCGTATGGTACGCTCGCACGCCCTCCGCCCCGTCGTCCCGTGATGAAGCCTTCGATCCTGCGCCACGGCATGAACCTGTGGCCGCCTTTCCTGTTCGCCGGCATCCACGTGGCGGCGATCTCGCCGGACTGGCGGCACGCGCGGGTCGAGCTGAGGATGCGACCGTGGAACCGCAACTACGTGGGCACCCACTTCGGCGGCAGCCTGTTCGCGATGACCGACCCGTTCTGGATGCTGCTGCTGATGCGGTTGCTGGGCCGGGAGTACTACGTCTGGGACCAGTCCGGCGCGATCGACTTCCTCAAGCCCGGCCGCGGCACGGTATCCGCCCGCTTCGACATCGACGACGCGGTCCTGGCGGAGATCCGCCAGGCCACGGCGGGCGGCGCCAAATACCTGCACTGGTTCGAGAACGAGGTCGTCGATGCCGGCGGCGAGGTCGTCGCCCGGGTACGCAAGCAGGTCTACGTGCGCCGCAAGCCGGACCGCCGACCCGCTCAGGGCGACACGCCAGCCGATTGAAGCCGACTGCCCGGCAGCGGCACCGACCAGGTGCCGTCGTGGCCGTGGGTTCCGGACCGGGGCTTCTCGTACAGCGCCGTGCCGAGGGTGCCGGTCGCCAGGTCCAGCCGCAGCGGCCGCTCCGGGCTGCGCAGCGGTGCCGGCGCCCGCGCCAGCGCGGCCTCGTCGATCGGCCCGTCGAGCCCGCGCAGCCACAGCAGCGCCGCCGTGGTCCGCAGGCGCGCGCCGGCGTCCTGCAGGCGCACGCCGTAATCCGCATAGGCGGGCTGGGCGATGTCCGCGAGGATGCACCCGACCGGGTTGGAGGCGCAGCGCAGCGACCACAGCGAAGGCGGCGGCGTCTGGTCCGCCAGTGGCCGGTCCGCGGCGACCAGCGCGCGGGCCTGGTCGCCGCAGTACCAGGCGAAGGTCGGCGCCATCCGCGCGGCGGTGCGTTCGGGATCGAACAGCAGGCGCGTGCCCCAGGCGGGCACGTCGTGGCCGGACGCCTCCGCGGCGATCTGCCCGGTGACCTGGGTACGCATGCCGCCGATGGAAAAACGCCCCTCGCCCAGCATGACGCGACACACGCCCTGCTCCAGCGCCAGCGGGCGCGCCACGGCCTCGGAGCATTGCGCCGGCAGCGGATGCTGGCGTGGCAGTTCGGCCAGCATCTCGGCCAGCAAGGTCGCGTGGCCCTGGACCAGGGCCGCGCCGATCATGCTGGCGATCAGCGAATCGCCCGACTCGATCATGCGCCGGCCCAGCGCCACGCCGTCGCAGGTACCGGCAAGCGCTGCGTCCAGCTCGCCGCGGGCGAAGCGCCAGGCGTTGCGCGTGGGCAGGTGGGTGAGCGACTGGTAGGCCGGGATCGGCATGTCCAGGCGCGCCGCGAACGGGTTGCGGAAATAGTCGTACCCGGCCAGCGCCGAGGAGCGCTCGAGCTGGACCGCATGGCGTTCGATCAGGCCAGCGTAGGCCTCGGGCGCCGCGCGCACCCGCTCGATGCAGCCTGGCTCGCGCAGCGGGCACCATGGCGGAACGCCCGCCTGCGGCGGGTCCAGCCGCGGCCAATCGTCCAGTACGCTGCGCCAGCCCGGCGCGGTGGCACCTTCCTCCATCGACAGCGGCGGAGAGGCGGCGAAACGCCGCACGTCTTCGGCCAGCACGCGCGCCTGGTCGGATGCGGGAACGTCGTGGCCGACGCTGTAGAGCGCTGCGAAGCCGTCGCGCCCGTCCGGAAGCTGCGGCGGCGCATCGACCAGCGCCAGCGCCGCGGACTCGGCCCGGGTAGGACCCATCGCCCGCGAAAGCGCATACACCGCCAGCACGAACATGGCCAGGGCGACGACGCCCGCGGCCAGCCACTTCAGGATCCGGACCATGCTTCCCCCTTTCGGCGCTCCCCGCCGGCCCGCAGCATAACCGCCGCCGGCGCTACAATCGCGCCATGTCCCCCGACCCCCACGCGCCGCAGCGCGCCTCGCTGCAAGGGCTGTTCTTCACCGGCCTGCTGACCCTGCTGCCGATCTGGCTGACCTGGGTCGTGATCAAGTTCGTCTTCGTCATGCTGTCGAGCATCAGCGCGCCATGGGTGGTGCCGCTGTCGGAAAACATCGCCGATTCCTTCCCCGACTACATGGGCTGGGGCAAGGCACTGTGGGTGCAGAACACCATCGCCATGGCCGCCACCGTGCTGGTGATCCTGGGCGTGGGCGTGCTGGCGCGACGCATGGTCGGCCAGCGCCTGCTGGTCTGGTTCGAGGCGGTCATGGCCCGGGTACCCCTGGCCAACCTGGTCTACACCAGCGTGCGCAAGCTGCTGGACATCCTGCAGACCAAGCCCGGCAGCACCCAGCGCGTGGTCCTGGTCGACTTCCCGCACCGGGAAATGAAGGCCATCGGCCTGGTCACCCGCGTGCTGAAGGAGGAAGGCACCGGCCGCGAACTGGCCGCGGTCTACGTGCCGACCACGCCCAACCCGACGTCCGGCTACCTGGAGGTGGTGCCGGTGGAACTGCTGACGCCGACCGACTGGACCGTCGACCAGGCCATGGGCTTCATCATCTCCGGTGGCGCGGTGGCCCCGGAAACCATGCCCTTCACCCGCGCGGGCGAGCGGTAGGGCGGGCTCGCCCCGCTGCCCACGGCCATGACCACCGCACCCGCACCGGATGCCACGGCGGCCGCGCCCACCACCATGGCCGCGCGCCTGCTCGACGACCGCGCGGTCCGGCTGTACATCGGCCTCGCCGCGTTCTTCTGCGTCAACGCGGCGCTGGCGGAGTTCATCGGGGTCAAGATCTTCGCCCTCGAGGACACCCTGGGGGTGGCGCCGCTGGAGTGGAACCTGTTCGGCCAGAGCGGGTCGCTGAATTTCACCGCCGGCACCCTGCTGTGGCCGGTGGTGTTCATCATGACCGACACCATCAACGAGTTCTTCGGCCGGCGCGGGGTGAGGTTCATCTCCTGGCTGGCGGTAGGGTTGATCGCCTACGGCTTCCTGTTCGCCTTCGCCGCGATCGAGCTGGCGCCGGCCGGCTGGTGGCGCGGCGCGGCGCAGGCGCAGGGCGTGCCGGACTACCAGGCGGCATTCGCGGTGGTGTTCGGCCAGGGACTGTGGACCATCGCCGGTTCGATGGTCGCCTTCCTGCTGGGGCAGATGATCGACGTGGTGGTGTTCCACCGCATCCGCCGCGCCACCGGCGAGCGCTGGGTGTGGCTTCGCGCCACCGGCTCCACCGCGGTATCGCAGCTGGTCGACAGCTTCGTGGTGATCTGGATCGCGTTCGTGCTCGGGCCGCAGAAATGGCCGACCTCGCTGTTCCTGGCGGTCAGCACGCTCAACTACGCATGGAAGATGCTGGCGGCCATCGCCCTGATCCCGCTGCTGTACCTGATGCGCCGCTGGATCACGCGCTACCTGGGCGCCGCGCGTGCGCGCGAACTGCGCGAGCAGGCCGCAAGCTGACGCTGCTGTGACCGGCCACGCTGGCCTGCGTCGGCTGGATGCGGCACTCTCGGTGTCTTCACGTCCACGGAAGTCACCCATGACCCGGTTCCCGCTGCGCTGGCTCGCCGCCTTGCCCCTCGCCTTCGTCCTGCTGGCTCCCGCGCCGGCCGATGCGGCGAAGAAGAAGAAGGCGCGACCGGCAGCGGCGGCCAAGGCTGCGCCGGCGAAGAGTGCCGAGACCAAGGCCGGGCAGCTGCAGCGTCTCTACGCCGAGTACTGGGACGCCTCGCTCGCGATCAACCCGTTGCAGGCCACTTTCCAGGGCGACCCGCGCTGGAACGACCAGCTGCCCAACTACCTTTCGCCCGACTTCCGCAAGCAGAGCCACGACTTCACCGCACAGTGGCTGGCCAAGGTCGAGGCGGTCGGCGAGGAAGGCCTGGAAGGCCAGGACCTGCTCAGCTACCGGATCTTCGTGCGCAATGCACGCGACGCGCTGGAGGGCGAGCGCTTCCCCGGCTGGATGCAGCCGGTCAACCAGTTCAACAATCCGGCCACGCTGATGGCGATGCTCGGTTCGGGCACCAGCGCCCAGCCGTTCCAAACGGTCAAGGACTACGAGAACTGGCTCAAGCGCGCCGGCCAGGTGCCGGCCCTGTTCGAGCAGGCGATCGCCAACATGGAGCAGGGCATGGCCGCCGGGGTGGTCCAGCCCCGCCCGCTGATGGAGAAGGTGCTGCCGCAGCTGGATGCACTGATCAAGCCGACCGCGGAAGAGACCCTGTTCTGGAACCCGGTCCGGAACATGCCGGCCGGGTTCTCCGACGCCGATCGCCAGCGCCTGGCTGCCGAGTACAAGTGGACGATCGAGAACCGGCTGCTGCCGTCCTACCGTCGCCTGCGCGGCTTCATCGCCACCCGGTACCTGCCGGCCACCCGCGCCAGCGCCGGCATGGCCGCCCTGCCCGATGGCGCGGCCTGGTACGCCTACAACGCCCGGCAGAGCACCACCACCGACCTGACGCCAGAGCAGATCCACCAGATCGGGCTGGACGAGGTCGCGCGAATCCACGGCCAGATCCGCGAGGTGATGAAGCAGGTCAAGTTCCGCGGCAACATGCAGAAGTTCTTCCGCTTCATGCAGCAGGATCCGCGCTTCCAGTTCGGGAACGAGGACGCGTTGCTGGCCTACTACCGCGGCCTGGAGTCGAAGGTGATGGCCAGGGTGCCGCAGCAGTTCTCGCTGCTGCCCAAGGCCGGCTTCGAGATCCGGCCGGTGGAACCCTACCGCGCGCAGTCGGCCGCCGGCGGCTCGTACATGCGGCCCAGCGAGGACGGCAGCCGGCCGGGCGTGTTCTACGTCAACACCTACGACCTGCCCTCGCGCAAGACCTGGGACGCCGAAGACCTGTTCCTGCACGAGGCCATCCCCGGCCACCACTTCCAGCTCGCGCTGCAGCAGGAACTGGCAGGCCTGCCCGCGTTCCGCCGCTTCGGCGGGGAGACCGCGTTCACCGAAGGCTGGGGCCTGTACGCCGAGTCGCTCGGCCGCGACCTGGGCCTCTACCAGGATCCGTACTCCTATTTCGGCTACCTGCAGAACGAGCTGTGGCGCGCGATCCGCCTGGTCGTCGATACCGGCCTGCACGCCAAGGGCTGGACACGCGAACAGGTGATCAAGTACATGCTCGACAACTCGGCCACCAGCCAGGTCGAGGCGGTCGCCGAGACCGAGCGCTACATGGCCATCCCCGGGCAGGCGCTGGCATACAAGATCGGTGAACTCAAGATCATGGAACTGCGGCGCAGGGCGCAGGCCGCGCTGGGTCCGCGTTTCGACGTGCGCGCCTTCCACGCCGAGGTGCTCAAGGACGGCTCGGTGCCGCTCGACGTGCTGGAGGCCAAGCTCGATGCCTGGATCGCGAGCCAGCAGGGAGCGGCGGCGGCGGCCGCGGCAGGTTAACCTCGACGACGGCGCCGCTGGCGCGCTCCAGGGGGATTGCATGCACGGCTTCCTGCCGTTCCTGACCATCGCGGTGCTCGCAGGCACGCCCACGTCCGCGCCCGGCGCGCACGCCGGCGCGGCCGCGGCCGTCGATGCGCTGCTGCGCGACTACGACGGCGACGTGCCCGGCGCATCGGTGCTGGTGCTGCACGACGGGCAGGCCGTGGTGCGCCGCGGCCATGGCCTGTCCGACCTGGAACAGGGCATCGAGGCCGGGCCGCGGACCAACTACCGCCTGGCATCGATCACCAAGCAGTTCACCGCGGCGGCGATCCTGCTGCTGGCCGAGGACGGCCTCCTGTCGATCGACGATCCGGTACGTCGCTGGTTGCCCGAACTGCCGGCGGCCACCGAGGCGGTGACCCTGCGCCAGCTGCTCAGCCACACCTCCGGCCTGGTCGACTACGAGGACCACATAGCGGATGGTTTCGAAGGCCAGTTGCACGACGCCGACGTGCTCTCGATCCTGGCCGGCCAGGATCGGACCTATTTTCCGCCCGGCAGCGGCTACCGCTACAGCAACAGCGGCTATGCCCTGCTGGCACTGGTGGTGGAACGCGCCTCCGGGATGGACTTCGCCCGCTTCCTCGGCGCGCGCATCTTCCGGCCGCTCGGCATGGCCGACACCGTCGCCCACCGCGAAGGCCAGGACACCGTCGCCCATCGCGCCTGGGGCTACAGCCGGATCGACGGGCGCTGGATCCGCACCGATCAGAGCCAGACCAGCGCCGTGCTCGGCGACGGCGGCATCTACTCGTCGATCGACGACCTGGCCCGGTGGGATGCGGCGCTGTACGACGACCGCCTGCTGCGGCCCGATTCGCTGGCGCTGATGTTCGCGCCGGCCACGGCCACCGACGAGCCCGGCGTGCCGCACTATGGATTCGGCTGGCGGCTCGACGGCGACAGCAACTGGCACAGCGGCGAAAGCATCGGCTTCCGCAACGTGATCCTGCGCTGGCCGCGCGAGCGCCTGACCGTCATCGTCCTCACCAACCGCGACGACCCGGAGCCCTACGCGCTGGCGCAGGCCATCGCCCGCCTGTTCCGGCCGGGGCAAGCGCCGTGAGGCGGTTCCGCACCCTCCCGCCCCATCGCCAGCCGCCTTGCCGGGCGGACCGTTCTCAGGCCATGACTTTCCACCAATAGCCGACCCGTGCCGGACCCGGCAGGATCCGGCCGACATCAATGGAGGATGTACCGCATGCTCGAGATCCGCTCGCTGTCCAAGACCTACGCCAACGGCGTGCAGGCACTCAAGGACGTCAACCTGGACATCCCGCGCGGCATGTTCGGCCTGCTCGGCCCCAACGGCGCCGGCAAATCCACGCTCATGCGGACCATCGCCACGCTGCAGGACGCCGACAGCGGCAGCATCTCGCTGGACGGGCTCGACGTGCTGAAGGACAAGACCGAAGCGCGGCGCCGGCTCGGCTACCTGCCCCAGGAATTCGGCGTGTACCCCAAGGTGTCCGCCGAAGCCATGCTCGACCACTTCGCCGTGCTCAAGGGCGTGACTGCGCGCAAGGAGCGCAAGGACCTGGTCCAGGCGCTGCTGCAGCAGGTGAACCTGTGGAACGTGCGCAAGCGCAAGCTGGGCACCTTCTCCGGCGGCATGCGCCAGCGCTTCGGCATCGCCCAGGCGCTGATCGGCCAGCCGTCGCTGATCATCGTCGACGAGCCCACCGCCGGCCTGGATCCGGAGGAGCGCAACCGCTTCCTCAACCTGCTGGCCGAGATCGGCGAGAACACCGTGGTGATCCTGTCCACCCACATCGTCGAGGACGTGACCGACCTGTGCCCGCGCATGGCGATCATCGCTTCCGGCCAGGTGCGGCTGGCCGGCGAGCCGCGCGAGGCGATCCGCTCGCTGGACGGCCGGATCTGGCGCAAGCGCGTGGACAAGGCCGAGCTGCCCGGCCTGGTGGAGTCACAGGCCGTGCTGTCCACCCGCCTGGTCGGGGGCCAGCCGGTGGTGCACGTGCTGGCCGATGCCGACCCGGGCGAAGGTTTCGCCGCGGTACCGGCCAACCTGGAGGACGTGTACTTCGGCGAGCTGCGCAAGGTCGCGCTGGCCGCCGCCCCGGCGCAGGGGGCCTGACATGTTGCGCCACCTGCTTTCCTTCGAGCGCCGCCTGCTGCTGCGCAACGGCGTGTTCTGGATCGTCATGCTGGTGTTCGGCCTGCTCGCCTTCGGCAGCATGGCCTCGGACAACGTCAGCTTCGGCGGCGGCGTCGGCAACATCCTGCGCAACGCCCCGGCGGTGGTGATCTCCCTGCTGGGCAGCTTCAGCGTGCTGTCGGTGCTGCTGACCACGATCTTCGTGGCCGGCATCGCCCTGCGCGATTTCGAGCAGCGCACCGCCGAGCTGTTCTTCGCAACTCCACTCCGCAAGCGCGACTACCTGCTCGGCCGCTTCGGCGGCGGCTTCATGGCCAGCCTGGCGATCATGCTGGCCACCGCATTGGGCCTGTGGCTGGGCAGCCTGATGCCCTGGCTGGACCAGGCCCGGCTCGGACCGACGCCGTGGAGCGCCTACGCCTGGGCATTCGCCGTGCTGGTGCTGCCGAACCTGCTGTTCCTGTCGGCGCTGCTGTTCCTGCTGGCGACGCTGACCCGCTCGATGCTCTACACCTACATCGGCGTGATCGCGTTCTTCGTGCTGTGGACGGTGGCCGGCTTCCTGACCCAGGACCTCGATTCGCGCTGGATCGGCGCGCTGCTCGATCCCTCGGGCACCACGGCGGTGGGTGAGCACATCCGCTACTGGTCCAGCGCCCAGTACAACCAGCAACTGCCGGCGCTCACCGGGCTGCTGCTGGGCAATCGCGCCCTGTGGCTGGGCGTGACCGCGCTGCTGATGTGGGCCGCGTTCGGCCTGTTCCGCGCCGATCGCGAGGGCATCGTCATCCGGCGCCGGCGCAAGGCCAGCCCGGCCGATGCCGATGCCGCGCTGCCGGGTGTCGTGGCGGTGGGCGCGTCGCTGGCGCTGCCGGCGGTGACGCTGCGCCGGGATGCCTCGGCGCGCTGGACCCAGTACCGCCAGCTGGCCACCTTCGACCTGCGCGGCGCCCTGACCGGCGCGCCGTTCCTGGTGATGCTGGTGCTGGGCCTGCTGATGATCTTCTCGGTCCTCAAGTTCGGCGCGAGCATGTACGGCACCGAGCTGTATCCGGTGACCCGGCGGATGCTGTCGGCGATCGACGGTGGCATGAGCCTGTTCCTGGTCATCATCGTCACCTTCTACGCGGGCGAGCTGGTCTGGCGCGAGCGCAGCCTGCGCGTGGCCGAGGCGACGGATGCGTACGCCCTGCCCGACTGGATTCCGCTGGCCTCGAAGATGACCGCGCTGGTCGGCCTGGTCGCCGCCTTCCTGTTCGCCGGCGCGCTGTTCACCGCCGGCTGGCAGGTGGCGCACGGCCACATGGCGCTGGAACCGCTGCTGTACCTCAAGGGCCTGGCCCTGGCGGTGATCCCGTTCGCGCTGATGGCGGCGCTGGCGGTCTTCCTGCAGGCGGTGAGCGGCAACAAGTTCATCGGCTACCTGCTGATGATCGTGTACCTGGTCGTCCGCGCGACGATGGGCATGCTCGACCTGGACCACCTGCTCTATCGCTATACCGCGGCCACGCCGGCCCCGTACTCGGACATGAACGGCTACGGCCACTTCATCGGACCGCACCTGCTGCTGCGCGGCTACTGGGCCGCCTTCGCCGCCGCGCTGCTGGTGG
Organism: Pseudoxanthomonas sp. Soil82; assembly: GCF_040446535.1. Lineage (NCBI taxonomy): Bacteria > Pseudomonadati > Pseudomonadota > Gammaproteobacteria > Lysobacterales > Lysobacteraceae > Pseudoxanthomonas > Pseudoxanthomonas sp. Soil82. The sequence continues at coordinate 521,230 of NZ_JBEAAK010000003.1, forward strand.
TCGCCCTGCTGTTCTGGCCACGCGGCACGTCGCTGGGCCTGCGCGACCGCCTGCGCCAGGCGCGTGCCCGGCTGCGCGGCCCGGCGCTGGCGGCGCTGGCCGCGTCGCTGCTGCTGTTCGCGGGGCTGGGCGGCTGGATCTTCTACAACACCAACGTGCTCAACGACTACGTGCCCGGCGACCTGGCCGAGGAGCGCGCGGCGCAGTACGAGAAGGACTACCGCCAGTACAAGGACCTGCCGCAGCCGCGGATCGCCTCGATCCGCGCCGACGTGGACATCTTCCCCGAAGAGCGCCGGGTCGACATCCGCGGCGCCTACCGGCTCGAGAACCGCAGCGGCGCACCGATCGCGGAACTGCATGTCGCGACCAACCCCGACGTGGAGATGCGCAGGCTCGAGTTCGGGCCGCACACGGTGGTGAAGAAGGACGACGTCGCCGGCTACGCGATCTACCGGCTCGCCACGCCGCTGGCACCGGGCGCCTCGCTGGACTTCGAGTTCGAACTGTCCAGCGTCCCGCACGGCTTCCCGATGAACGGCGGCGGTACTTCGGTGGTCTACAACGGCACGTTCTTCAACAACTACGCCGCCCTGCCGCAACTGGGCTACGACGAACGGCGCCAGCTGCAGGACCGCAACGACCGGCGCAAGCACGACCTGCCGGTGCTGCCGCGGATGAACCCGATCGGCGACGCGGCCGCGCGCGGTTCCAACTACCTCACCACCACCGGCGACTGGGTCGACTTCGAGACCACCGTGTCCACCAGCAGCGGCCAGGTCGCGCTGGCCCCAGGCTACCTGCAGCGCGAGTGGGAGCAGGACGGCCGCCGCTACTACCACTACAAGTCCGAGGCGCAGCTGCTGCCGTTCTTCTCCTGGCTGTCGGCGGACTGGCAGGTCGCGCGCGACCGCTGGAACGACGTGGCGATCGAGGTCTACCACCATCCCGCGCACGCCTGGAACGTGCCGAGGATGATCGAGTCGACCAAGAAGTCGCTGGACTACTACACCCGGCACTTCTCGCCCTATCAGTTCCGCCAGTTCCGGATCCTGGAGTTCCCCGGTTACCAGCAGTTCGCCCAGGCCTTCGCCGGCACGATTCCGTACTCCGAATCGATCGGCTTCATCGCCGACCTGCGCGACCGGGAGGACATCGACTACGTGTTCTACGTCACCGCGCACGAGGCCGCGCACCAGTGGTGGGCGCACCAGGTCATCGGCGCCAACGTGCAGGGCGCGACCATGCTGTCCGAATCGCTGGCCCAGTATTCGGCGCTGATGGTGATGGAGGAAGAGTACGGCCCGCGGCAGATGCGGCGGTTCCTCAAGTACGAACTGGACCGCTACCTGATGAGCCGGGCGACCGAACGGGTCGAGGAACTGCCGCTGGCGCTCAACGAGAACCAGCAGTACATCCACTACCAGAAGGGCTCGGTGGTGTTCTACGCCCTGCGCGACGCCATCGGCGAGGAGCAGCTCAACGCGGTGCTGTCGGAATTCGTGCGCCAGTGGGGATTCAAGGGGCCGCCCTACCCGACCACCCGCGACTTCCTCGACCTGCTCTATGCGCGCACCGCGCCGGAGCACCACCCGTTCATCCGCGACCTGTTCGAGCGGATCGTGTTCTGGAACCACCGCGCCACGCGCGCCGACGTGCGCAGGCGCGAGGACGGCAAGTACGTGGTCGCGCTGGAAGTGCACGCGGAGAAGGTGTCCACCGACGGCAAGGGCAAGGAGACCGACGAGCCGGTCGACGTGATGGTGGACATCGGCGTGTTCGCGCGACCCGAGGGCGGCAAGGAATCGGACGAGAAGGTGCTGTACCTGCAGAAGCACCGGATCACCCAGGCCGAGACCACCCTGGAACTGGTGGTCGACGAACTGCCCTTCGAGGCCGGCATCGACCCCTACAACAAGCTCATCGACCGCAATTCCGGCGACAACCGCAAGAAGGCCGTGCTCCAGTAGGAGCCGGCCTTGCCGCCCGCTTTCTTCCTTTTTGCGCCGCCAGCGACGGCGGCGACGGGAAACCGCTAGACCAACAGCTTCGGGCTGGGCCGCGGCAGGCAGCGGGCCTCGCGGTCGGCACGGCGGCACATCCATGTGCCGACGCGCCGACGCTGACATCCCTGTCCGCTGCCGCGAGACCCACTGCCCGCCGCGTCCTGTCGCGACGATCCGGTCGCAGCTCCGCTCTTAGTCGCTGCCTGCAATGCCTGCTGGCCGGGCAATCGAGCCGATGCCCGGACAGGTGCCAACGCGTAACGATCCGAGCTCGCCAGGCCACCTCGGAATGGGAACAGGCATCCGGCCACCGCGCTTCCGCTCGAGCCTATCGAACGAAGCAGAAGCCTCAAAACTCCCGAGGACGCCGTCCGACAGGGGTATGGCGCAAGTGGCACATGGATGTGCCACGACCCGAGTCCGGACAGGACGTCCGGTCGAGGGATGCGCCATGCCCCTGTCGGGCGGCGGCCCCTCCCGAAGCCGAGTGCCCCTTCCGTCCGGCCAGGCCTTTCCGCATCCGCAGCGCAGCGCAACGCAACGGACGCCCACCATCAGCGAAGATCCGAGATCAGCACCTGCGCCGCGTTGTGCCCCGGCGCACCGGTGACACCGCCTCCCGGATGCGTCCCCGAGCCGCACAGGTACAGCCCCGGGATCGCCCCTCGATACCCGGCCTGCCCCAGCATCGGCCGCGCCGAGAACAGCTGGTTCAGGCTCAGCGCGCCGTGGAAGATGTCGCCACCGACCAGGCCGAACACCCGCTCCAGGTCCAGCGGACTGAGCACCTGCCGCCCCAGCACCGAGGCAGCGAAGCCCGGCGCATGGCGGTCGACCGTGGCGATCATCAGGTCCGCCACCTCCTCGCGATGGTCGTCCCAGCTGCGCCCGCCGGGAAGCTCCGGCGCCACGTGCTGGCAGAACAGGCTGGCCACGTGCATGCCCGGCGGCGCCAGCGAATCGTCCAGGGTCGAGGGAATCAGCATCTCCACGATCGGCTCGCGCGACCAGCCATGGTCGTGCGCATCGCGCCAGGCCCGGTCCATGTAGTCCAGCGAGGGCGCGATGATGATCCCCGCGGTGAGGTGGTCGCCCTCGCCGGGCAGCACGGAGAAGTCGGGCAGCCGCGACAGCGCCACGTTCATGCGGAAGGTGCCCGAGCCGCAGCGCCAGTGGCGCATGCGCTCCGCGGTGGCCACCGGCACTGCCGCCGCGGGCAGCAGGCGCTGGTACAGCAACTTCGGATTGACGTTGGCCACGACCGCGCGGGCGCGCAGGACCTCGCCCGAGTCGGTGACCACGCCGGTGGCGCGGCCGCCCTCGACCTGTACTTCGCGTACCCCCGCAGCGGTGCGGATCTCCACCCCGGCGGCAGTGGCGGCGCGCGCCATCGCCTGGGTGATCGCGCCCATGCCGCCGATCGCATGGCCCCACGCGCCCTTGACCCCGTTGACCTCGCCGAACACGTGGTGCAGCAGCACATAAGCCGAACCGGGCGCGTAGGGGCTGGCGAAGTTGCCGACGATGCCGTCGAAGCCGAACAGCGCCTTGATCGGCGCGCTCTCGAACCAGCGGCCCAGGTACTCGGCCGCCGAGATCGAGAACAGGTCCAGCAGTTCCTGGCGCAGCGTTTCATCCAGCGCGTGCAGGCGCCTGCCGAGCCGGGCGCCACGCAACAGCTCCGGCAACGCCTTCCACCAGCCGCCGTCGGTGACGTTGGGCGGCGGTTGCAGCGCCAGCGCGCGCAGCACGTCGGCGATCGCGTCCAGGCGCGCCTCGTAGGCCGGCAGCGCCTCGGCGTCGCGGCGCGAGAACTTCGCCACCTCCGCCGCGGTCTGGCCGCCGCCGGTCAGCAGGTAGCCGCCCTCGGGCAGCGGCAGGAAGTTGTTGCGCCGCCGCTGCACCACGCGCAGGCCATGGCCGTGCAGGTCCAGGTCGGCGATGACCCTGGGCTGCAGGAGCGAAACCGTGTACGAGGCCACCGAGTTGCGGAAGCCGGGGTGGAACTCCTCGGTCACCGCCGCGCCGCCGACCACCGGCCGGCGCTCGAGCACGGTGACGTCGAGCCCGGCGCGGGCCAGGTAGGTGGCGCAGACCAGGCCGTTGTGGCCGCCGCCGACCAGCACGGCATCGCGGATTCTTGCAGGGTTCGTCATCGGCACAGGTATACCACTGCGCCTATACTGGCCGCGCAGGGGGGCTGGCGATCGGGGGAAGCGATGGTCGCAATGCCGCGGATAGCGTCTGCCGTTCCGGCGGCGATCGCATGCGCGCCGACGGGGCGCAGCGGGCGGGCGCGCCGATGAGGCCGGGCGCCGGAACATTGCGATCGGTTCGTCGTGGCGCCCTGGCGCTGGCCGCCGGCGCGCTGGCCGCGCTGCTGGGTGGCCTGGGCCTCGCCGCGCCGCTGGACGACCTGCTGCAACGCTGGCTGTCGCCGACTTCCGGGCCGCAGCCGAGCGCACCCGGAGTCGTGCTCGCGATCGGTCCCGACGACCCCTGGCCGTGGCCCAACGGACGCCTGGCGCAGCTGCTCGAACGCCTGCGCGATGCCAGCGCGCGTGGCATCGCGCTCGACCTTCCGCTGCAGGCCAGCGCCGACGATCCGGCAGGCGATGCGCGCCTGGCGCGCAGCCTGCTCGACAACCGCGTCGCGCTGGGCGTCGCGCTGGACATGGCACCGGGGAAGGCGCCGCGGGCGCGCATGCCGCCGGTGGAGTTCGCCGACGCGGCACGCCTGGGCCATGCGCACCTGGCGCCCGATCGCGACGGCAGGGTCCGCCAGCACCTTTCTTACGTGCTGGCCGCGGACGGAGTGCGCTGGCCCTCGCTGCCCCAGGTGCTCGTGCAGCCGGGCCACCGCGCCGGCGGCGGTGCCCGTGCACTCGATCGCTGGCGGATCGGCCATGCCGGCGGCCTGCCGCCGCCCACCCTGCCCGCATCCCGCGTCCTGGACGGCCGGCTCGGCGCGTCGCAGTTGCATGGCCGCTGGATCCTGGTCGGCCTGGCCGACCCGCGCCTGCAGCCGCGGCTGCCCGGCCCGTTCGGCAGCGCGCCGCTGTATCCGGTCGAGCACCAGGCCCGCGCCCTGGTCGCACTGCTGCGGGGCGCCACGCCGCGGCCGCTGCCGGCCGCGGCGCAGGCCGTGCTCGCCCTGCTGCTGGCCGGCGGCGCAGTGCTGGTCGGCCTGTCCGCCGGCGGCCGCGACTGGCGGCTGCCGGCCGCCGCAATCGGGGGGCTGGTGGCGACACTCGGCCTGTTCGCCTGGCTGCTGGGACGCCAGCTCTGGTTCGCGGCGGGTGGCGTAGTCCTGGTCCTGGCCATCGTGCTGCTGGCATGGTGCCTGACCGCGCTGTGGAAGCTACTGCGCGAGCGCCAGCAAGCGCCGGGCCTGGCCTCGCGCGCCCGCATGGAGGCCGCCCTGCACGCCGTGCGCGCCACCGGCCAGCCGCATGCCCTGCTGCTGGTCGGGATCGCCGCGGGCGACACGCGAAGCGAAGCGGGCCAGGCCGACGCCTGCCGCCTGGCCCGGCTGCTGCGCGAGCGGGCACGGCGTCCCGGCGACATCGCCGCCTGCCTGGGCGATGGCGCTTTCGCCCTGCTGCTGCCGGGTACGCCGGCCAGCGCGGCCGAGCACATCCTCGACGAGATCCGGCAACTCGCCGGGCGCGGGATGGCCTCGCCGGTGCGGGGCAGCGTGCACGGCTGCGATGGCGATCCATGCGAGTGCGGCAGCCGCCTGGGAGCGGGCGCAACCGCAGCCGGCGCCCCGCTGGCCTAGCGCCCCGGTCAGACCTCGCAGCGCATCCCCGGCCGCGCCAGGGTCACGCGCGCGCCGCTGCGCTGCCCGATCTCTCCCGCCAGCGCCTCGCGGGCGCGGTCCTCGCCATGCACCAGCACCAGCGGCGGCGAGCCGCGGAAGTGGCCATACCACTCCATCAGTCCGCGCTGGTCGGTGTGCGCCGAGAGCCCGCCGACGGTATGGATCTGGGCGTTGACCCGGTAGTCCTGGCCATGGATGCGCACCCACTGCGCCCGCTCGACCAGGCGCCGGCCCAGCGTGCCTTCGGCCTGGTAGCCGACGAACACCACGTGGGTGTCGCGCCGTCCCAGCCGGTGCCGCAGGTGGTGCAGGATGCGGCCGCCATTGGCCATGCCCGAGCCGGCGATCACGATCGCGCCACTGCTGATCGAATTGATCGCCATCGACTCCTGGGTGGTGGCCGTGATGTGCAGGTTGGGCAGGCGGAACGGCGAGGGCCACTGCCGCCACACCGCCTGCGCCTGGGCGTCGAACAGCTCGTGGTGGCGGTCATAGACGCCGACCACGCGCCCGGCCATCGGGCTGTCCAGGAAGATGCGCCAGCGTCCAAGGTTCCACTCGTCCCAGTAGCGTGCGAACCAGTACAGCAGCTCCTGGCTGCGCCCGACCGCGAACGCCGGGATCAGCACGTTGCCGCGCTCGCGCCAGGCGTGTTCGAACACCTCGCCCAGTTCAGCCACCGTGGCCTGGCGTTCGCGGTGGTTGCGGTCGCCGTAGGTCGATTCCATGACCACCAGGTCGGCCTGTTCGATCGGGCACGGATCGCGCAGGATCGGCGTGCCCTTCGGCCCCAGGTCGCCGGAGAACACCAGCTTGCGGCTTCGCCCGTGTTCCGTGGCCCACACCTCGACGATGCACGATCCCAGGATATGGCCGGCGTCGCGCAGGGCGATGTCCAGGCCAGGCAGGATCGTGGTGCGCGCGTCGTAGTCCAGGGGCCGCAGCAGCGGAAGCACGCGCGCCACGTCCCGCCGGGTGAACAGCGGCGGCATCGGCGGCTGCTCCGGGTCGCGATGGCGGTTGGCGCGCTGGGCCTCGGACTCGGCCAGCGAGGCGGCGTCCTCCAGCATCACCGGCAGCAGGTCGGCGGTGGCCCCGTGCAGCCAGATCGGCCCGTCGAAGCCGCGCGCCACCAGCAGCGGCACGCGTCCGATATGGTCGATGTGGGCATGGCTGAGGACCAGCGCATCCAGGCTTGCCGGCTCGAACGGGAACGGATCGGCGTTGCGCGCCTCCAGTTCGCGCCGGCCCTGCAGCAGCCCGCAGTCCAGCAGCACCTGCCGGCCGGCGGCGTGGACCAGGTGCATGGATCCGGTGACCTCGCCGGCCGCGCCGTGGAATTCGACCTGCATCTGCCCGTCTCCGTCCAGGGGAGTCAGGCGCCATTGTGCCGCCATGACCTCCGGCAGTCCCTCCGTCCAGCCGTCCGGCGTAGAGTCGCCCCCACTGCCCCGTCCCGGGGCCTCCCACCATGCCCGCCCGGCGGGCCGGAGATCGAGCCACGTGAACATCCGCAAGACCCAGACCCTGCTGCTGCCGGTGGCCATTGCCGTCGCGCTGGCCGCCTGCTCCAAGAAGGAAGACGCCGCGCCGGCCGCCACCGCCGGCGCGCCGGCCACCCCCGAGTACCGCCTCGACGAGAGCACCCTGCCTGGCGTGAACCGCTTCACCCTGGCCGACCTGGACACCACCCAGGACGCCTGCACCGATTTCGCCGCCTACGCCAACAGCAAGTGGCTGGCCGCCAACCCGATCCCCGGCGACCGCACCAGCTGGGGCGCGTTCGAGATGCTCGACGAGCGCTCCAACGCGGTCCAGCGCCAGCTGGCCGAACAGGCGGCGGCCGACGCCGATGCCACTGGCGTGAAGAAGATCGTCGGCGACCTGTGGGCCACCGGCATGGACGAGGCCAAGGTCAACGCCCAGGGCATCGAGCCGCTGGCCGGCCACCTGGCCGCGATCGACGCGCTGGCGGACGGCCCGGCCGTGGCCGAGTACCTGCGCACCAGCGCGGCCAAGGGCGAGAATTTCCTGTTCGGCTTCGGCGCCGAGGCCGACTTCCAGAACCCGGACCTCAACATCGCCTACGCGATGCAGGGCGGCCTGGGCCTGCCCGACAGCAAGTACTACTTCGACGCCGACAAGAAGGACATCCGCGACGCCTACGTGGCCCACATCGCCAAGGTGCTGGAGCTGTCGGGCGTGGCCGCGGCGGACGCGCAGAAGCAGGCGCAGGACGTGATGGCGTTCGAGACCCGCCTGGCCAAGGTGTCCAAGTCGCGCGAGGACATGTCGCGCGACGTGTCGCTGTACTACAACCCGGTCAGCCTGGCCGACGCCGACAAGCTGGCGCCGAATTTCCCCTGGACCAAGTTCTTCGAGTCGCAGGGCGTGGCCGCGCCGCAGATGTTCTCGCTGGCGATCCCTGCGTTCCACCAGGAAGTGAGCAAGGCGTTGGGCGACACCGATGCATCGGTGTGGCGCTCCTACCTGCGCTTCCACACCGTCGACGGCGCCTCGCCGTACCTGAGCGACGCCTTCGCCCAGGAGAACTTCAACTTCTACGCCAAGACCCTGCGCGGCCAGAAGGAAATGAAGCCGCGCTGGAAGCGCGTGCTGGCCACGGTCAACGAGCAGGCCGGCGAAGCGCTGGGCCAGATGTACGTCCAGGTCGCCTTCCCGGCCGAATCCAAGGCCAAGATGGAGGCGCTGGTGGCCAACCTGGGCACCGCGCTGAAGGCACGCATCGAGAACCTGGAGTGGATGGGCGCCGACACCAAGCAGAAGGCGCTGGCCAAGCAGGCCGCGTTCACCCCGAAGATCGGCTATCCGGACAAGTGGCGCGAATGGAACGGCCTGGAGACCAGCCGCGACAGCTACCTGGGCAACATCCTGGCCGCGCAGGAGTTCAACTACCGCTGGAACCTGTCCAAGATCGGCAAGCCGGTGGACAAGACCGAGTGGGGCATGAGCCCGCAGACGGTCAACGCCTACTACAACCCGCTGCAGAACGAGATCGTGTTCCCGGCCGCGATCCTGCAGCCGCCGTTCTTCGACCCCAACGCTCCGGATGAAATGAACTACGGCGGCATCGGCGCGGTGATCGGCCACGAGATGACCCACGGCTACGACGACCAGGGCAGCCGCTTCGGGCCGACCGGCAAGTTCGAGAACTGGTGGACCGAGGCCGATGCCAAGGGCTTCGCCGGGCGCACCGACAAGCTGATCGCGCAGTTCGACGGCTACACCACCGCCGACGGGCAGAAGATCAACGGCCGCCACACCCTGGGCGAGAACATCGCCGACCTGGGCGGCCTGGCCACGGCCTACGACGCGATGAAGGCCGCCGCCGGCGACACCCCGGACCCCATGACCGACGGCCTGAGCCGCGACCAGCGCTTCTTCCTCAACTGGGCCACGGTGTGGCGTCGCAATTTCACCCCGGAGGAGCTGAAGAACCGCATCGCCACCGACGAGCACGCCCCGGCGCAGTTCCGCGCGGTCGGCGCGCCCTCGAACCTGCCGGCCTTCGCCGCCGCGTTCAAGTGCGAGCCGGGCAAGCCGATGGTCCGCCAGGGCGATGGCCAGGTCGTGATCTGGTAAGCCACCAGCAACCGCAACATCCCGCGAGGCCCGGCATGTCCGGGCCTCGCTTTTTCAGGCTCCCTGTCGTTGGGGGAGCCTCGAAGCAACAGCAACGGCAAGGGCGCGTGGTGACGTCGGTTCCTGGGGAGCCACGCCAGGCCGGGGAGGCCACTGCCCCCTCGGGACGGCCTCCTGCCTTTACTTGGGCCCGCAGCACATCCATGTGCTGCTGCAGTGGCCTCCCCCGCCTGGCGTGTCTTTCGCGATCGTGGGGGTCGTCGCTGCGCTCGACTGGGAACAACGATGCATCTTCATGGCTCCGATGCTCCTGCCGTTGTAGGAGCCGATTCATCGGCGACACGGGCGTCGGGTTGACGAGGCTGTCGCCCGTGCCGAGGGTGTCGCGTCGCCGATGAATCGGCTCCTACAAGGACAGAAGCCCCCAAAGCCGGCGCCACCTCCGTTCCCCGCCCTGAGCCGGCACTGCAGCCCAGCCCCGGATTTCGCCACCCCAGGACAAGACCCTGCCGCCACCCGCCTCACGCACCCGGCCAGAAAACGCGAACCACCAACCCGGTTCACGTTTCCGGCAAGACAGCCTGCAGCGCGTGCATGGCGGCCGTGGACGCCTTGCTACACTCCCGCGACACCCAACCGAGGCCCCCGCCCCGATGATGCCCACGCCCCGTCCGCTGGTCCTGGCCCTTGGCCTGGGCCTGCTCGCCCTGGTCTCCACCGCCGACGCCGATGCCCAGCGCAAGAAGAAGGCCCCGGCGGTCAGCGCCCAGTGCACCGATTTCTACGCCTCGGCCAATGCCGACTGGCTCAAGGCCAACCCGCTGCCGGCCGATGCCGGCGCGATCAGCGCCCTGGGCCAGCTGACGGACCTGGCCCTGCAGCAGCAGCGCCAGCTGCTCGATGCGGCGATGAAGTCCCCGCAGACCGACGTGCAGAACCGGCTGGGCGACTTCTGGGCCAGCGGCCTGGACGAAGCGGCCATCGAGGCCGATGGCTCCCGGCCGATCGCCCCGCTGCTGTCGCGCATCGACGCGATCAAGAAGGCCAAGGACGTGCCGGCCTCGATCGCCGCGCTGCACCAGGTCGGCATCCCGGTGGTGTTCAACTTCGCCCCGGACGTGGACCTGAAGGCGCTGGACCGCCACATCGGCTACTTCATGCAGGGCGGCATGGGCCTGCCGGACCCGGCCTTCTACACCCGCAACGACGCCGATACCCAGGCCGTGCTCGCCCGCTACCGCGACTACGTCAAGCAGATCCTGGCGCTGACCGGCACCCCCAAGGAGCGGCTGGACGCCGACGCCAAGGCGGTGATCGACATCGAGACCGCGATCGCGCGCAAGTCGCAGTCGCTGGCCGACCTCAACAACCCGTTCCGCAACTACGTGCCGGTGCCGGTCGCCGACGCGGCCAAGCGCTACCGCAACCTGCAACTGGCCCAGTTCCTCGAGGCCCAGGGCGTGAAGGACGACCTGGTCTCGCTGCCCGACCCGGCGCTGTTCGCCGAGCTCGACGCGATGATCGGCCGGGTCAAGCCCGAGCAGTGGAAGGCCTACCTGCGCTGGCGCGTGGGCGACGCGATGGCGCCCTACCTTTCCAGGAGCTTCCGCGACGCCAGCTTCGGCTTCCGCGGCCAGGTGCTGGCCGGCCAGTCCGTCCCGGCGCCGCGCTGGCAGCAGGTGATCGAGGCGATCAACACCGCCGCCGGCCCGATGCTCGGCCACGAGTACGCCAACCGCTACCTCACCTCCGAGGAACGCCGCCGCGCCACCGTGGTCGCCGACGAGGTCCGCGACGCGCTGGTCGCCTCGGTCGAGGGCAACACCTGGCTCAGCGCGCCGGCCAAGGCCGAGGCGCAGGCCAAGCTCAAGGCGCTGAAGATCGAAGTCGGCACCCCGCGCCGCGACCTGGATTACACCGTGCAGCCGATGGGACGCGGCAGCTTCGGCGGCAACATGCTGATCGCCTCGACCTGGCGCCACCGCGAGGAGATGAAGCGGATCGGCAAGGGCAACGCCGACCGCCGCTGGGACGTGCTGCCGCAACAGCCCGCGCTGGCCTACGACATCGCCCAGAACCGGCTGATCGTCACCGCCGCGGTGCTGCAGCCGCCGGTGCTGGACGTGGACAAGCCCGCCACCGCCTACGGCGCCTATGGCGCGCTGGTCGGCACCCAGCTCAGCCGCGCGATCGACGCCAGGGGCGCGCAGGTCAACGCCCGGGGCGAACTCGGCAACTGGTGGACGCCGGCCGACACAGCCGCCTGGAACACGCTGGGCGAGCGCGTGGCCGCGCAGTACGCCGGCCAGCCCTATCCGGGCGTGAAGGGCGGCAAGGTCAACGGCGGCCTGGTCCGCGACGTCGCCCTCTCCGACCAGGCCGGCCTGCAGCTGGCCTGGGACGCCTATGCCAAGGCGCAGCCGGAGGCCAAGGCGGCGGACCAGCAGGCGTTCTTCGGCGCCTGGTCGAAGCTGTGGGGCCAGCAGGTCTCGGAAAACGTCGCCGCCGAGCGCCTGGCCGCCGAGATCCACGCGCCCGGTCCGCTGCGCAGCAACGTGCCGCTGTCCAACCTGCCCGCCTTCGGTGCGGCGTACGGCTGCAAGGCCGGCCAGCCGATGCAGCGCGCCGAGGCCGACCAGGTCCGCGTCTGGCGCTGAGCTGGCGCGCGCACCATGGGAAAAGGCGCGGATTTCCGCGCCTTTTTTCTTTCCGACGGCGGAACGGCCGCGGCCGTTCCGGTCACTTCACCCGGCGCAGGTGCGACGGACCGCGGGGTGGCCCGCGGCGGCCGAACGGCGGCTGTCCGCGCCAGTAGCGGATCACCAGCCAACCGAACAGCATCCCGCCCAGGTGCGCGAAGTGGGCCACGCCCGGCTGCCAGCCGGTGAACCCCAGGACCAGCTCGGTGATGCCGAACAGGATCACGAACGTGCGCGCTTTCATCGGGATCGGCGGGAACAGCAGCATCATCCGCTGGTTCGGGAACAGCATGCCGTAGGCCAGCAGCAGGCCGAACACGCCGCCCGAGGCGCCCACGGTCGGATAGGCCGCCCCGCCGCCGCTGGTGATCCACCAGCCCACCGCCAACTGGCACAGGCCGGCACCGGCCACGCTGATCAGGTAGAAGGCCAGGAACCGGCGCGGCCCCCAGGTCAGCTCCAGCGGCGCGCCGAACATGTACACGGCCAGCATGTTGAACAGCAGGTGGCCGAAGCTGGCGTGCAGGAAACCATAGGTCAGCAGCTGCCAGGGCTGGAAGTTCTCGCCCGGCGAGAAAGGATCGAAGCCGCCCAGCGGCCACAGCATGAAGGGGGCGAACGTGGACTGGCCCAGCATCAGCTGCAGCAGGAACAGCGCGGTGTTGGCGATCAGCAGGGCCTGTGTGACAGGCGGCAGGCGCGAGAACATGCGGTCGCGGCTCGGGGGAACGGGCGGCCATCATAGCGGCCCGCGTCGTCGACGGCCGGCACGTCCGGTCCGGCCGCCGTGGCGAAGGCTCGTGCGTTGCCTGTCCATTGCGGCGGGGACGCCGACGCGCGACGCCCCGGCATCCCGACGTGGCACTCCCGGGAATGGGCGCCTGCGACGACGCCGGGGCTCGCTGCGTGTAGGAGCCGATCTTCATCGGCGACCCGACGCCGCCGGCACGGGCATCCCGAGACGGTGTCGCCCATGAGGAGGGCTCCTACGCGCTATCGGGGCCCCAGATGGCGGCGTCGAGGTCGGCCGGCCCGCGCGCGCGCCGTACCCGGCCTTTCTCCACCCGCACGCCCTCGGCGCTCAGGCGTCGGCACTGCTCGCGCCAGCCCGGCGAACCTTCGGGAAAGGCGATGCGCCCGTCCGCGCGCAACACGCGATGCCAGGGCAGCGTCGGATCCTCGTTGGCCGCCAGCACCCGGGCCGCCAGCCGTGCCCGCCCCGGCAACCCGGCAAGGCGCGCGACCTCGCCGTAGCCGGCCACCTGCCCGCGCGGGATGGCGCGCACCGCGGCCAGGATGCGGCGGGTGGAATCGTCGCTGGAAGACGTGGCAGCCATCTGCGGCTAGCATAGCGGCGGGGGATCGCGAGGACCGCCATGCGCAATTTCGAACAGATCCGCAGCCACCTGCTGACCGCCGGCTTCCGCCTGACCATGCAGGAGCCCTACGTGGCCTGCGTGGAGTTGTCGCTGGAGGGCGGCAGCCGCCACCAGTCGATCTTCATTTCCGAGCTGGACGGCGACGACCAGCGGCCACTGGTGCGGGTCAGCACGGTGATCGCGCCGACCACCGGCATCGATGCCCGGCGGGCCCTGGTGTTCAACTGGCAGAGCAGCGTCGGCTACCTGGCGATCGGTGAGCTGGACGGCGTGCCCTACCTGCAGCTGTGCGAGAACCGCCCCTATGACGGCCTGACCCCGGCCGAGGTCGAGCGGCTGGTGCTGGAGATCGGCGGCCTGGGCGACCGCATGGAGCGGGCGCTGTCGGCCGAGGGCGACCTGCTGTAACCGTAGGGCGGGGCTTGCCCCGCTGCCCGGTGGGCGGGATCGCGTGCGTCGACAGCGGGGCAAGCCCCGCTCTACGCGTCGGCCGCAGGCCGCAGGCGGGTCCGCCCCACGCCTCGGCGACGCGCCGGCCTCAAGCCCAGCCCATCGCCTCGATCAGCTTGAAGATCAGGTAGGCCACGCCACCGGCGGCCGGGATCGTCAGGATCCAGGCCCAGATGATCCGCTCGACCACGCCGAGCTTGAGCGCGCGCGGGTTCTTGGCGAAGCCCACGCCCATGATCGCGGTGGAGATGCTGTGGGTGGTCGATACCGGCATGCCGAAATGCGCGGCCATCGTCAGCACCGTGGCCGAGCTGGTCTCGGCGGCGAAGCCGTGGATCGGGTGCAGCTTGACCATCTTGTGGCCGAGGGTCTTGATGATGCGCCAGCCACCGGAGGCGGTGCCCAGGGCCATGACGACGGCGCAGGTCAGCACGATCCACATCGCGATCTCGGCCCCGCCCGCATCGCCCGGGTGCAGGAACGCCAGCCAGCCCGGCAGGTTGTCCAGGTGCCCGGCCGATTCGGCGCCGATCAGGGTCAGGGCGATGATGCCCATGGTCTTCTGCGCGTCGTTGTGGCCGTGGGCGTAGCCCATGTAGGCCGCCGACAGGATCTGCGCCTTGCCGAAGAACGCGTTGACCCAGCGCGGCCGAGCCATGCGCGCGAACACGCCACCGAGCCGGACCATCCCGGCGATGAGCGCCCACAGCAGCAGCATCATGGTCACGCCCAGCAGGAACCCGGCCAGCGGCGAGGTCACCATCGGCAGGAACACCTTCCACAACAGGCCCTTGTTCTTGGTCCAGTTGCCGACGGTCTCCGACCAGATCAGCGCGTCCCAGTCGTTGTGCGCGGCGGCCAGGGCCGCGCCGCACAGGCCGCCGATCAGCGCGTGCGAGGACGAGGACGGCAGGCCGAACCACCAGGTGACCAGGTTCCAGATGATGCCGCCCAGCAGCGCGCACAGGATCACCTGCGAGGACGCCTCGACCACGTCGGTGTTGACGATGCCGGTGGCGATGGTCGCCGCCACCGCGGTACCGGTCAGCGCGCCGATCAGGTTCATCACCGCGGCCAGCGACACGGCCGAGCCGGGCGAGAGCACCTTGGTCGCCACCACGGTGGCGATGGAGTTGGCCGTATCGTGGAATCCGTTGATGAACTCGAACACCAGCGCGGTGAAGATCACCACCAGTACCAGCGTCAGCATGGCGTGCCTCCGCCCAGGCATGCGGCACCTGGCATCCGGCGCCCGACGCGGAGCCCACTTGAGTCAAGGGGGCGGCCTCGCCGCGCAGCGGCGACGCGGGGGTTGTGGAAGCACGGCCCGGGGGCATCGGCGCAGCCGATGCCCGGCCTGCCGGAGCGAGGACCGCTGACGGGCTGGACGGCGGCCATCGTCAGCTGTTCTTCAACACGATCTGGTAGGCGACCACGCCGGCCTCGCGGCAGCGGTCGATGGCCTTCTCCAGGATTTCGAAGAACTCCTTGAGCAGGAACATCTGCAGGTGGTCCAGGCGCCCGGAGTAGATGTCGCGGTACAGCTCCAGCATCAGCCGGTCGGCCTCGTTCTCGATCGCGCGCAGCTTCTCGTTGAGCGCGGTCATGCGGTCGATGTTGAGGGTGCGCAGCTCGCGGACCATCTCCACCACCACGCCGGCGGCCTGCTCGAGCATCGCCGCGCGCGGGGCGAAGTCGATGTGGGCCAGGTGCTGGGTCGCCAGCGAGTAGCGATCGGCGAACTTCTCGATCTGCTTGGGGATCTTGTACAGCGCCGACCCCAGCGCCTCGATGTCCTCGCGCTCGATCGGGGTGATGAAGCTCTCCACCAGCGCCTTGCCGATCTTCTCCGAGGCGGTGCGCTCGCGCTGGCGCGCCAGCTTGAACTCGTCCAGCGCCGGTTGCCGGTCCGAGGCCTTCATCATCTGGTGGAGGGCCTTGGCGCTGTCGTGGGCGGCCTCGGCCGCCTCGTCCAGCAGGACGAAGAACTGCTTGCCGGAACCGAAGATCGTCTGCAGGGAGAACATGGTTGGAGGTCCGCCGCCTCGGGAGGGGCGGCCAAATGCTGCGGAATTATGACAGCCCGCCCCGCCGCCCGGGAACCCGTGGGCGCTGACGCCGCCTGCACGGGGGGCCTCTGCTAAGATGCCCCCGTGCCGCTGGCACACCCTATGGACGACGACCCCACCGCCCCCTCTCGCCGCCGTTTCCGCCCCGCGCGCCCCGGCCCCCTGAATCCATCGCGCCGCCGCGGGGGTCCGCCCCATGGCTGAGCTGCTGATCGTCCTCGCGCTGGTCCTGCTCAACGGCTTCTTCGCCATGTCGGAGATGTCGGTGATGACCTCGCGCAAGAGCCGGCTCAAGCAGCTGGCCCAGGCAAGCAGGCGCGCGGCCAAGGCCCTGGCGCTGTCGGAGAAGCCCGAGGCGTTCCTGTCCACGGTGCAGATCGGCATCACCCTGATCGGCATCCTCACCGGCCTGTTCGGCGGCGAGGCGATCGGCCTGGCCATCGCTGCCTGGATCGAGCGGGTCCTGCCCGCGCTGGACCCGTACGCCGAGACCATCGGCAAGTCCATCGCGGTGGCCCTGATCACCTTCCTGACCCTGATCTTCGGCGAGCTGGTGCCCAAGCGCCTGGCGATCACCGCCCCGGAAAAGATCGCCAGCGTCGTGGCGCTGCCGATGGGCTGGCTGGCACGGGCCGCCTTCCCCTTCGTCTGGCTGCTGTCGCACACCACCCGGCTGGTGTTGCGCCTGCTGGGCCTGGGCAAGGACGAGGCCAGCACGATCAGCGAAGAGGAGATCCGCATGCTGGTGGCCGAGAGCCACGAGCAGGGCGTGATCGACGCGCACGAACGCGACATGGTCAACCGGGTGATGCGCCTGGGCGACCGCACCGCCGCCAGCCTGATGACGCCGCGCAACCGCATCGCCTGGCTCGACGCGAACGCGCCGCTGGAAGAGAACCTGGAAACCATGCGCGAGCACCAGTTCTCGCGCTACCCGGTGTACCGCGGCGGCGACCAGGACGTGGCCGGGGTGCTGGAGGTCAAGTCGCTGCTGCATGCGCCCGATCGCCTGGGCGAGGGTGGCCTGTTCCGCAACCTGCGCCATACCCTGTTCGTCTCCGAATCCACCCATGCGATGAAGCTGCTGGAGATCTTCCGCGAAGAGCAGCAGTCGCTGGCGCTGGTGGTGGACGAGTACGGCGAGATCCAGGGCGTGGTCACGGTCAGCGACCTGATGGGCGCGATCGTCGGACGGCTGCAGTCGGTGGAGAACACCGACGAGGACGCGCTGGTGGTCACCCGCGAGGACGGCTCGCTGCTGGTCGGCGGCACGCTGCCCACCGAGGACCTGCGCGAGCTGATGGACGGCGCCGCCCTGCCCGACGCCGAGGAAGGCGACTACCACACCCTGGCCGGCATGTGCATCGCCCACTTCGGCCGCATCCCGCACGTGGGCGAATACTTCGACTGGGCCGGCTGGCGGATCGAGGTCGTGGACCTGGACGGGGCGCGCATCGACAAGCTGCTGCTGCGCCGGCTGGCGCAGCACGATGGCGATGAGCTCGCCGTCTGAACCCGCGGCGCAGGAGGGTGCCGCCGGCACGGCCGGCAACGGCATCGCCCGGCTGCTGCAGTCCTTCGCGCACGGCGATCCAGGCGAGCGGCTGACCATGGACCGCCTGTTGCAGGGCCTGGGCCGCACTGCCTTCGGCATGTTCCTGTTCGTGTCGATCCTGCCCGGGTTCATCCCCATTCCCGGCGCCGGCGGCATGATCAGCGGCCCGCTGGTGGTGCTGATCGGCCTGCAGTTGCTGGTCGGCCTGCGCCGGCCCTGGGTGCCCGGATTCATCGGCCGGCGCGGACCGCAGCGCGGCACCATGGCCCGCTTCTGCCGGCGGATCACCCCATGGATGCGGCGGCTCGAGCACCTGGTCCGCCCGCGCCTGCAGGTGCTCACCGGCAACCGCATGGCCAACGCCTTCACCGGCGTGCTGCTGATCGCCCTGGGCGTGCTGCTGGCGCTGCCGCTGCCGATGACCAACTACCTGTTCGCCGGGACGCTGCTGCTCTTCGCGCTGGCGCTGATGGAACGCGATGGCGCCCTGCTGCTGGTGCTGTGGCTGGTCTCGATCGCCGCGCTGCTGTCGATGGGCCTGCTGTCGGAGCGGCTGGTGGTGCTGGTCGGCGACTGGCTGCGGCAGCTGTTCTAGCTAGCGCGGCGCCGGCCGGGCGTCCCGGGGGCTCAGCGGCCCCGCCGCGCCAGCAGGTGGGCGAACTCGGTCGCGCTGATCGGATGGCTGAGCCAGTAGCCCTGGACCAGGTCGCAGCCGCGCTCGGCCAGCAGGTTGTACTGCGCTTCCTTCTCCACCCCTTCGGCCACGACGGTAATCCCCAGCGAATGGGCCATGGCGATGATCGCCGTGGTCAGCGCCAGGTCGTCGGGGTCGCGCTGCAGGTCGGCGACGAAGCTGCGGTCGATCTTGACCCCGTCCACCGGTACCCGGCGCAGGTGGCTGAGCCCGGAGAAGCCGGTGCCGAAGTCGTCCAGCCAGACCTTGACCCCGGTGCTGTGCAGGCGCGCCAGCATCGCCGCGGCCTGCAGCTCGTCGCTGATCACCGCCGTCTCGGTCAGCTCCAGGTGCAGGCACGAGGCCGGCAGGCCGGTCTCGCGCAGGCACTCGGCGACGATGTCGGGCAGGTCGCCCTTGCGCAGCTGCCGGGGGGAGACGTTGACCGAGACGAACAGGCGCTCGTTGCCCTCGCCCATCGAGGTCCAGCGCATGGCCTCGTTGCAGGCCGCGCGCAGAACGCGCGGTCCGATGCCTTCGATCAGCCCGCTCTGCTCGGCCACGTCGATGAACACCGACGGGGCGATCATGCCCAGCATCGGATGCTGCCAGCGCAGCAGCGCCTCGGCGCCGACCACCCGGCCGTCGCTGGTCCTGCACACCGGCTGGTAGACCACGCTCAGCTCGCCGCGCTCCCAGGCCCCGCGCAGCTCCTGCTCCATGTGCACGCGGCGTTCGACCGCGTGGTCCATGGCCCGGCTGTAGAAGCGGAAACCGTTCTTGCCGGCGACCTTGGCCTGGTACATGGCGATGTCGCCGTTCTTCATCAGCGCGCTGGCGCTGGAAGCGTCCTCGGGGAACAGGGTGATGCCGATCGAGGTGCCCAGGAACACCTGCCGGTCCTGGATGTCCAGCGGCCGCCGCAGCTCGGCCACCAGCACCTCGGCCAGGCGCGTGGCGGCGGCGCGCACGTCCCCTTCCTGGATCAGGATCACGAACTCGTCGCCGCCGAAGCGCGCCAGCAGCGCATCGTCGCCGCCGTACCTGTCCACCGCCTCGCGGATGCGGTTGGCGAACTGCAGCAGCGCCTCGTCGCCGGCTTCGTGGCCGAGGGTATCGTTGACCCGCTTGAAGTCGTCGATGTCGGCGAACAGCAGCGCTAGCTGGCGGCCGGCGCCGCGCAACAGCATCAGCCGGTGGTCCAGGCTTTCGCGGAACGCCAGCCGGTTGGTCAGCCCGGTCAGGGCGTCGGTGTAGGCCATGCGCCGCACTTCGCGGTCGTGCCGGGCAACGCTTTCGTTCATCCGCCCGAAGGTGCGGACCAGGTCGCCCATCTCGTCGGTGCGGGTGCTGTCCAGGCGTTCGATCGCGTAGTCGCCAGACTCGATCCGTCGCGCCGAATCGGCCAGCCAGCGGATCGGCTTGACCAGCGTGTGCTGCACGTAGAGCGCGGCCAGGATCGACGCCAGCGCCAGCAGGCCCAGCGGCAGCGCCAGCCAGCCCAGGTGGCGGCGGGCCAGTTCGTCCATGCGCTCGCGCAGCTCGCCCAGGTTGCGTTCCTGGTAGCGCGCGGCGACCCCCAGGTCCAGGCCCACGCGCACGCCGCCGAGGCGGTCGCTGCCGACCATGACCGGCGCGGATGCGTCGAGCACCTGCGGCGACGACTGCACGAGCATCCCGTCGGCGGCGATCACCGCGGCCGCCAGCGGGTCGTCCATGCGCTGGCCGAAACCGGCGATCTCGATCGAACCGTCGTGGACCAGCCGGCCCTCGACGTCGTAGACCCGGATGTAGTCGACCAGGCTGCCGCGCGACTGGTCGCGCACCACCGCGCCGATCGCGTCCAGGTCGCGGTAATACATCGGGTTGGCAAGCTTCTCGGCCAGCTGCCGCGCCAGCGACTGGCCGTGGTCGCGCAGGTACGCCTCCACCAGGCCATGCACGGCCTGGCGGCTGAGCGCCTCGGTCTCCTCGCGCATCCGCTGCTGCCGGTGCATGAGCAGCACCAGCACCAGCAGCACGACGCCCAGCATCAGCAGCATCGCCACCAGGAACCGTGCCTGCAGGCCGAAGCGCAGCTTCATTCGACCTCCGTGCGCACGCGCTGCACGCCCCGGCGCAGCGTGTCCAGCGAACGCTGCGAAGCCGCATCCAGGGGCAGGAAGCGCGAGGTGTGGAAGAACAACCGCAACGCGTCGCGCGCCGCCGGATCACCGGCGGCCTGCAGCAGCACCTCGCGCAGGCGCGCCTCCACCGCCGGCGGCATGTCCCGGCGCACCAGCTCCAGCGCGCGCGGATAGGGATCGGTTTCGTGGATGACCCGGAAGTCGGCGCGGAACGCCCGCGGCACCCGCTCCGGGTCGGCCCAGTCCAGGCTGCTGACCGCGCCGGCATCGACCAGGCCTTTGTGCACCCAGGAGGCGATGTTGAGCTCGGAACGCGCGAACACGTAGCCGACCCGGTCCGGGGACGGCTGGTCGTTGGGCGCGAGCAGGATCTCGGGCGACAGGTTCGCATCGAGCAGCGCGGTCATCGGCACCATGTAGGCACTGGTCGACGCCGGGCTCTGCAGGCCGAGGGTATGGCCGCGCAGGCCGGCGAGGTCGCGGATCGGAGCGTCCTTCCGCGCGAAGAACACGGTGTGGTAGCTGCTGACTCCGTTGCGTTCGGTGAGCAGCAGCGGCCGGGCCGCGGCGCGGGCCTGCAACTGCACCGCGGTGCTGGCGGTCTCGGTCACCCAGTCGACCCGGTTGCGGCGCAGGTAGCTGGCCATCTGCTGGGCGTCGCGCGCCATCAGGATGCGGCCCTCGGTGATGCCGACGTCGCGCATGCGCGGGACCACGTAGTCCAGCAGCGGCTTGAGCTGGTTGAAGTGCGCGGCGGGATCGTCGCTGATCCGGCCCAGCACCAGGATGTGCTCGTCCTCGGAAGCGTGCGCCGGCAGGCCCAGGGCCACGACGGCAGCACAGCACGCCGCCTGCATCCACCTTCGCACTCTGGACAACGGATACCCCCCGCTCGTGTGGCCAAAGCCTAGCCGGAAACCGCTCAGGACGACAGACGCCCGGCCTGCCCGGCCAGGCGGGCCATGCGCTGGGCATCGGCCAGCACGCCGCGCAGCAACCTGACTTCGTTCACGGTCAGGTCCGTGCGCAGGAACAGGCGGCGCAGCTTGCGCATCGCCGAATCGGGCGTCCGGCCCTTGTGGAAGTCGATCGCCTCCAGCGTCTCGGCCAACTGGGAGAAGAAGCCTTCGACCTGCTCGTGGGTCGCCGGCAGGGCGTCGGGCGCCGGCGGCGGCACGGACCCGGCGGCCGGGACCGCGGCCAGCACCGCCCGCCGCACCTCGTAGGCCAGCACCTGGACCGCGGCGGCCAGGTTGAGCGAACTGAACGCCGGGTCGGACGGGATGTGCACCGAGGCATGGCACAGCTGCAGTTCCTCGTTGGTCAGCCCGGTCCGCTCGCGGCCGAACACCAGCGCCACCGGTCCCTCGCCGGCCAGCCGCAGCAGGCGGCCTGCGGCCACGTCCGGCTCCAGCTGTTCCAGCTGCACCCGCCGGCTGCGGGCGGTACAGCCCAGCACCAGCCGGCAGTCGGCCACCGCCTCGGCCAGGGTGGCGTGTACCGGAGCGGCGTCGAGCACGTCCTCGGCGCCGGCCGAGCGCCGGTAGGCATCGTCGTCCAGCGGCTTCTCCGGGGCCACCAGGACCAGCCGCGACAGGCCCATGGTCTTCATCGCGCGGGCGGCCGCACCGATGTTGCCCGGGTGCTGGGTCCCGACCAGGATGATGCGGAGGTCGCCGGTGGCCGGCGGGGAAGATTCGTTCAGGGGCTCGTGCATGGTGCAGATGGTAAACTGCGCGGCCGGCCACGCGGGCCGGACCGCTCTTTACCTTCGCCCGTTCCATCCCTGCCCTTCCGGGAGCCTTCGCCATGCAATCCCCCGCCGTCAACGTCATGGTCAAGGCCGCCCGCCTCGGCGGCAACGTGCTGCTTCGGAGCATCAACAAGCTCGACTCGCTCAACGTCGTGCAGAAGCAGCGGATGGACTACGCCAGCGAAGTGGACGCCGACGCCGAGAAGGCCATCGTCAAGGAACTGCGCCGCGCCTACCCCGACTACGGCGTGCTGGGCGAGGAAAGCGGCCACATGGCCGGGCGCAACGCGCGCATGCAGTGGGTGATCGACCCGCTCGACGGCACCAGCAACTACCTGCGCGGCTTCCCCCACTACTGCGTGTCCATCGCCCTGGTCGACAACGGCGAGCCGATCGACGCGGTGATCTTCGACCCGCTGCGCAACGAGCTGTTCACCGCCAGCCGCGGCGGCGGCGCGGTGCTCAACGACAAGCGCATCCGCGTGGCCGACCGCAAGGACCTGGGCGGCGCGGTGATCTGCACCGGCTTCCCGCCGCGCGAGCGCGCCCGCGCCAGCGCCCAGCTCAAGTGCGTGGATTCGCTGCTGGTCCAGGCCGAGGACGTGCGCCGCACCGGTTCGGCCGCGCTGGACCTGGCCTACGTGGCCTGCGGCCGCCTGGACGGGTACTTCGAGGCGGGCGTGAAGGCCTGGGACATCGCCGCCGGCGTGCTGCTGGTGCGCGAGGCCGGTGGCCGGGTGTGCGACTTCCGCGGCGCGGCGACCCCGCGCATGGACGAGCGCGGCCCGGAGGCGCGGCCGATCATCGCCGCCAACGTCAAGGTCGCCGACGAACTGCAGAAGCTGGTGGTCAACACCGGCTACGCGGCCGCGTTCAACTGAGTCAGGTCCGGCCGCGCGCGGGCCGGGCATTCCCCTAAGCGAGAATCGCGGGCTGGTAGCGCCGCGGTGCGCGTGATGCGTGGATCGCCGCCAGCGGGAAGCGACACCGGCGCCCGTCCGTGCTCGCAGGCCAGGCTCCGAAAAAGTGGCAGGCCGCACAGAACACGAGAGCCGCCCGGAGGCGGCTCTCGCAACGCGATGCGGCGCGGCCGGTGATCAGGGCCGCCGCGCCAGCGCCTCTTCGTCCTTGGCCTTGGGCAGCAGGTCCTGCTTGGTCACCTTCAGCGGGCCGACCGTCAGCATCGGGCAGGCGATGAAGATCGAAGACAGGGTGCCGATCACCGCGCCGATCATCTGGCTCAGCGCCAGGCCTTCGAGCGAACCGCCGCCGTACAGGTACAGCGCCAGCACCGACAGGAAGAACACCAGCGAGGTGATGATGGTGCGCGACAGGGTCTGGTTGATCGAGCGGTTCATCACCTCCAGCGGCTCCACGCGCAGGCTGCGGAAGTTCTCGCGGACGCGGTCGAACACGACGATGGTGTCGTTGATCGAGAAGCCCATCACCGCCAGCAGGCCGGCGAGCACGGTCAGGTCGAAGTCGCGGCCGGTCCAGGAGAAGAACGCGGCCGTCACCAGCACGTCGAACAGCGTGGTCACGGTGGCGACCACCGCGAACTTCCATTCGAAGCGGAAGCCGATGTAGATCAGGAAGCCGACCACCACGAACAGCGCCGCGTACAGGCCGTTGCGGGCCAGCTCGTCGCCTACCTGCGGGCCGACGAACTCGGTGCGCAGCAGGTGCGCCTGATTGTCCGGCAGCGAGGCCGCGGCCAGCACGTCCTGGGCGGTGCGGTTGTTGGCGTCGGTGGTGGTCTGGCCGTCGCGCGGCTGCAGCCGGACCAGCAGGTCCGTGCCGCTGCCGAAGCTCTGCACCTGGGCGCCCTCGTAGCCGGCGTCGGCCAGGCGCTCGCGCACCCCGTCGATGCTGGCCGGGCGGTCGAAGCGCACCTCCACCACGGTGCCGCCGGTGAAGTCCAGCGCGTAGTTGAAGCCATTGACGACGATGGTGCCGATCGAGGCGGCGAACAGCAGCGCGGCGATGGCCAGGGACACCCAGCGCATCCGCATGAAGTCGATGCGGGTGTCGTTGGGGATCAGGGTCAGCGGGAAGATCTTCATGTGCGTTCCGTTCCCGTCAGATGGCCAGGGACTTGAGCTTCTTGCGGCGGGCGTAGACCAGGGTCACGATCGCGCGCGAGACGGTGATGGCGGTGAACATCGAGGCCAGCACGCCGATCACCAGGGTGACGGCGAAGCCCTTCAGCGGGCCGGTGCCGAACGCGTACAGGGCGATGCCGGCGATGATCGCGGTCAGGTTGGCGTCGAGGATGGTGCCGCCCGCCTTGTCGTAGCCGGAGACGATCGCCGTCTTCGGCGGCACCCCGGCGCGCAGCTCCTCACGGATGCGCTCGTTGATCAGCACGTTGGCGTCCACCGACAGGCCGATCGACAGGGCCAGGCCGGCGAAGCCCGGCAAGGTCATGGTCGCGCCGAAGATCGACATGACGGCAACGACGATGAGCAGGTTGAACAGCAGCGCCATGCCGGTGATCACGCCGAACATGCGGTAGTAGACGGCGAAGAACACCAGGGTGAACAGGAACGCGTACAGGACCGCGGTCACGCCGCGCTCCACGTTCTCCTTGCCCAGGCTCGGGCCGACGATGCGTTCCTCGACGAAGTCCATCGGCGCGGCCAGCGAACCGGCGCGCAGCAGCTTGGCCAGGTCCTCGGCCTCGGTCTTCTCCAGGCCCGTGGTCTGGAACTGCTTGCCGAACACGCCCTGGATGTTGGCCACCGAGATGACTTCCTCCTTGACCCGGAAGCTGCGCACCTCCTCGCCGTTGACCTCGGTCACCTGCGGGATGCGCTCGGTGTAGACCACCGCCATCGGCTTGCCGACGTTGGCGCTGGTGAAGTCGAACATGCGGTCGCCGCCGACGTTGTTCAGGGTCACGCTGACCGCCGGCTGGCCGTTCTGGTCGACGGTGGTGGTCGCGGCGACCATCTGGTCGCCGGTGACGATCACGCGCTTGCTCAGCAGCTCGGGGCGGCCGTCGCGGCGGTAGAACACCTTGGCTTCCGGCGGCACCCGGCCGCTGGCCACGGCATCGGCGGCATTGCCTTCGATCACCGCGCGGTATTCCAGGGTCGCGGTGGCGCCGATCATGCGCTTGGCCGCGGCGGTGTCCTGCACGCCGGGCAGCTGCACGACGATGCGGTCGTTGCCCTGGCGCTGGATGATCGGCTCGGCCACGCCCAGCTCGTTGACGCGGTTGCGCAGGGTGGCGATGTTCTGCTCGATCGCCGAGCCGGCGATGGAGGTCAGCTCGGTCTCCGGGATCCGCACCACCAGGCGGTTACCCTCGCCTTCCATGGTCATGGCCGGCATGACCTTGGCCAGCTGCGCGCGCGCGGCGGCCGGGTCGGCGTCGGAGGCCAGGTTGATGGCGATGCTGTGGTCCGGGCGCCGGTCGACCGCGGTGTAGCGGATGCGGTTGTCGCGCAGGGTCACGCGCACGTCCTCGACGTAGGCGTCCACGCGCTTCTCCAGCGCCGCTTTCTGGTCGACCTGGAGGACGAAGTGCACGCCGCCCTGCAGGTCCAGGCCCAGCACCATCGGCTGCGCGCCCAGGCGGTCCAGCCACGGCGGCACGTTCGAGGCCAGGTTCAGCGCGACGGTGTAGTTCTCGCCGAGGTTGCCGCGCAGGGTATCGGCGGCCAGGGTCTGGGCGTCGGCGTCGGCCAGGCGCACCAGCAGGCTCTCGTTCTCCACCGCCACCGACTTCGGCTGCACGCCTGCCTCGGCAAGGTAGCCACCCACGCGGGTCTTGAGCGCCTCGTCCAGCACCGCGCCACGGTTGGCGGTGACCTGCACGGCGTAATCGCTCTGGAACACGTTGGGCAGCGCGTAGACCACGCTCAGCGCCAGCACGAGCAGGATGACGAAGTACTTCCAGCGGGGAAATTCGAGCATTGCGGAACCCCGCGCGGCCCCGCCGCGCGGGACCACGCTCAACGGTGGGACGGGAGGATCAGGCGGACTTCAGGGTGCCCTTGGGCAGGACGTTGCCGATGGCGCCCTTCTGCACGCGGATGCGGACGTTGTCGGCGATCTCGACGGTGACGAAGTTGTCGCCGATGTCGGTGACCACGCCGGCCAGGCCGCCCGAGGTCAGGACCTCGTCGCCGCGCGAGAGCTTGTCCAGCATCGCCTTGTGTTCCTTCTGCCGCTTCATCTGCGGGCGGATCATCAGGAAGTACATGATCGCGATCAGGATGATCGGGAACAGCAGCATGCCGAAGCCACCACCCTGCGGCTGGCCGGCGGCGGCCTGGGCGTGGGCGGTCGGGATCAGGAAATCGAGGAAGCTCATCGGGATCGTCCGGTTGTGCGGAAAATAGCCGCGGATTATGCCATAGGGACGCAGCGGCCCCTTTCCAAGCCCGTTCGGACCGTTTTTCGCGGCCGGGGGTTCCCGGCGGCACCCCCGGCCGCCGAACGGTAGCGGCCGGCGCCCGCGGACCGTTGCTCCGCGACCGCCACGGCTCGATGCGGACCAGGCCGGGATGACGACGCGTCGGGAGACGACGCAGCAGGGACCGTCCCTTCAGGGCGGAGTTCCCGACCAGCCCGTCGCTTTGCGGAGTGAAAAGCAAAGCCTCGGCGCCGGACGGGGCCGCCGCACCCCGGGGGCCGGGCTTACCCCTCGGGACGGCATCCTGCCTTTACGAGGGGCCGTGGCACATCCATGTGCCACTTGCGCCCGGCCCCCGGGGTACGACGTCCTCGGGCGACCTGAAAGATCACCACTCCGTCCGCCCGAGACTGACGCGGCGCCCGTCGACCACGACGCCCCCGCGCTTCCTGTAGGAGCCCATCCTCATGGGCGACCGGGGCATCTGACCGCCGAGGCGTCGTCCGTGCCGACGGCGTCGGGTCGCCTATGAATCGGCGCCTACACATGCAGAGCGGAGCAGTGATCCGAAAGCCCCTCAAAAGCCGCTGCGTTCCTGTAGGAGCCCATCCTCATGGGCGACCAGGGCGTCTCACCGCCAGGGCGTCATCCGTGCCGACGCCGTCGGGTCGCCGATAAATCGGCTCCTACACATGCAGAGAGCGGAGCTACGACCCGAAAGCTCCCGAAGACGCGGTGCGCCGGGGCTGTCGCGGTTCCCACCGAAGTCGACCTCGACCGGCGCTCCTGCGGTTGCGGTTGCGGCCATCGAACTCCACAGGCACACCGCCGGGCCTATCCGCCGCGTGCTGCGTAGAACGCCCTGCGGAACGCCTCGAACCGCCCCTGCGCGATCGCCTCACGCATGTCCGCCATCAGCTTCTGGTAGTACCAGAGGTTGTGCAGCGTGCCGAGCATCGGCGCGAGCATCTCGTTGCAGCGGTCCAGGTGGCGCAGGTAGCTGCGGGTATAGCCGCCGGCGCAGGCCACGCAGCCGCAGCCCGGCTCGATAGGGTCCAGGTCGCGCTCGTACTTCGCATTGCGGATGCGCACCGTGCCGAACGAGGTGAAATAGTGGCCGTTGCGCGCATTGCGCGTCGGCATCACGCAGTCGAACATGTCCACGCCGCGGGCCACGCCTTCCACCAGGTCCTCGGGCCGGCCCACGCCCATCAGGTAGCGGGGCCGGTCGGCCGGCAGGCGCGGATGCAGGTGCTCGAGCATGGCGTTGCGCTCGTGCTCGGGCTCGCCTACCGCAAGTCCGCCGATCGCGTAGCCGTCGAAGCCGATCGCCTGCAGCCCGTCCAGCGAACGGCTGCGCAGGTCCGGATACACGCTGCCCTGGACGATGCCGAACAGCGCCGCGTCGTTGCCCAGGCCGTCGTGCGCGTCGCGCGAGCGCCGCGCCCAGCGCAGGCTCAGCTCCATCGATCGGCGCGCCACGTCCTCGGTCGCCGGATACGGCGTGCACTCGTCGAAGATCATCACCACGTCCGAGTCGAGCACCTGCTGGATGCGCATGCTCTCCTCCGGGCCGAGGAACACCTTGGCCCCGTCGGTCGGCGAGGCGAAGGTCACGCCCTGCTCGGTGATCTTGCGCCGGTGCGCCAGCGAGAACACCTGGAAGCCGCCGGAGTCGGTCAGGATCGGCCCGTCCCAGCGGGTGAAGCCGTGCAGCCCGCCGTGCGCGCCAATGACGTCGAGGCCCGGGCGCAGGTACAGGTGGAAGGTGTTGCCGAGGATGATCTCCGCGCCCAGCGCGCGCACCTGGTCCGGCAGCACGCCCTTGACCGAACCATAGGTGCCCACCGGCATGAACGCCGGCGTCTCCACCGTGCCGCGCGGGAAAGTCAGGCGGCCGCGCCGGGCGGTGCCGTCGGTGCTCTGGAGCTGGAACTGCAGTCGGGACATGGAACCGGTCGGGCTTGCGGGGCCGTATTGTCGCCGATCGCCGGGGAATGGGGGCGGAGCGCGGCGCTCCAGCCGGATCCCGAACCTTGAAAAGCGCAGGAGCCTGGCTCCGGACGGGGCCGCCGCACCCCGGGGGCGGCTTACCCCTCGGGACGGCCTCCCAGCGACGATGCGCTATCGCCGTTTTGCTCCTGTAGGAGCCCATCCTCATGGGCGACCGGGCGTCGGACCACGAGCGCGCCGCCTGCGCAGAACGCCTCGGGTCGCCGATGAATCGGCGGCTCCTACACTGAGGAAACAGCGCCCTGCACCTTGATCGCCGCCGCGCTCCCTGTAGGAGCCCATCCTCATGGGCGACCGGGCGTCGGACCACGGGCGCGCCGCCTGCGCAGAACGCCTCGGGTCGCCGATGAACCGGCTCCTACACTGAGGAAACAGCGCCCTGCACCTCAATCGCCGCTTCGCTCCTGTAGGAGCCCATCCTCATGGGCGACCGGGCGTCGAACGATGAAGGGTCACCTGCGCCGATGACGTTGGGTCGCCGATGAATCGGCTCCTACATGAAGAGCGAAGCGGCGACCCAGAAGCCTCCGAAGACGCGGTGGGCCGGGGGTGTCGCGGGAGCGGACAGGGATGTCCGCGCCGGATCGTCGGCACAGGGATGTGCCGCCGAGCCGGCCGCGACACCTCCGGCCCACCGCGGCTCCCGCCGAAGCCGATTGGCACGGCGCTCTTGCAATCGCCGTGGCGGTTGCGGTCGTTCGAAGCCGTCGAAATGGCTCCGATGCGGCACACCCACCCGCAGCCGTTACCGCGGAGACTGCCCCCACAGCAGCATCGCGTCGCCGTATGAGAAGAACCGGTAGCGCTGCTCCACGGCATGCCGGTAGGCGTCGAAAATCCGCTCCTTGCCGGCGAAAGCCGACACCAGCATCAGCAGCGTGCTTTCCGGCAGGTGGAAGTTGGTCAGCAGCGCATCGACACTGCGGATCCGGTAACCAGGGAAGATGAAGATCCGGGTCTCGCCGGCGAACGGCCGCAGCTCGCCCTCCGGCATCGCCTCGCTGCAATGCCATGCACTTTCCAGCGCGCGCACCACCGTCGTGCCCACCGCGACCACCCTCCCCCCCGCCTCGCGCGTGCGGCGCACCTGCGCGACCAGCTCGGCGCCGACGTTGAGCCACTCGCTGTGCATGGTGTGCTGGCGCACGTCTTCCACCCTCACCGGCTGGAACGTGCCCGCGCCCACGTGCAGGGTCACATGGCCGAACTGGATCCCGCGTTCGCGCAGCGTGGCCAGCAGCGCCTCGTCGAAATGCAGGCCCGCGGTGGGCGCGGCCACCGCGCCGACCTGGCGGGCGAACACGGTCTGGTAGCGCTCGGCGTCGTCCTGACCAGGTTCGCGGCGGATGTACGGCGGCAACGGCAGACGGCCTACCTTGAGCAGCCACGGCTCCAGCCCACCCTCGACCTCGAAGTGCAACTGATAGAACTCGCCGTCGCGGCCGAGCACCTGCGCGTGGCCGCCGCCATCGAGCACGATCCGGCTGCCGGCCTTGGGCGACTTGCTGGCGCGCACCTGCGCCCGCGCCTGCTCGCCTGGCAGCAGCCGCTCGATCAGGATCTCCACCCGCCCGCCACTGTCCTTCTGCCCGAACAGCCGCGCCGGGATCACCCGGGTGTCGTTGAACACCAGCAGGTCGCCCGGCTGCAGCAGGCCCGGCAGGTCGCGCACGTGCAGGTCGGAAAACGCGGCCTGGCCCGGCGGCACCAGCAACAGCCGGCTGGCCGAGCGCTCGGGCAGCGGAGCCTGGGCGATCAGCTCCTCGGGCAGCTCGTAATGGAAGTCGGACTTCTTCAAGGCATCGGCCATGCGTGCAACCGGGCGCCACCGTGCGCCCGCGGAAGCCGGCCATTGTACCGGCCCGCCGCGCGCGGCCCCGGGACCCGTAGAGCGGGGCTTGCCCCGCTGCCGACGCCCGCCGCCCGCGCCTTCGCGGGAGCAGCGGGGCAAGCCCCGCTCTACACGCAGCGCCTTCGCGGGAGCAGCGGGGCGAGCCCCGCTCTACGTGGGCGATGACACGTGCCTGCGCGACTCAGCGCTCGAACTTGGTCGACAGCACGATCGAGGTGGAGGTGCGCTCGACCCCGTCGATCGCGCCGATCCGGTCGGTCAGCACGTCCATCTGGTGGACATCGCCCACCACGCCCAGCGCGACCAGGTCGAAGGAGCCGCTCACCGACTGCAGGGTGCGCACCTCGGGGATGCCGTGCAGCTCCTTGACCACCGCCGCCATCTTCTTGGGCAGCACCGTGATCATGATGTGGGCCCGGATCCGCGCCTGCTCCACGCCCTCGTCCACGCGCACGGTGTAGCCGCGGATCACCCCGGCCCGCTCGAGCCGGTCGATCCGGCTCTGCACCGTGGTCCGCGACAGGTCCAGGCGGCGGGCGATCTGCGCGGTCGAGGCGCGTGCGTCCTCGCGCAGCAGGGAGAGCAGTTGCTCGTCGGCCTCGGTGATCTTCACTCGCGCACCCTTTTGCCCAGCAGATTTCGTCGATCCGACGAAAATCGCCGGATTCCTGCCGGATCATAGCTGCCAATCGACGATCCCATCCAGATAATAGGGAAAGCATCCGCCGGTCCCGGGAGAACCGCATGTCCATCCTCGCCCCCCTTGCCCCCCTGCGCGCCCACGCCGGCCAGCGCCTGACCGCCGGCCTGGACGACGCCACCGTCGCCGGCCTGGCCGCCTCACACCCGGACCTGGCCGCCGCCATCGCCGCGGCCGCCGCCGAATACGAGCGCGTCCGCGGGGAAGCGGCCGACCTGCTGGACCTGGACGAGGCGGCGCAGATCGATGCCCTGCAGGCCGGCTTCGTCAATTTCTACGCCGACGACTGCGTCACTCCCTACGTGGCCCTGGCCGCCCGCGGCCCCTGGGTGGTCACGCTCAAGGGCGCGGTGCTGTACGACGCCGGCGGCTACGGCATGCTCGGCTTCGGCCACACCCCGGGCCCGGTGCTGGAGGCGATGGCCCGGCCGCAGGTGATGGCCAACGTGATGACCCCCAGCCTGGCCCAGCGCCGCTTCGCCAGCGCGCTGCGCGAGCGGATCGGACAGGCCCGCGGCGGCTGCCCCTACGAGCGCTTCATGTGCCTCAACTCCGGTTCCGAAGCGGTCGGCCTGGCCACCCGCATCGTCGACATCAACGCCAAGCTGCAGACCGACCCCGGCGCGCGCCACGCCGGCGCCACGATCAAGCGGCTGGTGGTCAAGGGCAGCTTCCACGGCCGCACCGACCGCCCGGGCCTGTATTCCGATTCCAGCCGCCGCGCCTACGTGCAGCACCTGGCCAGCTATCGTGGCGAAGACTCGGTGATCGTGATCCCGCCCTACGACGTGGCCGCCCTGCGCCAGGCCTTCGCCGAGGCGGGCAAGCGCGGCTGGTTCATCGAAGCGGTGTTCCTGGAGCCGGTGATGGGCGAAGGCGACCCGGGCCGCGCCGTGCCGGTGGAGTTCTACGCCGCCGCGCGCGAGCTCACGGCCGAACACGGCAGCCTGCTGCTGGTCGACTCGATCCAGGCCGGCCTGCGCGCGCACGGCGTGCTGTCGCTGGTGGACTACCCCGGCTTCGAGGGCGTGCAGCCGCCGGACATGGAGACCTATTCCAAGGCGCTCAACGCCGCCCAGTTCCCGCTGTCGGTGCTGGCGGTGACCGCGCACGCCGCCTCGCTGTACCGCAAGGGCGTGTACGGCAACACCATGACCACCAACCCGCGCGCACTGGACGTGGCCTGCGCCACCCTGGCGATGTTCACCCCGCAGGTGGCCGAGAACATCCGCGTGCGCGGCGCCCAGGCGCTGCAGAAGCTCGAACAGCTCAAGGCCTCGCTCGGCGGCCTGATCACCAAGGTCCAGGGCACCGGCCTGCTGTTCTCGTGCGAACTGGCCCCGCAGTTCAAGTGTTATGGCTCGGGCTCCACCGAGGAGTGGCTGCGCCAGCACGGCGTCAACGTGATCCATGGCGGCGAGAACTCGCTGCGCTTCACCCCGCACTTCGGCATGGACGAGGCCGAACTGGACCTGCTGGTCTCCATGGTCGGCCGCGCCCTGCGCGAGGGGCCGCAGCGGCAGCAGGCGTCGGCGGCCTGAGGCGAGAGGCAGGATCCGGTCTCGGCTCAGGAAGGGGTCGCCGCCGACGGACCCGGAGCGAAGCCGCGGCTCCAGACGCCCGCGCTTGACTGGAAAAGAGCGAAGCCCCGCTCCGGAAGGGGCCGCCGCACCCCGGAGGCCGGGCTTACCCCTCGGGACGGCATCCTGCCTTTACGAGCGGCCGTGGCACATCCATGTGCCACTTGCGCCCGGCCCCCGGGGTACGGCGTCCTCGGGCGACGTTGGACGCCACACTCCGTTGGACAGAAGCTGACGCACCCAACGATCAGGCCGCCGTGCTTCCTGTAGGAGCCCATCCTCATGGGCGACCGGGGCATCTGACCCCCTGGGTGTCGTCCGTGCCGACGCCGTCGGGTCGCCGATAAATCGGCTCCTACACACACGCAGAGCGGAGCCACGACCCGAAAGCGCCTCAAAAACCGCTTTGCTTCCTGTAGGAGCCCATCCTCATGGGCGACCGGGGCATCTGACCCCTTGGGTGTCGTCCGGGCCGACGGCGTCGGGTCGCCGATAAATCGGCTCCTACACACATGCGGAGCGGAGACGCGACCCGAAAGCCCCCCGAAGACGCGGTGGGCCGGGGGTGTCGCGGGAGCGGACAGGGATGTCCGCGCCGGATCGTCGGCACAGGGATGTGCCGCCGAGCCGGCCGCGACACCCCCGGCCCATCGCGGCTCCCACCGAAGCCGACCACAAGCAGCGCTCCTGCGGTTGCGGCTGCGGTTGCGGTCATGGTCGCCCTGCCCTCGCTCGCTGCCGGAAGCAGGCCGTTGCCATCGCAGCCCGCCGCTAGTCCCCGCTGCCGAACCGTGCCAGCGACTCCGCCACCCGCGCCCGCGCCTCGGCGGCGTCGCCCCACCCGGCCAGCCGCACCGCATTGCCGCCTTCCGGCAGGTCCTTGTAGACCCGGAAGAACGCCTCGATCCGCTGCCGCTCGATCGCCGGCAGGTCGACCAGGTCGCGGATGCCGGCATAGGTGGGATCGACCTGGTCGACCGGCACGCCGATGATCTTCTCGTCCTGCTCGCCCTTGTCGGTCATGCGCAGCACCGCGACCGGGCGGAAGCGCACCAGCACGCCCGGATGCAGCGGCTGCCGGGTCAGCACAAGCGCGTCGAGCGGATCGCCATCGCCGGCCAGCGTGCGCGGCATCGAACCGTAGTTCGCCGGATAGGCCACCGGCATCGACAGCACCCGGTCGACGAACACCAGGCCATCCTCGCCGATCTCGTACTTGACCGACGTCCCCGCCGGAATCTCCACCGCCAGCAGCACCTCCGCCGGCGCCTGCGCCGGCTGCGTGGCCAGGAACGGATGGCCCACGTACGCATCGCGGCCGCCGGCCACGGCTGACAGCGACAGGAGCAACAGCAGGAAGGGCGGCAGGCGCAGGAACAGAATCGACATGGTGTCCTCGTCAGGGAGAAAAGCGGATGTGCGCTGCCGCGGCGCTTATTCCCAGCACCGGTCCGCGCGCCCCTTCAGCGTCTTCGCGCGCTCGCACCGGCGCTGGTCGATGCGGCCCTCCGGCAGGTCCACCAGCGATTTCGCATTGCCGTCGTCGCGCAACTCGAACGCGTCGTACAGGCGCCCGGTGGCGGTGCGCGCCTCGTAGCGCAGGCGCGCGCCATCGATGCGCACGACCTGGAACAGCTGCGTGTCCTCGGCCACCGGACGCATGGTCCGGCGCGCCTGCTCCGACAGCCGGTACTGCTTGGCGCCGGCCACCGAGACCACGAACACCGGCGTCGGCGCTTCGCCCGGCAGGCGCCGGCCGTAGACATGGTCGTGGCCCTGCAGCACCAGGTCCACCGCGTGCCGGCGGATCACCGGCAGCAGGTGCTTGCGCAGCAACTCGTTGTCGCGACCGGCGCGCGGCGAATAGAACGGCTGGTGGGTCACCACGATGTTCCAGCGGTGCGGACTGGCCGCCAGCACCCCGTCGAGCCAGCGCGCCTGTGCCTGCGCCGTGCCCAGGTCCAGCGCGGAGGTGCCGTCGATCACCGCCACCCGGACGTCCTGGTAGTCGAACCAGTAACTGGTCCGCTCCGCGCCCGGCGCGCCGTTGCCGGGCAGCGCGAACTGCAGCGGCCAATGCGCACCGAGTACCCGGCGTTCCCGCGGCGTGTCCTCGAACTCCTCGAAGTACTCGTGGTTGCCCGGCGCCGGCGCCACCGCCATCGAGGTCGGCAGCGATTCGTTGGCCTCGAACCACTCGCCCCATTCGTTGTCGTCCTCGCCATCGCCGCCGCTGACCAGGTCGCCCGCGAACAGCGCCAGCCGCGCGTCGGGGGCGTGGCGCATCGCCTCGCGGACCACGCGCGTGGTCAGGCTGACGTTCTTGTTCTGGGTGTCGCCGAAATACAGCAGCGCCAGCGGCGCGCCCGGCTCCGGCGCGGTGCGGGTGTGGTGCCAGGCGCTCCAGGTGCCGCCGCCCTGCACGCGCCAGGCGTACAGGGTGTCGGCCTGCAGGCCGTCCACCTCGGCGCGGTGGTGCCGGGCGATGCCGTTTTCGGTGCGCAGCTCGCGCGAGCTGGCGCGCACCTGCCGCGGCGTGCCCATGTCCGGCGAATCGCCGGCCGGCACGATCTCCAGCACGGGCGCGGCCACCGTCGCGTCGGTGCGCCAGGCCACCGCGAAGCCGTGCGCGGCGTCCTGCGCCGGCGACAGCACGATGCGGTCGGGGAACACGCTCGGCGCATAGCGCACGACGCCGGCGGGCACGCGGGTGTTCGGCTCCGGCGCACGCGCGGCGTCCTGCGCCCACAGCGGCGCGCAGCCGGCGCACAGCAGCAGGCCGAGCAGCGCGCGCAGCGGCATGCCCCGGCTCAACGCCGGCACTCCCGCAGCTCCAGCGCCGCGGCGATCTCGCGCCAGTCGAACGCGGCCACGCCTAGGTCCAGGTGCGAGGCGTAGAACACGCCCTGCGGGAACCTCTCATCGCCGCGCTCGTCCAGCCACACGCCATCGGTCAATCCGGTCACCTCGCCGGCGAACGACCCCACATGCGCCAGGCTTCGGCGATCGAACAGGTGGAACACCGTGCGGTCGGCGAACTGGTCGCTGGCCACCCACCAGCCGCTGCCGTCGGCGCAACGCATCAGGGCGATGCCCTCGGCCTGGGCCACGTACTGGCCCTTGCCGACGTCGCGCCCGAGGTAGCGGCCCTGCAGGTCGTACTCGCGCAGCAGGGTGCCGGTCGGCACGTCCTCCTCGGCCACCAGCAGGCGATTGTTGGCCGCGTCGCCGAACAGCGACTCGGGCACGCGGATCGCCCCGGCCGCGCCGGTATCGCCGAAGGCACCGGCGTCGCGCGCCGTCCACTGGCCGCCCGCCTGCGCCACCTCGTAGCGGCGGAAGCGGCGGTCCAGCTGCGCCAGCGGCGGAACGATGTCCTCGCCCTGCGCATCCTCGCCGGCCATGTAGGCATCGCTGACCAGCACCTCGTAGCCCTCGCCCTTCGGCTGCACCCACAGGCCGTACGGCTGCTGCAGCGCGTCGGCACCGAAGGCCAGCAGCGGGGTGAAGTCCGGCAGCTGGAACATCTGCACGCGGCGGTTGTCGCGCTCGACCACGAACAGGTAGCGGTCGTCGATGGTGGCCACGCCGTTGGGGCGCTGCAGCTGGCCCAGCGCGGTACCGGTGCCGCCGACCGTGCGCAGGCGCTGGCCGGTATCGCCGTCGTAGACGACCAGCTGGTCGGTCGCCTTGGCGCTGGCCACCAGCATGCGCTTGCCGTCCTGCAGCCAGCTGGCCGGCGAATCGATGTTCTCCTCCGGCGTGGACGGGGTCACGAAGGCTTCCTTCACCACCACGTGCGCGACGTCATGGTCCCGCAACAGGACGTCGTCAGCCTCGTACTCGTCGGGTTCGCGCGCGTCGGCCGGAGCGTCGGCCGGAGCCGCAACCGAAGTCGCAGCCGGATCGGGCGGATCGGCCGAACAGGCGGCAAGCAGAAGCGCGAGCGCCGGTGCCAGGAAGCGGAAGTCCATGCAGCTGTCCCCTTTGCGAAGGTTCGAAGAAATGCGAGGCATCCTATGAAGCAATTGTGACAATCGCGAGTAGCGCGATGCGCGGATGACAGCGCGGTTGCGTGTCACATGCGTGCCACATCGCCGGGTGAAAGTTCCGTTCATTTTCCACCCCACGGAACTTCCCTGCAGATGAAACGCCACGCCCTGACCATCGGCCTGTCACACGCCATCGCCTGCGCCACCCTGTTGCCCACCGGCGCCGCGTTCGCCTACTCCGCCTCGCCGGACGGCGCCGCCGATCCGGCCGGCGAGCCGCGCCAGCTCGACACCGTGGTGGTGCAGGGCGAGATCACCTACCGCAACCGCACCGCCGACATCGCCCCGGCGCTCTCCTACGACCTGGAGTACTTCCAGCGCTTCGAGCCGTCCACCGTGGGCGACATGATCAAGCGCCTGCCCAGCGCGGTGTTCGTCTCCGACGTGCTGGAGTACGACGCCGTGCAGCTGCGCGGCCTGGCGCCGGGCTACACCCGCGTGCTGATCAACGGCAAGGACGTGCCCGGCGCCGGCGACGACCGCTCGTTCTGGGTGGACCGGATCCCGGCCGAGATGGTCGAGCGGATCGAGATCATCCGCTCCGGCAGCGCCAACCGCTCCGGCGACGCGATCGCCGGCGCGATCAACATCATCCTGCGCGATGCCTACGAGTTCGACGGCGCCTACCTGCGCGTGGGCGCGATGCGCTACGACGACGGCGAAGCGCAGCCGACCTTCGGCGGCGTGGCCTCCGGCGCGGCGCTGGGCGGCCGCATCCTGGCCGGCTTCAACGTGCAGGACCGCTACAACCCCAAGGTCAAGCGCAGCGACCGCTTCGACAACCCCGACGACAGGAACCTGGTGTCCTGGGAAGACCAGACCGACACCCGCGACGGCCAGGACTACTCGGGCAACGTGTCCTACACCGCCGACGTCGGCCAGACCGGCCGGGTGTCGATCGACGGCTTCTACGTGAAGACCGACCGCGAGCAGGTCGAGGTGTCCCACGAGGAGGAATACGACGGCGACGAGGTCGTGACCTCCGACGTGCCGGGCCGGGTCGACGTGGACCAGTCCAACTGGGGCCTGGGCCTGGGCCATGCGCAGAACATGGCCGGCGGCACCACCGAGTTCGGCATCAAGTACGCCGGCTTCAAGGACCGCAGCAACGAGAGCGAGGAAAAGATCGAGTTCGTCGACGGGGAGTGGGACGCGCACGAGGCCGAGGCGCTGGACATCGATGTTGACGACCGCGAGACCAGCCTGCGGGCCGCGCACAAGCGCAGCGTCGGTGACTCGGCGGTGCGGATGGAGTTCGGCGTCGACTACCGCGACAAGAAGCGCGACACCACCCACGTCTACTCCGCCTTCGAGGCCGAGGACGAAGGCGATCCGGTGGTCTACGAGGCCGACGGCGTGGTCCACAGCCTGATCGACGAAACCCGGCTCGACCCCTACCTGATGTTCTCCAGCGCCGCCGGCGCGCTTTCCTGGGAGGCGGGCCTGCGCTGGGAGACGACCGACTCGGAGATCCGCTACCGCGCCGACCTGGACGAACCCACCGAAACCGTGTCGCAGGACTACGACGTGCTGCTGCCGTCGGCGCACCTGAAGTGGAACCTGACCGAGGCCAGCCGGATCAACTTCTCGCTGGCCCGCAGCCTGCGCCGCCCGGCGTTCAACGACCTCATCCCGGCCCTGCTGTCGGAGGAGTTCGGCGACAACGACTTCATCGGCAATCCGCTGCTGGAGCCGGAGACCGCCAACGGCCTGGACCTGGGCTTCGAGCACCAGCTCGGCGAGCGGGGCGTGGCCGGCATCAACTTCTTCTACCGCGACGTCAAGGACGTGATCGAGCTGGTCAACACCGGCGTGCCCAACGAGGCCGCGTACGACGACTGGGCTGATGACGTCGAGGACTACATGGACGACAACGGCGTCGACCAGGACACCGCCGAGGCGGCCGTGCCGTTCGAGCCGAACAGCTTCATCTACACCATGGACAACGTCGGCGACGGCGAGGTCTGGGGCGTGGAGTTGGACCTGGCCACGCCGCTGACCGCGATCGGCCTGCCCAACACCGGCGTGTTCGCCAACTACTCCTGGCTGGACAGCGAGATCGAGGACTTCATCGGCAAGCGCCGCTTCAACAACCAGGCCAGGTACGTCTACAACGTCGGCTTCATCCAGGACCTGCCGGACCTGGCCGCCTCCTTCGGCGCCAGCTACCGCAAGCAGGGCGATGCGTTCTCGCGCGTGCTCGGCGAAGAGGTGCTCACCACCTACGACGCCGACCTGGAGGTGTTCATCGAGAAGCGCTTCGGTGACAGCTTCTCGGTGCGGCTGAGCGGTACCAACCTGCTGGACGCGAAGAAGCGCGAGTACTTCAGCAAGTTCGACAACGAGGCCGACCAGGTGGACCGGGATTTCGACGAGTACGAGGAAGAGGCCGAGTGGGCCGGCCCGCGCTACCAGCTGGTCATGCGCTGGTCGTTCTGACCCGCGACGGTGGGGCCACGGAAGGGCCGGCGCGAGCCGGCCCTTGCCGTTCGTGCGCTTCCAACCGGCGGGCGCGTTGAGGCAGACTGCCCGCAAATCCGGAGCCGCCGCCATGAAGACCGTCGAAGTCCGCCACCCGCTGGTCCAGCACAAGATCGGCCTGCTGCGCGACGCCGCGCTCAGCACCAAGGGCTTCCGCGAACTGGTCACCGAACTGGGCACCCTGCTCGCCTACGAGGCCACCGCCGACCTGGAAACCGAGGCGGCGACCATGCCCGGCTGGGCCGGCGAAGTGCAGGTTCGTCGCATCGCCGGGGCCAAGATCACCGTGGTGCCGATCCTGCGCGCCGGCCTGGGCATGCTGCCGGGCGTGCTCGCGCTGATCCCGGCGGCCAAGGTCAGCGTGGTCGGCCTGCAGCGCGACGAGGAAACGCTGCAGCCGGTGCCCTACTTCGAACGCCTGACCGGCCGCCTGGACGAACGCGACGCGCTGATCCTGGACCCGATGCTGGCCACCGGCGGCACCCTCATCGCCACCATCGACATGCTCAAGCGCGCCGGCGCGCGCCGGATCAAGGGCATCTTCCTGGTCGCCGCACCGGAAGGCCTGGCCAACCTGGAGGCCGCGCACCCGGACGTGGCGGTGTACACCGCCGCGATCGACCAGCGCCTCAACGAAAAGGGCTACATCCTGCCCGGCCTGGGCGATGCGGGCGACCGGATCTTCGGTACGCGGGTGGAGTAAGCGCGCCCGGGCGGGCGCCAGCGCGCGTCCGCAAAGGCGGTCGCAGATCAGGTTCAGCGAGGGTCAGCTCGCAGCCCTGGTCTCGCAAAGCCCAGCCAGCAGGCGCAGTGCCTTCGGCCAAGCCTGACCCAGGTGCTCCGCCCATTCGGCGGGAACGTCCTGGTCGATCACGAGCCGGGTGCCGCCCTGTACCGGCTGGAGCGTGTAATTCTCGTAGGCCGGCGCCCAGGCGCGCACGGCCTCGCTCGTCATGTCTTCCGTACCGTTGGCGATGAATCCAAGGTGGCGGATTGAAATGAACTCGTTCCTTCGGCTCTCGGCGATCTCCGAGACCATCCCGTCCCCGCTTGGCGCCAGGAAGCGGATCCTCGCCCCCTCCTCCCAGGAACCCTGGAAGTACGAGCCCTCCGCGAACGCCGAGGTCCACTGCTTGTAGCTGTCCAGAGAAGTGATGTGGTGCCACACCACGTCCGCGGGAGCCTGGATGGTGGTTTCAAACCGGATGCGGTTGAGGTCGGGCATGACGATCACCAGGATTGGATGGAAAGCGACTGGGCGACGTCGCTGACCAGCACACCAGGTTGCTGGCTTAGCTGGAGGGCGGCACTTCGAACTCGTCGCTGTAACGGCCGATTGTTCTTGGGCCGGGCTTTGGCATGGGAGCACTCTGAGGGTTAGGTCAGGGTGTCCACTGAACCGTAGGAACTACCGCTTCGGCTTGAATGAACTGTTAGGCGGCGCCGCGATGATCCGCGCGAACCGCTCGCCACCCCAAGTAGCTAGATAGTACGCCGAAGCCCAGCGCGAGCAGCATGGCGATGTGGGCTTGGCGGCAACGGAACTCTTCTGCGAAGAGCGAGAACCTGCCCCCGCAGTAGCCAGACGCCAGACTTGCCGCAGAAAGAATCCAGAGTGCGCAGTACAGGCAAGCGAGGAAGCTAAGTACCGCACCCAGCGAGAACCACACGCGCGATTTACTAGCCATAGCCGCCCAACGCCTGAATTAAGCCGACCCGCGAAGCGGGTTCGGCTTGAATGATGGGATGGACTCCTCCCGCGTCACCACACGGCTTCGATGAGCCAGACCGATACTGGATCGGGACACGGGATCACGAGAGGAGTCCACGCCATGCATGCTAGTACCGTTGCCATCGACCTG